>NZ_VCHY01000130.1 GCF_005877885.1 Labilibacter sediminis
CGGTGAGAAAAATCACTATGCCAAAGATTGTCTAGTGAAGAAAGAAAAAGAGAAGAATGAAAAGTCGAAAGCTGATGACGATATCGCCTACTACACCGCTAAGCTCAAACTTGCGCATGAAGCAAGGGAGAGTGAAAAGAAGGAAAACAAGGGAAGTGCCTTGATCGCTTACGGTGATAGTGAAGGTGAAGAGCAGGTTTGGTCAACTGGCTCGGATGATGAGGAGATGAGGAAGCCAACGCATGGAAAGTCAATGGAGCAGCTCAAGAAAGAGGAGCTTGCGTTCGCTGAAGATGAAAGAATCTGGATGGCGCACTGTGCGCAAGTACAGGCGGAGAATCGTGGGAAAAAGGGGTCAGGTTCAGGCTCAGGGTTGGCGAAAGGGAACTTGGCTTTGTTTGCAAACTGTGGAGACTTAGGTGTGGAAGCTTGTGATTTTGGGTCGGTTGGGAACAGCATGGTTTGGGAATCAAGTGATGATGAAGAGGAGATGGCTGCGGAGATCAGCGGAGGACTAGCACTGATGGCTGGACATGAACCAGCTACGCAACCTCCAAAGACAATTCCGGAGCAGGTAACCTCTTTACTCAATTCTTTTAATATTCCTGAATCTAGCTATAAAGCTAACGTACTTAATATTACAAATACTTGTACAGCCATGAACCGCATGTTAAGTGAGTCAAATGAAAGTGCCAATAAGGCCAGGAATTCCCTATGTGTGGTCAATACAAAGCTGGAAGATTTAAGAGGTAGGTACGCATGTTTAGAGACAAAGATAGAAAACCTTAGTGATGATGTAATTAAGCTAAGGAGAGAGAATGTTATTTTGTTAAAACAGCGTAATATATTTTGTAACACTGCTCGTCGTTTGCATGCTTATATTACTCGTGTTTACCATTCATGCTCTGTCTCTAAAGAACAACACAAACGCCTTTTACCTTTTACCACAATGCCTGTCACTGATGATAACAAACTTAACTTTGATTGCGAAAGTATTGT
>NZ_VCHY01000131.1 GCF_005877885.1 Labilibacter sediminis
TCTTGTTTCCTGGAGCAATATTGCCCGAAAGATATGCAACGAAGATTGGAGAAGGAGTTCTTGGAACTCAGACAAAATGACATGACAGTTAGTGAGTACGAGAGAGTATTCAATGAAAAGGCGCAATTTGCTTCGCGTTATCTTCGGACTGAAGAAGAGAAGATTGATATCTTCGTTGAAGGCCTTCGATACGAAATTAAAGATTTTGTGACCGTTCGTGAGATCACCTCTTTCAACAAAGCGGTGGAGTATGCTCGTAGACGTGAGCATGAGCTTGATATGCGTGGTGCTTTGGCTCCCATTGCCAAGAAGCCACGTGTGGAACGAAGTGATTCGGTTCCCGCTCCTCAATCTCGTCGTTTTAATTCCAATAAGAAATCATTTTCCCAAGGAGCATCGCGTGCTCAACCTAAAACTCAATCTCAATCGTTTTCTCTTCAGGTATAATTATTATACTTGAAATAATTCTTGTGTGATCTATGAATCGTGTTTAACTCTTAATTCTTGTTTTAGTCGGAAGTTCCACGAGATTGTCGAAGTTGCGGAAAGAAGCATAAGGGTAGATGTGAATCGAGTCAAAAGTCGATTCGTTGCTTTGGTTGTGGTGATGAGGGGCATGTGAAGTCTGTGTGCCCGATGAGAAATGTGACATGTTTTGCTTGTGGGATTACGGGGCATCTCAAGAGGAATTGTCCGACATTGCAAAGACAAGCTACCGAGAGTCTAGCATCGGTGCGTCAACCGACAAAGGCGGGGTCTTCTATGAAACGAGAAGGAGTTCCGAGAGCCGTGGGACGAGCTTATAACATCACACCGGATGAAGCTCGGGATGATCCGAAAGTTGTTACGGGTACTTTTCTTGTCAACTCTCATCCCGCGCATGTGTTATTTGATTCCGGTGCTTCCGATTGCTTCGTATCACTTAGATTTGCTAAATCTCTACAATGTGCCTTTTATACGATAGATAAGCCTTTTTATGTTGATACCGCGGGTAGTGTA
>NZ_VCHY01000132.1 GCF_005877885.1 Labilibacter sediminis
CATGCGTAGAGTATGACACTTGCGGTGTCATAGCTGGGGTGGGTTGTACTTGCGCTGGTACTGGTATTGGTCTAGGAACCATGAGGTTATCTTCAGCATTTGCCTCCGCATCCAAAGCTGTTTCAGGGTCATCAAAGAAATCATTAAAGTCTTCTTCAAATGAAACACAAGGTGAGCTTTCAATAGAGGGACTAGGAAATAGAGAAGGACGCTCAAATATCACCGTTGGATTTCTCACATAGTGATCATCAAACGAGATATTTAGGTGTTCTTCTACGCACCTAGTTCTTCTATTTAGAACTCTAAAACATTTTGAATTATGAGAATAACCAAGGAAAATTCCTTCATCTGATTTTGATGAAAATTTGTTCTGCGTAACATTCATTTTCATGATGAAACAGCGAGAACCAAAAATATGTAAAAATTTCAGATTGGGCTTTTTCTTGTTTAAAATCTCATATGGTGTTATATTGAAACGCTTATGGAGGTAAGATCTGTTTTGCGTGAAGCATGCTGTGGCAATGGCTTCAGCCCAGAAGTAGAGAGGAAGATTAGCGAAGTTGAGCATTGATCTTGCGGCTTCAACTAACGATCTGTTCTTCCGTTCCACTACCCCATTTTGTTGCGGAGTGTATGGCGCAGAAAAGTTGTGCTCTATTCCTCTTTCCTCCAGATAACCATCAAGTTCCTTGTTTTTGAACTCTGTCCCATTGTCACTTCTGATCTTGCGCACCGGCTTCTTTAGATGATTTTCGATGTACTTGATAAACTTGATCAAGGTTGCGGTCGTTTCGGACTTTTGCCTTAGAAAGTAAACCCATGTAAATCTTGAAAATTCATCCACGATCACCAAAATATACTTTTTGCCCGACATGCTTTCCACAGAAGAAGGACCACACAGATCGATGTGTAAGAGTTCAAGAGGGGCTACGATCCTGGTCATGATGGTTGAGTGATGACCGGTTCGATGGATTTTGCCATGTCCACAAGCT
>NZ_VCHY01000133.1:0-715 GCF_005877885.1 Labilibacter sediminis
TTAAAGCATAAACGAAAATTGGCAATTTTTTTCAAAAAGAAAAGGGAGGAAATCGAATTTCCTCCCCTTGCCGAAATTCGGCCGAAAGCCGCTGATAGACGCACCTCTGCGCATATTTCCTTGCTTTCGGCGCTACAAATATATGAAAAATATTCGCCGAAGTCAATAGGGATTTCCCTATTTCTTCGTAGGGATTTCCCTATTTTTTAGTAGGGATTTCCCTACGGCCCAAAAAAATCCCCTGCGGGAAACTTATAAAACCGCAGGGGAGAAACCTACCAGCAAAGATTCATTTCTTCACGATTGAATCGGCTGGCAAAGTGCGTGTGTCAAGGTCGAAATCTCCGATGTGCATCTTGGTCGCGCACGCGGCCATGATCAGCACCACGCAAATCCATAAATAGACAATCTTCTTCATGGGTTACGCGGTTACGTATTGGAATGCGATTGCGTTGCGGAAGTCGGCCAGCTCAATAGGCTCGGTGCCCCATTCATCACCAGCAGCAGTCTGCACGTCTCCGACTCCTATAAGAAGAGAACCTTCGGGTGCACCCTCAACAAGAGCACCAGCGAGAACAAAACCATAAGCGCCAGAGCCTACTTCACCCATAACCATATCGTTAGGGTCACTCAAGAGGTAACGTGTTACACTTCCGTCTGCGTTTTTGACGAACTTGCAAGCAACGTCTATGTTGGCATAGACGGTCTTTTCAGT
>NZ_VCHY01000133.1:725-987 GCF_005877885.1 Labilibacter sediminis
ATAGTCTTGGAAACGAGTTTGCGAACAACACCATACTTGGTTTCGCCCTCGTTCAGGAACTTGCTCGAATCCTCCACGGAAGTACCAGCAGAAGTCTGCTTGGTGTAAGAGGGAATACCTGCGCCTGCGTTCTCTTCATCCAAAAGGGTGAAATCTGAATCCGAGCGTAGCCACTTGGCCCCGTCATAGCGAGAGAGAACCCAAGTAGCGTTAGCAACTACACCCAGCAGCATGTCAGCGTTAACGGAGAGATAGCCGCCCA
>NZ_VCHY01000134.1 GCF_005877885.1 Labilibacter sediminis
ACTATCGGTGTCTACGGGACCTATCTCTCAGCAATAGTCTCAGCCCACTAGTACCTGCATAGACATAGACACCACAATAGCAATACCGTAAGCTATAAAGCTTAGTGAGTAATTCAACACATTCAAGGCATATATACATATAATCATAATTAGGCCTGTAAACGAACCAAACGCACACGAACGAGGCATGTTCGTGTTCGTTTGTTTAACTTTAACCGAACAAACGAACGCACACGAACACGTAAGCGAACAAGTTTTTATGTTCGTGTTCGTTTGTTAAGAAAGTTAGTGTGTTCGTGTTCGTTTATGTTCGTTCGTTTAGTTGATAAACGAACATAAACGAACGCAAACGATCACGAACACAGACACAAACGAACTTAAATGAACAGAAACGGACTTAAACGAACATAAACACAAACGAACTTAAATGAACATAAACGAACTTAAACGAACACAAATAAACCTTAACGAGCAAACATACATACACAGTTTGTGCTGGTAAATGGATCCACAAAAGATAACCAAATATAACCTCAAAAACCATCTAACTATACTAGATGACCAAGTTAAATGGATCCACAAAAAAGATAGCACTACAGTACATGTTTACTTAGTTGTTCGACATTTCTATACAAAAGTAACCAAATAAAACCTCAAAAACCATTTACGTGAGTACTTTGCTAGTCACAAACGCCAGTCTTTAATCGTGTTAGGTTTTGATTACATTTGATAAAAATCATGGCAGCGGAAAAACGATATAAACAAGTAATCATGCAAACCTAGTTCACATAAACCTAGCATGGATCCTAACTTAATGATAATAAACAACAATATGGATCATAGGACATACCTTGGTGAATCTCGAAAATCACAAGGGGCAGCACAACCTCTCTCTGATATGGTGACCTTGGAAGAGTGCCCAAAGGAGAACACCTCTAATGGCTCACAAACAATCAACCAAGAAAGCTCGCTATAAAACCCTAGA
>NZ_VCHY01000135.1 GCF_005877885.1 Labilibacter sediminis
TCTTTCTGCACAAGTGCCTAACATGTTCTGGGGAGAAGCTGTCTTTACTGCTACATATGTCATTAATCGAATTCCAACTGCTTCCAATTCAGGAAAGTCTCCCTATGAAGTATTATTTGGGGTTCCTCCAAATTACTCTCTGTTACGCGTGTTTGGCTGTACTTGTTTTGTTCTGAAACCTCATGTCGAGAGAGACAAGTTGTCTTCTAAATCTGCTCTTTGTGTGTTTTTGGGATATGGCATTGGGCAAAAAGGTTATCGGTGTTATGATCCCTTGAATCAAAAGTTATATGTATCTCGGCACGTTACGTTCTTGGAACATGTTCCTTTCTACAGCATTCCTGCTCAGCCTCATGAGGTTACTCGGGAGGCACTTCGCTGTATTGATCCGTTTAATGTTGATATTGAGGATGTTTCTTCGGTTGATGATATTCCCACTGTCTCTGAGCCATCTTCCCCGGCTGTTGATCCTCCTATTGATTCCCCTATTGATCCTCCGGCTCCTTCTACCAGGGTTCCTCGTATCAGGAAGTCCACCGAGCTTCCTGATTTTGTCTATTCGTCTTACTCGCAAGAGTTCGGTTCTTTTATTGCCAATGTTCATCATTTGACGGAGCCTATGTCGTTTAAGGAAGCTGTGTCTGATCCTCTCTGGCAAACTGCTATGGCTGAAGAACTTACAGCTCTTCATCAGACACATACATGGGATTTAGTTCCGCTTCCGCCTGGAAAACACAAAATTGGTTGTCGGTGGGTGTACAAAATTAAGACCAAGTCTGATGGATCAATTGAGCGGTATAAAGCCAGACTTGTTGCGAAGGGTTATTCTCAACAGTATGGTTTAGATTATGAGGAGACTTTTGCACCTGTTGCAAAAATGACCAATGTTCGAACTTTGATTGCGATTTCTTCCATTCGTCAATGGAAGATTTATCAAATGGATGTCAAGAATGCATTCTTGAATGGCGATCTTCATGAGGAA
>NZ_VCHY01000136.1 GCF_005877885.1 Labilibacter sediminis
CACCGCGTATCATTAAACAAGTAGATCACTAGCATGCACCTTAACTAGTATCAAATATTATCCATCGCATATATCACTTAGTTTCATTCTTTAAGCATCACAATTAACTAAGCACATCACTAGCATCACATATATTCTAGCATGTTATATTCTAATCATCTTACTATGTCATCACGTTAAAGCATCGCAATTTCATTGTTATTTTAGTAAGATAACATACTAGCATACAATTTAAACGATCTCATGATTAATTAATTTCATCGCTATTAATCCTACCGCATGGCAAGTCAACTACTTTGCATTTCATTCTCTTTTAGCAAGTCATCATGTTAACTTCACATAATTGCATGTTATTCATCACATAATGCATCATATAATTTAATCATGCAATTCTATCAATTTACTCAATCTAATTATCATCGCATTTATAAGGATATCAAATAGACTTAGCTCTAGCATGCACAAAGATATCCTAATTCAAATAGATTGAGTCATAGCCAAATTATTGCTTTCGACTATGTGAAAGGGTTTAGAAATCAAGCGACTCACCTTTGCTTTAGTGCTTGACATTTGATTGGAATTCTAGAAATTCCCAGATTCGACCCTTAGTCAGTGTTTCGACCATAACTCTTCAACCACAGCTCCAAATTGAGTCATTCTGGACTTTCTGGAAAGTAGACTCAATTTAGAACAACTCTTGTCTCTGGTGATTTTGTTCCATTCTGCCCCGATTGGCCGCTATAGTCCGCGCAAGTTGAGACAACATTGCTGTTGCGAATTTCCACATTCAACCAACTTTGATAATTCATATCTCGCATTCCAGAGTTCTAAATCATAATCCAACCGTCCAAAAGTTGCATCTACATGTTGTGCAACTCCTGTCAAAATTTCATGACGATCCGACCGTCCACTTCGTCCAAGGCTTAATCTAACTCAGAATATTAATTCCTTATCTTCCAAAATCCTTAGAACGTTCCCA
>NZ_VCHY01000137.1 GCF_005877885.1 Labilibacter sediminis
CCTGCTGCCAGTCCGGTAAAGATACCACTGGTATTGCTATAATCGGAACCGTCGATACTGAAGTTCAAGTCTGTTGTGCTTGAGCTTACTGTGATTGTTCCTGTTGCTAATGAACAACTTGGTTGAGCCGTTACACTGGCCGTTGGTGCACTTGGCGTAGACGGCTGGGCATCTACGGTTAACGTGGCACTTGCATTGGATACACAACCTGCTGCATTTCTTGCTGTTACTGTATAATCACCTGCTGCCAGTCCGGTAAAGACACCACTGATATTGCTATAATCGGAACCGTCGATACTGAAGTTCAAGTCTGTTGTGCTTGAGCTTACTGTGATTGTTCCTGTTGCTAATGAACAAGTTGGTTGAGCCGTTACACTGGCCGTTGGTGCACTTGGCGTAGACGGCTGGGTATCTACGGTTAACGTGGCACTTGCATTGGATACACAACCTGCTGCATTTCTTGCTGTTACCGTATAATCACCTGCTGCCAGTCCGGTAAAGACACCACTGATATTGCTATAATCGGAACCGTCGATACTGAAGTTCAAGTCTGTTGTGCTTGAGCTTACTGTGATTGTTCCTGTTGCTAATGAACAAGTTGGTTGAGCCGTTACACTGGCCGTTGGTGCACTTGGCGTAGACGGCTGGGTATCTACGGTTAACGTGGCACTTGCATTGGATACACAACCTGCTGCATTTCTTGCTGTTACCGTATAATCACCTGCTGCCAGTCCGGTAAAGACACCACTGATATTGCTATAATCGGAACCGTCGATACTGAAGTTCAAGTCTGTTGTGCTTGAGCTTACTGTGATTGTTCCTGTTGCTAATGAACAACTTGGTTGAGCCGTTACACTGGCCGTTGGTGCACTTGGCGTAGACGGCTGGGCATCTACGGTTAACGTGGCACTTGCATTGGATACACAACCTGCTGCATTTCTTGCTGTTACTGTATAATCACCTGCTGCCAGTCCGGTAA
>NZ_VCHY01000138.1 GCF_005877885.1 Labilibacter sediminis
TCTACTAGATTTCCAAACTGGCAAGGCAGTGTAAGACTACCTGGATCTCTTCTTTTTTCTGGAATGGTGTTTTGTACAGCAGCTGAACACGTATCATTTAGTAGAACATTCGATGTCTCTACTATTCTCTTCTTGTTGCTCAATAACTCTCTCATGAATTTGGCATACTTGGGCATTCCATGCATAGCTTCGATCAAAGGAATATTAATCTTTAATGACTTGATATGATCGAGAAACTTACGGTACTCTTCTTCTTCCTTATCCTTTTTCAAACGTTGGGGAAAAGGAATTGGAGGCTTGTATGGTTTTGCCTTTTGAACTATCACTGGTTCGACTGGTGGAGTTTGTGTACTTGGAGTTGCTTCTTTGTTTGGATTAGCTTCCATCTCTATCTCTCCTTGTTGATACAAGTTCGGTGCCAACAGCTTGAAGATTAGTTCTAGATTATATTAGAATATATTTAAGCTTGATGTAAACGTTTTATTTAGTTGTAATTAGTTTTATGTGGTGTTTATTGTGTTGATTAGGCCTTTGTGCTTGTTCTAGTCCATGGAAATTGGTTTAAGCCCATTTAGCTTAGCCCATGAGACTAGATGGCCTATATCCACAATAACCATATAAAAAACCTAGGTTTCGGTTTTCTCTAAAACACACAGCAATCGAACAACAGAGAGAGAGCAAAAAACCGAAATCCTTTGAAGAGCTATACAAGAATATTTGGTGAAAAAGGTTTTGATTGTTCTTATTCATCTATTGCTTTTCTCGTTTGATTAACAGTCCGGTAACATTGATTAGAGATTCCGCATCTAATCAGTGTTTAGATTGATTCATCCGTTAGATCAGGAACCTACAAGTGGTATCAGAGCTTGCGTTGGATTTGGATCAATTACCGAAGAACTGGTTGAGTTTTTGGTTTAGTTCATGCGAAAATAGTATGTGTTTTGGATTTAATTGTGTTATTTGACTGTTTGTTCATTG
>NZ_VCHY01000139.1 GCF_005877885.1 Labilibacter sediminis
GAGATATTCACAGGCGTCTCATCGATGCTCCAGATCATATTGGCATCCAGCGTCTCCACATCATCGATATAGTCATCAAGGGTAATGGTAGTAAAACTTCCGCCCTCGGCGATCGTTTGGTTAGGGATATCGGAGATCACTGGCAGGTCATTTTCTGCAGTCACCGTGAAGGTCGCCTGGTCGGTCACTTCCAAGCCGCCTTCATCTCGGGCCCTAAAGGTAATGGTCTCGCTGCCATTCCAGTTCTCATCCAATGGGGCGATGGTAGCCACCCTGTCGGTAATCACTACAGAGATATTCACCGGCGTCTCATCGATGCTCCAAATTATATTGGCATCCAATGTCTCTACATCATCAATATAGTCATCAAGGGTAATGGTAGTAAAACTTCCGCCCTCGGCGATCGTTTGATTAGGGATATCGGAGATCACTGGCAGGTCATTTTCTGCAGTCACCGTGAAGGTCGCCTGGTCGGTCACTTCCAAGCCGCCTTCATCTCGGGCCCTAAAGGTAATGGTCTCGCTGCCATTCCAGTTCTCATCCAATGGGGCGATGGTAGCCACCCTGTCGGTAATCACTACAGAGATATTCACCGGCGTCTCATCGATGCTCCAAATTATATTGGCATCCAATGTCTCTACATCATCAATATAGTCATCAAGGGTAATGGTAGTAAAACTTCCGCCCTCGGCGATCGTTTGATTAGGGATATCGGAGATCACTGGCAGGTCATTTTCTGCAGTCACCGTGAAGGTCGCCTGGTCGGTCACTTCCAAGCCGCCTTCATCTCGGGCCCTAAAGGTAATGGTCTCGCTGCCGTTCCAGTTTTCATCCTGTGGTGTGATGGTGGCCACCCTGTCGGTGATCACTACCGAGATATTCACAAGCGTCTCATCGATGCTCCAGATCATATTGGCATCCAGCGTCTCCACATCATCGATATAGTCATCCAAGGCAATAGTA
>NZ_VCHY01000014.1 GCF_005877885.1 Labilibacter sediminis
AGTTTTACCGGAGTTAAACGTTGCGAGGGTTCCTTTTTATGGAAGGCTCCCTGGACAGATAGTTCACCGAGGCCTGATGTATGGATGGCATTCAGAACAAAGGATGAGCAGTTGATGAGTGATAGTTTATGCATAGAGATTAGTGGCTAATTTTTGCCTGGATCCAGAAAACGGATCTGATGTCTAATCGTCGGTATCAAAAGCCCTCTGCATATTCCATCTCTAAATCATCATCACCATATTCTTATGATTTAAACTCAAGTGCATCAACTTTTACTATTGCTCTTTTACGAGAAAATTCATTTTCTGCTTATAGTATTTTGATGAAATACTTAAGTGTTAAGCTTGCATTTTTATTAGGGTTTACGTTGTTTCTACTTTCGTTAAAAGCAATAAAACTTATAGCTATAACAACAATTACTATCCCTGTTATTTTTTTATTTTATGTGTTTGTTGTTGAATCATCTCATTTGAAATGTTAACCCTAAGGCAGAAGGCTTTTAGGAGATTGGTCTTTTAAAGTATTATTGTAAGAATTTCAGAAAAATAAGTTTATGCCATGATTTAAGACAAGTGATCTCCATCATGTATGATAATGAGATAAGATGTGTATTTTTAAGGTCGTTAATTATTTAATAGTAATCTAAAGCAGAGTAATTAAAGTAGTTGATGAAAGTAAGAATGGGCAACTTATTAAGAGAGAGATTACAGAGCCAGGGGGTAAATATGATTCACTTCGTTGATATCTCCGGTATGTCCCCAAATCAAAACAGAGGTTTTTCTTCTGCAATACTTTTAGGAATGACTTTATCTCTTCAATATCTTAAAATAGTAAGTAATTCAGATGACTATGTAGGCCAAATGAAAATGGATGGTTTAATTGATCAGGATGAATTTCATTTAAAAGAATTAGCAACCGACCGTATTGCTGATGAATTAGCTAAATATATTACGGATAGCGGGTATGAAGCATTTTCCCAGTCTGAAAATAATCTGTTGAATGAAGGAGTATATAATGAAAAATATAAAAGTACTCCTCTGCCACATAAAACCATTGCATTAATGGCTGGGTTGGGCTGGATTGGAAAGAATAATTTATTGGTTACTCCTGAATATGGCTGCGCTATTTCCATGTGTTCAGTTTTAACAAATAGTCCTTTAAATACTGTTTGGAATTTGCCAACCAAAAGTCAATGTGGAGATTGTTCTATCTGTGAAAATAATTGTAACGTAGATGCGCTCAAAGGGCAAACCTGGGGCATTTGTGCTTCACGCGACAGGTTAATTGATGTTTTTAAATGTACGACTTGTTTAAAATGTATGGTCAATTGCAGATATACACAGGCATATGTTACGAAAGAATTAGGAATAACGTGCTGAAGGCACAGCTTATCCCAGCCCCATGCAACGCATGGGGTTATGCAAGAAGGGAATCAGCGTCCTGAAGGGACAATTTAACCCTACTTTTAGCTGTCCCTTCAGGACGCTGATTAACAAAACTGACAAACCCCAGGTGTCACTGCGTTTTACCTGGGGCTGCGATGAGCTAGGCCTTCAGCCTGCATTTGTTTGATTCTTGACGATTTATATGTATAAAAGATGAGAAAAAGGGTAGGTCCGAACAATATAGTTATTAGCCTGACGGCTATGACCGGTAGGCAGGTTCTTGTGTGCCGTGCATGGTAAATAGCTAGGCGGTGAAAGTCCGCTGTGGGGGTTTGTAGTAGCCAACCACTAGCTTAAGGCAAGGGTGCTTGCCGTGAGGTATAACCTGAAGGAAGCCGGCGGCAAAGTTCCGACCCGAGGGACACGAACATCATCAGGCATACCTGTTGGGATGAGTTTGCAAGACAAAACGAAGTCCAAATACTACACGGACAATGGGGTGTAAATGGTGCGGGTGCATGGAATGAAAGTTATTTACCTTACCGCGGGAGGTCTCACGGACGTACTGAAACAGCATATGAAGTACGGTCGCAAAAGGTTTGTCGTGAGGAGTCAGCCGAGGCCATAGTATTCGGCATTCGCCGGAGAAGGGCTGAATCTCAATTAACAGTATTAAATGAAAGTTACCATATGGTTGGCATAAAACAGAATACTTTGGAAACAACCAAAGCCTACTTGCGCCTACAAGGTGCGGAACACGGAGGACGTGCAAGAGGGTTTACATCTGTATGGATAACTGAAAACAATGCTGTAACACCGCCCGAAGAAGATGGGCTTATTGGAAAGATATTGTGCCCTTATAATCTGAACAAAGCTTATTTAAAGGTCTGCAGGAACAAGGGTAACCATGGGGTTGATGGATTAAAGATCGAGTCATTAAAAGATTATCTTGTCAACCATGGGTCAGAACTGGTATGCTCCATCAGAAACGGGAAGTATCGTCCGAACCCAGTGCGTAGGGTTGAAATTCCTAAAGACGGGCACTCAACACGCCCTCTCGGGATTCCGACAGTAGTAGACAGGTTGGTTCAGCAGGCGATACACCAGGTTTTATCACCTATTTACGAACAGCAGTTCTCGGATAACAGCTTTGGTTTCCGGCCAAAGCGAAGTGCCCACCATGCACTATTTCGCAGCAAAGAAATAATATCAGAAGGATATAATTACGCTGTGGACATGGATATGGAGAAATTCTTTGACACGGTGAACCATAGTAAGCTGGTAGAGGTATTGTCACGAACCATTAAAGATGGTCGGGTAATCGCGTTGATACACAAGTACCTTAATGCGGGTGTGGTAGTTAATCATGAGTTCGAGGATACAGAACAGGGGGTTCCGCAAGGAGGTCCGCTTAGTCCACTGTTGAGCAATATTGTTCTAAACGAATTGGATAAGGAATTAATTGCTCGAGGCCACCGTTTTGTTCGATATGCAGACGATATGGTTATCTTTTGCAGGAGCAAACGGGCAGGCGAACGCATCAAGATAAGCGTCACCAGTTTTATCGAGAACCGTCTGTTTCTAAAAGTAAACAGGGATAAAACATCAGTAGTCTACTTTTCCAATATCAAGTTATTAGGCTACTCTTTCTACCAAATTAAAGGTGAGGTTCGATTTCGGATTCATCCCAAGAGCATACAGAAGATGCGATCCAAAATCAAGGAACTCACAGGTAGGAGCAATGGACTAGGAAACGAGGCACGCAAGAAGAAGTTATCCTACTTTATAAAAGGATGGATAAACTACTTTAAGTATGCAGATATTAAGAACTTGCTGATTAAAACAGATTCTTGGTATCGTCATAGGTTACGGATAGTTATCTGGAAACAATGGAAGGAAATCAGGGCAAAGTGGCGTAATCTTGTCAAGCTTGGTATTAATAAATTCAAAGCTTGGGAATATGCCAATACCCGAAAAGGATATTGGCACATCGCTAATAGTTATATTCTTACCAAGAGTATTACCAATAACCGACTATGTCAAGCTGGTTATACAATGTTTTCGGATTATTACAAACTGGTGCGGGTGTGATTGGGAAACCGCCGTATACGGAACCGTATGTACGGTGGTGTGGGAGGTGCACCAGTGAGGCTTACTCTCTCACTGGCCATCTACCCGATTGATTTTAGTGTATTGATTTGGTTTTTAGTAATTTTATCATCAGGCGGCGCAAATAGCAGTGCAATTTGTGTTTACTTTTTTCTGCTGTAGGAGAATTAGAGCAAAGCGCTAATCACGAACACAAAAAAGAAAACACAAGTGAGCTAAAAGTAAAAGCCCGTCTGGCTCAATGACAATTATTCAAAAAATACCTGTAAGAAATTTGATGGCACAATAGTGGTTTATAAACAATATACTGTTCATAAATATAGTTGCATGTTGGAGTTTTTTTTAAACGCAGTGGCCAAAATTAAAAATGGACAGCAGGATTTTTAAAAATGGATAGCAGGAAAATCAAAAATCCTGCTGTCTGTTTTTAAGGAGTCATATGCTGCTTGATTTACAGGTGTTTATAGAAGTATAAAAATGCATGTTTCAAAACCTAAAATGTTAAAGCTGTTTATTAAAATTGTGTAGGGTGTATATAATGTCTAATTTACATAAAGTATGTAGTTCGCCTATATATTTTTGTGTTAGTTAGAGTAGTCTTTATACTTTTGTCTAGGTACTTTATACTATTTACTAATATTCAGCCAGTTGATACCCTTTTTGAGCAGTTGCTGTGTTTCATATTCAGTAGAGCCTTTTTCCGGTTGGTAATCATATTCCCATTCGGCCAAAGGAGGCATGCTTACCAGTATAGATTCAGTATTCCCACCCGACTCTAAACCAAACTTTGTTCCCCTGTCATGAATTAGATTAAACTCAACGTATCTTCCTCTTCTAATATTTTGCCATTGCTTTTGCGCTGGCGTAAATTTAAGATCTCGTTTTTTATCCATGATATCGTAGTAAATATTTGGATATGCAGAAGCTAAATCCATCGTAAAATTTAAAAACTCATCTAATTTAGTATCATTCTCCGGTTGAACCCGATCAAAGAATATTCCTCCAACACCCCGTGTTTCGTTTCTGTGATTTAAATAAAAGTAATCATCAGCCCAGGCTTTATATTTCGGGTAGAAACTATCATCGTACTTATTACAAATATCAAATAAGGTTTGATGAAACCACTGAGCTTCTTCTTTATGAATATAGTGTGGTGTTAAGTCAATACCGCCACCAAACCAACATGTTCCGTTATCCAGTTCAAAAAAGCGAACATTCATGTGAATGATTGGAATTAGTGGATTGTTAGGATGTATAATGGAAGAGATTCCGGTTGCAGAATACCGTTTAGCTTTCATGCCTAAAATAGCTTCCATTTTTGGCGTAAATTCACCTTCAACATGCGAAAAGTTTAATCCGGCTTTTTCAATTACATTTCCATTTTTCATTACGCAGGTTAAGCCCGAACCCAACTCTTTACTCCAGGGTACTTCTAAAAATGTTGCTTTGCCGTCACCTTTTTCCAGTTGCCTGCACATTTGTTGTTGAAGCTTTTGGTAAATAGAGGCTATTTTTTGCGTTTTCTGCATCATAGTTTAAGAGGATCAAATAAATATTAATGTATTAGAAAAAGAGGTAAGAGGTTATTTGAGATGCCTGATTACTAATGAAACTTCTCATTCAAAAGCATAATTTCATGTACTGATTTAATTTTCTACAGTATCATCAGCTTTTTTACTCCTGACAAATCTTCCAAAGCTCTTTTTCTGAAAATTATAGAAGAAACGAAACTGACCGAAAATTGTTCCCACAACCAATAAAAGAATTTGGTAGGATGGAATGATGGTGATAATATACATGGGGATTTTAATCCATAACGAAGTGTCGGCATCGATGTTTAATAAATCGAAAATGATTTTTTTTACATAAACAGCAGCACTTCCTGTTACAGAAAATACTATGAGAATGAGAATAATCTGAAAATTAGAATCTATTCCCCACCTTAATTTTAGTTTGTTGAGCATGTATTAATTTTTTCTAGATCTTGTTAGGTAAAAGATAATCTTAAAGCCTGCAAAGATGATCTTCACAGGCTTAAGAATCTATAGTTTTATCTTCTCCAATCCGTTCTTTTTATCCAATCAGCTAAAAACTTAGCGTTTTCATACGGAATGTCAGGTAAAAAGCCGTGACCTAAATTGATAATCCAATTGTGGTTTTTACTCCCAAAATCGATGTATTTATTCAATGAATTTTCAATGGTTTTTTGGTCTGAATACAACAATCGGGGATCAATATTTCCTTGTAAACCAATGTTGTCATCTACTAGTTGACGTGCTACTTCAATAGGCGTTTGCCAATCAATGCTGATATAATCGCACATATCAGGGGTAACCTGTTGTACGCCTGTTCCCAAATCCTTAGGGAAGAAAATAAAAGGTATGCCTTCTTCGCGAACAGCCTGTGCAATACGTTTAACTGCAGGGAAAAACAACTCTTTATATAAATCAAATGGGATTAAACCAGCATGCGTATCAAACAACTGAAATGTTTTAATACCGTTTTTAATTTGTTCTTTAGCGTAAATAATCGATAAATCAGTAATGGCATCAATTAATTGTTTAACGGTTTCTTTATTCTGGTATAAATACTTTATTGTTACCGGAAAATCTTTACTTCTTCCAATCCCCTCCAGCATATAACAAAGCACAGTTAAGGGAGCTCCACAAAACCCAATTAACGGAATGTTTGATGGCTTTGTGGCTACAATTTTTTGAATCACATTGTATATATAGTTTAGCTTTTCAGGATCAGGGTTTAAAGCAGCCAATGGATCAGCTCTTTCACTTAAAGGAATATCAAATTCAGGCCCTCTGTCGGTAAATTCCAAACCCATACCCATGGCATATGGTATCACTAAAATATCAGAAAAAAGGATAGCTGCATCTACACCTAAATCATCCACAGGTAGTAAAGTAACTTCAGCACCTAAATCAGGGTTTTGCATCATCTCCCAAAAAGTATGTTTTTCCTTCAGTTTCATATATGAAGGAAGCACTCGGCCAGCCTGACGCATGAACCAAAATGGAGGTCTTTCTGTTTTTTCTCCTGCCAGTGTTTTTAAAAATATAGAATCGTTCATAAACGCTTATTGCTTGAGTTGTTGTAATGCTTTATAACTATTGTCGATTGTGGTTTGTAGGTCTTCCTGCGTATGGGCTATTGATACAAAACCGGCCTCAAATTGAGAAGGGGCGGTATAAATTCCACTTTCCAATCCAAGTCTAAAGTATTTGGCGTACATATCAGTATCGCATTTCATTACATCAGAAAAATTATTGACTTCTTTTTCCTCCGTAAAGAATACCGTGAACATTGAACCAACACGATTAATAACAGCCGGGAAGTTTAAATCGTCCAGATTTTTCTGTAAGCCAGCTACTAAAAAGGCTGCTTTTTCTCCAAGCTCCTCATAAAAACCTTCTGTATGGTGAAGCTTTTTTAAAGTGGTTAATCCTGCTGCCATGGCCATTGGATTACCCGATAGCGTTCCGGCCTGGTATACCGGCCCGTTTGGAGCCAGATGATCCATAATTTCTTTTTTACCACCATATGCACCTACTGGTAAACCTCCACCAATAATTTTACCTAAAGTGGTTAAATCCGGTGTTATGCCTAAAATCTCCTGGGCACCACCTTTGGCTACTCTAAAACCGGTCATCACCTCATCAAAAATTAGTAAGGCACCATTATCAGTACAGGCCTTTCTGATACCCTGAATAAATTCATCTGTAGGACGAACAACACCCATATTACCTGTTACGGGTTCAAGGATAACTGCTGCTATCTGATCTTTATATTCAGCAAAAAGTTGAACAACAGAATCCAGGTTGTTGTAGCTAGCCGTTAATGTATCTCTGGCCGTTCCTTTCGTAATACCAGGAGAGTTAGGTGTACCCAGCGTTAAAGCTCCTGATCCTGCTTTTATTAAAAAGCTATCGCCATGACCATGGTAGCATCCTTCGAATTTGATGACCAAATCGCGCTGTGTATATCCACGAGCCAATCGTAAAGCACTCATGGTGGCCTCTGTACCAGAGTTTACCATTCTTACGCTTTCTATTGAAGGAATCATTTCACAGATAAGCTCTGCCATCTCGGTCTCCATTAAAGTAGGTGCACCAAAACTGGTACCTTTAATGGCTGCTTGATGCAACGCTTCAACAACATCAGGGTGGGAGTGGCCCAGAATCATTGGCCCCCATGAACCTACATAATCAATGTATTCATTTTTATCTATATCGGTTACCTTACACCCTTTTGCACTTTCAATAAAAATAGGGTCTCCGCCTACAGAATTAAATGCGCGTACAGGAGAGTTTACTCCTCCCGGTATATGTTTGACTGCCTGTTTGTAGGCTTCTTTACTATTTTGTGTATTCATTGTTTTAGTATAAAGTATAAAGTATAAAGTATAAAGTATAAAGTATAAAGTAACTTGATTAAACCACTTTTATAAATTGAGTCTTTAATCTTTCGTCTTTATACTTTTGTCTAATGCCTATAATTTTTCTACAACATCTTGTGTATGATATGAAATAATAATATCCGAACCTGCTCTTTTTATAGATGTTAGTATTTCAAGAGTAATCCTGTCTTCATCAATCCATCCTTTTTCTGCAGCTGCTTTTACCATAGAGAACTCTCCACTTACGTTGTAAGCCGCTATAGGAATGTTAAAGTTTTCTTTCACTTTAGAGATGATATCTAAATAACTTAATGCCGGTTTAACCATCACAATATCCGCTCCTTCAAAAATGTCAAGTTCTACTTCGCGTAAAGCTTCCTGGCTATTGGCCGGATCCATCTGATAAGTGGCTCTGTTTCCAAATTGAGGAGCACTTTCTGCAGCATCTCTAAACGGTCCATAATAAGCCGATGAGTATTTAGCTGAGTATGCCATAATAGGCATGTTTGTAAATTTATTGTCATCAAGAGCTTTTCTGATAGCTCCTACACGACCATCCATCATATCACTGGGGGCAATCATATCAACTCCTGATTCCGCTAGCGAAACGGATTGTTTTGCAAGGGTTATGATGGTTGAATCATTATCAACATCTCCATTTATAATCGTTCCGCAATGACCATGTGTTGTATATTCGCAGTTACAAACATCAGCAATAACAAAAAGTTCTGGAATTTCCTTTTTTATGGCTCTAGTTGCTTGTTGTACAATCCCATTTTCCTGACACGCTACCAAACCATGTTCATCTTTATGTTCCGGAATTCCAAACAAAAGCACCGATTGAACACCTTTATTGTAGAGTTCTTTACACTTTTCAACTAACAAATCAACAGAAAGTTGAAAGTTACCCGGCATTGAATTTATCGGATTTTGAATTCCTTTACCCGGTCGAACAAATAAAGGCATAATAAGATCGTTTCGGGTGAGTTGTGTTTCCCGAATCATGTTTCTGGTTACTTCATTTTGTCTTAATCGTCGAAGTCGTGTTATAGGAAATGCCATAATGTTATTTTTGTTTTGTGAATTGGTTCTGTGAGTAATATTGTATTAAAGCTTGTAAAAGGCCATTTGCATTAGGCTCCAAAGCAATAGCTTTGGGTTGTAAACCTTTTGCTCTAACAGCAGATGCAGATGTTTGTCCGATGCAAGTAATATTTAAATTATTGATGTCAATATAGTTGCTCAGATGATTAATAGCCGAAGGGCTGGCAATAATAATCATGTCGTATTGGTTGTTTTGAATAAGCGTTAATAGTTCATGATTAACATTTTTTGGTGCTGTATTTTCATAAATATTTAACCGGGCAATTTGCATGTTGCTTTTTAGGTTTTCTATGAAAGTATTAGGAGATAGATTTCCTGTTGGCCATAATATATTTGCTTTTTCATTACCAATGTGATGAGCTAGTTTTTGGGCAAATTCTCTTCCATCTCTGGCATTTGCATTAAAATCAATCTGAATGCCGTAATTCTTAATGATTTCAGAGGTACGATACCCAATGGAAGCAATTTTTATATGTTCGAGGTTTTCTTTATAGAAGGCTGTTTTCGAAATCTTATCATAAAAAAAACGGAAAGCATTACCGCTTGTAAAGGCAATATGGGTAAAACTCTTAAGTTGCTTTAGGACTTTATTTATTTCATCAGTGTTTTGACTCCCTGAAAGTTCAATCATGGGCAGTTCATACAGTGTAGCTCCGTGCTTTTGCAGAAGCTCCTGTAGGTCCTTAGATTTTCCCTGAGGACGTGTTGAAATAATAATTTTGCCGTTTAAAACAGAGCTCATTCCGGTAGTTAAGAATTAGTGTTTCTTATTTTTTGAAGAATTACATTTGCTCCTTTATCAATTAGGTTTTGTGCCAACTGAATACCTAATTCTTTCGCTTTGGTTGTATCACCAACCATCGATTCCTTTAGGTATTCTTTCCCATCAAGAGCAGAAACAAAACCTGTAAGTGTAATTTTATTGTCGTAAACAGTACTGTATGCACCAACGGGAACCTGACAGCCTCCCATTAAGGTTTTCATGAACGACCTTTCAGCAGTTACTTCATCTAAAGTAGCCTGGTGATTTAGTAACTGAAGGAACTTATTAATCTTAGAGTTGTCAGATAGGGTTTCTATAGCAATAGCGCCTTGAGCCACAGCAGGAATAAATGTAGCGGGCTCTAATATTTCTGTTATGTAATGGTCAAGCTCAAGTCTTTTAAGTCCGGCTGCAGCCATTATCATAGCATCGCAATAACCATCTTCCATTTTTTGCAAGCGGGTGTTTACATTACCACGTATGTCTACTATGGTGAAATCAGGGTTCACCCTTTTTAATCCGGCAATGCGTCTTAAGCTGGAGGTTGCAATTTTATGCTCAGGTGTTAATTCATTAAGTTTTTCACCTTTGCGACTTACCAGTGCATCTCTATAATCGGCTCTTTCCAATACAGCACCAACACAAAATTCCTGCGGTAATTCAGTTGGAAGATCTTTTAGGCTATGTACTGCCAAATCAACTTCTTTATTTAACAGGGCTACTTCCAATTCCTTGGTAAATAATCCTTTATCTCCAATTTTAGAAAGAGCTACATCTAAAATTTTATCTCCTTTTGTTTTTATGATTTTAACATCAACCTGAATGGAGGAGGAGATTTTTTCTATTTCAGATTTTACTTTGTATGCTTGATACAAGGCCAGTTTACTGCCGCGTGTACCAATGGTTATTTTGCCTGGGTGCATATATTAAGCCTGATAATTTATTATTTGTTTTTATTCTCGAAACTAAAAAGTTGTTCTATTACATCCAACGAATCTGTTGAGTTTCCATTATCGGTAGCATCTTTGAGATTCTTTATGAATAATCGGATGTATTTTTGGGTGAGAAGGTTCGTATACTTGTCTATTTGTTTAACAGCTTCGTTATCCATGTTTTTGCGGTACTCCACCAATTCATTCTGGCTAAGTTGTTGCATATTAGAGGTGATGGTCTTTATTAACGGACGTAATGTTCTGCTATTTAACCAACTCAACGACTCTTCAACAAGTTCGTTGATAATAACACCAGCGTTGGCCACACTCATCTCTCTCATTTCCTTGTGATCATCTAAAATTTGTTGAAGATCATCAACGCAAATAAGCTTTGTGTGTTCTAATTCAGCAATAGCCATATCTATATTACGAGGAACAGAAAGGTCAATGAAAAGTTGTTTCTTTTCTTTTCTGATATGCTGAATGTTTTTAATGTCTTTTTTATTGATCAAATATTCTCCAGAACTGGTAGCCGTAATTATGATATCAAATTGAGCGAGATGGTCTTTGTAATTATTAAAGAGAATTGGATTGGCATTCTTCTTTTTGGCAACCTCTAATGTTTTTTCGTCAGTTCTATTGGTAATCGAAATATTGTTGACTCCTCTTTTCTTTAAATCACGCAGAGCGAGTTGTCCTGTTTCCCCAACGCCAATAATTAATATGTTTTTTTGCTTTAGGTTTTTGAAAACTTTTTCACACAAATCTATAGCTACATAACCAATGGAGGTAGCGCCTTGTTGAATGGAGGTTTCCGTACGTACGCGTTTGCTGCATTCAAATGCTTTTTGAAACAAGCGCATTAAGATGGCATCAGTTAAATTGGCCTCGGTACAAAACACGTAGGCTTTTTTAATCTGGTTTACAATCTGGTTTTCTCCAATTACCATTGAGTCTACACCCGAAGTAACCTTAAAAAGGTGAGTGATAGCATCAGCATTTGCAAAATGATAAAAGTTTTCGCTGTAGTCTTTTTCTATACCTAAAAAATTATGAAGCTTTTTTAGCAGTTTATCTTTGGTATCTTCATAATGCCACTGTTCTTTAGAATAGTACACTTCAGTTCTATTACAAGTGGCTAAAACGACGACACCTGATATTTCTGTAATTTGCAAAAATCCTTCTGATAAAGGGATTATATCATCGCAAGGAATAGCAAATTTGTCTCTGATATTTAAAGCGGCTGTTTTATGATTTATGCCTAGTACACCTAACATTTATAAATGTTTTTAGATGAATAATAAAGCGTAGCTAAAATGACAATAAAGCTACGGTTAAATTAACATGTAAGCCAGCATAATCTGACTTTATAAAAACTAGGCAAATATTGGTGAAGGTCTTGTGATATTAGGAAGAGAGCTGTTGTACTTTGTCCAATTTAAAGTGTCAATAATTTTAAATTTCTGTCGTTTAGGATTTAAAACATGATACTGTTCCTTCTTTTGGATTGAGCAGGATTTAATACATTCTTTACAATCTTCAAAGTGAAAATCTTTACTTGTATCAATGCTTTTGTCATCAAGGTTTACAAAAATCGTTTTCTGGGAATCAATTTCTTCTGATTGATTTTTCTTGTAGTTAAGCGCATACGTACCATACCCAAAGATATAAACTAAGGCTAGTATGATATATGTGATGTGTGTAGAAAATACTCCGACTAATAACACTGTGCGCTATATTTTATTCTAATAGGTTTAATTCAAATGTAACATTAACATTTTAAAAAGCAAAACGTTTAATACTAACTCAAAAAAAACTGCATAAAAAAAGATGATTTGCAAATATACAAATCATCTTTTTAAATTATATGGATATATACATATTTTATTCTTCCATATGATCAAGCATTTTTATTTTTTCTTGTAAAAGCTTAATGTTTCGTTTACCATTTTCAATTTTGTGTTCAAAATCTTTTACTAATGATTCAGAGCTTTTGCTTTTTGCAAAGAAGCCAATGTTATTTTCCCAAACAGTAATGTCTGTTTCAAGCTGCTTAAGCTTAGTGATAAGCTTATGTCTTTCGTGTGAAACTTTATCATCAGTATGTCCTGAGTTTTTGATATTCTCAATTCTATTTCTGAATTTTTGAACATTTTTATGATACTCATCCATATTCAGATTGTCAAAATGCTTATTGATTTCGTTTCTGAATTCCTGATTTACCTTATCTTTTTCTTTAAAAGGAACGTGCCCTATTTCAGAAAATTTACGCTGATAACCCTGAAGAAGCTTAAATGTTTCTTCGTTGTCTTCAAAATTTTCAATATTCTTTAGTTCTTTAATAAGAGCAAGTTTAAGTTTTAGGTTCTCATCCTGTGACTCATCAACTTTGCTAAAGAATTTCGATTTATTATCGAAGAATGCATCACAGGCTTTTCTGAATCTATGCCAGATGGCATCTGATTGTCTGCGCGGAACCGGACCAATTTCTTTCCACTGTTTTTGAATTTTGATGTATTCGTCTGTGGTTTTTTTCCAGTCGGTACTGTTTAGCATTGCTTCAGCTTTTTCGCATAATTCAGTTTTTTGAACTAAGTGCTTTTGCTGTTCACTCTTATAATGCTTAAAGAATTCTCTTTTATTCTCAAAAAACTTATCGCAAGCACTTCTGAAACGCTCATAAATGGCATTATTATCTTTTTTAGGAGCAAAGCCAATTGTTTTCCAGGATTGCTGTATTTCAATAAGTTTTTTACTCTGCGCCTCCCATTCTTTTGGAGAACTAACAGGTTGCTCAACGATGGCCTCTGCTTTTTCGCAAAGATTGGTTTTAAGCTTTAAGTTTTCCTTCAGTTGATCCTTAAGCCCTTCAAAGTACTCTTGGTGTTTTTGATTTATTTTTGTTGTAGCAGCTTTAAAACGCTCCCACAATTCGTCTTTTTTCTCTTTAGGTACCGGACCAATTTCACGCCATCTGTCGTGATATTTTTGCAGAGTCTTAAAACTACTGACAACAGAAGTTTCATCAACAAGCTTTTCTGCCTTCTCGCAAAGCTCAATTTTAAGTGTCAGGTTCTTTTTTAAATCAAGATCTCTGAGTTCCTTGTTGATTTTTACGTAGTTGTAAAAGTTTTCGATGTGCAGGTTGTAAGTATCCCATACATCTCTAACCTTATTTTGAGGAATGGAGCCAATGGCATGAAAACGTTGCTGTAGTTCTCTAAAATCATTGAATGTGTCGTTCAATGATTCTTGTCTGTTAACAAGATTTTTAATGGCATCAATAATTTCGAGTTTGGCAGTAAGGTTATGTTCCTTTTCCTCTTCAAGCTTATTGAGGTATACCGACTTCTTATGTTTGAAATCCTTAAGAAGGTTTTTTATATCTATTTCATGACGATCAGCAGGAGGAGCGAAGTTTTCTTCCGGTTCTCCGGTGGCAAGAAAACGTTTTTTTAGCTCTTCAACTTCTTCATTGTAGAGTTTATAAAAGAGAGATTTAATTTCTTCAACTTCATCTTTTATTAAAGGAACTTCAAAGTTTTTATTTAAATATAAAAGACGAGCAACTAAATTTTCTCTGCTGAGTTGTGTTAGATCTATTTTTTCTAAAATTGGTGCATCTTCAGTTTCTTTCTTTTCATCTGAAGATTCCACTTCTTCCTTTTCAACTGTTTCTGATTTATCTTCTTCAGCAGAAGATTCTTCAGTTTTATTGTTTTCGCTTGTCACAGGAGTTTCCTCTGATTCTGAGGTATCTGTGCCTTCTGCAATATTTTCTGTTGAATCGTTACTTTGTTCTACAGGCGGTGTGGGATTATCCTGCGCATTATCAGTAGGATTAACTGCATTCAAATCTTTTTCGTTTTCACCAGATTTGTTTAGATCATTAGCTTCCATCAGCGTATAAGTTCGTGGTACATGAATTTCGGTGGATTATCCACCAAAACGTTTCATTATAATTATTGTACGAATATATCATATATACTTAAATTGTCAAATTTTTTGGGCTATTATTGTAAAGGCGTGTATAGTTATGAAAACTTCTGGTATTAGCTTACCGAAATGGACTTGATTAATTATATTTGCAGTAAATTAAAATTATAATGCGAATAGATATTTTAACCTTGTTTCCGGAAATGTTTCAAGGTCCTTTTAGTGAATCAATTATTAAGCGTGCACAGGAAAAAGGTGTGGCGGAATTACAATGTCACAATATTAGAGATTACTCTACAAATAAACACAAAAAGGTAGATGATTATGCTTTTAGTGGAGGAGCTGGTATGGTGATGTCTATAGAACCAATTGCCATATTGATAGAGAAATTAAAGGCAGAACGGGATTATGATGAAATAATATATGTTACTCCTGATGGAGAACAGTTAAACCAAAGCATCTCTAATCAATTGTCCCTGAAAGGTAATATTATGATTTTGTGTGGACATTATAAAGGTGTTGATCAACGTGTTCGTGATCATTTTATAACCCGGGAAATTTCAATAGGAGATTATGTATTAACAGGAGGAGAACTTGCAGCAGCAGTTATAGTTGATTCTGTAATTCGATTGATTCCGGGTGCTATTTCAGACGAAACATCAGCGCTTACAGATTCTTTTCAGGATAATCTGTTGGCACCGCCGGTTTATACACGACCGGCCGATTATAAAGGAATGAAAGTGCCTGATATTTTATTGTCTGGAGATGGGAAGAAAATTGAAGCCTGGAAAGAGCAACAAGCCTACGAACGAACAAAAAAAAGAAGACCTGATCTTTTAAAATAAAACTAAAAAGTGATCAGTTAAGAGAAAAAATACTGTTTCCTGATCACTTTTTACCTGTATTATTGTTTACCGCAAATACTTTTGTAATTGCACGAAAGGCAATTGTCGGCATGTTCAGTTTGAGTAAAAGCAATGTCCTTATTAAACAGGTTATTTAGGTGATCTTTTAAGGTATTTATATATTCATCTTCTACCGTTTTTAAAGTTAAAGTTTCGTTGTTTGTAGCAGTGCCTTTTTTTAACGAATAATCGGGTGAAGTGAATATTTTTTTAACCCAAACAACACCCGGGTAATATGCTTGCATGTTATCTTTATTTTGCTTTAATATATAGCTGTAAAGTAAGGTCTGAAATATTGCTTTTTTAGATTTATGTTTCGTTTGTAGAAAGAGTTCTTCTATATGATTAAAGTATTCATCACCGTTTCCTGTTTTGTAATCAATTACTCTAATTTTACCGTCTCGTTCATCTAATCTGTCAATTGTTCCGCCAATGTTTATACATTGATTATTGGCGATGGTAATGGTAGCAGCCACTTCTTTTTCGAGGCCTGTTAAATAAAAAGGAGCATATTTTTTTTCCACCTGTAAAAACTGAAGTACATACTTTTTTATGATATCATAAACCAGGATATTTTTCCCTTGTATATCTTTGAAATCACTTTGGTTTAATTGCTGGCTAAAATAACGGTTAAAACTTTCTTGTAAGGCCTGATTGATAATGTTTTTATTACTGATTAATTGTTGTATGTCTTCAGGGAGTACTTCTTTACCAACAAAGCCTTTATATATTTCTTCAACTGTTTCATGAAAGATGGTGCCAAATATTCGGGGATCAATATCTTCAGTAATTTCATCAGGCTCCGAAGCCTTTAAAATGTACTTGTAATAGAATCTTAGGGGGCATTCAAAGTAAGTGCTCAGCGCACTTGGTGATAACTTGCGTGTTCCGTTTTTTAAATACTGATGAAGCACCTTCATGGTATCTTCATTTTTATCTACGTAGTAGTTTTGGGTGTTGGATATATTAATGTGATCAACTGCCGTTGAAAAGCTCAGTTTATCTACCGGATATTCATACTTAAGTTGAAACAAAAATCGACTCATTTCACCTGTTTGCATTCCCTGAGCCGAAGAGTTGTAGAGAAGCTGAACATTTTTAGCTCTATGAATAAGACGATAAAAGTAATAGGCAAAAATAGCATCCTGATGTTCAATGGTTGGCAGTTCAAATGCACTGCGCAAACTATAAGGAATCAGTGAATTGCTGGCTCCTGATTGAGGGAAGGTTCCTTCATTCATATTCATGATAATCAGGTTGTCGAAATCCAGGGCCCTGGTTTCCAGTATACCCATTACCTGAAGTCCTTTCAAGGGCTCTCCGTTAAATGGGATACTTTTAAGTTCTGCCGTTCGTTTAAAAAGTTTTATCCAGGTATCCATATTTATTTCAACCTGCAGTTTGCCAATTAAGTCGGCTAAATGTTTTACCGATAAGTATAACTGGTAGATAAATTCTTTTTCAATGCTTTGGTCTTCTGCATCACTGTTTTCTATATTGCAATAGATATGATGAAGAAGGTTTGTAAGGTAATCTGAAAATTGATCGCTCTTTTCTACTAAATTAAATATGGAGCCAAGTAGTTTGCTTTTATCTAACTCATGGGCTTCAATATACGTTTTATTCTGCCTGGTGATAGTTTGGGTTAATTCTTTATGTAATTCTGAACTTAAAGGCTCAATGTATTGATGGGTTAGAATAGGTAATACGTTTCTAAAATAAAACCACGTTTTTCCGGCTTTGGTTTTTCTGCAATTCTTTTGCAAATCAAAGATCAATTCCAAAAGGCCATAGGCAGGAGTGTTTTTTATAGGGTAACCCATGGTTATATTTACCTTTTTGTTTTCTTCCGGAATAGCATGAAGAACAGGTAAAAGCATGGTTTCGTCAGTTAGAATGACTGCCGTTTTAAGAGCTGAAGATAATTCTGATTTATTGGAATTATCGACGGGTATTTTTTGTAGATACTGATTAATTATTTGTGTTTGGGCTGTATCCGAAGCTACAGAGGTAATTTTAATGTCCGGAAGTTCTTTGTTCTCCGGAAATTGCCAGTCGCGAGGAGGAGGGAAGTTTTGAATGTTCTCCTCAATAAAACGAATAGCCTCGTGTTCTTTAGTTTTTTCAAAGGATGATTTTATTCCCGACTGATCTTTAATTAACCAGGGTGAGTAGTCCCAAATAAAATCAGCTTTGTTGCTAATCATTAAATGATTAAACAATTTCTTTTCGCATTTATTCAGGGCATTAAAGGCTACAAATACAACTTTTTTATATTTAATATTTAGCGGTTTTTTGTCCTGAATATCTTGTGCTATGGACCGGTATACAGCACCTTCGTATGTAATATTTTGCTCCTGAAGTCTTTGGTTAAATAATTCATATACATCATATAACCTTTCCCAAATTCTGATAAATTCGTTTTGGTGGTCAGATAAACGGTGAGGATTAAAACTATGCCAAAAGCTTTGAATTGTTTTTACCTGCTCTTCAGTAAGGAAGCTGTAATCATCTTCAATAGCTTTAATAGAAAGCAGGTTTGAAAAAACCTGTTTGGGATTGGCTCTGTATTTATCTATATCATCAAAATCATTTAAGATTATTTCTCCCCAGGGCAAAAACTCATCAAAACTGGTGCCTGTTTGGTAAATTTCTTCGTATACTTTGTACAACTCAAATACTAAAGTCACTTTATCGGCAATCTGAAAAGAGCTAAAATCCTGAATAAATTCGTTGATTGTTGGCGTAGCAGGCGACCATATTGGATTTTTAATGAGGGTACTTAAATGTTGCTGAAAAAAAAGTCCTGATCTTCTTCCTGGAAAAACAAAACAAAAATCAGATATATTGGTTTGATAACTATCGAAATAATATTGTGCTAACTGTTTTAAAAAGTTATTCATAAATAATGAGTATCAATTATGCGGTACAATTATGCCGAAATTTAAGACGACTTATTGTAAATGTTATTTTCAGTTTTTAAATAAACTGCAATTTGCAAAAAAATAAAATAAGTTATTGAAGATTTTTTTGATACAATTAGAGCAAGAATTAAGGTTTAATGAGTATTACAAATACTTATTTTACATATCTTGCAAATTAGACATTAACAAATCTACTATTATAAACATCTCGCGTAAGGAATTATTCTATGGAAGAATTTTCATTTGTAGGAAATAGTGAAATTGATACTATTGAGGAGCTGTATAAAAGCTATTTGAAAGATCCGGATTCGGTGGATGAGAGCTTTAAATTGTTTTTTAAAGGTTTTGATTTTGCGAGGAAAAACTATGCTGTTTCTACTCAAGGAGTAGTCGGTAAGGAGTTTAATGTGGCCAATTTAATTCATGGTTACAGGCAAAGAGGTCATCTTTTTACTAAAACAAATCCGGTGCGCTCTCGTCGTCAGTATTTTCCAACGTTGGATATTGAAAATTTTGGTCTGAATCAGGCAGATTTAGATACAGAATTTGAAGCCGGGGTGGATTTAGGAATTGGTAAGGCTAAATTAAAGGATATTATATCGCACTTACAACAGACCTATTGTCAATCTGTAGCCGTTGAATATTTATATATTCGTCACCCGGAAGTGGTACAATGGCTTAAGGAGAAAATGGAGAAGGTACGTAATACACCTGATTTTTCTCCGGAGAAAAAAAAGTTAATATACGATCAGCTTAATGTTTCCGCAGGTTTCGAAAGTTTTATTCATAAAAAATTTGTCGGACAAAAACGTTTTTCACTTGAGGGGAGTGAAGTTGTAATACCTGGTTTACATGCTCTAATCCGTAAAGGGGCAGAAATGGGCGTGAAGGAAGTGATGATCGGTATGGCACATCGGGGACGATTAAATGTGCTGGCCAATATTCTGAAAAAACCATATGAAAACATCTTTAAAGAGTTTGTGGCTGATGAATATGAGGATGGTATATCTTTGGGAGATGTAAAGTATCATCTTGGATACCAGAATGATATTATGACGGATGACGGTAAGCAGGTTAGGGTGAATCTGGCTCCAAATCCCTCTCATCTTGAAACAGTAGGGCCTATTATTGAAGGTATTACACGATCTAAAATCAATAATAAATACGATGAAGATTACAGTAAAGCTATTCCTGTAATTATTCATGGTGATGCAGCCATCGCAGGTCAAGGTGTGGTTTATGAGGTGGTTCAGATGAGTCAGCTCAAAGGATATAAAACAGGAGGAACTATACATGTAGTTGTAAACAATCAGGTTGGCTTCACAACAAATTATCTGGATGCAAGATCAAGTACTTACTGTACCGACGTAGGTAAGGTTACCCGCAGTCCAGTGTTTCATGTTAATGGTGATGATGCAGAGGCCATCGTTTATGCTCTGGAATTGGCAGTAGAGTTTCGTCAAACTTTTAATGCTGATGTATTTATTGATGTGTTATCGTATAGAAAATATGGGCATAACGAAGGAGATGAACCTCGCTTTACACAACCAACACTTTATAAGGCCATAGCAAAACACCCGAATGTAAGAGATCTTTATGGTCAGCGATTACTCGAGGAAAAAATATATAAGAAAGAAGAAGTTGAGGCTTTACAGAGTGGATATGATACATATCTGGAAAAGCAACTGGATGATTCTAAAAAGATAAATAAAGTTGTTATTCAAAGGTTTTTGGAAGATGATTGGGTTGGGTATCGTTATTCTGAGCCTAATGATTTTCTTGAATCAGTTAAAACCGGAGTTGATAAAGATAAACTATTGGCTTTAGGTGAAAAGCTGACTACATTACCTGATGACTTGCCGTTTTTCCGGAAGGTTCATAAAATTATGGACGATCGAAAAAAGATGGTTGAAAAAGAGAAGATTGATTGGGCAATGGGAGAGCAGTTAGCTTATGCAACTTTGGTTACTGAAGGTCATCAGGTTCGATTAAGTGGTCAGGATGCCGTGAGAGGAACCTTTGCACACCGTCATGCTGGTTTAACAGTAGAGGATTCTGAACAGTTATATTTCCCCTTAAAGAATTTATCTGAAGATCAGGCTCGTTTTAATGTATATAATTCTCATTTATCTGAGTATGGAGTGATGGGATTTGATTATGGTTATGCTTTAGCTACACCAAGTGGTTTAACAATTTGGGAAGCTCAATTTGGAGATTTCTATAACGTAGCACAGGTAATCATTGATCAATATATTAGTTCGGCAGAAGAGAAATGGGGTTTAATGAATGGATTGGTGCTTTATTTACCCCATGGTTTTGAGGGACAGGGGCCAGAGCATTCCAGTGCAAGGATTGAGCGCTTTTTATCTATAGCAGCTAACAATAATATGCAGGTGGTTAACTGTACAACACCGGCCAATTTTTTTCATGTATTACGTCGTCAAATTCATCGTGATATAAGATTGCCACTGGTGATATTTACTCCTAAAAGTTTATTGCGTCACCCTAAATGTGTTTCTACGTTGCAAGATTTATCAGTCGGACGTTTTAAAGAAGTAATTGATGATGATCATGTGGATGTAGATAAAGTAAGAAGGGTTGTGTTTTGTAGCGGAAAGGTTTATTACGATTTGTTGGCTCGCAAAGAAGAGCTGGATGCCAAAGATATTGCCTTAGTGCGTATTGAGCAGATGCATCCTTTTCCAAAGGATCAACTAAATGCGATTGTTGCCAGATATAGGAATGCTTTGTTGCATTTATGGGTGCAGGAGGAACCAGAGAACATGGGACCTTGGAAATATATTCGTGGAATGTTTAAAGGAGTTAAGTTAGTTCCGGTTGCACGTCTGGCAAGTGGTAGTCCGGCTACTGGATTAAACGGTTTGCATATGGTTGGACAAAAAGAAATTGTAGATAAGGTATTTAAAAAGTGCCACTGTGAATTGCGCAATAAATATTGTGGTTTACAGTGTGTGGAAGGAAAAGATCGTAAAGAAATATTGAAACAGCATAAGTATTTTTCTGAGAAATCCAGATTCTCAATTTAAAAGGAATTAGTATGATTATTGAAATAAAAGTACCGTCGCCGGGAGAGTCTATTACCGAAGTTGAAATTGCAAGCTGGCTGGTAAATGATGGAGATGTTGTTGTTAAAGATCAGGATTTGGCCGAAATAGAATCAGATAAGGCAACATTAACCTTAAATGCAGATAAAGCAGGTAAAATAAAAATATTGGTGGATGCAGAGCAAAGTGTGGCAGTGGGAGAAGTAGCCTGCACAATCGACACCTCAGTTGCTCCAACGGAAGAAACACCTGCTGTTGAAGAGGCTGAGCAAACAGGTGGGCCTGACAAGGTTGAGGAGAAGGAAAAAGTAGCTAATAAGGATAAAACGACTGTTGCTAAAGAATATGAGAAAGTAAAAATAACTCCGGTTGCTCAAAATTTAATGGAAGAAGAGGGGTGGAGTTTAGAAGATGTGATGAACGGACTTCATCGTATATCAAAGAAGGATATTCAAGCCATCAAAAATCAACCGGCAGAGGAAGTTTCCGGCTCATTAAGTCAAGGTTTAGCTTCCGTTCCTAAAGAACGAGAGGTAGAAAGGCAAAAAATGAGTTCACTTCGGAAGAAATTAAGTGCTCGTTTGGTTGCGGTTAAGCAGGAAACGGCTATGCTTACCACCTTTAATGAGGTGGATATGAGTAGTGTGATGGCTATGCGTAAAAAGTATCAGAATCTTTTTGTGGAAAAACATGGCGTTAAACTGGGTTTTATGTCTTTTTTCATAAAAGCCTCAGCCTTGGCTATGCAAAAGCACCCTATGGTAAATTCAATGATTGATGGTGATGAAATAGTTACACCTAACTATGTAGATATTTCAGTGGCTGTGCAAACACCTAAGGGGCTTATGGTACCAGTTATACGAAATACAGAATCGTTAAGTCTGGCTCAGATAGAGGATACATTAAAACAACTGGCACAGAAAGCACGTTCAGGTAAAATTAGTTTAAATGAAATGACTGGAGGTACCTTTACGGTAACCAATGGAGGTGTGTTTGGTTCTATGTTATCAACACCATTAATTAATCCGCCACAGTCGGCAATATTAGGAATGCATAATATTGTGGATCGTCCTATGGCGGTAAATGGTAAAGTTGAGATACGACCAGTTATGTACACGGCCCTATCTTACGATCATCGGATTATTGATGGTAAAGATTCGGTAGGATTTTTAGTGACTTTAAAAAAGATGCTTGAAAATCCTGAGTTAATGCTCACAGGAGGCGATGAATTAGAAAAGTTAGTTTTAGATCTATAGCAAAAAAAAAGCTGCCCTTGGGCAGCTTTTTTTAGTTATTTCTATGATGTTATCTGATGCGATCCATAGAACGAACCAGAGCTTCATCTTTTCCTATTCCTCTTAATGCCAGAAAACTCATAATTGCACCTGCTATAGGGAAAACCATACTTACTTTATAAGTAACAACTGCCGAAAGTTCTTTTTCGCCAACTGTGCCAAAATAGTAGATTAAGGCAGTAGTTCCAATTAATAAACCAATGTTGGCAGCACATAATCTAATTTGGATCATTCTTTTCTTATACAAAAGAATAGTACCAAGAGAAACCAGAGGTGTTAGCGTAAGTAGGATACTTAAGGCAATTGTAGGTATAGTAGTGGAAGTATTGTCAATATTATCAGCAATAATTCCTTTGTAATTTAAAAAATAAGAAGCTGTTTCTGTCGTAAATTCAATTTGGTTACTAAAAAACATTGAAGCTCCAAAAGCCAGAGCTATTAAAAGGTAAATAGTTTGTATTCTTTGTATCATGATTTATTTTTTTTCAAAAATAGAAAGAAAATTGTAAGGATTTCCACTTTTGACATCAAAATCATTCAATAATTAAATACCCTTGAAAAGTATGGCCCTTTCAAGGGTATTGGGAGTTTATTATTCAATAAAATTAGTGGTTTCAATAGCCTGTATGACCTTCCATTTATCATCCATTAACATCCAAACCAAACTCCAAAAGCCTTCTGCTTTTATAGATGTGCCATCTTTTTTTGATACTGATATATCAAATTTTTGTGTAGATACAGCACACTCGTCATTAATCACATTGGTCATTTGCTTTTTGAGTTCAAAACTAAAATCATCCCATTCTTTTTGGTTTTTGTAATCCATCTTCATCATTTCTTTCAGGGAGTTGTTTTCTTCTCCATTCCAGATAAACTTGAAAGATGCATGATGATTAAAGTAGCTGTGGTATTTTTTTAAATCTCTGGCTATAAATGCATTTAGGATATCGGTGGTATGTTTGTCGATTATTGGTTTAATTTTATCGGAGCTGATTAACCACTTTGCTTTATCAGCTTTTTTTCTGGATATTTCAAATTGATTATTCATTGAGTAGGCTTTTTCAAAACTCTTTAGCGCCTTGTTATATTCTTTGGTAGCCATATAGTAATCTCCTTTTGAATCATATGGATTTGCTATATCCGGAGCAAGCGCAATGTATTTGTTGAAAGCAATTTTTGCCTTTTCGTAATTTTCCAGTCTGAGGTAAGCATAACCCATTAAATTTTGGGTTGGTGGCCAGTCTGGTTTTAATTTTATGTTGGTGTTTAAGTAAGTCAGAGCTTCTTCCGGTTTATTTTCGTTCATTAAGTAAAAGGCAAGCATATTGTTTGCAAAAAGGTTTTTTTTGTATGCTTTTGCAATATCTCTTGCATATGGAACAGATGAAGCTTTCGGATCTTTAATATTGGCTGCTGCCATATTTTTTAATATTTTTTCTCCTTTGTTAAGTTTGGCATTATAGTCAGCCATCAATTTTAGGTATTTGACACGTTCATCCTTATTATTGGTAAAAGTTTTAATAAAATAACCCATAAAGAAATTAGGATCTGCTTTTAAAGCTTTATCTGCTAATTGTTGTCCTTTTTGAATATCAGCTTGAAGCATGGCATCTATTGATTGCTGATACATTTCTTTGATTTCTTTTGATTTTGTAGAAGAGGGAAGGTAAACATCCTGCGCAAACAGAGAAATCATTGAAGAAATGAAAATCGCAGTTAACAATAGCCGGGGGAGTAAAGGTGATGTTTTCATAAGACATTATTTATTAGATGAATAAAACGCAAAGTTACCAGTATATTGGTGCTTTTGTCAAGTATGGATAAGATTAGGCTTGTTAACAAAAATAAAACCCCTTCATTAGGTGTTATCTTAAAAAATGATACCTTGGAGTTTTAAATAACACCGCTAAATCAGGCATCAAAAGCTAAAGACTTAGTTTGTTTGTATTTATGTGTTTTTGCGTAATGAAAATTATAGTTTATGAATAGAAGAATAGAGGAATCAGAACTTATAATTAATAATGATGGAAGTATTTTTCATCTACATTTAAAGCCTGGAGAAATAGCGGATAATATTATTTTGGTGGGGGATCCGGGCAGGGTTGAGGTGGTTGCATCTTTTTTTGATTCAATAGAACTAAAGCGAAGTAATAGAGAGTTTGTCAGTGTAACAGGTCAATATAAAAATCAACGTATTACAGTTGTAGCCACTGGAATTGGTACCGACAATATAGATATTGTTTTAAATGAGTTAGATGCCTTGGTTAATATTGATTTCGAAAGTAGAACTGTAAAAAAGGAACTGAAAAGTTTAAATCTTGTACGTATTGGAACGTCCGGTTCTTTGCAAAAAGACCTGCCTGTAGACAGTTGTTTGTTAAGTGAAAAAGCCATAGGTTTTGATGGCTTATTAAATTTTTACGCCAATCGGAATGAAGTTGTTGATTTAGATTTTGAGAGGGACTTTAAAGATAAGCTTGATTGGAATCCTTTGCTAACATCGCCATATGTTGTTGATGCTTCTGATGAGTTGGTTAAAAAGCTTAGTGAAAATAATTTTAATGCAGGGGTAACCGTTTCTGCACCTGGGTTTTATGGCCCACAAGGTAGGGTGGTGCGATTGAATATTGCAGATATGGATATTAATGAAAAAATCAGTAAATTTAGTCATAGGCAATTTAGAATTACAAATTACGAAATGGAATGTTCTGCTATTTATGGATTGGCTAAGCTATTAGGACATAAGGCAGTTACGGTTTGTGCTATTATTGCCAATAGAAAAGCAGGAGAGTATAGTAAAGATTATAAACCTGTTATTAAGGACACCATTGAAAAAGTTTTAAATAGTTTACTTACAAAGTAAAAGGTTCTCAGCAGTCATTTAAGATGATTGGTAATTGAGTTTGATAAATACGGCGAGGGGATTTGTTAAATTCAGAAAGATAGAAGAAGTTTGGATATTGGAAAAACAGAGCTATGGATAAATCAAAAGTGCATGCGCTAATTTCGTTGTTAGATGATCCTAGTGAGGTTGTTTTTTGTTCTGTTGAAGAGGAGTTGTTAAAGGAGGAGGTTGAAATAGTAGACGAATTAGAAAAAGCCTGGGAAGATTCTCATAATGATATGTTTCAACGTAGAGTTGAAAATATTATACATCACTTACAAATTAAAGATGTAAAAAGTCTTATGGCCAAATGGATAAATGAAGGTGGTAAAGACTTATTTTACGGAGCTTTCCTTGTTGCAAAATATCGTTATCCTGATTTAAACTTTGAAGAGTTAAATGAAAAGGTGAATCGTATTCGGCGTGATGTTTGGTTAGAGCTTAATAATCATTTAACCTCACTTGAAAAAGTGAGAATTATAAATCATATTCTATTTGATTTAAATAAGTTTGCGCGTAATAGTAGCAACTTTTTTGCACCTCAAAACTCATATATTAATGACGTTTTAGATTCCAAAAAAGGAAATCCGATTTCTTTATCAATATTGTACTCGGTTATTGCGCAGCGTTTAGGATTACCAGTTTATGGTGTAAACCTGCCTAAAAACTTTATTCTATGTTACCTTGATGAAAACATCGTACAAGAAACGGGAAATGAAGATGTGGACAGAGTGATGTTTTATATAAATCCTGTTAACAAAGGAGCAATTCTTGGCCGTAAGGAAATAGAGTATTTTATAAAGCAACAAAAGTTAAAAGAACAATCAAGTTACTTTAATCCATGTTCTAATATTGAAATCATTAAACGTGTTTTGTTTAATCTTATTTATGCCTACGAAAATCAAGGCGATGAAGAAAAGATGTTGGAAATTAAAGAGTTGATGAAGCTTTTTAACTAAAACTGATATTAAAACTTCGCATATTTAGTATATCTCATTATTTACTTAACTGTTTAATTTTATCTTTATCGTAATAATTTTAAATAAGGAGTATAAACCTATGTTCAATAATTTGGTTACATACTCTGAAGTAAGTTTAAAAGAGAATAAAATAAATAAGAAAAAGGTTAAAGACTATAAATATGAATCCATTAAGCAAGTTAGAACCATCCATAGTTTGGAGTTATTTTAATGATATCTGTAAAGTTCCCCGTCCTTCAAAAAAGGAAGAAAAGATGATTTTATTTTTGGAGGAATTTGCCAGGGAATATAACCTTGATTATAAAAAGGATGAGATTGGAAATGTTTTGATTTCAAAACCTGCTACCAATGGTTTTAAAGATGTTAAACCTGTGTTGTTACAATCGCATATCGATATGGTTTGTGAGAAGAATGCCGATGTGAGGCATAATTTCGAGCATGATCCTATCGTTCCTGTAGTAGATGGAGAATGGGTTAAAGCAGCAGGAACAACTCTTGGAGCGGATGACGGTATTGGGGTAGCCGCTCAGTTGGCATTATTAGCATCAAAAGATATAGAACATGGACCCATAGAGTGTTTGTTTACGGTTGATGAAGAAACAGGATTAACCGGAGCATACAATTTGAACGATGACTTTTTTGAAAGTAAAATTTTGTTGAATCTGGATTCAGAAGATGATGGTGAGCTATTTATTGGTTGTGCCGGAGGGATAGATACAGTAGCTACTTTTGATATGCAATTGACTGAAACACCGGCAAACTATTTTGCCTTTAAAGTTGAGGTGTCAGGACTAAAAGGTGGTCATTCGGGAGATGATATTGATAAGGGGCTGGGCAATGCCAATAAAATATTAAATCGTTTTCTGTGGCAGACAACTCGCGATCTGGACTTAAAGATTCATCATTTAGATGGGGGTAATTTAAGAAATGCCATAGCTCGTGAAGCATCAGCCATTGCTCTGGTTCCAATAGAAAAAAAGGAAGCCATACGTGTTACCTTCAATATATTTTACGATGAGCTTTCTTCCGAACTGGAAGTAACAGATTCTGGTTTAAAAATGCATTTAGAATCATGTGATCTACCGGATACAATATATGAAGCAGGTTTTCAGGATGCGGTGTTAAATTCATTATATGCTTGTCCGCACGGGGTGATTGAAATGAGTAGGAAGATTGAGGGATTGGTGGAAACATCAACAAATCTTGCATCGGTTAAGCAAAATGCCGACAGTTTGATTGTGACCACAAGTCAAAGAAGTTCTGTTGAAACTGCTAAGGAGAATGTAGCGGCAATGGTGCGTAGTGTATTTGAGCTGGCTCAGGCCGAAGTGGTTCATGGGGAAGGTTATCCAGGTTGGGCACCTAATATGAATTCAGAAATTTTAGATATTACCAGGGATTCTTATAAGCGGTTATTTAATGAAGAGCCTGTTGTTAGAGCCATTCATGCAGGTTTGGAATGTGGCTTGTTTTTGGAAAAGTATCCGGGTCTTGACATGATTTCGTTTGGCCCAACCATTAGAGGAGCACATTCTCCTGATGAACGAATTAATATTGAAACAGTCCGTAAATTTTGGATTCATCTTCAGGATGTATTGAAAAATATACCTACACAGAATTAAGATTTTCTACTGCCGTTGTTTTTTCGAATAACGGCTTTTTTTTACCTGATTTTTGAGATTATAAAAAAACATTTACCTTTGTTCGTGAATTAACGAACTGATATGAATTTAGATCCCAACGCAATTGATCATCAAAAGTTAGCCAGGTATGCTAAAGCTTTATCACATCCTATCAGAATATATGTGTTAAAGTTATTGTCGCAGCAAGCGTGCTGTTATAGCGGAGATCTTAGTGAGGAGTTGCCTATTGCAAAATCTACATTATCGCAACATCTAAAGGAGCTTAAAGATGCAGGATTGATTCAGGGAGAAATAGAAACACCAAGAATTAAGTATTGTACAAACAAAGAAAACTGGCAGGAGGCGCAGCAGTTATTTAAAGGTTTGTTTGATCTGTAATAAAAAAAATTTAAATATAATGTTCGTTGTTTTGCGAACAACTATTTAAAATCATTATTAAAAACTTGAATAGTATGGATATTAAAGTATTAGGTACAGGTTGTGCTAAGTGTAACACGCTTGAAAAAGTGACCAAAGAGGCCATAGCTGAATTAGGTATTGATGCAACAGTAACAAAGGTTGAGGATTTTATTAAAATTTTAGAGTTTGGCGTAATGACAACACCAGCTTTGGTAGTTGATGGCAAGGTGGTAGTTAAAGGTAAAGTACCAAAGGTGTCCGAAATCAAAGAACTCTTAAAGTAAAAAAGGTATTCACTAATTAAAATTAAGCTATGAACTCTATTGTATCCAGTGCACTGGTTGTATTTGTTTTATTATTGTCAGGTTGTAATTCATCCACAAAAAAAGTGGCTCAAAGTAGTGAGAAGGCAGAATGTTGTGCCCCTAAAGAAGTTGTAAAAACTTCGTGTTGTTCTTCCGGCCATAACACTAAAAATGAAAAATCCGAGGATGTTGTGTCAGACTCTAAAGTGATGGTCTATTATTTTCACGGAACTCGTCGCTGCGAGACTTGCCAGGCAGTTGAGAAGGTAACAAGAGAAACTGTTCAATCTGTATTTCCGGATCAAGCTATTTTTACTTCGTTAAGTCGTGATGATGAGAAAGTAAAGAGTATGTTGGAAAAATATTCTGTAAGCGGACAAACATTAATTGTTGTGCAAGGGGATAAGGTGAAGAATATTACCAATGAGGCCTTTTTATATGCGCGTAGCAATCCCAAGAAACTGCAGGCAAAGTTGACTTCTACCATAGAATCAATACTTAAATAAGATGGAAATTTTAAATAGCCTTCTTGAAAATTCTCAATTCCCGATTTTATCTGCTTTTATATTGGGACTTATGACAGCCATAAGTCCCTGCCCAATGGCCACCAATATTACCGCTATTGGTTTTATCAGTAAAGACATTGAAAATCAGAAAAGAGTATTTTTTAATGGAATCATTTATACTTTAGGACGTGGAGTTTCTTATTCCTTAATTGGCATTTTATTCTTTTTGGGAGCCAGTCAGTTGGCTTTGGGCGATTTCTTTCAAACTTGGGGTGAGCGTATTATCGGGCCTCTTCTTTTGTTAATTGGTCTTTTCATGTTGGGCGTGATAAAAATTAACTTACCGGGAGGATTATCCATAAACAATAAATTGGAGAATATCTCTAAAAAAGGTTTTATAGGTGTTTTTTTATTGGGATTGGTATTTGCCCTGGCCTTTTGTCCGTATAGCGGAGTTCTTTATTTTGGAATGTTAATACCTATCACCATTAGTCATGCAGGAGGTTTGTATTTACCCGTTGTTTTTGCAATAGCAACTGGTCTTCCCGTTATATTATTTGCATGGATATTAGCTTTCAGTATTGGCTCTGTCGGTACCTTTTATAATCAAATGAAGAAGTTTGAAATATGGTTTCGACGAATAATTGCCTGTGTTTTTATACTGTTTGGCCTTTACTATATCCTCATCATATTTTTAGGCCTGCAACTATAATTGGGAGTTTCAGAATATAATTTTAAAGTGATGCAAAAATTAATTTCATTGAATAAAAGTGTTTGGACATTTCCTGTATTATTGTTGCCCATATGGATATTACTATATGTAAATCTTTGGTCAATGGCCGATTTTTTAACCTATTCGGTTTTAAATTTTAACCAAGGAGAGCACTTAACAGAGTCCGTTTTTTTCTTTATATATGAAGTGCCTAAAGTTATGTTGTTACTGGTACTTATTATATATGCTGTTGGCGTATTACGTACCTTTTTTACAACAGAAAAGACACGAAAAATATTGGAGGGAAAATCCTTATTTACCGGAAATGTAATGGGAGCTGTTCTGGGAGTACTAACTCCATTTTGTTCATGTTCTGCCATTCCTTTGTTTCTTGGTTTTGTTGAAGCCGGCGTACCGCTGGGTGTAACTTTTTCGTTTTTAATAGCGGCTCCAATGATTAACGAAGTGGCTCTGGTACTGTTAGCTGGTTTATTTGGATGGAAAGTAGCATTAATATATGTAGGTACAGGATTGTTTATTGCTATTTTTTCAGGTTGGTTAATAGGTAAATTAAAACTCGAAAAATATGTGGCAGACTGGGTTTACCAGATAAAGACAAACGCTGAAGAAACCGAATCAGAACAACTTACCTTTAACGACAGGATAATCGGTGGTTTTACTGCAGTGAAAGAAATTGTAGGAAAAATATGGATTTATATTCTTATTGGTATTGCTATTGGTGCCGGAGCTCATGGTTATGTTCCTGAAGATTTTATGAGTAACTTATTAGGGGCTGATAATTGGTATGGTGTACCATTGGCTATATTGATTGGAGTGCCTATGTATTCAAATGCGGCAGGCATAATTCCTATAGTTAGCGTATTAATTGAAAAAGGGGTTTCATTAGGAACCGCACTCGCTTTTATGATGTCTGTGATCGCTTTATCATTGCCTGAGATCATAATTCTGAAAAAAGTTTTAAAATGGCAATTGATAGCTGCTTTTGTAGGTATTGTTGCCACGGGAATAATTGTGGTAGGATTTGTTTTTAATTATCTGATATAAAATATGCTTCGAGGAACTTCTCTTTTACATGGCCAAGTTCCTCGAAACATAAATGGAAGCTGACTTAAATTAATGTTTAAAGTCAGCGTATTAGGCTCTTCCGCAACATACTTTAAATTTCTTACCGCTATTACATGGGCATGGACAGTTTCGGCCAATACTTAAGTTCTTTTTATTCAGGTCTCTTGCTGTCATATCCTGTTGAAATATCTTTTCAAGAAGATCATATAATTCAGGATGGTTTTTTTCAAGTAGTTTGGGGCGTTCAAAAAAGTACTCACTTATTACCGAAAAGAATTCGGCTCTATTGGTCCCTCCATAAGGGTTGATATCAGAATTTTGCTCATATATTTCGTCAATCTTTTTATTAACCTGAGTTCGACATAAAATTATTGGCTCAGACCGCTTATTAATATTGAGTTTCAAGAAATATTTGTGAAGGTATAGCGGGCTATATCAAACAAATATGACGCAGAAAATCGATGTTAATAAGTGGTTTTACTTGAACTTTTTATTAAAACACTAATCTACTGCATAAAATAATATTAACATAGCTCGCTATGCCAATATTATTTTGCTTGTATATCAGTATTTTAGATAAAATCTGAGTTAAATAATTTTAATCGAACTCAGGTTATTGATTAAATCAATCCAGGGAATTGAATATTGCTTATCCAAAAGAAGGGAAGGAATACCATCAATGGTTCCGTCTGTTTTATCTATCAAATACACAAACTCATGAATAGAAGTGTTTTTTTTATCCGATGTGTTTTTAAAGCATGTCTTAGTGCTTGCTGCGATAACACCATTTTGCCTTCCATGTATCCACTACCAACCATTCCAAGTATTTGTCGGTTTTCTCCAGCCGTTTCAAATTTTTCATTGAAAGATGAAGGATAAAGCAATACCTCATTAATATTTGAATATTTCCAATCGTTAAAATTAAAAATTGGTATAACAGCACTTGATGCTACTAGTATTTCATCAACGGTTTCAACTTTTGTTTCAATACCGGTAATTTTACAATTCAGTAAAAACTCATGGACTTTAAATTCAAATCTTTCTTTTTCCTCTTTGCTAAGAGAATTATAAAACAATACCTCCCGGATTAATATGTTTCTCCATTGAGGTGGGAAAGGTGTTTTGGGGGTTTTCCATGAAGAATCTGAACGGTTATATTTTTTGAAAATTAGGAAACCGATTACCGCAATAATAAGTAAATATAAAACATTCATATTAAGTGATGTAAAGCTTGGGAGTGACTAGATGTTTGTATTAATCGTTTTAGAGCTTTAGGAGATTAAATGTTATCGTCGTCTGATCATATATGAATTAAATGCTTTTGTGGCATTTATTTGTTGTTTCCAAAATAGCAGGGGAATGCTAATACTTATAGTTCCAATAGCACCGTAAAAATTCCATAATATTGCAGTAGCTACTATTCCCAATCCTACGCTAATTAGGATGAGTTTTTGATTGGGTTCAGCCTTAAAATCATTCACATGTTTATTTTCTGTGTTACCACAATTAAGACAATCAACTTTAATTTCATCTCCCTTCTCCATTTGCAGATCCGGGCGAGTAGATGCACTAGTTTTAATTTTTATATCTGCTTTACAGGAATTACAATGCGTTACAATTTTCATAAGATTTAGTTTAGATGAATAAGATTCAGTTTAACCCGGATTATCAATGTCGTTTAGTTAAGAAATTCATTTCATGAATTTCTTAAGAATGGGACTTTGTCCCATACCCTACTTCCTTTTTGTCATTGCCACAAAAAGGAAGCAAAAAAGTCTAGTCGAGGAGAATGCCAACCCGCTCTTCCCGATTGTTTATAATTCTATAGAAGTAAGTGTTCTTTCAAACACAAGGACAAGCCCCTTCTATGAATTATATAACAATCGGAAATGCACTGCCACCATAGGCCTTCAACTCCTCGACAGGCCTACGCGCCCCTTTACTATCGTGAGTTAAAATGTTATAAACAGCTATGATATACTTAACTAAACCACATTGCCCGGATTATGCAATAGGAATTCTATTACATATTGCGGGTTTAATATCAAACTTCATTATGTGTAGAAGTTTGAGTTATTGGTGGGCTAAAATAATAATTGACGGTTAATATATAATAACAGAAAGCTTTTTTTGTATAAAATATGATTACCTGTTATTAAGTAGGAGTTTAATGCTGGCGATACAGTTATTGAATTCATACTCTTTTAAACTATTTAACCCTGTATGTTCTCTGGTTAATGCTTTTTAGTGTCTGGTTGCCTTTTTGCCGCCTTTAAAGCGCATTTCTCCCTGTTCGGTAGGCTCTTTGTCCGCTTTAATGTGCATGTTTACCTGTCTGGTAAACCTATTAACCTGTCTGGTAAACATTTTGTCCCCTCTGGTAGGTGTTCTAACCTCTTCGGTAGGTTTAACTACCCCTCTGGTAGCTATTTTTACCTGTCTGGTAGGTTCTATAACTTCTCTGGTAGCTCTAAAAACCAAATATTATAGCCTTATAAAATCAATAGATTGTAATTTTATCATGGATATATGAAGGATAAAGGTTTTGTAATAAAAGTAAAATGCTCGTTGGTTATTTACCTAACGAGCATTAATATTATCAAATTGTCTTCCGGTTAAAAAATGCTTAATCTATTATTTCGGAAAGCAAGTAGCGCAGATGCATATACATCAATAACCTATTTCTCTTCCTCCGGTTTTACCTCAGCCTTATAGCCAAGTTTTTCAATGGCTTTTTCTATGCCTTCACTTGTATTTTTATCTTCTTTAAATGATACGGTTACCTGCTGTTTTTCCATATCAACAACTACTTTTTTAACGCCTTTTTCATATGGAATATTTTTCATTATTTTTTCCTTACAACTATGACAGTCAATACTACAGCTATAGGTTACCTCTTTCACTTTAGGTTTGTTTTGAGCAAACGTTGTAGTAATTCCTACGAATAAAATCATCGTAGCTAAATAAAATTTCAAATTTTTCATGGTGTTTAGTTATTTTATATTCTACTTAAGTATTTTTGTTTTTTATCTTAAAAATCAATCCTTAAGGAATTGTTTTTAATCTTTGTTTAAGTTGTATTTAATACCCACATAAATCATTCCACCGTATAGCGGGCCCCATATCCGCGTGGCGTCAAACTCATTACCAAAAGGATCATCAGGTGCTATAATGGCATTCTTCTGCGTATAGCTGCCAATGTTTTCTCCTCCAAGATAAAAGCTCCAGTTACGGTAGTTTTTAGTTACCTGTGCCAGCAATACCACATATGACTCAGAACGATCTGCACGACTATTTTCCGGACTGTTATCGCCGGTAGAAGGTAGTCTTTGGTCGCCATTGAATTGGGCTGTAAAATCAAATTGCCATTTATCCTGATTGGTTCGGTAGGATGCAGAGAGTAACCCTTTGTATTTATTTACAAAAGGGGCCTCTTGTAAATCTCCGTTATATGTGCTTTTAACATCGTTATAACGGTATGCGGCAGTTAAATCAAAACGGTTAAATAACTCATAGCTGCTTTCTACCTGAAATATATTTGAATATGATTTACCATCTAAATTATAGAAATGCACCTCCTGGCTGTTTTGATCCATATCAACCACTAGCTGATTGGTGAAATCAGTACGATAAAATTCAATATTAAAATTGAGATTTTTAGCACCAACGGGTATTTCATTTACGATACTAAAACCATAATTCCAGGCTTCTTCCTGCTCTATTTTTTCATCAAAAATAAATGTTTTAGAACTGGCTAAGAAGTTTGAGTTTTCACTTAATGCATCAGCTGTTCTGTAGCCTTTACCTGCACTAGCCCTTAGTGTCGTATTCTTCGAAAGAATATACTTAGCATGAACCCGTGGAGTGAAGAAACTACCATGAAGGCTGCTATAATCATATCTTAAGCCAGATAAGAAAGTGAATTTATCATTAGGCATATATGTGTACTCAGCAAAAACACCGGGGGTAGTTTCTTTAAACCCCACATTTTCGGTATCACCATTAAATATAGCATCATTGTTATCGTGCACTAAACTTATCCCGGTGTTGTATGTATGACGGGTATCGCCGATGTACGACTGATAAATAACATTTGCAAATACATTTTGTTGGTTCACATCGTAGGTATTGTGTCCGTAATACGATTGACGGTCGAAATAATTGTATGATAAGATAACTCCCAGACTGGTGGCTTCACGATCAAAAATAAAACCGTTTTTTGCAAAAGCATTGAATCGTTCAACATCAATGTTAATACCATATAATGACTGATCAATTTGCGGTTTACTATGATCATATCCTACTTGTCCGCCTTCTCGGTTCTCCTGTAAATAGGAAATGCCAAATTTAGAGCTTAGCCTGTCAGAATTATAAGTCCATTGGTTAATAAAAGTACCCATACGAGTCATGGGCTTATCCAGAAAGCCATCATCATTCATATCCAGCTCTCTTAAATTACCGCTGCCCTGAACCATTAGCGATGTGCTCCATTTATCATTTAAGTCCATGGCATAACCAAAGGTTGACTCCACTTTTCCATCTTGATTACCATAGGTGTAAAAGTGAAGCTTTTCATCATCATCAGGCTCTTTAAGTTGAACATTAATTTGACCTGTCATAGATTCAAAACCGTTTTTAACAGCAGCAGAACCTTTTGAGATTTGTATGCCATTCAACCAGGTTCCTGGTATGTACTCTAAGCCAAAGGCAGATTCAGCACCTCTTAAAGAAGGAATATTGCCCACGGTAAGTTGCGAATATCTTCCTGATAAACCTAACAGTTGTATCTGCTTAACGCCTGAAACCGCATCAGCGTAAGCCACATCAACAGAAGCATTTGTTTCAAAACTTTCAGACAGATTACAACAAGCGCATCTTTCAAGCTCTTTTTGTGAGACTTTTTGTACCATTAAAGGATTTAGTTTCGAAATAGAAGTGGCTGCTGTTCTGTGCGTAACTGTTACTTCCTCAATGGCTTCACCCTGAGTCATAATTATGGTTAAAGGGTTGTCTTTGTTAATTTTAATTGTGTCGGTTTGATATCCAACATAACTAAATACCAGGTATCTGTATTGGGTATCAGGATTATCGATAGTAAAATTTCCTTTTTCATCGGTTATAGTACCGATGGTGGTTTCAGCCCAATATACATTCACCCCTAAAAGAGGAATTTGCTTGTTTGCTTTCTTCTCGTAAACAATTCCTTTTACATCAGCTGCAATTGCAGGTATGCATAATAGCATCGACAACACGACGCCATAAAATATTTTCATTGTAATAGTTTTTTGCGATTAAAAAAATAGATTGATTCAAGTCAATACATAATTGACTCAAAAAGATTTTTAAGAGCAAAAGGTTAACAATGTAATTTTAAAGTATGATTGAATGTAACGATTTCCCGCCCCGAGTGTAAGTAAATAGGGAGTTCGGGAGGAAGTTCTTTGAATATAGTTCTGTCTTCAGTGTATTCAATTAACTCAACCGGAGTTTTGATGTTCAAGACCACGATGGCTATTGGTTTTGGAAGGGTTAACTGATTTGAGAAAGTATAAACTGTATTTATTTTAGCGGTAGTGTAACTGCTTTTATGTTCATGGTTACAGTTATCTGTTTCGTGATGTAAATCTTTCGCTTCGCTAATGCAACATATATGCTCGTGTGAATGAGAGTTTTCATCACATTCAGAATGTGAGGCTTCACAGAGTTCTGCAGTGGCATCAATGTATAATGAAACAAACACCTTATTCGCATGCATGCAGGTATGGTGAAAGAGAATCATTCCGCCCGTACTCATCAAAAATAAGCAAAGCGTAACGGCTATAATTAAACGTTTATATAATTCTCTCAATATCATGCTGCGAAGTAAGTAAAAAAAATATTCAATCTTAGTTAACGACATGTTAACGATGGTGCTCAACCATTCGAAAACTATGTTGGTTTTTTGTAACGTTTTTAAAATTAATTTGCTTCAATAGATCTGTTTTTGCGCTACAGCTTCCACAACTGCTACTACAAGCGCTTTGTTTTTCGTGAAATGTATTCCAAATGATTTTACCTAAAGAGTAAAAAGCATATCCAAAGGCTGAAATCACACATATCCACATTAAAATAACTTGTCCCATCTTTAAAAAATTAAGTTACCAATTTGATATACAATAAATGACATGAGCCATGCTAATGCAGTTGTATAAAAAACGGTAAAAATGGCCCACTTCCATGCACCGGATTCTTTATGTATAGTAGCTATTACACCTATACATGGAAAATATATAAGAATAAATACCAAAAAACTTATGGCGATAATTGGCGTAAATGATTTATTGCCTTCTGAATCTTTAGCATTTCTCAAATTATCAGTTAAGCTGTTTTGAACCTCTTCTCCTTCCTCATGTTCGCGATGATATATAACAGCCATCGTACTCACCACAACTTCCTTTGCGGCTACACCACTCAATAAACTAACACCCATTTTCCAATCGAAACCTAAAGGGCGAATGACCGGCTCAATCACATGGCCTATCTGCCCAATGTATGATTGCTCTTGCTGCTCACTAATTTTTATTGTTTCAATACGGTTCACATTACGATTGTACTCTTCAGTTAAACGCACGATGGTACTATCTGGTTCATCAGATGTTAAATTAACTTCCTGCTGTTGTTCAAGAGTGTTAAGAACGGCATCGTAATTTTTACTGTATTCAACTTCTTTAGGGAAGTTTTGTAAAAACCAGATAATTATAGAAGCAACCATAATAATTCCGCCTACTTTTTTCAGATATTGAAATCCCTTATTCCACATATGTCTAAGGGTAGATCGAAGTGTTGGCATTCTGTACGGAGGGAGCTCCATCACAAATGGTACATCCTTTTCTCGGAATAATATCTTACGAAAAATTCTGGCAACAATAATGGCAAGTAAAATACCTAAGCCGTATATGGCAAAAAGTATGGTGCCTGAATGCGTTGGAAAAAATGCTCCAATAAATAAAATGTAAACAGGTAATCGTGCACTACACGACATAAAAGGATTAATTAGCATGGTAATTAACCTGTTGTTTTTGTCTTCTATAGTACGAGTGGCCATTATGGCGGGAACATTACATCCAAAACCCATGATTAACGGAATAAATGATTTTCCGTGTAAACCCATTTTATGCATGAGCTTATCCATGATAAAAGCAGCCCGGGCCATGTAACCGGTATCTTCCATAAAGGAGATAAAGAAGAACAGTATTAAGATATTTGGCAGAAATACTACAACACCACCCATTCCACTAATTATACCATTGATCAATAGATCTTTAAATGGACCGGCAGACATGGTGTGGTCAAGTAGATTCATTAGTAATTCTACTCCGTTTTCAATCCATGTCATAGGGTATTGACCCAGTGAAAAGGTAGATTGAAACATAAGCCACATAAAAAAGAAAAATATCGGGAAACCGAATAGTTTATGCGTTAAAAAGGTATCCAGTACTTCCGACTTACGAACTTTAATGGTAGGAGATTCTTTGTAGGTCTCACGTAGTGCACCTGCAATAAAACCGTATTTAGCATCTGTAATTATAGTTTCGGTATCTTCGTTTAAATCAGATTCTATTTTTGTAACAATATCTTTAGTGAAGCTTTTAAGATCGGCTAGTTCAGCTTTATTTAAAAGTTTTTTTTCAAATTCAGCATCCTTCTCCAATAATTTTAAAGCTAAGAAACGAGGTGAAATGTTTTTAGGTAATTCGTATTTATCCTGAAATTCGTTCTGAAGTTTGCTTATACCTTTTTCTATGGTTTCCCCATAATTAATATGAACCTTACGCTGGTTAGGAGTGCTATCTTCGTATACCTCTATGATTTTATTGAAAAGGTTATTGATTCCCTGACGCCTGGAACTTACTGTAGGAACAAAATTAAGTCCCAACATATTACCCAAATCTTCATGTTTAAACTGATCTCCTTTTTTTTGAAGTTCATCATACATATTCAGAGCCACAACCACCCTTATATCCATATCTATAAGCTGGGTAGTTAAAAATAAGTTACGCTCAATATTTGAGGAATCAATTACGTTTACAACAATATCGGGAGCTTCCTCCAGTATATGTTTTCTAACAAAAAGTTCCTCAGGAGAATAGGCAGACAAGGAATAAGATCCTGGTAAATCTACAATATTAAAAGTATATCCGTTATGTGTAAAAACACCTTCTTTAGAGTCTATGGTTACTCCGCTGTAATTACCTACATGTTCTTTTGCGCCACTAACGTAATTAAACAAAGTTGTTTTACCGCAATTAGGATTTCCAATAAGAGCAATGTTAATGGTTTTTCGCTTTTTAAAAGCATATTCTCTCAGAAACTCATCAGATATGGTTCCCTCAAAAGGAGTGCTGCCAATGTTTAAGGTTTCTTCTTTAGAGATTACTTCCACCAATTCAGCCTCACTTCTTCGTAAAGAAACCTTATAGTCCATTATTTTGTATTCGATAGGGTCTTTTAAAGGGGCATTTTTTACCACTTTAACTTTTTTCCCTTTTACAAAGCCCATTTCAATGATGCGCTTTCTAAAAGCCCCATGTCCCTTAACTTTAACAATAACAGCCTCTTCACCTGTATGTAGTTCCGATAAATTCATTCAATACCTGATCAAAATGTTTCGAATTGAATATTAATTATCCAATAAACACACAAAAGTATAAGTATAACTGAATATAGCCAATAGCTATATGTAGGGATTTTGCTTGTTTCGGTTAATAATACATTTCGTGTTTTAAAATCATTTTCTGAATTATAGTTGGAATAGGATAGAGCTTGAAAACATTTTATATTTTTGCATCGATTTATTTTATTGATATGAAACAAGTATGTCAATTTAATTATCCAAATTGACACACGGGCGGATGATAAAATTTATTTGAGAGTTCCCAGCCTGTCGGCTAACAGGCATCTGACCATTGAAAATAAATATAAACAAATGAAAGAAGAAGTTGATTTTAATCAAGTATATAATAAAATACAAGATCTTATTCACCAGGGGAATAATACTATTTCAGTTTTGGAGGACCAGATTGACATAGAGTTACAGGTAGAGTATTTTAAGCAATCGAAAAAGATTATTAAAAATCTGGATAAAGAGGTTGCCTTTATGGGTAAGGATGATTTGTTAGATCCAAATGTCGACCTTGATGTAAAAAAGGAATTGTTACTTTCTATAGCAAAACTCGATATACCGGAAGCCTACAGGATGCTGGAAACCTATGCAGCAAATCCGGATAAAGAATTGGAGCAATGGTCTAAGCTTGCTTTACAGGAGTCCAAAATGGTTTTGGAAACTTCATTGTTGGGAAAGGCGCCTATTTTTATTTCAACTGGTTTGGGCGGCCAGGGAGATAAGCTTCGATATTTTATGGTTTTATTTGGAAAAGAGGATAAGGCCTTTGAAGAATGGCAACAGAACCTGGTTAAAACAGAATTAGAGTATAGTATTCATAAGCATAAAGGCATACTTGAAAATATAAAAGTTGATGAGGATAAGGTTTTGGTTACTTCTCTCTTACCAATTGCAACCAATGTTCAAGAAGCTGTATCTGCCGTTCTAAATGAGTGTAATCAGATGGGAGAGTTTTTGATGTCTTCATTTATTGTTACCAATGTAAAGAAGCTTGGTTCTGAAGAGATACAAAAAATGGTGGATCAGTATCGTTCCAATACAACTACTGAAGAATAAACAGTGGAAATACATTTTGTGAAGGATTTAGCTGAATGTTATATTGTTTGAATTTTGACTTTAGAAAAGATGAGAGATTATTTAAATGAAAATAAGGTAAACGTTGCCGTGCAGGTGTTGCCGGTTTCAAATACCAAAGAAGTGTATGATATTGTTGATGCTGCTATTGCAGAAATACATAAGTCAGGAATAAAGTATGTTGTTTCGCCCTTTGAAACAGTGATGGAAGGTAGCTATGATGAATTAATGGATGTGGTTAAAAGGGTGCAAAATATATGTTATGCATCAGGCGCAGAAAAGGTAATGTGTTATGTAAAAATACAGTCGAACGCTAATAATTCTGTAACCATTGATGATAAGATAGGTAAGTACCAATAGATAAAGTTAAAGCATAAAAAAAGCCACCTTAATTTAGGTGGCTTTCTTTTTATATTGTAGTTGTTATTCTACCAAATCTTCAAATTCAACGTTTGTATATTCGTTGCCGCTGATTGCTTCAACCAGCTCTTCTCTAGGTTCTTCTGTGTATGGTTGGTTTTGTTTAATGTAGTTTACGACATCTTGTAAACCATCGGCAAATTTATCAAAATCCTCTTTGTAGAGAAAGATTTTATGTTTTTCAAAATGAAATCTTCCATCTTGTTCAAACTTCTTTTTACTTTCTGTAATTGTAAGGTAGTAATCATTTTTACGAGTAGCCTTAACATCAAAAAAGTAGGTTCTTTTTCCTGCTCTTACCGCTTTTGAAAAGATTTCTTCTCTGTCATTCTTTTCAAAACCTTCTTTTTTCTCATATCCTTCCATCTTCAATAATTTGTTGTTTGATAAATTTCACTGATTTTGTTTGCCTTTCAAAAGTGGGAATTATTTTTTAATTATTCTAAAAAATATGAGCAAAAAAATAGTATTATCGATAATGGATCCCAATTATTATTGTTTTATTTTTCTATAACCACCATTAAACAAGGGGTAAGAGACTATATTTTTATTTTCAAAACTTTGTTCATGTTTAATAAAATTTTTAGGAATTTAATTTTGGAGGGTACTATTTCATACATCATCCACATAAAAAGAATAAAAGTTAGTAGCCTTAAAAAATGTTTTTTTTGTGGATTCATCGAAAAAAGACCTATTTTTGCGGCATAGATTAAAAATTAAAAGTTCTTTTCAGAATGTTAAACAGAAGGCTGCTTAGGGTTAAGGTGATGCAAGTTTTATATGCACACTTTCAGAATAGTGATAACTCCATTAAGAATACGGAAAAAGAGTTGTTCCATAGTATCTCAAAATCACTGGATCTTTATTATCTATATATTCTCCTGCTTCTTGAGGTTAGAGATTATGCCATTGGAAGAATAGAGTTTGGTAAAAACAAAAAGGTGCCTTCGCCGGAAGAGCTTAATCCCAATACCCGTTTTGTAACCAATAAAATATTCTCAAAGCTTGCCGAATGTGAAGAGGTAAATAAATACATTGAGAAGAACGGTAACAATTGGGTCAACTTTCCTGAAATTATAAAGAATTTGTATAGTAATATTGTTGAGTCTCAGCAATACATTGATTATATGAATAGTGAAGATGATTCGTTTGAGGTAGATAAACGTTTTGTTGCAAAGCTACTTGAAAAGGTTATAGCTTATTTTGAGCCTATATACCCAACGTTTGAGGAGCAAAGTATTTACTGGAACGATGAGGTTGAGTTTGTATTAAGTATGGTTGTGAAAACCATAAAGAGTATTCCTGAAGATGGAGAGGTAAAGCTTATAGGTGAGTTTAAGGATGAAGAAGATAGGGACTTTGTGAAAAGATTATTCAGAAAAGCAGCCTTAAACCATGCCGAATATCTTGTACTCATTAAAAAATATTCTAAAAACTGGGATGTTGATCGTGTTGCTTATATGGATATTGTGTTAATGCAGATAGCGTTGGCAGAACTTACTGAGTTTTCAAATATTCCAATTAAAGTTTCGATGAATGAGTATATTGAAATAGCAAAGCATTATTCTACCGAAAAAAGTGGTGTTTTTATTAACGGTATTTTAGATAAAGCTATAAAAGAGTTAACAGAAAACAAAACCATCGTAAAAAAGGGTAAAGGTTTAATAGAAAATGCTTAAGAAGCTCGGTTTTATAATTGTATTGTGTACTTTGCTTTTTGTATGGGGATGTAATATATCTTCAAAAAAAGCGGAAAATCATCAACAACATGAGAGCGTTGATAAAACTAAAAATGCAGTTATAAAATTTAATAAAAAGCATCATCAGTTTGGAGATGTTAAGCAAGGAGAAACAGTAGGTTGTTATTTTACTTTTACAAATGAAGGTGAGTATCCTTTGTTTTTATTTAAGGTAAAACCAGGTTGTGGTTGTACTGCAGTTAATTATCCCAAAGAACCTGTTTTACCCAAGGAAAAGGGGGAGATAGAAGTTCGTTTTGATAGTAAAGGATTTTCGGGAAGGCAGTATAAAGTAATTAAGGTAGAAGCAAATATTGAAAACAAAATAAAAGAATTGGTTGTTTCAGCCAATGTTATTAATTAGATAAAACAATAAACAATGAACTTACAAAGTATCTTTTTACAGGCGGCACCAACAGGGTCGTCAAATATTTTTTCATCAATTTTACCTTTTCTTTTAATTATTGTTGTATTCTACTTTTTTATGATTCGCCCTCAGATGAAGCGTCAAAAAGAGTTAAAGAAATATCGCGAAGAGCTAAAGAAAGGTGATAAGGTAATAACTACCGGCGGGATTTATGGAAAAGTAGCTGAGATTAAAGAAGCTCACGTAAATGTTGAGATAGCTAACGGTGTTGTAATTAAAATTGATAAGTCTGCTATCATCATGGATATGTCAGACGCTCAGCAAAAGCGCTAAGCAAAAAATCTTTATATAAAGCCAATAACTATAAGTTTTAGTTATTGGCTTTTGTTATATTAGGAGGTTTTAAACGGAAATTGTATAATGGATTTAAAAGCTAACATTAATAAGTGGGCCGAAACTTTTAAAGCAGGTCTTAAAAAAATCAAGCAGAACAGGGATTTGCTGGTTTTTTTAATGTTTTTGGTATTAGCTACATTCTTATGGTTTTTAAATGCCTTACGCAAAGAGTATACCACAACTATTTCGTACCCTGTTAAGTATGTGGAGTTTCCTGATGATTATATCTTGCTGGGAAAACCCCAACGGAAGCTTCAGTTGAAAATAAAATCTCTGGGTTATACGGTTTTGCCTTATCATATGGGTAAAATTTTAACACCAGAACTGCTAAATGTATCAGAATTTAAGCGGATGCGTAATGGCAATCATAATGGAGCATTTGTACCTACCAGAGAGTTAATAAAGAATTTTTCGGATAAGTTAGCCAACGGAGTGGAATTGGTAGAGATTTATCCTGATACATTGTTTGTGCACTTCGAAAAAAAGCAACGTAAAGTTGTACCTGTTCAGTTTAATTCGTCATTAAGGTTTGAACAACAGTTTTATCAATCTGGTGAAATAGCTATAAAACCTGATAGTGTTGAGGTATCAGGACCTGCGTCAATTATTGATTCCATCTTGTTTGTAAGTACCGAGTTTTCAGAGTATGAAGGATTAAACGATTCATTGGTTAAAAATGTAAATATTGCCAGGCAAAATCATGTTCATTTTAATCCTGCCAAAGTAGAAGTATGTGTTCCCATTGAACCATTTACCCAAAAGAAAATAAAAGTGCCTATTCAACATGTTAATGTGCCCGATAGCTTAAGTTTGAAAAGTTTTCCGGGAGAAGTAAATGTTTCTTTTACAGTAGCAGTGAGTCAATTTAATCATATATCATCAGAAGATTTTGTAGCCGAGGTTGATTATAATTCTAAAACTTCAAATCATTTGCCTGACAGGTTGAAGGTGAAATTGCATAGTTATACCAAAGGAATAAAGAATGTAAACTATTCTCCTTTGTTTGTTGAATGTTTGTTTGAGAAAATAAATTCTAATGATTAAGGTTGGGATTACAGGAGGTATCGGAAGTGGCAAGTCAACTATCTGTAAGGTGTTTGAAACACTGGGGATTCCGGTTTATAATTCCGATTTAGAATCCCGGGTTTTAAGTAATATCCACCCTGTTATAATAAAAGAAACAAAGAAACTGTTTGGTGATCACATATATGTCAATGATGTATTGGATCGTAAGGCTGTAGGTGAAATAGTTTTTGCTGATAAATCAAAATTACAGGCTCTTAATAGTATTATTCATCCGGTCGTAGCCGGTCATTTTAATGAATGGTTGGAAAGGCATTCTGGTGCACCATATATTATTAAAGAGACAGCTGTTTTATTTGAGAGTGGAGCGGATAAGAATGTGGATTATATTATTTCTGTAATTGCACCCCTTGAATTAAGAGTTAAACGTGTGGTTTTGCGTGATGATATCACAGAGGAAGAGGTGTTGAGCCGTGTAAATAATCAAATTAAGGATGAAGAAAGAGTTCGTTTATCCAATGATACAGTTTTATGTGATGATGTAGAATTAGTCATTCCACAGGTGTTGAAAATTCATCATAAATTACTGAATTTGTATTCTTAAAAAGTAAGATGTTGTGTAGAGAGCTATTAGATAATGTTTTCATTGTGAGGATGTTTCTTATAAGTTCCCTGTCAGCCGACAGGCTGGCATCTGACCATTGAAAAATATATTTAGACAGATGAAACGATCATGTAAAATTTAATTATTCATGTTTACACACAAGCGAATGATTAAAATTTCTTGGGAGTTCCATGCAGCAATTGAAAATTTTAAACGCATGAAAAATTTTAAAATATCCGGTTCATCATTGTTAGGAGCCGGTTTAGGATGGTGGTTTTTAGGGCCGGTTGGTGCTTTATTGGGATTTGTAATGGGAACCTTAGCAGAAGGTTTGTCGGATGAGTTTACCGGCACTCAGGCGGAAGGTAATCCCAGAGATGGTTTTTTGGTTTCGTTGCTTGTGCTGATAGCGGCAGTAATGAAGGCAGATGGAAAGATTGTAAAAGCAGAGTTGGATTTTGTTAAGATTTATCTTCGCAGGAGCTTGGGAGAACAAAAGGCTTCACAAGCTCTGTTAATGCTTCGCGAAATATTAAAAAAGCAAATAGTATTAGCAGAAGTATGTCACCAAATACGAAGTCATGTAGATTATAATGCGCGTATAGAATTAGTGCATATGTTATTTGGTGTAGCCAATTCTGACGGTCACCTGCCAACTAGTGAATTACATGTGATTCAGCAAATAGCACTAGCTTTAGGCATATCTACTCCCGATTTTCAATCTATTCAGAATATGTATCAGAAGAATACGGATTCAGCTTATAAGGTTTTGGAAGTAGGTAAGTCAGCAAGCGTAGAAGAGGTCAAGAAGGCATATAAAAAAATGGCAATCAAGTTTCATCCCGATAAGGTAGCGCATTTGGGTGAAGAGTTTCAGGAAACAGCCAAAGAGAAATTTCAAAAGGTAAATGAAGCTTTTGAGAGCATAAAAAAGGAGCGAGGTTTCAATTGATTTAGTTTTTAATCAGGGATTTGATAAGAATGTTTATTAATTAGGAATAAAAATTTAAAACATCTTTCATGTTTATTCTATTCTGTTATTTTTGCACTGATTTTTAAATAAACCTGTATGTGTTGCAGGATTTTAAACTGGTAAAAAGTATTGTAATGAGTGAAATGTTAAAGGGAATATTAGCTGTTTCTGGTCAAAGTGGTCTATATAAATTAATATCGCAAGCTAAAAGCAGCATAATTGTTGAGTCGTTAAAGGATGGAAAGAGAATGCCTGCTTATGCAACATCAAGAATTAGTGCATTAGAGGACATCTCTATTTTTACCGAGGAAGGTGATGTAAAATTGATAGATGTTTTTAAAAATATCTTCGAAAAAGAAAACGGTGGTCAAGCTATTAGTCACAAGTCTTCAGGAAATGAATTGAAAAAGTATTTTGAAGGGATTTTACCTGATTACGATAAGGACAGAGTGTATGTGTCAGATATTAAGAAAGTATATATGTGGTACAACTTATTGTTAGAGAAAGATGTTTTTAAGTTTGATGAAGAAGAAGCAACAGAAGAATCTAAAGAAGCTGATGCTTAATTGAACTAAACAGCATATAGAATACAGAAGGTAATGTCAATTTTGGCATTACCTTTTTTGTTAGTATTGAACCCGCAATATGCGTTAGAAAACCTATTATGTAATGAAACTACTGCCAATCAAGGCGTAAACTAACTTGTTTCAACTCACCATAGCGATGCTATGAGTCGTCTCAACAAGTCCTTGTTTGTTTGCACTTTCATTCCTCATAACGATGTTCTAACACATAATCCGGGTTGAACTAGCTTTGTTATCTTGTTATTTTTAGGGGAGAGAGATTTCTTCTATTTATTAGAATTGAAGATTATTTGCTGTGTTGAATCACTCCTTTGCCTTTCCACTTTCCGCTTAAGTAATAGAATAATGAGCCAAACATACCCATGCTCCAGCCGGCTGGTATGGCCCACCAAATTCCATCTACACCAATTCTTTCCGAGAAAAATACAGCCAAAGGTATACGAATTAACCAAAGCGAAAGAAGAGTGATAAACATTGGTATTAGTGTTGCTCCGGCTCCGCGCAAGGTGCCGTGTAAGACAAACATAGTTGAAAAAACCAGGTAAAAGGAACTGACAATCACTAAATAACTCGATCCATATTCAATTATCTCCTGACTGTCTGAAAATAAGGTCATCAGCTCTTTGCCAAATAAGTATGCAACGCCCATTACAACAATACTAATTGACCAAGCCATAAGTAAGGTAGCCCACAATCCTTTTCGTATACGATCAATGCGGTTGGCGCCGAGATTTTGACCAACAAAAGCCGATAAGGCAGAAGCTAAATTTAAGGCAGGTAATGCAGCTAGTGAGTCAATTCTTCCTGCGGCAGTAAAGGCTGTAAGAACAGAGGAATCAAAATTGTTTACAATACGAATGAGTGCCATAAATCCTAGGGCAACAAAGGTTTGTTGAAATCCTGTAGGTAAACCTATTTTAATGCTCTGTTGAAAAAGCTTTGTGTCGAAAACCCATTTTCTCAGGTTAAAAGAAATAATGTGTTGCTTTTTCTGAAGGTATATGATGGCTCCTATAAAGGCTGAGAATTGCGATATTACTGTTGCAAAAGCAACAGATTTAATACCCCATTTAAATATAACAACAAATAAAATATCCAATACAATATTTAATATGGTAGCAAATATCAGGAATTTTAAAGGAGTTTTGGAGTCACCTAATCCTCTTAAGACTGAAGAGGTTCCATTAAAACCAAAAAAGGCAATCATTCCTGTCATATAAGCAGTAAAATATTCGATGGATTGAGGTAATACATTCTCACTTACATTTAAAAGTTCAAATATTTCTTTACTGAAGTTGATGCCTATATACATAATAAGCAAGCTGGCAAAAAACAAGAAAATATAGATGGTGGTGATGGTACGTTTAACCTTTTCAGTTTCTTTTGCTCCAAAATACTGTGATATAACAATGGTTGCTCCACTGCCAATGCCAATTACAAAAGCAATTAAAGTATAAAAAATAGGGAAAGAGGCACCAACAGCAGCCAAGGCATCGTCGCCCAAAAATCGACCTACAATGATACTGTCAACAACATTAAAAAGCTGTTGGAACAGGTTGCCAAGTACCATGGGTAAAGCAAAGTTAAATATCAGTTTTGCTTCATTTCCTACTGTTAGGTCTTTCATTAAAATATGAGCTTATATGGTAGCAATAAAATTAAATCTAATGTTGATCGGTGTTTCTGATAGCACTGATCATTCAATAGGTGATGAGTTTAACTAAGGCTTTAAAAATTAAAAAGTTCATCCTTTTATTAAATGCGCCACAAAAGAACGGAAATTAAAAGGATAAATCAAGAATATTCCCTACGTAGCTTTTTACTTTTTTAGGTGCTAAAGGTAATGTAGTAATTGGCCAGAAAGTTCCAGATGGTTGTTACGATAATGGCCAGAAATTTAGCAATATAAAAGTTTGTTTTTTTCTCAAATAATGAAAGGAAAAGATTGTTGATGGCTAAACCTATTAGAGAGATGATAAAAAAACTGCTGTATTCTGTTAATATGTCTTCGTTTTCACTTTGAAACGTAAATAGTCTGTTTAAGTAATAATTGGCACTGGCAGCTGCAATAAAGCCAAGAGAGTTAGCAATGAACCTTTGAAATTTAAGTCTTTCTTTAAATAAAAAGGTTAATGCAAAGTCAATAAAAAGACCAACGAATCCTACGAGTATAAATTTTATAAGTTTAAACAGCATAAGTTTAAAATCAATAATAATGGCAGTGCAATATATACAGATACGCCTCTGCATGTGCAGAGGCGTATCTGTATATTAGATCATGAATTAGTCTATAAAGAACTTTAATATAAATAAAGCAGCAAGTAGATAATTAATAATAGTTATCTCTTTGAATCTACCTGTTAGTACTTTAAGAATTACATACCCTAACATTCCAAAAACAATGCCCTCTGCTATAGAGAAAGTAAATGGCATCATTACAATAGTTAAAAATGCAGGGATAGCTTCTGTAAAATCAGATAAGTCAATTTTTGTGATAGGGGTAAACATCATCACACCTACTAAAATTAATGTTGGAGCTGTTGCAGCTGATGGTATCATTAAAAATAATGGCGAAAAGAATAAGGCCAATAAAAACAATACACCGGTAGTTGCCGCTGTTAATCCTGTTCTACCACCTTCTCCAACACCAGCTGCACTTTCTACATAAGTAGTAACTGTTGATGTTCCTAAAAAAGCACCTAATGTAGTACCAATTGAGTCAGCAAAAAGTGCTTGTTTTACTCTTGGAATTCTTCCTTTCTCATCCAGCATATTTGCTTTTGAAGATACTCCAATTAAAGTACCTACAGTATCAAATAAGTCAACAAATAAGAATGTAAGTAGGACTAAAGCCATGTCAATGGTAAAAATATGATTCCACTCAAATTTACCCATAATTGGTGCTAAGCTAGGGGGAGTTAGCTCAAATGACGAAGGTAGATTTGTTAATCCGAAAGGAATACCCAATACTGTACCTACTAAAATACCAATTAAAAGTGCGCCTTTAACTTTGCGAGCCAATAAAGCTCCTGTAATAACCAATGTTATTAAGGCTACAAGAGGAGCTGCATTATGGCTAATGTCAATAACACTACCTAAGCTTACAAGTGTTGCCTGATTGTCAACTACAATACCAGCGTTTTTAAAGCCAATAAGCGCAATAAACAAACCAATACCAACAGATATGGCGTGTTTGATGTTAATTGGAATAGCCTTAATAATTAGCTCACGGATATTAAAAGCGGTAAGTAATATAAAGATAATACCTTCAAGGAATACTGCGGTAAGTGCAAACTGCCAAGTATGACCCATTCCTAAACAAACACTAAATGCAAAAAAAGCATTTAATCCCATGCCTGGAGCAAGAGCAAAAGGAAGTTTTGCCAAAAGTGCCATCACCAAAGTAGCTACGGCAGCTGAAAGTGCTGTGGCTGTAAATACAGCGCCTTGATCCATTCCCGCTTCAGCTAATATTCCGGGGTTAACCGCCAGAATATAGGCCATTGTCATAAAAGTAGTAATACCCGCAATAATCTCAGTGCGTACTGTGGTATTATTCTTTTTAAGTTGAAAAAATTTCTCTAACATATATTAAATATTAAAAAGTCCACTTTACGGCAAGAGTTGGATTGACAACGAAGTCGTTAGATACAAAGTTGCTGCTCATTTCTATTTCACCACCGAAAGAAAATTTTTCTGTTGCGTTATACCAGATTTGCGGTTCTGTTAAGAAAATGTATTCTTTGTCTCCGAAAAATGTGTCTTGCTTCCAGAAATCAGCAAAACCTACAAAAGATAATTTTCGATCTAAAAAATGAAGGCCCCAAACAGCAGTTAGCTGAAACCCTGTAAGATTATCCAGATCACCATTATCATCTATTTGGCCATTTTTAATATGCTTAAGATTTGCTTGTAGAGTTAAAACTTTTGAAAAATCCGCATTGTTAAAAGTGTATTGTCCTCCGACTAACCATGCATTATTTATAGGAAAGGTAAATCCTTTTCCTCTGCCAACGCCACTGTTGAATTCCACACGAGGTTCAAATTTTTGAGATTCATTCCATTTAAAACTACGGGCAATTTCCCAGTAAGCTAAAGATACACCATTATCAGTGCCTCTATAATCTTCATTGCTGTAATCCATGTCTACAAAGAAGAATGTACTACCATACTTGTCTGGTTTAAACATTTCCAATGTGGTTGTGATCATCTTACGCTCGTCTCCGAAATCGTAATGTACTTGTAAATTCTGTGCAAATGCTAAGATACCAACGGTAACAAACATTGCTAAAAATAAAATTCTTTTCATTGATATAAGTGTTTTTAATTGATGTGTGTAAAGGGCACAAAAGTAATTGAAAAAACATTTCAATTAAAAAAAATGCCTTAAAATACGTCAACACAATATAACGATTGTATAAAAGATGGTTTTTGATATTGCAGTATAGTAAGTAATGTTTTGATTGAGAGTTGGTTGTTTTGGATTAAAACAGTTAATTGTAAATTGTTAAGAAAGACGATGTGTGTTTTTTCAATTGTGGATCATAGGGGATTCACTTGGCTTTGTTTTTTTATGTTTCTCCGAAACTTTTTTTTCTATCTTTGCCGATAATGAAAACAAAATGGACATATCTACTACTCATGCTCCTTGTGTCAACAAGTCTTTTAGCACAAGTTCCGGGTGCGGAAGAAGGGTATAAGGAAGATGAAAATTCTCAGGAAATAGATCCAAAGGACCGTATGTGGTCGTGGCAGTTAATCGATGATTTTACTTTTGTTGATAGTGTGCAAATAGATACCATGACGACAGGGGTTCACCAATATGATCCTATATTTAAAGAAAGCTTTTCAAATGTTTTTTTAGGGAATAAGGGGTCTGCATATACTTCAAATTTACTCTCGCATAAAACTGACTTTAACGAATTCATATTTTTAAATTCACTGCAATTGCATTTTATGCAACCTGAGGATTTAAAATATTTTAATACCAAAACACCATATACTAACCTGACCTATTATTATGGTGGACCAGGACGTAGGTCAGAGGAAAATTTTAGAGGATCATTTACCCAAAATATCAATAAAAAGCTGAATTATGGTGTGATGTATAATTTGGTGTCATCCATTGGTTTATACGAAGCGCAAAAGGTAGATAACAGGAATTTTAATTTTAAAATGAGTTATCAGAGTGATAAATATTCCATACATGGAGCAGTACTTTATAATTCGGCTAATCATCTTGAAAATGGTGGGATTGATGGTAATAATCATGACTTTATTTGGAATCCTGACGATTACGACTATGGACAAGCTGAGAATATTCCGGTAAAATATATGACTGCGACCAATAATGTTGAGAATTTTCAGTTTTTCACGCATCAGTCATTAGGTATTGGTAAAATAAAATTTAAAAATAACACGCTGGAACCACCCGTAGATTCTCTTGTGCAAAATGAAGATGAATATTTGGAGGAGGTTGAATTACCGGTTAGTACAGTTTTTCATACTTTACATGTAAGTTCGTATAAGCGTAGTTATAATATTGAAAATTTAAACAGCTATTACGATACAGACGATATTTTACCTTTATATGATAATGTTTATGTTGATTCTCTTCGAACTGCTGATTCTACAAGGTATTCGTCTATTAAAAATACAATTCAAATCAGGTTTAATGAAGAGGCAAATTCATTGTTAAAATTTGGATTGAGAGCGTATATATCTAATGAGGTAAAGAATTACACCTACCACACCAAACATGATTCGTTAAAGGTGGATAGTGAGGATGAAGAATATGAACTTCATTATAGATCGAAGGATACTACATTAGTGACAACCTATATTGGTGGACAAATATTTAAAAATTTAGGAGAAAATTTTTGGTGGAATGCCGGAGCAAGGCTTTGTGTTCAAGGATATAAAGCAGGTGATATAGATCTGGAAGGAAACATTAATTCGTTGTATCCTGTATTTAAGGATACAGCCGGAGTATATGCCAGAGGCTTGTTTCAATTAAGAACAGCGGAGTTTTTGCAGGAAAACTATTATTCTAATCACTTTAAGTGGGACAGAAATTTCAGACAGGAGAAGAATGTTAATTTTGAGTTTGGCCTAAATATACCAACACGAAACCTAAGATTATCCTGGGAATCAAAGTTAATGACGGACCATATATACTGGGATGAATATGCTATGCCTCAACAAACAGAGCAATTAATAAATGCATTTCAAATTACCTTGCTTAAAGATTTTACATTAGGCGCATTTCATAGCGATAATAAACTTGCATATCAATATTCAAATAATCAGGATTTGTATCCGGTACCTGACTTTGCCGGTTTTTCATCGAACTATTTTAATTTCTATTTAGCAAAAAAGGTGTTGCAAGTGCAGGTTGGGGTTGATGTTCGCTATCACACCTCATTTTATGCACAGGCATATATGCCTGCTACAGGGCAATTTTATTTGCAGAAGGAGCAAAGAATAGGAAATTACCCGTTTATGGATGCTTTTATGAATTTGCAATTAAAGCGAGCCAGAATTTTTGTTAAGTTCGATCATTTTAATCAAAGCTTTATGGATAGAAACTATTTCTTAACATTGGGCTATCCATATGCGCCAATCCGTTTTAAATGGGGTGTTTCGTGGAATTTTTATGATTAAATCGCTGAGAGTCTTAGGTTTCGTCTGTCAAAACCTGCTTGTTTGCAAATATTTTTAACCTATCTTTGCCGGTTCAATATAATCTTGTTTATGAGATATTTTGCAAAGATATGGATACTTGCCTTAGTATTTTTGGCTTCATGTCAGCCAGGAAATAAAACAGAAAAAGCAAGTGAAGAGGAAAGTGAAGTAAGTTTTGATCTGGATGCAATAACAAAGCGCGGTAAACTTAAAGTTGTTACAGATTATAATTCTACGAACTATTTTATTTATAAAGGTCGCCCAATGGGCTATCAGCTCGAATTACTTAATGAATTTTGTAATAATTTAGGCATTAAATTAGAGGTTTCAGTAAGTAATGATGTAGCCGATAATATAAAGGATTTAAAGACTGGTAGGGTCGATTTAATTGCTCAAAATTTAACGGTCACCAGGGAGAGAAGTAAGGTAATTCAGTTTACAGAACCTCATACATTTGCTCGTCAGATACTTGTTCAGCGAAAAGAGAAAAAAAGAGAAAAAAGCAAAAAATCACATCTGTTTAATGATTTAATTAGAAATCAACTTGACTTAGCCGGGAAGACCATATACGTTCAAAAAGGATCTTCGCATGTAACCAGATTAATGCATTTGTCTGATGAAATTGGGGATAGTATCAATATTGTTGAAATACCCGATTATGAGGCTGAGCAATTAATAGGTTTGGTTGCCGAGGGAGAAATTTCCTATACGATTTGTGATGAGAATTTGGCTAAGGTAAATAAGAATTACTACGACAATATTGACATTGAAACTGCCATAAGTTTCCCTCAAAAAATTGCCTGGGGGGTTAGACGAAATTCACCGGACCTTCTCCATGTTATAAATAACTGGATTATCAGATTTCGTAAATCTGCCAAATACAATATCATATATAAGAAGTACTTCTTAAACAGACGTTCTACACATATCGTAGATAGTGGTTTTAATTCTTTAAAAGGTGGTCTGGTTTCACAATATGATGATATCATTAAAAAAGAAAGTGAAAGTATTGATTGGGACTGGCGCTTGATAGCGGCATTGATATATCAGGAATCACGATTTTTACCGGAGATAAAAAGTTGGGCAGGAGCTCAGGGACTCATGCAGTTAATGCCTGAAACAGCAAAGTTGTTTGGGGTAGAGGATGTTAACTCTCCGGAACAAAATATCAGAGGAGGTATTAAGTTTATTAAATGGCTCGATTCAAGATGGGCTTTGCGTATTGATGATCCCGAGGAAAGGACTAAATTTATTTTGGCATCTTACAATGTAGGATTAGGTCATGTACTTGATGCAATGCGTTTGGCTGAAAAGAATGGGAAAAATCCCCTAATATGGGAAGATAATGTGGATTATTACCTACTAAATAAGTCGAAGCCAATGTATTTTAATGATCCGGTTGTTCAGTTTGGTTACTGCAGAGGAGATGAACCATACAATTACGTTACTGAGATTTTGGAACGTTATGAGCATTATAAAAACTTGATGGACTAACTTCCAGCTTTTGAATAATCTCTTTAAGTTCGCTAATGATCATTGCTGTAGCTCCCCATATTTGATGATTTTTAATATTAAAATAGGGAGCTTCTATATTGTGGTTGTTGATGTTTTTTTTAAATTTTTCTATCGTGTTCGGATCAACAAGTTGTCTTAAAGGTGCCTCTATAATACTTTCTACCTCAAAGTTATCAGGATAAAAAGAAGGACTGCCTTTAAAAAAACCCACGAAAGGAGAAACATTAAAATTGCTGTTAGGAATAAAAATACTTGTTAAGCAGCCAAGTATCTCAATATTATCTTTGTTTATGCCTATTTCTTCCTCAGTTTCTCTTAATGCAGTATCCAAAGCACTGTTATCATAGTCTTCTGATTTACCTCCCGGCAAACTTACTTGTCCGCTATGAGCACCTTTGTATTGGGGTCTTTTTATAAATGGGATATGTAATTCACCATTTTTGAGATATAGCATGATCAAAACACTACTTTCACGTGTGTTAGTTTTATTGGGTTTGAGCTTTCCGGTAAATCGAACACTAGGAGACATTATACTGTGCGCCTGGAGTCCGGGTAGTTTTTCTCTCAACTGATTCTTAAGTGTATTTATAAATAATCTTGGCATAATATCTTAGGTCGAATGTATACTTTAATATACTAAAATAAACTGAAGAGCATTCATGATTGTTCAAAAAAATAACATTAAGAATTAATGGATCAAGGCAATTGTTTGGTGCTTTTATGAGTTCTTAAAAATCAATAGAGCCTTAAGGCTTAGGTTAAATAAAAAAAAATGCCGGGCGTTCCCGGCATTTTCTTCATTGTCTTGTCTTTAATTTAAACCTTTTGTATAAATACATAACATATACCTTAAAAACCGTGCCAAAAATAGATAGAGCTTACTTTTTTCATATGTGAATATGTAAAGAGGCTGGTAATTAGGGAGGTGTGGTTTGTAAAAAAGTTATATTGAAATTATTGGTCTAAATCCGTATAAAACACAATTGTTCATTGTCGGGCAATTAGTGTTCGACAATGAACAGATTTGGAAAAGTTAATTGCTTTTCCGGATTCCTTCGTTTTTATGAAATAGGTTTGGATGAATAGATATAGAAACTGCATAATTATATTAATGACTTGTATGAAGAGGTAGAATTATGATCTTCTTAAATTTTATGTACGTTGTTTAAGATGTGTAAAATATTTGTTTTTTATAGGTTTTCGTTGACCAGCGTAAACTTCCTGCTTTTTATTTACCCATTAATTTTTACCTTTGTATTTTCAAAATTTGGCGAAAATTTTAGGTTTAATTTAAATAGTTGAAAACGTGCCGGATACAAGATATATTTTTGTAACAGGAGGGGTTGCCTCATCATTAGGTAAAGGGATTATTTCAGCCTCGTTAGCAAAGCTGTTGCAGTCAAGAGGTTATAAGGTTACTATACAAAAACTCGATCCATATTTAAATGTTGATCCAGGAACATTAAATCCATACGAGCATGGAGAATGTTATGTGACTGAGGATGGAGCAGAAACCGATTTGGATTTAGGACATTATGAGCGTTTTTTAAATGTTCCTACATCTCAAGCCAATAATGTTACTACTGGAAGAATTTACCAAAATGTAATTAATAAGGAGCGTAAAGGAGATTATTTAGGAAAGACGGTTCAAATTATTCCTCATATAACTGATGAGATTAAGCGTAACATTAAATTGTTAGGAACAAAGCATAAATTTGATGTTGTAATTACTGAAATTGGTGGTACTGTAGGCGATATTGAATCTCTTCCATATATTGAAGCAGTTCGTCAATTAAAATGGGAGCTGGGAAGTCGTGCTTTGGTTGTGCATTTAACTTTAGTTCCATTCTTAAATGCTTCGGGAGAGTTAAAAACTAAACCAACACAACATTCAGTAAAAGCTTTATTAGAGGCAGGAGTTCAACCGGATGTGTTAGTTTTACGTACAGAAAAAGATTTGGGTGCGGATATTCGTAAGAAGGTAGCATTATTCTGTAACGTAAATCCGCGTGCTGTAATTCAATCTATAGATGTTTCAACCATATATGAAGTACCTGTAAAAATGCAGGAAGAAGGTTTGGATGAAATATGTATGGAGAAATTAGATCTGCCGGTAAATAAAACTCCAGATCTAAAAAAATGGAAAAACTTTTTAACCAAGCTGAAAAAAGCAGATAAAAAAGTGACCATTGGATTGGTAGGTAAATATGTAGAGTTAGCTGATGCCTATAAGTCTATTATTGAAGCTTTAATTCATGCTGCTACTTACCATGATCATAAGGTCGATATCAAATTAATTCATTCGGAGAGTTTAACCAGTGAAAATGTAGCGGAACGACTTAATGGTCTTGATGCTATACTTGTTGCCCCGGGTTTTGGTAATAGAGGTATTGATGGTAAGCTTGAGGCAGTACAGTATGCCCGCGAAAATAACAAAGTATTTTTAGGTATATGTTTAGGTATGCAATGTGCCGTAATTGAATATGCCCGAAATGTGATTAAACTTGATAAGGCTAACTCAACAGAGATGGATCATTCTTCACCATATCCAGTGATTGACTTAATGGAAGATCAGAAGAATGTGACCGATATGGGTGGTACCATGCGTTTGGGAGCTTACGAATGTAAGTTAAAAGAGAATAGCGCTGCTTATGCTGCATATGGGAATGATATAACTCACGAGAGGCATAGACATAGGTATGAATTCAATAATGATTTCTTATCTAAATTCGAAGAAAAAGGAATGATTGCATCTGGTTGTAACCCGGAAACTGAGTTGGCTGAAATTGTTGAAGTTCCAGAACTTAAGTGGTTTGTTGGTGTTCAGTTTCATCCGGAGTATAGTAGTACTGTTTTAAAACCTCATCCAATATTTATGGCCTTTATTAAGGCAGCCATTAATAAATAATCATTTCTAAAATTTAAAACTAGAAAATCATAATCTAAGATGGATAAGAATTCCGTTACCGGGATGGTTCTCATTGCCCTGATTATTGGGGTGTTTATGTGGATCAATCAACCAAGCCAAGAGCAAATTGAGGCTAAAAGAGTACAAGATTCGCTAAGGACTGTTGAATTAGCAGCACAAAAGGAAACTGCAGATAAAAAAGCAAAGGAAATTGCTGAAGTTACTACAGAACAAGAACTTGCTCTTCCAGATAGTATTATCAATAAGGAATTGGCAGATAAATACGGTTTATTTGCTGATGTAGTTAAAGGAGAATCTAAGTTTTATACACTTGAAAATGATTTACTGAAAGTTACTTTAACCAACAAGGGTGCAAAGGTATATTCAGTAGAGCTAAAAGAGTTTAAAACACATGATGGAAACCCTCTTGTTTTGTTTGATGGAGATAAAAATGAGTTTGGATTTAATTTCTTTCATAATACCAGAATCTTAAATACAAACAATCTTTTTTATAGCATTGATGAGTTAGCAAGCAATGATTCAACGATAAGATTTAAACTTACATTGGGAGATGATGAATATATGGCCTTTGATTATACCCTGGCCAAAAACTCCTATATGTTAGACTTTGATATTGTTCAAAACAATATGGATGATATTATTCAATCCAACAGAGGTGGTTTTGATTTAGATTGGAAAGTTGATCTTATAGCTCAAGAAAAAGGAAGAAAATTTGAGGTTCAATATTCTGGAGTATATTATAAATATGACCAGGACGAGGTAGATGATATATCAGGAAAGTCGGGAGAGGAAGATTTCAGAACACCCGTAAAATGGCTGGCATATAAAGATCAGTTTTTCTCGTCTATATTTATTGCTAAGGATAAATTTTCTTCAGGTAAAGTTTCAACAACCCTGTATACCGAAGAAGATAATACTCCGTTGTTGAGCTCTAATGTATCTTCGTTGGTTGTTCCATACGCTGGAGGAAATCAGACAACAAATTCTTTCCAGTTTTATTATGGTCCCAATAGTTATAAAATTTTAAAACAATATAAGGGTCTTGATTTAAAGGAGGTTATTCCATTAGGGTGGGGGATTTTTGGCTGGATTAATAAATTTGTAGTTATTCCAATATTTAACTGGTTAGAAGGTTCAATTGCCAGTTATGGTTTAATTATCCTAATTCTTACATTAATCATTAAGCTTGGATTGTTTCCTTTGACTTATAAGTCATATATGTCATCAGCAAAAATGAGAGTATTAAAACCTCAAATTGATGAGATTAATGAAAGAATTCCAAAGGAGAAAGCCATGGAGCGCCAGAAAGCTACTATGGCATTGTATAGCAAGGCAGGAGTAAGTCCATTGGGCGGTTGTTTACCTATGTTACTGCAAATGCCAATTTTATTTGCAATGTTCCGCTTTTTCCCTGCATCCATTGAATTAAGACAGGAAAGCTTCTTGTGGGCAACAGATTTATCTTCATATGATTCTATTTTTTCATGGAGTACTAATATTCCGTTGTTAAGTAGTTTTTATGGTAATCACATCAGTTTATTTACTTTATTGATGTCTGTTACTAACCTGGTTTATACGCGAATGAATCAGGAAATGACTCAGTCAACTAGTCAGATGCCAGGTATGAAAGGAATGATGTATATGATGCCATTCATGTTCTTATTCTTCTTTAACAACTATGCATCAGGATTAAGTTATTACTATTTTATATCTACTTTAATCACCATATTACAGACTGTATTAATTCGTAGATTTGTTGATGAAGAAGCTATTTTGGCTAAACTTAATGCCAACCAAAAGAAACCTAAAAAGAAAAGTGGTTTTCAGGCACGTTTAGAAGAAATGCAAAAGCAACAGCAAAAGCAACAAGCGCAAAGAAAAAGAAAGAAGTAATAGAATATATTTATAAAAGAAAAGGAGAACTATTTTAGTTCTCCTTTTTTAGTTTCCATATATTTTCAATTGACATTCCTTCTTTTAGGTTGGGGATGATATCTTTTAAAGGATCGAGGATTGAGTTTTCGATCAAATGTTTAGGCGGTACAATAACCTTTAACGACAGAGGGTTAATTTCTATAATGGCCTGTTTGCCCAGAGTAACGGGTTCTCCATCAATATGAGCTTTAATAATGTCAGGGTGATTGATCACTACTTTCTTAGTCCTTAGTATTTCTTCTTTTTCATCTTTATTAATAGATCGCTCTATTAATTTATAAATCATTGCAGGTGCAGTAAACTTAGGGAAATCATCAATGATACAGACATCCATTAAGCCGTCATCAATTTTAGCATTGGGAGCAATATGTATATTGTTTCCATACTGAGAGGAATTGGCAAAGCTGATTAAAAAGGCTTTTCTTTTAAGCAATGAACCATTTATGTTCATGGAATAAGTATCGGCTTTATAGGTGCCAAATTCTGTCGTTATTAGTTGTAGGTATCCCAACGGACCTCTTAATTTTCTTCCTTCAAAATTATGGCTTATATGCGCATCAAATCCAATACCTGCTACATTTACTGAGCAATATTGATTTACTTTTAGTGTATCTATTTTTTTTTCGTTAAACCAGTTTAATGATTGAATGGCTTTGGTGAGTCGCATTGGTATGTGAAGAAAACGGGCTAAACCATTACCAGAGCCAGTAGGAATAATTGCTAATGCTGTATCTGTACCAACCAGTTTAGAGGCAACTTCATTAACTGTTCCATCACCTCCAACAGCTACAACTGCATCGTATTTGCCAACAGCTTGTCCGGCAATTTCTCGGGCATGTGCTTTGTATTTGGTATATTCTATAGTTACCTCTAGTTTTTCCTTGTCAAGTTCAGATTCAATTAGTTTTTCAACTGTTTTTTGTCTGCCATGTCCTGAAACCGGATTAATGAGAAAAAGGATTTTTTTAGTCATTGTTATGATAAAACTATTTTTAAGCAAAGCTACAAAACAAAGTAGAATTACTTTCATGTTTTTTTTAGTATTAAAAAAGATATATTTTTAGGCGCACTTATAAAATAAACATAAATGGAGTTTCTTTTAGAATTAGATAGTCAGTTATTATTATTATTGAATTATTTCCATAGTGATTTTTGGGATTCAGCTAACTGGTTAATCTCAAGTACGCAAATATGGTTGCCTATGTATATCATGATTATATATGCAATGGTAAAAGGTCAGAAAATGCAAAGCTGGATATCTATTGTGGCAGTTATTGTGTTGGTTGTTTTATGTGATCAGATATCAACAGAAGTTTTTAAATATGGTTTTGAAAGATTAAGACCCACACATAACCCGGATCTAAAGGATATTGTAAAGACAGTAAATGGTTATAGAGGAGGTAAATTTGGTTTTGTTTCTTCTCATGCTACCAATACTATGGGAATAGCGGTTTTAACGTCTTTAATTTTCCGTAATAGGGTCTACACTACTTTTATTATTCTATGGTCTTTAATTGTGTCTTATTCTCGTATTTATCTGGGCGTTCACTTTCCGGGCGATATACTTGGGGGGCTATGTTTAGGAACAATACTTGGTGTAGTTGTTTATAAGCTTTATGCCTTGGTAATACCAAGGTTTGTGAGACTTACTTATTTTAATAAGAAGGGATTGCACAGAGGAATAGCTGAGCAGTTTGGAAGGCAGGAAGTATTAAGAATAGTTTTTACAGGAGTGTTAATTTTTACAGTTATCCTGCTGGCCTCAAAGGTGCTAAAATAAGCTTGCATTGCGTTTGGTGCTTGATAATTAACAAGCAATTAATCTTTATCTGTCTTATTTTAACGTTAAATGAATTTTAATTTTTGAAATATAATAACTATATTTAAAACACTTCAAATTTTAAAATCATATGGCTTATGAGCACTACAATCACATTCAATCAGCTTAGGAAATTAAAAGACAGTTTACCTAACGGAAGTATGAGAACCATAGCAGATGAATTACACCTTAATGTAGAAACAGTACGGAATTATTTTGGAGGTAAAAATTACGATAGGGGCAAAAGTGTTGGCTTCCATATCGAACCAGGTCCTGACGGGGGCATTGTAGAATTAGATGATACAACAATTTTAGAATACGCAAAAGATATTTTAGAAGGAAAAAAACATGTTCATCAGTATAACTAAGTTTGTAAAACATTATATACAAAAAAAGGTGCTATTAGCACCTTTTTTTGTATCCATATGGTAAGTTTATTTTATTTTACTTCCTCTATTTACCATTTCTTCATCTTTCCTTAAGGAATGTTTTAATAGATAAAATCCTGCCACACCCGCTATGATTGATCCAACAAAAATTCCCACTTTGGCTTGATTTAAAAATTCACTTGAATAAGCAAGGCTAGCTATAAAAATAGACATAGTAAAACCTATACCACCCAATAAACCAAGTCCGGCGAAAGAAAGCCAGGAAGATCCTTTAGGTTTTATGGCAAACCCAAGACGAACAGCCAGCCAGGAAAATAGAGTAATTCCGATTACCTTACCAAATACAAGACTAAATGCAATAGCAAAAGAAACCATGGTAAACACTTCAGTACCCTCTCCACCACTTAAATATACACCAGCATTAGCTAAGGCAAACACGGGTAAAACAAATATACTAATAAAACCATGAAATTGGTGTTCGATGTATTGAAGCGGACTGCGTACTTTTTTTACTGCATATTCTATTTCATCTACAGAATGAAGTTGTTCATCAGTTAAAACAATTTCATGTGCATTTTTCGGTATGTTACTAAAGTGTTTTAATCCCTTGTTTATCCTTGGTAAAAAATTATCAATATGCACCTTAGGTCTGGCAGGTATGGTAAACGCAATTAGAACACCTGCAATGGTGGCATGTAATCCACTTCCCGGACCGTCAACACCTGATTCAAGGAATAAGTACCAGATGATAAAGCCTAAGAAGGTATATATTTTTAAATCCTGAATGTTTTTAAGGTTAGCAAAAACTAGTATTAAAAGTAATACCAGTGCAATAATAAGATATGTCCATTGTAATTCTCCGCCGTAAAATAGCGCAATAACCAGCACAGCACCTAAATCATCAACAATTGCCAATGCAGTTAAAAATACTTTTAAACTTAAAGGAACTCTTTTTCCAAGCATACCTAGTATACCTAATGAAAAAGCTATGTCAGTAGCCATTGGAATACCCCATCCACTATTTGCTTCACCTTTTAATCCAAAAGAGAAGAATAAAATGATAGGAATGACCATTCCTCCAATAGCTGCAAATATTGGAAGAGAGGCTTGTTTAAAAGAACTTAATTCACCGGCAAGGAATTCCCGTTTGATCTCCAATCCTACTACAAAGAAGAATATGGCCATTAATCCATCATTGATCCAATGATGCCAGCTCATTTTAAGGTGAAACATATTTACATCAATAGCCAATACATCGTGCCAGGTATGCTCGTAAAAATGATGCCCTACATTGGCCCAAACTACAGCAATAAAAGTTGCGATCATTAAGAGCGCACTTCCACTGGTAATGGCTTTAAAAAACCTTTGGAAATAGCTCTTGCTTTTTACATTTTCTACATTAGTCATTTTGTATGTAATTATTTATCAATTATTGTTCTACTTAATATTTTCATAAAATTTATTGGCTTCTGCTAATTTTTCCGGTGTCCCTATATCAAACCAGTGTTCATTCCAGTCTTTCCATCCGTAAATAGCATTCGTGCCTGAGATATCTAAATAACCATTGGTAATCGAAAATTTTCTAACTCCTCCCAGCATGTTAAGTATACTGTAGTTTACAATATGAATACCTGAAAAAGCGTAAAGTTTTTGGGTATCACATTGTCTGGTAATACGTTTATCTCCGGTTGAAATGTTGGTCCAGCCGCTAAGGCGCATATGATCATCAAATATGAAATAACGGGAGGTAGGCCTATCCTTAACCATTAATGTGGCGATACCCTTGTTCTTTTCATGAAATTCAATCATGTTCTTAAGATTAATACCGGTTAATACATCTGCATTGTATAGTATAACAGGCTTATCTTTTATAAACAGATGTTTGGCATTTAATAAGCCTCCTCCAGTTTCTAAAAGCATTTCTCTTTCATCAGAAATTAAGATTTCTACATTTGAAAACTGAAGAGACCGGATATAGGATTGAATCATATGTGCATGATGATGAACATTGATTACGATACGCGTAATGCCTGCAGCAACTAGTTTTTCAATGGCGTGAAATAGCATGGGCTTGCCGGCAACTTCTATTAGAGCTTTAGGTTTATCTTCTGTAATATGTAAAAGGCGGGTACCTAAACCTGCAGCAAATATAAGTGCGTTCATATGTACCTATGTATATGTTATAATAGTTTTGTGCTGCAATATTAAGAAAATTTATGCAACTCTGATAGTTAAAGAAGTACTAGAGGATTAAGAATTGTAAAATTAGGTCAAGAAATACTGATAAATTACCGTTTAACAGGCTTACAAAGTTTTTTTTCCTTGTTTGACGTTAGTTTGCACTTCTTACATTCGTATAAATGCGTACTTTTTTTATTCGAATCAATTTCACTTTTCTTTACTTTTTTGCACTTCTTCTTTCCCATGGAAGTCTTATACTTTTTTTATCTCTTGCTCAACATGTTTTAATGTAACAGTTACAGGGTAATTTTCTTTAATATATGCAGCCAATTTTTCTGCACTATATACCGACCTGTGCTGTCCTCCTGTACAACCAAAATTAACCATTAAATGTTTAAAGTTTCGCTCAATATATTTTTCAACAGATTGTGATACCATAGGAAAAACTCCATCCAGAAATCTTTTCATGTCCGGCTCTTTATCCAAAAATTTAATCACAGGTTCATCCATACCTGTAATATGTTTATACTCTTCATATCTTCCCGGATTATGAATGGCTCTGCAGTCAAATACAAATCCACCTCCATTGCCGCTCATGTCGTATGGAATACCTCTTTTATAGGAAAAACTATTGATGGTTACGGTAAGGGCATTTATCTTTTTTAAATTTTCATTTTGAGTGAGTGCATGTAATACTTTGGTTAACTCAGGTGTATCAATATGAAGTGGGTTATTATTCAGTAAGTATGAGATGTTTCGAAGCGCGTACGGAATACTTTTTAGAAAGTGTTCTTTTTTCTCATAAAAGCCTCTAAAACCATAGGCTCCCATGGCTTGCATTATTCTAATGTATACATATCCATTAAAATGATTTTGAAAGGTTTCTTCGTTAACTTCTTTATGTTGCTTCAGTGTATCAATATAGTAGATGTATAATTCTTCGCGAATATTAGCAGGTATATCTGCCTTGCCATCATAAAGCAGCGAGGCCAAATCGTATTGTAAGGCACCATGTCTTCCTCCTTGGTAATCAATGAAGTATGGTTCGCCTTTTTTTATCATGATATTTCTTGACTGAAAATCACGATACAGGAAATAATGATGTTCTGCTTCCAGTAAAAAATTAATGAGTTTTTGAAAGTCATCTTCAAGAGCTTGTTCATCAAAGGAGATTTTGGCCAGTTTTAAAAAGTAATATTTAAAGTAATGCAAATCCCAAAGCATTGATTGTTGATCAAAAGCTTTACGTGGGTAGCATAAATCAAAATTTAGGCCGTTCGCACCATTAAGTTGAAATTGAATTAGTCCCTGGATAGTTTTTTTATAAAGATCGATAAGTGTATCCGAAAAGTTATCTGTAGTTCTGTTCTCCTGCAGAAAATCAAAAAGAGTAGTATTCCCCAGATCTTCTATTAAATAGATATCATCATTTACACTACGGTTATATATTTTTGGTACATTTAATCCTACTAAAGTAAAATGGTCACTAAAGCCTAAAAAAGCATCATTTTCTTTTTTATCAGAATTATATACTCCTAATGCGCATTTACCGCCTCCACATATGCGAACGTATTCTCTATATGATCCGGATGGAGGTAATAAGGTCATGGTTTCAACTTTTTCATCAGACCATTCAATAAACATTTGCATTAACATCTGTTGCTTTTCCAGTTTCATATGTGCGCTATTATTATATAAATTCTACCTAAAATGAAGCTCAAAGCTAATGAATTGTTAGGTTAAATGAAACTCAAATAATAGTGCATGTACCATAAGTAGGATATAGGCTCCTATAATTATCGAATGGAATAGAAGGTTATCAAAAAAATGGAGAGGAGCACTTTTTTATAAGTTTCTTTCGCTTACGGGAAGTAGTTTGTAAAAAGATTTAGTTAGGGATAAAGAAAAAGCCAAAGTGTGTTGTATGACTTTGGCTTAAATGTTTATTTGTAGATATTGGTGACTGTTAAATTATTGTCGTTATCAATTTTGGCAATGGAGAAGCTGTTTTCCGGTGATGGTCCTTCGACCATGGCTTTTAATGTATAGTAATGAATGCCTTTGTGACATTGATAGCCTCCAGCATGATTGTGCCCCTGAAAAACGGCCATGACATTATTGTTAAGTTCCAGAATGTTGCGAACTTCTTTAGCGTTTCGAATACAATGAGGATCATTTTCACGATGAAAAGAATCCAATTGTTGATGGACGAAAATTACTGAAGTTTGTTTAGGATCAGATAACTCTTGTTTTAACCAATCCATTTGTTCTTTAGGAATATAAGTGTCGTCCCACATAAAGTTCCCACTATCATAGTCTGTTCCATCTTTCGTGTAGTTTGCATCAAGAACAATAAACTTGATTCCCTTTTTTATGAAAGAATAATAATTTTTTGCAATATCATCTTCACCATTTTTGATGTTGCTTAAAAAATCACTTTTTGAAATACAATCTACATCATGATTACCTATAACATGGTATACAGGACCATTAAATTTTTGTAATTCCTTTTCTGTTTTTCTCAGGTATGAAATAGTAACCTTTTTATTTGAATCTTTGGGTTGGTCTTTTAAATCTCCAAGCTCAATTAAAAAGTCAACTTTTTGCTTATTAAATTCATCAATAGCTACTTTTAATTTGTCCAGTGAATGTCTGTAGTATCTTGTCTTATTAGGTTTTCGATTGATATCAGCATAGTGCAGATCAGTGATTAAACCAAAGGTAAGGGCTTCCTTATTGTTGGAACAACTGATATTTGTCGCTGCCACTCCTGCCATAAGCACAGATGAGAGTTGTAAAAAGTTACGTCTTTTCATTATGAGAGGAATATTTTAATTAGTGTAAGGTAGTACTTACAAATGTGTTTTTTTAATAAAAATAAGGAAAAAAAGTTTTGTCAGAGTGTTCAAAACCTTTCTTCCATAATTGCTTACCTATTATTTTTTGAGACTTTTTCCTATTGTTTCAAACTTTTCTTCAAAAGCCTCAATGGAGGCTTCTTCCTTGCTACCCCATGTTTTCTCAGCAAAAACGGCCAATGGCAAATCATAGTATTGGTTAAACCATTCGTCTGCTTTGTCTTCTGCTTCATTGGCCCATAGGCATACCTTAAAGCCATTTACATTTTTATGTGTATTTGGTTCCCATTCCTCGTATATTCTTTGAGAATGAAAAACGCCGTAGTCACCTGGTTTTTTATCTCCGGTTCCGTCAAAAGGAGTGACGTATAATGCCTCTTCTCCTTCTTCGCTGGTAAGAATAGTTTTATAACCGGCATTAATTATTTCTTTTTGGCGCGGATGGTTCCATACGTTAATAACAATGTCTTTATCAGGGTGTATACTGGTTTTGTTCTGTTGCTCTTCTGAAGGGCTAAAATTCCACCAATTCCATATTTGAGTAGTTTTGCCATATGACTTCACCTGGTCATTCATTTCGTTAATCCATTCTACATACAGGTCGCCCGGGTATTCATAGCCCTTTTCAGCTGCTGCTTTAACAAACTCCGGACATTGTAATTTTTCTCTGTCGTATTGCCATTCATCACCACCAATATGAAAGTAAGGTCCGTCAAATAAAGGAATCCATTCGTCCAATAATGCTCTTAACCAAGATCTTACTTCCGGGCGAGTGGCATCAAGAGCCCAAGCTTTATCTTGCTCGTTGGCTTCGTCTCCTTGCCATTTTTTAGCATAGCGCATTGATTTACATTTAAATCCTAAATACGGATTATAATCAGTGATAGCTGTAGAATGTGCAGGAACATCAATTTCAGGAACAACCATTACATAGTATTTAGCTGCAAAATCCTGAATTCTGCGAATATCTTCCTTTGAATATGCCTGATCAGATGCCAAGCCTGGAAACAATTCACTTTTTAGCCTAAAACCGTTCCACTCGGTAAAATGTAAGTGAATGAAATTAACTTTCATCCAGGCTAATCTGCGTATTAGATTTTCAATATATTCAATTTCGAAATACTTCCTGCCACAGTCAATCATGAATCCACGTTCTGCAACTTTTGGATAATCAACAGCTTTTCCTTTTTTTAATTTTGCACTTTGCTTAAAAAGTTGTAGCAAAGTCTGCATCCCGTAAAAGGCTCCATGTGCTTTATTGGCAGATACTGTGATTTTTGAATTCACCTGCATGATATAGCCTTCGTTGCCTATTTCTTTATTGTTGGCGTTAAGGGTAAAAAGTAAGTCTCCTTTACGAGCAGTACCTTTAACTACAGTCAGATTTTTTCCGGATACTTCGGCAAGATCAGCACTAAATTGTTCTAAATCTTTCTTAAGTGTTGTATAATCATCTTCAGAACAAACAATTCGTGAAGAATTAGCTAGTTTAAAATATCCTTTTCCATTATTCCATGATTGTACATTTGGAAGAACGTTGGGTTGAGCAAGTAAGCCTGCTGATGAGATAAACATCAGAAGTACTACGAAAAAATGAGTTGTGATCTTTTTCATTATGAGTGTATTATAGATTTGTTTTTGATATTTGGTACCGGCATTACAGATTAACCGTCTAATAATGCTTTATTGTTTTAGAAATGCGGTTGAAATAAGTTTTTGTAATTAGGACGGGTGAGCTTTTGTGTAGGATGAATTAAGAAATACAGCATTGAATGGGACAATGTGTATTTCTTAATTCTTAATGTAACACTTGAGTACTAAGTCAATAGTGTTAACCTACTTTATGCATTTGCTTTTCAAACAATTGATTTTTGATGGATTGCAACAATGAGTCTTGCATTTTGCGTCTCTCTTGTCCCTCTGGATCAATTGATTGTTTAGCAGCTTCTTTAAGTTTGTCATTTTCCTTATCGAACTGAGCTATCTGTTTTTCCGACAATAAATAAGTCGAAGCAATTTCCGGGTAGTCCAGTTTGTATCCTAATTCCTTCAGAACATCTCCGGCTGCATGTTCAAAGATTAAAATCTCTTCGCGCGATAACTGTTTGCGATATTTATTGAAATTGTTGTTCATCACTGGTTTAGCAACATTTCCCCACATTTCTCCTGCTGATGCGGTTGCTTTTGATTCTTTTGATTGGTGATAATCGAATATTTCCAGTTTAAACTCAACACCGATAAACTTACATACTCGTTCCATTACTTTACCTGCATCCTGAATTAATTCTTCGTAGCTAATCAGAATAAATCGATTAGCAGGTAACTGGGCCCTGAGCGCTAAACATTTCTCTTGATCTTCTTTCCATTTTTTTGCCAGATGATAGATATGTTTTTCACCGACTATAGCTTTCTTAAATGAACATGCAACATCACGTCCATCTCTATATAAGTAGATATATAATGGTTGACGATTCGCATTTTCTAGTTGATTAAAGAAGTTTACATTAGCCATGCTCTTGCATATCCATATGTCCGAATCATTGGATTTTGCGTACTTATCGTATAGTGCGTAGAATAAGGCTTCTAAAGAATTTGATTCGCAATTATCAATGATTTCATCAATATTGAGTTCAACGTTTTCCCATTGTACCGGATTGTACTCAACCAGGCGACTAACATCCTTTGCTAAACGATGAAAGTTTTCTTTTTTAAGTAAACACCCATATAATTCCAATAATGGAAAAAAACGTTGTAAAATGTGCGGTGGGTGAGGGGCAGCAATTTCACTCAATTGGTTAAGCATCACACGAAAAAGGTTAGTTCCTGATCGTTGTGTTCCTATCATCTGAATTGGTTGTATTTTTTTCATGTGTTTAAATTTATTTTCAGTTGTCACATAGAACTCTCAAATAAATTCAATTATTCTCTTGTGTGTAATTTGAATAATTGAATTTACATGTTCGTTTCATCTGTTTATGTTTTTTTATGGACAACTGAAACTACTCACAACTAAATAATTATTGTCTTGTGTGTCTAATCATTATTTAGCCATGTTTCGTTTTATATTATAAAAAGCTAATTATTAATACTCCGGTAATTCCGGCTAATGGAATTAAGTAAACAACATTTATTTTAAATTTTAGAGATAACACAAGCGTACTGATGAATATGAAAATAGTAGCCCAGTTTATTGTGATATCTTTACCTATAGTATATGCTGCCGCAAATATCATCCCGATAACGGCAGGTCTGAGTCCTTTAAAAATTGCCATTACAGTTTTGGAATTCTTTATAGAGTTCATAAAGTGAGAGCAAATTAACATGATTGCAGCAGGAGGGAGAAAAATAGCCAGTGTTGCAGTAATGGCACCAATTAATCCACCTACTTTATAACCAATGAATGTAGCACTGATAAAAATAGGGCCGGGTGTAACTTGTCCCATGGCTATAGCATCTGCAAATTCCTTAGTATTTAACCAATGTAAACCTTCTACAATAACCTCATGAATGGCTGGTATAATAACATAGCCTCCACCAAATAAGGTAACGCTTAACCCTGAAAAGGTTAGGAGTATATCTCTTTGTATTTGCACCTGTTCATGTAAGTTACCTTTTGCAATGAGCGGTAAATAGATGATAACTACAAAGAAGATTACGGTTAAAGCTGAGTATTGTATTATTTTGGTTTTATTAATTTTTGGTTGAGGAGTGTTTGTTTCCTTTTTCTTTTCGCTCGAATGTCTGTATAAAAAGTACCCGGACAGTGCCCCAACGGATATAATTATTGCGGTTATAAAAAACGATCTGAAAAGCATCAGTGCTATAATGGCAGCAAGTGCAATAATGAGTTGTTTGTAATCCTTGATGTTCTTTTTTGCCATATTAAATGCTACACTAATAATGATAGCAGTGATAGCTGGTAATATGCCTTTAAAAAAATTGGTAAAAACCGATAACTCACCATACTGAATATAGGCATGGGCCAAAATTAAAATCAATATAAAAGATGGTAGTGTGATGGCTGCCATACTCACAAAAGCACCTTTTAATCCCTTAAGTCGGTATCCAATATAGGATACAACATTAAATGCTACAGGACCTGGTAAAACCGATGCTAAAGAAATACCATCTAATATTTCATCATCCTTTATAACTTTATCCTTCTCCACCAGATTTTTTTGAACCACAGATATTAAGGCCATAAATCCTCCCCATGAAGTTGCTCCAATTTTTAAAAATGTGAGAAACAAATATTTTAATGAAACTTCTTTATTCATACCAACTAGTTATTTTGAAACCTTAACCCAATATTCCTCAATCTTATATTCATCTTCAGTATCAGGATTTAAAATTCCTGATACATAAAGTGTATCATTTAACTTGGTAACATTAAATGTGTTAATGTCGCCAATGCTTTCAAGATTTTTTTGATGGTATAAAACCTCTTCGCTTAAAGAATTTCCATAGAAACTGAAATTACCTCCGGCTGTATGTACCACCTTGTTATTTTTTGTTGATATAGCAATAGACATCCATTCCTTGTCGCAGAATACTTTTTTTATTGTAACACCTTCCATAACTATAAACGCAGTATCATCCTGAGGTTGATAGGTATGTAATTCCCACATGCCTTCTATTTGCGTTTCTTGATTCGAGTTTTCCTTTTTGCTGTCTTTGGTTTTATTTAAATTAAAACAAGAAACTGTAAGGCTTGAGAATAGTATCAGCCCAAATACAATATTTATACTAGTTAAATTCCTTTTTATCATTATTAAAATCTTTTATTTCACGTATTCTGTTGAATATAGTTCAGGAATGTATTGTGCACGGTAAGATCCAAATTCTAAAGGAACAACTTCCTTTATATTTCCTTCATAATCTGTAAATAGGATTCTTTTATTATTTGTGCTACAAAACATGACAATACTGTCGTTTATAAACTCGGCACTACCCTGAGATTTGGTGTAGTATTCTATAGGGAACTTTACTTCCTGAACAAGGCCGACAGTTTGATTTTCTTCGTTAATTCTAAGTTTTAATAGTCTGGAATATGAATTATTCAGATTGAGTTGACTATTCCTTTTTTCGAAATGTTTCTTTTTTTCTTCCCGGCTTAGTTGTTTGAAGTTTTTCAATTTAAAAGGCTGTTTTAATTTTTTGTTTTTCATACCTTTTTTAATAAACTTATTTCCATTATCGAGTAAAACAAGATCATTTTGTTGATCTAGGCGGATATGGTGTTGACCATAGAATTTACAATCTTCATTTAAGTTAAAATCACTATCTGATCCACCAAGCTTCCATTCTATCTGTCCGGATTTTCCGTTTATTTTCCATATTTGATTGAGGTTTCTAAAAGAAACCAGGTAATTACCTACGCTATCCTGAAAAAGACTGTTTGCATGTAACCAATCATGCTTTTCCTTCAATATATTTTTGTATTCAATTGGATTTAGAACATCAAAAACTGTCCATTCCCATATTTTCTTTCCTTCAGTATTTAAAATTAGGATTCCATCACCAGTAACTGTGTCTTTTTTAGAACCTCCAATGCTTGAAAGATCAAACTCCCGGTCTTCTAATGTAAGCACCATTAAATTCCCATCTTTATCGTAATTGATTTCATGATGAAAAATTTTATTTCCTATTACTTCATCACCGGACTTTATATTTCTTACAAGTTGACCGTATAGGTCTACTTCAACAATTTCTTTACCACTTGAATATTTAAGTGTGTCATCACTTATTATGCCTAAGAAAGTATTTTTAGAAGTGTATTGGGACACTTTAAAATTATATGGGGCTTTTTGGTACCAGTTTAAATTTCCATTGTTGTCAACAATTAACATGTGACCAGGATTATTACGACTGTGAAAATGAAAATTACCATCAAAAATCTTTGATGAGAATCCTCTTGTATTTTTATAATATGATACCCATGTGGGGTTTTTGGTTTTAAAATCGTAAGTTTTGCTGAAAGTTTTACAGCAACTATTTTGTACAACTATATTAAATTTGTATTGAGTGGCAGGTGTTAATTGAACCAACATAATTTCATGAATTCTGTTATCCTGCGAAAGGGGCGAGTAATAAATTTTGGAGGAGTCTTGAGCTTCCCAATATTGGATATATGCATCCATATGAGGTTCTGTCTCAATTCTTAAGTACACTTTTAAGGCATTGTATTCAACCTGTTCAATTTCTATTGTGCCGATATCATGAGCATCACTGCATTCTCCTTTCCATTTGCCATTGTGGCAATTACAACCCAATACTAAGATTATTGCTATTGTGAGAACAGATATGATATTAAATACCTTCATAAATTTAGTTTTATATATACCCACACAATAGATATACTGTGTGGGTATGTTATTAAATATTTAACGATTAATTGTTTGTTTCATTGGGAGTCATATTCGGATTGATAACTAGTTCTTGATTTGGTATTGGGAATAAGCGATACTTTTCATCAGTAGGTTTGTCCATAGCACCCATTACTTCTTCAAATACACCATTCCTTATCAAATCCTCTTTACGATGACCTTCAAAGCATAATTCTAATGCTCTTTCATCAAGTACGGCTTGTTTAAACTCATCATAACCTAAACCGGATAATTGGGTTAAATTAGCACGAAGTCTTACGTCATTTATAGCATCAAAAGCAACAGAAGTTGGTCCATTGTTGATTTCGTTAATGACTTCTGCTTTTAATAAAAGAATATCAGCATAACGCAATACAGGTTGGTTTAATGAAGAGGATGCATACGTTCCATATTTGGCAGTAGGATCCCCAAAAGCAGTGACATCTCTGTTGTAACTGCTAAATTTAGAACATACTACTCCGGGAACATTACCCCACCAAGGAGTATGGTATACACCATCAATATATAACTCATAGGTAGTATAATATAATTCTAATGATTGGAAGCCATAATTTGGATTGCTATAATATGTCCAATGTGAATGGAATAACTCCTTCCTTTTATCATTATCCGGTATTGCAAGGAAATTATCCCAAGGATATCCAACATTAGTCCACCCAGCATCGTATGACCATGGTGTAAATGCTTTGATGTGATGGTTTGAGATTTCGTAATTGTCAGCATAAGATGTTATACAAAAAATGAATTCGTTGTCAGCATTTCTGGATTCAAGCCAAAGATCCTTATACTCACCATCATATAAATCATATACATTCAGCGCTTCTAAATCTTCAATATAATCTAACGCATCTTCATATTCATGTAAACGTGCCGCTAGCTTTGCAGATAGTGCTAAAGCTGCTCCTTTAGTTGCTCTTCCAACAGTTAAATTATCAGCAGTTAATACTGGTAAATAGTTTCTAGCGTCTTTTAAATCAGATTTTATTTGCGTGTAAACATCTTCAATTGGTGCTCTTTCAGGATATAGTTCACCTGTTGTTGGTTTAAGTAAAAGTGGTACATCTCCAAATGCTAATGTTAAATCATAATATGCTAACGCTCTTAAAAATTTTGCCTCACCAACCAATTTTAAACTATCTTCTGAGATTCCATCAAAAACAACTTGAGTTGTCATAATATCTAAGGCTGTATTCGCTCTGTTAATAGCCTCAAATGCACCAGTCCAAATTGTTTCAGCAACATCATTACCCCATTCCCAGTCATCTATTGGATTTTTACCTTTCCAACTCATTATATCGGTAATTCCATCATTAAGTTGAGCAATTCTTCCATAGGCATAATAATCCCAACCTCCTTGTATGAATGATTGATAAATACCTAAGACTAGATTATCGGCATCAGTAGGAGTAGTTAAATTCTCCTTAGAAAGAGAACTTTTAAGTTCTTCTTTAAGGTCTCCGTGACAGGATACCATCAGAACAGCGATAAATGCTGTCAATATTTTTATTATTGTTTTTTTCATTTTATACGTGTTTATTTAATTAAATCAAATAAATCATGTTCAATTATTGAATACTTAGGCGTACTCCAAAGCTGTATGTCTTCTGGTATGGGTATGAATACATATCCATACCGGCTCCAATATTTAAGTTACTACTAGCACTTCGTTGAGAACTTACTTCGGGGTCAAAACCGCTATATTTGGTCCATGTTAACAGGTTAGTAGCTGTGGCATATACTTGAAGACTTTTAATAAATGACCATCTTTTTACTGGTATAGTGTAAGCAAGGCTAACATTTTTTAACCTGATATAATCACCTTTTTCCACCCATTTGTCATTAATAAATCCACCATAAGTTAGGTCTTTGTATGTTCTTGGGGCTGTTCCATCAGGATTCCATGCAGACCAAGATTCTTCTTCTACAATTCTTCCTTCTTCAAAACCAATAAAACGGTTTAGGTTAAGGATTTCAACATCGGCCACTCCATTGATGAAGAAAGAGAAGTCCCAATTTTTATATCCGATAGAGTTGTTGATTCCGTACGTATAGGCAGGGTAACCAGTACCTAGTACTTCCTGATCTTTTTCATTAATAATTTTATCTCCATTAAGGTCTTTAAATAATGGATCGCCAGGCTTAGACTCTGGTTGAGGAGTATAACCACCGTTGTTATACATTTCTTCCGTCATAACTCCATGATAACGGTATCCATAAAAAGTATTTACAGGAAGTCCTTCTTTGATAATTGTATATGGCTGGTAACTTACTCCACCTATTGGCTTAACTTCATTACCAGGAAGGAATTCAACACCTTCAGGTAGGTTTACTTCTTTAATTTCATTTTTATTGTAAGCTAAATTGAAAGTGGTGGTCCAACTAAAATCAGGCTTCGAAATATTGCGTGTGGTTAATAATAACTCAAAACCTTGGTTAGTTATAGCACCAATGTTATCAATCATACTTGGTATACCTGTTGATAAAGGTAAATCACGGTCTACAATGAGCTTTGTGGTTTCCTTGTTGTAATAATCTAATTCTACAACTATGCGGTTGTCAATAAATCCAAGATTTAAACCTAAGTTTAATTGAGCTGTTTCTTCCCATTGAATATTCGGGTTACCAATATTATCAGTTACAATGCCATTCTCTAGTTTGGAGCCTGTATACACAGGAATTGTGGCATAAGTAGGTTGACCTTTACCAACGCTAAATCTTTCAGCACCAGTTATACCATATGAAGCTCTGGCTTTTAGGACAGAAAATATGTTTTGATCTGCCATAAAAGATTCACTATGAACATTCCAACCTATACCTACAGCAGGAAAGGTACCCCATCTGTTATTTTCTCCAAATTTTGAAGAGCCATCAGTACGAATAGTAAAGTTCACCAGGTAACGATCATCATAGGTATAATTAACCCTTCCTAAATACGAAATTAAAGTTCTGGTAGCTTTATAGGAAGAGGCAAGGTAAGGTACACCGGCATCTAAGTTATTGTAACTATAGCTGTCATTGGTTAATTCCTGTGAACCAACTACTAAATCTTCACTCTCTATGTTCTGGTATGTATAACCCGCAACAGCTTGAATATTGTGTACTCCATTTAAAATTTTGTTATAATGGAATGTTTGCTCAGAAAGGAAGTCTGTGGTTAAATTTGTACTTACTTTTGCACTACCAACAGGTATTGCAGCAGCTACCGCATTCGATCCATTTGGAACAAATTGTTCAAACTTTGAATTATGTAATCTAATTCCAATAGAAGACTTAAATTTTAAACCATCGATAATGTTAAGTTCAAGGTAACCATTGGCTAAAACTGATGTTTTTCTGGATTGATTTTTATCGTTATAAATAGTTTCCAGCGGATTAATTGGGTTAACTCCCTTGAAAAATAAATCGTTGATGTCTGAATTTGGTTCAACCGGCATCATTGGGTATGAACTTAAAAAGATGTTTCGATATATATTTGATTGAAGGTTATTTGCTCCAAAACCTAAAGAGTTGGTTTTAGTACTGGTTACTCCCGTTGAAATACCCATTTTTAAGCGATCCTTAAGAATATTTTGGTCAACATTTAAACGACCGGTAATTCTTTCAAAATCAGTATTTGGCACAACACCTTCTTGTGTAAAATATCCTGCACTAAAAAATGCTTTGGTATCTTTTGATCCACCCCTAATAGAAATTTGGTGGTTTTCTGTATGTCCTATTTGGTGAGCCTCCTTCATCCAATTTGTAGAAGGAATAGTATCACCCGCATCAAGCAAATCTTGTGTATAAGTATTACCTCCGTATCGGTTATTTATACTATCCTCTTCACTTGCAAAATCATACAGCTTATCCGCATTTTTAATATTCTGCTGTTCCATGAAGGCAACGTTACCAGCAAAATTATAAGCATCTTCATTGGCTACCTGTTGAATTCCATATTCGTAACTGTAATCTATTTGGGCTTTACCTTCAGCACCTCTATGAGTGGTAATAATAACAACACCATTAGCTCCTCTGGTGCCATAGATTGCAGTGGCAGATGCATCCTTTAAAACTTGCATAGATTTAATGTCACTTGGATTTATGCTATTATCCAGTTTATCCATAGGAAAGCCATCAACAATAAAAATTGGAGAGTTTTCAACACCAATAGAATTGTTACCACGTACTCTGAAAATCATATCAGAACCAGGAGCAGCACTTTGAGTAGAAATGGTTACCCCTGGTGCACGTCCCTGAATCAATTGATCTACACTTGCAACGGAACCTTTGTTAAAGCTCTTTTCATCAAGAGTGGCTACAGAACCGGTTAGGTCTGATTTTTTTACAGCTCCATATCCAATTACTACAACTTCATCAAGATCAGTAAATTCTTCAAGAAGAACTATATCTATCGTTTTACGATCAGCGGCAGAAACTTCTTGTGCAACAAAACCAATGTATGAGAATACAATAGTTTCATTTGGATCTGTAATATTAAGGGAGTAGTCTCCATCAATACCTGTAATTACTCCTAATGACGGATTAGATTTAGGGTAAACGTTTACACCTGGTAAAACTTCACCTTTAGAGTCTTTAACTTTACCCGTTACTGTAATTTTATCCTGAAGATAGGAGCTTCCATTTTTAGTTTTTATCTCTGAGGAGTTTTCAATTTGAACGATATTTCCTTCTGTGAGAACATGTTTCTGCCCCTTTTCTAAATCAGAAGCGGAAACTGAAATACCAAAAGCAAGGGAGAGTAAAACCGTTGCTTTAATTTTTTGTAGAATTTTTCCACTACCCTGGCTAGCCTGCCAAGGATTAATTAGCTTTTTTTTCATACATTTGTAGTACATTAAGTTAGACAAACGAAACTGTTCGCGCAGTTTCGGTAACATTTAAAGTCACTGTAATTCTGACCAATTACAGTGGCTTTTTTATTTGTTTTCTTTTATTAACAACCGGAAAACAAGGTTGATTAGTTTAGCTTTAAAAAGTTAGTATTATTATTGTTGTTAAAATTAAATTCATTTAGGTACTGTGATTGTTCTTGTTAACTATTGAAACAAGAATTTACTAAACGTAATACTCAAAATTTTCAGAGTTAATTATTTCAATTGGTATATAATTAGTTTGTGGGATATCCTTTTTAATGAGGAAAAACTCAACCAATTGTAATAATCCGTTATAGACCATTTTTTCAGGATTCTGATTAATTAGGAATTGTAATTTGTTGCTTTTTAAAAGTTTAATATTGTCTTCTAGTAAATCATATCCTATAATGGATAGGTGTTTTAATATGTCGTCTGATATTACATTAATCACCTGATGTGCTTTTGATGTAGTTATAAATAAACCGCAAATATCAGAATGTTCGGAAAATATAGAACCAATGCTTTTTTCCAGCTCTGTATGCTTTAAGTTGTATGCCAGAATTTTATTTTTTGATTCATCTTTCATGTTAAAATAATCACGAAATCCCAATTCCTTTTTCTGCATGTAGGTGGCGTTTTCGTAATTTTCATCTATATGTAATATTATAATCTTACCATCTTTTGTAATTAAGTCCATTAAACGGGCAGCAACTCTTCCACTTTTATATAAATCAGGACCTGTGAAATTAGATATGGCATTGGAAAAAATAGGGTTATTAAACGTGCCATATACAATATTCAATTCATTGAGTTGATGTAATATTTGTTTAGATTCTTTAGAAAAGAAGGGAGTAAAAAGTACAGCGTCAGGTTTTTCTGATATAACCAGATCACTACTATTTAAAAACGATTGATTATCAAGTGGGTCAAAATAATATGTTTTTAATATTACATTGAACGATTTATATTCCTTTTGAATTTTCTTTATTCCCTTTAAACATGGACTCCAAAAAGCATCAAGTTTAGGATCGGGTAAAAGAACAGCTATATTTATTATTTTATTAGATTTTAAACTTCTGGCAATAATGTTTGGCTGAAAATCAATTTCTTTTAATATAGCGTTGACTTTGGTTTTAACTTCTTCGCTAACTCGACCCCTATTATGTAAAACACGATCTACGGTTCCGGTGGAAACCCCGGCTAATTTTGCAATATCTTTTATGGTGTGCTTTTTATTCATGATTACAAATATATAAAATTGTTTTTCTCTTTCACTACTTTTTAATGAAAAAAGTGTTCGAACACGCGAATAAAGTGTTCGAACACACTAAAGAGTATGTGTTCGAACACATTTTTATCAATTTTCTTTTGTTTTGTAACTTCTTTGTTTAGATTTGTATTGATTTAAATCTTGGGATAAGTGTTCTTGGGTTTGTTAAATGGTTGTAGGAAAGAGAGATGGATGTAATTTAATAACAGTTTTAAGGAGAAATGAAAAAAACAACGCTTTTAGTTTTAGCAGCAGGTATGGGATCCCGTTATGGCGGATTGAAACAATTAGATCCAATTGGTCCCAATGGAGAAACGATAATTGACTACTCAATATATGATGCAATTCGCTCGGGTTTCCAGAAAATTGTATTCGTAATTCGCGAAAGTTTCAAAGATGAGTTTATTGAATTGTTTAACAAAAAAACAAAAGGGCTTATCGAGGTGGAGTATGTTACTCAGGAAATAAATAAGGTGCCATCTCAGTTAGGATATAATTTAGACAGAGAAAAACCATGGGGTACAGGACATGCAATTTTAATGGCTAAAGATTGTATAGATGGACCATTTGCAGTAATTAATGCTGATGATTTTTACGGACAGGAAGCTTTTGATGCAATGGCGACTTATCTAAAAAACAATATTACAGAAAAGGAAAATTGTATGGTCGGATACCAACTAAAGAATACAATTTCTGAAAATGGTCATGTTTCTCGCGGTGTTTGTGAAATTGGCAATAACAGCCAATTGGTTTCTGTTGTAGAAAGAACTAAAATTGGAAAAAAAGATGATGGTATATATTATGAGGATAATTCGGAATGGTTGCCATTGGATACAGACTCTATCGTATCGATGAACTTTTGGGGATTTACATCTAATTTATTTGAGGAGCTGGAGAAACAGTTTGCCGATTTTATTAAGGAAAAAGGTCAGGAACTAAAATCTGAATTCTTTATTCCAACGGTTGTGGAATCCCTTATGCAAAAAAATATTAGTGAGTTTAAGGTGTTAAAGTCAACAGCCAAATGGTTTGGAGTAACTTATAAAGAAGATAAGGAAATGGCTGTTTCAGCCATCAATGAATTAATTAGTAAAGGAACTTATCCAGCAAATCTTTGGAATAACAATTAATAATATGACATTAATAAAATCAATTTCAGGAATAAGAGGAACAATAGGAGGGGATACAGGAGAGGCATTAACCCCTATAGATATTGTTGAAATAGTAAGTGCATATGCCACATGGCTTAAGCAATCAGGGCAAAGCACAAAAGTTGTTATAGGTAGGGATGCACGACCCAGCGGACATATGGTGAATAGTTTGGTAGTTGGAGCTTTGGTGGGTTCAGGTATTGATATCATTGATCTGGATTTAGCAACTACACCTACAGTTGAGATGGCAGTAGTTACTCAAAAAGCAGGTGGAGGTATTATTATTACAGCCAGCCATAATCCGGTTAATTGGAACGCATTAAAATTACTAAACCATAAGGGAGAGTTTATTTCTGCAAATGAAGGCAGTGAAATTTTAAAGTTTGTAACAGATAGTAATTATTCGTTTTCAGAAGTTGAAAAGATAGGTAGTTATGAATTGAATAAAACGGCTTTAACTGATCACATCAATAGTATATTAAATCTTCCTTTGGTTGATGTAGCTGCTATTCAAAATGCAAATTTCTCTGTTATTGTTGATCCGGTTAATTCTGTGGGTGGTTTTTCTATTTCTCAACTTTTAAATGCTTTAGGTGTTAATAAGGTAAAGGTTATTAATGGCGAACCGAACGGTAATTTTGCACATAACCCTGAGCCACTTCCTGAAAATATAACAGAAATTGTTGATGAAATTAAGAATGGTAGTTTCGATTTAGGAATTATCGTAGATCCTGATGTGGACAGGCTTGCTTTAGTAAGTGAAAATGGAGAACCGTTTGGAGAGGAGTATACTTTAGTTTCTGTTGCAGATTATGTGTTATCGAACACAAAGGGTGCTTTGTCGGCCAATTTATCGTCAACCATGTCGTTAAAAGAAATTGCCAAAAAACACTACCAGGAGTATTTTGAGGCTGCAGTTGGAGAAGTAAATGTGGTGCAGAAAATGAAAGATTGCAATGCGGTTATTGGAGGAGAAGGAAACGGTGGTATTATTTATCCTGAGTTGCATTACGGTAGAGATGCCTTAGTTGGTATCGCCTTGTTTCTAACAAATTTGGCAAAACTTGGCGTAAGTGCTTCAACGTTGCGAAAGAATTATCCTAACTATCCAATGATTAAAGATAAAATCAATCTTGAAGGTGTGGATAATGTGGATGAAGTTTTGGTGAAAATTCAGGAGGCGTTTAAGCAATATGAGTGCAATACTATTGATGGCCTGAAAATTAACTTTGAAAAAGGCTGGGTACACATGCGTAAGTCAAACACTGAACCTATTATACGAATTTATGCTGAGGCAATCACTCAGGATGAAGCCAATGCTTTAATTCAAAAGGTAAAGGATCTTATTTAGATCGTTTTTAATACCAAATTTTTATGAAACCCTTAATAACTAAATCAAAAAAGTAATAAAATGAACGAACTTAAAAATATTGTTGAACAATTTCAGGTTCAAAGTGAAGTTTCAGAAGTGAAGCCTTTGGGAGAAGGATTTATAAATGATACGTTTTATGTGTCTACCGCAAATGGAGGCCCTGATTATTTATTACAACGCAAGAATAAAGATATCTTCAAGGATATTCCCTCCATGATGAATAATATTAAAATTGTTACCAATCACTTAAAGGATAAGATTATTTCTCAAGGCGGAGATCCTGATCGTGAGGCAATGACTATTACTTTATCAAAGGATAATAAGTTGTATTATCAGGATAAGGATGGTGAATATTGGGCCATGTGTGTGTTTATAAAAGATAGCATTACACATGAGGCTGCTGGTACAAAAGAACTCGCTTATGCAGGGGGTAAAGGTATTGGATTGTTCCAGAGTATGTTGGCTGATATGAAAACGCCATTGACTAATATCTTACCTGGATTCCATGATATAAAATACAGGTTTACGCAGTGGGAAGAGGTTTTAAAAGAGGATAGAGTTGGTCGTAAGCGTGAAGTCCGTAAGGAAATCATGTGGATTGAGAGCAGAAAAGAGCAAATGCTTAATTTCTGGAAATTGGTTGAAAATGGCGAAATACCAACACGTGTAACACATAATGATACCAAGATTAATAACATCCTTTTTGATGATAAAGGAGAGGTGTTGTGTGTGATTGATTTGGATACAGTACTAAATAGTACTGTGCTAAATGACTTTGGTGATGCAATTCGTTCTTACGCAAACAATGGTGCTGAAGATGCAATTGATTTAAAAACGGTAAGTGTAAATCTAGATATCTTTAAAGGTTTTGCACAAGGATATTTAGAAAATTCCATTCAGTTTTTAAATGAAAAAGAACTGGAATACCTTGCTTTTTCAGCTTTGTATATTACTTATGAGCAAGTATTACGCTTTTTAATGGATTACATTGATGGTGATCGTTATTATAAAACAAAATCGGCTAAGCATAACCTCGTAAGAACCCATGCTCAGTTTAAATTATTATCCAGCATGGAGGAGAACTTCAACCAAATGGAAGGTATCATTAAGGATATTGTGAATAGTTTAAAGAAGTAGAGTTACACGATAGAATAGAGTATGCTGTTTTCGTAGAAGAAAACTGGCTGGTTAAAATATTGTTTAGGGCTAAATCTGTTCCAAGGTTTATTTTGTGTTTTTGTTTGCCAGGGGTAGTTTCTTTAATCTATCCCTGGTTAATTTTTGACTATAATGAAGAATAAAATATTAATTACAGGAGGGGTTGGGTATATAGGATCTCATACTGTAGTAGAATTGCATAATGCAAATTTTGAGGTGATCATTGTTGATGACTTATCCAATTCAAGTGTTTCGGTATTGAAACAAATTGAAAAAATTACCGGTGTGGCACCGAAGTTTTATGAATTGGATGTTTCTAAATATGATCAGTTAGAAACGATTTTTAAAGAAAATCAAGGAATTGATGCAATCATTCATTTTGCTGCAGCAAAGGCGGTGGGTGAATCTGTGGATAATCCGTTAAAATATTATAAGAATAATCTGGTATCCTTGTTAAACCTAATTGAATGTCAAAAGAAGTTTAATGTAAACAATATGGTGTTTTCTTCATCGTGTACCGTTTATGGGCAACCTAATGTGTTGCCGGTTACGGAGCAAACGCCAAGACAGGATGCAGAATCGCCATATGGCAATACCAAAAGGGTAGGAGAGGATATGATTAGTGATTCCGTCTCTGCATATTCTCAGTTAAATGCTATTGCATTGCGTTATTTTAATCCAATTGGAGCTCATGAATCTGCATTAATAGGAGAGTTACCTATTGGAGTACCACAAAACCTGGTTCCTTTTATATCACAAACCGCAGCAGGTATTCGCGAAAAACTATTGGTATTTGGTGATGATTATGATACTAAAGATGGTTCAGCCATTCGCGATTTCATTAATGTAGTTGATTTGGCTAAAGCGCATGTTGTAGCGCTTAAGAGATTATTAGATAAGAAGAATAAAACATCTTTTGAAATCTTTAATCTTGGTACAGGAAATGGTTATTCTGTTTTGGAGTTAATTAAAACATTTGAGGAAGTAACAGGTGTTAAAGTTAATTACGAGATTGCACCACGCAGGGCTGGTGATATTGAGAAAATATGGGCAGACACCACCTTTGCCAATGAAGAATTGGGGTGGAAAGCAGAGAAAAGTCTTCAGGAAACTTTATTAAGTGTTTGGAACTGGCAGAAAAATATAACGAATTGATTTAAGCTGGTTATTTACTGGTTATAAGGTTTAAAGTTTAAACCTTTTGGGTACAAAAAACATAGAAACATGCGGTATTTTCCAATATTCGCATGTTTTGTTTTATAAACACTTTTCAATCCAGAGTCAGCAATGGCTATGTTAAATACAATGCGCTTTGCTATTTGCTCCAAATAAAATGAGCGTTATTTTTCTCTCAATAATATTTTGCATTTCATGCTAATCACAGCAAAATAATAATCAAATATCCCTAATACAGCTTGTTTAATGTTAGGTTATTTGCACTAATTCCTACAATATTAAAGTTATAGGTCTTAATTATTGACTTTTACAAATTTTTAAATTCATACTCCTGAAAATCAATTTTAAACGACAGTGATTTAACTGTAAATTAGATCATGTAATGCAAAGAGGATAAAGTTTAAAAATTGGTGTCATGAAAAATATTATCATTTTTCTTATTTGCTTAGGTTTCCAAACCGTGGTTATAGCTCAGGACTGCATAAAAGGTCAGGATACACGACCCTTGAATACAACCAGCATAAACCTATTGGGGAATGCATCGCTTATTTCGCTTAATTACGAGAGGCTTTTTAAGGTCCATCCTAAAGTTCTTATAGGAGGACAACTAGGCCTTGGTTATAATGAGGAATTTGTTTTATGGGGTGGTGAAGCAGAATCTTTTAGTACCATTCCGATACAAGTAACCGGAAATTTTGGAAAAAATAAAAGTATGCTTGAGTTTGGTATTGGTTATACCATAATTAATGATTTAGATAAGTATACGAAAAACATTGCATATTCAACCATTGGTTACCGACTACAACCTCTTAAAGCCGAAAAAATAAATTTCAGAGTGTTTGTGATGCTACCAATAACTGATACGGATAACACTTCTATTATTTTTATCCCAATTGGTATAAGTTTTGGGCAATGCTTTTGAAGCTCAAAGGAGCATCAAATTTTAGTTTGTTTACTGTAATGACTTATCTCAAATAATTTCTCCAGGCTTCCTAAGAATTTAAGTTGGTATAAACCTATCGACAGGCTCGATATTATCAGGAACATTTTGTGTTTAAGAATAAAGCCGTTTTTGAAATCTACTTCAAGGTAGCTAAAAAAAACTGCAATAATTATTAAAGCCCCCAATACTGCCAAAATACCACTTGTAATAATTCTCTGGATATATAATCTTTTATCTATTACATCAGGTAAACGTAACTCCATAGGATCTGGATTATCCTTTAAACTTTCTATTTCATTTCTTTCTTTATCATTCTTTAAAAATAGAGAACAGGCAATGGTGCCCCCTATGGCACCATAAAAGTATTGCTTAAATAATTCTGAACATATTTGTCCAAACTGACTATTTATCCATATTTCCACAGCATTAAAGTTTATCATCAATATCAGAAATGCGTGAATAATAAAACTAATAAATATTGACTTGCTAATTTTTTTGTATTCAGATAAATCCATAGTCATAGTTAATTTATAAAGAGAGTTATAACCGGTTCGATTTTAATATGCTCACCCGTTAGTAGAAAGTATTTATACTGTCTATGGCAGGATGTTTTTTTAGAAAAAAGTTTAAAATACAAGGTAGTATGGAAGTAAAATAAAGTCAATAAAACCAGTGTGACAAAAGCGTGACAAAGAAATATCAGTCTAAAATTAGAATTATTAAAAGATTTGTTCAAGATGTCAGTATTCACGTTGTAAATAGTTGGTTAATCAAAGTTTTTAAATGATTAATACATACAGACTTATCACTAACCTGTAGAATATGTGGATTAACATGTGTTTTGGATTTGTAGACTGTCGGACTAAGTGTAGAGTGTAAGGTGTTGCTAATTTGTGTGTTGTGGGATTGGAATACTATAAGTATTTAAAATCGTGACCTCATCTTCATATTTAGGGTATTGACAGGGGAGGATTTCGTATTTAGATTATAGCATTGTTTTTAATAAAACAAATCTGATGCAATAGAGTGTATCACAGTGAATTGATGTTTAGATGAGTAGTAAATGAGTATTTAATTTTTTATCAACCTAACAATTATAGATATGCAAGTCTTTGATCTACATTGTCACCCTACTTTAAAACCAATGCTGTCTTTACCACAAAAAAGAGTGACGCCCTGGGAAGAAATTGATAACATACTGAATAAAATTTTCGATTCTCAATCCAATTGTAAGCAGTTGTTGCAAGGCGGTTGTAATGTGGCATGCGTTGGATTGTCTGCAATAGAAACAGCATTTTTAAAAGACTGGATTGTTAAAGTAGCATCAGGTCCTGTGCGTTATATTGATAGAGATCAGGTTGAAAATATTGCCAATGCAGCTGCGGGAGCTACATATGAAGATATCATGGAACAGGAAATTAATTCTATTATTAATCATCCGGTGCTTTCAGGTACCAATGGTATGAAAGTTAAATGGATTAATTCTGTTAATGATTACGATAAAAATGATATGACTACCCTTCATCTTATTGCCACACAGGAAGGTGGACATGGACTGTATTATGGTTCAAATGAAGATAATGATATCAATAAAATTTTGGATAGAGTTAAGGAACTAAAGAAAGCATCACCGGTTAGACTCTTTTATGTTACGCTTACGCATATAAGTCAAAATGTATTCGCCAATCATTGTTACGCCATTAAGGTTCTTCCTAAAAGAAGATTTTTTCCTCAGACAAATGGAATATCGAATGATGGATATAAAGTTATTGAGGCTTTGTTAAGTGAAGAAAATGGTAAACCAATACTGATTGATATAAAACACCTTAGCCTGGCCTCCCGGATAGAGTTTTATAGCAAATATAATCACCGTCCAATTATAGCTTCACATGCAGCAGTAACCGGATGTAGTTACAAGAATAAACCGATTTTTAAAATCAGGAAAAAGAATAATCACGATGTTTATAAAGTAAAATATACACGACAACGTGGGTATTTTCCAGGTACTTTTTTTAATCCTGACAGTATTAACTTATATGATGAGGATATTAAGGAAATCATAAAATCAAATGGAATTATCGGGCTTATTTTGGATGAAAGGGTTTTGGGGTTTTCGAAAAGACCTACAAGTAAAGAGTTTATTAGTGATTTGGAATGGTCAAAGTTTATATCGCCTGATGAAATTAGGCATATGAAAGAATTGACTCCGGAGGAGGATCTTTTAGATGATCTTGAAGATGAGAAAGAAGAGTCGGAGGAGGAAATGCTTCTGGCAGGACATGGGCCTAAAAGATCAAAGCAGTTTGAAGAATTACATTTGCTTCATCTTTTAAATAATATCATCCATATTATCATGATTGGTAAGAATATGGGTGTTGATGCCTCAAAACATATCACCATAGGTTCAGATTTCGACGGATTAATTAATGCTGTGGATTGTTGCCTTTTTGCCAGCGAATATTCTGATTTACGTAAAAAACTAAAAGAAACTATACTTGAACAATCAGCTGCAAAAATCATGATTCCGAATGTTGATTCATTCCTGGATGACTTCTTTTATAATAATGGTGTCAATTTTTTAATGAAGAATTTTAAATAATAATTTATGCTTTTTATAACAAACAGAGAACCCGTAGAATATAGTGAATTTAAAGAAGAAAGACCTTTTATGTTTGATTATAAACGAACAGGTCCTTGCAATGGTGTTTTTTATTGCGAAAGAACCAACAAAGAAAAATACAGGGAGATTGGGTCGGATACTTTTATGCAAAGACTAAAAGAAAGTAAATCGAAACAGTTGCTTTTATTTATTCATGGGTTTTCTAACCTTCCGGAACCGGATATATTCCCAAGGGTAAAAATGCTTCAAAAACTTTTTGATGAAAAGGAAGAAGGTTTAGTTGAAGTGGTACCCCTAATTTGGCCTTGCGACAATGATTTTGGCATTGTAAAGGATTATTGGGATGATCAAAAAGCTGCTGACCTGAGTGCTGTTTCTTTTGCTCGTGTTTTAAATAAGTTTATGAAGTGGAGAGAGAAGGCGCCAGAAGATAATCCGTGTTTAAAAAGAATTAATATTCTTGCTCATTCTATGGGGAACAGAGTGTTGCGTGAAACGCTTTCGAAATGGAATAAATATGATTTGGCCAATGGAGTTCCCTTGCTTTTTAGAAATACCTTTTTAATGGCCTCTGATATTGTAAATGAGTCCTTGGAACCCTCTAATGAAGGATATTTGATAACACAGGCATCCAGAAATGTATCGGTATATTTTGCTTCTGACGATTTGGCCTTAAGAGCTAGCAAAATCTCTAATTTAAAAAACAAAGTTGCATCCAGAAGGCTGGGACATTCTGGTCCTGAAAATATGACTAAAGTACGAACTAATGTATATGCCATAGATTGTGACAATTTCAACAATACATACGATAATCCCAAAGGTCATTCCTATTTTCTTCGAGATGATAAGGGTATGCCGGGTAAAGTTTTTGAACATCTATATAATTCTATAAACACAGGAAGGATTTATGTAACAGACAAGCAAAACAGAAGTATAATTTTAGAATAAGGATTTATGTAATGTCGGACTGTGTAGTTAGATAATTGTATATAATCTATACTACTTACTTTTTAGATTAATTGCTCAAATCCTCACAAATGAATTGGCCTTATTTTCAAGTATAAATTGTCAGATTCAGTAACACTTTTATCATGAAAATTCTCTATTAATAAGCTGAATTCGATATGAAATTATTGGCTCAGACCGCTTATAAACATTTAGTTTCAAGAAATATTTGTGACGACATAGCGGGCTATGACTAACAAATATGACACAGAAAATGGATGTTTATAAGTGGAATGTGTGCGCTTTTCATTAAATAATCCATTTACTGCTTTAAATTTTCTCACCATAGCTCGCTATGTTTCGAAAATTTACATTGTAAATCAATCATCTAATGAAATCTGAGCTCTTTATTTTTAATCGAACTTAGGTTAATATTTAATACGGATAATAAATAAACTTTTTATTACAAAATCGAATGCATTATGGGAACGGTTGTAAAAAGTTATCTGGAAGGGATAATTGAAGATGTGGAAAAAAGACTTCCTAATATTAAGGAGCAAGTAAGAATTATGGAAGATGCCATATCAAAAAAAGGAGATTGGCGTAAAGTTGAAGATGCCGGCAGGTTATTGTTTAGGCTAAATAAGTTATCCTTAAAAAAGGAAGCTTCAAAATTGGTTGAAATGCCAACAGGTACGGCTGAAGGATTCAATGTTCTGGAAAGAATTATTAAAGAAAATGAGCTCATGCCTATATCGTTTATGTACAAAGGTGCTTTGGCAGCCAGAACGGTAGGTAGAGTGGTGGTAAGAAATGATGATGGTATCATGGGTTATGGTACAGGTTTTATGATATCTCCTAATTTAATGATTACGAATCATCATGTATTAGAAGATGTTAGTACTGCGCGCTATAGTCTTTTTGAAATGAATTATCGGGAGACAGATGAGGGCTTGAGTAATTCAGAGTTTTTCAGACTTGAGCCGGATGAGTTTTTTATAGCTAACGAACATCTTGATTTTGCCATCGTTGCGGTTGATGTAAGCAATTCCAACGGAAGTTTAATCAGTAAATACGGATTCAATAAAATCATTAAAGAATCCGGAAAGGCAGTAGTTGGTGAGTGCGTAAATCTGGTTCAACATCCTGCAGGGGAGCCGAAGCAAATTGTTATACGTAATAATAAAATTATTGGCATAAAAGATGAATTCGTTCATTATGTGGCTGATACAATGAAAGGCTCTTCCGGTTGTGTGGTTTATAATGATAATTTTGAAGTGGTAGCTTTGCATCATGCCGGCAAACCAGCAAGGGATAGTCATGGTAATATATTACTTACTGACGGAACAGTTTGGGATGGAAGTCGCTTAACTATGGATATGATTCATTGGGAAGCCAATGAAGGAATAAGAATAAGTAAGATCTTTGAATATCTCGATAGTATAATACATGAATATGATGCACCAAAACAAAGGTTGTATCAGGAAATTTTTACTTCAACACCTGCAATTAGCAACATCTGGAATGAAAGTACATCCAATATTGGAAATGTAAATCAGGTGGTTAATGAACCCGATGGTTCATTAAGTATGTACCTTAAAGTAAACTTTTCCGGGGCTACTGCTCTGCCATCAATTTCAGTAAAAGATACTGACTCAGGGAACGGACATGTTCTTAAACCAACCAATGGGCATAACAAACACACTGCCAAAGTAATAGTGGATAATGCGTATCGAAATCACGATTATTATAACGAAGAAACGGATATAAATGATCGCAAAAGCTATTATGGTAATATTGATTTAAATGATTCGCCGGATGCTTTATTTAAAGCCTTGTCGAAACATATTAACAATACACACGCTAAGGTGCTATGTTATAGAGAAGCACGGCATGAGTATTTATATCCACTTGTTGATATTCATGAGTTTGGAAAGTTGCGTAATATATATTCGGGTGATGTTTTGAGTCCTGAAGAAATCATAAGTAAAGAACTTGATTTAATAGAAAGGTATGAACACGAATTTAATTCAATTCTTACATCCGAGAGCTATCATAGCGATCAGGAGCGCTTAGAAGCATATGATATGTTTGAGGCTAGTTTGCCATTTAATTGTGAGCATGTTGTACCTCAATCGTGGTTTAATAAAAGAAACCCAATGCGCGCCGACCTGCACCACTTGTTTACATGCGAACCAACTTGCAATAGCTTTAGAAGTAATATTCCTTACTGGGAGTTTGGTCCATTAGATGAAATAGTTCGAACCAAATGTGGCAGACGAGAGTCCAATAAATTTGAACCATTACATGGACATGGGGCTGTTGCCAGAGCTACATTGTATTTCTTACTTAGGTACCCGGGTGAAGTTGGAGATGCAAACAGAGAAATGCAAAAAGACAGGTTGAGTGTTCTTTTAGGTTGGCACAAAAGCAATCCGGTTACACGATATGAATTACACCGTAATTATACCATTTTTGAAATTCAGGGAAATAGAAATCCGTTAATAGATTATCCTGATTTAGCCGATAAAATCAATTTTAATTTAGGAATCGATTAAGAAAAGCCTATCCTAACCGAAGTATGTGGTTTCTATGATGTAGGATTAGTTCACTGGCAGGCATAGCTGGTGAACTAATCTTTTATCAATATTGTTATTTGTTCAAACAGCATCCTATTGTTTTTAGTTTTATTAGATCGATAATAAATAAACTCTATTACAAATCTTTAATTTTCTCCATATTCTTTTGAATCAATGCTTCTGTTGTTCTTGCATAACGTTGCCTCATTTTTGTGCTGGAATGACCTATGGTTTTTGATACCACTTCCAAAGGCATGTTATTCTCTAAAGCAACTGTTGTTGCAAAGGTATGCCTGGCTGAATGAGTAGATAAAGGTTTATCAATGCCGCATATAGCTGCGATTTCTTTCAATTACCCATTTATTTTTTGATTGCTTAAAACAGGAAGAACTCAGCCTTTTTCAATAAGTTATATTTTAAATTTTGTATTTTTAATGTGAACTGATTTGCCCTTTGGGGTTAAATACCAGGAAAATGCCCGTTTGTTGTGACTAATTTTTAGTAATCATGTGTTGTTGGTTAATATATTGGCTATATATTGAATTTATAGCTATATTTGTCTAATATATTAGCTATATGTATTCAATAAATCCAACACCTCACGATATAGGTAAGGAATTGGCTAAGCGTCACAAGGCCTTACGTAAACAATTAAAATTGTCTCAAGCTGAAATGGCAGAACGCTCAGGTGTTTCTTTAGGTAGTTTAAAGCGATTTGAAACTACTGGTCAAATATCCCTGGAATCACTGCTTAAGTTAGCTCACCTTCTTGATAGACTGGAAGATTTTAAGTTGGTCTTCCGGCCCAAAGAAGATTTGGGCAATATTGAAGGCCTTTTCTCAACTAAATCATAAGTAAAGAATCTGTTATGGATAATATCAAAAATATTTTGGTGTCTTTGGAGCTTGAAGGCCAAAGTTATGAGGTAGGAGAAATGGTAAGGGATAATCGAACTATCTACTTTCGCTATTATGCAGATTTTTTAAAATCAGGACTTAATATTTCGCCAATTAAGTTGCCTTTTAATAGTGAAATAAATACAGCCGGTTTAGAACCATTTGATGGGTTGTATGGTGTTTTTAATGATTCGTTACCTGATGGTTGGGGAAGGCTGTTATTGGATCGTACACTTGCATCTAAAGGAGTAAACATACAAAGTTTAACCCCATTAGATCGTCTGTCTTATGTTGGGGATCATGGGATGGGAGCTTTGATTTATAAACCAAAGTTTGATGAAGATGTTGTACTATCCTCAGAAATTGAACTGGATATGATTGCTCAGGAAATGAGCTACATTTTAAAAGGAAGTGATTCTGACATTATTGAAGAACTTTTTACTTTGGGAGGTTCTTCTGGGGGAGCTCGTCCTAAAATATTTGTTGGCTACAATAATCTCACCAATGAATTAATGCATGGTCATCAACGATTATCAGAAGGTTTTGAAGATTGGATTATAAAATTTCAATCGTCCCCTGATCCCAAAGAAATAGCTAATATTGAATATGCTTATCACAAAATGGCATTAAAGGCAGGACTTGAGATGAGCGATTGTAAATTATTTTCTGGCCGATCAGGACAAACCTATTTTGGTACTAAACGCTTTGACAGAATTAAAGAGAAAAGAATTCATATGCATACTGCTAGTGGATTGATGCATGATAATTTTAGAATGAGCACCATGGATTATGGACATTTAATGGATTGTGCATTTCAGCTTGAAAAACATGTAAACGCCTATAAAAAAATACTGCGCTTGGCAGCCTTCAATGTGTTTGCTCACAACAGGGACGATCACAGTAAGAACTTTTCTTTTTTAATGGATGCTAAAGGCCATTGGAGTTTCGCTCCAGTGTATGATCTGACTTTTTCAAATTCAGCTTATGGTTTTCACAGTACTATGGTTGCCGGAGAGAGCAAAAATCCGGGAAGGAAACATTTGTTAGAGTTAGGAAAACATTTTGGAATAAAGAAACCGGAGTTAATATTGGAAGAAGTGCAAGAGGCCGTCTCACTTTGGGATTCAATCGCTAAAGAGTGTGGAGTGTCTCAATCTACTAATCGAACAATTGAAAAGGCAATAAATGAAGTGAATAAAAATGAATAATTATCGCGATATGCGATATTAATAAAGAAGCGCTCATAGGAAACCCATGAGCGTTTTATATTATTAATGCAAACTCTTAATCTTCTCCATATTCTTTTTAACCCGGATTCCTAAGACTTTTTGAAAAGTAAAACCGAGTAGCTAACTATATCAAGTATTTTAGTTCTATCTCGATAAAAATGTGTGTTGGCCGGTTCAATTGGCCCGGGCCGATAATAGCGCGACGCAGTTGAATGCGGGTGAATAAGGGATGTGTGACAGCAATAGATTCAACAAGGAGGTGGGCTGAAGGATGAATTGAACTTGATTTTTTTGCCTGCCTGACGGAAGGCAGGTTTCTTTTTGATCAAGCAAAAAGAAAGCCTGTTTGGCAAAACAATATTAGTTAGATGGAATTATGAATTAGGTCTTCGTTATGAACATTGAAAATGCAACAAAACAAACACTTACTGAAACGAGGCATAGCACCGCTACGGTGAGTTGAAGCGAGTGAGTAAAACGATTTGTTTTAAAGTAGTTTCAATGTGTAATACCTGCCAGCCGGCAGGCTGGGATTTTCTAATGCATATTCCGGGTTAAAACCAGAAACCCTGTAAGTTATTTTATTTGCAGGGTTTTCTATTTCTCTACAATTCAATATAATTGTTATAATTTAGATCCTTACTTCATCCCAAATTCTTTTTTGTATCTGGCCGGAGATACATTTGTAATCTGCTTAAATATGCGAGAAAAGTGGTAGCGATCGGCAAATCCGGTTTTTACAGCAACCTCTTCAATTGTATGGAGTGAGTGATGCAATAAAATACAAGCTTTATCAATTCTTTTCTTTTTAACGTACTTCTGTGGTGATACACCTACCTCTTCCGTGAATAATCGGGTAAATGCGTTGGTTGCCATTTTTGCATGATCTGCTAATGTTGGATTTGATAATTCTTCGCTAATCTGATCCTCAATATAGTTCAGAGTATTGAGTATGCGGTGGTTACTGGTAATTTGGTTCCAGTTTCCCTCAGGGATTTCTGATAATAAATCTACAATAAGCGATTGAATCGTTAAACTTGAATGAAAACTAAATTTGGCGTGTTCATAATTGAGGTGCCTCTTTATAATCAGTAATTTTTCTGTAAGGTGGTCAGTTAACTGGTATATAAAAACACCGGGAGTAATGTTGTCATATGGCATTCCAATATTAAAATGAATAAATAGATGGAGTATATACTGATCATTGCTGTAGTCGGATACTGTGGTTTTTTGATTCACTCTTCCTCCCTTTAGTGCATAGCCCGTGTTTGGAATTTTATGATCGAATAAACGAGTCGAAAAAGATGTGTTGGGTGCAATCAACACAATTTTATCAGGAGTTAAAGAGTAGTCTACATTATTATATGTCATCACAGCACCTTTATAACTATTGTGATAAATGCGCCAGTATGGAAATGATAATTCATTAAATTCCCACTGTTGCAGCCACCAATAACGACAACAGTGAATGTTTAAGTTGTATTTCGGAAATACCTGTAAAATATCAGAAGGATCCCCTTTATCTGGTGCTTTTCTTAATGTGTTCATTCTTGCGATGTTTAAAACAGATACAAATCTAATGAAAATAAACATTTATTAACTCAGTTTATAATTTCAATTTTGTCATGTTAATAATTCTAAATAATTAAGAAAAACCATAAATATGGGAAACAGGTTAATTGGGGATTTACCCAAGGTAGGTATACGCCCGGTAATTGATGGAAGAGAAAATGGTGTTAGAGAATCGCTAGAGTCTCAGGTAATGGATCTTGCTAAAGCAGCAGCAGAGTTTATTGAAGGTAATTTAAGATTTCCTTCAGGGGAAAAAGTGGAGTGCGTTATAGCAGACACATGTATTGGAGGGGTTGCTGAAGCTGCTATGTGTGCCAATAAATTTAAAAAAGAAGGAGTTGGTGTTTCATTAACAGTAACGCCTTGCTGGTGTTATGGTACGGAGGTAATGGATACAGATCCTTTGTTGCCTAAAGCTGTTTGGGGATTTAATGGTACAGAGCGTCCCGGAGCAGTGTATTTAGCGGCTGCCTTAGCGGGGTATACGCAAAAGGGGTTACCAACATTTGGTATTTACGGCCGTGATGTACAGGATGCCGGCGATACAAATATTCCTGCTGATGTTCAGGAAAAACTGTTGCGCTTTGTGAAATCTGCATTAGCTGTTGCTCAAATGAACGGGAAATCATATTTGTCAATAGGTTATAGTTCTATGGGTATTGCCGGTTCAATGGTAGATAGCAACTTCTTTCAAGATTATTTAGGTATTCGTTCTGAGTTTATTGAATCGGTTGAAATTCTTCGTCGAATGGATGAAGGTATTTACGATGAAGAAGAATTTGAAAAGGCATTAGCGTGGACTAAAGAGAACTGCAAAGAGGGTGAAGATATTAATAGTGCAGAGAAACAAGCTGATGAGGCTCGCAAACAGGTAGAGTGGGAAACTGTAATAAAAATGACCTTGATTTGTCGCGATATGATGATCGGAAATCAAAAGTTGATTGACAAAGGTTACAGAGAAGAAGGTTTAGGTAGAAATGCAATTTTAGGTGGTTTTCAGGGGCAGCGTCAATGGACAGATTACAAGCCAAATGCTGATTTTACCGAGGCCATATTAAATTCTTCATTTGACTGGAATGGTATTCGTCAGGCCTTTGTGTTTGCAACAGAAAATGATAGTTTAAACAGTGTGTCTATGTTGTTTGGACATCTACTGACTAATACCTCTCAAATTTTCTCGGATGTGCGTACATATTGGAGTCCTGATGCTGTTAAACGAGTAACGGGTAAAGCGTTAAGCGGAACAGCTAAAGATGGTGTTATTCACTTAATTAATTCCGGATCAACAACATTAGATGCTACAGCACAACAAAAAGATGCTGATGGAAATCCGGCCATGAAGCCTTATTGGGAGATTACAGAAGAAGAAGCTCAAAAATGCTTGGATAACACGCTATGGCCACAGGCAGAAAGAGGTTATTTTAGAGGTGGTGGTTTTTCTTCTCAGTTTAAAACAGCAGGAGAAATGCCGGTTACTATGTGTCGTGTAAATATGGTAAAAGGAGTTGGTCCGGTTCTTCAATTGACAGAAGGGTGGACAGTTGAGTTACCAGATGATATACATAGTGTGTTGGATGAAAGAACCAATCCTACATGGCCAACTACCTGGTTTGTTCCAAGAACAACAGGAGAGGGAGCGTTTAAAGATGTATATTCTGTAATGTCAAACTGGGGAGCTAACCACGGAGCAATCAGCTATGGTCATATTGGTGCAGATTTAATTACGCTTGCCTCAATGCTTCGTATTCCGGTAAATATGCATAATGTATCTGATGATGATATATTCAGACCAAGTGCCTGGGCTTCTTTTGGAGAAGATAAAGAAGGCTCTGATTATAGAGCTTGTTCTACTTATGGTCCGTTGTACGGAATGAAATAATTATTAAGACCAAATATCATTTTGAATAAACAGGACTTCCAATAGTTTACAAAGCTACAAATTGAGGTTAGAGAAAAATAGTAGAGGCTGTTTTATGAAAAGAAACAGAAAGACTATTGTGTAGTCCTGTTTAAAGAATTGTTTATGTTTGAAAAAGATATAGCCATTGTATTTGACTGTGGAGCAACCAATGTTCGGGTTATTGCAATGGATAAAGCAGGGCAAATATTGGCATCTCATGCCATGCCCAATGAAACAGATGATGACCCACATTTTTCGGGAGGTAGAATCTGGGATATCGAAAAATTATGGGGTAAATTATGTAAGGCAGCTAAAGTTGTAACTTCAGAGATTGATACAACTCGAATTGCCGGTGCTACTGTCACGACTTTTGGAGTTGATGGAGCTTTTACCGATGAAAAAGGAGAGTTACTATATCCTGTAGTTTCCTGGCAGTGTCAGCGAACAGCTGCTGTGATGGAAAATATTGAAAAATATATTCCTTTAAAGAAATTATATGCGATAAGTGGAGTTTATCCGTATGCCTTTAATACCATTAATAAAATGATATGGTTTAAGGAAAACAGGCCGGATATACTTGAAAAAGCACACCGTTTCTTATTTATTCCATCGCTGCTGGTAAATAAGCTGTCCGGAGTATTACAAAACGATGCTACCATGATGGGAACTGCCATGATGGCTGATCTTTCAGAAAGAAGTTTTTCTGATGAGATATTGGAATCAATAGGTATCGATAAGGAACTTTTTGGATCAATTTCAGAGCCTGGAGATCAGGCAGGTAGTATTCATGAGGAGTCGGCATCGGTAACAGGGTTGCCTGAAGGAACTCCTGTTTTTTTAGCTGGCCATGATACTCAGTTTGCTATATTTGGTTCAGGTGCACAGTTAAATCAGCCGGTTCTTAGTTCAGGTACCTGGGAGATTTTAATGTCGCGAAGCAAAAGCTTTACTGCCTCTCCTTTAGAACTTGAAAATAATCTTACTACAGAGGCTGATGCTGAAAAGGGAATTTATAACATCGGTCAAAACTGGTTAAGTTCTGGTGTTTTAGAATGGTTTTCACGTAATTTTTATCCTGAATTAAAAGGATCTGAGCTTTATGATACAATGGTTAAAGAAGCAGAGCTTGAAATGCCTGGTGCACATGGCTTAATTGTAGATCCTGCTTTTTATGATGATGGCTCTAGCGCTAACACAGGTACCATTACCGGCTTAAATATTAGTACGCGTAGGAGTCAGATATATCGCGCATTCTTAGAGAGTCTGGCTTTTCGACTAAGAGAAGGTTTAGAGGCTTTGGAAACAGCAGGGAATTTTAAAGCTGAAAGAATAATTTGCGTCGGAGGAGGTTCAAAGAACAAGCTTTGGAATCAATTACGTGCAGATGTTTGCAATACGCCAATACAGCTTATTGATCAAAAGGAAACTACAGTGTTGGGAGCTGCTATGTTTGTGTTTGCCGGAGCAGGACTTTATAAATCCGTTAAAGAAGCTCGTAAGCATATTGCTTATAATCCTAAGGTGATCAATCCTTCTGATAACAGAGGTGTGTATGATAACCTATACCAGAAATACCGAGCCTTTAAGCAAAAATAAATCCCTTCAACTTAAAAACTAGTCACTATGTTAAAAGGAATATCTTCAATTTTAAGTCCGGAATTATTGTCCGTTCTCTATAGGATGGGACATGGCGATGAAATCATTTTAGCTGATGCTCATTTTCCGGCTGAAAGCTTCAATAAAAGAGTATTAAGAGCAGATGGTATTAGAGTGCCTGATTTGTTAGAAGGTATTTTACCGCTTTTTGAGCTCGATCAATATGTTGATCAGCCATTAATTATGATGGCTGCTGTTCCCGGAGATCAATTAGATCCAACGGTAGAACAGGAATATATAAAAAGTATTCACATTACAAATCCCAATGTGGCACCAATACAACGAATTGATCGTTTCGAATTTTACGAGAGAGCTAAGTCAGCCTTTGCAGTCGTGATGACTGGAGAAACAGCCAAGTATGGGAATATTATCTTAAAAAAAGGAGTAACACCAATTACTAAATAAAAAATCTATGTCTGTCCAATCTAAATTAGTTGAAAAAAAATATCTGGTTCCGTTTATATTAATTACCAGCTTGTTTGCCCTTTGGGGATTTGCCAATGATATTACCAATCCAATGGTTGCGGCATTTAAAACAGTAATGGAAATCTCAAATGCAAAAGCGACTTTAATTCAGATGGCTTTTTATGGTGGATATTTCACTATGGCCATACCTGCAGCTTTGTTTGCACAAAAATACAGTTATAAGAAGGGTATCCTATTAGGCCTTGGCTTGTATGCTACCGGAGCGCTCTTGTTTTATCCGGCTGCACAGTTTCAAATGTTTGGTTTTTTTGTCGGTTCTTTGTATATCTTAACTTTTGGACTCGCATTTTTAGAAACAACGGCCAATCCGTTTATTCTTTCTCTTGGCAGTAAGGAAACTTCTACCAGGCGTTTAAACCTGGCACAGTCATTTAATCCAATGGGATCGTTTTTAGGAATGATTGTCGCTTCCAAGGTGGTATTAGCTTCTTTAGAATCAGATAAGAGAAATGCTTTGGGAGAGTTAATTTTCCCAACCTTAGATGAAGCTACTAAAGCAACAATAAGAGCAAATGACCTGATGGTTATTCGTAATCCTTATGTGGCTTTAGGTTTGGTTGTAATTGCAATGTTTGTAATTATTGCTGTGCTGAAAATGCCTGATACTGCACATAAGGAGCAAATTCATCCATGGCAATCAATCAAGCGTTTGGTTAAGAATAAGGTTTATATTACCGGAGTAGGAGCACAGGTTTGTTATGTTGCTGCACAGATTATGTGCTGGACATTCATTATTCAGTATGCTGAGAATATTGGTTTGACAAAAGAGTCAGGGCAAGATCATAACATGGTTGCAATGGCTTTGTTTATTGGTAGTCGTTTGGTAAGTACCCTGATTTTGAAATATGTAAATGCCAGTAAATTGTTAATGTGGTTTGCCATAGGTGGCATTGTTACTACAGCAGGAGTTATTCTCATTGTAGGTATGCCCGGATTGTACTTGTTAGTGGCAACTTCCATTTTTATGTCATTAATGTTCCCAACTATTTATGGAATTGCTTTAGGCAATGTTGGAGATGATACTACTATGGGGTCAGCCGGATTGGTAATGGCCATTGTTGGAGGTGCTGTTATGCCGATGTTTCAGGCAATGATTATTGACTTAGGTACAGTTGCCTGGTTGCCGGCAGTAAATGTTTCTTTCATTTTGCCATTGTTATGTTTTGTTGGGATAGCTCTTTATGGATTGTATTCTTATAAGGTTTTAGCCAAACGTAAAGCCGCATTGTAAACCTGTTTATATTTTGTTGTTCTAACCATTACTAGGCTATAGTGCACAAATAAATAAATTATAAATATTACCAAAAAACTACATTAAATTATCATGATTACACAATTATTTTGGATCATACCTGTCGCATCTATTGTGGCATTGGTGTTTGCCTGGCTTTTTTTTAAAAGCATGATGAAAAGTTCCGAAGGAACTGATAAGATGAAAGAAATTGCGCAGCACGTTAGAGACGGTGCAATGGCCTATTTGTCCAGACAATACAAAGTTGTAGGTATCGTTTTCGTCGTAATATTAGTTATCCTTACCATTCTTGCATATATGGGTGTTCAAAATCCGTTCGTTCCCATTGCTTTCTTAACCGGGGGATTCTTCTCCGGACTATGCGGATTTCTTGGGATGAAGACTGCAACTTTTGCATCGGCGCGTACCGCACATGGAGCTTCCGAGTCGTTGAACAAAGGACTGAAAGTTGCTTTCCGAAGCGGGGCCGTAATGGGATTGGTTGTGGTAGGTTTCGGACTTTTGGATATATCCCTTTGGTACGTACTATTAACTAAAGTAGTATACACAGCAGAAAATATGGCCAGCGGCCTTCACTTCCTGGGGCTTGATCTTGTACATGCCGGAATGGATGAGTCGCAAAAGCTGATGGAGGTAACAGCAACCATGCTTACCTTCGGAATGGGTGCTTCTACTCAGGCATTGTTTGCCCGTGTAGGTGGTGGTATCTACACCAAAGCAGCTGATGTGGGTGCTGACCTTGTAGGTAAGGTGGAAGCCGGTATTCCGGAGGACGACCCACGTAACCCTGCAACCATTGCTGATAACGTGGGTGACAATGTTGGTGACGTGGCCGGTATGGGTGCCGACCTTTACGAATCATACTGTGGTTCTATCCTGGCTACTGCCGCACTTGGTGCTGCTTTAACGGTTAACAATGCTTCGGGAGCGGATATGTCAGGAAAAGTGATCGCTCCAATGTTGGTTGCCGCTATCGGAATAGTTCTTTCTATTGTAGGTATCTTTATGGTACAAACTAAAGAAGACGCTTCTGCAAAAAGCTTATTGAACTCTCTATTGATCGGTACAGGTGGTAGTTCTCTTTTAGTACTTGCTGCAATTGCAGGAATGGCTTCAATGGGATGGATTACCTGGGGGATCTTTGGTTCTGTTGTAACAGGATTGATTGCCGGTGTTATCATCGGACAGGGAACAGAATATTATACATCTGATGGTTACAAACCTACACAAGGTATTTCTAAACAAGCGCAGCAAGGTCCGGCTACTACTATTATAGATGGTGTTGCTGTAGGTATGTACTCTACCTGGATTCCTGTTATAACTATTGTAGCTGGTATTATCGGGGCATTCGGTTTTGCCGGCGGATTCGACAACTTTGCTGAAGGTGTATACGGAATCGGTTTCGCAGCCGTAGGTATGCTCTCTACTTTAGGTATTACATTAGCTACCGATGCATTCGGACCTATTGCTGATAACGCCGGAGGTAATGCAGAAATGTCTGAACTTCCTGCCGAAGTACGTGAAAGAACCGATGCATTGGATATGTTAGGTAATACAACTGCGGCTACCGGTAAAGGTTTTGCCATAGGTTCTGCTGCACTTACGGCCATGGCATTGATGGCTGCATATATGGAAGAGATCAAAATATGGCTAAAACGTTCGCTTGTTGAAGGAGAAACTGTGATACAAAACTCCGTACAGTTTGTTTTGGATTCTTCTGCCGAGGTAGCAGAAGGTGTAAAAGCCGTTGTGATTTCTGAAGCTACATTAAAGGATTTCTCTACTTTCTACGATCTGTCACTATTCAATCCATTATTGTTGGCCGGTTTGTTTATCGGTGCCATGATGGCGTTTGTGTTCTGTGCCATGACTATGAAAGCTGTAGGTAGAGCTGCAGGCTCAATGGTCGATGAGGTTCGTCGTCAGTTTAAAGAAATACCGGGAATCCTGGAAGGTAAGGGAACGCCTGAATATGCAAAATGTGTGGCTATTTCTACTAAAGGTGCGCAACGCGAAATGTTATTGCCTTCGTTATTAGCCATTATCGTACCTATCGTTGTAGGTATTATTTTCGGTGTTGCCGGAGTAATTGGTTTGTTAATGGGAGGTTTAACTACAGGCTTTACTTTGGCCATCTTCCTTAATAATGCTGGTGGAGCATGGGATAATGCTAAAAAGTATATTGAAAAAGGAAATTTTGGCGGTAAAGGAAGTGAAGCTCACAAAGCTGGTGTAGTTGGAGATACAGTTGGTGATCCATTTAAAGATACATCCGGTCCGTCGTTGAACATCCTTATCAAACTAATGACCATGGTAAGTGTGGTAATGAGCGGATTGACTGTTGCTTTTGCAATTTTTTAAAAGAATAATATTTAACAATTAACAATTAATAATAATAATAATAATAATAATAATAATAATACGATGTCTATCAGAAATTTGAACTTATTGCATCCTCGTGATCAAATCATTATGATTATCAACAGGATATATAAGAAGGGTTTGACAACTACTTCGGGTGGTAATATATCCATTATGGATGAAAGTGGAGATATGTGGGTAACTCCTTCAGGAGTTGATAAAGGTTCTTTAAAACCTTCGGATATCATGTGTGTAAAGGCTGATGGTACTATTGTAGGGCCTCATAAGCCTTCTATGGAATACCCATTTCATAAGGCTATTTACGTAAAACGACCGGATATTAAGTCGGTTGTTCACGCACACCCGCCAGCATTGGTTGCATTCAGTATTGTTCGTCAAATTCCAAATACGAACGTTATTCCTCAGGTAAAGCAGGTTTGTGGACCAATTGGATATGCGAAATACCATATTCCGGGAAGTAATGAACTGGGAAATTCAATTTCAGAGCAATTTGAGAAAGGATTTGATTCAGTGATTATGGAGAACCACGGTGCCGTAGTTGGAGGTAAAAATGTAATTAAAGCTTATGAGCGTTTTGAAACATTGGAATTTGCCTGTAGGACATTAATAAACTCAAAAATTATTGGTGAACCTAACTTCTTAAGCGAAGAGCAGTTGTATAGCTTTAGTAACCAGGTACCTACCGATCATCCTAAAATGGATAATGTGGTATATACGTCTGATGAAAAGGATGTGCGCCAAAAGATAACTGATATGATTAGGCGAGCTTGTGATCAGGGATTAATGATGAGTACTTATGGAACCATTTCGGTAAGATGGAAGAACAACGATTTCCTGATTACTCCTACAGATGCTACGCGCTGGGATATGCAGGCAGGTGATATTGTGCAGGTAAAAGGAGGTAAGTGTGAAGAGGGAAAAATTCCTAGTCGCTCTACCTGGTTACATCAAAAAATTTATGAGATGCACCCAGAAATCAACGCTATTATTTTAACTCAACCTGAGTATTTAATGGCTTATGGTGTTACGCATAAAAAACTGGATGTAAGAACAATTCCTGAAAGTTGGATTTTCCTACAGGATATGGAGAATGTACCTTTTGGTTCTCATTTCGCAAATAATGAAACAATTCCAAACCTTATCTCAAAAGATAATCCTGGTGTCATTATTGAAAACGATTCTGTTTTAATGACGGGTAATTCTTTGCTTCAGGCTTTTGACAGGTTAGAAGTGGCTGAGTTTAGTGCTAAATCATTAGTCATGGGAACTTCGCTTGGTTCGTTTGAACCGATGAATGAAGATGAAATTGATGAGCTGCGAAAAGCATTCTTTTAAATAATTAATTCAAGGTCATTCAAAAACTGAATGGCCTTTCTATCTATTAAAAAATAAGAATCAAAGATTGAAATTTGATATTGTAATGTGCAAATCGTGTTGTTTAGCTTCCGACCTTGTCTGGTGAGCATAAAAACAAGGTTGTTATATCGAAAAATTGCTTTTGTTTGAGCACCGACGTCAGGAGAGTGGGAGTTTAAGCGATTTAGATATAAGAACCGTAGTTTTTATAGGGAAGCAGGCGCAGTCTTGCGCAAATTGCAGTGCAATTTGTGCTTCCGTTTTTTGTATTAAGACAATTATTGCGTTAAGTGAAGGTAGAGTCAAGTTTACTTGAACTATACTGAACAAAGTAATAATCTAGAATAAAAAAATGAAGTCAGGGTTTTAGATATTAAGTCCCTGGTGTTTAGGCATATAAAAATTAGAATTTAATTTTTGATTCGAATAAAAAACAGAAAAATAAATATCATGTTAGAAAAAAGAAGAATATACTTACCACCTTTAAGTTTAGTTGGTCCGGGAGTTATTGCTGACCTTGTTGACGAACTTAAAAGTCTGGAATGTAACAAGGTTCTTATTGTTACAGATAAAATATTAAATGAGTTAGGTGTTGTTAAAAATGTTACAGACTTAATGGAAGCTCAATCCATTGAGTATGTAATTTTTGATGATGTACAACCCAACCCAACTTGTGCGAATGTAAATAATGGTTTAGCTATATTCCAGGAAAATAATTGTGACTATATCCTTACCATTGGAGGAGGTTCACCTCAGGACTGTGGTAAAGCAATAGGTATCTTAGCTACTAATGGTGGTGATATAAAAGATTACGAAGGTATTCATATCTCAAAAAAGAAATCTACACCAATTGCGGCTATTAATACAACTGCCGGAACAGCCAGTGAGGTTACTATCAACTATGTAATTACCGACGAAGAGCGTAAGGTAAAAATGGTAATGGTTGATAAAAACTGTTTGGTATCTATTGCTGTAAATGATCCTGAGTTAATGCTAAATAAACCTGCTGCTTTAACGGCTGCTACAGGTATGGATGCCTTAACGCATGCAGTTGAAGCTTTCGTAACAGCAGGAGCCTATCACTGGTCAGATCATATGGCATTGTATGCTATTCAGTTAATCAGTGAGAGCTTAAGAGAAGCAGTTAAGGATGGAAATAACCTTGAAGCGCGTAGTAAAATGGCATGGGCGCAGTTTATAGCCGGACAGGCATTTTCAAATTGCGGTTTAGGTTTTGTTCACTCTGCAGCGCATCAGTTAGGAGGATTGTATAATACACCACATGGTGTAGCCAATGCAGTTTTGCTTCCACATGTTGAACGTTTTAATTTATCTGCTTGTCCTGAGAAGTTTGCTAAAATAGCTGTGGCTATGGGAGTTGATATCTCAGAAATGAGTACTCAGGAAGCGGCAGAAGCGGCATTAGATGCTATTTCTCAATTGTCTAAAGATGTAGGTATTCCAACAGGTATCAAAGAATTAGGGGCTAAAGAAGAAGATTTTGAGCTAATGGCTAAGAATGCCTTAGCAGATGTTTGTACAGGAGGTAACCCTAAAGAGGTTTCTTTTGAGGATGCGGTTAAAATATACGAAGCTGCATATTAATAATATTTTGTTCGTATTGTTCATTAACCATGAATGATACGAACAATATTTTAACCTAGTGTGTAGAGTGTTAAATAAACGAATTTAAGTTTTTGAAGATATTTTTTCTTTATACAAGGCAAGATTTACAGGCATAGCCGTAGCTACGACGAAAAAGCTTAACGAAGTAGAAAGGAAAATAGGTGGAAAAATTAGTTCGGGGATTTAGCAGTCTTTACACTAGCCTTTACGCTAAAGAAAAAACTAAAACTACCTTTATCCCTTTTAAAAAGGAGCGGAACTAACTCCTCTGATTCTATTTTGTCAACTTTCCTTTCATTATTTCCATATGACTTTCTTCTAATTTGTTTATAGTCTGGTAGTTAAGTGTTTTTGAAGTTATTGATTATGTATATACTATTGATAACTAATGTTTTATATTATTTTTTTAAGATTTTCTAATCAGAAAGCAAAACAAGTATTCAAATCTTTTGATTTAATTAGTTGGAGAGCATTAGAACAAGCAATCCTGTCAACTATTTATGTCAATGGATTTCAGCTGTTGAAGCGTTAGGGGTGAATAGCCATCTCTAGGATAAAATTACACTTTGAGGTATAAAGGACGATAAGAGGTTTTGGGTGAATGTAAGATGTTGCATGTACACTAACGTTATTCATTGATTTAAATATGGAAGCTCCTTAACTGAAAAATCATACTTGATTTTTGTAAATTACATAGTGTATTAGAAATACATTTTCTACTCATATAGCTGATAAATAGAGGGAACCTATAAGGGGGTATTTGTACCAGACACTTTCCTCACCCATGTATGATACAAAAATACCCCTAATGGAACTTATATGTAGGTTAAGTTTGTAATGAAATTTAATTATCAATTAAAAACAATCTATTATGAAAAAATTAGGAGTAACTTTATTTGTACTATTGTTTGGACTAAGTATGACATCTTTTGCTAATGATAATGTAGAAAAGTTTGTTGGAAAGTGGAGTTTAATGGTTAGAGATTTACCTGATGGTGATGCAGAAATGTCTTTAATATTAGAATCAAAGGAAGGCAAGCTTGGCGGAAAATTAGTTGGAGCTGATGGAGAAGAATTTCCAATTTATGACGTAGAAGTTGAAGGCAAGGAACTATTGTTTATGTATGATGCCAGGGGGTATAATGTAACTATGGCACTAGAGTTAATTGGTGAGGGAAAGAGTGAAGGATATATGATGGATATGTTCCTTGTGGAAGGAGAAAAGGTCAAAAAAGAATAGTAATACCCTTTAAAATGAAGATTTTCTGATAAAGTATTTTGTTCGATATAGATTAATACTTAAGCCAGGTAATTATTGACAAAGCTATTTTATGTGAATATCTTCATTTTTAAGATTTTAAATATCAAGAAAAACGAGGGGGATAAAGGATGAAAAGTTATTATATATTTATTTTATATATGTTGTTTGTACACTTACAATGTTATGTAAGTGCTCAATCAACTTATAATTTTTCATCCATTACGAAGGGATCTAATTTATATGCGGGTAATATTGATGGATTATTAAAGGATTCAAATGGATATATATGGTATCATAGTCATGGTAGGTTGTTTCAATTTGACGGGGAAGACTGGAACTCAGTTGAAACGCCTGTTGAGGCTAAGGGTATAAAAGGTAATGTTACATTGCATGGAACTCTTGTTGAAGACCATTGGAATAATTTATGGTTGGGAAATAACAATGGTTTATTTTATTATAAGAGTAAAGTAGGAAGTATGGAGAGTATTCGTGGTTTATTACATGAAGACTCAAAGTTTCCAATGGATATTTCTCATGTAATAGTTTATTCGGAGCATAAAATTCTTTTTTTAGCCGATCAACAGCTGTTTGAGTTGGATTATGATTATAATGAGCAGACTAATCAAATGACTGTGATTTCGCTTCAAAAGATTTTATCCGATGATTTATCTCCTTATTTTTTAATGACCCGGTTAAAATCGGGTAATATGGGACTGCTTAGTAATAGCACTTTTGTTGAGTATAATCCGGAAACCAGGGTTTTGGAAAGAAAGCAGTTGTCTATCCCGCTAAAGCTTGGAACAAGCCCCGGTAATCCTCCGGTAGTTTATTACGACAATAATGGTGTGCTATGGATTGGAGCGCAACTATTTGGAGTTTATTCATACCATCTTGAAACAGGAATTTTAAAAAATTACCATTCGGTTCAAGGAAAACGAATTAGAATAATAAAAGATATTACCGGAGATAAGGATGGAAACATTTGGGTAGCATCAACAGAAGGCCTCATTCGAATATGGTCGATTAATGAAAAAACTCATACCGAATTTATTGGGACAGAAAAGGAATTAGATAATTTGTATTTGCAATATATTAACTCCATGTATACTGATGAAGAAGGCTTTCTGTTACTGGTGTCGCATGGTGGTGAAATTATAAAATTAGAAGCTCAAAACAGTATTTATCAATTTTTGCCTATTAATAAAGGTTTTTTCGTAGCGCCTATCTATACTCCATTCTCATTAATAAGAATGGCGCCTGATGGAGGTCTGTGCAAAATTATGAGTTCAAGGTTTAAGTCTAAGGTAGTGTCAATAAATCCTTCTAATAATGAAGAGGACGAAGTATTTACGATTACAAAACCGGGAGACAGAATTTTGGACTTTGAGTTTCAGGATGCCTATTTGTGGATAGGGTCTAGAATATCAGGCCTGTCAATTATTAATCCTGACTTAAAAGAAAAAGTACGAAATAATACGAATCAAGACCTACTGGATTTCTTCAAAGATAAGCCGGTGGCACGAATGATTAAGCTTTCAGATAGTTTATTCTATTTTATTATAGAGACAGGCCAGGTATATGAGGTTATAAGAAGTAGTAATGGTGTTTGGAATTGGCAAAAGAAAGAGCATAAACTTCAGGCTTTTACACTTTTTGCAACTCCCGTAATAGGCACATCCAAAAAATGGGTTTGGTTTGCTAATCCTTTAAGTACCTTAGTGGGATTAGGGCCTAATGGAGAAACAAAAGAGTTTGTTTTAAAAGATGATATATCAATAAGTGCTTTAAGTGAGTTACCCAATGGGGATTTATTGTTAGGTTCATATGGAGGTTTGAGGAGTATCAACCTGGAAACAGGAAAAATTAAATACTTTAATAGCTTTTCTGATGTATCAGTTTTTAATATCATTCCTGAGGATAGCACCCGGGAAGTGTTTTGGATAACATCATACAAGAAAGTATTTCGCTTCAATTATTCAACAGGTAAAGTAGATGTTCTTGCTTCAAAAAATGGTTTGCCTAATTGCCGCTTTCAAACCAACTCAAGTGTTCGTTTAAAGGATGGTAAAATTGGTTTTGGAACCTTGAGAAAAGGAATTATGTATTTTTCTCCTCAAGATGTAGAGTTTACATCTAAACCCTTAAGTGTAAAAATTAGTGGTGTTAAGGTAAATGGTAAACCAGTATCTTATATCAGCAAAAGTAAAAAAGATCCGCTTTTAGATTATGAGTTTCCTTTTGCACAACAAATAAAATTAAGGCATGACCAAAATTTATTGTCCATTCGTTTTTCAGCCTTGAATTATACTCAACCCCAAAATGTAAGATACACCTATTTTATGGAAGGGCTTGATAAGGAATGGAATAATGTTGGATATGCTTTTAATGAAGTAACCTATTCGAACCTTAATCCTGGAAATTACACTTTCCGGGTTAAAGCAACCAATACACCTGGTGTTTGGTTAGGAGAAGAATCCGTATTTGAAATCTATGTTAAGCCGGCTTGGTACCAAACACAAGTAGCCATTTCAGCTTTTATAGTCATTATTATTCTTTTAATGATCTTCTTTTGGCGATTTTCTTTTGGTAAAATTAAGCTTAAAGAACAACTTAAAAGAGAAAAGGCAGAAAGAGATAAGGATAATGAAATGCATAAACTCAGACTGCAGTTTTTTACCAATATCTCTCACGAATTTAAAACTCCATTGTCCTTATTATTCGGACCCTTAAAACAGTTGCGAACTCAGCAGGAAACGTTATCACATAAAGATAAAGAGCGTTTGTTTGATTTAATGTCGAGAAATATACAGCATTTGATAAAGATGATTAATCAACTGATGGATTTCAGGAAAGTAAGTAATAACGCCATGAAATTGCGTGTTAGACCTACAAATATTTCTCGATTTATTGAAGAACAGTATTTGAAATTTAAACAGGAAGTTGAATCACAGGATAAAACGATATTGCTGGAAAACGCTTCTGATGAACTGATTTTTGGGTGGGTCGATAGTGAAAAGTTATTACGTATATTGGATAACCTGCTTTCTAATGCGGTAAAATTTACACCGGTAAATGGGGTAATTCGAGTTATTGTACAAAAAGAAAATGAAGGAGTTGTGTTACAGGTATGCGATAATGGTGTTGGCATTGCTCCTGAGCATATACCACATATTTTTCAACGGTATTATCGTGTAGAAGGAGATAAGGATCAAACGATTCAGGTTCCCGGAACAGGAATAGGTTTGGCTCTTTCTTCGGAGCTGGCAAAATTAATGAAAGGCAATATCTCTGTTGAGAGCGAAGTTGGTAAGGGCTCTTGTTTTCGGTTTTATTTCCCAATTGCAGCAACCTCATTTGCTGATGAAGAAAAAGATGAGGAAAAACAGAATGATGAAAATGCAGATGAATCAATTACCCGGGTAGCAGAGGACCATGGAGTAGAATTGGAACGTAATAAGCCACTTGTTCTTATTGTTGAGGATAATTTAGATATGCAATCCTTTATTGCATCTGTTTTAAAGAATGATTATTCATTGGAATTTGCCGGTAATGGATTTGAAGGGATTGATAAATGTGACAGACTGGCTCCGGATCTTGTGGTATCGGATGTGATGATGCCTGAAATGGGAGGTTTTGAAATGGTTGCGAAACTCAAAACAGACGTGCGTATTAGCCATATTCCAATTGTATTATTAACAGCATTGTCCAGTGCTAAGCATCAAGTCAAAGGAATGGAAGCCGGAGCAGATTTGTATATTCCAAAACCTTTCGATCCTGAGTATTTTAAAATATCTATTGGCAATCTTATTAAATCCCGGGCTAATCTTCGTCAACAATTTGGAAAGAAATTAATTGATGTTAAAACTTCTGATATTACAATCACTAAAACGGATGAAGTATTTCTTGATAATATCATGAAAATCATAGGTGAACGATTGTTTGAGGCAGAATTTAAAATCGAGGATCTGCATACTGAAGTGGGAATGAGTCGTTCACAGTTCTTTAGAAAAATAAAAGCCTTAACAGATCAAACCGCTGGAGAGTTTGTGAAATCACTACGACTAAAGAAAGCTGCAGAATTATTAGTCGAACAAGGCATTAGAGTAAGTGATGTGTGTTATGAAGTTGGATTCACAGATCCAAAATATTTTGGTAAAGTTTTTAGAAAGTATTTTGGCCTTTCACCAACAGAATATGTGAAATCAAAAAAAACATAATTCATACACATATAATGTTGTAGACAACATTTTTAACCAAGGTTGAGTAGTCAAAAAAAATACATTCTTGTTTACGGTAAATAAGGATGATGGTATTGTATTGTTTTAAAACTAGATAAATTTTAAAGAATAAATTAACTCAATAATGTAAAAATCAATAAGTTAATCATCTATCTCATACAGGAGGATGATTACTCCGGTGAGTTCCCAGCTTGTCGACTGACAGGCATATGACCAATGAAAAATAAATTTAGACACATGAAAAAAATCTTAATGGCAATAGGTATCGGCGTTTGTTTGTCGATGAGCATAATAGCACAGAAGAACCAGCCTAATATTCTTTTTATTATGGCTGATGACCACACAACACAAGCAATTAGTGCATATGGAGGACCACTAACTAAAGTCTTTCAAACACCTAATATTGATCGTATAGGAAATGAGGGAATCATTTTTGAAAATTGTTTGGTGACCAACTCCATTTGTACTCCTTCGCGAGCAACAATTCTTACCGGACAATACAGTCACCATAATGGAGTATATACCTTACCCGATCCGTTTGACAGGAATAGAAACAATGTAGCGAAGATGCTTCAGGCTAATGGTTATTCTACAGCAATAATAGGTAAGTGGCACTTAAAAAGTGAACCTTCCGGTTTTGATCATTATAGTGTACTAAACGGTCAAGGTGTATACAATAATCCTACCCTGAAAGTGAAAGGTGTATGGGAACAGGAAGGAAAAACTTTTGAAAAAGCCAGGGGATCAAGAAATAAAGGGCATTCAACAGATGTAATTGGAATGCAGGCTATCAATTGGTTGAAGGCAAGGGACGAAGATGAACCATTTTTATTAATGTGCCACTTTAAAGCCCCTCATAGAAACTGGGTGCCTGCAGAAAGGTTTGAGAACATGTTTGATGGTATTACCATTCCGGAACCAGAAAGCTTATATGAAGATCATTCAGAGCGCTCGCAATGGTCACCTCATTCGTATAATACTATTCGTAAAGATCTTAAATTTCTGGATATTGGTATTCGAAAAAAGAATGATACACTGCAGGGTCGTGATCGTGTAGAATACGCTTATCAATTATATATGAAGCGATATTTAGCCTGTTGTGCCGGAGTAGATGAGAATGTAGGAAAAATTTTAGATTACCTTGATAAAAGTGGTTTGGCCGAAAATACCATTGTTGTTTATACAGGAGATCAGGGATTCTTTTTGGGAGAGCATGGTTGGTTTGACAAAAGATTAATCTATGAAGAAAGTTTAAGAATGCCGTTGCTTATCCGTTATCCCAATGGCATAACTCCCGGACAACGTAATAAGAGTTTAGTAAGTAACGTTGATTTTGCACCTACATTTTTGGATGTAGCAGAACTTAAGCCATCTAAAGAAATGGATGGGAAAAGTTTTGCTCCAATGTTTAAAGGTAAAACACCGGGCAACTGGAGAAAAGCATTTTATTACCGTTATTGGATGCAGTTGGCAGACCATGGGGTACCAGCTCATTATGGTATTCGAACCGATAAGTACAAGTTAATTTTCTTTTATGGCAAAGGTTTAGGAAAGGCAGGAACGTACGACCGAAAAATTGATCCATTTAATCGCGAATCCGAGATGATTACCAATACAACGCCTGAGTGGGAGTTTTACGATCTATCAGTGGATCCAAATGAAATGGTGAATAAATATAACGATCCGAAATACCAGAAAACTATTGCTAAGCTTAAAAAGCAATTGTTAAAAGAGAAAAAGAAGGTTGGAGATACGGATGACCAATATCCAGAAATGAAAGAAGTAATTGATAACTACTGGAATTAAAAACTTGTGATCATGAAATTTAATCAGATTAGTATATTCTTATTTATTGGTTTGTTGATATCCTCTTCAAGTATTGCTCAATCAAGAGCAGAACTAAAGAAGGAGCTTGAATCAAAGGAAGTTAAGCCGGTTGTTTATTGGACCGATAAACAAATTAACCAAAAGGTAGATTCAGTACTTGGTCTAATGACGCTGGATGAGAAAATAGGACAGATGTACGAAGTGACAGGTGCCGGGGGTAATATTTCTGAGCTGGGAGATGTTTTAGATGTAAATGATCCTAATTACTATCGTAAAAAAGGATGGGTTGGGATGTCACTGGGTGCTTCCGGCGCACTTACCTGTTATGAGGCTCAGAAGTCAGCAATTGAGGATACGCGCCTGGGAATTCCTTTACATTTTAATGTAGATGTGATTCACGGTTTTAAAACAATTTTTCCGGTTAACCTGGGGCTTTCTGCAACTTGGGATCCTCAATTGGTAGAAAAAGCCGCTCATATTTCCGCAGTAGAAGCTACTGTTTCGGGTGTGACAATTAATAATGCACCAATGATTGATGTGTGTCGCGATCCGCGTTGGGGACGAATAACCGAAGGAGTAGGTGAAGATCCATATCTTGCAAGCGTTATGGCCAAGGCTTTTGTCAAAGGTTTTCAGGGAGATAATCTTGCAGATAAAAATACCTTTATGGCTTGTGCTAAGCATTTTGTAGGTTATGGAGCTGCAGAAGGAGGGCGCGATTACAATACCATTGAAGTATCTGAACGTACTCTGCGCCAAACATATTTACCTCCGTTTAAAGCAGCTGTTGATGCCGGAGTAGGATCAATTATGCCTGCTTTTAACATTGTAGATGGTGTGGCCTGTTCAGGAAATAAGTGGTTAATGAAAGATGTGGCTCGTGAAGAATGGGGGTTTGAAGGTATTTTTCTGTCAGACTTTAATGCGGTGCATGAAATTATGAATCATGGAAACGCAGCCAATGAGCAGGAGGCAGCTAAGCTGGCGCTGGATGCTACAATGGATATTGAAATGTCTTCGCAGGTATATATCATGAACCTGAAGAAGATGGTTCAGGAAGATATTGTTTCAGAAAAGCAGATCGACGAAGCGGTAAAACGCATTTTAAAGTCTAAATTTCAGGTTGGTTTGTTTGACGATCCTTACCGATACATCGATATTAAAGGCGAGGAACGCCTGCACTGCTCACCGGAACATCTGCAGGCAGCACGCGAAATTGCAGCTAAGTCAATAGTGCTTTTAAAGAATGATCCGATTGATGATGCACAAATGCCGTTATTGCCTTTGCGTGATGACTATAAATCAGTTGCTTTGATTGGTCCTTTTGCCAAAACCAGGAACTTACAAGGGGCCTGGGCCTGGGGTAAGATGAACAAAATGGTAACGGTTAAAAAAGGATTTGAAAATAGGTTAGGTGACAAGGTTGATTTAAAAGTTGTAGAAGGGGTACATTCAAGAACACAAAAGGCTACAGGTATTGAGGAAGCCGTTGAAGCAGCTAAAGCATCAGAAATTATTGTACTGTGTTTAGGAGAACCTCAAACCATGTCAGGAGAAGCGAAGTCTCGCGCAGAATTAGATTTACCTGGCGATCAAAAAAAATTAGCTGAAGAAATATTGAAATTGGGAAAACCTACAGTGTTAGTTATTTTTAGTGGAAGACCTTTAGTGCTTACCTGGTATCATGAACATTTCCCAACTATACTGAACGCATGGTTCCCGGGTACCGAAGCAGGTAATGCCCTGGCAGATGTTTTATGGGGTGATGTTAATCCTTCCGCTAAATTAACCAGTAGTTTTCCATATCATGTTGGCCAGTTGCCTATTTATTACAATCATTTGCTAACGGGCAGACCAGCCAGTAAGGTGTTGGGTAACAAAAATTTTATTTCTAAATACCTTGATGTTCCTAATGAACCACTTTATCCATTCGGACATGGATTAAGCTACACAACCTATGAATATTCAAACCTGACATTATCGTCAGACCGATTAAAAAAAGGTGGAGAGTTAGAAGTTAGCTTAAAAGTAACAAATACAGGAACACGTGCAGGAGAAGAAATTGTTCAGCTGTATACACGGGATATGGTGGGTAGTGTTTCTCGTCCTGTTAAAGAGTTGAAAGGATTTCAAAAGATAAAGCTGGCCGCTGGAGAATCAAAAAAAGTAGTTTTTACTTTAACAGAAGAAGACTTAAAGTTTTGGACATACAATATGCAATATGAATCAGAACCCGGACAGTTTAAAGTTTTTGTTGGAGGTAGTTCTGCAGATTGTTTGGAAAAAGAGTTTGAATTAATAAAGTAAAAGAGATGTTTAAAAATTGGGTTTTATTTATTGTGGCTGTATTGAGCTTATCAATACTGTCATGTTCATCAAAGGATGCCAAAACTTTAAAGTCAGAACAGTTTGCAGGGCAATGGGATATAACAATTAAGAAACTACCTAAAGTTGGAGATCAACTATTGTCTGCAACCTTTAGTATGCAGGATACTATTTTAACCGGTTCTTTTATCGATAGTGAGAATAATAACATCACGTTTGATAAGATTGAAATTGAAGGAAATGAGATGGTATGTAGCTATGTTTGGGATGGACACAATGTAAAATTTAATGTTGAAATGGATCCAAATAATCCGAATATTTTAAAAGGGAGATTTATGAGACTTTTTAAAGTGGAAGCAGTAAGAGAAATTAATTAAGTTGTATTAGTGTGGATATGAAAGAGGGTGTCTCAAATAATCGAGATACTCTCTTTTTTTCGTTGACTCTGTCACAATTAAGGGGTGAGCTCCTTCCAAAGTACTTGATAATATTAATTTGAAACCACAAGGTGGTTCAATAATAATAGCGACGTGTGTGAACCCGTGGATTGGACATCATGTATATCCAACCCTGAATTGGGTTGAACATCTCACACAAGGGCTCAACTCCTATATTGTTTGTTTCATAGTCATGGAGCCATTTCAATTAAAATGAATTAACAATTAAAAATATATTCAATGAAAATCTATATTATTGGAGGAACAGGTTTGTTAGGATCTGCAAGTGCAGCTGAATTAATTCATCGTGGTCATAGTATACGATCAGTGGCATTGCCTCCTGTGCCGACAAATTCAGGTATCCCATCAGAAATGGAGTTGGTTTTGGGTAATTATATCACCATGAGTGATGAAGAAATTAAAGAACAAATGAGCGGGTGCGATGCCATGATTTTTGCTGCGGGGGTGGATGAGAGAATAGAGTTTGAGGCTCCAGTGCTTGAGCATTATAAGAAATACAATATAACTCCTCTTGAACGCTTGCTTCGTATTGGAAAACAATCAGGTATTAAACGTACAGTTATCATGGGATCTTACTTTGCTTATTTTGCAAAGAAATGGCCTGAATTGAAATTAACGAACCATCACCCGTATATCAAAAGCCGAATTATGCAAGAGGAAATGGCCATGTCGTTTAATGGTGATGGAATGGATGTAATGGTTCTTGAACTCCCTTATATTTTTGGTACTCAACCCGGGCGTAAACCGGTATGGACTTTTCTGGTTGAACTTATACAAGGAATGAAAGGTGCGACTTTTTATAGTAAAGGAGGAACTACTATGGTCACTGTTCGTCAGGTGGCACAGGCTGTTGCCGGTGCAATCGAAATGGGAAAAGGAGGTACATGTTATCCGGTTGGATGGTTTAATATGTCCTGGAAAGAAATGCTATCAATTTTTCATAAATATATGGATGTACCTAAACGAAAAGTTTTTACAATACCAACGTTCTTACTTCGATTGCATGGTAAAAAGATGATGAAAGATATGATGAGCAAAGGGATTGATCCCGGCCTTGATGTGGTTAGGTTTGCAGATGTTCAAACAGCCAATACTTTTATTGAAAGGTCCATTGCCAGAGATGAGTTAGGTGTAACTGATGATAATATTGATGTAGCCATAGGTGATTCCGTAAAACTTTGTTTGGATGATTTATTGGGAGCGCAAAAGTTAATTGATATGAAACCAGAGTAAATATGTTTAAAAATAAGACTCATTTTAATGTAGTATTGGTATTAGAAGTACCTGCAGGAAAACGCTTGTTTTGTCAAGTGTTATCTGCAAATTCTATATAAAGTAATAAAGTAGGTGAAAATTTATAGTTCTGTCACAGGTTTAGACACCACAAGTTCCACCCATGGTTATTAGAGTTAAATCCCTTTAGGATTGGTATAGCGCAAAATAACCGCGAGGCGGTTCAACAATAATAACCAGGGGTGACAACCCGTGGTATTGGCAACGTACGAACACAACCCTGAAATGGGTTGAACTTTCCCACAAGATTATACATCTAATTGTGACAGAGCCAAATTTATTGATAAAACAGCAATTTCTCTGGCAGTGTTGCAATGGCATTTAATAAACAGAATGACTAAATTATAAGTGTAATATTAAATTAGGATACTAAGGTGTAACAATGCGTTTTTTTAATGAGACTTTTTTTTCTTCTCATTTCAAAATAATAACTCATTTAATCTCGGTTTGTATAGAAGAATGATTTATCATGTAGATAACCTTGCTGGAGGTGTTAAGTATAAGAAAAACAGTGCCTTAGGTGGTGATACTTTATGCCCCCTTAATTGATACTTTTGTCACCATGCAGATTATAGCGTTGCAGATACATTTGTTAAAGTATTTAAACAATTTTTAAAGATTATGAAAAAAATCAAGTCATTAATTTTAATGTTTCTTGCTTTATCAACGTTCTGTTTCGCTCAGGAAACCCAAACAGAACAAAAGGATACAAAAGAAGAAACTAAAGAAACAAAAAAAGAGACAGAGGAAAAGCAAGACACAAAAAATGTAATGCTTAATGCCGAAAGTAACCAAGGACCTCGTGTAATTAATGTTGGATTGCCAGGAATGGATTTATCTATTTATGAGGATGGTCTACCAGTAGTGCCATATTTTTGGCCTCAGAACCCATTAACCATATGGCGATACGATCAAAGTATCCAACGTATTAACCTGGCAAGTTTTTCTGAGAATGCATTAATTGCAGGTAAAACAGGTTATTTAATTGATACCTACTCACGTCAAGGTGGTCGAAAATTCAGAGGTTATGCTTCTTTACGTACTAATGTTTTTGGATTTTATAATGGAGAGTTGAATCTCTCAGGCCCTATTAAAAATGACTGGTACTATAGTGTAAGTGCCAATTATGCAGATGACCCGGGTTATCGTAAATCTATTCCGGATATTAATAGCACTAATCTTCTTTTGAAAGGATTTATCACTAAAAAATTCAAAAACAAAAAGGGGGAACTCCTATTTGGTGTAAAGCATGATTATGCTAACGGTAACAATAACGTGTATGTTCCTTTTATTTATAAAAAAGGTGGCGATTATGAGCAGGTAGAAGGTTTTGATGTATTACGCGACTCTTATTTTCCTCGTGATACTAAAGTAAATGCCCTTAACAGGTTAGATGGTACAGAAAGTGAAGTTGACATGGCGAATTCAATGATAACTAAAACTTTTGCCTACGATTTTGGAGTTAAATATAACTTTGATAATGGTTGGAAACTGAATTTCCGTAACCGTTTGCATAAGGCTGACGTTTCCATATCAGTAGTAAGACCTCTAGGGGGAGCATTTGAGAGTGCAAATATCAAAGATGAACTGCGTATACAAGGACCTTTTCCTATCAACCTTACTTATGCAGATGATGGCTCAATATTTGATAATCCTAACGGATTAGTACAAATGACGGCGCACTCGTATAATAATCCTATGGATTATACCACGTTTTCCAGTCGTTTTGAGATGACCAAAAAGCAAGGGAATCATAGTTATCGTATTGGTTCCATGTTTATGTATGAAAATCAAGATGAGTTTGTAACTAATAATACAGTTTTCCTTCACGAAGTAGCTCCTGATCCACGTAAGATTGATTTAACATTGCTATTACCACCGGCGTATGGAGGTCCTAATAAAATAACGGATAACGGTCAGTTACCCCATAATGGCACTTTTAGCTATATTGATGGTTCTCGTTCTGATATTGGAGTATATTTTTCAGATAAGTGGGAAGTTTCGCCAGTATTCACATTGGGTTATGGTGGTCGGTTGAATTATCGTTGGTATGATGCATGGTCAGCAGATAGTGAAACTCCCTTAGATCTAAAGAATGGAGAAACGATTAAAGACCGTGAATTAAGACATGTTGACGATGAGATCATGTATTGGCAGGGATACATTAACGGGGAATATAAATTGAGCAAATTAACAGGATTCCTGTTTGAAGCAACTAAAAATGAAATTACACCTATACTAAATGAATTTTCTATAAGTACAGTGAGTACAGAAAAGAGACAACCTATTTATTCTGCGAAATTTGGAGTTTTCTACAATCATCCTAAAATTAATGTGGTAAGTAGTATAGATTATATCACAAAGAAAAATGATTTACAACCTATGGGAATACTGATACCTGGAGGTCAAGGCCAAAAGGAGAACTTTAAAATTTATCATGACCTGGAAACTATGGGTTGGGTTACTGATGTGATTGTAAAACCGTTTAAGAATTTTGAATTGCATACGATGTTTACTTTGCAAAAGCCAAAGTATGATAATTTTGAATTTGAAACATCCTGGGGTGAATCTTTTAATTTTAATGGAAAAGTACCAGGAGGTATTTCTGAAGTATTGGTTGAAATAGACCCAAGCGCTTATTTCTTAAAACGTAAGTTAAAAGCATGGGCAAGCTTTAGATACTTTAGTAAGCAATATGCTTCGTTTAGTAACCTGCTTTATTATAAACCACGTTGGGAATCATTTGCAGGTTTAGATTATAAGTTCTCAAGAAAATTGTCTGCTGAAATAAAGGTATATAACCTGGCAAATTTTGCCGGAATGAAAGGTTCTATCCAAAATGATACGCAATATAACGAAGGTAACTTAGATACTATCTATGGTACTCCTCAGTCTGGTGAAACCATGTTACCTCGCCATGCAGAGTTAAAAATTAGTTATAAGTTCTAAATATCTTATTGTTTGAGAGCTCCATTTAAAGAGCTCTCAAGCATCTTTAATTACATTAAATATGCCATGTGATTAACGCAGCATTTAAGGTATAAAATACAATACCTTAAGTGTATTGAGTTCTATAAAGTATCATCTATTGATAAATTTTTGAGGAGAAAATCTTAAGGGGCATTTCTAGCTTTAATAAAATATATCTGAATTTCCGGGAATGAGAAAAATAATTATATCATTAAGTATTATTGTGCTTGCTTTATCTGCATGTACACAAAAAGAAGAAAATTACAATATTTTGTGGTTATCTGTAGAAGATATTAGTCCCTTAATTTCTGAGTATGGGGTTAATACTGCAGAAACACCTAATATATCACGATTGGCTACAGAAGGTATTCGATTTACAAATGCCTATGCAACAGAGGGAGTATGTGCTCCAAGCCGCTCATCGATTATTACTGCTATGCATCCTGCAAGTATTGGAACGGAGCATATGCGCACCGCTATGACTCATGTTACATATCGCTCTCCTGAAAGAGAAAGTCTTTTTAATAAAAAAACTAATGATATTAATGGTAAGAAAATACCACCATACTCAGCTGTTTTACCTGCTGAAGTAAAGTGTTTTTCAGAGTACATCAGAGCCAATGATTATTATTGTACCAACAGTGTAAAAACAGATTACCAGTTTGCTTGTCCTATTACAGCCTGGGATGAAAGTTCGCCTGAAGCGCACTGGAAAAACAGACCCGAAGGGAAACCATTTTTTTCCGTAATAAACTTTATCGATACACACGAATCACAAGTATGGGGAAGGGCAAAAAATCCTATGCTTGTGAACAAAGATGAGGTTCGTGTGCCGGAGTATTACCCGGACAATGAAATTGTGCGCACTGATGTAGCCAGGGTATATTCAAACATCGAAGAGTTAGATCAAAAAATAGGTCAAACATTAGCCGAACTGGAAGCTGATGGCTTATTGGATAAAACCATTATTTTCTTTTGGAGCGATCACGGAGGACCTTTATTAAGGCAAAAACGTGCAGTAAATAACTCAGGTCTTCATGTACCGCTAATCGTTCGATTCCCTGATGGAAATGGAGCCGGAACAACCTGTGAAGACTTAGTTTCTTTAATGGATCTTGGGCCGACTGTTATGTCTCTTTTGGGAATAAAACCACCAGAATATATGCAAGGTCGTGCCTTTTTAGGGAAATATAAAGAAGAGGAAAAACGGAAATATATATTCGGAGGTTCGGGGCGTTTTGATGCGCAAAACGATTTTCGCCGTTCAGTATTGAATGACCGTTATGTGTATATCCGTAACTTCTATCCGGAGATACCGGAAGTATTAAATAATAAGTACCGTAAACAACTGGCTAGTGTTCGCGAAATGTATCGCTTAAATGCACTTGATTCGCTCGAAGGGGCACCGGCTCGTTTGTTTGCGCCCACAAAAGCAGAGGAAGAGTTTTATGATCTTCAATCAGATCCGGATGAGGTGAACAATCAGATAAATAATCCGGAATATGAGTCAATTATCTCTGAAATGCGTGATGCTTTAAAAAACTGGCAAAACGAAATTGACGATACTGGGTTCTTGCCGGAATACGAGCTTGTAAATATGATGTGGCCGGGAATGAAACAGCCTGTAACGGAACCGGTTGTAATAGATGAAAGAAGAGGGGAATTGACCCTCTCAAGTCCAACTCCGGGCGCTTCGATTGGATATCAGTTGAATAAAAAAATTGGTTCAAATAATTGGGACTTGTATTATCAACCTTTAAAATTAACCCCAGGAGACACTTTAGTGACAAGAGCTATCCGAATTGGTTATAAACACAGTCAACCAGTGCAGTATATACAGAAATAAACCGTGTTGTAGAGTATTAGTGTTATGAGAAGTATTAAAGAAAAATTATCACTGCTAGCAATTGTTGGTCTGGTATTGATGGGGGGATTTAAGTTATCTGCCCAATCAAAAGTAGAATATAAGAAACCACTTTCAGAGTTTAATGAGGCTCCGAAAGGTGCAATTTATACAGATGTAAATAAAACACCTGAAGAAAGAACTCAAGATCTTTTAGAGCATTTAACGTTCGACGAACTTTTAACCTTATTTGGGGGCTACAAGCATTTTCACATTGCCGGTGTACCACGTTTGGGTTTACGACCTCTTACTATGGCAGATGCAGGGCAGGGAATTCGCTCTGTTCCCAAAACACGTATTAAAGCTACGTCATATCCGTCTACTGTTGCGCTGGCTGCCACCTGGAATCCTGAAGTTGCTAATTTAATGGGGACTTCACTGGGTAACGAATGTCGTTTATGGGGAGTTGATATTTTACTTGGGCCAGGTATTAACATGCAGCGCTTGTCTGTTAGTGGACGTAATTTTGAGTACATGGGAGAAGATCCTTTGTTGACCTCAAAAATGGTTGTTGAGTATGTAAAAGGTGTACAAAGTAAAAATGTGATTGCAACGGCAAAGCACTTTATTGGTAACGATCAGGAATTTTGCCGCCATATTTCTGATTCTCATATTGATGAACGTACACTTCGTGAAATATATTTTCCGGCTTGGAAAGCAGTAATTCAGGAAGGTGGACTGAAAGGTATTATGGCAGGTAACAACGCTTGCAATGGTATACATGGCTCTATGGATGAGCAATATTTGCAAAATGTAGTGCGAGAAGAATGGGGATTTACGGGTATAACAATGACCGATTGGCAGAACACCAATTATTTCCCCAAAAGCCAGTACTTGTTTCTAAATTCAGGAATGTCGTTGCTTATGCCCAATAACGAATCATTTATGAAATTCCTGACAGGGCATCTTAAACAATACCCACATAAAAAAGATGAAGTAATAGAGATACTTAAGCAAAAGGTTTATTCCAACTTACTACCGGTATTTGAAAGTGGCTTATATGATATGCCTTTAACTGATAAAACTCTCGAATCAGAATTGCCAAATAACAAGGTCAATGCACGTACTGTTGCCGAAGAAGCCATTACACTCTTAAAAAATGAGGATAATATTTTACCTCTATCCCGTAAAAGTAAGGTTTTGTTAATGGGTGAAGTAAAAGAAAGGCACAGTGGTTTCGGTAGTGGATTTGTTAGAGGTTATGATCATGTCAGTTATGCTGATGGTTTAGCATCACAAGGTAATAAGTTAACAGTAAGTCCGGATTTTAACGAAGAGCAAATTAAAAATGCCGATGTTATTATTTACAATCTGAATATACTTGGAAGTGAAGGTAAAGATATCCCGTTTGAAGAAGGTAGGAATAATGAAATAGCTAAAGTAGCAGCTATTAATCCCAATGTTGTGGTTGTGATAAATGCAGCCAATGGTTTACCTATGCCATGGTTAGAGGATGTTAAAGGAGTGCTTTGGTGTTACTTTTTAGGACAAGAACGAGGCAATGCACTGGCAAATGTGATGTATGGAAAAGTAAATCCATCAGGTAAGTTGCCATTTACCTTAGAAGAAGATTTTGCTGATTCTTGTGATCCTGATTTTAACCATATTGGAGGTAAACCATTTTGGGATGGAGACAATACCAAATATAAAAACTACTGGTTACAAAATGGAGAAGAGGTAAGAGCAAGTCAGCAGTTTAGAGATAACATTCGCCCATTCCAATTAATTCCAATCAATTACGATGAAGGTGTGTTTATGGGTTATCGTTGGTGGGACAAAACCGGAAGTCCTATTTACTTTCCTTTCGGACATGGTTTATCTTATACTAACTTCCAATATGAGGATATTAAAATTTCAAAGGAAAATATATCAGGTGATGAAGAGTTGGTTGTAAGCTTTACACTAAAAAATACAGGAAAAGTAACAGGAAAAGAAGTGGTACAATTATATATCGCCGATAAGGAAAGCAGTGTTGAACGCCCGGTAAAAGAATTGAAACACTTCGAAAAAGTTGAGTTGAAAGCACGCGGGAGCAAAACTGTTTCATTTACAATTAAGAAACAAGACCTTGCTTTCTGGGACGAGCAAATAGCTGGCTGGAAAGTTGAACCAGGCGAATTTGAAATACTAATTGGTTCTTCATCGCGTGATATTCGTTTAAATAAAAGCTTTAGCTATGAGTAAGAATAAGATAAATGTATTATTAACTGGAGCTTCTGGTTCGGTTGGTCGCGAAGCGTTAAAAATGCTTAGTAAAGAGCAAGATAGGTTTGATGTTACAGTATTTGATGTTAAATCGAAGCTATCCTTGAAGATGCTTGCTCCTTATAAAGATAGTATTGAGATTGTGTATGGAGATATCACCAAGGAACAGGATGTAAAAGCAGTATGTTTAAATAAGGATGTTGTGATTCATCTGGCGGCGATTATTCCACCCTTAGCCGATGAAAAACCAAGGCTTGCAGAGGCTGTAAATACTCAAGGTACTTTGCATTTAATTAATAATCTGGAAGCTTTGTCTCCAAAAGCTTTTTTCTTGTATAGTTCATCAGTTTCTGTTTATGGCGATCGAATAGATAATCCAAATATCTATGTTGCTGATCCTCTTCAACCTAGTGAAGGTGATGAATATGCTGTAACAAAGATAAAATCAGAGGAAATCATACGCAATTGCAAATTAGATTGGAGCATTTTTCGTTTAGGGGCAATTATGGGAAATCACAAGATTTCAAACTTAATGTTCCATCAACCGCTGGCAACTTCTATGGAAATCGCAACTCCCGAAGATACGGCTAGAGCATTTGTAAATGCTATTGATCAGAAGCATTTGTTATCTAAGAAAATATTTAACCTGGGAGGTGGGGAAAGCTGTCGAATTTCTTATGAAGATTTCATGTCTAGATCTTTTGCATTAGCAGGCCTTGGAGATGCTAAATTTCCTGAAAAGTCATTTGCCGAAAAAAACTTCCATTGTGGTTATTATATGGATGGTGATGACTTGGAAAAAATTGTGCATTTCAGACAAGATACGCTTGAAAGTTACTTTAGAAAGGAAAAGGAAAAAATTGGTGGACTTCAGAAATTTTTCACAGCACTATTGAATAAACCAATCAAGAAGTATATGTTAAAAATGTCTGATCCTTATAAAGCATATCATTCAAATGACAAAGAAATGATTAATCGCTATTTTAAGTGATATGATGTATAATTAATAATAAGATTAAATCATGAATAATATAAAAGCTTTAATAATAATCAGTTTTTCCATTCTTATAATTGGTAAACTGTATGCCCAGGAAAATAAAATAGAGGAGCTTGTCTCTCAGTTGACTCTAGAAGAGAAGGCGCAGTTGTGTGCAGGTGATGGAATGTGGAAAACAAACGGTATTGAACGATTGGGTATTCCGGCAATTTACATGACCGATGGCCCTCATGGTGTGCGCATTAATGATGAAGCAAATATAATGGAACCAGCAGAACCTGCAACTTGTTTCCCTACTGCTCCATTGGTTGCATCAACATGGGATAAAGATCTTATTTATAAAATGGGACAGGCTTTAGGTAAAGAGTCACAAGCCATGGGAGTTCAAATGTTGCTTGGTCCGGGTGTAAATATCAAACGTTCACCTTTAGGAGGACGTAACTTCGAATATTTTTCAGAAGATCCATATCTATCAGGGAAAATGGCTGCCGGTTATATCAATGGTGTTCAGTCGCAGGGTGTTGGGACTTCGTTGAAGCATTATACGGTGAATAACCAGGAGTTTGAACGAATGTTGATAAGCGCAGAGGTAGATGAGAGAGCATTGCGTGAGATTTATTTACCAGCTTTTCGTATAGCCATTGAAGAGTCTCAACCTACTTCCATTATGTGTGCTTATAACAAAGTAAATGAAGTATACTGTAGCGAAAATAAGTTTTTATTGAGAGATATTCTTCGGGATGAATTAGGTTTTGAAGGTTTAGTAGTTAGCGACTGGGGGGCTGTGAATGATCGCGTTGAAGGAATAAAAGCAGGTCTTGATTTACAGATGCCCGGTGATGGCGGTTTAAATATCAAAAAGATTGTTGAAGCCGTACAAAATGGTTCTTTGGAAGAGAAAGATTTAGATAGGGTAGTGACCAATAATCTTAGAATCATACTTCAATTGGCCGAAAGTAAGAAAGCTGAAGCTAAGGTTGATCATGACGAAGCACATCAATTGGCAAAATCGATTGCTTCACAGGGAACAGTATTGCTAAAAAATGAAAAAGCGATTCTTCCCATCAATAAATTTAAACGTCAGGATGTAGCTGTAATTGGTCGTTTTGCAAAATCGCCCAGATACCAGGGAGCGGGGAGTTCATTGGTTAATCCAACTCGTTTGGAGAGAAGCCTGGATTTGTTTCAAAACCTTACGGATAGCAAATTGCGCATAAAGTATGCAGAAGGTTATAACAGTAAAGGAGATACAAATGATGAATTGCTGGCCGAGGCAGTTGCGGTAGCAAAAAAATCTGATATTGTAATTGTATTTGCCGGGTTACCTGATAAATACGAGTCCGAAGGATTCGATCGCAAGAATTTGGATATGCCGGAAGGTCATAACAAGCTTATTGAACAGGTTACCGGAGTGTCAAAGAAAGTAATTGTTGTACTACAAAATGGCGCTCCTATTTCTATGCCATGGATTACAAAAGTTGAAGGTGTTCTTGAGTCATATTTGGGAGGACAAGCAGGAGGAGCTGCTACTGTTGATATCCTATTGGGTAACACCAATCCATCAGGAAAACTGGCTGAAACATTTCCGGCTAGTTTAAGTGATACGCCTGCATACCTGACATGGCCGGGAGAAGGTGGTAAAACACATTATGGCGAAGGTGTATTTGTTGGCTATAGATATTACGATAAGAAAAATATAGAACCACTTTTTCCATTTGGTTATGGTCTTTCCTACACTACATTCGAATATTCAGATTTAGTGTTAGATAAAACTGAAATTAATGAAACAGAATCTATTCAGCTTACATGTAAAGTAACCAATAGTGGAGAATATGATGGAAAAGAAATAGTTCAGTTGTATGTACGCGATATCGAGTCTGATGTTGTTCGTCCGGTGAAAGAACTTAAAGGATTTGAAAAGATTACCTTGGATAAAGGTGAACAAAAAACAGTTCAGTTTAGCTTGCAGCCTTCTGATTTTCAATATTACAGTACTGCTTATGATTGTTGGAAAGCAGACTCTGGTGAGTTTGATATTCTGATTGGTAGCTCTTCACGAGATATTCATCTGACTCAGCGAATTAAGCTTACTGTAAATAAAAAATACTGGCCTCATTATGATTTGCATTCAACTTTAAAAGAGATTCAAAGCCATCCTGCTGGTAAACGATTTGTGGATGGATTAATAAAGCAATCTATGGCCATGTATAACGCAGAAGGGTTAACAGAGGATCAAATTGAAAATGCAGAGAAGCAAAAGCAGATGATGCAACGAACTCTAATGGAAATGCCGATTGGTAAGCTTATTCAGCTTTCAGGAGGTCAGATGCCTGAGCGGGGAATACAACGATTGATAGATAAGATTAACAGAAAGATAAAAGAGGAAAACGAAAAATAAAACTATGAAACGAACAATTAAATTCAATTATTCAAATTACACGCAAGAGAATGATTGAATTTATTTGAGAGTTCCATGCAACAAATGAAAATTATAAACGCATGAAAAGAATTAAGAATATTGCGAAAATAGCATGTTTAGGTTTGTTTGTCACAGGTACATTAATGTCATGTAGTACGGAAAAAAAAGAGTCTAGACCAAATGTAGTTATTGTATTTACCGACGATCAGGGTTATGGCGATGTGGGATGTTTTGGTGCCGAGGGGTTTAAAACACCACACATTGATAAATTGGCAGAAAATGGCATGAAGCTGTCTAATTTTTATGTGGCGGCCAATGTATGTACTCCATCCCGTGCTTCATTAATGTCCGGTTGTTATGCCGAACGAATTGATATGTCTACGGTATTACACCCCAGTAAGCGGCCTCTGGAGAAGCAATCGCCAATGAACCGAAAAGGTATTAATCCTGAAGAAGAATTATTGCCAGAATTGCTTAAACGTGAAGGGTATACTACAGCTTGTGTTGGTAAATGGCATATGGGACATCACAAACCCTTTTTACCACATCACAATGGTTTCGATGAGTATTTCGGATTACCATATTCTAATGATATGATTCCTGAACGTATCGCCATGTATCCGGATATGCCTCTTTATAAAAATGATGAGGTTGTAGAGTTAAATCCTGATCAACATTACCTAACAAAACGTTTTGCAGAGTATTGTGTTGATTTTATACAGAGAAAAAAAGAAGAACCATTCTTTTTGTATATGGCACATCCCATGCCTCATATTCCTCTTTTTGCCTCTCCCGATTTTGAGGGTAAATCCAAGTCAGGTTTGTACGGAGATGTCATGGAAGAAATTGACTGGTCAGTCGGTCAGATTGTTAAAGCCTTAAAAAAGGCAGGAGTGTATGAGAATACAATCGTAATGTTTACTTCAGATAACGGGCCCTGGTTAATGTACGGAGATCATGCCGGATCTGCAGGTCCTTTGCGTGAAGGTAAAAGCACCGTATTTGAAGGAGGACAACGTGTGCCTTTTGTTATTAGCTGGCCGGAACATATTCAGGCTGGTTCGGAAAGCGATAAGATGGTTACTTCGATGGATATTTTACCAACAATTATGAATATAGTTGGAGGAGAATTGCCTAAAGAAGTGATTGATGGTAACGATGTTACTGATCTTCTTTTGGGTAAAGCCAATGCTAAGGGACATACTAAACCGTTCTATTATTTTCAGGGGAAAAGAATCAGAGGTGTGCGTGATGGAGAATGGAAATTATTGTTAGGAGGTAACTATGGTGTTCTTGGCGAACCTGGTTCAGGAGGTGAGAAAGGCAGTATGGCCAATCAAAGGTTAGAATTGTCATTATTTAATTTAAGTTCTGATATTGGAGAAACTACCAATTTAGCAACTCAGCATCCTGAAATTGTTGAAAGACTTGTTAAGTACATTGATGATTTTAAAGTTGAAATAAAAGAAAATAAACGATCCTGTGGTATAATGCCAAAGAATTAATCTGGATTATAAATAGAGATTAAAGGCTGTCGTTCTATGTTGGGAGACAGCCTTTTTTCTTCCCAACAGTCTTTATTTCTTCAGAAAATTGCTGAATACTTTTGTTACCGCTTTCCGATACAAAATTACCCGCATAATCATTCGGTGCTAGCGTATTTTTGTCTTAGTAATTTAATTCAAGGTATTATGCGTTTAACAACAAAGGTGCTGATATATCTGAACAAATGGCTACCAGTGCGCTAAGCTTGAACAAGCAGGCAGAACTACTAAACTAATTAATAGCATATTTTTCATCTTAATTTATTGGAAATGAATATTTGCAGGGTAATAAGGAAAGAGGAGAAATTGATCATTCATTCAGAAAAGGATATCCTTTCTATGTGCATATTTAATATAAAAGGTAATTGTTTGTGGTCGAAAGAATATCCGGATAAAGAATTAAAGTTGAGTGGTATAGAGGAGGGGATGCTGATTGTGTTGAATTTTATTGGAGGTGATTATTTAGCAACAATGATTAATCAAAAAAAATTAAAAAATGAAAATAGCAGTTATTGCTCATGATGGAAAAAAGGCCGAAATGGTCGCATTTTTAAATAAGAACTATCAATTTTTACATTCGGCTAATATGTCAATTATTGCTACCGGAACAACAGGTTCGCATGCTATAGAAGCAGGGTTAAAAGTGGAGAAAGTGTTATCAGGCCCTAAGGGAGGTGATGCGCAAATAGCCACTCAAGTCGCAGAAAATAAAATTCATGCAGTTTTGTTTTTTCGAGATCCTTTAGATAAGCATCCACACGAACCGGATATAAATATGTTAATGCGTATTTGTGATGTTCATAATGTGCCTTTGGCCACTAATCCTGCAACGGCCCAGTTATTGGTTTCTGCAATAGTTGATGAACGTAACAAAAGTTGAGAATCGATAAAGAAAAAAACTGTTTATGTGTAGTTAATTAAGTGATTTAATTTTAGAACTATATTAATGATGAAAAGTCTACTTAAGGGTATCGTAATATGCCTTTTTATGATGTTAATATCTTCAATAACCATTTATGGAAAAGGTAAGAAACCTAATATCCTTCTAATTATGGCTGATGATATAGGGTATTCCGATATAGGTTGTTATGGATCCGAAATCAATACTCCTAACCTCGATATGCTTGCTGAAGGAGGAGTGCGTTTCAAGCAATTTTACAACATGGCTAAGTGTAATCCAACCCGTTCGGCGATGTTAATGGGGCAATATCAAGGGAATGAGAATTCGGTTAATATTGCAACACGCCTAAAAGCGCAAGGTTACGAAACCATGCATTGTGGGAAAGAACATTTTGATGTATGGGTTCCGCAATCAGGTTATGCTCAAAATTGCTTCGATAAATCGTTTGCATATTGGACTTTAAATGAGTTCTTAATGCCAGGCGATAGTACTTTTATGAAACCATTTGTGTTGAATGGTAAAGCATTAAAAGCTCATGAAATTGAGTACAACAATCCGGAATTTTATAAGCCCGATGTGGTGACAGATTATGCCCTGAAGTTTTTAAACGAGAAACAAGAAAAGCCGTTCTTTTTATATATGGCATATAATATTGCACATTTCCCTTTACAGGCGCTACCGGAAGATATTGCTAAATACAGAAACAGATATAAAGTCGGTTGGGATAAGCTTCGTCAGCAACGTTATGAACGTCAGCTTGAGATGGGCCTGATTGAAAAGAATACTGTTTTAAGTCCGCCGGAGGATAACATTAACAGGTTTCGCCCTCCCATATTTAAAAAAGGTAAGTTTAAAGATGTCCATCGCTACCGTGAGTGGGAAAGTATAAGGTTAAGTGAACAAGATAGTCTGGATTTGGAAATGTCCGTGTTTGCCGCAATGATTGACAGGATGGATCAGAATATCGGACGCTTAATACAGAAGCTTAAGGTTATGGGAGAGTATGAAAATACGCTTATTATTTTCTTAACAGATAATGGGTCATGTCCATATTTTGCCCGTTCTCAAAACAGTACGCTACCTATTGGTGTGGCTGATTCAAAATGGTCATTGAGTGCGCCATGGGCTAATTTAGGTAATACACCCTTTAGGTACTTTAAACAGTATGGGCACGAAGGAGGGTGCAATACTCATTTTATTGCCCATTGGCCTGACCATATTAAACCTAATTCCATTGAAAGTCAAACAGGTCATGTGTTGGATTTGTACCCAACCTTCTTAGAGCTGGCTGGAGATAAGGATGTAGGAGGATTGGACGGCCAATCGTTGCTGCCGGTATTGAAAGGGAAAAAGCGAGAAGAACCTGAATTTTATGTGTCAGGGCATAAGCAATTCAGAATGTTTCGCCGTGGCGATTGGAAACTGATACAAGTCAATAAAACAAGCTGGGAGCTCTATAATATTAAAGAGGACCCTACCGAACTATCAGACTTGTCTGAAACTCATCCGGATGTATTGGAAGAACTAAAGAAGGTTTGCCAGAACTGGATGGAAGAGCATCCTCTGGTTGGTAAGAGTGGAATGAGTAAATTAAAATCAAAGAAATAAAATTTAAATACATGAAACGACCATGTAAAATTTAGTTATTCAATTTTTCACACAAGCGAATGATTAAATTTTCTTGAGAGTTCCATGCAACAAATTAAAATTATAAACGCATGAAATATATAGTAGTAATAGTGATTCTGTTGTTTACAACGAATACTATGTTCGCCCAAAAACAAAGTAAGAAGCACAAGCAACCCAATGTAGTGATAATAATGGCCGATGATATGGGTTATGAATGCCTGGGATGTAATGGAAGTACAGAATACAGTACGCCAAATCTTGATCAACTGGCAGCTGAAGGGGTACGATTTACCAATTGTATCTCACAACCTTTGTGTACGCCATCAAGGGTGAAAATAATGACTGGTCAGGGAAACTATCGTAACTATGTGTGTTTTGGTTACCTGGATGTCAATCAAAAAACTTTTGGAAACCTCTTTAAAAATGCGGGTTATGCTACTTGTATATCCGGTAAGTGGCAGTTAAATGGTATTACAGAAGAGAGAGAAAATTATCAGGATGTGAATCGCCCTCATCATTTTGGATTTGATGAGTATTGCTTGTGGCAAATGGTACATGAAAAAAGAGACGGTGAGCGTTTTGCTAATCCTATGCTTACACAAAACGGTAAAGATCTTCCTCGTAATGAAGATGCCTATGGTCCTGATATTGTCAATGATTTTGTATTGGATTTTATTGATCGAAAAGCAGATGAGCCATTTTTTGTGTATTATCCAATGTTGCTGGTACACGATCCCTTTGTGCCAACTCCGGATTCTCCCGAATGGGCTGATAAATCAAGACGATATGAAAACGATACTACTTATTTTGCCGATATGATGGCTTACACCGATAAGATGGTTCAAAAGGTAATTGATAAGTTAAAAGCTAAAGGTGTATGGGAAAATACCATATTAATCTTTACAGCTGATAACGGTACACATCGTTCGGTTTATACCCAAACCACATCTGGTGTTGTTAGAGGAGCTAAAGGATTTACTAATAAATATGGTATTCATGTACCTATGATTGCCAGCTATAAAGGTAAATCTATAGGATCTGTGGCGGATGAGTTGGTTAGTTTTGCTGATATTCTTCCTACAATTTGCGAAGCAGCAGGAATTAATGAAAATCAATACCTGACCGATGGTAACAGCTTTTTGCATTTAATAAAAGGACAAAAAGGTGAAATAAACTCAGAATTGGTGATGGAGTACCCTGGGCGTTTTGGGGGTAATAAAGGGTATAAAGGCAAACCTAAACGTTGGGTAATGAATAAAGATTATAAGCTGTACAACAATGGTCGTTTTTATAACATTGTTGATGATCCAAATGAGAAGTCAAGGATAGAAAATCTGACTGAGGAGGAATTGAAAATAAAAGAACACTTTCAACATCTTTTAGATGAAAAAGAAAAAGAATTTCCTATAGTAAAAAAGAAATAGTGATTTCAATTAGGTGGTTAAACCCGCAATATGCAATAGAAATTCTATTACGCATTGAAATTGCTTCAAAACAAGGCGTTTCACTAACTTGATTCAACTCACCGTAGCGGTGCTATGTTTCGTCTCAACAAGTCCTTGTTTTATGGCACTTTCAATGCTCATAACAAACCTATATTGAATAATCCGGGTTAAAGGCTGTCGTTTTATTCTTGTGCGGCAGTCTTTTTTTGACTTCGTAAATAGTGTCTGCAAGAAAACTCCGTTATTTCAAGTCTTTGATAAGAAAGCGTCAAAGACAAGGCTTTCGAAGTTTTTGAAACCAAGGAGTTTACTAATTGTAAAGGCTCAAGTTTAAAATGGCGTTGTTGTTATACATAAGCCTGAAAGGCTTTAACTTCAATAGCCCGGGGTTTTCAACCCCGGGAACAGTAAACGGAATTTAATCGTCGCATGGAAAAGGTTAATTGAAAATAAGTAGTTTATATGCGACGAAAAATTATATTTATCGCCATTAACAACGCAATTATAAACTACAGCCATTGTAAATGACTGTTTCAAAAATGAGAATAACGCAGTATTTGGCGTTTTCTTGCAAAGACTAAATACCACATGACTACCGGCTGTTTTTGTGGATAAGAGTTGAAGACTACTTTTATTTATTTCTTATTTTTGCCTTATGCACGACACAATTCTATATATAGGCCTTACGCAGTCTGTATTTGCTGCTATTATTATCTACCTTAAAACACCTTTATCTATTTCCGATAAGATATTAGGAGGTTGGTTAATTCATATTGCTTATTTGTTAGGATTTGCTCTATTTCGTCGTTCTTTTCCGGATATACCGGAATCTTCCTGGGTAGGCGACTTGAACTCACTGATTTCTTTCCCACCCTTTATTTACTTATATACCAAGTATTCAGTTCAGGAGCAGAAAAAGTTTAACATAAATGATCTGTTACATTTTCTTCCGGTAATGCTAAGTATAATCATTCTTTTAATTGTAGCCGATTGGCCCTCACAAGGCTTTGCTTTTGGATATAATCTTTTAAATGCAAAAATATGGTTGCGAAATATTTTGGGAGCATATCTGTTACTTTCTCTATGGGTGTATCTTTATCGATCTTATGTGTTAATAGCCGACTACAGGTCCAGGATTGTTGATTTATTCTCGTATGAGTCGGAGAAAAATAATTATTTCTGGCTTCAGGTTGTCATTATCTTATTTGCCCTTAATTTAAATTTAACTTTAGTATTAGGTGCGTTAAATGAGTATGACATGATTCATTTAAAAGTTGGGATTATTAATAGATTAGGCTTGGTTTTATTTGTTTATGCAGTTAGTTTTTGGGGATTTAGGCAAAATCAGTTGTTGGTAACTCAGAAAATTGAATCAATAGAAAAAGGGGGGCTTGATGAAAAAGTAAACAAAAAAGATAGTTATAGAAAAACCGGGTTGAAAGATGAAAATGTTGATGCTTATTTAGACAATTTGATAGCTACCATGAGTAAGACCGAAATTTGGAAGAACCCTGAAATATCTGTCGGTGATTTAAGTAATGAAACAAAAATACCCAAGCACTATATCACTCAGCTACTTAATGAAAAATTAGAGAAGAATTTCTATACCTTCGTTAATGAATACAGAACAGAAGGAGCAATGACTATGTTAAGGTCAGCTGATTTTGACCACTGGTCTATTATAGCCATTGCCTTTGAGTGTGGTTTTAATTCAAAATCAGCTTTTAATAATTTTTTTAAGAAGCATACCGGAATGACTCCTAGTGCATACAAGAAGCAAACAAATTTATAAAGAGAAACATATTACGGAGCGTGATTAACTTTTATAGGTTCTACTTTAAAAGCGAAATTCCGATATTAAAAAAGAATTTTTCTTTTGTAGACAATTCCATTTCCACTTGCTTGTTTGTATTGATGGATTCTAACTTGTTTCTTACCGCCAATCCGGCATTAAAATTCAAGTAAAAATTACCAAATAGTTTGGTGCTAATATCAGGACCAATGGTTATGCGCGAATAACCCAGCTTATCCATCTCTATATTATCATTGGGAGGATTCGATAAATTGTAAAGGTTTCCAAAAATTGACATCTTAAGGCCAATCTTAGTATTGTTTATTTCGTAATATTGAGACAGGTAGGCTGGAAGTATCATCAGAGTAGTCCAATTGTTTTTTTTGTAGGTTAAAGTAGCTAACGGAATAAGCAGTTCGCGTCCGAAGCGAGTAGTAAGTGCCAAACCAAATCCATATTCACAAAATGGACTAGTTCTCTTCGCTGCTATAACAGATGCTTGTGTTAGGAAATCATCACTACTTACTTTTTTTTCAAAATCACTTGCCAGGGTAGGTGTAACAACGCTAATCAGTTTCCATCTGTTTTTCAATGCCACTATTAGTCCGGTACTGATGGCCACGGAACTAAAGCGTTCATCCATTTTCGTGTCGTTAAACTCATTACTGAAATTAAATTGTCCCAAAAGTATTTTGTTGAATAAGTATAGTTTCTTCTCTTTTAGTTTATAGGCTAGCTGAAACGATGTGTTAAACTCTGACATTTTGATGTTTCCACTGCCCAAAGGTGTTTGATAACCAGACTTGACATATCCAAAATTGTTGAATGTTAGCACAGGAAAAGAAGTCAGCCTTTTATATTGAACTGAATCAGTTTGTGCTTGTATTAAGTGTGAATTTAAAAAAGTAAGCAAGATGGTAAATAAATAAATGTGCGTCTTCAATTTTTTCCTGTAGATCATTGGTGGTTGTTCTTTGCTTTTTTTGATAATCGAATTTCAAGTTGTTCATATAGAGTGCATAGCAATCCTGTTAATTACCAGGACTACCCGAATGTTATTAGATCTTATTTAAGGATATGGCCACATTAACCGTTTCATCTTTCTGAACCTTAAATAAACAATCTTCGAATGAGGGGCTCTTAAAGCCGCTTACTGTAGCATTGTTAGAGAATCCAAATGCTTCTTTAGGGTAAATGCCTAAGCGATAATCCATTTCTCCATTACTGTTTACATCGTTTAAAATAACAATGGCATAATGGCCTTCTTCCAGATAAAAGCTGGCTTTAGTCACTTTTGAATTAGCTTGTTTAGGTATATTCAAAACCTTAAAAGGCGCTTTGGGAAACTGATCTTTAGCACTGTAAATAGACACTACCAGTTGCCCTTTACTATCTTGAATGTTTGAAATTTCTAAGTTAATATTTGATTGCTTTTCAGTGGGTTCGCTTGTGGTGAAGAGTGGAAGAATGAGTAGGAGGAAAATTTTTGAAATCATGTGTATAAGATATGTGGATTATAAATGTCCCTGCATTCTAAATGGAATGACAGGGACAGATAGGGAATAACTAGCAAAAACTATTCATCGATAATATCGTATGAAACCTTGTTCTTGTTTTCGAATTTTTGTTGTAATCGTTTAAAAGAATAATAGATCATTGGCACTATTATCATGGATAAGAACATTGAAACTGTCAAACCGCCAATTAAAGTCCAGCCAATACCGTTCTTCCATTCAGCTCCTTCACTTTGAGAAAAGGCTAATGGGAACAGGCCTATAATCATCGATACGTTAGTCATAATAATAGGTCTGAAACGTAATCTAACAGCTTCGCTTATGGCTTCTAACAACTCTTTACCCTCGGTGCGAAGTTCGTTCGCAAAGTCAACCACCAGAATAGCATTTTTGGCGACTAGTCCAACCAACATGATAATACCAAGTATAGAGAAGATATTTAAAGTTTGCATTGACAAGGCTAATGCCAAAAAGGCACCAATAATAGCCAAAGGTATAGAGAACATTACAACAAATGGATCGATCCAACTGTTGTAAAGAACCACCATAATCAGGTAAACGAATAAAATAGCCGCTAAAAATGCTAAGCCTAAATCTTTAAACGAGTCCGTCATCATCTTAGTCATTGCAGAATATTCCAATTGCGTTCCTTGTGGTTTGGGAATAGTTTTAAGCTTTTCTTCAAACTGGGCTTGTACCGTTGCTTGTGAAGCACCAATAAGCTGACTGGTAATCATTGCGGAAGCATTTCTATTATAGCGTTCCAATACCGAAGGGCCAGTTGACTCTTCAATACTGGTAAATTGGCTTAAGCGTATTTTTTCGTTTGTTTGGGATGAAATAAATGATACAGACTCAAGATCATGCTTTGTTTTGCGTTTCACCTGATCAAACTGAATGTTAATGTCATACTCGTTTTCTCCATCGCGGTATTTATTATCGATATTTCCGGCAAAGGCTGTACGTAATACACTACCTACTTCGCCCAGGCTTAAGCCGAGTTTACTCATCTTGTCGCGATCTACTTCGATATTGTACTCCGGGTTAGCAGCATCGATCGATAACTCAGCTTCTGTTGTTCCGTTAATGCTTTTCAACGCAGTTAATACATTATCTGCATAAACCATTACGCTATCAAGCTCATTGCCGGTGATATAAAACTGAAGAGGAGTATCCTCATTTCCCATGATGTTAACTGCTACCGCTTTAATTTTTGGTCCAATAATGCGTTCCTGTAACTTGGCTTTAACTTTCTTTGCATAAATGTTAGAAGATACATCACGCTGATCTCTGGGTACCATATTAACACTAAATTCAGTGTAATAAGGAGTTGTGGTAGTGGTTATTGTTCCACTCTTTTTACCTATGGTTGTGTACACTAAATCGATTTCAGGTTGAGCCATCAGGTAATCTTCCACCTCGCGAGAAATACGGTTGTTTTCCTTTAAGCTGATATCATGCGGGAATTCCAGGCGAAGAATAAATGAACCTCGATCACCGGCAGCAGCAAATTCAGCCCCTACATATCCTGCAGGAATAAGACCCAATGACCCAATAAAAGCTACAATGGTAATAAGTATAGTTACTATTTTGTGCCTTAATGCCCAATGCATACCTATTAATGTGGCATTGTTAAGTTTGTCGAGGAAACGCTCAAAAGACTTAAGAATTTTACCCATCATATTGTCTTTGGGCTTAGCCAATATTGCATAGCGTGATGTCATAAACGGCACCAGGGTAAAGGATACCAGTAAACTCAAGAGCATTGAAACAACTATGGTAACAGCATATTCTCTCAGGATATCACCAACCACACCTGTAACAAAAGCAATTGGCAGGAACACAGCAACCAGTACAAGAGTAATAGCAGTTACAGTAACACCTAGTTCTTTAACTGCGATGAAAGAAGCTTGTATTCGATTTTTACCCATCTCCATATGTCGGTAGATGTTTTCGATAACTACAATGGCGTCGTCCACCAACGAACCTACCACCAATGACAGAGATGTTAAACTGATTAGGTCAAACGAGAAGCCAAACAGGTACATGGCTGTAAATGTAGAAATCAAAGATGCAGGTATGGCAACCAATACAAATATAGAGTTTCGCAAACTCTGCAAGAAGAACAACATAATGGCGGAAACCAGAATAATGGCAATCACAAGGTCGTGTTTTACCGCATTTGCAGCTTCAAGTGTAAATCTGCTTTGGTCATCTGCTATTTTAAAGCTCAGGTCATAGTTTATGTAATTTTCTTCAAGTTCAGCAAATTTAGCCTTAATAGCAGCCGCTATTTCCACTGAGTTTGCATCCTTTTGCTTACTAACTTCAATCCCAATAGTTTCCAAACCATTAATACGAGTTATTTTTTCTGGATCTGCAATGCCATCGTACACATCAGCTACGTCTTTTAATTTTATAACGGTACCATCCATTGCACCGCCAATAATTACATTACGTAGTTCGTCAATGCTTTTGAATTTACCAGATAAACGAATGGTGATTTCATTGTTAGCGGTTTTTAGTTTTCCGGTAGGAAATTCCATATTTGCATAACCAATGGCTTGCATTAGGTTTAGCACATTCACATTGTAAGCTTCCAGTTTACTGGGATTTAATGAAACTTTAATCTCACGTTTTAAACCTCCAATCAGATCGATGGTAGCAACACCTTTAATGTTGGCTAATGCCGGCTTTACCTTGTCATTCATCAGATCAAAAAAATCAGCCTCTGATAAGTTTGAATTGGCACCTGCAATCAAGATCGGCAAGGCGCTCAAATCATATTGCATCACGGATGGTGTATAAATATCCTCCGGCAAATCTTTTAGTATCTGATCAATCTTTTGCTTGGTGTTTTGTACAGATAAATCAACATCGGCATCAAAGGTAAGACCTATCTTTAATAAGGATAAGTTTTCCATTGACTTGGAGTCGATGTATTCTATATTTTCAACGGTTGCTACTGCGTCTTCTATAGGAATAGTTACTGATTTTTCAACTTCATCAGGCCCGGCGCCGGGGTACACGGTTGAAACCACAATAGTGGCTGTTGTAATTTCCGGAAGTAATGCATATTTAATCTTTGTTGCAAAGAAGGTACCCATTAACATCAGGATGGTAAACATCACGATGGGTACAGTGCTTCTTTTTATTGATATACTAGTTATTTTCATCTGTTTAAATTTTACTTTTTAATGGCCAGATGGAACTCCCGAAAGATAATCTCCGAAACTAGTTGGGAGCAGGCTATCTTCGTGTGTGATTCCCGAAGTTTCGGGATTATCATGGTCGTTTCATCTTTTACAGTTCTTTTGAAGCGTTTAAATAATTACTTTCACTGTTGCCCCATTGTATAGGTTATAATTGCCTGCAGTTACAATTTCATCTCCCTGGTTAAGCCCTTGTAGTACTTCAACCATATCATCAATAACTTTACCGGTTATAATTTGCTTTTCAATGGCTTTGTTGTGTTCAATAATATAAACAGTTGCATTTTTTAACGAGCCATTAATCGTTTTTCGGGGTATATATATGTTGGAAGATGATGAAGGTTTTACTAATTCAACGTCAACATATTGTCCTGCTTTTAGTTGAATGTTGTGGTTGTTGTTCATAACTAACTCAACATCAAAATTATTTCCCATTCCTGCTTTATCAGCAATGCTTACCACATTGGCAGAAAACTCTTCTTTCGGATATACAGAAGAAGTTACTATTGCTTTTTGGCCTGTTTTTGTGGCTTGAAGGTTTTCCTCCGTTATTTTGATGGTTAGCTTTAATTTGTTAATATCTACGATATTGCAAATTTTACCTCCGCCACCAACAAATTGACCTATCTCAATAAAATCATCATTAATTACACCACTTACAGGTGCTTTAATTTTAGTATCTGCCAATTGTCTTCGGGCAGTGACTAACTTGGCCCGATTGGTTTTTAAGTTAAGCTGAATGTTTTCTAAATCGCGGCGCGTAACTGCATTTTGTGATTCTAGCTTTAAGAATCGTGCTTCATCTTTTTCCAGCTGCGCTATGGCTGCTTCAGTTGCTTCCAGTTGTGCCTGTAATAATTCCGAGTCAACCTCTGCTATGATGTCACCTTTCTTAACAAGATCTCCCTTTTCTTTATACACCTGAATTATTTGCCCTTGTGTTTCAGAAATAACATAAAGGTCGATGTAAGGTCTGATAAAGCCATTGGATTTTACTTTGTCATCCATGGTGTTTAATTCAATCACTTGTGTACGTACAGGTACAAATCGTCCTTTAATGTTAGCTATTTCGGTTACTTTTTTTATTTCAGCCTTATTACTTTCTAATTGTAAAAACAAAAATATGGCAATGGCTATAACTGTTATGATAGAGAATAATACTCGAACTGTTTTATTTTTCATGATTGTTTATTTTATTGATTAATTAGCAACTGTAGTGTGCCTTTGGCTTTTAATAATTTTATTTCTGCTTGTCTGAAGTAGGTCATATTCTCAATGTAGTTACCTCTGGAGGTCATTAATTCTGTTTCAGCAAGCAATACATCTGTTAAACCAGAGAGTCCCTCTTTGTATTTTAATTGAAATTGATTTAAAACTTCTTCTGCCAATTCAATATTTTTCTTTTGAGCCTGACAGTTTGATAGACTAATTTCGTATTCATTGATAGAGTTTAGATATTCAACATTTAAACCTTCAACTGTCTTTTCACGCTGATTGATAGAGATCTGTTTATTTAATTTGGCTTGTTTAACCTTAGCATTGTTTTTACGACCGGTAAAAATTGGAATCTCCATGGTTATACCGGCTAAGCTTACATTTCTAAATGTGGCATCACTTGAAGCAAAATTGAAATTATCTTCCTGTGCCATTTTCATATAAGAACCATAAGCTGCAATTACAGGAGCATATGCACCTTGTTCTGTTTTTATTTGCAGGTCGTTTAGTTCAACATTCTTGTTTAATAACTTAACTTCAATACGATTATTGACTAAATCATTAAAATTAGGATTGTGTGTTAAACGAATATTATTAAGGTTGTATAACGAATCAACATTGGAAGCATCAATTTCTATGAATTGCTCCTTGGAATAGCCAGCTAACATCTTTAAGTTATTTGTTTGGATAATTATTCCTGCTGTTGCCTTTTGTTTAGCAGTTTCCAGGTTGGAAAGATTAACATCTATTCGGCTAAGATCTGTACGTAAGGCTAAATCTGCATTAACCAAAGATTCTGTAATCTGTCGTAATTGCGTCAACGAACGTATATGTTCATCAACGATATCTAAATTTTTATATATCGATAGTAGGTTGTAATAGTTGCTATAAATAGCATAGATTAACTCAGTTTCAGTATTAATAGATTGCAACTCGTAAAGTTCAACTGCTTTGTTAGCTGTTCGTACTCCATTTATATATTGCATAGAAAACAATAGCTGAGAAGCCTGAAGGCCCAAATCCATGTTGTGAGCCTTTCCATAGGGTGCAATTATATCCTCCGCAGCTCCAGTCATTGCCGCAGCAGAAGGATCCATTGCAGCTCCTGCTGTTGGGCCGGTTGCTCCTCCTGTTCCATCCCCGCCTGTTGGAGGCATCATTCCAGCCATCAGACTTCCCGGGAGAATCATTACAGGCTGATCGAAATAGGTTTCGTATTTTGCCTTACCGGTAATTTGTGGCAAACCATCAGCAAGTACTTCTTTTTTTAGCTCATGCGACTTTTTAATATTAAGTTTTGCTTCTTTTACGTCAAAGCTGTTTTCCAGAGCATGGTTTAATAATTCCTGGATTTTGATTTTTTCATTTTCCTGACCGAAAGCTGCCGTCAGAAAAGCGAAAACAAACAAGCCAAGAAGTTTGAGTTTTTTCGTATACATTTTTATTTAGTTTTAAATTGATTTTTTAATCTATTCAAATGTATGCGATCACTATATGAGAGTTGCCTCAACTTAAAAGTCAGTACTTGTTGGTGGTTAGTTTGTAGTCCTGACTTTATTGTGGAGACTTGTTTTGGTCTGACAATTAGTTATTTGGAGGATTTGTTTTAAGAGAGATGTAGTTTGTTGGTTAGGTTTGTACTGCTCAAGTACATCTTAGACAGATAAGATTTTTTTGCATTGTTTTCGGTACAAAATTACGCCCCAAATCCTTGTAAAGAATTTAGCTTTGTGCTATGATTTAGATATAGCAATTATGAAATTGAATAGATGGATTTTTTATTCAAGTTGTATCTCAAAATGGTTTTTAATAAGCCAAGAAATAGTGGAATGCTTACCTGACGGCTATGCAAATAATAGGGGAGAAGGATAAGGTTATTATCACAATAAAGCACAAATGAACTAAAAAAGTTTGACCATTGGAAAATTGGTGATTACCTAATCGTTACAGATAAATATGTAGAAACAATGGATCTAAAGCTTAAGTTACCAAAGGCACAGCCGGGAGATGTTGTTTATTTATGTGTATTAAATTATCTTAAGTGGAAACCTGTTTGTGGTGAACTAGTTTCAAAAGATACTACTGTTGTTTTTGAAAAAATGGGATTAGGAGTTGTATACCTTCCTCAAAAGTTCAAAAATGGGATGTATTATCCTGTTGGAGCCCCCTTTTCATTGGATAAAAATGGTAATAAGAAGTTTTATTCACCCTCTGAGAAAAAATGTTCATTTAATATGATGCAGGAAGATGGTTATCTTATTTATAGACCTAATAAAAAGTACGTATTAAAATATTGGGATAATAAATGGATATCGTTAAAGAGAAAGGTGTACAGCAATACTAATATATTATTGTTCAATGATGTGCCCAAAAATGCTCTTTATCTTATGGTACCAGAATATAGTTGGGGCAAAGAAAGACCTTTTACTATTGATAGTGAAGGTAATCGTATATGGTGGTAATTGCCTGTTACGATTAAGGTTTGATGGTTGTAATTAAGATGTTTTTAATATTATTGTAGAAATAAAGAGTTAGTGACTAGTGAGATAGTGGTTCAAGGTAATATTGTTTATATCATGATACTTAGTCGAGGTAAATTATTGATTTCAAAAAAAAGGAGTAACATACCCAATGCTACTCCTTACCTAATTCCCAAACCATACTTTATCGTAACGTCAATATCATTGTTATATTTAAATATAGGATAGATTTTAATTATGGCAAATATTTAATATATTGCTACTCTTAAACTCATAGTTTAGGGTTAGGTTTGGTTAAAGATTGAAAAGCTCGCATAAACGAATGCGGGCTTTTTTTATTT
>NZ_VCHY01000140.1 GCF_005877885.1 Labilibacter sediminis
AATGGGTCGGTTTGAAAATAAATGAATTGCTAGTTGTAGAATATTATTCTCGTCAGACTTAAACCTAACAAAAATAAAATCAACACTAATAAGCATAAGGGTTCGACCCATTTTGCTCCCCTTTCGGCGAAGTAAATTAACCTAAGGTTAAGATAAATTAAGGGTTTGATCCGGATTTTTCTTCCATTTAGGTATCATAGACCGAGAGGGAGATTTTCATTCCTTGTCTACTCTACTCTTTTCTTTCACAGTATTTTCCGTACCACAGCCATTAGGAATAGAGAATCCATATCAAAAAAAGGTCTAACTGTTGGAATAGTCGTATCCATTGCTATTTGATCTATTGTGGTTAGTAAGATCGATGAATTAGGTGAAGGTACGGAAAGAGAGGGATTCGAACCCTCGGTAAGCAAAAGCCTACATAGCAGTTCCAATGCTACGCCTTCAACCACTCGGCCATCTCTCCTACATAATGATTATGACCCAAAAACCTAAAATCGAGTGAATAGTGAATCATTCTAGATTATTGGGGTAGGTACAACCAATCAATTCTAACTATAAAGCGATCAAAATCGAAAACTTTTCATCATAGTAAAAGCAGGATCTTTCCTTCTAGGCTGGGGGGATAAAGAGAAAATTGTTTTCTTACAAAAACTGTTCAAAAAATTCTATTAATGTTTGCAAAAACAATGTTCTCTTCTTTTTCTGAATTCTCTATTTATACGATACCGACCAGATTAAATCAATAAATTATAAATTCTAATGAATCAACTGAGCGAGGGGTCTATATTTTGATTTTGTAGACTATGGTTAATGGATATCTTTAGATCATGATTCTATTTAGACTACGATTCCATATCAGAAGAATTCTCAAATTCCTTTCTAGGTCAGTTTTACAGTTATCAACAAAAATCCTTATCCCATCTATCTATTACAAATATCAATTGATAAACAATTTT
>NZ_VCHY01000141.1 GCF_005877885.1 Labilibacter sediminis
GTAATCAACTTTTCGTAGGGATATTGAATAGTTACAGGTAAACGACTCGTATGTGATAAGGTAATCATGAAACCTTGACCGATGTACCTTGCAGCTCGTACTGTTTGTTGACCATAATTCATGAACTCAGTTACCATAGAGAACATATCGTGAATATCTATAAAAATTTTTATGCTTATTTTGTTTCTTTCTCTTGTTCTTGTTTGAGACAAATCGTGAAGATATAATATCGTATTCCTTTACAGTGAAAGAAGTTGGGAAGAAGTTGTTAATAATAGATTGCCTAGAGAAATGGGTAAAAGAAATTTCCACCCAAGATTTAATAGTTGGTCCATTCTTAGCCTTGGTAAAGTCCATCTTGTTGTGATAGGAATGAATAAGAACAAATAAGTTTTAGCTAATGTAATAAAGATACCAATTATTGTTCCAAAGACTCTACCCGCTTTATTTATTTCAAAAAAAGAAGGAAGGGCTATGTATGGAAGAGAAAGATTCCAACCCCCTAAGTAAAGAACCGTTACAAATAATGAAGAAACTAGTAAATTCAGATACGAAGCAACGTAAAATAAACCAAATTTGATACCTGAATATTCGGTTTGATAACCTGCTACCAATTCTTCTTCTGCTTCTGGTAAATCAAAGGGTAATCTTTCACACTCGGCTAGGGAAGAAATTAGAAAAACTAGAAAGCCTATAGGTTGACGCCATAAATTCCATCCCCAAAAACCGTATTTTGACTGCGCTTCAACTATATCAACTGTACTTAAACTGTTAGATAATCATAGTGGATGATAACATCACTGTTCCCATCCCTATTCCAGAACCGTACATGAGATTTTCATCTCATACGGCTCCTCAAAGGTCACAAATAAATCTAAGGACCCGCCCATTATTGTTTTTCTTGATATGTTTGTAGGATAGATCGAGAGAAAATCAAATCCATTGTAAGGTCCCC
>NZ_VCHY01000142.1 GCF_005877885.1 Labilibacter sediminis
TTTCGCCACAACCGGAACATTTGATTGGTCCTCGACTAGCTTCACATTTGCCCTTATGATTCTTACCACAACGTTGGCAATTTCGAGGAGCATCCGACTGAATAGAGTTTACAAGTTTCACAATTAATTTCATAATTCATACATACTATCATTATTTTCAAGTATATTCGATATACCTGAATAGAGTAAGACTGAGATTGGGGTCGGGCACGAGATCCACCATGAGATTGAATTTTTCGATTAGAATAAAAACGACTTGATTGAAAAGTTGGGTTGGACGCGGTTTGTTCAACACGTTGGCGTTTAGGGGTAGGAGTAGCAACGCCACGTAAACTCAGGTCATACTCACGCTTTCGAGCATATTCCACCGCTTTTGCAAATGAGAGAATGTCACGGTTAACCACAAAATCTTTGATCTCAAACCGGAGACCATCAACAAACATCTCTATCTTATCTTCCTCGGTAGACACATGCTTAGTAGCAAATTGAGCTTTTTGATTGAACATAGTCTCATACTCATCTACCGACATATCACCTTGCTTGATCCCTAGAAACTCTTTCTCCAATCTTCGTCTTAAATCTCTCGGGCAGTATTGCTCAAGGAAACGAGCCCTGAACGTCTCCCATGGCATCTTATCTTTCTCATCACCAATGAGAGTATTATAAATGTTGTTCCACCATGTTAAAGCTTTCTTAGTAAATAGGGCAGCAGCATACACACTCTTATCATCCTCATTTACATGAGAAATGCGAAACACTTTTTCGGTGTTCTCCACCCATATCAAAGCCTCTGTAGGATCAGCTAGGCCCGTAAACTCCGTTGCACCATTTGACTTAAATGTCTTAAACAATACCGGTTTACTGCTAGTAGTTATCTCTGTTACTTTCTCTTTCCCTTTTGTTTGATCTTCTTTGCGGTACTCTTCAAAAGCAGTTCGAACCACCGCGGCTAC
>NZ_VCHY01000143.1 GCF_005877885.1 Labilibacter sediminis
GAAATGAGTAGTGTACTAACAATGTAACATTAATTACTAGTTAAACTTGCAAAACTGTAAATAAAATAAATAATCAAAACAAGTAATTAAATCCAACAAAACAAATCAAGAGCCAAGACAAGCAAACCAACAAGACAATCAATTGCATGGCAATTCTCTATCGGTACAAATCCAGATCTAACTTAACTAATAACTTTGGTTCATCATGATTATTAAATCATTCACCGACTCTATTCAAGTGATAATCATTGTCAACGTTCGACGCAAGCGTGTTACTCATGACACCTATCAATCGGCGACTTCTTAATGGCTGACAATATGCAACTATCACATGTGAACACAAGATACTCTAGTGGTTATTGGTTTAACACACAAAGCACTCATTATTCTATAACAAAATCATACCAAGACAGATTCAATCTACATCTATCCACATTGGTCATGGTATAGCAGAATCCATTCAAAGGTCTCTAAACAAATTCTCTTGCGAATGAAAGTTTATATGACAGCGATCTAGCCTGAAGGATCTCATCCCCACAGCCATGCAATCGTTGGTCAACTTTAGAGAAACATGCTTTACCCACTCCAGTCTCATTGGTCAAGATCAGAAGCAGATGTAGATCAATTAGCATAACTCCTTACAAACACAAGGGTCTAAGAACAAACAATCTTGATAAACTAAACAATCCAAAAACCATTGATAAAACCAAAAGATGCAATTGACATTAAAACAATTGTGAAAAGGTTTTCATAGACAAAAACTCTAAATAGATTCAAATCATAAACTTCAAGTACAAATCTTGGTCCAACAGAAATAACTAGAAATCATAACATAAATCTACCCTGATAGAAAATACTAAGAAAGATTGATGGCCTTGCGGCCAGTCAACTTTAGACTCTCAAAACAGCAAGTAAAAACAACTCTAATAAGCTTGGGACTAAAATAAAA
>NZ_VCHY01000144.1 GCF_005877885.1 Labilibacter sediminis
AAACGATAAGTGTGGGGTACTTTGATATCGCACAATTGTAACGATTATTTATGGCGATATCTTAGTGATTTAGCTCAGATTATGATGATTATGTGAACAAAAGGTACTTATTATCTTTGTTTATGAAATATGCAGCTAAAATGAGGAGAAAGTGAAAAAGGAAGAAAAAGGACCAAGAAATGAAGATTATTTGCTGAAGCAGCTGAAAGAGTAAAATACTGAAGGCCACGCGCCGCGCACTACATGCACGCGCTGCGTGGAGTGGATAAACATGAAAGAGTTCCGGATGAGAAGGATAAGGATAATTTGAATTTGAAGATCAATCGAAGGATAAACCCTCACGCATTGCGTGAAGAAGAAGCACGCGCCGCGTGGAGCGCCGCCGCGCCGCGCACATCAAGGACGCGCAGCGTGGGCCTCAGGGTGCCCTAATTTCAGATTTCCCTATAAATACCAACCTCAGTTCCGAAAATTAGCTGCCCTGGCTTTTATTTTCTGTTGGCCAATATTCTCTGATCTTATTTCTTTTAGAGGGCAATAGGTTGAAAGTTCTATTTCATATTTCTTGGATCTAAGCAAGTGATTGTTAACATGTTTAACCTTCATGAACTTGATGATCTCGATTTCAATATGCTAGAGTAGTTCTATTTACTTTCCCTGATGATGTAAACAATTCAATGGTTATGATTTGATTGAATGACAATCTTTAGTTTAAAACTAGTATCTAATTTATCTATGAATGTTTGTTTGAAGAACCTTGTGTGATTTAGAAGTCTTAAGTATTGTTACATTCATAATTCACACCTAAACCAATAGGGTGAATGTTATTGAATGATTGCATTAGATTGACCAATAATCAATGATTTTAATAATATGGTAGATCTATAATCTGTGCAAGCCGTTTGTGTTTTCAATGACCATTTGGGATGCATAATACCAAATCCTTA
>NZ_VCHY01000145.1 GCF_005877885.1 Labilibacter sediminis
CAGTAAATTAATAATACAAGTATTTAAAAAATAAATTGTTAAATAGTATTTAATAAATTTCTATATCAAATGATTTTTTAATAAATAATGTTTATTAAAGTCATGATCGAACATAGTGCTATTTTGTCATGACTCTTGATAGTGTTAAGAAAACGAAGGTTTTTATATGTTGTATATTATAATATAAGTAATAACTAAATAACATAATCATTAACAGTGTTAAGTAAATTAAACTTCAACAAAAAAAGATCAAGAAAAACTAACCACCATTAAATACTTTATATTTTTAGTAAATATTATTTTCAATAAATATACAAAAGAAAGGGAAATATAAATTTTTTTAATTAATTAATAAAGGGTATATTTGGAATAATCTAAAAAGCTACTTGAAACGTTACTCTAAGTAACGTTTTGAAACACTAGTTTATAAGCTAGATTTTCAGCTAGTTTTTGGCTTGCCAAACATGATAGCAAAAAAACAAGAAACTCAAAAAACAGCAAACTTATAAGCTAGATGTGGCGTGCCAAACATAGCCTAAGGGGGCGTTTGGTTCGCTGGAATCCTTAGGATTCTGGTGGAATTGGAATCCAATTCCGCCAGAATCCTGCGTTTGGTTCAACATTGGAGATGGAATTGGAATCCTAAATGACTAAAACTTTCCACCAAGTAAAGGAAAGTAGAATCCTTCCAAATATTGATGGAATTGAATTCCTTCACTCATTGGAAAGTGGTGTATTACCATTTTACCCTCACCAGTCATCACTACTACCTCCATCACCACCACCCACAACCTACCGCCACCACCACCTACCCCTACCATGTACCACCACCACCACCACCCGCCACCGCCACCAACCACCACCGCCACCTACCACCGTTGCCATCGCCACCGCCACTACCACCCACCGCCACTGCCACCGCCTACCGCCACCACCCACCACCGTT
>NZ_VCHY01000146.1 GCF_005877885.1 Labilibacter sediminis
CTAATGTGTTGATTAAATACTACTAAAGTATTTACGTCTTTTATCAACGTGCCTATTTAAAGTGTTTATGTGGGGCTCTTCGAATTCCGATTTGTTGTTTTCCCTATGGTAGCACTTAGTCATATGTCGGTCAAACCTTAGACAAACGTAGTTGATCAGGCTACGTCCTTCCGTGATTTGACAACATAATATTCCAAGTCTAATCATAGTGTTCGATTCAGTTTATCTGTTTCTTTACTTGTTGTGATACTTGTTACTGTCTTGTATAGTATAAATACTTTTATTAGGAATATCTTTTATATTCTAAAAGTATTATTGTAGGTTATTTTCCTTAACCAGAGTTTTAGCCCTTAGTGGTTTATAGTTGTAAAAATTCTTCGGTGGAAGAATATACTTAGTTCGCTATAAACCTAGGCTCTGATACCAATCTGTCACACCCCAAAACCACGATGGCGGAATCGTTTCGGGGTGGATGACTAAATTGAAAGTATCACAACCACAGTGTATGAACTAGTACATAAACATCCATTCATGCATAAATATTTGATAAGTTACATCGTTTCAAACGTTAATTGTTTCAAATCAAGTACAACATGAATACAAAAGATAAGCAGTACATAAACTGTCCGCTTCAAAATACCACATTAACTGGTCTTACTGAGTACCTGAGAAATACAAGAGTTTTGAAAAGAGAGCGTCAACATATAATGTTGGTGAGTTCATAAGATCGTTAAGTGGAAAGATTTACCATTTTCCTTGTAAAGACATGTTTGATATTCAATGTAAGAAAAACCGTTATTTTCTTAAAACGTTGTAGTTTTATCATCCCTAAAACCATTTGAAAACTGTTTCGCCATACTTAGTTCATTATTGGAGATTTCATCTCAAAAACCTAAGTATAAATCGTATCATCACTTGTGAGTGAAAATGGTATAAACTGTAGTTT
>NZ_VCHY01000147.1 GCF_005877885.1 Labilibacter sediminis
GAGATGATGATTTTTATTAATTTGTACGACGAATGTGGTAGTAGTATAATTATTATCATTGGTAATAGAGTTGGGAACTGCGGGAAAGTTGTACTGTTAGTCTGAAATACACTATAAGTGGGAATATTTTGGGGGTCTCTGGGAGACGTGGGCAGTTAGCCCTGATATGATAGAATCTCTGGGAGACGTGGGCAGTTAGCCCAGATATTACAGGGTCTCTGGGAGACGATGGCAGTTAGCCATATTATAATTGGATTTTGGAAATGATGGTAGTTAGCCATAATGTCGTTGGGTCTCTGGGAGACGTATGCTGTTAGTTGTGGGATCAATTAATTGATAAGCATAGACATGAGATAAGTTGTGATACACATATATGTATTGATTATGATTATATGTATATATGCCTTGTGAATGTGTGTGGATTACTCGCTAAGCTTTATAGCTTACAGTGTCTGCTATGTCTATGTCTGTGCAGGTACTAGCTGGGCTGGGACTATTGCTGAGAGATAGGTCTCATAGATGCTGCTTAGTTAGTTACATTTTGATTATGTAATGATTAATTGTAATGACCCGGCTGATCCGTGGGATCTTTATTATTATTTGTGTTGATATTACTTATAATGTCGTGTGGTATGACGTATGCCAATTATTATTGTGGATTTATAAATGAAAATTTTTGGGCATACCTTGTACGGAAACCGGGCGTTACACAGATTGAGTTGGAATTGGTGCTGGTCCATATGAAGTAGAAGTTCCAAGCTGAGAGGTCTGCCTAGTTCTAACATATTTATTTCCAACAGGCATTGGAGCATATTTTATTTTCTCATTCATATCCCTATAATCAAATTTCTTAACAAGTTTACGTGCTAAGATATTCTCAGCACGTTGTTCAGCATCAGTTTTAGAAAATTGTTTAGGCTTAGCACAATCACAC
>NZ_VCHY01000148.1 GCF_005877885.1 Labilibacter sediminis
TTCCAAGAATTTAGCAACATGCTTATCTTTAGTTTTATACTTCTTCTCCAAGTAACCGCAGGTTGGAATTCCGCAAGCGCAAGTTGCAGCAGAATTCGGAATAATCAGCAACACCCAAATCTTGCACTCGCCTGGTTTTCGGAGCGGCATTCGTGTCCGCAGGACGCGCCCACACATGAGTCGAGCTAATTTAGCCCAAACTCCATGATTTGCACCCCCCCTGCGCGCGTGTAGGAGTTGTAGTAAAACCATGCATAGAAGCTTGTAAGCATATAATGCACTCAAGCTTATAAACTCACTTGAGTTTGGTCTTTCTACCAATGTGGGACAAGTTCCCACACCCACTTTACTTGCTAAAGCTCATTCTCAAACACCCATCCTTGAGTGTCGATATCTCATTCACACATACTCCGTTTTGGACATATTATATATCGTTTCGAAGCTCTCACGGAGGAGAACACGAACCCACTTAGAGTTCATAATATATACAACTTATGTATATATATATTTATGTCCAAAGTTAGTAAAAATATATGAATAAAAATATATATTTTAACTAATATTCCAACAATCCCCCACATGAATGGAGATCGATCTCTTCACATCAAATTTCCATACGAAATTTCCAACAGTTGAATCCTGCATAGGATAGGTAGGTGTTACCCTTTGAACCTTCCCTTAAGAATTACACATAGTCTCCTAGCCGTCAGTAGAACTCGATGTCTTTGAACTGAGCAGCCATTTGCGTAGACAACAATATAATTCTCACAGAACTCTCCCTGACAAAGTCATATCCTCATAGACGTGTTCATTATGGTCATGAAACACTTTACCTGGTTCTGCAAGAGCTTTAGGAATTGTGCCCACATAATTCCCTTCGAAGCGACCCCACTTCTCTCTCACATAGGTGATTCAAAAAACCAATT
>NZ_VCHY01000149.1 GCF_005877885.1 Labilibacter sediminis
AAAAAAGTAACTATCATCCCCTTTTCTGACGAATCATATGGTTTTATGATTTCATTGCCCAATAAGGTTATCAAATGAATTGTAATTACAATTGAAACAATCGAAAAGGAAATATGAGTAAATATATGCTCTAAAGTTGAAAATATCATAAAAATGAAAAAGGGGGAGGGAATTCCCTAAATTAATATTAATTAATAAATAGAAATCGGGAATTTAATTTATTTTTATTATAGGATCTATTGGATCTCTTTTAGAAGATGGCATGCCGCCACTCGGACTCGAACCGAGATGCTCTAGCACTGCTTCCTAAGAGCAGCGTGTCTACCGATTTCACCATAGCGGCTTGCTCGAACTAATAATAGCCTATTTATATTCAATCGTCGAGATTGAACAAGTCAATTCAATCAAAAAGTTTTTTAGTAAAGATTCATTTTTATAAAAAAAGGAGTTCAAAAGTTAATTTGAAGATTCATTAATTTCATTTATTTTAGGGGTGTCCCATTTATTTATCTTAGGGCTTTGACGTAGTTTATTCTATTCTAAAATGCAACTTTTTCAAGTAGATAATTCTCTCGATAGAATAAAAAAACTGTTTTTCTTTTTTACTTTTATTGATACTTCATTATTTCTCGTTTATCTGATTTCATAAATTTGAAAGAAAAAATAAATTTCCTCAATGAATCCAAAATAACCATATTTTGGATTACTCCAAATTGACACATTATTTCTACATTGACACAAATGAAGTTCTTTTATTGATTGGGCTCAAAATTGGAGATATATGGTAAATTCATTAAATATAGTAATTAATCAAATTATAAATTAAGAAGTCATAAAGTTATCTAAAATTTTTTAATGTGGAATCCATTAGTTTCAACAATCCATTAATTTGAACTAAAAACTAAAAATAGGATATCTACC
>NZ_VCHY01000015.1 GCF_005877885.1 Labilibacter sediminis
AAAAAGGAAGTAGGGTATGGGACAAAGTCCCATTCTTAAGAAATTCATGAAATGAATTTCTTAACTAAACGACATTGATAATCCGGGTTAAAGAATTGTATTGCATAGCATAGGAACGTATAAGCTAAGGTTTTTTAATTTCGGTTGAATCAGTTTTGTTTATCTCTTTAGTATTGGTAGGGGTAAATTGAAGAGAAATTGAATTTACACAATGCCTGACATTTTTATTGGTAAAGCCTTCGCCATAAAAAACATGACCTAAATGTCCGTTGCAGTTATTGCATATAATTTCTGTCCGCATACCATCAGCATCCGGAACCTTTTTAACAGCTCCTTTAATTTCATCATCAAAACTTGGCCATCCGCAATGGGAGTCAAATTTGTCTTTTGATTGATATAAAGGAGCATTACATTGTTTGCATATAAAAGTTCCCTTTTGTTTAAAGTTATTATAGATGCCGGTAAAAGGGATTTCGGTTCCTTTTTTAAGAATCACCCTTTCTTCTTCAGGCGTTAATTTATTGTATTTGTTTTGAGCACCCATCGATATAGCAGAAAAAATGATTAGACATATGAATATTACAATACGCATAAAACGAAATGATTTGTTAGTAGGGAAACGTGTGGTATCGGGCTTTTGTTTAAAAAGTACATTGTTAGATCCTTAAAACAACATAATGTCTTATGAAGCTGTTGCAGATAATTTATTTATAGTGTTCTGTTGTATTAATCAATAGGCATGGAATTTATCCTGTGTACAATACAGGTTAAGGTAAATAGGTTTCAACCCGCTTTATGCATTAGAAAATCCCAGCCTGCCGGCTGGCAGGTATTACACATTGAAATCACTTCAAAACAAGACACTTTGTTGCTTCACTTCAACTCACCAGAGCGATGCTATACCTCGTTTCAGTAAAGCCTTGTTTTATTGTGCATTCAATGTTCATGACGAAGTTCTAATACATAATCCATCTAACTAATATTGTTTTGCCAAACAGGCTTTCTTTTTGCTTGATCAAAAAGAAACAAAAAAATCAAGTTCAATTCATCCTTCAGCCCACCTCCTTGTTGAATCTATTGCCGTCACACATCCCTTATTCACCCGCATTCAACTGCGTCGCGCTATTACCGGCCCGGGCCAATTGAACCGGCCAACACTCATTTTTATCGAGATAGAACTAAAATACTTGAAATAGTTAGCTACTCGGTTTTACTTTTCAAAAAGTCTTAGGAATTCGGGTTAAAACAAATCGTTCAACTCATTTGCTTCAATTCACCGTAGCAGTGCTATGCCTCGTTTCAGTAAGTGTTTGTTTTACCTGCCTACCGGACAGGCAGGTTGCTTTTTCAATGTTCATAACGAAGATCTAATGCATAATCCAGGTTCAAGTCTTTAGGTCTTATGTCTTTATACTTTTGTCTTACTACTGAATAGTTGTGGATAAACAAATATGCGTTTAGTTATAATGTTCTGTTATTAAGGAAAGATTAAGATTAGACTGTTTCTAAATTGACAGGATTGTATTGGGGTAGAGAAGATGGTTTTTAAAACAGTATTAAGGTGTTTTATTTTACCATAGATAAAAGGATCCTTACCATTTGGAAGCTTCTTTTTAATGTCGTAAAAAACAAGTAAATATGCAATAGATATATATGAATTTATGGCTTAAAAAGTTGTAAAATACAGCGGTTTTTCTAAATTTGCTAGCCATTCTTTTGAAAAAATTATCACTCTTAAAATCAGTTAAAATATGGGATTTAAAATTATTGTCCTTGCCAAGCAGGTTCCCGACACCAGAAATGTTGGAAAAGATGCGATGAAGGCAGATGGAACGGTAAACCGTGCCGCATTACCGGCTATCTTCAACCCTGAAGATTTAAATGCATTGGAGCAGGCTCTGCGGTTAAAAGATCGATATCCGGGATCGGAGGTGACTATTCTCACCATGGGACCGGGCAGGGCAGCCGATGTTATTCGCGAAGGATTGTATAGAGGAGCCGACAAGGGCTATTTGTTAACAGATAGAGCTTTTGCCGGCTCTGATACTTTAGCTACTTCATATGCCATTTCATGTGCCATCAAAAAAATAAAAGATTTTGACCTTATAATAGCTGGTCGTCAGGCGATTGATGGAGATACCGCCCAGGTAGGACCTCAGGTGGCAGAAAAATTAAACCTTCCTCAGGTAACTTACGCTGAAGAAATTCTTTCAATGAAAGAAGGTATTGTTGCTGAAGATGATAAGTATGGTGTTCCACATGCCAAACTTGCTGAGGAACTGGATTTAAAAATTAATGGTACACTTGAGATTAAGCGTCGATTAGAAAGAGGTGTTGAAACTGTGGTAACTCCTTTTCCTTGTGTGATTACCGTTAATGCTTCTGCACCTAATTGTCGTCCGCGAAACGCAAAAGCTGTGATGAAGTACAAGCATGCACGTACAGTTACCGAAATTCAGGATCAGAGTGAAGATTACTTAGACTTGACACTTGATCGTCCTTATCTTAAGATAGAGGAGTGGAGTGTGAGTGATATTGAAACAGATACCAAATGGTTAGGTCTGTCCGGTTCTCCAACCAAAGTAAAGAAAATTGAGAATGTGGTGTTCCAGGCAAAGGAGTCAAAGCGTATCTCAAATGACGAAGCAGAATTGGAGGAGTTGATTGTGGAGTTAATCGATAACCATACTATAGGGTAATCCTTAGAAGGTTTCGATATCAGTTTTATTTAAAGATAAAAAAGGCCCTTTATGTCTTTTATCTTTTGTCTAAAAATCTAAAAAAGAAATGGGTAACGTATTTGTAATTTGCGAAATAGAAGAAGGCAAGGTTGCTGATGTAAGTCTTGAGTTGCTTACAAAAGGGCGATCGCTTGCCAACGACCTCAACTGCAAGCTCGAAGCAGTAGCATTGGGGCATCAAATAAAAGGAATTGAAAAACAAGTTTATCCTTACGGGGTAGATATATTACATGTTGGAGATGATGAAAGGTTAGAAGTGTATACTACCTTACCGTATACCAGCATTATTGTGGAGTTGTTTAAACAAGAAAAGCCGGAGATCTGCTTATTGGGAGCTTCCACCTTAGGACGTGACCTTGGACCTCGAGTATCTTCTGCACTACAAAGTGGTTTAACGGCCGATTGTACCTCTCTGGAAATAGGTGATCATACCGATAAAAAAGCAGGTAAGGATTATAAGAATTTACTATATCAGATAAGACCGGCTTTTGGAGGTAATATTGTAGCTACCATTATTAACCCGGATTGTCGTCCTCAGATGGCAACAGTTAGAGAGGGTGTAATGAAAATGGAAGTGTTATCTGAGACCCATAAGGGTAGGATAAAAAACATTGATGTCAATAAAGTACTTAAACCAGAGGATCTTTTGGTGAAAGTGATTGAGCGTCATATGGAAAAATCAAAAGTAAATATTAAAAACTCATCTATCATCATAGCCGGTGGTTATGGAATGGGCTCCAAAGAAGGGTTTAATCAATTGTATCAGCTGGCAGATGTATTAAGTGCTGAGGTAGGTGCTTCAAGGGCTGCTGTTGATGCCGGTTTTGCCGAGCATGAACGTCAGATTGGGCAAACAGGCGTTACTGTACGTCCTAAGCTTTATATTGCTTGCGGTATCTCAGGGCAAATTCAGCATACTGCAGGTATGGAAGAATCCTCCATGGTCATTGCCGTCAACAACGATTCTAATGCACCAATAAATAAAATTGCAGATTATGTAATTAATGGTGATGTGAATGATATCGTACCGAAATTGATTAAACTTTATAAGAAAAATACTAAATAGATCATTAGGTAATAGATGAATAGGTAGAGAAAGATAAGGCTTTGAAGTTTATAAATCAGTCTTTAGTCTTGATACTTACATCTTGATACTATAAAAATATAAAGCAATGGCTAATTTTTTTACAGATAACCCCGACTTAAAGTTCCATCTTACTCACCCTATGATGGAAAAGATAGTGGCATTAAAAGAACGTAATTTTACCGATAAGGATAAATTTGATTACGCTCCTATGGATTTTGAAGATGCCATGGATAGCTACGAAAAAGTCTTAGAGATTGTGGGTGAGATTTGTGGCGATATCGTAGCGCCTAATGCAGAGAGTGTGGATCAGGAAGGTCCTAAAATTGTTGATAATGAAGTAATATATGCCAAAGGAACACAGGAAAACCTTGACGCCTTGGTCAATGCCGGATTAATGGGTATTACTCTTCCGCGCAAGTATGAGGGACTTAACTTTCCTATTGTGCCTTATATTATGGCTGCCGATATCGTTTCGAGAGCGGATGCCGGTTTTGTAAATATCTGGGGACTGCAGGATTGTGCAGAAACCATCAATGAATTTGCCGATGAGGATCAGAAATCTCGTTTCCTGCCTCGTATCTCCAATGGAGAAACGGCAGCCATGGATTTAACAGAGCCTGATGCGGGTTCCGATTTACAAGCTGTTCAGTTAAAAGCAACTTTCAACGAGGAAGATGGGAAGTGGTATTTGAATGGTGTTAAACGTTTTATCACCAATGGTGATGGTCATGTGTCGCTTGTGCTGGCGCGATCGGAAGAAGGAACGCAGGATGGTAGAGGTTTATCTATGTTTATTTACGATAGAAACGAAAAGGCAGTGATTGTTCGTCGTATCGAAAATAAAATGGGTATCAAAGGATCGCCTACCTGTGAACTGGTATTTAAAAATGCACCTGCAGAATTGGTGGGTTCTCGTAAGATGGGACTCATCAAATATGTGATGGCTCTGATGAATGGTGCCCGATTAGGTATTGGGGCACAGTCTATTGGTATTTGTGAGGCTGCTTATCGCGAAGGTCTTGAGTACGCTAAAGAACGTGAGCAGTTTGGTAAGCCTATCATTCAGTTTCCGGCAGTATATGAAATGCTATCTACCATGAAAGCTAAGCTTGATGCTTCGCGCACCTTGTTGTATGAAACATCGCGTATGGTGGATATATATAAAACCTATATGCACATTAGCGAAGAGCGTAAGCTTGAGCCTGCAGAACGTAAGGAGATGAAGCGTTACCAAAAGATGGCCGATTTCTTTACACCGCTTCTAAAAGGCCTGACCAGTGAGTATAGTAACCAGTTGGCCTACGATTCATTACAGATTCATGGTGGATCAGGTTTTATGAAGGATTATCCTATTGAACGAATTTATCGTGACGCCCGTATTACTTCTATTTACGAGGGTACTACTCAGTTACAGGTAGTGGCTGCCATCAGAGGGGTTACTACCGGCGGATATGTAGATAGAATCAGAGAATATGAGCTTATGGAGCTTCGTCCTGAATTACATGGGTATCGCCGTACTTTAATCGGCATGACAGAAGAGTATGTACATGCTGTTAAAACGGTAGTAGATGTGAAGGACAATGAGTATGTTGATTTCCACGCTCGTCGTTTAGTGGAGATGGCTGGTCATATTGTAATGGGCTACCTATTGTTATTAGACACCCAGCGTGATGAACAGTTTAAAACCTCAACAGAGATTTATATAAATATGGGTAAGGCGGAAAATACTTCAAGAGCAGAGTTTATTCATAACTTTACTTTAGATGATATTGGTGCCTATAAGCATGTTTAGTTAGAATGTTTTAAAGGTAAAACGGTCTTCAAATTTTGAGGACCGTTTTTTTTTCGTATTGTCGATACGTTGATTTGTTAATTTGACAATTTGACAATTTGTTAATGTGTAGTTTGATATTGACCGAATAAACAAATTAACAAATACACAAATAAACAGTTTTAGAGATTTTATTATGTCGTTGTGTCGTGAAATAGTAGTATGGAAGAAATTTGAATATAAGCAAGCAGTACATCAATTCTCCTCATTTTAAAGGAGGAGTCGCTCGACGTAGGAGAGTGGAGGTGGTTGTTATTTAAGGGTGCTGATATGTGAATTTGACAATTTGTTGATGTGAGAAAATATATTAGTCGATTAAACAAATTATCAAATAAACGAATAAACAGGTTTTGAAGATTAGTGGTGTAGTTGTATCGAAGATTAGTGATGTCGCAAATCCTTACCGTGCTAATTGTCTATTTATCCCCAGCACTAAAGTACTGGTCTTGGATGAGCTGTCCCTTCAGGACAGGGATTTATTTTTGGAACGATTCTTTATTAGCAATACGATAATTAGAACCGTTCCTTAGTTTTGTTTTTATAGTTGTGTCGTGGTATCGGTATGTCGTTGTGTTGATTTGTCGATTTGTTAATGTGTTAAATCATAATAAACGATTAAACAAATTATCAAATAAACGAATAAACAGGTTTTGAAGATTAGTGATGTCGGGTTGTCGTGATGCTAACTGATCACTGATCACTGATTACTGATTACTGATCACTGTTCATGCAAATCCTACCCCGTAGGGGTATCACATCAATAGCCCGGGGTAAACGCAGTGCCACCCCGGGTATGCAATTCAAATAAAACCGCCGCATAGTGATGCTTGTTTAAGATACGATGTGAGTTTGCGGAGGAAATAGAAGATTGTTTAGTTCGATAGTTGTATCGGTGTGTCGATTTGTTAATGTGTTAATTTGACAATGTGCAGATTGATAATGATTAAATAAACAAATTATCAAATACACAAATAAACAGAATGTTGGAGGTTTTGTGATGTAATACTGTTGTATTTCTCAAAAAAAGTGAATTTATTTTATGGAATAATATCATTTTAGCATCCTTCCTGTAAAAGATAACCTAAACATATTTTCATGTTAAAAAGATTCATCACTTTTCTAGTGCTTTTGGGTAGCCTTGCACCCGTTATTATAGCCAGTGACTTACCACAGAGTCGCACCAATAGTTACTACAAGTATATTTATAAATTAACGCCTAAGGAAGCAAAGAGTATTTACCGTAAGGGATTGGCTGACGTGAATGAGAGTTATTTTCATTCCCTGACTGATTCTGTACCTAATGATTCTGTTTTTAATAGCAAATTGCCACAGGGTAATTATTTATTGGTATGGGCACAACAAAATCAACTTAAGTTTGAGATGCGATCATATGCAGATATTGATGTGATGATTCATAATAATTATGCAGACCTCTTATTGACAATATCAGACAGTGCCGGTATGGTGGTTAAAAATGCTAAGGTAAAGATTGACGGAACTTTGGTTAAATATAACGATGAAGTAGAAGCTTATAGGAGCGCTAAAAAAAATAAGAGGGGCTGGCTCGAAGTGACTTATAATGATTTTACAAGCTATCATTATCTCGGTAATAATGTAAAAAAAGGAGTTAAGTTCAGAAAGGTTGCATTTTCGGTGCCTGTAAAATATGTGTATATCCCGCTAAGGTTATTGGTGTTTTTGCCTTACGATGTCATCATGTCGGTATACAGATTGAGGCCGCAGGGTTTACCTTATTATGTGTACAAGCCTTTTAAGGATGCGTATAATTCAATATTTAGGTATGGATCTTATGGTTGGGTGAATGGCCTGGTTAATACGTGGGAGAATACCTTTTATAAGGACTATGAAGGGTATATGGTTTTCAGTCAGCCCAAGTACAAGCCCGATGATACGGTTCGGTTTAAAGCTTTTATTCTTAGGCCCAATGGAAAGCCAATTGCCCATCAGCCATTAGATGCGTTTATCCGGGTGGACAAAAAAAATGTAAAGCTTAAAGAAATTATTCCTGACAATCGAGGGGCATATGCCTGTGAATTTGTATTGCATGATTCATTGCAGCTTAAGTTGGATAAAAATTACCGCATTTCTTTAAAAAAGGGAGGGTGGAATACTGTTATTTCAAGGACGTTTAAATATGAAGATTATGAGTTAAATAGTGTTGATTATAAGATGAGGATAGATAAAAATACACAGCTGAAGGGCAAGCCTTTTTTTGTGTACCTGAAGGGAGAGGATATGAACGGACTTAATGTTCCTGATGGCAGGGTAAAGCTTACCTTGAAATCAAGAAATAATTTTACAAATTTATATGTCAACAGGGCCTATATTCCGGATACTATCTTAACAATTGAAAAGCCACTTGATCCGCTTGGAGAAACAATTATAGAGATACCAGATTCTATCTTTCCGGAAATTGATTTTTCATATGACCTGAAGGCTGTTTTTTTAACGAGTGATAACGAACGAATTCAGAAACAAAAGCTGGTTCATTATTACCACAATAAAAAAGAGTTATCATTGAATTTACGCAATGATTCAGTTTGGTTTTCTTATAAAGAGCTGGATGTTGATAAACAAGTGAAGGCTGTTGTAGAGGGATATGATAAAAATGGAAATAAGTTAAGCAGTCAGCATATTGAACTGCCGCATGGACTTTTTGTAGATAAGCAGATTGCTGCTTATAAGGTAAAAACAGCAGGAGTTAGTCGAAATTTCAAATTAAGTGAGTATACGCCATCCCTCTCACTTTCATCTAACAGAAATCACAATAAGTTGGAACTGGCAGTGTCCAATCCGGGAGGTATTTATTTTAACTTCTTTGTATATAAAAAAGATAAGGAAATAATGCATGGATATACGCAACACCTCGATACTTTAATTCATATGGGAAGTGGAAAGGCATGTTCTGTATGCCTCAACTATGAGTGGGCAGGTAAATCTTATCAACAATCTTATGATATACCGATTTATAAAAAGCAGCTTCATGTTGAATTGGATCAGCCTCAGGTAATTTATCCCGGACAAACGGCAGATATTACGGTTAAGGTTACCGATTATAAAAACAGGCCAGTAAAAGGTGTGGATTTAACAGCTTATGGTTTAAGCAAAAAGTTTAAGTATTCAGCTCCTATGCTTGATTATTATGGCAAGAGTATGAAAGCACGCACCATGTTTAATAATTATACGATGATGGGGGATATTCATTATGGTAAGTCATATCAAAAGTCTTTAGATTATACAAATTGGAATAGCATAATGAGTCTGGATACCATTACCTATTATCAGTTTACCAGACCCGATATTGGTGTTCACAAAGAAGAGATAAACACAAAGGATAATGTGACACAGTTTGCTCCATATGTATTTGTAAACGGAGTGCCACAACAGATTCACTTTATTTTTTTAGATTATAAGTTGTTGTACTCTTCATTATCCACTACAAAAGACCCTTTTAGTTTTTGGGCGGGCGCCGGATATCATAAACTCAGGTTAAGAACTACAAAGCAGGACATCACCATTGATTCAGTATATTTTAGTTACGGTAAAAAGAATTTAATTTCGATAGACCCTACAAAAGACAATAAACAAGTTCTGATTAGTAAAAGAACATCTAAGTTAACTTTAGAGGAAAAACGTTTAATCAGGACTCGTTTTGCCCGGTTTATCAATCCCAATACAAGTGGTTTGTATTATCTGCGGCAAGGTAATATTCGTTATTTACTTCAAGATCAATCTTCAGTTGGAAATTATTATCGGAGCCACAGAAGTAATGGTGAGTTAATTGCCGGACCGTTTAATACATCTACAGTCAACTATATTGGAGTCAACAGGTATAGCACTGATTTTAAATTTGAACCATCATATTTATATACTGTTGATGAGCGACTTGTAAAGATGAAAACTTTTGATCGTTTTTGGCCTTTTTATCATTTAAGCGATAATCATATTCTTCAAAACTATACCGATCAGGTGCTTACTCAAAAAGAAATAGAAAGAAGAAGTAAGCAAGTGACGAGGCAAAGGATAAGTCAACATATTCAGTATAACAATCCTTATTCTACACAAAGAGGTAATGGAACTATTGCCTTTGAATTTAAGGGTAATAACAAGAGTTGTACATCATTAAGTAATGTTATAATTTTTAAGGATGATGATCCTTTGTTTATGAGGATTTATCCTCCGGGAACCAGGCGAATTTACGACCTGAAGGCAGGTAATTATCGCTTGTTCTTCTCTATGGATGATGGATCTTACTTTCAGGAGGAAGCTATTGAGGTAAAAGCAAATAATATTTGTGCCTGTAGGGTTGTGGAACCAGTTTTCTTACTAAAAGATGATACCTCTGAAAGAATAACCAGTCTGATTCAAAGCAAGTGGTTAAAAAAGGATGGTTATAGCAGTATAGCAACACAACGGTATTATGCTGAAAAGGAAATAAGATCAACTTACCAAAGAAGTCAGCTAGATTATACCAACTCAAGAGTGATAGAAGGCAGGGTAGTGGATGAATCGGATGAAATGGGACTTCCAGGAGTAAATGTGATGATTAAAGGTACAGATATTGGAACCATATCTGACATAGACGGATATTATTCTATTGAATTACCAGAGGGAGAGTGGGAGCTTCAATATTTTTTTATCGGGTTTAAGCCGGTATATGTTCCTGTTAGTTATTCCGAAGAAATTAATGTAGCCCTGGCTGCTGATGTTACAGGGCTGGATGAGGTTGTTGTCGTGGGCTATGGAACAACCAGAAGTTCATCATTAACAGGTAGTGTAAGTACAGTTACATCTCAAGCTTTGCAAGGCAGAATGGCAGGTGTTAACGTTGTGCATTCCGGTGCTCCTGACATCAAAATAAGAGGGGTGAGTTCGTTACAGGAGAGTAATAAGCCTTTAATTATTGTAGACGGTGTGCCTGTGGATATTGATATGAGCAACATAGATAAATCACTGATTACAGAGATAAATATTTTAAAAGATGCTTCAGCAACGGCCATTTATGGATCGCGAGGTGCCAATGGGGTTGTTATAATCAGTACTAAGAGTGGAAAAGGAATTCCCGGGGCTAAACAATTAAATGATATTGAAGTTCCATATCAGTCTATATCAACCCACACTTTAAGAAGTAACTTTTCGGATATGGCATACTGGCAACCTAATTTAGTTACTGATAAAAATGGAGAGGCAAGCTTTACAACAACTTTCCCGGATGATATTACGGCCTGGAAAACTTTTGCATTGGCAGTAGGTAAAAATAAAAGCACAGGACAGGTACAGGCTGAAGTGAAGGCATTTAAGCCGGTATCAGCACAATTATATACCCCTCGTTTTTTAACACAGGGGGATTCAATCACCATCATCGGAAAGTCAATTAATTATTTGGAAGACTCCATTGAAATAACTGGTCATTATCAGGTGGATTCAATTAAAGAAGATAACTGGTATAGTACAATCGGTCGAATAAAAGTTGATTCTTTATCGCTTCAGGCGGAGGGCACAGATACCTTATCTGTTACTTATTCTTTGGAACGAGACAATGGATATTTTGACGGAGAGAACCGCAAAGTACCTGTTGTTCCTGCTGGTGTATTGGAAACGCAGGGGCAGTTTTTTACGATGAGTAGTGATACCTTGATTTCCTTTGTCATGCCAAAGAATGCAACCAATGGTTTATTGTATTTAGAATCTAATCCACTGAATATATTGCTGGATGAAACCAGACACCTGCGAAAGTATAGTCATTTGTGCAACGAGCAGGCCTCATCCAAATTATTGGGTCTACTTAACGAAGAAAAGATATGTGCATATCTGGATAAGGAATTTAAATACAAAAAAGATGTGAATACTTTAATTCAGCGCCTGCAAAAAAGCACCAATGATAAAGGCGTTTGGGGATGGTGGTCCGGCTTAAATACCGAATGGTGGATCACAGCGCATGTTGTTGAAGCATTAGAAAGCGCCAGGCAGGCAGGCTATAAAGTCTCTTACGACAAAGAAAAGGTGAAGTATGTGCTATCCAATCAAATGTTTTTGGTAAATGATAAGATGAAAATGGATATTGTTCGTACCCTACAGGTTATGAAAGCAGAGGTGGATTATCCTTCCCTGATTAAAGAAATATCCTCATATTCTCTAAAAAGAATAGATTCTCTTAAGCTGACATTGATAAAGCAAAAGGCTAATATGCCGGTAGATTTATCATTATTTATTCAAAGTAAGCAGGAAACCTTGTACGGAAATTATTATTGGGGTAAACCCTCATGGTCTCTTTTTTATGGCGAGATTCAGGAAACCTTATTGATGTATGAAATTTTAAAGAATGATGGCTCTTATAAGGAGTGGTTACCCAAAATACGTCAGTATTTTTATGAAAGAAGAAGCAATAACAAATGGAGAAATACCTATGAGTCAACTTTAATAGTAAATCACCTGTTACCTGACTTACTATCTAAAAATAAAGGCGAGGAAAAATGCAAACTTCAGTTGGATTGTAACGGGGAGATGATTGATGTAGATAAGTTCCCATATTCAATGGAACTAAAACCTTCTGATCATGTAAGTCTTCATAAAAAAGGAGATCAGGTTGTTTTTGCCGGATGGCACAATAAATTTTTTAATGATAAACCCAGGGCGAAAGAAGAGTACTTTAAATTACGTACCTACTTTAAGAGGCAGGGAGAAGAGATAAATAGTCTTACCGCAGGAGAAAAAGTTTCGCTGTTGGTGGATATCGATGTAAAGAAAAAATCGGATTATGTATTGCTTGAAATTCCCATACCTTCGGTTTGTTCCTATCATCAAAAATCTATGCGAAAATACAACGAAGCACACAGAGAGTATCATAAAGAAAAAGTTTGTATTTATTATAAATCCTTGAAAACAGGCAAACATCGTGTAGAAATAGAATTAGTACCACGATATACAGGCCAGGTGATTTTAAATCCTGCGCGAATGGAGCATATGTATTTCCCGGTGTTTTATGGTAATAATGAAATGAAAGAAGTGGAGGTGGGGATGTAAATCTGTTGATGTGTTGATTTGCCGATTTGTTAATGTGTTAATTTGATAATATGCTAATGTATTGATTTGTCGATTGATAATGATCGAATAAACAAATTGACAAATGCGCAAATAAACAGTTTTCAGAAGATTAGTGGTGTAGTTGGCCGTGAAACATTAGCATGGAAGATAATTTTACATATGCAAGCTGTACATCAACTCTCCTCATTTTCAAGGAGGAGTCGCTCGACGCAGGAGAGTGGAGGAGGTTGATATTGAAGGGTGCTGATTTGTTAATTTGACAATTTGTTGATGTGTAGAATGTAATGGACGATAAACAAATAAACATTTTTTAGAAGATTTGTTGTGGCATGATGTCGCAAATCTTTACTGAGCTAATTGTCTATTTATCCCCAGCACTAAAGTACTGGTCTTGGTTGAGCTGTCCTTTCAGGACAGGGATTTATTATTGAAACATAGGGTCTTTATCTGCAAGAAAGTAATTAGAACTGTTCCTTAGTTTTGCTTTTATAGTTGTGTCGTGGTATCGTGATGTCGATTTGTTGATTTGTCGATTTGTTAATGTGTTAAATCATAATAAACGATTAAACAAATTATCAAATAAACGAATAAACAGGTTTTGAAGATTAGTGATGTCGGGTTGTCGTGATGCTAACTGTCACTGATTACTGATTACTGATTACTGATCACTGTTCATGCAAATCCTACCCCAGCGGGGTATCACATCAATAGCCCGGGGTAAACGCAGTGCCACCCTGGGTGCACCATGTAAATGAAACCGACGCATAGGGATGTTCAATCAGAGTATAATGTATCATTGCGGCGGAATTGTTAAAGGATGGTTTCGTTATTTCGTTGTGTCGAGAAACAGTAGTATGGAAGAATATTGTCATATAACCAAGCTGCACATCAACTCTCCTCATTTTAAAGGAGGAGTCGCTCGACGCAGGAGAGTGGAGGTGGTTGATATTGAAGGGTATTGATTTGTTAATGTATTGATTTGTTAATGTGTCGATTTGTTGATTTGACAATTTGTTGATGTGTTAAATCAAAATAAACAAATAAACAGTTTTCAGAAGATTCGTGATTTCGTTGCTTATCGTTAACTGATCCCTGATTACTGTTCACTGCAAACTGTTCTATCAAAATAATTATCTTTATTGCCAAACAGCTTTTATATGAACGAAAAAAAGAAAATCATAGCATTTATTGATTGGTATGTACCAGGGTATAAAGCAGGAGGGGGACAGCGTGCTTTTGCCAATATGGTGAGTTACCTGCGAGATACTTTTGATTTTTATGTGATTACCCGCAATACAGATTTCTTAGAAACAACACCATATGAAGGAGTAGAAAGTGAAAAGTGGTTGCAGCGAAACGATGGAGAGTATGTGTATTATTGCCCGGAGGTAAAGGTTGGCAATACCTTATACAAGCAACTGATTGAAGAAGTAAAGCCAGATTATGCTTATATCAATGGAGTGTACTCCTGGAAGTTTTCGATTTTACCATTGGTAATACTGCGAAAAGTTGGCTTTAAGGGGAAGGCAGTGCTTGGGACCTATGGAATGCTGGCGCAAACAGCCATTAAGATTAAAAAAGGGAAGAAACAATTATTCTTAAAGCTGGCAAGATTAATAGGGCTATATAAAAATGTAATTTTTCATGCTACCAGTGAAAAGGAAATTGAAGATATTAAAGCAGCCTTTGGATCTAAAGCAAAGGTGCAGATGGCACCACACTTGCCGGTTAAGGAATTGCCAGATTTGCGACTTATTGATAAACAATCCGGAGATCTGAAATTGATTAGTATAGCACGTATATCGCCCGAGAAGAATACTTTGTTTGCTTTGCAATGCCTAAAAAAACTAGGAGAAGTTGAGGGGCAAATTGCTTTTGATCTTTATGGACCTATTTACGATAAACTTTATTGGGAGGAATGTCAGCAAGAGATTGCTCAACTACCAACGAATATAAAGGTGAACTACAAGGGTGTTGTAGATGGTAACCAAGTGCTTGATTTATTTACTGAGTACCATGCTTTATTTATGCCAAGCAGAGGTGAGAATTTTGGTTATGTGATATTGGAAAGTTTGATGGCTTCACGACCGGTACTTATTAGTGATCAGACTCCATGGAGAGACTTGGAAAAGAAGATGTGCGGATGGGATATTTCATTAATCGAAAGTAATAGTAGAGGAGTAGAAGGTGTAGACAACGAGGAACAGCATGAAAAGCGATCAGTCAGCAATACATGGAGTGGTGCTCTAAAACTTTTGTTGGCAATGGAGCAGGAGCAATTTGATGGTTTATGCCAGGGGGCTAAAAAGAGGGCTGAGAATTTTATTAATGACCCGGAGTTGAAGGAGGGGAATGTAGAGCTGTTTAGGGATTAGGAGTTTGTGTTTGTTGTTAGTTGTTTGCCATTGGTTGTTTGTAAGGAGTAAATCGTGATATAATTTGTAGTATAAATACTCATACACCTCAGCCTTAACTTAGGGTTTAGCACTTTATTTATTCATCACATTTTGTACCAAATGCCGGTTATCTATTATTCATCAAACCACTTTCCTATATCTTCATTGTGGTTTACAGATTGATGGCATTGTTTGAAATTTTCAGTGTCATCAAACCAAGCGATTAACTCATTTCTTTTTAATCTGGTTGGATCATTAGAGAGGCTGGTTAGGTAGCTGCTCCAAGGGTATTCTATAGAACTTGTACAGAACCCATGATGTATAGGATTATTATGAATGTATATTATAGCCTGCTTAAGGTATTCCTTAGAATCAATTAATTTACGTTTGAATGGGCGTTCGAATAAGGCACCGTGACGGTTGTAGCGTTTGTTGTAATATTTTGCGTAGGCATTAAACAGGTGGGAGAAATGTCTGGTAGGGTTTGGTTTTTTACCATTCAACGCTGACAGGTCAGCGATGTTTTTTCTTTCATCCTTCAACGCTGACAGGTCTGCGACGCTGTCAGGTTTTGTTTCCCATTTGTTTATTTCAAATGCGACAGGGTCAATAGACTTGTCGGTATTGGTTAATTTGTAAATGATATCATCCTTTATTTGTACCAATAAGTGAAAATGGTTTTTCATCAGTACGTAGGCATATGTGTCAGCTATTGGATCAATATATTTGGCATGTAATGAAAGAAAATGATTGTAGTCTTCATCAGTTTCAAATAAATTACAGCTGTTAATGCCTCTGTTGTATATGTGATAATAATTTGCTGATATTATAGGTTCGGTTTGTTCCATTTATAAAGGGATAAACCTGTCAGCGATAAATCCTGACAGCGTTGGTTAATAGAAAAAGGTTGTAACGGGTTAAGGTTTTATTCTCCTTTAAATGTTGGTAAGATATACTTATTGGGTGATGATTATATTCTTATAATGTTATAATAGATTAACGTTGATGGGTGGATGGAGTTGACAGGTTGGAGGTGTTTTCTCTTTTATCCTTCAACGCTGACAGGTCTCGTATTATTCCAATCCTTCAACGCTGACAGGTCTGCGACGCTGTCAGGTTCAGGTTGGTTATTTCTTCGTATAATTTCTCATACATACCGGCAATAACTTTAGGGTTGAAGCGTTTTGCATTTTCAAGTCCTTTTGTAATAAGGTTCTCCCGGAAGGCATGATCATCAATTACTTTTTGGATACCTCTCCGAATATCACTCACATTATAAGGGTCAACAAAACAAGCCCCTTCTCCTGCTACCTCTGGCATGGAAGATATATTGGAGGTGATGACCGGTCTCCCTGTGGCTTGAGCTTCTAATATGGGTAAACCAAAGCCTTCATTGAGTGAACAAAAGCTCACCATATCACAATTGATATATTCTTTTTTTAATTCTTCATCAGATAATTGATAGCGGTTCTCGTATTCAACTTGCGATCGTTGTAAGCTAGTAAGTTGCTCTGGCGTTAGCTTACCAATAATATGCAGTCTGCAAGGTATATTTTGTATGGCAGTAATCAGTCTGTTCAGGTTTTTATTGGGTGTTGTGCCAATGTGCAGGATGATTGGTTTACTTGTGTTAAACTCTTTTTGATGAGGGGTATATTGTGCTGAAATAATGTTGGGTATTACTCTTATCTTTTCGGTTGGGCAATGCGTAAGTTCAACTAGCTTTTGCCTGGTGACTTCGGATATAACCGTAATCATTGCTGATTTTTTTACCGGTAAAGTGACCCAGAAATATTTAAGGAGGGCTCTTTTTATTCCCCTGCTGTTTTTTAAAAAGGTGAAATCATGATAGGTATTGATCGTTTTTTCTTTGCTTAGAAAAGGGGTAATAAAATGAATGTCACCGGTAATATGATTGATGGTACCCTGGTTTTTACGAGCAACCAGACCACTCTTTACACGAGAAATTACACCAATGCTGTAATAAGGCAAAGTAAAGGTTGTGTGACTTATCTCGGGAGAGAAATGCTCAATAATCGTATCAAAAAGCTTTTCAATGCTAAAATGAAAATCGTAAGGCTTGCGCTGGAAGAAGGTGACTTTCAAAGTTTGTTATTTTTTAAGTTTATACCAGTTAGGATTCATAAAAGGTTTTTCTACGAGTAAAAAGGTAAAAGCACTCAGAAACCAAATAGAAGTAAATAGAATAAGAACACTTACTACTAATAAGCAATAAGAGCCTGTTTGTTTGAAGAGTGCAACAATAGGAATGCCGCCAACGGCAATGATTTGAAAATGAATGAGGTACATAGAGTACGACATGGTACCTGTTTTGCTTAGAAAGTTGAAACTAAATAATTTGTTCCAGAAGGGATTTTGAAGAGCCAGTAAGAGGATTAAACATGCGGCAAAGGGAATGGAGAATACACCTATAGCCTGATGTGGAGACTGGGTTGTGATTATTAATAAAGACGTAGTACCAAGAATGAATGAAATAAGATTTTTCTGTTTTAGCAATTCCGGTTTAGTTAAATATAAATCGAGGCATAATAAACCAGCTAAAAAGTAATGGTAGTAATTTAACAAAGAAAGGTATGGCAATTGATTAAACCCAGCATGAAAAAAGGAGCCACTAAGTATACCAATAACTAATAATATCCTACGGTAAACAGCGGGCAATTTAAAAAGGATGGCCATAGCTGGCAGGATAAGGTAGAACTGAAACTCTATTTCCAACGACCAGGCCACATAGTTTATAAAACTACCGGCTTGTAAAACGATATTGTGAAGGTATAGGTTGCTAAGCGTAAAGCTTTGTATGAGGGTACTTAGCTCATATTTGTTTTTTAAAAAATATAGGAACCCAAAGCAAAGTATAACAATAAAGTAGGTAGGCTGCAGACGGGTTATCCTGCGGATAAAGTACTTCTTTAGCTTGACTTTTTTGCCACCATAAAGGTGATGTTTAGCAAACGGGAGTCCTAATATAAAAGCACTGATGGCGAAAAATAAAGGTACGCCGTTATCGCCGTTTTTCATTATATTTGAAAACCATTCCGGAAAAGTCAATAATACCTCAGGTAAGTGAGTTTTGAAAAACCCAAAACTATGGAAATAAATAACCATAAATATGGCTAATGCCCTTAAGCCATCTAACTCATTAAGCACCTTACCGGATGAGGTCTTGCGGGTAAGGAATTTTTTATTGTTCTTATAATATGTTAGGATCATAGATTACATGATGATACCATACTTTCTTTTAACAAACCAAAAGATAGCATATTGCAGAATAAAGGCTTTGATGAGATAGTTGAGAACCACTATTAAACTGGTTTCTGCTTTCACTACTTGTAGAAACAACAAAGGAAGCCATAATAAAAAAGTAGGATAATACCTGTTTATATACTCACATTTGCTGATAAACCAGGCAATAAAAAGCCCCCAAACCAACATAAAGACAATACCTCCTCTGGGCCCGTAATTGATATATCCTTCTCCGGCCAGACTAATATCCATTGACGAACTACTTTGCAGATCAAGACCGGTATACTTCTCAAAATTTTCTTTACCCCCAGCAACTTTTTTGTGTGGTGCTAAAAAACGTGGAAGTATAGTGGCTTCAATTGCGTCCCAAATAGTTGAACCATTGGCATAGTTAATTTCCTTAGGTACCTGACTCATGATTTTAGAGATGATCCATCCCTGATTCATTCGGGTTGTCATTTCTTCTGATTGGGAGCTGCTGAAGATGCTGCCAGAAGTAACATTTTTAAAGGCTAAATTAAAAAACAGTTCTATTTTATTACCGGAGTATCCCTGGTACCAAACTAATTGGCGATATTCGTTTTTTACAGATTGAAGTGTTAATACCATGACTAATCCAATACTTACGACCCATATTTTGCGCGTTAAATTGAATTTAAGTTCATAAGCTACAAAGGTAAAAATAAGAACTCCCCATAATAAAAAGGCATGGAACATGCCCCGAGCGGCTGACTCTAAAAAAGCAAATATCAGCATACCCCAAAATACTTTCCAGCGGTTTTCATTGGTAGAAAATAAAAGCAAGATAACCCCAATATATTTGGCTTGCGCCACCAGGTAGACCACAAAACCTAAAGCGCCCGGTATGATAAAGGAGAAGAAGGGTAATATGAAGCCACTACCAATTAATATATACGGAAGTTTTGGATGATTATGAATTAACAAGGTTGCATTTTCTTTTAACCGAAATAAAGAAGTTTTGTAGTGAATTAAATTTAACCCAATATAGAGTCCTATTAACGTAGGGGTCAAATAGGACATGTATACCTCCTCGGTCACATACATTTTAAACAGGTAGTGATGGCTGGTTTTCTGAAACTCAATAAAGGGGCCAATTACCCACTGAATAGCTGCAAACAACAACATGGCTTCCTTTATCAAAAGTGTTTTGCCAATATTGTTGATGAAGTCGATAAAAATAATAATGGCCATACAGAAGCCAACCAATGACCAATAATTAATGTTGGTAATTAGCTGTACAATAACGGCCAGAATAAAGGCTGTTATTATTTTAATAATCAATGATTGTTGCAAGTCTCTACTTTATTAACCTTGTAACAGGTGTTTATTATTTCATGAATTCGATTGTCGAAAGTATAGCCCTGACTGATGCATCTCTCATAACCTCTTTTTCGAATCAGTTCTCTTTCTTTGTCGTCCTGAAGGTAGTAATTTACTTTATGAAGTAATTCTTTATCATCACTAAAGAATTCGGCTTCCTGTCCTTCTTCAAATAAGCCGCTGTGTTCGTCTGTCCGCTCGGCCAGCATGAAACCTTTGCAGGCCGGTATTTCAATGCTACGCGATGTTTGGCGGTCGCGGTTTAATTTGCGCAGAAAATTAAGGCAGATTTTCGCAGCGGAGAAGGCCGATGCATAATCATCACCATATAAATGGGTATTGTGAAATACGAGATTCGAATGTGTATCAGTCATGGCTTTTGCCCAGCCATAAATATGAACTGTTATACCATTCTCTGCCAGATATAACAAGGAATTATATCGTTCAGCCTCATAGGTGCCAATAAACAGTACATCATGTTTTAATTGTTCTGGCGGATTAACAATTGGGTAGTGAATACCCGGGTCGTATGCTTTATTCTGAAATAACAGTTTTTTTACCCCTAAGGAAGGTAATTCGTCCGGGTTACAATTATAAGATTTTTGTGACACAACCAAATCATAATGTTTGGCTGCCTGATTAAACCAATAGGAGCGGTTGTGTTTGCCCCACATATCATCATTGGACCAAAACACGGTTTTTACTCCTTGTTGTTTTATCCATTTAATGGTTGACGCTTTAATATTAATGCCTTTAACAAAGAACACCATATCGGGTTTAAAACTTAGCACCGTTTGCTTCGTTCGCTGATTAATGGAGCAGGGATCATTGGTCAGGCGTAATTTGGTCAATACTTTATCCTTAAGGTTACGCTGATAACCCTCATTAAAGGTGAAAATCACCTTAACTTCTTTTGTTAATTTTTTAAAAGAAGCCAGTGTTTTAATACGATTATCCGGCAATGGGTGGCTATAGTATACCATCAACACTTTTAACGAATCAGGAATCATAGCTATCAATTTTAATTCCGGCTGCCTGGCATATACCTTTTATTACTTGTTTGTATGAATAATTGGCAACTATTTCTGATGAGCGATACCCCCACTTATTTAATTCGTTTTTTTTATTATGCATCAGCTCCAGATATCCAGTCAGTGCTTTTTCATCACCAGTAGGATAAACAAAGCCGTTCTTACCTTCATCAATCAGGTCGTGCGCACTACCGGGTAAATCAGACGCAATAAGGGGTAAATGGAAATTCATGGCCTCATTGCTGACTAATCCCCAGGTTTCGTCCATGCCCGAAGGCAAGACAAACAAATCGGCAGCCACATAATATTTAGCCAATTCCGATTGATTTTTAAATCCGGTTATTGTTACATTGGTCAGTCCATTTTCAACACAGTACTGTGCAATATCTTTTCTTAATTCACCGTCGCCGAGGAAAATTAAATGGCAGTCTGATTTATCCAATAAATGAAAAGCCTTTAATAAATCCATTGGTCGTTTTTTCTCTATTAACTTGCCGGAGGTTAAAACGATAAAGGTTTGATCATGATCAACGAGTTGCTGACGTATTTCAGTACGTTGATTTCTTAATTCGTTGTATTCAGCCTGAAAACGTAGGTTGTCGACACAGTAGGGAGTGAAAAACAGTTTCTCTTCAGTTACACCCATATGCAGATAGAAGGCTTTGTTTTGTTGCCCGATAAAGAGAAACTTATCAATGCGTGGAAAGATAATGTGCTTTAACACAAATTGTTTAAAGCGACTAAAACGACTAGTTTTTAATTGCTCCTGGTTAAGCGGTGTTTCTAATCGCAACCAAACGGGAATGCCCAATACAAAGGCGCTAAAAATAGCCAAGACGTAGGAGAAGTAGGCCCATCCGTGAATTAGTATGGCATCCGGCTTGTCTTTACGCAAGGCATTAAAAATCCCGGGATTAACCATGCCCATAAATTTAAAAGGATTTTTATGGAGGGAAAAGTTCTTGAAAAACCGACTTTGATAGCCCTCCAATAAGGGGATATCCCATTTTACTTTTGTGCCAAACTCCTTATCAACAATGCCTTTAATGGAGTGATCGGAACAATAATAAACGGTAAGATCCAGCTCTTTTTCTTTGGCCAGTTCTTTATATAGAGGGGTAAAGTACTGTATGGGGTGACTATTGAGTATTGTTAATTTCATTATTGTAAAATAACTATTTATTCAATAATAATGCGTATGGTATTTGGAATAAGGTTCGAATGCTTAGCTTAATACCGACGCTCTTTGGTACTAAACTATATAGCTTTAGAAACTCCATTAAATTGGTATTTCGAAAATGGTATAGCAGCATTGATACCATCATACCTTGCAGAGCCCTGTCATTCTTTATTTTTCTATTCTTTCGAGCTTTTATGCATTCCAACAGATAAGTAGAAGTTCGATTAGAAGTTTGTGTAATTGAACCATCCCTGATAAACCGCAAGGCTGTTACTTTTTTAGAATACGCCATTAAAGGGGAATGGATACCTATTTTATACCAGTAACAACTATCTTCACCATAACCACAGGAGAGCGGAAAACCACCCACTGATATGGCCAGCTCAGATGCAATGATGACACTGGAGGTCCAGACAAACTGATAACCATATTCTATGAAATTGATAATTTCAGTTTTTACCTCATTTTGAATGATCTGTGTTGGATTATTGGTGTATTTTTGAACTTGATGATTTGAAATAAACCAATTGATATTACTGTTTGCACTAAAGAAATCATATGCCTGCTGCAAATGATCCGAATACCAATGATCATCAGCATCTAGAAAAGCAATATATTTACCTTTTGCAAATGCTAATCCTTTATTACGGGCTGAAGATACTCCTCCATTGGCTTGCGAAATTAAACGAATACGTTTATCATCAAAGCCAGATACATGTTCGGCACTTTTATCGGTGGATCCATCATCAATGATCAATACTTCATAATGCTCAAAGGACTGTGATAAAACAGCATTGATGGTTTGCTTTATGTACAATTCAGCATTATACATGGGTATAATAACGCTGAAAAAAGGTGATTTACTTTGTTTTTTTAACATTCTAATTTCTGAATATTATTTATTAACAAGTGGTCATTATTCAAATCACCATTTTTATTGACAAGATAACCTTCAAACTGATTTTTATTAATAACTCCATTTCTAATCTTAATATTAGTTTTAGGATGGTGAATAATGATTCCCTTATGTAGTGCGCATGCCCAATAACTAAATGAACTTCCTTGCGAAGTCAATAAGATCTTAGATTTTGACATTAAAAGAATATCACCTAAGTCACTGCCTGAACAAGTCAAATTTACATTATTCATATCCAATAGTTCTTTTAATTCTGATGATTTGCCGTCAGAAAAAATGTTGACTATTAAATCTTTACCGGATAATTCCCTTATTGTAGTTATGCACTGTTTAAAATAGGATAAAGGCGTTCTAACTACCCAAGAGTTATTATATTCTTCATCAGTTTTTACCTGCCTGAAATCTCCCATTCTAATATGTATAGCTATAATAGGAGTATCACTTCTTGAAATAATATCCTGTGTTTTTGTACTAAGGATGGAGTTAATACCTTCCCTGACTTCGTTGATATTACTGCTTATTGTATTAAACCACAACTTGGTGTCTGGAAGTTTGTCAAAGGTATAAAGTGAATTATAGCGTTGAAGTTGATTTGAATTAGTTACCCAGTTGTTAATGTTGACTTTATTGCGCCTAAATAGTACCTGATATAAAATACATTTTATACTATTTAGTAACGAATCATTATTTATGTCATTGAAATAGAGTCGTTTATTTTTCTCTCCTCTTAAAAAGGGTCCAATATGAATTGATTGCCAATTGGAAGTATATAATGGGAGTTTATTTTTTTTTGCAAATAAATAAGCATTGGCCCATACCAATAATTTATTTCCCAATCCCGCACGAGGTAGTTTTGCCCAAACGGCAGATTTAACTTTAAACATTTATTAATGAATTAATACGTATTGCATTTTTGAAACCAATAATACTGGCCAACTTTTTAAAACGGTGACCACCCACAGGCCACATTTTACCTATGTCTAATTGGAAAAATAAAGATTCAGCTTTTTTTGCTAATTGGGGAAATTCAAGGTGATGTTGATAGATGAAATTTAAATAATTATTGCCTAAGGCTTTTTTGACGTTGATATCGTTGATATAGGTTGAGCAATTTTGTTGGTATAACTCATAAGAGTATAGAAGTGATTCAACTTTTTTATCACTTTTTTTACGTTGACTAATGCTGTTTACATTACCCGAGCGGTAATAAATTTTAGCTTCATCACAATATTTAATTTCAGAAGCTTGCATCAATACCCGGCTAAAATACTCACCATCCTGATTAATGCTTAAGGATTCATTCCAAGGTTCAGCTAAGTCAATTAAATGACGAGGTGTTAACCACACAGATGTTTGTGCCATGCCTCTTCCATTCCAGCAATCGATTAACCAATTAATAGGGGAGGGGTAATCTTTATTGATGGCTTGTTCTTCCCATTTTACGTCATTTATCGTTTGATAAAAACGCCCCCATTGGCCTGAACAAATGATATTATTACCATATTTCTCAAACAATTTCATTTGTTGCTTAATCTTATCCGGGGCCAATAGGTCATCGGCATCCAGGTATTGGATATAATCACCTGTTGATTTTTTAAAAGCCAGATTACGTGCTGCGCATGCTCCTTTGTTTGTTTGTTGGTAAACTTTTACTTTTTCTGATTCAAACCCTTTGGCAATTGCATAACTTGTATCAGTTGAACCATCATCAACAATAATGATTTCAATATTTTTCCAGGTTTGGTTAAGAGCAGACAAAACTGTCTCTTTTAAGAAGTGTTCTGCATTGCATAAAGGAATTAAGATTGAAATCAGTGGATTTGTCATAAAGTGAAGTGTCTTACTTTTTATTTATGAATAAGTCATTTTTTACAGATGCAAAATTATCAATTACAAACTGTTGGCCTTTGTTCGCCATTGTTGTAATTAATGAAGGCGTATTGAGCAAATTGGATAAAACTTCTAATAATTGTGTAAGGTTATCTTTATCTGTTTCGGGAAGTAAATATCCGGTTTCATTATCGTTAATTGCTTCTCCAGTACCCCCATGTTTTCCACCTATAACAACATTATGCAAATATGAGGCTTCGATAAAACTGATGCCAAATCCTTCAAAGTCTGTGTTGTCCTGACTGTTGTTAGGCATTAAAAAGATAGAGGAAGCATTTAAAAGAGAGAACTTCTCTTGCTCTGAAACAAAACCAATCAGTTTTATAAATGATTCTGCTCTATGATTTTTAATTAATTGATTTAGATAGTCAAATTCAGATCCTTTGCCAGCAATAATATAGCTGACGTAGGGATAAGCTATTTTCAATTTAACAATAGTATTAATAGCCTTATCAATTCCTTTTCGTTTTACTAACCTTGAAACAGTTGTAATTAATATATTTTCAGGAGATATATTATACTTGTTATAAACATCAACTATAGGAGTAAGGTATAAATTGCTTATAGCTTTCGCGTTGATAACCGGATGATGTATATCAAAAGGTTTATTAGGTAGATGATATTGATTAAAGTATAAATCTTTTGTGGCGTATGAGTTGAAGATGAGTGATTTAGATTTTTTGCAGACTTTGGTGAAAAAGTTTTGGGTAAGATCATAATTCTGAATAATATCCAACCCGTGTAACATTAATTTAAAATCCATCCTAAGGAAGGACATTGCGAATGTATATATTTCTTGCTTATATCCATAACAAGAAGTTACTATGACTTTTGGGTTGTACTTTATTTTTAATGCTATAAGTTCAAGTATGGCAATCAAGAAAATCCTTGAATAATGGATAAAAGTTATTGTTTTACTAATCAATCGTATTTTTTCAAGTCTCTTTTTGATTGTGGCTCTTTTTATATCATGAATTGAAGAGCGTTTGGTATATGGACTAAATATCCCATAATCACTTTGAGTTTTGCTAAATGTGATGATTTTTTTTATTTCTCCTTCCTCTATTAAACACTCTGCAATGCGCTGTGCAAATTCAGAAACTCCTCCATCCTGAGGATAGAATTCAGGGGCAAATAATAATATATTTTGCTTTTTCTTCATACCTAATAGCCAGCCTCAGTTAATTATAAGTTTTTGGTTGATTTACTAATAGATCGACACTATGATATTCTGCATTTAATAAAATACTATTGTCGCTTTTGCAATGATTAATGATATCAGAAGCAATTGCTTGTGTCGTAAGATGTTTTTGATAATAATTAATCACGTTATTTCTCATCCTCATAATTTCATCTGGAGAAAGCGACTCTATATCTTCTATAATTGTTTGTAATTCGGATAACAAGTTGAACTTTATACAGTTTTTGTTGTGTTCTAATGGAGGAGACATTAGGTGATTAAATTGTAAAATCGGAATACATCCGCAGGCCATAGCTTCAATAACGTTGTGTGAGAGGGGCATAGTTACACCGGGTAGCGCAAGAAAGAAGTTAGTACGGGTAAGGATATCTAAAAAATGATCAATGGGGATTTTAAATGTATTAATCTCGTTGATCAGAACACTTTGGGGTTTATAAGTATTATGAAAATCGTTAAGGTTTTGTGGGTAAAAAGTTTTTATCGAATTTGAAGATTTTAAAAAATTTATGACCTTGCTTCGGGAAATTACATTAAAATGATTCATAAGAACCGGATTGTCATAATGTTCCTCTGATGCGTTACCCGCAAAGAGTATTGGAATATTTCGGACTTCTTTTATATTTTCCAGGCTTATGTTTTGATAATATCGATTAATATACATTAAAGGATGCATTCCAATAGGAACTGAATAAACAGTACTGGTTTTATTATAGCTGAAGTAGTCCGGATCAAGAAAAACTCCTTTTTGAACGGAACTATCAGTTGTTAAAACAAGCTGATGTCTACTGTTAGGTTTACATAGGGTCAGACTAACATTGGGCAGGTCAAATATTTTCTTTGAGTATGGATCTAGATCCCGTAGCATGTAGGAACTGCATTTTATATTAACATTACATCCATATTCTGAGAAATAAAAAACAAGATTAGTCAAATATCTATGATATGGATTCTTGTTAATGAAAACGTATATTGAATCTGATAGTTTTCGTTTAGAGTAATTGTTTTGTGCAGCTTTTAGAATTAACTGAAGAAAAAAGATTATATATTTTGTGTATCCTTTAAGTTGACTAAGCATTTAAATTAAATTAATACCAGTTTGTTATTAAGTTCATTTGCAATCAGGCTCCAGTCAAATTCGTTTTTAACAAATATTCGCGCAGCATCACGTTGTTCAAGTAAAACTTCCTTATTGCTAAGTAGTTCAATAATGTTTAGTTTAAAGGTTTCTGGTTTATCGGAGATCAAGATACTATTTTCAGGGTATTTTACACCTTCTGCACCTTTACTTGTTGAAACAACAGGAAGACCATATGCCATACTTTCCAATATTTTTAATCGGGTACCACTTCCAACGGTTAGAGGAACAATCGACAATCTGGCAGATTTATATTCATTATATAGGTTATCAACCCTACCTAAAAATAGGATTTGGCTATCATTTTTGTATTTCTTAAAATAATCATCATCATGTCCAGATCCTATTACCTTAAGTTTGATATTGTCTATTTGACTTTTAAGTTCTTCCCAAATATGTTCCAGAAACCATAAAAGACCAGTTCGGTTAGCCACTGTATTTAAAGCGCCGCAAAACAATATTGTATTGTTGTCAGACAATTCTTTTATATATGGTTTACCAGAAATATCTACGCCATTTGGGACAACGAAACCCTTAATTTTGTTTTTATTGATGTCTTCAAGTATTTGTTTGTCTTTTTCGCTGCATGCCAAAAAAGTATCAACCATATTATGCAGATTGTATTCAATTTTCATTGCGTTTTCAATAACCTGCTTGCTTTTACCTTCCTCTTCATTTAGCAAATGATCAATATTATGCGCATCCAAAATATACTTTGCGTTTGGCTGATATATTTTTAGGGTTGAAAGAAGACTTAATGATCCAATATGTTCGAAAATTATAATTTCATATCTATTTTGTTTGGAAATATTTTTTACCACGTGATGAAATTCAAGCAATAGTTTATCAGCTGGTCCTTTCAAACTCTTTTTTAACCACCTATATCGTAAGGATGTTTCGAATTTTTGTGGTAACAAACCAAACACCCCTTTCTTTAACTTAAAAGAGTCTACATTGTAGAAGTTAATGTTAGGGTTAGAGTAACCATTTTTGAAAATAATGGATTGATGTTGATATACAAGAACATCGATTTGGTTATTTTGACTTAATTTGTCCATTAGGTGAAAACAACGTAATTGACCTCCATTTTGAGGCGGGTATAGCTGTTGGTATGGTATAACATGAAGTATCTTCATAGAATCGCTAACAAATATTTTGGGCAGACTTATGTTTTACATTTCTAAGCTCATTGGAAATAACTACTTTAGTTGTTAAACGTTTACGGATACATTGGTCAATAAATAACAGTAGTTGTTCTTCGTCTAAGGCGTCTTCGGGAGATATTAAATCGTTATTTTTCAATTGAAAATGATTAAATAATCCTTCAAATTTACCTTGATACACAAGGCAACCGATTGGAGTTCCTTGTCCTAAACAGGCAATAGACAAATGCATGCGAGCAGTGACTACCAAATCTAAGTATTCAACCATGCCTTTCATATCTGATGCCATAAATGCCTTGTCGATAAGATAAAGGTTATCAGGAAGTTGATTTTTGAGCTGTTGGAATAATTCAGATAACAGTTTTAAATCGTTATTGTATTCTCTGAAATCGTGTGGGATAAGAATAAACGATATTTTTTGTTCATACTTACTGTATATTTCAGGCAATGCTTTAGCAAATGATTGCTTAAGTTCTTCTGTTTTTGAAGGGTGATCAAATAGTTGTGGATTAACATTAATACCTATTACAAGTTGATTGTCTTCTTTCTGTTTTTTAATCCATTGTGCAGCAGAAGTTATATGGTCTGCCTTAAATGTAGGTTCAAGAAGAAATGCCATATCTGCAGTTAAGATAGTTTGTTTATTGGGGATTAACTCTTTGAAGCGTTTTAGAGAAACATCATCCCTTAAGCAATAACGAACGGAGGAGTGCATATTTCCTAGGTTTCTGATAACTTCCGGACGTTGCCAGGCATTGATGCTAAAACCTACAAGTGTTGTTTTTAAACCGGCATACGCTGCATGGTTTGTGATATTAATTAACCCATTTGTTAACCAACTCGCATAACAACCATCCATCATATCGGTACCCATACAATAAAAATGTGTATACTTTGTAAAAATCGTAATAAATTTTATATGATCATTCCATCCTCCACTTTTAAAATATTTGGGAATACTATGCCATTCGTCTATGTGTGTTAGATAGTTCCATTCTTTTTTTTCACCAAAATGGATTAAGGTTGTGGAATAACCTTTTTCTTTTAATTGATAACTGATGGAATCTATAACAGCTTCATCCCCTATACTTCCTTCCCATGAAGGGGCAAGTATCATTGCTCTTAATTGTTTGTTGGTTCGATGTAAAGATATTTTGTTCCAAACTCTAGATATGTTAAGTATCAGGTTGAATACAATTTTCCTAAGAAAAGTCTTCATAGATTTAATTATATTTTTTTTTTGAGTTTTAATACAACATTATTGATTAAGGTTTTAATCAGTTGTTTTTTGCCAAGGTGTTTTAATTCAAGAAAATAAGTTAATAACTTTATACTTTTGTTTTTATCAAGATTCGCCCAAAATCTTATCTTGCCAATTCGTTCAATGATGGCACTTTTATACCTCTTCTCATCTTTTAATAACTTTGGATAATTTCTATGGATGGCCTTTATTTGCAGGTCAAAAGCCATGAGTTGAAAGTATAATACCTTTGTGTAATCTTTGGTTGAGTTGTTACTGTGCCACCTAATATGTACATCGTTTTGTTGTACATGCTTAAAAGTATAACTTTCTAATGCTATTCTAAAATGAAATTCTAAATCTTCTGCACTTTTAAGGTCTGTATTATAATAACCAACGTTATTGACAATGTTTTTAGGGAATAGAATACTAGAGCAAGAACCTATTAAGGCGTTTTTTGCCAAAAAATCAAATGGATGATAGGGAGGGAGTATATATTTTTTTTCTTTAGATATTTGACCCTTTGAATTGATATAGTCACAATGTGATGATATTACTTCATCTCCACACTCAATTAATTGAACCTGATTCCAGAGTTTATCAGGACTCCAATAATCGTCAGAATCCAGCAATGCAATATAGTTACCTTTAGCTTTTTTTATACCGGAATTTCTGGCAACAGAAGGACCCGCATTTTCCTGAGAATATAAATGTAGGTTGTTAAACTTTTCTTTTAAAGTCTGCAGTACATTAATAGAATTGTCAGTAGAGCCATCGTCAATTACTAAACACTCAATAGGTTGATGAGACTGTTGGAAAACAGATTCAATACATTGAGTTAGGTAAGCTGCGTTATTGTAATTAGGTATTATTACCGATATATTAACTTCCATTAGTGCTGTATTGATTTGTAATGGATTACTGATTTTATAATTATACTTAAGCTTTGTTTGGCAGGTAAATATTGAAATAGAAAATAAGGAGCCTTAAATAATTCTAGAATATTATAGAACGAATAATTTTCTCTGATAAAGTAAATTAAAGTGTTTTGTCGTAAAATATCCTTAATTTTTTTTTTAAACAGCTTGCTATTGAAGTGATTTGTTTCGTATATTTTAGTAATAACATTGTTGAGCAACCTAAAGTCTTTATATTCTTTTACTCCTCTTGTTCTCATGAAATTAAAATAAACCTCTTGTTCGTTGGGCGTTAGTTTTATTCCCAGTTCTTTGATAATTTGATACCTAACTAGATTCGAATATTTAATTTGTAACCCACCTTTTACTTTACTAATTTGACTATCTGAGACCCTGTATCTTAATAGTACTTGTTGGATGTTGTATCCTTTACCTCTTTTTAATATCCTCTGCCAAAGTTCGTAATCCTGGGTGGTTTTAAATTCTGTATTGTATTGGGTGTTTATTATGTTACGAAACATCACAGATGGGTGTGCAAAAGGACAATTAAATAAATGTTCAATTAATATGTCTTCATGCTTTTCGGGATAATTCTTGGTCTTAGAATAACCCAAATCGCTAAATTGTTCTATTGAAGAACCACAGATGCTAATCTCAGGATCTTGCTCTAAAATAGCTACTTGTTTTTTTAGTCTTTCTGGTAGCGCTATATCATCAGAATCCATTCGCGCAATGTATTTCCCTTTTGCAAAATTTAAGGCTTTGTTTAGCGACTTAGTAAGACCCAAATTTTCATTGTTTATAGTAAGTTTGATTCTGGAATCTGTATACGAATTGATAATGCTATTAGAATTGTCTGTAGAACAATCATCAATAATAACAAATTCAAAGTTCTTGTACGATTGCTGCAGGATACTATTAATGGATTCTTCAAGATAGTGTTCTGCATTAAAAACCGACATAATTACTGACACCAATGGCAATTCTTTTAAGTTTATAGGCGAATCCATGTATGAGGTATTAAGTCTTCCGTTTGCTTGTTTTTTTCTTCTATCGCAAACCATTTGAGTGGTGCTATAACGATTTTGCTGGGAGATGTATTTAGCCAGGCACTCCACCAACTATAACTGCTATTTGCTATAATGTTATGATTACATTGGCTCATTAGGAACATATCTTCATAACCCAAAGTGTTATTAATATCAATTAGTTTAAATCTATCTGCAATGTTAAAGTGTTCTCTTACCCATTGGTGATCGTCAGAAAAAACGAATAGTTTAAACGAAGGGACTATACTTTTTAAATAGTTTATTGCTTTAATGTAATATCCGAGCTCTAGTACGCCGTATTTTTTATTAATAGCACTTTTACTTGCATAATCTCCTCTTCGTATATGAATAGATACTGAAGTATTTGACCTAATTTCTTCAACAAGTAATTCAAGCTGTTTTGTTGGTTTTGGAAACGAAAATTGTGCTAGTATTTCTTTTCTATACTTTATAAAGTAATTTTCGCTTTGCCAGTAACCATCTAAATATATAAAGTTTGATTTGTTACAATCTTTAATATACTCTTGTGACGATTTTAATGTGAGTGGGCGGTAGTATTTTCTGTATAAAAAGTTTTTTAATCGTTGAAAAATTCCATTGCTTTGACCAATAAAACATGCAAGGTCTTGTTTGTTTGCTTTTGAGTTTATAATATTTGAAAATGCATTCAAACCATAGTTTCTAGGTGTGAACCGTTCACTTTCGGATAGGTTTTGTTGAAATAAGTTTAAATCTAATTTTAAAATTTTGTTTTTTGATAAGGCTAAGGCATAGCCACATGCATACTGAAACATCTGGTTGCCTAAACCGCCACTTATTTTTACAATCAACATAATGTATAGTCTATATAATTATATACTTTTGCCAAAAATCGGATTCTCTTTTATCCCAAGCATGACAGCCAAATGGTAATTTTTTGCTATTTGTTTCATAACATATTGAGGGATAGAGTTCAAAGGCGAACTTTAATCCTTCTGAATGACAAGGGATAAGCATGTTTTTATACAGCTTTGGAGCATATTTACTCCAAAATACATCTTCGTAAATAATAAATAGTTTGGTTAAGAATATAGAATCCTTTAAAAGAGGATAATACAACCATAAAGATGCTTTTCTCAGTTTTTTAATCTTTCCAAAGTTAAAATAGCGGAATGGAAATGTTTTGTAATCAGGTATTATTAAATTAGTAAACCCTCTATATATTATATTGTCTTTTAACAAACTACATTTTAATCGTTTGTGAAGTTTGGTGTTAAGCACCTCCAACATAGTTGAAGTTTTTCTTAAGGAAAATCCACCATTTCCAACTCCACTTAATAAGCTGTTTCCTTTTTTTGATATCCATGGTGCCCCAATATAGTCATAGCCTTTATCGCACCAGTATTTCAATTCATCTCTAAAAACCCAAGCATCAAGTTGATAGATTAAAATATATTCATTTTCCTTAAACCGTTTATAAAACTTTGGCGATACTAATAGCTTATTATATCCTTTTATCGATGTGAAATATCCTTTGTTGAAAAATTCAAACTTAACATTAACCGATAAATACTTATTAACCAATTTGTTATATTCCCTTTTGTCGAGCCCTTCTGGTGCAAAAAAAATTATTGGATAGTGACCTAATATTTTTAAGCATTGTTCTAATGAGGCTTGCTCATTTATTGTTAATTTAGGTTTATATATTGGGATTATAATACTTACAGTAGTCATTCTAAAAAAAACACAATTGTTAAACAGAAATAGTCTAATAAAATAAAAGAATCATAAATGTTAAGGGTGGGGAATTTTATGATTTTAAAATGATATTTGTTAATTAATTATTTGTAATTGTAAGACTTCAATTGTTTTGCGATTAAAAACATATTTGCATTTTTTATTTGCTTTTATATATGATGGTTTCAAAATTGTATTAAGATTAACTTTATTGTTCAATTGAAACCCCCATTCTTCTACCTTTTCTAGCATATTGTTATCCTCTGCATCCACTTTGTTGAAACAAAATTTACTTCTAATATTGCTATCTACAAGTTTGTTAATATATGATAGATGGTTATAATATGTCACAAGCGCATTTGAATATACTTCTCGCAATCTAGCTTTTTCTCTCTTAAGTTCAATAAATCTATATATTAATAATCTTAGCCAACCTAATCTACTACTATGTTTTATTTGTTCAATTTTAGGCTTGAGACTTCTAATAATTAGCGAATTAATTACTTCGTTATAGTCTCTAATGACTAATAGTATTTTAGCATTGGTAATAAGTTTAAATATTCTTTTAGGTATAAGCATGTGCTAGGTTCTTTTCATCCCCATTGTGTGCTTAATTTGTTTTTTTCTTCAACAAGTTCTCGTATTCTATTTGCGTCATACTCACTCGGTTTAAAATACTCAATATTTTCAAATAGATTATATGCAATACCTATTTAGTTTTCAAAGTTTATTACAATTGAGTATAAATCATGGGGACTTGCATCATCACCAATGTACAGAGTGAAATTTTATTGGAGTGTCTTGCAATAGATGCAAGATTTTCTTTAATGAATTCTTGTTTGCAAGCAGGGATGACTATTGCTAAAGAAGATTTCATGCTAGAAATTATAAGGATAGTAGTCGTGCTTGTAATTCTTCAATGCTTTGCCTGTCTGTTACATATTTGCATTTGTTTTTTGCATTTATATAATTATTTTTAATGATACTTGACAACTTAATTTTATTATTAAGTTGAAATCCCAAGCTTTCAATATCATTTGTGATTTTGTTCTCGTTTATTAAAATATCTTCAAATTTTAGGTGGATTATATTAGGTGAATTGAGTTTAAGCAATTTAGTATAGTAATGCTTTAGTGCTAACGAGTATCTATTGCCAAGCTTTCTCTTTTCTTTTTTGCCTTTTGTTACTTTGTATTTTAAAAGTCGAAGTTTACCTAAACGCCCACTATTTAATAATGATTGTTCGATGGAGTTGACATCTCTATTTATTAAGGAATTTATTACAGCATTATAATCTCTAATAATAAGCAAAATAACTGCATTAGGTATTAATTTTAAATATTCATCAATAAATAGACATGTTCTAGGCTCTTTCCAACCCCATTGTTTATATAACGTGTTTTTTTTGTTTACTAAATCTGCAATTTTATTAACCTCTTCACATGTAGGTTTAAAGCTTTCTATATTTTCAAAACCTCCATAAGGAATATTGTGATTACGAAATATTTCTTCATGCAAATCATGAAAATCCATATCTTCAAAATGCCCATCCTTATTGGAAAAGTGAGCAGGCATTAAGTTATCTCCAATATTTAATCCACACTTCTGGAGCCATTGGGCTGTAAGCGAAGTCCCAGAACGGTGCATGCCCAGTATTATTAAAACATTATTTTCCATTAATAAATTTTGTAACCCAATAATTCTTTAAGTTCATTATTAGAATTAATAAATATTGATTTTAATTCCTTGCTAAATTCCTCTTTTTTGTAAGTTCCTTTATTATGAATTTTAATATTAGGTAATTCAAAGGCGGGTATCTTTAAGAAGTTACATACGTTTAAGTATTCTTCTTGAGTATTGCTATAAAAGTTTTCACTTTTGAGTATTAAAACCTGTTCATTAGGAAAGAGTTCATAGATCTCCTTTATTTGTTTTACATAGTAGCCTCTACTTATATATGAGTAGGTTTGGTGAGGAAAACTATAGTACTTAGGGTTTTCAAGCAACTTTTGATGTTCTTCTAGTACTATACTTTCTTGTTTAATTGCTTGTTCAAATGGTCTGATTTTTTCATTACCTCTACGTAATTCCATATGATAATGGGAAAAAGCCCTGGATAATGGCTCCCTGAGCATAACAATTATTTTAACATTTGGAAAATCCTGTTTTATTCTTTTAAGAGATTGTGGATGGTAAATATAGTAAGGGCTTGATTCTCCTGTAATCTTTCCTTTTGCTTTCCATTTGAAAGGAAAGTGTTTAGCATACCAATTTTTACCTTTATGATAATTGTAGTCAAAATAATGGACCTCTTTGGTGCAAGCAGGGGCAATATCCGGATGTTCGGTTAAGTAGTTATATAAAGAAGTGGTACCTCCTTTTTGAACTCCAACTATAATAAAATCAGGACTTTTCCTTAATAGGGATTGAAGTGGCCTGATAAGTTTATTAATTAATTTCATTGAATCTCCCAATTATATTTCACTAACATACCTTCTTTCAACGCTTGGACATTTCCTGTATTAAAAAAATCACCATCATCAACCTTAAACTCAAACGCAAACTCAATATCATCTTGTATGGTATCGTTAGCACGGCATCTTATGTTGGTATAATAGTTTCCTCTGATTAATGGGAAATTAGGTATTTTGCATGTAACAGTTTGGTCACCATTTATTTTGTCAAATGGGGCAGAGGAAAATAAGTTGTTACATAAAAATTTAAGGTTGTTTTTTTCATCGAAAAATTGTAATCTGAAATTCACTTTTTCTAATTCATATTTACCTTCTAATTGAAACTCAAACGTAATATCTTCTCCAGATAACACAGAATCAACAACCTCGTTAGTGTTGGTTCGTTTAATGGAATAGTCTTTAAAACGGATTAATCCTTTTCCCCCTCGGTCATTTCTGTCTATTAACTTTAATTGACTGTTTTCCCTGCCATCTTTTAAGTATTGTGTTATGCACGGAGATATTTCATTTTCATAGGTTTTGAGTCCATTGGAAAGAATAATTCCTTTTGAACAAAGTTTTTGCACACTCGCCATATTATGACTCACAAACAACACCGTTCGTCCTTGATTTTGGCTCACATCCTGCATCTTACCAATAGCTTTTTTCTGGAACTCGGCATCACCCACGGCCAGTACTTCATCAACTACCAGTATTTCTGGCTCCAGGTGAGCGGCAATGGCAAAGCCCAGGCGTACGGTCATACCACTACTATAACGTTTCGTTGGGGTATCGAGGTACTTGGCCACACCGGCAAACTCTACAATTTCGTCCAGCTTGCGGTCAATCTCCCATTTGCGCATACCCATAATGGTACCGTTCATATAAATATTTTCACGGCCTGTCATCTCGGGATGGAAGCCTGTGCCTACTTCCAATAGAGATGCCAGACGGCCTTTTACCTTAATGTTGCCGGTGGTGGGAGATGTGACTCTTGATAGAAGTTTTAATAAAGTACTTTTCCCAGCTCCATTTTTACCGATGATACCTAACACTTCGCCTTCCTTTACCTCGAGGTTGATATCTCGGAGGGCAGCTACCAGTTCGCCTTTCTCGGCTTTTTGTGTGCGGTCGTTCACATGGCCTACCTTGGCGTAAGGGTCGTCCTGTCCAAGGATATTCATGCGTACGAAACGGTTAAGGTCGTGGGAGAGGGTACCTGTACCTACTTCACCTAGGCGGTATATCTTTGAGAGATTCTCTATTTTTATAACAGTCTTCGACATATATGCTGTGTCAACGAAATTTTTAATTAATAGTTACTGCTTCGCAGTTATTTCTGTCATCGAATTATTACGAATTATCTCTAATTAACTGCTTACGCAGTTTTTAATAAATAAAATAATTCGCGCTAATTTGCTAATTGTAAATCAGCGAAGCTAAAATTAGATGACCAGATTGTTAATAATACGTTTGTATTGCAAGCTTGGTTTGCCAAAATTAATAAGAATTCCAAGCTTTTTATTAGTTGCTTTAAGGTAATTGATTAATTGAGATTCATGCTCTTTTGTCAAGTCACCCAAAGCTTTTAATTCTATTATAATATCATTGTAGCAGATGAAGTCAGCCTTATAATACTTATCGAGTTTATCACCTTTGTAGTAAATATGTATCAAGCTTTCTTTCTGGAAAGGTATATCTTGGATACTAAACTCCTTAGCCAAAGCCTCTTGGTATACTGGTTCAAGAAATCCATTCTTCAATTCATTATGAACCTCCATTGCTGCTCCTATGATTTTATACGCTTCATCCTTATATAATACTCCTTCTACCATCAATTAAATAATTCGTGAGAATCTGTGTCAATTAGATGATTCATTCGTGATAATTAGCGCAAATTCGCTGACTAGACGGTATCAATAAAGTTACGTTCTGTTTTATGGAAGATAATGATGCCTAAAAATAATATGGTACTGGCTACTCCTGCGCTATAGGCTAAGCTCGCCCAGCTAAAATGTCCTGCTCCTAAAAAGGCATATTTAAAACCTTCCAGGATTGGGGTAAAAGGATTGAGCATTAATATATCTTTCATGGTACCCGGTTCAATGGTACTTACCGGATAAATTACCGGTGAGGCATACATCAATAGTTGTACGCCAAAAGCCAACAGAAAGGTTAAGTCGCGGTATTTAGTCGTCCATGAAGTAAAGATAATACCTGTTCCTAAGCCAAACATGGCCATTAGCAATATATAAACCGGCAATAAGGCAATACTCCAGTTAGGGTTTACAGCACCATCTTGCGTAAACAGGTAATACAGGTAAACAGCCATAAAAAAGGCAAACTGAATACCAAACTTAATCAGGCCACTGGTTACCTTAGCAAAGGGCATAATCAAGCGAGGGAAGTATACCTTACCAAATATATTGGCGTTTTCTGTAAATGTTTTGGCCGTGGTGTTAAAGCTTTCTGAGAAATAGCCCCAGATAGTGATACCAGCCAGATAAAAAAGGATTTGAGGTACACCGTCCGTACTGATCTTGGCTATGCGTCCAAAAACCACCATGTATATGAGGGTCGTCATTATGGGTTGCACAATAAACCAGATAGGACCCAGTATGGTCTGCTTATACACGGTAATGATATCTCGTTTTACGAACATTTTTAGTAAGTCGCGGTAAGCCCATATCTCCTTAAAGTTAATATCGAATGCGTGCCTTTTGGGGCGTATGATTAAGTCGTAGTCTTTCATTTATTTGTCCACTAATTTCGCGAATTAACACGAATTAAATAATTAAAGTTTTCAGCTTAAGGCTGTCAGCCTTGCTATTATTTATCGAATTTAAAGTCCGGTATTTCAGTTTTACAAACAGGCTTTAATATTTTATCTTTTTCAGAGAGTATAATATCCTTACCAGGTAACTGCCAATCAATATTTAAGTCTTTATCATTCCAGGCGATGCCACTGTCATAATCTGGAGCGTATTTGTTATCTACCATGTAGCTGAAGATGGCAAACTCACTTAAAACGACAAAACCATGGGCAAAACCACGAGGCACATAAAGTTGGTGTTTATTCTCTCCAGATAACTCAAAACATTGATGTTGCCCGTATGTAGGAGAGTCCTTGCGCAGGTCAACCACAACATCCAGCACCTTACCTTCTATGCAGCGTACCAATTTTGCCTGGGAGTAGGGTGGTTTTTGATAGTGTAAACCGCGTAAGACACCATAGGATGATTTAGATTCATTCACCTGGATGAAATTTACCTCTCCGATATGTTCTTTGAATTTATCGTGGTTATAGGCTTCTAAGAAATAACCCCGTCGGTCGCCAAAGATATTGGGCTCAATAAGGATTAAATCTTCTATTTCGGTTTTTATGAATTTCATTTGGTTAGTTGCTGCGCAACTCTTTTTTCTGTCCACGAATTACACGGATTTCACTAATTATTACTGCTTCGCAGTTTTTAAATTCGTGTTATTGGTGTAATTAGTGGATGATTATTTTTTGTTTCTTCAAATTAATCTATCGACATCATTGTTTTATCGAAGATTCGTTTTTTTCGTTGTGTCGTGGTGTTGAAGGTTGGTGTTCTTTTACTAATTGTTTATTTGTTGAAATATATACTTTCAAATCGACAAATCAGCAGATCGACAAATCAACATATTTCAGAGGCTTGTTTATTCGTTTATTTGACGATTTGTTTATCTGTTCATTTGTTTATTCGATTACTTCATTTTACAATTCAGCAAATCCACAAATTAACACATCGATACATTCACAAATCAACAAATTTCAGAAGCTTGTTTATTCGTTTATTTGACGATTTGTTTAACTGTTCATTTGTTTATTCGATTACTTCATTTTACAAATCAGCAAATCAACAAATTAACACATCGACACATTCACAAATCAACATATTTCAGAAGCTTGTTCATCTGTTTATTTGTTGAAATATATACTTTCAAATCGACAAATCCGCAGATCGACAAATCAACATATTTCAGAGGCTTGTTTATTCGTTTATTTGACGATTTGTTTATCTGTTCATTTGTTTATTCGATTACTTCATTTTACAATTCAGCAAATTCACAAATTAACACATCGACACATTCACAAATTACCAAATCAACAGCAGCTTCGCTGCTTACCATCTCACCGCTGCTTTTACATACTCATAGGCTTTTTGCACCCCTTCTTCAATATTTAGTTGATCTGTATCGATAATGATATCAGCTTTTTCAGGTTTATCGAAGGGGGCATCCAGTCCGGTAAAGTTTTTAATTTCTCCGGCCAGTGCTTTTTTGTACAGTCCCTTGGGATCGCGTTTGGTGCATGTTTCGAAACTGGTATCCATAAATACCTCTATAAAATTATCTTCACCAATGATGTCTTTGGCCATCTGGCGTATTTCGTTGGTGGGGGAGATAAAGGCATTGATGGTGATGATGCCGCAGTTGATAAACAGTTTATTGATTTCTGCTATGCGGCGTATATTTTCGTTACGGTCTTCGGCTGTAAATCCCAGGTTGTTGTTGATGCCGGTACGTATATTGTCGCCATCGAGCACCTGTGTCAGGTAACCTTTCTCTGCCAGCTTGCGCTCCAGTCCGTGTGCCAATGTACTTTTTCCCGAGCCCGACAATCCAGTGATCCAGATTACCTTTGCTTTTTGCTTCAGGTACTGCTCCTTGTCGTCGCGCGTGAGGTATATGTTTGTAGGGTGTATGTTGTTCATGATTTTAAGGTATCAAGTCGTAAGTGTAAAGACGATATGCGGCTTGGTGTTTTTATTGTTTATTTGTTGAATCGTTTATTTGTCTATTTGTTTAAGTGTATTTTATATAGTTCAAATCAACACATTGACACATTAGCAAATCAACATATTTCAGAGGCTTGTTTATTCGTTTATTTGACGATTTGTTTAACTGTTCATTTGTTGATTCGATCAATTTATTTTACAAATCAACACATTGACAAATTATCAAATCGACATACCGACATCACTTGTTTGTTTTTTCAAAGATTCGTTGCGTCGTTGTATCGAAGATTGTTGTTGCTTAATTGTTTATTTGTCTATTTGTTGTTTAAGTGTATTTTATATAGTTCAAATCAACACATTGACACATTAGCAAATTAACAAATTTCAGAGGCTTGTTTATTCGTTTATTTGACGATTTGTTTAACTGTTCATTTGTTGATTCGATCAATTTATTTTACAAATCAACACATTGACAAATTATCAAATCGACATACCGACATCACTTGTTTGTTTTTTCAAAGATTCGTTGCGTCGTTGTATCGAAGATTGTTGTTGCTTAATCGTTTATTTGTCTATTTGTTGTTTAAGTGTATTTTGCATAGTTCAAATTAACACATTAACACATTAGCAAATCAACAAATTAGCACATTAACACATTAACAAACTTACAAATAAGTCTTCTTACAAAAGTCAACTTTGCTTAGCTCACTAAATAACTCTTTCTCGGTGAATCCTTCTGCTAAATCCGGAAAGAGCATGTTGGATGCATAGATAAAGGCATCCAGTAACAACAAATCTTCCTTGGTTACTAGGTAGGCAAATAAGGCTGAATGGAATGATTGGTATTCGAGCGAGTGTATTTGTTTTCTGTTACCGAATAGCTTCGATAGAGAAGATTTGTTGATAAGCTTTTCTGTAATGATCTGACATTTTTTATCTTCCAGAGCTAAGATCTGATCATTTTCGAGCTGTAGCATCAGGTAGTTAGGATATATAGACAGGTATTGATCGATTTGTCTGGCTATCTTTTTTAATTCAACCTTGTTGATATGCATTTCAACGATGTGCATATAGCTGTAAAAAGGTACATCAGGATGATTATTTGCCAGTTTTTTTAGTTTGTAACTTTTTAAGTCTTCATCAAAATCCAAACTGTCAAGTATTTCCTCAATCTTTTCGTCGTGCTGATTAGATTGTGTACCACTTAAGGCAGAAGGGATGCTTTCGTCATTGATGTCTACATCCAGAAAATTGATAAATAAGTTTCGGGCTGCCTCAATTTTTTCCAGACCATGGTAATTGTAAAACAGCCTTTTGCTTAGGTATAATAATTCCACCGGATCGTCGGGGGAAGTGTGTTTTTCATAGTCCGCCAGTTCTTTAAAGCGCTTAAGGTCTTCAACTCTTTCTATCAGCGGCTGCTCATATATATATTCCTCAATGGGCGCATCTTCCTGGTATTCTTCCGCATCATCTTCGAACTCGCTTTGTGCTTCCTGTGTGAGTTCATCATAATCGGTATAAAAGAAACCATCCGGACCAACCGTACTCATTAGATGGTTGTAAGCTCTTTGTGCTTCTTCCTTATTGTCGGCCCCGGCAATGATGACAGGTTTATTATCTGAGCCACACTCTATCTCCATTAACTCAATGTCATCGTTATCTTCTTCAAGAATATATTGTGCCCGTTGATAAAACTCTTTGTTGCCCTTAAAACCATAATCGTCAGCAAACTCCAGTCCTGCGAATATGATGTTGTGCGCCAGGGTGTAGTCAATCTTTTCAAAGGACTCTTCAGGGAAATATTCTTTTTTAAAATCCTCGTACTCCTCCGGTAAATTGTTGAAAATGCAATCAGCCTCTTTAACACCTAAACAATAAAGATCAACTAAAAATACACCACCTGTTACGTTCCCGTTTTTGTGCTTTCTGCTGACTAAAATGCTACACATCATCGACTCTTTCCATGAGCTGTTGATGATACATTCATATATAGGCAGTTTTCGCGCCTGTGTTTTAATGTATTTTTCGGGTGATAATGGTTTGTTGGAGCTTTGTTTATTTTGGTGTTTTTTAGTCATTTATTTGTTGTTTCGAAGATTGGTTTTGTTGTTTGTTTATTTGCCTATTTGTTTATTTGCCTATTTGTTTATTCGTTTATTTGTAGAGTTTGCTTCTCAAATCGACAAATTAACAATTCAATATTTCAAAATTATCGAAGATTGGTTTTTTGTTGGTACTTGATGTCGATTTGTTTATCTGTTTATTTGTCGATTTGTGTAATGTATCCTTTAAGAACAACTTTTATTGATGAATAATTTATTTTTCCAATAGCCTTTTGTGGAATGCATTGATTTTATTTGATAACTCTGTTATTTCTTTTCTAAGTTCTATAAGAACATTGTTGTTAATAAAACCCAGGTCGTTGGATAAAATAAGCTGGTTAATAACCTCCAGAAGGCTGGAGAAAGCCATTTCTATAAATCTAGCTTTGTCTTTATTTGAATGCCTTCCGTTTCCTTCTGCTATATTTGAAGAAATAGAAACAGCAGCTCTTCGTAGTTGAGATGTCAGACCAAATTTTTCTTCTTCCGGGAAATGTTGTGTTATTGAGTATATGTTTTTTACCAGTTGGCGTGACAGTTGCCAGATCTCAAGTTTTTCAAAATTGTATTGATACATTAGTCAGGTTGGGTTAATGATTTTATTAAGAAATTTCAGAAAAAGAGAGATGTAAACAAGCTCATCAATTTAACAAATCATCAAATAAACAAATCGTCATTTTTAAAGGAAAAACCTACCTTTTTTTCACGGCTTCGCCTCCCTCAGTCCCATATGATATAGGCTAAGTGAGTGCTCATAATATGTCAATTCTGACCTAATCAGATAGTTAAGTCAGTTATGTGTTTTTTGGTTATTTATTTCTCTATCGTTGCTTCGTTCAAATCTACCACCAATGTATAACCAATGTTTGAAATATTTAAGTAAAGTTTTTTTGTCCCCTGAATGGTATTTACTACTCCCTTTATACCCTTTAAAGGGCCAGAGGTTACAGTAATTTCCTCTCCTTTTTTAATATTTCCGGCTTCCACGCTAAAAGCAATTTTGTTTTCGATTGTTTTTTGCATGGCAACTATTTCATTTTCAGGAATAACAACAGCTGCGCCCTTGTGTGTTACATAGGCAACCACTCCTACAACATCAAAAACCCATTTATATTGCTCAGGTGTAATTTTTATGAATACATAAGAACTAATGGCAGGAACCTCAACCCATTTTTTGCGGTCGCTCCATTGGCGGAGTTCGCGTTTTATGGGTAGGTAATTGTGGATCCCTTTTTTACTGAGAGCCTCTGCAACTTTTTTTTCGGCTCGGGATTTGGTATATATAGCATGCCAGACATGCTTAGTTGTGTCTTCCTTCAAAATCTTCCATTTTTTGGATACGCAAATTTATAATTTTTTTCTTATGAATGGTATTGTTTGGTATGAAAAAGGTGACTCGTCGCAATTGTTCGAAAAGGGGTTTTTCTTTCGGGATTATTGAAGATTAGTTGTGTTGTTTTATTGTGGTTTCGTGATGTTGCGGATGTGTTAATTTGTGGAATCGTTGATTTGAGAAAATATATTAAACGATTAAACAAATTGACAAATAAACAAATAAACAATTTTTGAAGGTTAGTGATGTTGTTATTTTGTGATGTTGCGGATTTGTTGATTTGTCGAATCGTTGATTTGAGAAAATATATTAATCGATTAAGCAAATTGACAGATCAACAAATAAACAGTTTTTGAAGATTAGTGATGTCGTTATTTTGTGATGTTGCGGATTTGTTGATTTGTCGAATCGTTGATTTGAGAAAATATATTAATCGATTAAACAAATTGACAGATCAACAAATAAACAGTTTTTGAAGGTTAGTGATGTTGTTATTTTGTGATGTTGCGGATTTGTTGATTTGTCGAATCGTTGATTTGAGAAAATATATTAAACGATTAAACAAATTGACAAATAAACAAATAAACAGTTTTTGAAGATTAGTGATGTCGTTATTTTGTGATGTTGCGGATTTGTTGATTTGTCGAATCGTTGATTTGAGAAAATATATTAATCGATTAAACAAATTGACAGATCAACAAATAAACAGTTTTTGAAGGTTAGTGATGTTGTTATTTTGTGATGTTGCGGATTTGTTGATTTGTCGAATCGTTGATTTGAGAAAATATATTAAACGATTAAACAAATTGACAAATAAACAAATAAACAGTTTTTGAAGATTTGTGATGTTGTTATTTTGTGATGTTGCGGATTTGTTGATTTGTCGATGTGTTAATTTTATGAATTGCAATAAACGATTAAGCAAATTGACAAATAAACAAATAAACAGTTTTTAGAGTTTTCGTTGTGTCGCAAATCCTTACCGGGCTAATTATCTATTTATCCCGGCACTAAAGAGCAGGTCTTGGTTGAGCTGTCCCTTCAGGACAGGGGTTTATTGTCGGAACGGCTCATTATCAGCAATACGATAATTAGAACCGTTCCTTAGTTTTGTTTTTATTACCATTCAACAAATCAGCAAATCGACATATTAACAAATCGACATCGCGACACCAGCTTATTTCGACATTACAGATAAGTAGTGTCGTGTTATCGAAGATACGTTTTGTCGAATATTTAAAGTTTCTTTCCAGGTAACATCTTTCTTACAAATCCTCAAATTAACAAATGAACAATTTAACAACGAATACACCTGCTCCAAAACATTAATTTTATAGGAGGGTTATTATATATATAGGTGAGTTTCTTTGTTATCTTTGGGGCTTCAAAAAAAAGAGATTGTAATGGTCTCAAAGGAATTATCTTTTGTATTAAATTATAACTATAAAATATTTAGGTAGTCATGTCTGAATTTACTTATCAAAAACCATTTCCTATCAAGGAAGATACTACAGAATATCGTTTAATCACTACAGATTATGTGAAGACTATTGATGTTGATGGTCGTAAGGTGCTTAAGGTTGATCCTAAGGGATTGGAGCTTTTAGCCAAAGAGGCTATTGCTGATGTTTCTTTTTATCTTCGTCCGGCTCATCTGCAAAAACTTTCCAACATTCTTGAAGATAAAGAAGCTTCGGATAATGATAAGTTTGTAGCTCATACTATGTTGATGAATCAGGTTGTGGCTGCTGAGGGTGAGTTACCAACATGTCAGGATACAGGTACTGCCATTGTGGTGGCCAAAAAAGGAGAAGATGTGTATACCGGAGCTTGTGATGCGGAGTATTTATCCAAAGGTATTTACGAAACTTATAAGGATAGAAACCTTCGTTATTCGCAGGTGGTTCCTCAAACTATGTTTCAGGAAAAAAATACAGGAAATAACCTCCCGGCTCAGATTGATATTTACGCAGAGCAGGGTAATAAATATGAATTTCTTTTCTTAACCAAAGGAGGAGGTTCGGGTAATAAGACCTTTTTATATCAACAAACCAAGAGCTTACTGACAGAAGAGAACTTAACTAAGTTTGTTCAGGAGAAGATTAAAGACCTGGGAACTTCGGCTTGTCCACCATATCACCTGGCCTTGGTAATTGGAGGTACATCTGCTGAAGCGACTTTGGCTACAGTGAAAAAGGCATCAGCCGGATATTTAGATCATTTACCAACAGAAGGTAATGATGGAGGTCAGGCATTCAGAGATCTTGAATGGGAAGAGAAGGTGCTAAAGATCTGTCAGGAGAGTCAGATTGGGGCGCAGTTTGGAGGTAAGTACTTTGTTCACGATGTGCGTGTTATTCGTTTACCTCGTCATGCAGCTTCTTGTCCCGTAGGTTTAGGAGTTAGTTGTAGTGCTGATCGTAATGTAAAGGCTAAAATTACCGAAGAAGGAATTTTTGTAGAGCAATTGGAAAAGAATCCATCAAAATATGCTCCGGAAAGAGCCCCTGAGTTGGAGCCTGCTGTTGATATTGATTTGGATCAACCTATGGAGGAAATATTGAAAGTGTTGACCCATCACCCAATTAAAACACGATTGAACCTCTCGGGTACCTTGATTGTAGCTCGCGATATTGCTCATGCCAATATTAAAAAGATGTTGGATGAAGGAGCTGAGATGCCAGAATACTTGAAGAATCACCCTGTATATTACGCTGGTCCGGCAAAAACACCACAAGGGATGCCTTCAGGAAGCTTTGGGCCAACAACGGCTGGCCGTATGGACCCTTATGTGGACTTGTTTCAGAGCAAAGGTGGTTCAATGATTATGGTGGCAAAGGGAAACCGTACTGCAGATGTTACTCATGCATGTAAAAAACATGGAGGGTTCTACTTGGGATCTATTGGTGGTCCTGCTGCTATCCTGGCAAAGACAAATATTAAGTCGGTTGAAGTGGTTGATTTTCCGGAGTTAGGAATGGAAGCCGTACGTAAAATACGTGTGGAAAATTTCCCTGCTTTCATTATTGTGGATGATAAAGGGAGTGACTTTTTTGCTGATATGAAGTAAGGTATTTGTTGAATCGCAAATTTGTCGATTTGTTTATTTGTTTTGAATAATGCCTAAATTGGTTGTTACAAAGAAAAGATAAGTAAGCAAGTAGTCCAGTGTGAAGAGTGTTAAATAAACGAATTAAAGTTTTTGAAGATATTTTTCTTTATACAAGGCAAGATTTACAAGCATAGCCGTAGCTACGGCGAAAAAGCTTAACGAAGTAGAAAGGAAAATAGGTCGAAAAATTAGTTCGGGGATTTAGGAGTCTTTACACTAGAGATATAGAAAACGGATTTTTGTAAGTGATATGCTTATGGAGATCCGTTTTTTGTTTTGTTGTTGAATCGTTTATTTTTTAAACTATCACATCAACACATTTACAAATTAACAAATCGACAGATTAACAAATTAGCACATCCACAAATTAACACATCGACATCACCAGAAAGTTGTGTTGTTTATCAGAGATTCGTTGTGTCGAAGATCAAAGCTTCTTTCATGGTAACATCATTCTCGCAAACTAATAACCTAACGATTAATGTGTATGTGAAGCAATAACTTCCGCCTCCACTGTTTTTTGATTTTGGGGATTAACAAGGTTAGATCTGTTGGAGGCTAAATAGTAATAATATCTTTTAGGCATAATGTTTAGGATATGGTATATGCATTGGTTAACGAATCCTGGAATGCAGATAATACGCTTGCGTCCAAGTGATTTTAGGCTCTTGTTAACCACCTGATCCACTGATCTCCATAGAATTTTCCTCGCCAGCCAACTTTTTGCCTCCCCAAGGCCTTGTCGACTATGGAATTCAGTTTGAGTAAAACCGGGACATAGAACCTGCACTTTTATGTTTTTGCCTGCTAAGTCGATGTGTAGGCTTTCAGAGAAACTAACAAGGAATGCCTTTGATGCTGAGTAGTAGTAGCTATTGGATGCAGGCAGAAAAGCGGATAATGAAGATACATTGATGATTGCACCTTCTTGGTTTAAGATCATTTTAGGCACTACGTGGTGTATGAGTTTAGATGTAGCTGTAATATGTACTTTCAGCATTTTTTGTTGTTCCTCAATGCTATTTTCAAAGAAGTTTTTGTTTTGACCAAAACCGGCATTGTTAATGAGTAGGTCTATCTGGTCTTCATAATCAATGGTTTCCAATAGCAATTTAATGTCCTCATCACAGGTGAAGTCGGCAGGAATAGCGATTACATTGACATGATATTTTTGCGTGATTTCTTTTTTAAGCTTATTGAGTCTTGCGATACGTCTTCCTGTAATGATTAAATTCCAGCCTTTTTTAGCTAAAGAATTAACATAGCCGGTTCCAATTCCGCTGGTAGCTCCTGTAATTATGGCTTTGGGTGCTTTCATGAGTTCTTCTTATAGATCTAATTTAGTCTTCAAATAATAGGTTTGGCTCTATATTTTGACATCCGCATTCAGAGTGTTGATAGAGATCGATTATGTATATGTCAATTTTTTTATTTGTAGCTTCTTATGCGTCTAAAAGACAAGTGATTTATTAAATGGTTGTCTATGTGTTGTTTTAACCCGCTTTATGCATTAGAAAATCTATTACACATTGAAATCACTTCAAAACAAGACACTTTGTTGCTTCACTTCAACTCACCAGAACGATGCTATGCCTCATTTCAGTAAAGCCTTGTTTTACCAGCTTGCCGGCTGGCAGGTCGTGCTTTCAATGTTCATGACGAAGTTCTAATACATAATGCGGGTTTAATGTATAAGAAATACTGTGTTTCGGATTGTTCAGTCAAGAATTAAGTTTTTCTTTATAGTTTTAAACTGACGGGCTAATGTCGTAAAATTGAAATGGTGACTGAGTTTAAAATGTGCTCAAACGGTTTAATTGACGTTTCAAAGAAGATTATACAGGGTTAAAGGTGTTTTTGTGGTATCGAAGAATCGCTGTATTGAAGATCAAAGTTTCTTTCTTGGAAACATCATTCCCATAAATCCACAAATAATCAAATGACCAAATCGATATTATTGAATCCCTGTGTCGAGAAATAATTTTCCATCGACATCACTTTATATAGATACCCCAACATCACGGGTAAGTAGTGTTATGTTGTCGAAGGTTTGTTGTTTCGAAGTGTAATTTTTTTCGTTGAAGCTCAATTCTCATAAACCCACAAATCCTCACAAAATAAAATTCTCAATAAAAAAAACTAATCGGGATAGGGGTAAAAAATAGGTGCGGTGTCTTTAAGTTATAAGCAAGATGTTAAACTTTATAACCATAGCCATGAAAAAATATGATATCAACCGCAGACTTGTTATAATGCTAACTACTATTATGATTTTAATGGTAGGTATTATTCCACGCCCTCTAACCGCAGCCAGCTTTTATGAGGTAGAAGAAGAAATTTTACCTGACACCCTTAATTCTGTGCAATACAGGGGTAAGGTAATTGATAAGGACTCGAGGCAGCCATTGGTGTTTGCTACATTAACAGTAGAAGGAACCAATATTGCAACAGTATCGAATTCGGAAGGACATTTTTTATTAAAGGTTCCTAAAGATATGCAACTGAATACCAAGGTTAATGTCTCATATCTGGGGTATAAGGGAAAATCTGTTCGTCTGGCTTCTCTTAGCCCAAATAAAAATAAGATAGAGCTTGAGGTGTTGACAATATCTCTATCTGAAATTAGCGTAGCACCTAAAGACGCTCATCAGATTATACGAGAGGTGATTAGTAAGAAAAGAGAAAATTATATGCAGGAGCCTTTGCGTATGACCACTTTTTACAGAGAAACGATTAAACGGAGAAGGAGTTATGTGTCGTTGGCAGAGGCAGTGATTGATGTGCATAAACAACCATATTCGAGCTACAGGCCAGATAGATTAAAACTATTTAAAGCCCGTAAGGATGCTGATTATAGTAAGATGGATACGGTAACATTTAAATTGCAGGGAGGTCCATATTCCACTCTAATGCTCGATATCATGAAAGATCCTTATGCTATTTTAGATGTAAATGAGATTGACTATTATGATTTTACCATAGATAATATCACGAAAGTGGATAACAGAATTATATATGTTATAAGTTTTGTACAGAAAGAGTATATCGATGATCCATTGTTTTATGGTAAGTTGTATGTAGATGTTGAGTCGATGGCGATTACCAGTGCTAATTACAGTATTAACATTGAAGATAAAAATAAAGCGTCGGCAATGTTTATTAAGCGGAAACCAGCCGGAGCTACTGTTTATCCTACTGAAGCCAGCTATTTGGTTAATTATCGTAAGCAAGACGGGAAATGGATGTATGGCTATTCCAGAGGTCAGGTTACTTTTAAAATTAACTGGAAGAAAAAACTATTTAATACAACCTATACATCAACCATTGAGATGGCTGTAACCGATTGGAAAACATCAAAAGAAAGACCGTTTAGAGCCAATGAAAAAATGAAGCAAAATATAATTTTGCAAGATCAGGTTGAAGGTTTTGTTGATCCACAGTTTTGGGGTGATTACAATGTTATTGAACCGGAAGCATCTATTGAATCAGTGATTAAGAAAATTCAAAAAAGATTAAAAAAACGAGGTGAGTAAAAAAAATATAGATCCCATCACAGTATTTTTAGGGGAACTCATCTGTAAAGCGGCTTTTTAACGAGAGTCGCTTTTTTTGTTCTGTTGTTGAATTGTTTATTTGACGATTTGTTTATTTGTATTTTACGAATTACATAGCAAATTAACAAATCAACACATTCACAAATTAACACATCTACAAATTAACATTGCCAAATAAGTAGTGTCGTGGTTTCTAAGTAAAATACTTCTTTCATTGAAGCTCTTATTCTTACAAATTCACAAATAATTAAATCAACATATAAACATGCCAACATCAAAAAAAACTATTGTAAAAACAGTGATTTTAGTATAACTTCGCTGCCTCAAAGGCGATAACGATTCGCCAATAGTTATTCATTAAAGATTTACTACATTGAAACTGATTGCGAAAACATTTCACGGGCTGGAAAAGGTACTGGCTGAGGAGTTAAAGAATTTAGGAGCTCAGAATATAAAAGAGGTAAACAGAGCGGTTGAATTTGAAGGGGACAAAGAAATTTTATATAAATCCAATTTAAGTTTACGTACTGCAATCAGAATTCTAAAACCGATACATCAATTTACAGCATCCAATGATCAGGAGTTATATGATGGTGTAATGAAATTTGACTGGTCGTCGATAATGACCAATGAAGAAACACTGGCCATTGATCCTGTGGTTTATTCCGAACATTTTACTCATTCTCAATATGTAGCCTTAAAAACTAAAGATGCTATTGTTGATCAGTTTCGTAATAATACCGGGAAAAGGCCATCGGTAGATATAGAGAATCCTAGTGTGCGACTGGTCATTCATATTGCAAAAGAAAAAGCAACTATTTCAATGGATAGTTCGGGAGATTCGCTACATAAAAGAGGTTACAGAGTGGGTAACCACAAAGCACCATTGAATGAGGTGTTGGCAGCAGGTATGATTCTCCTATCGGGATGGAATAAAAAAATGCCATTGATTGATCCGATGTGTGGATCAGGTACCATATTAATGGAGGCTGTAATGTATGCTCGTAATTATCCGCCGGGACTTCATAAAAAGTCATTTGGTTTTATGGGATGGAAAGATTATGATGCTGAATTGTGGAATAAGGTAGTTGAAGAAGCTAAAGATAAGATTGAGCATCCTCGTTTAAGAATATTTGGTAGTGATATTTCGGTTAAAGCCATTGATATAGCACGCGAATCAGCATTGCAACTGCGATTTAACAGAGATATTACTTTCTCAGTATCTTCATTCGAAAAACTGGAGCCTCATTATCCTAAGGGGATGATTATTGTAAATCCTCCTTATGGTGAGCGATTAATGAAAGATAAGGATGTGGTGGATTTTTATCGTATGATTGGAAACCAGTTGAAACAAACCTTTATTGGTTATGATGCGTGGGTAATTACTTCACATAAAGAAGCTTTAAAAAATGTTGGTTTAAAAGCTATTGAAAAGCTGAAGTTATTTAATGGAGCCTTGGAGTGTGGATTTCATAAGTTTAATATCTACGATGGTACCATGAAGAAAATTATTAAGTTTAGATAGTATATAAAAAGGTATAAAACAAAAGCGGTAAGTTTATTTAAACTTTACCGCTTTTTTTTATTAACTGTATTTTTTAACTTTCAACTAGGAACTTTCAACTATCTACTTATTAATCTCTCTGTCTCTAAATCCCAGCATGTATAAAATAGCATCTAACCCAATAGTAGAAATTGAATTATCGGCACCTGCTTTTACTTTGGGTTTTGCATGAAAGGCAATGCCTAAACCGGCCAGCTGTAGCATAGGTAAGTCGTTAGATCCGTCACCTACAGCTATTACCTGATCAAGGTGAATATCTTCTTTAAAGGCTAAAAGCTTTAATAATTCAGCTTTGCGGTTGCCATCAACAATATCACCTACATGCTTACCGGTAAGTTTTCCTTTTTTTACTTCCAGCTCATTAGAGAACACGTAATCAACACCAAGCTTGGCCTTAAGGTAGTTGCCGAAGTAATTAAAACCACCTGAAAGAATGGCTGTTTTGTAGCCATATTTATTTAATGTTTTCATTAAACGCTCAGCACCTTCTGTAATAGGGAGGTTTTCAGCCACTTCCTTCATTACACTTTCGCTTAAGCCTTTTAATAAAGAAACTCTCTGTATAAAGCTTTCATTAAAATCTATCTCACCGCGCATGGCTGCTTCGGTTATTTTTCTAACTTTTTCTCCAACTCCGGCTCTGTCAGCAAGTTCATCAATCACCTCTGTTTGAATTAAAGTAGAGTCCATGTCAAAACATACTAAACGACGGTTTCTACGGAAAATATTGTCTTCCTGAAAAGCAATGTCAACACCAATTTTACCTGACAACTCCATAAAGTCGCTTTTCATGATCTCGGCGTCAATCGGTGTGCCTCTAACCGAAAATTCCACAACGGCCTTGTTTTGTGTAGGTTCACCTTTTAGGTCAATTCTACCTGATAAACGGGTAATTGTGTCAATATTTAATTGTTGCGAAGAGATTACTCTGGTAACTTTAGCCAAATGCTCTGCGGTCATTTTGCGAGCCAGTAAAGTAATGATATATCTTTCTTTTCCCTGATGGCTTACCCATTCAGCATAACGATCTTCAGAGATAGGGGTGAATTTAATTTTAACACCAATCTCATACGATTTAAACAGTAAATCTTTAAGTATAGGTGCCGACTCATAAGCTTGTGGAACTTCAAACAGAATTCCTAAACCTAAATCATCGTGTATTACCGCCTGACCAATGTCGAGGATCTGTACATTATAATGAGATAAAATTTCAGTTAAAGAGGAGGTTAGTCCGGGTTTATCTTCTCCCGAAATATTTACAAGAATAATTTCTCTATTACTAGTCATGTTTAAAATGGTATTTTCAATAAGCAAAAATAGTAAATCATTGATACACCTTAATTCAGGAGGTGTAAAATAATGACTAATTTCATGTTTTTTAACATTGATATGGCGGATTGGGGTGTTTTTCTGATGAAAACCCTAAAATACAGATCAAATTAAAAATCTAAAATATTGTATTTATTACATACGTTTAATCTTATGCAACAGGTATTCCAATCCGTTAAGTTTAATCTCGTATAAAGTAGATAACAGCATGCCAAGCTTTCCTTCTGGAAAACCCTTTTGTTGATACCACGATAAATAAAATTCGGGGAGATCACATAAAACTGTTCCTTTGTATTTGCCACAAGGCATTCGCATGGAAACAAGTTCAAGAAGTATATTTTTATCCATTCATTAAATTTTGTGTAAAGGTAGTTTTAATTTATTTGATTATTTTACCATTATAGATAAGGTGTGTTTTTTATTTTTATTGGGAGGCGTGGAAAAGGTTTTTGTTCCTTATTCTTTTGACTTAACGGAATTCTTAAAAAAAGTAAAACCTCCATGCCGTTAATAACATGGAGGTTCCGATTCCAAAGGATAGTTGCAATCCTGCAATTATATCTTGAGTAACTTTTATTTTCAGTAGGGAATAAACAAATATACAAAACATAAATTGGAATACGTACAGTTTGTGTGGTGAATTTTAAAAATTTATTATTTGTAGGTAAAACCTTATGATGGTGTTGGATGTTAGAGGAATAATAAAATGAATTTTTATGACACCAACCCAATTGTTTGAAATGATTCAGCAAAAAACAGATTTGTTTTTAGTCGATGTGCGCGAATCATTTGAAGTAAATATTTGCAGAATTGAAGATTCTGTTCATGTGCCATTACAGAGCATTCCTGAATATGTAGATCAGTTTCCTAATAATAAAAATGTAGTTGTAATATGTCATCACGGAGTTAGAAGTAATGCGGCTGTCAGTTTTTTAAAACAAAAGGGATTGAGTCGGGTTTATAATCTGGACGGAGGAATAGACAGGTGGGCACTGGAGGTGGATAAGCAAATGGTAAGGTATTAATCTTTATTCGACACTATTTAAAATCGTTAACAACAAATGACAAATACATATACAAATGCACTAATTGGTGAAACAAGTCCTTATTTATTAATGCATGCACATAATCCTGTTAATTGGTACCCCTGGGGTGATAGTGCTTTAAATAAGGCAAAGGAAAATAATAAGCTATTGGTGATTTCGGTGGGCTATGCTGCTTGTCACTGGTGTCACGTTATGGAGCATGAAAGTTTTAGCAGTGAAGATGTAGCCGGCTTGATGAATGAAAATTTTGTATCCATAAAAATTGACAGGGAAGAAAGACCAGATTTGGACCACGTATTTATGGATGTGGCGCATTTAACAACCGGGAAAGGTGGATGGCCGTTAAATATTATTGCCTTGCCTGATGGCAGGCCTGTTTTTGCTGGTACATACTTTCAAAAAAGGCAATGGATAAACCTGTTAAGAGAGATACATATTATTCATAGGAGTCAGCCAGCCAAGCTAAATGAGTTGGCAGAACAAATAAAACAGGGTGTTGAACGCATGGATTTTGTGGGACTGGTAAAAGATTCTGTTTTATTTACGGATGTAGAGATGTATCGGATAATTGAGCGGTGGAAAACTAACCTGGATCCGGTGTGGGGAGGTAACAACCAGGCACCAAAGTTTCCAATGCCTGTTGAATATAACTTTCTGTTGTCTTACTTCCAGAAGAATAAGCAAAGTGATATTATTAAGTATATTGATACCTCGCTAACCCGAATGGCGTGGGGTGGTATTTATGATCACTTGGGAGGAGGTTTTGCTCGTTACTCGGTTGATAAGTTATGGAAGATACCCCATTTTGAGAAAATGCTGTATGATCAGGGTCAGTTAATAGAAGTTTATGCCAAAGCTTATCAGTTAACCAAAAATCCTCTTTACAAAAAGGTTGTTGAAGAAACGGTAGCCTTTGTTAACAGGGAACTTAAATCTGCAGAAGGCGGTTATTATGCATCGTTGGATGCTGATAGTGAAGGAGAAGAGGGGAAGTTTTATATATGGACTAAACAGGAAATTGAGAAGGTGTTAAAGGAAAAAGCTGATCTTTTTTGTCAGTTTTTTAATATCTTCTCCAAAGGGAACTGGGAAGAAGGTAAAAATGTATTGTTTCAGACCGAGCCTGTTGCATCATTTGCTGAGAAACATGGTTTGGATGAGAATCAGCTGAACGATTATTTAAGCGATTGTAAACAAAAGTTGTTTGAAGAAAGGGCTATGCGTGAACGGCCTTTGTTGGATGATAAGATTTTAACATCCTGGAATGCCATTATGATTAAAGGATTAGTGCAGGCTTATCAGGCTTTGGGTGATTCGGGTTACTTAGCTGATGCTATTGAAGCTTCAGTATTTATTGAAGAAAAAGCCCTTAGAGAAGATGGCGGATTATGGCGAAGTTTAAAGGGAGAGTCGGGATCAATCAATGGTTTTTTAGATGATTATGCCTTGTTGATAGATGTCTGGATAGATTTATATCAGGTAACTTTTGAGGAAAAATGGTTATTAAAAGCCAGTGAATTATGTGAATATGTGAGCGCGCATTTCTTTAATGATGACAATCAGTTGTTTTACTACACTTCTGTAAGTGATGCTCCTCTTTTGGTTCGAAAAACAGAACTTTCAGACAATGTTATACCTGCCTCTAATTCCGTAATGGCTATCAATATTTATCGATTGAGTAAGTATTTTGTAAATAAGGAGGCTTATCATACCGCATTTCAGATGCTTAAGAATTTGTCGGGGCGAATTGATGAACAAGGAAAGTACTATGCCAATTGGCAACGATTAAAGTTGTTTTTTATCTATCAAAATTATGAATTGGTAATATGTGGTGAAGGTAAGGAAGAGGCAGCAAAGCAATTTTTAGCTGATTTTAATCCTTATGTTTTTGTAGCTTCAGAGAGTCGTAATATTCCAATATCTGTAAATAAGGAAAGTTCCGGTTTAAAGTATTTTCTGTGTCAAAATAATACTTGTAATTTACCTATGGATACAAAGTTAGAGGTATTGGAAAAGATTCAGGAGTAGTATTGTGACAATAAAAATAAAGGGTGACTTATCAATTAAAAATAAATTATGAGATTTTTAGACTAAGATGTTTTAATGTTTAATTTGGTTTTTTATTTTTGAAAAGCTTAATTATGTAGGGTAGGGGTGTGTCGCGATATTGAGCAGATAAATTTTAATCATTGATGAAAAATCGTTTACTTTTAATTTTATTTTTATTGCCATTTTTTCTGATTTCACTTAGTGCTAAGGAGCTTGCCGTAGCAGGAGGAGTTATCAAGGGAAGAATAGTAGATGCTTCAACAAAAGTAGCTCTTGAATATGTTACCATAGCTGTTTATAATGCTGCGAATAATGAATTATCGGGTGGCGCAATTACTGAAGCCAATGGCTTCTTTAAGATTCATCAGTTAGCGCAGGGGGAGTATTATCTTGATATTAGTTTTATAGGTTACAAGACTCAACGACTAGAGGATTTAATCATTAAAGGAAAAAATCATCACCTAAATTTGGGTGATATTTTTATAGGCGAAAGCTCCGAAAAAATTGATGAGGTAGAAGTTGTGGCTGAAAGAGCTGCTATTGATTTTAAGCTGGATAAAAAGGTTGTTAATGTTAGTAAGCAGTATACGGCTATCTCAGGATCAGCAGTTGATATTTTGGAAAATGTTCCTTCTGTAACAGTAGATATTGAAGGGAATGTTTTCTTGCGGGGAAGTTCAGGTTTTACTGTTCTTATTGATGGTGTTCCTTCTATACTCGAACCTTCTGAGGCGTTGCAGCAAATGCCGGCTACATCAATCGAAAATATTGAAATTATCACCAATCCGTCCGCCAAATATAATCCTGATGGAACGGCAGGTATTATCAATATCATTACCAAAAAGAAATACGCAAACGGATTTAACGGAGTTAGCAACCTCAACTTTGGTACGAATGCTATTGGCGGAGATTTTTTATTTAATCTGCAACGTAAAAAGCTTAGTTATTTTCTGGGTACCGATTATAATTATCGTAATTACTCTGGCGATAAAAATGGATATAGAACTTCGTATAAAAATGATAATACCTATTTTGTGGAGTACGATGGGGGTATGGATAGGATTTTTGACAGACTCAATGTTAGAGGAGGTTTAGAGTGGCGGCTGGATTCAACAAATACCTTTAATTTTGATATGAATGTGGGAAATAGAAACTACAACAGTGATTATGATTTGTTTTATCAGGAGTGGAATAGTTTTGAAACCCAAAAGAACAAGTATTTCAGTATAGAAAATGGTTATCGTGGGGGGCAAATGCTTTCTGCAAATGCTGTTTACAATCATAAGTTTCCAACTGAAGGCGAAGAACTGAAAGCTTCCCTGTCTTATAGATATAGAAATGGAAATGAGAAGAATGAGAATTTTTTATATGATACAGCGGGTAATAAAACACAAGGCAGGGAAGGAATAGAAAAGGGACCTGCCAAAACCTGGCAAAGCAACCTGGATTATATAAAAAATGTGGGGCTATCCGGAAAAATTGAACTGGGATATCAGAGTATCTTTAGCAGAAGCGAAGATATAACCAGCTTGGGGATTGATGAGGATGGCAGTGGTGAGTATGTTCAAGATCCTTTATTTCATAATGAAACCCAATATATTGAAGATATTCATGCCCTTTATGCTGTGTATGGAAACCAGATGACTAAGTTTGGTTATCAATTAGGATTAAGGGGAGAGTATACATACAGAGAAGTTGAGTTGGTGAATACAGGTGCTCAAAATCTGAATGATTTAAGTAAATCTGTAATAGATAGATTTGACTATTTCCCTTCGGTGCATTTGTCGTACAAGCTGCCTAAGGATCATGAGTTAATGGCTAGTTATTCACGGCGTATTGAGCGAACGCGAAGTTATTACCTGGAGCCATTTTATACCTGGATGGATGCCTATAATATAAGGAAGGGTAACCCTGATTTATTGCCGGAATACATTGATTCGTATGAAATAAATTATTTAAAAAAGTTTGAGAAGGCATTTATATCGTTTGAAACTTATTACAGGATCACCAACAATAAAGTGGAGTGGATTAGAAGTGTGTATGAGAATAGCACGAATGAGAATAATGTTATTCAGCGAATGCCCGAAAATGTAGGAAAGGATTACTCTTTAGGTATGGATGCCACTTTCAGTTTTGACTTAATTAGGTGGTGGAGAATAGATTTGTCAGGAAGTTTGTATAATTACAGAGTAATGGGTGAAAGATATGGTCAGGATTTTAATGAGGAGAACCTTACCTGGAATACGCGTTTTAACAATACCTATAAAATAAATAAAACTACACAACTACAAGCTTACTGGCGATACTACAGTAAGCGTGTTACTTCTCAGGGTTTTTATGAACCGGTTTATACCCTGGATTTGGCCTTGCGAAAGGACTTTATGGATAAAAAGTTAACCGGAGTGGTGCAGTTACGAGATGTTTTTGCAACCAATAATCGCGAAACAACCAATGAAGGTCCTGATTTTAAAGACTATTATTATCAACGCTATCATACACCTATTCTTACCTTTACGTTTACCTATCGATTTAACAATTATAAGCCTGATAGAAAAAGAAGATCAGGTAATAACGGAGTCAGTTTTGGGGAAGAGGGAGATGTGGAATAATGACTTCATCTGGTAAGTAATTCTATTCTTAAGTTCATAGTTAATATTTTACCATTGACTCCAATAAATTGTTGGTTCAATCTTTATTATGAGCATATGCCAATAAATTAACTTTTTTTGCGCTTTTGTTTGAAAGGCATTTGTTAGCTTTGCAAAGTTTTTTACCCAGAATCAAATATTCATTAATTATATGCATCAACAGCAGGGAAAAGTTAAAGAGCTTGAATTCGAGCGAATTCCTAGGTTAATGTGGAAGTATTTTCTTCCTGCATTTACAGGTGTTATCATTAACTCTCTTTATAATATTGTTGATAGGATTTTTATAGGACAAGGAGTTGGCGCTTCGGCATTAGCCGGATTGAGTGCCATTTTTCCTATCATGATTATTATGATGGCTTTTGGTATGCTGGTAGGAGTTGGTGCCGGAGTACGTATTTCAATTAATCTGGGTAAAAAGGATTTTAACAGAGCAGAAAAAGTGTTGGGAAACGCTGTTGTTTTAATGGTGATTGTTTCTTTTATCATTACTGTTATAGGGTATTCGATTAGTACTCCATTGTTGCATTTTTTTGGTGTCGATGATCAAACGTATCAATATGCTCAGGAATACCTTCATATAATATTGGGTGGTACCGTATTTAATATATTAGGCTATGCAACCAATAACCTGATTCGCTCAGAGGGTAGTGCTCGCGTTGCCATGATGTCGATGCTGATAAGTGCCGGTTTAAATATTGTACTTGATTATCTGTTTATTATTCAGTGGGGTATGGGGGTGCAGGGAGCAGCTTATGCAACTGTGTTATCGCAGGTAGCACTTACATTATGGGTGTTGGCACATTTTAGAAGCAGGCGTTCGGTGATTAAACTTCGTTTTAAAAATATGAAGCTGAAAGGCGATATTGTTTGGTATATATTAACCATTGGCTTTGCTCCGTTTAGCATGCAGCTGGCTTCAAGTGCAGTGTTTGGATTGTTTAATATACAGTTGGTAAAGTACGGGAGTGATATAGCGATAGGTGCCATGGGAGTGATAATTAGCATTACGATGCTTCTAATTATGACTATTATCTCCATAAATATGGCCATGCAGCCCATTATTGGTTTTAACTATGGAGCCCGAATATATACCAGGGTAAAGCAAACTCTGGTTATTGCTATGGTTGCAGCTACAATAGTGTCGGTATTAGGTTTTTTAATAGGACAACTATTCCCGGGGCAAATCATCAGAATGTTTAATAACGATAGTGCTGAATTATTGGAAATCGGAACTGTTGGGCTAAGGACTTTTTTATTGGCATTGCCCATTGTAGGTTTTCAAATTATTATAGGAAATTATTATCAGTCAACCGGTAAGGCCGGATTGGCTACTTTGCTTTCATTGTTACGGCAGGTGATAATTTTAATACCATTATTATTACTCTTGCCAAAGCATTTGGGTTTGGATGGTGTTTGGCTTTCTGCACCAATTTCAGATACCTTGTCGGCCTTTGTTGTCGTATTTTTTATGGTGTGGGAACTCAGAAAAATAAACAAAGCCATTCAAGCTTCTAAGGTCTAGAAAAAATAGAATTATGATTAAAGATTATTTTCAAATACGACCTCGTTACGATGAGGTAGATCAAATGGGTTATGTATATCATGCTAACCATGTAAGTTATTGTCATCAGGCTCGTACTGAGTTGTTGCGTAAGTTTAAAATTAACGATAATGAACTTGAGGTAAAGGGTTTGATGTTGCCTGTAATTTCGTTTAACATCAAATATAAAACACCGGCCAAATACGATGAATTGTTGACCATTAAAACGGTTTTAAAAGGTATGCCTAAGGTTCGTATGACTTTTTCTTTTGAAATTAGAAATGAGCAGCAGCAATTGGTGAGTCATGGGGACTCGGAGGTTGTTTTTGTAGATAAAGAAACGCGAAAGCCAATGATGGCACCAGATTTTGTACTTGAGGCACTCGACGGTGTATCTGTTTTAGAAACTGTACCAGAACCTAATGTCAATTAGCTGCTAAAATTCTAAGGAGATAAAAAAATAGCAATGTATATTTTATTTACACTGCTATTTTTTTTTAACCTAAGTTTATTCGATTATTTAACTACGGTATTTGAAACAACCCAATCGTTATAAGCACCATCATAAACTTTTACATTTGTATATCCCATACGTGTAGTTAAAATGGCGTAAAGTAAACCTGCTCTGGTGCTGGTTTGACAATAAAGAATTACTTCTTTGTCCGGGGTAACTCCTTTTGAGCTAAATAGTTTTTGGAGTTCGTCAGATGATTTAATTAAACCTTTATCATCTCGCATTAAGTCTGAGTTAATGTTTACAGCTCCCTTAATATGTCCTTTGCTTTTAGGATCAGTTCCGTTGTAATAACTGTTTTTTCTGGCATCTACTAAAACCACATTGTTCTGCTTTATTTTACTTTTAACGTCGGACTGGCTAAGGCAGGCACTGCGGTTTAACGAAGCAGTAACCGTTGTTTTTTTTGTAATTTTTGGAGTACGAGTAACCGGTTTTCGAGCTGCTTTCCAGGCATCCAGATTTCCATCCAGAAGTTTTACATCCTGAGCCCCCATCATTTTAAAAATCCAGTACATTCTTCCTGCACTGCTTCCCTTGTTGCAATATATGATGATTTCTTTTTTGAGATTAATGCCATGAGCCCCCAATATTTTAGCTACTTCCGTATCAGATAACAAAATACCCTCAATGGGAGTTTTGCTTGAAAGTTCTTCTACAGGTAAGCTGATGGCATTTCGTATGTGAACTTTTTTGTAATCTACCGATTTGCGTGCATCAATAACAATGCAATTGGGGTTATTTAATTTTGATGATAACTCTTTAACAGTGATAAAGTCGCCCTGGGCCAGAGTGCTGAAAGCACAAAATATGGTCAGGTATACAGTTAAATATACTTGTTTCATATTGTATCAGTTTTAGAATTTTACTTGTAATTGAACCAATAAAGCATCATTGTCCATCTCACCGGCTTTTTCTGACTTATATTGATAGTTGAGTTGTAAACGAGTCTGGTCATTAAAGAAGTAGTTTAAGCCAAATGTGGTAATGTATTCTTCATCATTATCTGTGGCTTTGTCTTTGTCAAACATTTCGAACTTTATTACAGGTTGCCATTGATAATTATACATATACATCCCTTGCATCCAATAGCCTCCTCGTTCATCTCCCATGACTACAGGATCTGCGCCACATCCACCACCTGCAACATCACTAACTGCTCCTTTGTCGTTAATGTATTCACCTTGCACTAAAAAGTTTCCTTTGGATATTTCCACTTCAGCAGCCCATGACTGCCTATCAGTATCATCATCATTAGTTCTAGGGTATCCATTTCTGAAACTACCGCCTATCTGTAACCATTCAAGAGGTTTTATTGTTAAGCGTCCCATAAGATCTTTTTTACTATTGTTATCTTTAAGTCCCAGGCCGGATCCATTCATAATTGCTACATAATATTTAAATAATGTTTCATTGTTTCCGCCAAAAAACATCAATCCTATATCGCGCTGTGGGCTCACTAATTGGTCAGATACTTTGGAACGTTCTATGGTATGCAATCCAGAACAGGCTGTGCTGACCTCAAGACCGAATGGTTGTTTAAATGATCCTACCGATATTTTTGCCCAATCATATCGCCTGTAGGATATGAATGCGTCAAGTAAAAATGGATCTCCATTCTCGGATTCTTGAATGAAAGGACTAAGCTCCATCATCACATAGTAATGGAAATCGTAGGGTATACTTCCGGTAACTCCTAAACGTGCTCTTTTGAATTTTAAGGTATTTGTTGTAGGGTCAGTGAAATGGTATTCATATTGAGGTTGAATAAAACCAATTAATTTAGGTCCTTCATCAGAGCTTTCTTCACTAGATTCTTCGCAACCCTGAGAAAAGGATGGACCAGATAATAGCGCCAAAGCAGCAAGTATAAATAGGTATATTTTCATAACTGAGTTTTAAGATTGACAACCGAGTCATTGTAAAAAGACTCGGTTGATAATATTTCGTATATTCATTATTGAACCGTAGGATAATTGTGAGGATTAGAATCTCCCCCCCACTGATTTGCAATATCATTCCAACGAGTATGTGAATTATATACACCATTAACACCGTTTTTCATACTTACAGCATCATATCCTAATACTCTTAGATATGCCGTGATAATAGCTGAAGTTTGACCGGTATAACAATAGGTAACAACCGTTTCTTCCGGGTTTAAATATTTTATTTCATCATTGCTAATTGTAAGTGGCTTAATTCGATAAGCGTTATTAAAATGACCAAAACCGGTATAATCGTTTTCCGGAAAAAAATTATTAATATGGTAATCCTCAGGTTTTGTGAGTACATCAGTCCCTTTTACACCTTTAAATTTTCCAGCAACTACTGCTTCTACTCGTTCTTTCAAAATAGCTAATCCATCTGTAGAAGTTGAGCTGATAGAAGGATGATTAAACACCATGTTGTTAGGAGCTGCATCTGTTATCCAATTAAGATTACTTTTTGCTTCATTTCCAATTCCATTGTTCCATCCACTAGGATGATTAGCAAAAGTTTCGTTCCAGCTACTCATTCCCCATTTAAGTGCTTTGGCTGTTGAATGACCGTATAAACGTAATAATGAAGTTGCGTAGCATGCTGATTGACCAGAATAACATACCACTAAAATTGGTTTTGTAGCATTATCGGCTTCTGTTAATATATTAGTGAAAGGAACATTCTCTGCTCCTGTAATATGGCCTGAAGCGAAGTCGTCAGATGAACGTATATCCATAATATAAAACTTCGCGGCCCAGTCAGCAATTTCAGCTTCAGAAGCCGGGGCCTTTGTTGCAAAGAAAGTACTTGGGGATGCAGTTTTATCTCCAATAATATTCCCTAGATCCAGGTTATTTTCTTTCATGTAGTCAGTCATCAGACCAAATGCATTTACTTTTACATCGTTATCTTCTTTACAACTGGTAAATAAGGCAGTAGATAAGATTAAAGTTGCGAAAATGAGATTCATTAGATTTTTCATACTGTTTTGATTTAAAAGATTTATATGATATTAATTTTAAGGTGCGTATTAACAGCCGCCTCCATCATCGTGTTTTTCAGCTCCACCCGTAAGCATTTCGAGGTTTTTGTCGCAAAAGGCAGGGTAAGACAGTTCCCAGTTTTTCCAACCACCTTCTATCACCAATACTTTTTTATAGCCCATGTTCATAAGGGTTTGAGCAGCCAGAAGAGATCGTTTCCCTTTTTTACAATATAAAATGAGTGTTTCGTTGGGCATAGGTTTGTATAAACCTTCATTATCCCAAAATTCATCTCCTGAAATATTAAATTCAATACTGCCACGTGGTATATTGACAGAACCGGGTATAAAACCGTAGTAGTATTCATCTTTTTGGCGAACGTCAACAAGGGTAAAAACTTCTTCGCCTTCTAATATTTCCATTACTTTTTGTGGACTAACTAACGCGACTTGTTCTTTTGCCTGTTGTACCATTTGCTCTACAGTAAGGCTTCCATTGTTTGTGCAGGCTGTAAGCAATAATGTAGTAACGAACAATATGAATGGATTTTTCATTTTTATTTATTTAGATGGTTGTAAATTTTACTTAGCGTTTATTTGGTTTTGTTAACCGGAGACTCAAGCTTTTCGTAGCCTGTAATCATAGCTTTTAGATTAGATGAGATGGTGTGTCCTGTGGTGATTAAATACAGGTGAACAATGATAAAAACCACCAATAGAAATGCCCCAATTGTATGAAGAATGGCTATGGATTCTAACCCTTCAATGGTAATAGGTTTATTGGGATAGTGGATAAACAGGTATAAGAAACCAGTGGTTAGTTGAACTGGAAATACCAATATGAGCAATCCAAAATAAACAATACGTTGTAGTGGATTTAACTTTTGTTCAGCTGTCTTAGGTACAGGATGTGGTTCGTTTTTAAATATACCCGACAGGTAATACATGATCTGTGATTTCACATTGTTTCGAACCGGAATAAATTGGCGACTTTGTCCGGTAACAATCATCCAAAATGCTGCAAAAATAGTTAGAATAAGAAATGACCATCCGGCGGTGGAGTGTAATCGAACAGACTCCTCAAAGCCAAAGAGAGTAAATGATCCATGGATTTCAAATCCTGTTAATCCTAATAAAATGATCAATAACATTTGTGTCCAGTGCCAAAATCTTTCAAAACGACTGTATATTTTAACGCTATTCATATTATTTGCTTTTAAGAGTTGAAGTTATACGTCCAATAAAATGCAGTGCAATCATAATAAGGGTGATGAGTATTAGACTATTGCCTGCATAATCAACCTTTTTTGAATAATCTCTCCCCGGAAGGTAGAAATCGGTGAGATTGGCCAGTCTGCTTTTTTTAGAGTGACAGTCTGTACATTCCAGGGTTTGTTCTTTTGGGGAGACCATGTGGTTAATGGGCCAATATACTTCCGAAGGAATAAAATCATATTCGCCGCTAAATGGTCTGTCGTTGTATTCCATCCCTAGTTTCGATGCCTTGTCCCAGTCAAAGTCTTTCCAGAAAGCACCTTCGCCTTCAGTTTTAGCCCACAGTTTTAAACTAATTAGGGTGTTGTATTTTGTGTCGTAAATTTGCTTGCCGCGATGTACTTTTACAGGCCATATCTTAGCAGTTGAGTCTTTATATGAACCAAATAAGGTGTTGATTTTAACCGGGATGTCGGTGATAGTATCTGTGGTTAAAAAGTGGTCAGCAGTTCCATTGAACCAGTAATACTCAGGCTTAACATGATCATCCCAAACAAAATTACCTTTAATAGACAGGTAATTGTGATTACCATCAGCATCATCTTCGGAATAACCTTTGCTGTCTTCGTCAAGCTGTCCGGCTGATGACCAGTCCCAATATAACTTTGTGGCATTTGCTTTGGCATATTCAGGTATGTGACAGGTTTGACATGCTATCTTTTCAAAATGTTGGTCTAATAATTTATCGTTATGAGGGGTGGCTGTATGGCATTGATCACAATCAATCCGGTTGTGGTTAGCAGAAGAAACAGAATAAAGTTTTCCTTTGATGTTGTGGCGTTCTGTTGTATGACAATCAATACATGCCATGTCAGGACCATCCATAGTCATGTGTACATCAACCTCTTTAGAGCAGGATAAAAGCGCTTCTTCCAGGTCGCCGTGTTTCACATTGTTGCCGCCTCCACCATAGAAGTGACATATACCGCAATTGTTTTTCTTTGGTAAACCAACATTTTGAGCCACATACGGATAGTCCGGAACCTGATAGTGTGAATTAGCTGTTTCGTGGGTTGCAGGCATTCCGCCTTCTCCTTTTTGCTTAAAATAGGTATCTGTTTGATCATGGCATACCAGGCAATCGATATTTTTATTATCTGAAAAATTAAAGGATTTATCTTTCCATCCTAAACCAATATGACATCTCATGCATGATCCATTGTTGCCATTAGCTCCTGTACAGAAGTTGTTTAACAGGTTTTTCTTACCAACAGAAACCATTCCTCTGCCTGGTATTTCTTCTTCACGTTCCCATTTCCAATGTGCTGTAGCCATTACTTCTTCATCTCTTCCTGTATGGCACGAAAGGCAGGCAGAAGTCACTTCCTGAGGCATGTTAAAATCCTGCTGTAAAATTTTAAATTGAGAGTGATCTACAGAACTGATATGATCCGCTTTATATTTGATATCAACCGTGATAGGGGTAGATCTGTAGCTTGCAACTTTAATAGTGATAAGGATGACCAGAACAGGTAGCAACGCACTTACAAATAAGGTAGTCACCATTGATTTTAGTTTTCGCTTCATATGATAAAATTTCATTTATTATGCCATATGAAACTCGCCAACCAACAATTTTATGTGCTTATAAAGGTCTGATTTTATGGCTCGTTTCATGTGTCTGAGGTTGATGTTAAAAGTATATTAAAGAATAATTTCTTTATTAAAATTGCACATGCAGTAGAACGCCATTTGATCTTCAATAGAATGGATTTAAATTGACGCAGATCATAAAAAGATATGATCTATTTGTATATTTTTGGATAACCACATAAAAATCACGTCTATGGTTAAACCTGTTGTATTTAACGGATGCTCTGTTGGAGAAAATCCGTTATGTTGTTTTGATGACTTATCTCCGGAAGAGTTACAAATTATTGAAGAAAATAGTGTGGAGGTTGAGTATAAGAGGGGTGAGATATTGTGTAAGCAAGGGTCATTTGCATCTCATGTAATGGTTTTAAAAGAAGGGTTGGCAAAAATATATCTCGAAAACAATAATGATTCATTAATATTAAAGATTCTGCCATCAGTTAATATATTGGGATTGCCTGCTTTGGTAGAAGGTAACAATACTTTTCCTTACTCAGCTCAAACCTATATGCCTTCAGTGGTTCAGCTGATAGAAATAAATGCCTTTAAATCGCTAATTAATAATAATGCTCACTTTGGGTATAAAATTATTAGTATGCTGGCAGAGAATACTGTTATTATTAACGGACGCTTTTTTTGCTTAACTAAAAAGCAGACTTACGGAAGATTGGCTGATGTGCTGATATGTTTAGCACAACGCATTTATAAGCAGGATAAATTTCCGTTACAGTTAACACGTAAAGATCTGGCAGAACTGGCCAGCATGTCAGTGGAAAGTACAACACGAATACTCACTAAGTTTAAGGATGAAGGATTGATCAGGGTGAATAGCGAATTTATTGAGATCTTAGATATAGATAAACTTACTGAAATTAGTTTGATTGGGTAATGATGATAAATGGAGGGGTGTCTAAAAAGTATTTTATTTAACAGTGGGACTTACTAATTGTAAGATAAGCAACTTATAAATCCCCATCCCACCGCCTCCGGCGGTGTACTTCCCCTTGCTCTCAGGAGTAAAGGGAAGAGCTTTAGGTATGGCGCTTACAATTTGTAAGTTAAGTCACAATATTTTTGACTTTTGAGACAGTTTTTTTCTGATACTTATCAGACTCCCATTTTTTATTTGTGGTATGCGAAGTTTCAATTTAAGAAAACCTGTGCTGATTTAGGGCTGTATTTTCTTAAGTGTTATTATTTTTGTAGATAATATACATTGTAGGTGCAGCATTAATAGTACCTCTCTGGTTTATTATTGTTTCATGCGTATAATTTTAAGCTTGCATGGAGCCCGCAAAAATTATTCATTTTCCTTTAGGAGATATTTTTATCATGTTTGTTTCATATGCAAAACTTCGACTATACAAATCAAAACCATATAGTATTTCTGTTATTAGCGATAATCATTATTGCCCTGGTATTTTTTATACTCAGGTATAAGTTAAATGAGTATTTAAGGGAAAGAAAAATTAGAAAGCGTTTTGAACGAGGTAATAAATTAGAGCTTCAGGCAAAAAGTTTTTTAAAAAGTAAGGGCTATCGTATTGTTGATTACCAGAGCACCTATACGCATAAGTATATGGTGGATGGCGAAGTTTTTAGTGTTGATATACAGCCGGACTATATTGTTAAGAAGAATGGTAAAAAGTATGTTGTAGAGGTGAAGAGTGGCACAACGGCTACTAACGCCCGCAACAGAAGTACTCGTCGTCAACTATTGGAGTACGATTATGTAGTGGAAAATGATGGTGTTTTTTTGTTGGATATGGAAAGTCGTGAGTTAAAACTCGTTGAATTTAAATCTAAAGTCGAAAAACGTTCTGGCAGAGTACTTAAGTTAGTTATTGTGATTGCACTTGTTGGACTGGTTGTTCCTTTTTGGCAAGTGAAAATAGCCTTGGGTGTGGTGTTGGCCTTAATTTATGTTTTAAACAGAAGAATTTAGTTTAGTAAAGGGTGGGCATTCGTGTTCAGGTAAAAAAAACCGTATCTCTATATGAAGTTAGGATACGGCTTTTACATTTATGTTAATTGTATTTTCTTGCTCTATATAACATTTACTTCCTTTTCGATAGTAATTCCGAATTTGCTCTTCACAGATTTTTCTATCTCTGAAGCTAAACGAAGAACTTCTTCGCCATTGGCTTTTCCTGTTTTGTTTACAAGAACCAAGGCTTGTTTTTCGTGAACTGCTGCATTACCAAGAGATCTTCCTTTCCAGCCACATTGTTCAATCATCCAGCCAGCCGGAATTTTACAAAGAGTATCTCCAATCTTATAATGAGGAACATTGTTGTGTTGCTCTATGATTTTATGAGCAATGCTATTTTCCACCACCGGGTTTTTAAAGAAACTACCCACATTTCCTATTACTTCAGGATCCGGAAGTTTTGATTCTCTAATGTGGACAATGGCTTTTCGTGTATTGACAAGATTTTGCTCACCAAGCTCATTTATCTTTTCTAAAACATCACCATATCCAAGTTTAAGTTCAGCTTGTTTCTTTAATTCAAATACTACTGAAGTGATGATAACCTTACCTTTTAAATGATTTTTAAAAATGCTGTTTCTGTAAGCAAAATCACACTCTTCGTTTTTAAAGCTAAAGCTTTCCAGTGTATCAATATAAACACCATTTACCTGTTTGATGACATCTTTTACTTCAACGCCGTATGCTCCAATGTTTTGTACCGGGCAGGCACCAACGTTACCAGGTATAAGAGACAGGTTTTCAATTCCGTAGAGGTTGTTTTTTACGCTCCACTCTACAAAATAATCCCAATCAACACCGGCTCCAACTTCAACCCATAAATTGTTTTCCTGTTCATCAACTACAGTAATGTTTTGAATGTTGGGTTTGAGAATAAGTCCTTTATAATCTGATTTAAAAAGTATGTTGCTTCCTCCTCCTAAAATTAAAAGAGGATTACTTTTACACACAGGGGCTTTTAGTATCTCAATAACTTCTTCTTTGCTTTCTGGGGCTACAAAAAAGTCAGCTTGAACATTAAAGTGAAATGTATGGTGTGGTTTAAGTGAATAGTTTTGTTGTATAACCATTGGTTAATTATGATTTCTTAGTGTTTGAATAATAGCGTTGCGAGTAATAACCATACCCGCTTAAATTTGGAGAGATATCATTGAAAATAAAACCAATTGATTTGATATCTTCACTAATAAGGTTATGAATGGTGTCTCTAAAATGTTCCTTGTTGGTTTTATTAGATCTTACCACATATAAATGGCAGTTACTATGTTCCATTAATACCCGTGAGTCAGCAACAATGCCAATCGGTGGCGAATCCACTATAATAATGTCATAGGCCTCCTGTAATTCCTGAAATAGTTTATGGGCATGATTATTCGACATTAATTCAGATGGATTTGGAGGAATGGCTCCTGAAGGAATAATAGTTAGGTTATCAATATGACCAGAATACTGAATCTCCTCAAAACTGGCCTGTCCAATTAAATAATTCGAAAGACCTTCGTGATTATGGTGATTAAAAATTTCTGTTAGTCTTGGTTTGCGTAGGTCAAAACCAACTAAAACAGTTTTTTTACCTGATATGGCAAATGCCGAAGCGATGTTTAGTGCACAAAATGTTTTGCCTTCTCCGGTGTGTGTAGATGTTATGGTGATAACATGTTTTTCACCTTCGGGACACATGTATTTTAATTTTGTGCGTAAAGCCCTGAACGATTCAGATAGGTTTGATAAAGGTTCTTCCTTGATAACATTATGGTGTGTTCCTTTGTAATTAGGAATGTAGCCGATAATTGGGATTCTGGATGTAACTGAAGTAATGTCTGACTTATCTCTTACTTTGTTGTTTAAATATTCTTTTAAAACAATAATGGCAATAGGAAAGGCCAGAGCAAGAAGTAAGGCTTGCTTGTTGTTTTTCTGTTTGTTTGGCGATACAATACTTACGATTGTGGCACTGTCAATAATTTCATTGTCCGGAGCATTAGATGCTTTGGTGATTTGTGTTTCCGATTGTTTTTGAAGCAGGAAGGTGTAGATGGCATCGTTTAATTTAAAATCTCTTTCAATATCCAGATATCTTCTCTCGGCTTCAGGAAGCAAGTTCATTTTAGAGCCCACCTCATCAAGTTGAGTGTTTAGTTTATCTTTTTCAATTTCAAAGTTCTTTAAAAGTTTTTCAATGGCGGTAAGCAGATTCATCTTACCTACTTCAATTTTTGTCGTCAACTCATCTAGATATGGGTTGTTAACAGATGTTTTTGACTTTGATAGGTAGTGCTCGTTGTTAAGTGTCAATAGTTCAGTTATTAAACCTAAAATAAAACTATTGGCATCATGAGAAAATGCAGGTAGCAAATAATCTTCACTAAGTGGGTCATTAATCAGGTGCTTACTTAATTTCTTGTAATAACTTTCTTTGAGTTTTAGGAGATTTAGTTCTTTCTCCAGTTCAAAATACTGATTGGTAAGCCTGCTGGTAATTTCTGAAGGCGCACTAAAGATATGATTACGCTTAAAATTCATCAGTTTTAATTGTGCTTGTTGCAGGGTATCCGAAACTTGTTTAAGCTGAGAGTCGATAAAATTAATGGTTCTGTTGGCAATATCATTTTTTCGTTCCAGGCTTTGTTCGAGATATACTTCGGTTAAGGCATTTAAAAAGTTGATGACTTTAGTTGTGTTTGAACCTGTTGAAGAAATATATATAATTGAGCTGCCTTCATTGTATGGTGTAACACTTACTTTTCCTCTGTATGTTGAAGTCAACCAGTCATTTGATCTGAAATAAAAATAAAAATCAATAGCAGGGGAGATATATCCTTTGTTATTTTTGTTCAGGGTAAACTTGCAAAATGGCGTGCTTATTACCTGTCCCCATTCGATGGTTTGCTCAAATGAAATTTCTCCTGAACCACCATGGTTTGTTTCTGTATTATATTTGTGCAGAGTAGCATTAAGGGTTTGAATAGATACACTTACTTTTCCATTTTCCAGTGGATTAATGTGTATAGGAGTGTTGAGCAATTGAACATGTGATGAGTCCATTTGAATACTAAACGGGCTTTTATGATACATGTCCTGATCTTTAAAAAAACCATCACTATATATGTCAATAGTAAAGTCTAATTTGTCAATGGCTCGTTTTACAATTTTTTTTGATCGTAATATAATGGTTTGATTTTCCAGGCTTTTCATTTCCGGCGATAAGCCAAAGCCTTCGATTAGCTCGGTTCGGGATATGCGGTTTGATTCTTCGCTTTTTAACAAAACAGTAACCGATCCTTTGTATATGTTTAGTGTATAGCGATGGTACAAATACGCAGCTCCAAAAAATAACGGAAATGTAATCAGAAATAAATACCAGTTTGATTTTACCAATTGTATAATTTTTCTAATATCCGGCATTCCATCCGTTTTTCCACCGGGCTGGTTGGTGTATGATGAATTTGAGAATTGATTATTTGTATCCACGAATTAGTTTTTTGATTAAGGCTATTTAAGCAGGTAGGTCTAGTTATAAAAGCTTTGTACGTCTTTCTTTAATTCATCCAGTGCTTTTTTTATATGGTAAGAGGCACTGTTGGGGTATTGCTCCAGTATGGTTTTCCCTAAAGCAATGGAAGGATCTGTGGCTTTTACCAGTCCTGCAGAAATATTCACTACTCTGATCATTTCTTCTTTTGCTGTTCTAACCAAATTCCAGGTTGCCGGAGGTAAATGAACCTGCATAGCCATGTTATGTTCGTATTCTGTTCTAATTGTGCTAAGTAGTTTAGCTTGAAAATCAGCACATGTTAAAGTGTTGGCTTGCTCTCTGATTACAATAGATTCTGCACTAATGCGCTCCAGAAACAAGGTTAAGCGTTCATATGCTCGCATACGAATCGGAAGAGAATCTTTGTGTTGGTTCGCTAAAAATTCCTGTTTACGTCGGTTTGTATCATTCTTTAAGAACCATCTTACCAATAACAGGGCAGTTAAAAAAACAATTAAACTGGGAATTGTATACTTAATCAGTTCAAGAAAATCTTCCATAATCTCGAAAAATATTACTTTTGCACATTAATTAAATTATCCCGTGAAAATAGTAGTATTTGAGTTGATATGCAACCGTGTGCTATTATTGAAGGCATAAGGGCATGGTTATAGTGAAGTCTACAAAGTGATGTAAAAGGTATGACTTTGCAGAAATCATTTAAAGTTGAATTATAAAACGAATAGAATGTATATTTCAGAAAGATTAGCAAACGTTAATGAATCAGCCACTTTGGCTATGTCTCAGAAAAGCCGCGAGCTTCAGGCAAAGGGACATGATGTTATAAATTTAAGTATTGGTCAGCCTGACTTTAATACGCCCGACCATATTAAAGAAGCGGCTAAAAAAGCCATTGATGAAAATTTCTCGAAATATACACCGGTTCCAGGTTTACCTGTTTTAAGAGAAGCAATCTGTACAAAGTTTAAACGTGATAACCAGTTGGATTTTAATCCTTCGCAAATTGTGGTTTCAAATGGAGCAAAGCAATCCATTGCCAATATTATTTTAAGTTTGGTAGGACCGGGTGATGAGGTGATTATTCCTGCGCCATACTGGGTGAGTTATATTGAAATAGTTAATCTTGCACAAGCCGGTAATGTTGTTGTGGAGGCCGGTATTGATCAGGATTTTAAGATTACACCGGAACAGCTTGAGGCTGCTATTACACCAAAAACCAAAGTGTTTTTATTTAGTTCTCCGTCAAATCCAACCGGAAGTTTATATACAAGGGATGAATTAAGAGCTTTAGCAGATGTATTTGTTAAAAATCCGCATGTTGTTATAGTCTCAGATGAAATTTATGAGCTAATTACCTTTGACGGGAAGCATGAAAGTATAGCACAGTTTGAGGAATTAAGAGACAGGGTAGTGATTGTGAACGGGGTATCTAAAGGTTATGCCATGACAGGTTGGCGTATAGGTTATATTGCTGCTCCGCAATGGATTGCTGATGCTTGTAATAAATTACAAGGACAATATACATCTGGAGCTTGCTCAATTTCGCAAATGGCATCGGCCGAAGCTTTAACCGGAACACAGGAACCATCAGAAATGATGAAGGAGACTTTTTTGAGGCGAAGAGATTTGGTGGTAAAAATGGCTCGAGAGATTGAAGGAATGAAGGTGAATGTACCACAAGGAGCTTTTTATCTTTTCCCTGAAGTAGATAGTTATTTTGGAAAGTCGTTTGACGGGTATGATATTAAAGATGCTAACGACTTGGCTATGTATCTCTTGGAAACAGCTTTTGTAGCAACTGTTTCTGGTGAAGCATTTGGAAGTCCTAAGTGTTTGCGTTTTTCATATGCTACTTCTGATGAGCAATTGGTAGAAGCTCTTAAAAGAATAAAAACAGCTTTAGATAAGTTAAAATAGTAGATTATTAGCACTTGGCTGTTAGCATGGATTTGTAGCTAACAGCCAGGGGCTAATAGTTATTTTAGTATAAATCTTTCCACCACTTCAGCAACGCCGTCATTATTGTTAGAGGCCACAATTTCATCAGCTCTTTCTCTTAATTCGGGCGTCACATTGTCTACCCAAACGCCAAGGCCGGCATATTCAACCATGGTTAAATCGTTACCAGCGTTTCCAACAGCAATTATTTCTTCCTGCTTAATGTTTAGTTTGGCAGCAAGGCGCTGAATACTGGCGGCTTTATCAATTCCTTTTGGCATTACCTCTAAGAAGAAAGGCTTTGAAATAGCTACACTTAAATTGTTTTTGGCACTTTTAAGTTTAGGCTCAAAATCTTTTAAACGCACCGGATCATCTAGTAATATACATTTTACCGATGATTGATTCATTTCTGTTTTAAAGCATTCTACTTTGTTAATAGGTAATCCGGTTAGTTTATTCTCAACTTCAATAAATTCAGATTCGGTATCACTGATGATTTTATTGTCTTTATAGGTAAGGATGTGCAGTTTATTGTCGATGCAAAAATCATGAAGATCATGAATCTCTTCTTTACTCAGCATCTGTTCAAAAATGGTGTTGTTGTTTTTTAAATCGGTAATAATAGCTCCATTATACGAAATAATGTAAGAGCTGTACTTGCTTAGATTTAATTCTTCAGCGTATTGCATCATGGCCTGGGTTGGTCTTCCGGATGCTAATACTACTAAAACGCCCTGTTCCTGAGCTTCCATTAAACGCTGTTTGTTGCGTGCTGATATTTTGTAATCATCAGTTAACAAAGTATCATCTAAATCAAGTACAAGCATTTTGTATTTCATGGCTGCCATTATTTTAAAATTAAACGGTTGTAATAATTTGCTTAAAATTGAGGCGGCAAAAGTATAAAATATTTACTCAATGCTTAGTTTATAGATAGTTATGAATTGTTAAAATATTTTGGAGTTTTAGCTATTATATAGTAGAGGCTTTGGTCAATTTCTTTTTTATAATTTTGCGCTGTCAAATTATTTAAGACTAGAAGTTTTAATAAAAAGGGAAGATGATTGATAATTTAGATCAAGGGTATTTTGGAATAGGTATTCAAAATGGTAAAACACCTGAGAATTTAGGTGTTCTTTGGCGTTCGGCGCAAAATATGGGTGCAAGTTTTATTTTCACCATCGGGAACCGTTATGCCAAGCAAGCGTGTGATACGCATAAAGCTGTGGGAGCAATGCCTTATTTTCATTATAATACTTTTGATGATTTTTATAAACACTTACCCAAAGGCGCCATGGTGGTTGGTGTTGAGTTAGATGAAAAATCTGTTGAACTTGAAACTTTTGAGCATCCGCGTCGATGTGTGTACCTGTTAGGAGCTGAGGATCACGGATTGTCTAAGCAAGCCATAGATAAATCGCACCATTTGGTTAAATTTGATACCTCTCTTAGTATTAATGTTGCTGTAGCTGGTAGTATAGTAATGTACGATAGAAGAATGAAAGCCAGGTTAAAGTCAGCGACTAAGTAATGTTGCTTTTTGAAAAGAAGTAAACATCCAGAAAATTTATAGTCATCAATAATGTTTTGGTTTAAATTCTGCCTCAATGAGTAAGGCAGGATGGAACATTGATCTCAACCGCTATAATAACATTGCCCTATTAGGGAGAGCTGTATGAGTTTTTATCGATTGTGTTCATTGGAGACTCTACAGAAATTGTAAATAAATAGTTAACCAAATCATTTTATTGCAAAAGTTTTGCGTTTGACTTTACAGGTAAACTGCACTGTAATATATAACTTGAAGCATACAACAATGAGCATATTTTAGTAATTGTTATGATTTAGTGAATATGCAACTATTTGAATATGATGATTAATTGTATATTTTTGCATACTGGTATATACTGGTAGGATAAAAATAGCAAATGGTAAAGAAAATCATAAAGATAACATCAGAACATTCTCAGGCAAAATATCGTCAGATAATACAATCCGTTATCAATTCAATTGCAGACGGGGTAGTTAAGAAGGGAGATAAAATTCCTTCTATTAACGAAATAGCAAGTGAATATAACTTATCCAGAGATACAGTTATGTTGGCATTCAATGAGTTAAAGGCCAGGGGTATACTGGGGGCAGTTCCCGGGAAAGGTTATTTTGTTGAGAGCGATAATATTGGAATAGAAAAAAAGGTATTGTTGTTATTCGACGAGCTAAACTCCTTTAAGGAAGAGCTGTATAATGCTTTTATTGAAAATTTACCGGATGATACGCAGGTAGATATTTATTTTCATCACTTTGATATTAATGTATTTACATCATTAATTAAAGAAAGAGTTGGAAAGTATTCTGCATATGTAATTATGCCTGCCAACCTTACAGATATACTACCTGTAATTAAGCTATTACCTCAGGACAAAGTTTATGTGATCGACCGTAAGTTAAGTGAACTGGAAGGGTATCCGGTTATTTATCAGTCGTTTGACGAAGATATGTATAATGGATTGGCGGCTGGAGCTGATTTAATTGGTAAATACGAAAGACTTATTCTGGCTTATCCTGGAGGAAAAGAGCCTAAAGGGTTTTTGACTGGTTTTGAGCGTTTTTGCAACGACAATGAGATCAAGTATGTGGTATATGACCAAATTAAAACCAAGCCTATTAAAAAAGGAGATGTATTTATATTACCAAATGATCGCATGTTGGTTAACCTGGTGAAGCGCTGTTGGGAAAAAGGATTGGAGATAGGTAAAGATGTAGGTGTTATTTCCATAAATGATTCTTCACTTAAGGAGGTTGTAGCCAATGGTATTACAACAATTTCTACAGATTTTAAGTTAATGGGTAAAACATTGGCCGATTTTGTTGAGAATAAAAAGTTGGGAGAGGTGAAAAATATTTCACGCTTTATTAAAAGAAATTCTCTTTAAAACATAGGTCCAAAGCAGGCAATCGTCTGTTGATGATACCATTTGGGAAATAAAAAAAAGTAAAATTCTTGAAGTTAATCTTTGGGAAACTAAAAAAAGTTGTAAATTTGCCTACCAGTACCCACTAGTTTGGGTTTGGTTGTAAAATTTAAAAAATAAGGTTATGAAATGGGTATTGTAAAAAAGGAAGAATAACCAACCTAACTTTTTATACATACGAAGCATTTCTTAGTGAGACAAACATTAAAGTAATTACAAAAAGAAAATAAAATGGCGCAATTTAACATGGAGGATCATCCTCATAAAAGATTAAATGTTTTAACAGGGGAGTGGGTTTTAGTTTCGCCACATAGAGCTAAGCGCCCATGGCAAGGTCAGGTTGAAAAAATTTCAGAAGAAAAAAGACCTGAGTACGATCCTAAGTGTTATTTATGTCCTGGTAACGAGCGTATTGGTGGTCATCAAAACCCTAAATACAATGAGCCATATGTATTTGTAAATGATTTTTCTGCACTTCTTAACGATACTCCGGAGGGTGGGGTTGATGATGGTTTATTTCAGGCCAAAAGTGAAAGCGGAATTTGTAAAGTAATCTGTTTTTCTCCACGTCACGATTTAACAGTTCCTGAAATGGAAGTGGCTGAAATTAAAAAGGTGGTTGATTTATGGACTTCAGAATATAAATCAATTGGAGAAAATGATTTTGTAAATTACGTACAAATATTTGAAAATAAAGGAAGTGTGATGGGATGTAGTAATCCTCATCCACACGGACAGATATGGTCGAATAGTACTATTCCAAACGAGCCGGCTAAAAAGCAGGTAAAAATGAAAGAGTACTACGAAAAGAATGGCAAAAGTTTGTTAGGCGATTATTTGGCTGCCGAACTTGAGAAGAAAGAGCGTATTCTTTTCGAAAACGATCACTTTGTAGGTTTGGTTCCTTATTGGGCTGTATGGCCGTTTGAAGCAATGATTGTGAGCAAGCGTCATGTATCTAACTTATTGGAATTAACCGAGGATGAAAAAGAAGCATTTGCTGCGGCTTATAAAGAGCTAACCGTAATGTATGATAACCTTTTTGAGGTATCCTTCCCTTATTCGGCTGGTATCCATCAGGCACCTACCGATGGCGAAGAGCATCCGGAATGGCATATGCACATGAGTTTTTATCCGCCATTGTTACGTTCAGCAACAGTGAAGAAGTTTATGGTTGGCTATGAAATGTTGGGAACACCTCAGCGTGACATTACTGCCGAAACTAGTGCACAAAGGCTTCGAGACCTTTCTAAGGTTCATTATAAGCACAGGTAGTTTTTTGGTTTTAGAGTAAGAGGTTACTGTGGTAGGTAACCTCTTTTTTTTGTCCTTACCTAAACGCAATTCCAACCTAAGAGAGCTCCAGAGTATTCATCATCTGGTTAAAAGTGCTGAAAAAAGGAGCCTGAAGTTTTAAGGGGGCATTAGTGATGGGGTGTTTAATATTCAGTTCTGTTGCATGCAAAAGCATGGTCATCATTTCCCATTTTTCTTTAAAAAGTTTGTTTTGTTTATTACAGCCATGTGGTCTGTCACCAATAATAGGATGCCTTAAGTGTTTTAGGTGCTTACGTATTTGATGCATCCTCCCTGTTTTCGGATAGGCATTTATTAATGAGTACCGCGAGGTCCTAAATTTTCCAAAAGCTACATCTATTTCCGATCGTTTAATGGTTTTAAAAGCCGTAAAAGCTTCCTGTTTCTTGCCTTTGTCGTTGATTAAAGGATAATCAAGTTCAATCTCATCGGGGAAATATCCACGTACTATAGCAGTGTATGTTTTTTGGGTTTCCGGCTTTTCCATGATAGCCTGAATCTTGCTTGCTACTTCTCCACTTAAGCCAAATAGGAGTAGGCCTGATGTTTTTCGGTCTAAGCGATGTACGGGGAACACCTTCTTTTTTATCTGATCCCGAAGAAGTTGCAAGGCAAACTCTTCCGCATCTGCAGCTAAGGAGCTTTTGTGTACCAATAATCCATGTGGTTTATTGATAACCACCATATATTCATCTTGATAAATGATTTCTAACATCTGTCTTTTGTAGCAATTTATTTTGCCGCAAAGGTAATTAAAGAGTGCATATATTGGTGTGTAAACATTATGCAGGAAAAAAATATAAACTAATATATGGTACCAAGTATATTGTTTTTTTTCGTTGGAGTCGGTAATTATGCTATAAAAATAGCCTACTAACCCATTCTTTAATATACAGTTCAAAAAATAACATAGCATATTACGTATATTGGTTGGTTTATTGTACTTTTGCAGCGAATTAGTAAACTCTATTAAAACAGGAAAATTCATGGTCCTTTTCTTTAAAGGTAAATCGGAACAGATTTTAGCAGTGGGTTGTAATCAGGATTTTACAGCCGAAGATGTAAAAAAGCTGGAATGGCTTTTTAGCGGTGCCACCAAAACTGACGAACAGCAATTAGGTGGCTTTTTTGTTGGACCTCGAAAAGAGATGATCACTCCTTGGAGTACCAACGCCGTTGAAATTACCCAAAACATGGGATTAACGGGAATTTCTCGTATTGAGGAATTTTTTGGCGTTGCTGATGAAAAGGCTGATTTTGATCCAATGTTGCAGGTTTTGTACAAAGGATTAGGGCAAGATATTTTTACCATCGACAAAGAGCCGGAACCAATCATTGAAATCAATGATGTGGCAGCTTATAACAAAGCTGAAGGATTGGCTTTAAGCGATGATGAAGTAGAATATCTGGATGGTCTTGCAAAGAAATTAGGAAGAAAACTTACTGATAGTGAAGTGTTCGGATTTTCTCAGGTGAATTCAGAGCACTGTCGTCATAAAATATTCAACGGTACTTTTATTATTGATGGAGAAGAGAAAGAAAGCTCATTATTTCAGTTAATTAAACGTACATCAAAAGAAAATCATAATTATCTGGTATCGGCATATAAGGACAATGTTGCTTTTGTTGAAGGACCTAAGGCCATGCAGTTTGCTCCTGAAAGCCACGATAAACCGGATTATTTTACTACAAAAGAAATTGATACAGTTCTTTCGCTTAAGGCGGAAACACATAACTTCCCAACCACAGTTGAGCCATTTAATGGTGCTGCAACAGGTTCAGGAGGTGAAATTCGTGACCGTTTAGGTGGAGGTAAAGCGTCATTACCATTGGCAGGTACTGCTGTTTATATGACTTCTTACTCTCGTTCAGAGGAAGGAAGAGAATGGGAAGAAGCCACAGAAGCTCGTCCGTGGTTATATCAAACACCGGAGCAAATCTTAATTAAAGCATCAAACGGAGCCAGTGATTTTGGTAATAAGTTTGGTCAGCCAATGATTTGCGGTTCGGTATTAACTTTTGAGCACTTCGAAAACCATAAGAAATTCGCTTTCGACAAAGTAATTATGTTGGCCGGAGGTATTGGTTTTGCTAAAAAATCAGATGCGATAAAAGATACTCCGCACAAAGGCGATAAGGTTGTTCTTTTAGGTGGAGATAACTATCGAATTGGAATGGGTGGAGGTGCCGTTTCATCAGTAGCTACCGGTGAGTTTGATAACTCCATTGAGTTAAATGCTGTTCAGCGTTCTAATCCGGAGATGCAGAAACGTGCCATGAATGCTATTCGTGCTATGGCCGAGGGAGAGGAAAACCCAATTGTTTTAATTCACGACCATGGTGCTGGTGGTCACTTGAATTGTCTATCAGAATTAGTAGAGGAAACAGGTGGTACCATTCATTTAGATAAACTTCCTGTGGGCGACCCAACTTTATCTGCTAAAGAAATTGCAGGTAATGAGTCGCAAGAGAGAATGGGAATGGTTTTGAAGGAGAAAGATATTGATCGTTTGAAAAAAGTAGCTGATCGTGAGCGTTCACCAATGTATGTGGTTGGTGAAACAACAGGCGATATGAGCTTTGTTTTTAAAGACGATAAAGGAAATGCACCAATCAACTGGCAGTTGTCAGATATGTTTGGTAATCCTCCTAAAACCATCATGAAAGATGTAACTGTAGAAGAAACTTTTTCTCCTGTGGTTTATGATGCTTCTAATATTGAGAAGTATCTTAAAAATGTATTGCAGCTGGAGGCTGTGGCTTGTAAAGATTGGTTAACCAACAAGGTAGACCGTTCGGTAACGGGTAAGGTAGCCAAGCAGCAGTGTGCCGGAGAGGTTCAAATTCCATTGAATAACCTTGGTGCAACAGCTATTGATTATACTGGTACTGCCGGATTAGCTACTTCTGTTGGTCATGCTCCTGCAGCTGCCATGATTGATCCAGCAGCTGGTTCTGTTCTTTCTATTGCCGAGTCGTTGACCAACTTGGTTTGGGCACCATTTACACATGGTATTAAAGGTGTTTCTTTAAGTGCGAACTGGATGTGGCCTTGTAAAAACGAGGGTGAAGACGCCAGATTATACAAAGCAGTTGAGGCGGTAAGTGATTTTGCTACTGATTTGGGAATTAATATTCCAACAGGTAAGGATTCACTTTCGATGACACAAAAATATAAGGATGGAGAGGTAGTTTACTCTCCGGGAACAGTGATTATTTCAGCGGCAGCTGAGGTAAGTGATGTGAAAAAGATTGTGGAGCCTGTGTTGGTTAAGGATACTGAAACTTCTTTGATTTATATGGACTTATCTTTTGATAGCCATAAATTAGGAGGTAGTTCATTTGCCCAGGTAGTAAATAAGTTAGGTGCAGAAGCGCCAACAGTGACTGATACAGAGTATTTTAAAACAGGAATTGAAACCTTACAAGCTTTAATTAATGAAGGATTAATTTTAGCAGGTCATGATATTTCTGCTGGCGGTATGGCTACCGCATTATTGGAGATGAACTTTGCCAATACCAGCTATGGTGTTAAAGCTGATCTTTCCGCTATTGCAGAGGATGACTTAGTAAAAATTCTTTTTGCAGAAAACCCGGGTGTGTTAATTCAGGTGAAGGATGTAGCTAAGGTAACAGCTCTATTAGAAGAAAAAGAACTGGGTTATCAGGTGATTGGTTCTCCTGTGGAGGAAAGAACTTTAACCATTGTAAAAGGCGAGCAGGAATTAGTGTTTGATATTGATGAGATGAGAGATGTTTGGTATAAAACATCGTACTTATTAGATAGAAAACAAAGTACTGAGAAATTAGCCAAAGATCGTTTCGATAACTATAAAAAACAGCCTCTTGAATTTAAGTTTAGTGCTGGTTTTAATGGCAAGTTAGCTGATTTAGGTTTAGATGCAGTTCGTAATGGTAAGTCTGGTGTAAAAGCAGCTATCATTCGCGAAAAAGGAGTGAATGGCGATCGTGAGATGGCTTATTCTATGTATTTGGCAGGCTTCGATGTGAAAGATGTTCACATGACTGACCTTATATCGGGAAGAGAAACGCTTGAAGATGTAAACTTTATTGTTTTTGTAGGTGGATTCTCAAATTCTGATGTATTAGGATCAGCCAAAGGATGGGCCGGAGCTTTCTTGTATAATGAAAAAGCCAAGGCTGCACTGGATGCTTTTTATGCACGTGAAGATACTTTAAGTTTAGGAGTTTGTAATGGGTGTCAGTTGATGGTAGAGCTTGGTTTGGTTTATCCTGATCATGCAGAAAAACCAACAATGCTTCATAATAACTCACATAAGTTTGAATCGAACTTTGTAAACATGAGCATCGCTGAAAATAATTCAGTCATGCTAAATTCATTGGCTGGAAGTCAGTTGGGTGTTTGGATTGCTCACGGAGAAGGTAAATTTAACCTTCCTTACGCTGAAGATCAATACCATATTGCAGGTAAGTACGCATACGAAGCATACCCTGCTAATCCTAACGGAAGTGATTTTGCTACAGCAGCAATTACTTCTAAAGATGGTCGTCATTTGGCCATGATGCCTCACTTGGAAAGAGCTATTTTTCCATGGCAGTGGGCGCATTATCCGGCCGATCGTAAAAATGATGAAGTAACTCCATGGATCGAAGCATTTGTTAATGCACGTAAATGGGTTGAGAGCAAAAAGTAAGATCAAAGATGATATAAAATAAAGCCGGGCTAAGAAAGTCCGGCTTTGTTGTTTTATGTTATTTGTATCTATGATCCGGCAGGGCCAACATATTTTGCGCTACCAAAGGCCAAAATAGGGTAGAATACTATGCTTAAGAGTAATAAACCAACAGTAAAGCCTTCGTCTTTTCCAAAACTTTTTGATAATAAGTTAGTGGTCCAGATGGCAAATATTAGATTTACTCCGGGAATCATAAAAAGAAATATCCACCACCATGGTTTGCCTACTATTTGAAGCATTACAATTGCGCTGTAAATAGGAACAATGCAAGCCCAACCGGGTTTGCCTGCTTTTTCATATATTTTCCATCCAACAATAATTGAAAATACAACAATAGCAAGCCAAAAAATAATACCAATATTACCTAATAATCCTGTAGATTCTGACATTTCCATAATAATTTAAATTTTAGTTAGTTTCCTACTCTTAAGGTTTTTCGGATTCACCCCGTTTTAGTGGTTTCTGGACTCCACGAAATCTCTTTTATTTTTAGTTTATAGTGATATCTTCTCAAAAACTTCTGGAAAATGAAAGTCAAGCTTCTTAGATGGGGGTATGGTTTTGGTATACCAATCAATAGTATCCGGGTTTAAGTAATCAGCCCTAAATGCACCCATAAATATTTCTCCTTCAAGACCTAATGATTTGAGTTCGCTCATGCTTATTTTTCCTTCTACAATAAAGTTATTGTTCTCATTATTAGTGGCTATTTTTAGGGTCTTGTAATCCCACTCATCATTAAATTGACGGTAGTGTTTAGCTTTGTAATCCAAAACATCTCCCAGCAGGCCTATCTCCAGGCAGTAATAATTATTGAGTGATTTATCTATAGAAAAAAATATTTCAACTCTATCTCCATTTGCAACTGATAGCTCCTTGTCATAAGGAGGTATGATTAGTGTAGAATCCGTTGTTTTAAAATAAAAATAGAAAAATTCTGAGCTTATTTTGTATGCAAAAAAGGTATTGTCTTTGCTATTATCCGACCATAGATTATTAAATCCTTTGTAGCTTACAAAATCTGCGCAATCATCCAAAATTGCATCAATTGCAATAGGGTGTTGAATTTTTGTGCAATCCTTGTTTTGTGCTTTGGGTAAAACGTAGGGGGAAAGCAGAAGTGAGAGTAACAAGAGTATTTTCATTTTTATATATATGTTTGTAGAAGTAAGTTGTTATAGGGTTAAAAAATCAGTGCTAAGCTTGCTGCTAAAAACAACTCTGTAGCCAAGTAAGCCATCTTTGAAAGTGTATTTAATGCAGTTGTTTCCTTCTAGTGTTTCTTTTGATCCAAACAATCTCATTCCTCTATATTCTTGATATGCGTTACCTTCCAGCTTTATGGACACGAATATTGGTGCAGAATTATAATTGTAGCTAAACCAGTAAGTTTCCTGTTTAGGATTACTGCTAAAAACAAAGTTGATTAAAAATAAGAAACCGACGATGCCCGGGGCAATATTCAATCGAATCATATACTTGTTAAAAGCACCTTTAAATGTTTTAGATGTTACGTAGCCAATGGTTAAGGCAATTACGTAAATGGTAAAAATCCAATGCAGCTCTATGAGTGTTTGTAAAGCAATCCTAAAAAATATAATCACATTAATTAAAAACAGAATGGTAATGCTCATCATCTTTGACCGAATAGTTGCTTTTTTTCGGTTAAAAAGGTTTTGTAGGTTTATTTTACTAAAAGTTCGAACTAAAAAACGAAACCAAACAGGAGAGGTAGGTAAAAGTATTAGGGCGCATAATATTAAAGAAACAGGGCCGTGTTCCCGGTAACTTAAAATAGGTAAGCCGATCACCAGAAGTAACACCAATAAGGTGGCAAAAAAATCAGCAATTACATTTAAAGCTTCTGTGGTTTTATATATATCTGATTTTATATAAGCCTCGTATTTCATGCGGGCGTATTCCTGAGCTCTTGCTCTGGCTTTCTCTCGCTCTTGTTGTTCCCAATTTCTATGATATTCAGCTCTTTTTTTAGCCTGCTCTTGTGCTCGTTTAATTCTGTTGGTGCTATTTCCTGTGGTTTGCAACAGATACTCGTATGCTTCATTAATCAGAATGAACTCCTCTTTGGCATTGTCCGATTTGTTTACATCCGGATGTAAAAGTTTGGCTTTTTTACGGTAAGCCTTCTTTATTTGATCCAGTGTAGCGTGAGATGTAACACCAAGAATTTTATGGTAATTGGTCATAATGCATCATTTTGACAATGAATTAAAACAAGCGATTAAATGCTAAACTACATAAATGTTTTTTAATGATTGTTATAACAACCGATGAAGTTTTTTAACTATCTTTGCAGCAGCTAACAGACAGTTCATTTACACCATCCTGTCTATAAACAAAACTAGGGTATGTATTAGAATTCATTTCTTTGCACGTTTCAGTGCGCATGCTTTTCTATTTTTGTTTGTGGATGATTGTTTGGATTTCTTTTGCTATAGTTTGCTATTGGTTTTTAGTGGTTGGTTATTAGTGAAATATCCAATTTGTAAGAATCTATTTGCTCAATAAGATAACTGAATATGATGAGTGATTTTAGAACCTTAAATATACGGAGGGAAGTGCTTGAGATTGTTAAAAATACATACAATTTGGCTTCCTTGCTTCCAAAGGAAGAGACCTATGGATTAAAGAGTCAGATTTGTAGATCAGCTGTTTCTATACCTAGTAATATAGCTGAGGGCTGTACTAGGAGTAGTAAAAAAAGAATTTATGCGTTTCCTGGAAATAGCACTAGGTTCGTTATTTGAATTGGAAACCCAATTGATTATTATAAAAGAGCTATCGATAGTTGATATGGATGTTTGTATGTTGTTGGACGAGTTACATAAGGAACAAAAAATGATTAATGTTTAGTCAGTTAACTAAAAACCAACAACTAATTACAAAAAACGAATAGAATGAAGAAAACCGTCGTATTATTATCAGGAGGATTAGATTCTGCCGTAGCATTATATCTGGCAAAAAGTCAGGGTTTTGATGAGGTGCATGCCCTTTCTTTTGATTATGGGCAACGTCATGAAACAGAGCTGAACTGTGCTAAAGCAACGGCTGAAAAAGCAGGTGTTACTGCTCATAAAATAGTAACCCTAAATTTGGGTGATTTTGGAGGATCTTCATTAACCGATAAAAATATGGAAGTTGAGGATGGCGATGTGTCGCGTACTGATATTCCTGTAACCTATGTTCCCGCGCGAAATATGGTATTTCTTTCCATAGCAGCTTCTTATGCAGAGAGTATACAGGCACAGGATGTATTTATTGGGGTAAGTGAGGTTGATTATTCAGGTTATGTAGATTGTCGTCAGGAATTTATTGATGCTATGGAGCTGGCCATCAATAAAGGTACAGTGATGGGAGCGGAAGCAGGTAAACCTTTAAAAATTCACGCTCCATTTGTGAATAAAACCAAGGCTGAAGAAATTAAATTAGGTATGGAGCTTGGTGTTGATTTTGGATTAACATGGTCGTGTTATCGTGGTGGTGAAAAACCTTGTGGAACATGCGACAGTTGTTTGTTAAGGGCTAAGGCTTTTGCCGAAGCCGGGTATACAGATGCAGCATTGTAAAGATTGAAAGATTAGAGGAATGGAAAAACTAGTTTTAGTGGGAGAAGGGGTGTTTCCCATTACTAAAAATGTGAATGGCGACAATATTGTTGAGGAGCCTCAGACAGGATTGCATATAGCCGGCACTATACAAGGTGAAGGAAAATTAGTCGGTACACCGTCGTTATTTATCAGGTTGGCGAGTTGCAACCTTCGTTGTATCTGGCAAATGGAAGATGGGAGTTATTGTCGTTGCGATACCTCATATGCATCTTTTCATCCGGATGTTAAGAAGACATGGGATACGGATGATATTGTAGCTCTGGTAAAACACAATATTGGTGAAATGGAGCATGTGGTGATTACCGGTGGAGAACCTTTATTGCAAAAAAAAGGTGTGGCTGATCTGTGCAAAAAATTAAAAGATCAATTGAATGTGCATATCACCCTTGAAACCAATGGTACTCTTTTCGATGAAGATTTGGCTGCCTTTGTTGATCTTTACAGTATTTCACCCAAACTAAGTAATTCTGTTCCATCAGCCGATAAGCTTAACTTTTATAAAGAGGAAGAAAGCGGTGCGTCTAAATATCATCATGAAGTACGTAAAAATATACAAGTCTTGCAGAGCTATGTTGATTTTTCTCAGAAGCACAATAAAGATATTCAGCTAAAGTTTGTGGTAGGAAAACATACGGATAGTACCGAAATTAAGGAAGACTATATCCAGAAAATAAATAACCTGAAAAAGAAAGATATTTTGCTGATGCCTTTGGGAGCCACTCATGAGCAAATCGAAAAATCGAATCCCCTGGTGCTTCAAATGTGTTTGCAGCATGGCTGGAAATACACTCCGCGAATTCACATCGATATTTTTGGGTCTAAACAGGGAGTGTAACAGTCATCAGTTATCAGTGAACAGTCATCAGTTATCAGTTATCAGTCATCAGTGAACAGTTATCGATGAATATCGTTTAGCAGTACAGATAACCTCAATCAACATATATCTAATAATGGCAGAAGGAATAGAAGGAAAGGTTTTAGGAAAGCAAATTAGTCACCCAAGAGAATATGCTCCGGAAATTTTGGTGGCTGTTCCTCGTGTTTTAAATCGTGAACAATACGATATAAATAATAACTCGCTTCCCTTCATTGGTGTGGATGCCTGGCATGCTTATGAATTAGGTTTTCTAACAGAAAAAGGATTGCCGGTTGCCGGAGTTTTAAAGATTGTTTACTCGTGCAATAGTGAGTTTTTGGTAGAAAGTAAATCGCTGAAGCTATACCTAAACTCATTTAATATGGGAAAATACGGAGGAAATAAGACTGAAGGTGTTGCTATGGTTATTGCTACCATTAAAAAAGATTTACAAGATTTGCTGAAAACAAGTGTCGATATTTCTTTTCACGATAAGTATGCAAAGGATAATTTTGATTTTTCAGAATACGAACTGCTCGAGGATATGAGCGGAGTTCAGGAAATTGAGTTTAAAAGTTTTACCGAAGAAGAATCTCTGCTATCTGCCGATGCTGATACTGCAAATCAGGAAATTAAAGTAGCAACCAATTTACTCAGAAGTAACTGCAAAATTACCCATCAGCCTGATTGGGGCAGCGCCTATATCCATATAAAATGTAAAGAGGGTATTGATATATCTTCGTTGCTTAAGTATTTGGTTTCCATTAGAGACGAGAATCATTTTCATGAAGAGATTTGTGAAATGTTATACAAGCGATTATACGATAAATTTTCACCTGAAATTTTAATGGTTTCATGTTTGTATACCCGAAGAGGAGGTATTGATATTTGTCCTGTGCGTGCCAATAAAAAAGAGTATCTGCCCAAAGCAATAATTCAATCAGAAATACTAACTTCACAGGCTTTTAGACAGTAAAGCAAGTTGTTGGTAATTCGTTATTAGTATATTTTGTTTATTACCAACAACTAAAATCCAAAAACTAATTACTATGAACATTGCAATTATTGGAGCAGGTGGTGTTGGTGGATATTTTGGAGGGAGATTGGCTCAGGCAGGAAATAACGTGACTTTTGTGGCACGTGGTGAGCATGCAAAAAGTATAAAGGAGAAAGGACTACAAATTATAAGTCCATTGGGAAATTATGTGGTTGAAAATTCCACAGTAGTAGATTCTCCGCTTAAAATTAAAGATCCGGATATAATATTGTTAGGGGTAAAAGCCTGGCAGGTAAAAGAAATTGCGCAACAGCTTAAACAAGTTGTTTTAAATAATACAGTAATTATCCCGTTACAAAATGGAGTGATGGCAGCCAAAGAGTTATTGGATGTTTTACCTGCGCATAATGTAATGGGTGGCTTATGTAGTATTTTTAGCAAGATTAAAGAGCCTGGTGTGATAGAGCACATGAGTGCAAAGCCAACCCTTGTTTTTGGTGAGTTAAATAACACCGTATCGGAAAGAGCTGAAAAAATAAAGCAGGTTCTTGATGAAGCCGAAATTCATAATAAGTTATCCGAATATGTTCAGGGAGATACCTGGAAAAAGTTTATGCTTATCTGTTTAGGTGCGCTGGGAGCGCTTACGCGAGCTAACTATGGAGTTTTGTGCAATACTCCGGCCTTAAGAGACATGCTTTTGAATATGTTGGAAGAGATGTATGAGGTATCTCAAAAGGAGGGAATTCAATTGAAGCCTTCCATCAAAGAAAGAACCATGCAAATTATGGATAATTTTTCCTCAGAAGCTACTTCGTCTATGGCTCGCGATATTTGGGCAGTGAAACCATCTGAGTTAGATTATCAGATAGGAACAGTGGTTCATTTGGCACAAAAGCATCAAATTAATGTCCCCACATGTTTTTTCATTTACCACACATTATTACCTCAGGAAAAGCAAGCCCGAAGTTAATTGTCATTTAAAGAGATAGGCTAATTTTTAGGTGGCAAGTACTATCTAAAAACTAAAAAATGCCTATCTTCTGGGACAATATGTCTTAAATGGTCAAATAGTTTTAAAATCACCGTTGCATTTTTATCGATAATTAATGGTGTTTTATTGTTTTTCGGTGAGGAAAATAGAATGACCTTTACGGACATAAATTTCGAAATAAAGACATAAATAAATGTTTACCTAAACATAGATATTTGTTGGAGTGTTACCCATATGTATTTTTTTAATGCTGAATTTCAACGAAACAAACAAATAATTTAAATCAATTACTTATTCTAATGAGAAGATTACAACTAATTACAATCGGCTTACTTGGTTCATTGGCCATACTATTAACACTTAATAGTTGCTCAGGGAACAAGCAAAGGCAGGCAATGCCTCTGGAAATTCCAGTAGTGGAAGTAAAAACAGAAAATTTCCCCCTAATTCAGGATTTTGTTGGACAAACCTATGGTTATTTCGACATTAGTATCAGAGCCAGGGTGGAAGGTTACCTGGAAGGAGTACATTTTCAGGAAGGAGGAAGAGTAAAAAAAGGACAGTTGTTATATACCATTGATTCGGCTCCTTTTGATGCAAAAGTTGCAGAGGCTTTGAGCCGGGTGGCAGAAGCCAAAACACGACTTGTACAGGCTCAGGGTGATTATGCTCGTATTAAACCTTTGGCTGAGAGTAAGGCGGTTAGTATGAGTGATCTGGATGCAGCAACGGCTTCTTTAGGTGCTGCAGAGGCCGGAGTTGAAGCAGCCGAAGCTCAGCTGAAGTTTGCTAATATCGAAAAAGGTTATTGCAAAATTTACTCTCCAATCAGTGGATTAATTGGTCGTACTGAAGCAAAAACAAGTGAGTTTGTAGGGAGAGATCCTAATCCGGTGGTATTAAATGCAGTTTCTCGCATCGATACAATTTTGGTTCAGTTTACTGTTTCTGAAATGAAGTATCTTGAGTTTGTTAAGTATGCCAAAACAACAGGCCGCATTTATAAAGGAGAAGGTGGTAGGAGAAGTGATATTAAATTACTTTTTGCCGATGATTCAGAACATCCGTATCAGGGAAAAATTGATTTTATTGATAGAAATGTGGATCCAACAACAGGTACTATAATGTTACAAGCATCTTTCCCTAATCCGGATTATACAGTTCGTCCCGGATTATTTGCAAAAATCAGGGCTATTGTTGATGAGGCATCAGATAGGATGGTAATACCTCAACGTTGTTTACAAGAGTTACAGGGGCAATATAATGTGCTGGTAGTTAATGATGAAAATGTTGTTGAATACAGAAGTGTTGAAGTGGCCCAGACTCATGGTGATTTACAAGTTATTGTTTCCGGACTTAAAGAAGGAGAAAAAGTATTGCTTGAAGGTTTTGCACAAGCAAGAACAGGCATGACTATCGTGCCGAAATTAACAGAATTTCAATCGGTAACTAAACAAACAACGAAATAAGATGGGATCATTTTTTGTTAGAAGACCTATTGTTGCAATGGTAATTGCCATTGTAATTGTTATAGTAGGAAGTATCTCAATTATTGGTCTGCCAATGGAGCAGTATCCGGATATTACACCGCCAATGGTGGAGGTAAGAGCTCAATATACCGGAGCCAATGCTTTAAACGTGGAGCAATCGGTTGCTACCCCTTTAGAGCAGCAAATAAACGGGGTAGATAATATGCTTTATATGAAGTCCATCAATGCCAATGATGGTTCAATGAATATTCAAATTTCATTTGAAGTAGGAACTGATCCTGATATGAATACTGTTTTTGCACAAAACAGGGTTTCTGCAGCTACTGCAAAACTACCTGAAGAAGTAAAACGTTTAGGGGTTACCACGCAAAAAAGTATGAGTAGTATTGTACTGGCCTTAGGTTTATACTCGGAGGGACGTTATGATCAAAATTTCCTGGGAAATTATGCGCTAATTAATATTCAGGATATTTTGGCTCGTGTTAAAGGAGTTGGAAGGGTAAATGTACTGGGAGCCAGTGATTACTCTATGCGTATCTGGGTGCGTCCCGACAGGCTTTCGCAAACGGGTATTACGGTTCCGGAAATTACTGCCGCTATTCGTGAACAAAACGTCATTGTACCAGGAGGTAAGTTTGGAGCGGAGCCGGCACCTAAAGGAACAGAATTTACTTATACTGTTACATTACCGGATCGTCTTCAGTCAGAAGAAGAGTTTGGAGAAATTGTGATAAGAACCGATGATAAAGGCCGTCAGGTAAAACTTAAGGATGTGGCGCGCGTTGAGTTGGGTGTAGAGAGTTACAATGTAGTTTCTAAATTTAAAAATAATCCGTGTGCATTAATCACCATCTACCAGGCTCCGGGGTCCAATGCCGTTGAATTACAGAAAGAAATTTTAGCCATTATGGATGATTTATCTGTTTCTTTCCCTGAGGGAATGAAATATGATGTTGCATTGGATGCAACCTTACCTATTACGGCAGGTATTAAAGAAATTGCCATTACTTTAGTTATAGCCTTGATACTGGTAATATTAGTGGTGTTTATTTTTATTCAGGACTGGAGAGCAACGCTTATTCCTACCATTGCTATTCCGGTATCTTTGGTGGGGGCTTTTATAGTATTTCCCATGTTAGGATTTACGATCAATGTGCTTTCGTTACTGGGACTGGTACTTGCCATTGGTATTGTGGTGGATGATGCCATAGTTGTAGTTGAAGCTGTTCAGGTAAATATTGCCAATGGGATGGATCGTAAAACAGCTACCATGGAAGCCATGAAAGAAGTAACTGCTCCGGTAATTGCTACCACCTTGGTATTGGTTGCCGTTTTTATTCCGGTGGCAGCCATGGGAGGTATCACAGGTCGTCTGTATCAGCAATTTGCCATTACAGTAGCTGTGTCTGTATGTTTCTCATCATTAAATGCCTTAACCTTAAGTCCGGCATTGGCCAGTATGTTGCTAAGGGCACCGGAAGAGCAGAAAGGTTTATTGGGTAAATTCTTTAAAGGGTTTAACAAGGTTTTTGACCGTTCGTCTGTAGGATATATGAAGAGTGCTAACATCTTTGCAAAAAAGATTAAGCGTAGTCTTATTTACCTGGCATTATCAGTTGTAGCGATTGTGATTATCGGAAAATTCGTTCCGGGAGGTTTCGTGCCTGAAGAAGATCAGGGGTATTTGTTTGTAAATGTTCAGTTACCAAACTCATCATCGCTTCAGCGTACCACTGCTGTTATGCAAAAAGCCGATTATATCTTAAAGAATTTCCCTGATGTGGAGACTGTAACGGCTGTTTCCGGATTTAATATTTTATCGGGAAGTATGAGTACCAATGCAGGTATCATGTTCCTGACTTTGAAAAATTGGGGAGAAAGAAATATTACAGCTACTCAGCTGGCCCGAAAAATAAACGGAGCCTTTTTTATGGGAATTAAAGAAGGGCAGGTATTTGCATTCGGACCACCTGCTATTCCCGGATTGGGTAGTGGATCAGGTTTTTCTCTGATGCTTCAGGATAAGAGTGGTAATACACCGCAATATCTGGCAGAGCAAACCAATAAGTTCATTGAGGCCGCCAGAAAACGACCAGAAATAGGTAATGTATTTACCACGTTTAGAGCCAATGTGCCACAGCGAAGATTAGACATTAATAGAGATAAAGCTTTAAAGTCGGGTGTTGCTTTAAATGACTTGTATACGACCATTAGTGCCTTTTTAGGAGGAGCCTATGTTAACGATTTTAATAGGTTTGGTCGCTTATATAAAGCTTATATTCAGGCAGAACCGGAGTATCGTCAGGATGACTCACAGCTCAATATGTTTTACGTTAAAAACAAAAACGGAGAAAGCTTGCCATTGTCTTCACTGGTAAATGTGAGCGCTAATTCCGGACCGGAATACACCAACCGTTATAATTTATATCGTTCAGTAGAGTTATCAGGAGCTGCCGCTGAAGGGTATACTTCGGCAGAGGCATTGGATGCCCTGGAAGAAGTTGCCAATGAAGTGTTACCAGATGCCATGGGATTTGAATGGAGTAACATGAGTTACCAGGAACGAATTGCAGGAGGATCAGGTAATATTGTATTTGTTTTTGCATTGGTCTTTGTCTTTCTCATTTTGGCCGCTCAGTACGAAAGCTGGTCATTGCCGTTTAGTATTTTGCTAGGAACTCCGTTTGCCATTTTGGGGGCTATGTTATTTGTTCTGATATCTCGCTTTTTTAGTGGTAGTTTTGAGAACAATGTATTTATGCAGATTTCTCTCGTAATGTTGATTGCAATGGCGGCTAAGAATGCTATTCTTATTGTGGAGTTTGCCAAAATTAAATTCGATGAAGGGATGAGTTTGTTTGATGCTGCCATGGAATCGGCTAAATTGAGGTTTCGTCCAATCCTGATGACTGCATTCTCGTTTATACTAGGCGTGTTTCCGTTGGTTATAGCAACAGGAGCAGGAGCCGAAGCACGTAAGGTAATGGGTATGGCTTTATTGGGAGGAATGACGGTAGCCACAGTGTTAGGTGTTTTCTTTTATCCTATGTTTTTTGTGTTTATAGGTAAGATATCTAAATACGAGCAAAAGAGAGATTTAGCAAAAGCCAACTTGTCTGAAATTAAAGAAAATGGAAATGAGGAATAGAGTAAATATTATATTTCTGGTCTGGTTTGCTTTAGCAATGATTAGCGTAACCGGATGTATGGTAGGGCCTAAATTTACGGCTCCTGCCTTAGATACACCTGACCAGTTTAGATACGATCAAATTAAAGGAGACAGTACAATCAGCACACAGTGGTTTGATTTGCTAAATGACCCAACCTTATCTGAATTGGTGAAAACAGCACTTAAAAACAATAAAAACTTGTTGATGGCTGCTTCCAGAATTGAGCAATCAAGAGCTTATTTAGGTTTTACCAAAGCCGATATGCTTCCTTCAATTGGTTATACAGGGCAGGCTGATTTTTCCAATTTCAATCAGAATACCGGGAAAATGGAAAGTTTTGAAATGTATACTGCCGGAGCATCTTTAAGTTGGGAGATTGATTTCTGGGGAAAATTCAGAAGAGCAAATGAAGCAGCCCGTGCAGAGTTAATCGCTTCTGAGTTTGCTCAGGAGTGGATTAAACTTAACTTAATGGCGGATGTGGCCATTAATTATTTTTCTTTGGTTGATTTTGACAGAAGACTGGCTATTTCAGAAAGAACGTTGGAATCAAGAAACGAATCAATGGATATTGTTTATCAGCGTTTTGAAAAAGGAATAGCACCGGAGCTGGACTATAATCAGGCCCAGATACAACAGGCTATTGCGGCGCAAGCTGTTCCTTTCTTTAAGCGTCAGGTCGCTATAACCGAAAATAGTTTGGCCATACTACTAGGGCAAAATCCCGGACCAATTGTGCGTAGTGATATGGGAGTAGGGCATATTGTTGAAATTGACGTGCCGGTGGGGCTGCCTTCTGATATTTTATTAAGGCGACCAGATGTACAGGAAGCCATCCAGCAGTTGAAAGCACAAAATGCCAGAATAGGTGTAGCCCAAGCCATGCGTTTCCCTTCAATCAGTTTAACTGGTATGTTTGGAGCAGTAAGTAATGATTTGAGTACTATGGGTGCTGAAGGAGGTATTTATCAGCTTACAGGTGGTTTACTGGGGCCTGTCTTTCATTTTGGAAAAAATAAGCGCAGAGTAGAGATGGAAAGAGAAAAAACGAATCAGGTTCGTTTAAATTATGAACAGACGGTGCTTGTTACCTTCCAGGAAGTTGAGAATGCTTTAATAAGCGTAGATACTTACAATAAGGAATATGAAGCTATTTTCAATCAGCGTAAAGCTGCTGAAAATGCAGCAAAGTTATCTGCTCAGCGTTATGATGGTGGAGTGACCAGTTATTTGGAAGTGTTAGATTCTGAACGAACACTTTTCCAATCGGAGTTAACGGCCTCAGAAGTCAATAAACAAAAGTTAGAGGCATACATTAGGTTGTATAAAGCCTTGGGAGGAGGATGGAGAATACCTACTGACTTAATTGAAGAATAATATTAAAAGAAATATGTATTGCGCAGGTGGCCTTCTTTTATAGGTTGCCTGCGTTTTTTTGTATATAGCTTTTTGTGATACTAATTTGTACATTTATACAGACATATGATAGTCGGTATGAAAAGAGAGGTTCTTCTTTTTATGGGTGTAATTGTTCTGACAGTTTCTTTTGGGCAGGAAAAGGAATATTTACCCCTGAGAGTAGGTTTTAACGCTGAATATACGTATTCGGGTAAAACAAACAGTGCTATTACTGGTCCGGCTTTTTTCTTTGAACCTGATAACGAAAATAAGTTATATCATTTCATTGCCACCGGAGCAGGAGTGTACTGGGGGAAGCACGGTAAAACTTCGGCAATGACTTCAACCTGTTATAATTTAGGAAGGTTACCCGGACTTATGTTTGGTATTTCCTCTCAACAGTATTATAACATTGAAACGAAATACAACACTTTTAAAACAGATGTTAGATTAAGTGGAGAAATCTATTTGGCACTATTCGGATTTATTGGTTATCGGTATCAACATCCTTTAATAAAAAACAACGAAGCACAATATCTTTCGCGCCATGCTTTCTTCTTTAAGATACCCCTTCCTCTATAAAGAAAAAGAACAGAAAGTGTTGCCAATATTTCATTGAGAATATTAAATTAGTCATGGTTTTCATGATATATTGAAAGAAAATAAAGAGTATTTTAATGAACGAATTAGATTTTTTAGTCGACTTAAACCTTAATGCTGATCGCCAGGGGCCTGGTGGAGTTAAAGAAACCTTACGGGCGCTTTCCTTAATAGACCTTGATGTTACTCAAAATATAAAAATTGCTGATATTGGTTGCGGATCAGGTGCCCAAGCTGTAGATCTGGCATTAAATACCAATGCGCAAATAACAGCTGTAGATATCTTTCCGCAGTTTCTAGATAAGTTAGAGCAAAAGGCAAATGATCTGCAATTAAGCGAAAGAATCACTGTTCAATGTGAATCGATGGATAAGCTTTCGTTTGATAAAAATAGTTTAGATGTTATTTGGTCTGAGGGCGCTGTTTACATCATGGGATTTAGAAATGGAGTTCAGTATTGGCATAATTATTTAAAACCGGGAGGTTATATAGCGGTTTCTGAAATCACCTGGACTTCGAAAGAGCGTCCGGCTGAAATAGAAAATTATTGGCAAAATGCGTATCCGGAGATAGCTACTGCATCAGAAAAGATTAAGGTATTGGAAGAAATCGGTTACAAGCCTGTTGGTTTCTTTACTTTACCGGAGCATTGCTGGATGGATAATTATTATTTACCCTTGCAAAAAGAAATGGCGGCTTTCCTCGAAAAGTATCAGGGAAATGATATTGCAAAGAAAGTAGTGGAAGATAACATTGATGAGATAGAGCTGTATAAAAAATACAAGGAGTACTATACCTACGGCTTTTATGTGGCAAAGAAAATTTAATGTTCGCTAAAAAACAGTATTATACTGGCATTGATGGTTGCAGGGGAGGGTGGTTATTAACCACACTTAATGAGCAGCAAGAGTTAAAAATCTATTTGTTTTCGTCTTTATCAGAAGCCAAAGAGCTTATTGATTCATCAAAGCATATTTCAATTGATATGCCTATGGGATTGGTTAGCAGTCAGGATGAAGAGCGAATATGTGATGCTTTAATCAGAAAGGAGTTGGGCAAAGGATTTGGTTCATCTGTATTTGGGGTTCCTTGCCGGCAGGCAGTTTATGCAAGCAGTTATCAGGAAGCCAATAAAATCAATAGAGAAGTTTTAAACAAAGGTCTTTCCATACAAACCTGGAATATCTGTAGCAAGATAGAAGAGCTTGATGTGTTTTTACAACAAAATCCCGAATATAAGATTCTGTTTACAGAAGGGCATCCTGAACTCTGTTTTAAGCGTTTAAAAGGAGAAGGGTTGATGTTTAAAAAGAAACATAATGAGGGTGTTCAGGAGCGATTACAGCTTCTGCGAAAATGTAAGCAGGATATTCAGCGTGAGTTTGAAATTTTTAATGCCCGTTTTCTGAAGAAGTGGGTGAGTACCGACGATGTTTTGGATAGTATGGGTTTAGCTTTTAATGCCAGGGAAATAGCAGAAAATAATTATACGATCTTTCCGCGTCAAATTGTCCTGGATAAAAACAAAATACCGATGAATGTGTTTGTTGCGGAGTGGTAACACATTTGGGAGTAAATATTTGTACAAGGATTATCGCATTATTAAAATACGTGTATATTTGTTTTCAATTGTCATTTATACCAAATACAAATGCACAAAAAACATAACTAAATAATTTAAAACCTATTATGATGAAAAAGTTTTTATTGCTATTTATGATTGCCGGATTAGTAGTTTCGGTATCTGCACAAGATCGTATTGCTGTTGGTTTAAAAACAGGATTTAACAGCACCAAAATAAATCTTTCAAGCATTCCTACAGGATCTGAATTGAAAAATGAAGCCAAGGGTGGATTTTTAATTGGAGCCTACGGGAAGCTAAGACTTTCTGAAAAATTTTATATTCAACCAGAGGTGTATTATGCAAAGAAGAATACAGAGTATGCTTTTGTTGATGTAGATGATGTACACGTAAAAGATGACGGAACCATTCATACCTGGGACATTCCTTTATTGGCTCGTTTAGATATTCTTGATCTTAAGGTTGCCAGAGTGTATGGTATTGCAGGTCCTGTTGCTTCATTTATCTCAAAAGTTGATTTTGATGAACTTCAGTCGGGAGATTTTTCTTCAACCAACTGGAGTTTACAAGCAGGTGGAGGAGCCGAGTTTTGGAGATTGACGGCTGATGTTAGATATGAGTGGGGTTTAAAAGATATTTCAGATATTCCAACTTTAGATATTGGACAAAAAACCGGTGTTTTAACCTTTACAGTAGGATTTAAATTACTGGGATTATAAAAAAAAATAAAGAACCTGTATAGGATAAAAAACGAATAAAAGGGTTGATTTCTTAATTGAAGTCAACCCTTTTGTTATTTTAATCCGGATTATCGTATTAGAACTTCGTCATGAACATTGAAAGCATAATAAAACAAGGCTTTACTGAAACGAGGCATAGCATCGTTCTGGTGAGTTGAAGTGAAGCAACAAAGTGTCTTGTTTTGAAAAGGTTTCAATGTGCAATAGATTTTCTAATGGGATATTTCGGGTTTAGCAAACATACCAGTGAAATTAGCTTATCTTTGCAGCTTCAATCGGAAATGACGTTTAATTTTTAGGGCGTTATTTTCTAAAAAACATTTATGTCATTTAAATCATTAGGGTTATCGCACCCATTACTAAAAGCGGTGGCAAAAAAAGGTTATACTGAACCTTCTAAAATACAGTTAAAAGCCATTCCAACTATTCTGGAAGGAAGAGATGTATTGGCATCAGCACAAACCGGAACAGGCAAAACTGCCGGGTTTACCCTGCCGTTGCTGCAACATTTATCGCAAGGTCAGCAATTACGGCGTAGACCAATACGCGCCTTGGTATTAACACCAACCAGGGAATTAGCGGCACAGGTACAGGAAAATATAAATACCTATAGTGAGTTTTTAAGTCTTAGGTCAACAGTAATATTTGGTGGGGTTAATGCAAAACCTCAAATATCGCAACTCAGAAGAGGCGTGGATATATTGGTAGCTACACCCGGGCGATTACTTGATTTACATAGTCAAAAAGCTTTGTCTTTAGCAAAAATAGAAGTGTTTGTTTTAGATGAGGCTGATCGTATGCTCGATATGGGCTTTGCCAGAGATATTAATAAGATTTTGGATTTGATTCCAAAGAAAAGGCAGAACCTATTGTTTTCAGCTACCTTTTCAAAGGAAATTAAAAAGCTGGCCAATAAGTTTTTAAAGCACCCAGTTACTATTGAGGCAACACCCGAAAATACAACCGCTGAAAAAGTCATTCAAAAAGCTTACCATGTGGCTAAGATTGATAAAACGGCTTTGTTGGTTCAGTTGATAAAGGAAGGGGATTGGAATCAGGTATTGATTTTTACACGAACAAAGAGTGGAGCCAGCAGGTTGAGTAAAAAATTAACTAAACGCGGTATTTTATCTGCTGAAATTCATGGCGATAAGAGTCAGAATGCCAGAGTTAAAGCCTTAGATTCCTTTAAAAAAGGATCCATTAGGGCCTTAGTAGCTACTGATGTGGCTGCTCGTGGTTTAGATATTCCTTTGTTACCCCATGTTATTAATTTTGAATTACCTAACGTACCTGAGGATTATGTGCATAGAATCGGTAGAACTGGCAGGGCAGGAGCAGGAGGAGAAGCTGTGTCATTGGTTAGTCATGATGAGAAGGATTATTTAAAAGGTATTGAGAGATTATTAAAACAAAGTATTCCTCTTGAACTTATAGAAGGATTTGATCCGGGTGAACCAGTAGAGGTTGAAAAGAAACCAGTCAGGAAGCCATTTAAGAAAAAGCCAAGACCAAAAAGTAATTATACAAAGGGCAGCACCTCAAAAAGTAACACTTCCAAAGGAAATTCATCTAAAGACAATGCCGGAAAAGGTGAAAATAAAGGAAACAAAGTAAATAGAGGAAAGTTTGGAGCAAAACGTCGTGATTCAGACAATAAGAAAGATTAATGCAATTAAGGTTATTAATTTAAATACACATCTGTCCTAAACGTTCAAATCGTTTTTGTTTAAATATTTAAATAATAGCTTTTTGTAATAATTTATTTAGGCTGGGGGTTATTTTGCAGTATGCAAGTAAATGGCCTCTTTAAAAATTACTTTTGTTTTGAATAAAGATTTAGTGAGACCGGGAAGCTGAGAGCTTTGCTCGAAGATCGCCCGGCCGCACTTTATCTTTATGCAAATAAGAACGTTATTTTTAAAGCAGCCTTGATGTTTTTTCCTTAGTTTTTGTCATCAAGAACAAAAAGTAAGTCTGGTTTGGGCGACGCACCAATTATTTTGGACAGCTCTGATTTAAATATTTAAACATAGCATCGACCGGTTTATTATAGGGAAATCGCCTTTAAGCCAGTGATGGGTTATTTGAAAATATTCAACCACAGATTGACACGAATTTGCACAGGTTTTTATTTTCCGAAGGAAAATAATTCGTGTTAATCCGTGAGATTTGTGGTTTTAATAATTTTTTTGGTTTAAAAGCGAAATCCCTGCGGTTTATTATTTATATGATAAGCCGTTTTTTTTATACATGAAGATCAGTGTACAGGTAATTACTATTTCCCTTAAACCCGGATTATGCATTAGATTTTCGTTATGAACATTGAAAATGCAATAAAACAAACACTTACTGAAACGAGGCATAGCACCGCTATGGTGAGTTGAAGCAAGTGAGTAAAACGATTTGTTTTAAAGTAGTTTCAATGTGCAATAGATTAGCTAATGCATATTCCGGGTTAAACAGAAGCTTACATGTTTGTGGTTGATAAACATTAATTCATCAAAAAAGGGCTTAAAACAATTGACAGGGCCTGACTTTCAGGGGTAATTTTGCATTAAAATTCTAATATCATTTTATGCAAAACATTTACCCCCATGAAACGTGTTCTTTTTTTATTGTTACTGTGTGGGTTAATTGGCATACCAACGTATGCACAAACACCCATTTCGGGTACTATTGCATCTGATAGTTCCTGGACGAAAGCAAACTCTCCCTATATTATTACGGGAACTCTACAAATTAGCGCAGGCGTAACCCTAACCATTGACAGTTCCGAGGTGCTGTTTGAAACCAATTCAGGTATTTTAGTTCATGGTAACCTCAATGCCAATATTGTAAATTTCACTTCAGCCCAAGCCTCAAAACAAAATGGAGATTGGAATTCCATTGAATTCAGAAGTACTGCCGAAGGTGATTTTTTTGGCTGTAGTTTGGCTTTTGGAGGTCGGTCTGCAGCTAGTATTCATAATGGAACTTTAGATGTGAACGGAGGTACTGTTGCCATCGATTCTACTACTATCTACAATTCCAGAAACGCAGGTATTGTTGTGCGCTCCGGGGCAAATGTTGAAATGGGTTATCATTCTTCATTGTTATCCAATACTTACCCAATAGTTTATAGGAGCAACGCTAATGTTACTTTCGATCATAAGGATATCGAAATTATCAACAATTCCTTTAACGGAGCATTTCTTCATTTTAATTATTTAAATGCAGATATGCATCTCGATACCTTATCTGTTCCATATGTGGTAAATACCACTTTGTATGTACAAAGTGGTCATAATCTGAGTATTAGTTCCGATAATGTTATCAAGTTTAATAATTCGTCGTTAATTGTGCGAGGAGGAATAAATGCTGAAGCGGGTACCGATCCGGGTTCCACCATTCATTTTACATCCTATAAGAATGATAATTTGGGGGGTGATACCAATAACAACGGAACAGCCAATATACCAGGTTCGCGTGATTGGGGTTATGTGAAGTTCGAAAGTGGCTCGGATGATCCAAACTGTTTACTGCGAAGGTGTGAGTTATCGTATGGAGGAGGAGGAAATCATGGCGTAGTGTGGATTCAGAATGCTGCACCAACCATTGATGAATGCGACTTCAGAAACAATTATATTGGCTGTAAGATGGAAGGAAACTCAACGCCCAACTTTACCAACAATCTTATTGGTTCGAGTGATTTGGTTCCTTTAGCTCTGACATTTGATGCAAATCCGAATTTTGTAAACAATGCCTTTTCATTTTCTGACAATCAATATGATGCCATTGGTATATTAGGAAGTACTTTAGTTTCGAGTGCTACACTGCCACAACGAGATGTAACAGGTATACCTAATGTGACCTACTTAATGCTTGGAAGGGTAATTATACCGGAAGGAATGACCCTGACCATTGACCCGGGTATTGTTATTAAAGGGATAAATTATAATGATAGAATCATTGTTAAAGGAGTGCTTAAATTAGATGGCAAAACTGAAGAAGGACGTATTACCATCACTTCGGTGGAGGATGATAATTTTGGTAATCCGGCAGACACCAATAAGGATGGTACACAGACCGATCCTGCCATTGGTGATTGGGGAGGTATCATGTTTGAAGGCACGAGTAGTGATGCCGAATGTATTGTAAACTACACCAGGTTGCAATATGCACGCATGCCATCATCCTATTACAATACGCGTTATATTCACGGAGCAACCATATCCATGGAAAATGCCAGTCCGCAAATAAGTAATAATATCATTAAAGATTGCGATTACGGCGTATATGCCTTTCAGTCTTCGAATCCAGACGTGTTAAATAATGAGTTCACCAATATCAACTATACACCGGTAGCGTTATCAGTGAATGCGAATCCGGTATTTTCAGGCAATACCTTTGTTAATGAAGGTTGGACTGCTTTGGGTATCATTGGTGAAAAACTGGGTTTTGATGGAAATATATTTAAACGAAATATCGCAGGCCATACAAATATCACTTATGTATTGCTCGAAAATTTAACCATTAATTCAGGTACTAAGCTGGATATTGCACCGGGTGTGGTAATTAAAGTGAATAATAACCAGGCCATATTTGTAAACGGAGGTTTTAAAGCCGAAGGTTTGGCCAACGATTCCATTGTTTTTACTTCTATCAATGATGATAATTACGGTGTACCTAAGGATACAAAAAATGATGGTGATGCGGCATCACCTTCAGCAGGAAACTGGCGGACCATTCAGTTTACCAGTACCGCCGATGACACTTATAACTTAATTAAATATTGCCGTTTATTGTATGGTGGTAACAGCAGTTATGGAATGGTTACTTTTACAGATGCCGGAGGAACCATTTTATATACAGACATTAGTGATTCACATTATTATGGATTAAAATTTGAAGGGGCAGCCAGTCCGGATTGCGGTGGTGAGCCGGATGGAAACGGGATAGTTACCTTATCCAATTGCCGACTCGACCCCATTGCCATGTCCTTATCTGCAAATCCAACCATGAGTATACATTCTCCTTTATTCCTGTCAAGAGGTAATGGTAGTAATGGTATTTTAATACTCGAAGGAACCCTTAATACAAGTACTACGCTTGAACAGATGGATGTAGGAGGTATTTATAATATTGCCTTTATTATTGATCAGTTAACCATTGGCTCAGGAGCTGTGCTAACCTTTGAGCCGGGAGTGGTGATTAAATTCAGAAACTACTATAGTTATATCAATGTGCATGGAGCTTTAGTAGCGGATGGTTTTAAAGAAAATCCAATTGTGTTTACATCCATTAAAGATGATTCAAAAGGAGGGGATACCAACGATGATGGTAATGCCTCTGTGCCAACGCGTAATAACTGGCGTTTTATAAAATTCAACTCTTCATCACTCGAAAGTCAAAACCTCTTACAAAACTGCATATTAAATTATGGCGGATGGTCTTCGAGCTGGTCGAACGGTAAAAACAGGAGTAATATTATTGTCACAGATTCTTATGCCGAAATAGATTCATGTAGCATCGAACATTGTGCATATACAGGGCTGGGGGTTTTCGGTAATGCTAATCCTGTTGTGACCAATAATGTATTTGCCAATATTGGTGAAGTACCTGTGATATTAAGTATGTTTGCCGAGCCGGTATTTGCTGATAATGAGATTTCTAATATTGGTATTAGAGCCATCGGTGTTGCCCGGGAAACTTATGCTTTGGATGATATTATTCCACAGCGAAATTTTGCAGGGTTTACCAATATGACCTACTATATCTATCAGGAATGTACCGTTAACTCGGGTACAACCCTTAGCATTCCGGCAGGTACTGTCTTTAAGTCATATAACAGCGATAAGTTTGTGGTAAACGGAGCCTTAAGGTCGTTAGGTACAGAAGCTTCGCCAGTTGTGTTTACGCATTTGCGAGATGATATGTATGGTAACCCGATGGATACCAATGACGATGGAGCGGAGTCATCTCCTGCCATTATTAATCAGCCTGCCATTACATACAATGATATTTCTTTGGATGAATTTGGTTTGGTTGATTACACTATCTTTAAGTACCACAGAAGCGGGGTTAACCTGGAACAGGCGTCGCCTGTCATTCAAAATTCATTATTTAATTTTTGTAACTGGGGTGTAGAACTCAGAGGAGTCTCTAAACCGGATATTGTAAATAATGTATTTAACGACTTAACTCATGCGCCACTTTATTCATCATTGGTTTCTTATCCGGAGGTGGCTTCGGGTAATGAAATTTTAGGAACAACCTATAAAGCCATTGGTGTACTCTCTGGAGAAGAGTTGGTACAGGATGTAACGCTTGAGCGGAAAACATTTGCCGATGTTGAAAATATACCATATTACTTCCATGGCAATTACTCCATTGGTACCAGTGTGGTATTAACCATTAATCCGGGAGTGGTTTGTAAGTTTAACAGAGGTGCAAGGTTAACCGTAAAACGTGGTTTATGGGCAGTAGGAAAAGAAGGTGCTGACTCAACGGTTGTATTTACTGATATTAGAGACGACTACTATCAGGGCGATACCAACTCCGACGGAGATGCTACTCATCCTGCGGCTTATTATCCATGGTATGGAATTGTTTTTGCCGATGAGTCGTTTGATGCTTTGTGCAGAATAGAGCATAGTGTGATACGTTATGCCGGATACTCAGGAAGTCATGCGGCTATTCTTACACAAACAGCCAGTCCTACCATTTTAAATTCAAGTATTACAAAATCCAGAAGAGCCTTAAGGGCAGAAGGCGCTTCGAACCCGACCATTAATTATTGTGATATATCCGGAAATGCGGTTTATGGTGTTGAAAATGTGAATAAGGCCTTTACCATTGATGCCACCAATAATTTCTGGGGTAGCAATACGGGGCCAACACACCCGTCAAATCCTGACGGTACTGGTGATGCCATTACCGACATGGTGGCATGGGATCCTTATTTATCAAACGGATTTACCTTGCCTGAAATGGGTGATGTTAGTTTAAATGGTATTGTGCAGGCATTTGATGCTTCACTGGTATTAAAATATGCGGTAGATCCGGTAACCTATCCACTTAGTGCTACACAATTGGGTGTGAGTGATGTGGATGATAATGACGCCATCAATGCCAACGATGCCTCATTGATATTGCAATTTGCAGCAGGTATGATTCAAACATTCCCGGCTGAGCTGAAAAGCGGTGAGATATCAGCCGAACCAGAGATGTTAGAATTTACGGTTGATCAGATAGAAGTGAATCCGGGCAGTGCATTTAACTTACCGGTGTATGTGAACAATGCCACCGAATTAAAAGCTGTTGATGCGCTTATTTATTTCGATCCTTCTGTGATGGAGGTATTAGATGTTAACCTGAGCATGGGATCATCGGCCTTAATTGCTTCGAAAATTGACAATACTTTGGGTGAAATTAAGGTTGCTATAGCAGCAGCAGGTCCTGTAACCAACGATGGTATCTTACTCATGTTAAATGCCAAAGCAGTGGATGAGGAAGGTGCGCATACAGCTGTGGTGATAGATGAATTACTGGCCAACGGTAACGATGGAACCCATGATATAGTGAATGGTACGGTTGATGTGCAAATAATAACCGGGGTTGGAGAAAATGAAATCGCCAAGGTGGTTGTTCATCCAATTTATCCGAATCCGGCAACTGATCATTTTAAAGTAAGCTATTCAGTTAAATCAGCAAATACTCTGGTTAATATTGGTGTTTACCAAATGAATGGAGCATTGCTTTTGGAGGTAGTAAACGACTATCAGTCACCAGGTCATTATCAAAAAATAGTGAATGAACTCAACGGTTTGCAAGGAACTTATGTGGTTAAAATTGTTATTGGTAATGTGGTGAAGAATCAGTTAGTGGTGATACAATAAATCATAAGTTATGAAACGGTTTGTTTATTATATCATCCTGTTGTTTTCAATGCTGGCTTTTTCCTTTAAGGTAAGTGCCAGCGTTGGACTGCGTATTGCCAATAATAGTGGATATGTTGGTGATACGCTGCTGATAGCAATTAATACCCTGTCGTCTGTAACCGACAGTGGTATCTATGCCTATCAGCTGGAGTTGAACTATTCACCCAATTACTTTAAACCGATTGGTGTGAGTACCAGTGGAACCCTTTCCGAATCGTGGGGCGATCCTCAGATGAATATATATGATACCGGGAAATTGCGCCTTAGTGCTGCAGGTGTAGCGGCGCTTGAAGGACAAGGAACACTGGTGTATATAAAGTTTAAATTGATGCGTGTTGGTAATGTATATATCACTTTTTCCAATACGAGTTACAATATGCTTAATGAGGGCGATCCTCAGTTAACGCTCGAAAATGGACGAATTAATATTGTTGCACTTCCTTTTATTACTGTTACACCCAATCAGGGGGTAATACCCATAGGAGGAACAATGCAGTTTTATAGCGCCCAGGGCGTAGCGCCTTATACCTATTCTGTTACCGATAATAGTGTGGCTTCTATTTCAAGCACAGGCTTACTTACCGGTTTAAAACGGGGTAAAGTGTATGTAGTGTCTACCGATCAAAACAATGTGTCTGACTCAACAAATAGTCAGATTGAGGTGGTGCCTTTTAGCATGGTGATACGGGACACCAGCCATTATCAGAATCAAAAGGTTAGTATTCCTGTAAATATATCGTCTTTAGATGTAGAAGAGGTGGTGTCGGGGAATGTCACCATTAACTACAATAAGGATGTGTTGCAAGCGGAAGACATCATAACAGAAGGTACATTGTTACATTCGGCCGGAGTGGAGTTTTATGTTTCAGGTTCAGGTAAAGTAACAGTTTCTTTTGCCCAGGATAGTCCTGTTACCGGGCAGGGGGTATTGTTTTATGTTCGTTTTCAGATAGCTAACCGCAGCAGTGGTGCTACTCACTTAAATTTTAGCGATGTTATTTTTAATGAGGAATTGTTTTCAGTATTTGATCATGGATATTTTAGAATACTGGCCTTACCTCCTTTAAATGTAACACCTAAAACAGGTACATTAATGACAGGAGAACAGCTTGATTTTTCTGTTTCAGGAGGTACTGCACCGTATGTTTGGAGTGTATCATCGAATAATTATGCCAGTATAAACTCTGATGGCTTGTTAACCGCCTTGTCAGGAGGTGATGTAGTGGTTTCTGCACAGGATGTATATGGTGCTTTTGGATCTTCTAATGTGGTATCTATTTACGATGCAGTATTGACAGTTGCACACGTTGAAGCTCCTATTGATGCAGAAGAGGTGGTAGTGCCTATTCATATTTCGGCGCTTGAGCCCGGAAAAGAAATCATTAGTTTTTCCGGAGAAGTACAGATGGTGCCTAACAAAACAAACAACTTTGAGTTGGATAAAGTCGGAAGTATTTCCGAAACCTGGGCCTCTGCGTCTAATACTGCCGACGATAAGTTTAAGTTTGCCATGGCCGGAATATCCGGATCGTTGGGCGATGCCCTGTTGGCTTCGTTAAACACAACTTTTGCCGAAGGAGCAGTGGTGGGTAATACCATTCAGGTGAATATTAATGATGTGGTAGCCAACGAAGGTAGTCCGCGCCTATTGGTTAATCACGGTAGTATTAAGGTTACTCAGTCTACAGGTATTGAGGATACAGAGTTGGCTGTATTATCTGTATTTCCTAACCCAACAGACGGTGTTGTTTGGTTTACTTCGGAGACTTTAATATCAAGGGTGGTTGTGTATAGCATCACAGGGGTAAATGTACACACATTCTTATATCAAAGTCCTGTCCGAAGTGGTGAGCTTGATTGTTCTTCTTTAAGTGGTATGTACTTATTACAGTTTTATACCGATGATGGTCATCTCATTTATAAGAAGATTAAGGTTAATTAATTGATGTTTATTTAAAAAAATCCCCTTGCCGTATGGGTAAGGGGATTTTTTTATGTAGAATAGTGGAGCAACCAATTTGGGGTTCCGAAAACCATCCTGATTTATTCTGCAGTAAAGTTTAAATTTTTTAACCCGCTTTATGTATTAGAACTTCGTCATGAACATTGAAAGCACGACCTGCCAGCCGGCAGGCTGGTAAAACAAGGCTTTACTGAGACGAGGCATAGCACCGCTATGGTGAGTTGAAGCAAGTGAGTAAAACGATTTGTTTTAAAGTAGTTTCAATGTGCAATAGATTAGCTAATGCATATTCCGGGTTGAAGTGAAGCAATAAAGTGTCTTGACTTGAAGTGATATCAATGTTTAATAGATTTTCTAATGCATAAAGCGGGTTTAATATCCCCGGAGGGGATACATATTAAAGTCAAAAGTTGGAAAAAGGATTTTTTAGGAAAGCCAACTTGTTTTCACCATGACCTTGTCTGGTGAGCATAAAAACAAGGTTGTTTGTCGTAAAATTGCGATTTGTTTGAGCTTCTGACGAAGGAAAGAGCGAGTTTTAGCGATTTAAACGAAGCAACCGTTAGTACAGGAACGTGATACCATCTCTCACCAGCAAAGGAAAAACTCTGTAAGCAGCAAGTCTATTCTTCTCCTTTTTCAAGGAGGAGTACCACGAAGAATGAGTGGGGAGGAGGTTTAGACCATTCAAATAATCCTGTATTAAGAAGTAAGAAATTAGCATTAAAAACCACCTCCCGGTTCGTACCTCACCGAACTCCTCCTTAGTAAGGAGGAGAGTTAATTACAGAGGTGGAATATTCATTTTAAATTCTTGATCTGAATTATTAATAGGAATAAATATCTTATAAAAATGCAACTCCGCTGGAGTTGAGAGATGAATCCTTGAATTCAGCTATAAATATGTGATACCTCCGGTATCATAACTGCGATTTGTAATTGGATTTGATGATGATAGGTTGTGTAAAACTCTGTAAGCAGTAAGTCCATTCTCCTCCTTTTTAAGGAGGAGTACCAAGAAGTATGAGTGGGGAGGTGGTTTCGACCATTCAAATAATCCTGTATTAAGAAGTAAGAAATTAGCATTAAAAACCACCTCCCGGTTCGTACCTCACCGTACTCCTCCTTAATAAGGAGGAGAGCTAACTTAAGAGGTTTTGAATTGTAAAATCTTAATCAAACTTTATTATTGGAAATATTGGTTTGTTTATGGATTATTGGTTCATGATTAAGAAATTGATTTTTTACTGCTTAAATATTACGTGATTAACGGAATAAGGAAGTCGTAAAGCGTACATATCGGAATTCGGTATTGCAAATAAATGTTCCTAAAGGTTGACACAGGATTGGTTATGGTTTATATTGAGTATCAATGTAGTAAAGCGTGTTGCTACGGATGATTGTTATTAATTCTGATAAAATTATGGTTATGAAAAAATCTTTACTCTCATTTCTTTTCCTAGTTTTTTGTTTAGTTGCATATTCTCAGGTTACCAGTTCAGATGTTATATTGCATTATGCATTTGAAAATAATTTAAATGATGAAACTTCAAATAACCATGATGGGACTGCAGTTAAAACAATTAATTATGATGCATCAGGTAAAATTGGCAGTTGCTTAAGTTTAAGTAAAACAGATGTGGGAGGGGGCGAATCTCCTTCAGGGCTACTAGACACATCAACAGATCCATTTACCGTTACAACATGGGTTAAAATTGATGACTTATCCTCACCATGTACTTTTTTTGTGATTTACCAAAACGGAGGAACAGCCACAAGAGCTGATGGATGGGCAATCGTTCATAATAATACATCTCGAATACGATATAACTTTGGTACTGTAGTTAAGGATGATTTATCTACAGTTATTTCTACAGGTTTAGCAGGCTGGAATCATATTGCAACGGTGGTTGATCCTGTTGGGGGAACAATCACAACCTATGTTGATGGTGCTTTTGATTATACTGTTTCAGCCTCAATTGGTCAATTTTTAGGAAAAGTTAGTGTTGGTTATAATGCTGAAAACGAAGTGCGTACACACGATGGTTTGTTGGATGAGTTTGCCTTATTTAACAGGGCGCTTACAGCTGAAGAGGTAGCTGATGTATACGCAAATGGAGTACCATCAATACCTAATTCAATTGGTTCAGAAATATCTGATAATAGAATTTCAATCACAAAAATATCAGATAATATAAATATTATAACTCCGGAAAATCTGATAAATTCAGTTGTAAGTATTGAAGTATATGATGTTTCGGGTAGTTTAGTATATAGTAACAATATACCCGCTACACCAACTATTGTACTAAAGGGCATAAAAGCAAAAGGTGTGTTAATAGTTAAGGTAAATGATTACGTGGGTAAAGTGATTTTGTAATTTATTATTAATGTGAAACAAGGGTTAAAAGCTTAAATCGAATTGTTGCCTCCCCCGCTGCCGGAACGTTTGTAATGTGTGGTTTTAAATAATTATAGAAACGCGATACAATCTTTCACCAGCAGAGGAAAATTCTGAAAGCAGGAATTCAATTCTCCTCCTTTGCAAGGAGGAGAGCTAATTAAAAAAGGACGAATATTTTAAATTTTTGATCTGAATCATTAATAGAAAATAAATATACCCCAAAACATACAACTCCGGAGGAGTTGCATATTTTCGTTTTAATCCCACCGCTGTTGCACGACTGTCTTATATAGAATAACAACCTTTTCCAAAGTTTTAAACTTTGGAAAAGGTTGAGGCATTAAAAAAGCCACCTCGTTTTGAGGTGGCTTGTATTTAAACAAAAAAAAGATATTTGCTATTTAACTTTTTCGTATATCACTTCTTTCATTACTTTCTTAACTTTTGTACTTGGCTGGTAGCTGATTTTATTGCTTTTAATTAAATCCTTGCTAAAGTCTTCTTCGGTTTCGGCCCCTCCACTGCTAATGTTAACCATAAACCGTCCCAGATCACCAAGTTCAACAGTTGCCCCTTTTTTCAAAAACTCAGGGAGTATTTTAGTAAAAGCCACCAGTGCAGTTTGTGTATCCAGTTCGTTAACAGGAGAAACTTCAGCAATACGCATGGCTAACTCTTCTATTGTTACATTTTTAGGTCTTACTATGGTTGCATAGTGTTTTTTTGGTAGTTCTGGTTTCCCTGGCATGTGTTTAGTTACAATTTTGTAATCCATTTTACAATGTGTTTTTAGGTTTGACTAATATTAATTAAATGTGTATCGAAAATAGAATAATAAATTATTTAAACCAAATAAGTATATATTATTTATAATAAGAATAAATTAAGAAAAATTATTTTGATCATTTAAAACATTGGAAGTGTGCATTTTATTTGCGCCTTATTGCGAAAAATAAAAACGGACAGCAGGAAAATGAAAAATGGACAGCAGGATTTTTAATTTTCGTCAGCAGGATTTTTAAAAATGGACAGCAGGAAAATCATTTTTCCTGCTGTCCATTTTTTGAGAAGCTAAAGTGTTTGTAATACAGTGGTTTGTAGAAAGAATAAAATAAACCGTCCTTTTTTTAAAAAAGATAGTTGTGCAAATTTCATTTAAAAGTAAATTGTTAACAAAATATTTCTGTATTGGAGGAATATTATACTATTTATTTATAATTTTACTTACAGACATGAAGAAGTTGTAGCATTTCTATAGTTTGAATATTTTTTTGCTTGTGGTATGCATTGTTAGTATGTAATAATGATAAAAGCAATAGATATTATAGAATTGTTATGTGCAAGCAAAAAAAGTAATATCTGAATCTAATAAATTAGATATCAAATGAAGAAATATCCTAATAACTTTAGAGGACTTTTACTACCCAATGAGGTTGTCCCAAGTTTTAGTGAAATAAAACGAAATCTACTATTTTTTGATAAACTTGATCTTGTATCGCCGTATACTAACGCAGTATTGCTTGACAAAGAGGTGTCTGAAAATCTTATTGACCTAAGAAATAACAGAAATGCTACAATAAGTTGGGCTGCAAGAGGTATTTTCCCTAGAAGCGAAAGCTTTGTGGAAGATTTTAATAGCTTAAACGAATCTATTTCAGCTTTACGTCATAAAGACCTTATTAGAATTGTTGGTAATCAACAATTCTCACAATCCCAAGCTTTATTTAGCTTAACAACTTATGCATCTGCTATTTCACAAGAAAGTATAATTAAGGCATCCTTGCATGATTATAAAAATAATAAGTCAGTTCCATATAATTTGTCAAATCAAATTATGACTCCACTAGTAGATATGTCACTTAGCGGATTTGAAAAATCTGATATATTGAAAAATATAAAAGTAGAATCTCCATTTGAATTAGATCATGTTGATAGTCAATGGTCATTCTGGGGAAATCTACGGATTGGTAGGATGATTAGGTCACTCATGTTATGCGAAATGTATAGCTCATTCCCAATATCTACAGATATTACAAATGCAAAAATAATTGATTCCTTTAATAAGGAAATAGGTTTATATAAACCCGTCCATGATGAATTATTAGATTATAGTTTATCATTAGAGTTATTTGACATTGAAAAAATGAATGAGTTTTTGGATACGTTAGATTGGAGTGAGTATCTAAAAATTCGCAAGAAGTTTAGACCTCATATTTGTGGCATCAGAAATGACATTGTTTCTCAAAATAGTTTGTTTTCACAGGTGAATGATTCAAATATTGAAAATCACATTAATAAAATTAGATTAATGAAGTCATCATATGAAGCTAATCTTGAATCTTGGAAAGAATCACTTCATAAGCTAAGGTTAGGAGCCTTAATAAAGTCGGGTGAAGCTCTTGGTGTTGGAATCGCTGGTAATACAATAAGTTCAATTGCCTCTTTAGATGTATCTTTAACAACGGTACTTACATCTGTTCTTAGTCTTGGTTTGATATCATTGGGGAGACTTAAAGCTGAAATTCAATCTGTATCAATTGCCAGATCAAAAATTAAGAAAAGTAAGCTTCATATTTTTAGAGATTATATATAGAATTAAATATTAATTAATGCCAGCACATAACAATGGCTAATAAAGCATAGGCTTGCCGCAGGCGCAACACAAGCCTACGCTTCATAGCCGGTACGTCTGCAAGCTAACAGAAAGAAATTCAGTAACTATGGAAACAAATGAAAAATTAAGGGAACAGATATTTGAGATAATAAAAAATCAACTCAAGGATAATGATCCTCCTGAGACTAAAGCAACATACGACAGGTAAATGAATAATGGATTCGATGACTTCCAAACCAGACAAATGATTGGACAATGTTTAGTAGTGGAATTGTTTGATATTTTGAAGTATAGAAAACCTTATAATAACGAACGATACATTAAGAATTTATTAGCATTACCTAAAGAACCATTTGAATAGGTTGTTTAAAATTTGAATTTAAAACAAATGTCAATAGACCATTAAGTCAAATGGTACAATAAACTTTGATATAATGCCAAAATCGACAATAATTTATCAATCAAATGAAGAGATAATAGGAAAACATATACGTTCAAAAGAATGGGTAATGTATTCCGGTAAATTGACAATATTTGATAGGAAAACAAATCCCATTGTTCTAAAGTTGAAAAGTGAAATTGATGACACTTTCATCGGTGAATTTATGGAAGAGAAAAAGGAATTCAAAGGTAATTCTTTATCCAATGTTTATGGAAAAGTAGCAAAATGGTATTTAAAAAATGGGGTAATATTTCAAAACTAAAAGTACGACGGCACAACAATGGTCCCTGCTCAACGAAGCGTCCTCGTTTCGATGTTTTTTTGGACTTTGGCCTCCCGGTGGTTAGCAATTAATATAGGTTATTTGGAGTAAGGTTTAGGTGTCAGTTAAGGCACATATGCAACGTAAGCAGAAAAGCATAAATAAAGCACTTAATAATTATTAAATGAAAAACACAATAGTTTGCATTCTACTATTATTTACAATTGTAGGCCATAGTCAAAAGCGATGCAAAACAGTAAAAAGATCTTTGAATTCGATTCATAAGGAAATTTATCAAGTAGAAAAAAGGAGTAAACAAAAGAATGGGTTTTATTATATCCTAGATAAAATTACCAAAGACACATTGGTGATTGGGAACTATAATCAAGATTGCAGAGTTGGCGATTGGAAATACTTCAAGGACAAAGAAACACTTTATCTTGAGTATGATTTTGACAATAATGAGTTAAAATTTTATGACAATAATTCAGAGATTGATTCTACTTATATTAATAAAAATAACAAATACATATTTGATAAGGTTGATAATCCACAATTGTATATTGGTTTTGTAAATGAAGCGCTAAGTGAATTAGCAACAGTCCTTAGAGTTCCTGTGGATATGATTGAATCGGGAAAAACAGGAATATGTATTTACTCTTTTGTTATTGATACCAACGGTATACTAAATGATATTAAAGTTGAACAGTCAATTAACAAGGAACTAGATTTCTTTGTTTTTGAGGCAATAAAAGGATTAAAGAATAAATGGATTCCAGCAAAAAAGGGTGGACAAGCTTTTTCTTCCAAAACAACCTTAACTGTTCAAATTGCTAACAATTCAGATATTCTGATTAATGATCTGAATACACCATATTCATGGCATTTAGTGTTGATGTATTATGGTCAGAATTAAGTATGTGGTAAATGAAAAGGAAGAAATAACGGTCCTGCTCATCGAAGCGTTTTTACTTCGATGTTTTTTTGGCCTTTGGCCTCTATATTTATACAAGCTATTTGTTATCACTAGGACGGAGTACCGGAGCCAAAAAAAATAGCGAAGACGCTATGTTTGACTGGGTTATTTGAAAATATTCAACCACAGATTGACACGAATTTGCACAGATTTTTATTTTGGGAAGGAAAATAATTCGTGTTAATCCGTGAGATTTGTGGTTTAAAAGCGAAATCCCCCTGCTCATCGAAGCGTCCTCGCTTCGATGTTTTTTTAGGCCTCTGGCCTCTATATTATGTACAAGCTATTTGTTATAACAAGGCCGGAGTACCGGAGTTAAAAATATATCGAAGACGCTATGTTTGACAGGGAGGGTAGAAGAATATTATACTATTGATAAACAAATTGACTTACAGGCATACAGTAGTTAAACCCGAAATATGCATTAGAAAATCTATTACACATTGAAATCACTTCAAAACAAGACACTTTGTTTCTTCACTTCAACTCACCAGAACGATGCTATGCCTCGTTTCAGTAAAGCCTTGTTTTATTGTGCATTCAATGTTCATGACGAAGTTCTAATACATAATTCGGGTTAAAGAACCCCTATAGTTTTAAATGTTTTTTTAGTAACTCTGTATCTGAAATCAATAGCGTCCTAAACGTTTTAATGAAATATGCTGGCCGGCTTGTTTAGTCTCGACCTCAGCCAGAGAGCCAAAAAACAGGATTGAGATGACGGTTAAAAATTGTTTTCTGTTTGAGCACTTTGAGGAACGAGAAAGTGTGAGTTTAAAACAATTTCAGTCATGAAACCTAGTTTTTTGAGCGAAATGGGTGTAGTCGACGGTCTTTTTGCTTACTTTTTTGACTGTAGCAAAAAGTAAGAGCCTTCACGGCTCGAGTGAAAAAATAATTTGGACACTATTAATCTGAAATAATTAATATAACAGAAAGGAAAATGATTAGAGATATAAATACAAATGATGCAAGAGAGGTTGAAGATATTTACAATTACTATATCAGAAATACATTTGTTACTTTCGAAGAAGATCCGGTGACTGAAGATGATATGAGGGAAAGGATACAGTCACAAAAAATAAACTTACCGTGGATAGTCTATGAAGAAAACAACGAAGTTTTAGGATATGCTTATGCATCAGAATGGAAGTCAAGATGTGCATATAAATATTCTGTTGAAAGTACGGTTTATCTAAAACATGGTAAGCAAGGTAAAGGACTCGGAACAAAACTATATCAAGAATTATTACATCGTATAGAAAAAAGTAGAATTCATGCTGTAATTGGAGGAATTGCTTTGCCAAATAAAGCAAGTATTGCTCTGCACGAAAAGCTGGGATTTGAAAAGGTTGCACAATTTAAAGAGGTGGGTTACAAGTTCGAAAAGTGGATTGATGTTGGATACTGGGAATATTTAATAACCTGAGCTCGATTAAAATTAAAGAGCCCCTGCTCAACAAAGCGTTTTAACTTTGATGTTTTTTGGGCGTTTGGCTTCTATATTTATACAAGCTATTTGTTATCACAAGGCCTGAGTACCGGAGTTTAAAATATAGCGAAGACGCTATGATTGGCAGGGTTGTTTGAAAATATTCAACCACAGATTGACACGAATTTGCACAGATTTTTATTTTCTGAAGGAAAGTAATTCGTGTTAATCCGTGAGATTTGTGGTTTTACTAATTATTGTGGTTTAAAAGCGAAATCCCAGTGCTCAACAAAGCGTTTTAACTTTGATGTTTTTTGGGCCTCTGGCCTCTATATCATGCACAAGCTATTTGTTATAATAAACTAGGTGATTGTATTCCAATTGAGTGGAATTCATCATTTCTCCGTGTCTTTGCGTCCCTGTGTTCATCACTGTGTATTAAAGCTATTTTAATAGCATAAGTGTAAACTATCTCTATATCTTTGCAGTCAATATTCACCTTAGGGTTTTATAGTATCATCAATGTTTAAGTATCACGAACCGGTTTTTCGTCCGCCTGCCGAGGCAGCCTCAGCCATCATACAAGCCACCCTGGGGTGCTCATGGAATAAATGTGCTTTCTGTGAAATGTACAGTTCAAAGCAATTTAAAACCAGAAGTTTTGAAGAGTTAAAACAGGAGATAAAGTTTTTGGCTAAAGTATTGCCTTCTACCAAAAAAGTGTTTTTGGCCGATGGAAATGCCTTTGTGCTTTCCGCTGCTAAGTTAATGCCTGTTTTGAGTGAGATAAATAAAAACTTCGGCAGGATTCAACGAATATCATCCTATGCCTTACCTAAGGATATCCTGGCAAAAAGTTATGACGAGTTGGTTGATTTAAGAGCAAACGGACTAAAACTATTGTATATAGGGATAGAAAGCGGCGATGACGAGGTTCTTAAACTTCAGAATAAGGGAGAAACGTTTACCTCAACCCGGGAAGGTATTTTAAAAGCGCATGAAGCAGGTATTGACACTTCGGTAATGATACTAACCGGCTTAGGAGGGGAGAAGTATACAGAGCAGCATGCCGTTAATTCTGCCAAACTCATTAATACAATTAATCCGAAATTACTGTCGAGTCTTAACTTAAGTTTTCCTTATGGTGTGGAGCATTACAAGAGTAAGTTTCAGGGTGAATTTATACCACTGACCATTGCCGGAGTTTTAAGAGAGATGCAGATGTTTATGGCTAATCTTGATTTAGAAGGAACAATATATCGAAGCGACCATGTATCCAATCAGTTGGTGTTAAAGGGTGTTTTGAACAGAGATAAAGAAGTATTGCTAAATCAAATTGAGGACGCTCTGGCGAACACACCCGAAGGTTTATATCCCGATGCACCAATGATGCTTTAGTGTTCTTTTTTTCATTAGTGACCGGGTAATATCTTTAACTAAAGAAATTATACTATTGGCGTTTCACCCAAACCCGACTTCATTTTTTGGCTTAATCCAAAAAACAGAAGCAAAAAAGATCAAGGCTGCTTTAAAAATAACGTTCTTATTTACACAAAGATCAAGTGCGGCCGGGTGATCTTCGAGCAAAGCTCTCAGCTTCCCGGTCTTACTAAATCTTTATGTAAAACAAAAGTAATTTTTAAAGAGGCCATTGACTTGCGTACTGTAAAATAATTCCAAGCCCAAACAAACTATTACAAAAAGCAATTATTTAAGTATTTACCTAATTTACAGAAAACAATGTTATAAACATGTAACTTCTCCGCTTGCCAGCCGCAGGGAGGAAGTAAATAGAATATCTCCGGAGGCGATAGTTATAAAGCTAAACAACTCCGGAGGAGTTCCATATTGATGATATAAAAACTTCTCCGTGTCTTTGTGTCTCTGTGTTCATTTTTCGTAAGAAACATCACTGTTAGCCCGATATCCTTTTTTGAGTTTATCTATTTCTTCCATAACTTTATATGTATGACATGATTTGGTAAAAAAGTTTTTGCTCTGATAGTATTTGTACTTACCTCAAAAAAACGCTGTATGGAAAATCTTGCGCAAATGAAAAAGCATGCCAAAGAAATGCGTTCAAAAGTATTTGAATATCTCCTAAAAACGCGAGGATGGAAATACAGATCTTTCTTAAGGTATCTGCGTTTTTTTAAATATATATCATTTAGTCCCAAGCGAGGCGATTTTCTGGAATCCTACTATACCTTAATGCGTTACATTGATGATGTTGTGGATGGGGATGCTCCATTGCCAAATGGATATAGTACTCCGACAGAGTATATCCAGGCTAAATTGGAGTTCTCTAAGTCGCTGGTGGATGCTGGTGACGAAGCAGACTATTTACTACTGTATTGTTATCAGCTGGCAGAGAAGTTTGGAGAAGATTTTACGGACGAAACCAATGATATATTATCCAGTCTCTTGTTTGATGCCAAACGGCGTGGGAAGGATATCTTTTTTCCGGAGAAAGAATTGATGCATCACTTTCACCTCCTGGATGTAAGAGGTACCATACGTGCAACTTTAAAATTATTTAAAGAGTCGCCTGATAAATATGAATTATTGTCTCCCCTGGGTATTGCAACGCGTATTCATTATGATTTACAGGATTATGAATCGGATCTTAAAGCCGGTTATATAAATATTTCACAAGAGGATTGTACTCAGTTTGGCATTGATTCCGGAAATATCAGGAACACTTCTCATCCTTCCGTTCAAAAATGGTTTCAACACCAGGCTAATAAAGGAATGAAGTTACTGGATGAGCATCACCGGAATTTATCTTTGGCAGATTTTTCTTTATTGACAAGAACTACATTACCCCTGGTGTATGAATTACCCGCTAAAAAGTTTTTTAATAAAGTGTTGTCTTCGGTCAATTAATAAAGTGTTATTGGAGAAATAAAAAATGAGCCTTATGACGAATAAATACCCACCCAATGATTCGAGCAGGTGCGAATCTGGTTTTTATCTCACCAAATGGTTTTTGGATTGTATTGATGAAGATGGGGGGACTATGATCGCTTATTCGGCAAAAATGAGTTGGAACGGTTTTTCTGTTCCATACACCAGTGTATTTTTATTTCAATCCGGTAAAGTAATAATCAATAAATCCAGGCTGGATCAGCCTGTCAGTCCTTTAAAAAAAGGTGAAATAATAGAATGGCACGACAAAAGATATGGAGTAAAAGGCACTTGGAAGCAAACCTCACCAACTTTAAAAGAAAAGCTTTATGAATCTCAAAACGGGTATTTAGAGTGGTGTTGTTATCAGCCCGAAGCAAATACGGAAGTACATATAAAAGGAAAAGGAATAATTAAAGGAAAGGGATATGCTGAACAGTTAACATTAACCATTGAACCATGGAAAATACATATGGAGCAATTACGATGGGGAAGATTTCATTCGGGAGAGGATAGCCTGGTTTGGGTTGAATTTAAGGGGGAGAAGTTAAAACGATGGGTCTGGTATAATGGCAAAAAGGTTGAAGCCACTCATCTTGATGATGATCATTTATTTATTCTCAAGTTAGGTATTCAGCTAAAATTGGAAAATAAACAGGTGCTGGAACAAGGGAAAAAAATTTATAATATCGCCAAATCACTCTTGTCTTATTTACCGGGATTTAATAAAGTAATACCAGGCTTTTTTTTAAATGCCAAAGAAATAAAATGGATGAGCAGAGGCACACTTGAACAGGATGGAGCAAGTATACGGCAAGGTTGGGCTATTCATGAACTGGTTGATTTTGTATAAACTAAACAGATGATTCTGCAAGTAGAAAATATCCAAAAAGCATTTGGTTCAAAACATGTTTTGAACGGAATTTCTATTGCCATTCATCAGGGTATGCTGATAGGTATAGTGGGTGAAAACGGGGCCGGTAAATCTACACTGGTAAAAATATTAGTTGGGCTATGGAAAGCTGATAGTGGTAGGTTATCAATCAATTGCAAAACAGGTTATTGCCCACAATTACCCCTGGTTTTTCAACACTTATCGGTAATGGAGAATTTTAGATATTTTGCTTCAGCCTATAAACTATGTACTCATAAAGGGGATAAGCAACCCTATTATGAACAGTTAATGAAGCTTTTTCGATTTGATGAATATAAGAATCAATTGGTGATGAATTTAAGCGGAGGTACTATTCAAAAGTTAAACCTTGCCATCGCCCTGATGCATCAACCCGATTTATTAATTCTTGATGAGCCTTATAATGGTTTTGATTGGGATACCTATCTGTGCTTTTGGGAATACATCAAGCACTTTAGAGAAGAGGGAGGAAGTATTCTGTTGGTGACTCACCTGTTAACAGATACCTCAGTGTTTGACCAGGTTTATAATATTAAAAAGGGTGTTTTGGAATGAAAGAAAGTCGCTTATATATTAGTTTTGTTCTGATTATGAAGCTGTTGCTCAGAAGACGGATGGTGCCTGTTTTAATGGTTGTGATCCCTGCAGCTTTCTTTTTGGTTGTTTATTTAACCACCTCAACCAGGGTGATTCCTTTCAGGGTTGCATCTATGGCTGAAGATATTTTTATAGAAGTGGGCGAGAGAAGCTGTTCCCTTGCATTTTTTGCAGTGGCCTCTGTTGGTTTTCTTTCATCTTACGTGGGGCTTATCCTCATTCAAAGTAATGTGGCCGTTAATCATCGATTAATCATTTGTGGGTATCATCCTTTAGAGATATTGTTAAGCCATTTTATTGTATTGTTCATGATCATTCTTTTTGTGGCTGCATATACAAGTTTGTCACTTTTAATCTTTTTTTCTCCGTCACAATTCATCTTATTTTTTCTGAGTTTGATACTTGCAGGATGGGTATATGGAAGTTATGGTTTGGCCATAGGAAGCTTGATAAAAGGGGAGCTCGAAGGTATTTTAATGATAGTGTTACTTGCGAATATTGATGCCGGATGGCTTCAAAACCCACTATTTTATGCCGAAGCTGAAAACCAGGTAATCATCAGGTATTTGCCGGCTTATTTCCCCTCTCAGGCAGCTATTATTTCAGCTTTCTCAACTTATGATGTAATCAATGTAGTTTTAGGTTCTTTGATCTACGGATCACTCTTTTTTATATTGGCCAATGCCATGTTTTATTCTAAAATGAAGAAAGTGTAAAACGTTAAAGCAATGAAATCAGGCAAATACAGAATAAATAAAGTACTATATGGTGTCTTTTTTATCATTATCCTCCCTGCACTACTATGGTTATGGAGCGTTTATACCAATCCATTGATACAAATGCCTGCCATTCAATCTTCTTTTTGGGGACCTGCACTATTTATTGCGGGATTGTTACTTATGTTGTGGGGTATGTATGCCATTGTCAGGTATGGCAATGGATTGCCCATGAATGCCTATCCGCCTGCTAAGTTGGTTAAACAGGGACCATACCGCTTAATGTATCACCCCATTTATTACGGATTTGGGATTTTACTGATAGGGGCGTCTATATATTTTGGTTCGGTCAGTGGTATTTGGTTAGTTACGCCTGTAACCATTCTTGGTATGATGGCCTTAGTATGGGGATACGAAAGGATTCAATTACAAAAAAGATTTCCTGAATACGAATCACCGGTATTTTTTTCATTACCGGCTAATGTCAACAAAAAAGCTTTTTGGAATCATCGTGTTATTGCTTTTGTGTTACCCGCTTTTTTCTGGATAACAGGAAATGCATTGAGCCTGTTATTGTACGATGATCATATCTCCATATCTAAACAGGTTGGGATTGTCGAGTACCTTCCGTTCTCAGGCGAAATTAGCTGGCTGTTGCTTCTTTTATTTTTGGCAATACCTTTTTTACGGCTTTCCCAATCAGATTTACGAGACTGGACTATTTCGTCTTTAGTGGCAATTTTTCTGATATTCATGACAGCAGTGCTCTTACCTAAAGTAGGGATTAGATATTTTTTAAATGATGATGCTGTGATGGGAAAGGAAGGGGTTTTTATGATACAACTTCCTTATTTTAAGTTATTGACTTTTCATGGTTGTTTGATTTTGTTACTAGGAAGAATCTTTGCCAGATCTTTATTTCGTTTAAGTTTATTTATATGGAGTATCACACTTATACTCTTTGTGAATATGCTTAGCTTGAGCCAGTGGCCGTTATTAAATATGGTCAGTTCTTTAATCATGTATCTGATAATTATTAGAAGAAACGTCATATGGGAAAAATTGAGGCTTGTTGCAGAACGTATCGCTAACTCCTGGAAGGAGTGGGTGATTGGCCCTGTTCGGATCATAAACCATGGATTTTATGTTGGCGTTGCTGCTTTTTTAGGTGTTGTTTTGTCAGGGTGGTTAGTTGGTAGCCAATATGTTTGGGCTATTGTTGTTTTCGGATTGGTTGTGATTGTTTTTTCGGCCTTGTGGGCACAATTTATTGAGGGATCTGAGAAACTGAAACGTCCATATGGGTATTACGGAGCATTGGTAGGAATTATTTTTTCCTCAATAGTAGTAGGTTTAATGGGCTATGATGTGTGGGTTATTATAGGCGTTATTTCTGTTTTTATGCCATGGATGCAAGCTATAGGTCGTTTACGTTGCCTTATAAATGGTTGCTGTCATGGTAGTGTAACAAATAAAGAGGCTTTGGGAATTCGATATTTTCATCCGCGATCCAGGGTTTGCGGGCTATCGGACATGAAAGGGGAATTGCTTCACCCAACTCCGTTATATGCAATTGTTTGGCTCTTTATGGTTGGTTTGGTTTTATTGGTCTTGTGGTTCAGACAGGTTTCGTATCCTATGATTTTTGGACTGTATTTAATTTTATCAGGGATAGGGCGTTTTGTTGAGGAGGCTTATAGAGGTGAAGTACAGACACCAATTGTATTTGGCCTTCGCTTGTATCAATGGACGGCTGTTGTATCTGTAATGGTGGGTGCATTTATGACTACGCTTAAAGTTAACCGCCTCGAACTGGAACCTATCTATGAATTAGATATTTTATATGCAGGCCTTGTGTTAGGATTTTTTACTTTTTTGGCAATGGGTGTGGATTTTCCTAAATCCAATCTGCGTTTTTCGCGATTAGTATAACCTCTTAATGTATAGCGTATGCTTGTTTCTGATATAATAAGGCAATGTGGAACTCCTGTTTATGTGTATGAAGAGAATAGAATTTCGCAAAACTATCAGGAAATAGTTAATGCGTTTCCTTATCAGAATAAACAAGTGCATTATGCCGTGATGTGTAATAACAATATGGAGGTTTTAAAAATTCTTAGAAACCTGGGTAGCTCGGTTCAGATTAATTCGTTGCTTGAATTAGAATTGGTTAAAAAAGCAGGGTTTAAGAAGGAGCAAATTTCTTTCACTTCCACAGGAATGAATACAGAAAGTTTGCAGACCATAGTGAAAGAGGAGATCCAGGTTAACCTTGATTCTGTTGAAGAAGTTGAGAAGTATTGCAGGTTAAGTGGAGGCAGAAGTTTTGGGATCAGAATAAATATAAAAGAAGACATTGAACTGGAAGAAGGCCATACAAATTCCTATAAAAGTTCGGATGTTGGAATTTGCGAGGATGATTTTACAGAGGTGAAAAAGGTAGCTAAGAAATGGGGGAGCAGGATTAATGGGATTCATGGTTATTTGGCATCTAATTTATTAGAAACAGCGCCATTTATAAGGTTCTCAAACTATATGGCAGTGTGTGCAAAACATTTCGATGACCTGGAATATGTGAATTTCGGGAGCGGATTTGGTGTCTTTTGTGAATCTCTTGATAGAAAGTTTGATTTTGACCTAATAGGAAATCATTACTCAAATATTATGCAGGAACTGAGTAGTTATTTTGATAAAAATATACAATTGAAAATAGAGCCGGGCCGTTCTGTTGTCGCTTCTGCAGGTATACTTTTAACCAGAGTAACCAATGTAAAACAACTCAAAAATAAAAAACAGCTTTCGATAGATGTTGGGTTTGGGGACTTTGCCCGCCCAAAACTATATGATGCCTGTCATTCTATTGAAGTGGTAGGGAAAAATGGAGCCAATGAGGTTTATGATGTCAGGGGCAATACGGTATTGCAATCTGATTTTCTGGGAAGAAACAGGGCACTTCCCATAGTGGAAGAAAATGATATCCTTGTTATACGAAATACAGGTGGTTATGGTAGTGTGATGGCTTCAGGTTTTCCGGGAAAAAGAAAACCTATGGAGATTTTGGTTCAATCATTTCCGGAATTACGATAAACCCACAATATGCATTAGAAAATCTATTACACATTGAAATTCCTTCAAAACAAGTCACTTCGTTACTTCACCTCAACTCACCAGAACGATGCTATGCCTCGTTTCGGTAAAGTCTTGTTTTATTGCACTTTCAATCCTCATGACGAAGTTCTAATACATAATGCGGGATAAATATTTTTGGATGCTGATATTGCCATAATTCTACAGCTCCCGAAGGAGTTTTATGTTCGTGATGTGGATCGTAAAAACTTCTCAGTGCCTTTGTGTCTCTGTGTTCATCTTTTATAAAGGACAGCACAAGGTCTTAGAATATAAAAAAGGCCGGTATCAATAAAGATCCGGCCTTAAATTTCAAAAGGGAATTATTAAACCCGCGTTATGCATTAGAAAATCTACTACGCATTGAAACTGCTTCAAAACAAGACACTTCGTTGCATTACGTCAGCTCACCAGAACGATGCTATGCCTCGCTTCCGAAATACCTTGTTTTATTGCTCTTTCAATGCTCGTCACAAAGTTCTAATACATAATCCGGGCAATGTCGTTTAGTTAAGAAATTCATTTCATGAATTTCTTAAGAATGCGACTTTGTCCCATACCCTACTTCCTTTTTGTCATTGCCACAAAAAGGAAGCAAAAAAGTCTAGTCGAGGAGAATGCCAACCCGCTCTTCCCGATTGTTTATAATTCTATAGAAGTAAGTGTTCTTTCAAACACAAGGACAAGCCCCTTCTATGAATTTTATAACAATCGGAAATGCACTGCCACCATAGGCCTTCAACTCCTCGACAGGCCTACGCGCCCCTTTACTATCGTGAGTTAAAATGTTATAAACAGCTATGATATCCTTAACTAAACGACATTGATATTCCGGGTTAAAGTTCTTCGGTAATTACTTTTGTTCCAGAGTACACATATACATATTGTACAAATGTTTCTTCTTCGCCTTCAGGAATTTCAACTACTTCTTTCACCGACCAGCTAATCTTTTCCTTTCTGATGTCGTAGGTTCCTATAAATTCAGCATTGCTTAAGGTAGCAAAACTAACTCCTGTAATTTCCAATGTTTCTTCTTCTTCAGCTTCAATAGTTACTGTTTGGTCATTAATGTCAAAAGCAACTCCAACACCTGCTTTACGGCAGTTAATACCTTTAACAATTGTTTGTCCGGTTATAGTAATGTCAATTTTTTCATCATCACCATCTTTAGAAATGGCAGCAGCATAAATTACAGCTTCATCATCTGTTTTCTCCATTACACTATCAATTAAAGTGTAAGTCTCCATCTTAACATTGTATGCGCCCTCCATTGAACCCACAAAATCACCTTCGGGAATTTCCGGAATATCTTCCAGACATGAAACAAAACCTACTGACATAACTGCAGTTAGAATAACAAAGTTTTTAAAATTCTTGAACATTTTCATATTGTATAATTTAGATTAATTTTTTAGCCAGTCATTTTTCAAACCAGGGGCTAAATAACTGGCATTCTGATTTTATGATTAATTTATTTATGCGTAATAATTTCAATGGCAAATTCGTAATATCGTTCCGAGCGTGTCATGCTTTCTTCCCATGTTAATTCTTCGTAATATGTTTTATCTTTCTTATTTCTGAATTCGCCTTTCATGTTCTGATCCATTATCTGTGCACTGAGATAGGGGCCATTGGCTTTTATCGAAAATGAAAAAACACCATGAGGAATAAAGCGTTCTGTGCCAATGCTAAACTCAAAAGGAGCAAAGAAATAATTGGTGATAACACCTAAGTTTTCTTCTTTAAACCTCCAGTTACCGCCAGCTTGTAATATATCCACAGGTTTATTTAGGTTTTCGTTTTGTAGATGCCAATACCATAAAACACTTGTTTTTACATCTGTGGGTAGTTGATATCTGTCAAGTTTATACCTAATAATGATATGGTTGTTGTTTACCTGCTCAATTCGTTTGTTAATTATAGCTTTTGCAGACAGAGGTATTTGTTTCGACTTATTTAATGAGTCTGTTACTTTAAGGTATAACCCGTTGTGCTTATATCGCTTGTTTTTGGGTTGTGTAAGGGTAAGGGCTTTGCCTGTTGGCCAGTTCTTTGTTATCTCATGAGTGCTTACCCAGTTTTGGGCCATATCAAAAAACTCCTCATAATGTTGTATGCCTAAAGCTTTACTCATTTGTCCTGAAGTGTAACCATCATTGGCTCCGGTATGGCCATAAAGAGTTAACATTTTTTCTACTTCTTCCATGTTTGGATGGTCCTGAGACTGAAAGATGCGCGACTGTTCTATAGACCTTTGGGTTAATTCCGGATGACGTCGACGAACACTTCCCCAAATACATGCATTACCTCCTGAGTATGTCGGCAATTGATTACCGTAGTTTTTCTCAATATGGGTCAAAAAGTCACGAGGAGAAGCAACAATAATTTCAGGATCACCATCTCTGCGGTAGGCGTTCCATAACTCAACACCTTCTTTTAGTTTTAGTATGTTTTTGGTACCCCAGTCGTCCATTGAATGTATTGCAGCTATCGCATCGTAGGGGTAGTTTCGATCCTTAAATTCTTTAAGTTTTTTATCGATAAAAAAACGAGCTACTTCAAGGTCTGTTTTGCCTTTTAATTCGGGGTGTTTCTTTTTATTAAAGAAACGTGCGGTACCGGGACTCATCCCGTAATACTGAAATGCACCATCATAACTTTCGCCGCATATAAAAGTTAAAACAGAATCTTTGCCATCTTGCGAGGCCCACCAAAAAGGAGTGTTGCTATATTTCTCAGGAAAATCAGGATTAAACTTTTGATTTGCACCTAACAAGAAATACCTGATACCATTTTTTGCCATATATTTAGGGTAGGCAGGGTGGTGGTCGGGCACATCGTTTTGCATTACCCAATCTACGGGGATGCCATTTTTATTGGCCCATTGGGTTGGGATTTTGTAATTCTGATCCATCAAAAAATCATTTAAAAATGATGAGTGAGGACAGATATATGCTCCGCTAAAGACTATTCGGTTTTGTTTAATCAAATTGATTAGCTCTTGCTTTTCGCTTTCTGATTTAACTTTTAACCATTCGCGTACCTGCCAAAAGGTTTCTATGGTCCATACTACACCCGGAACATCATTGCTTTTTGCCAACGCAATGGCTGCATCAATATCAGCCACTGAGTGTTGAGCCATAATAGAAGGAGGGTTGTCAAATCCAACATCATTGTGTGCAGAAGAAATGATGTATAAGTACTTTACTTTGTTAGTAGTTTTTTGCTTTTTTGATGCATGGGTAATGCCTGTTAGCAATAGAATACTACAAACAAGTGCATTTGTTTTAATTGCAAAAAAGCTCTTCATTGGTTTTGAGGATAACGTTTGTTTTATACACTAATATTTAGCCTTTTTTTTTATACGCAAATAGGCTTTGTCTTATGTAATAACACTGCTATTACTGAAATACCCTACCTTAGAAATACATAATATTGGTATTTTTTTAGTGGAAGAATCGGGGGATGATTATAAACCAGAATCTTAGTCAAAGGATTTCTGGCATGGCCTGTTTTGTTTGAATAATAGAATAATTGATACAAATAAAAATGGTGAAGCCCTTATAAAAGAACTTCACCAATGAAATAGAATATCTATATTTCGACTTAATACAGATAAATATTATCAATCAATAAATTGCACTCTCGCCATGATAAAAAAGAAAAATAATTAATAGTGGGATCGAAGAGAATTTCTTCCTCCTCAATCATTTCTTTGATTTCACTACTTTCAACAAACAATAAATCATCAACATAAGCTTTTAATACCCCTTCCGGACTAATGTCCATTGTAAATTTTCTTTGATCACCTGTTAGATTAACAAGCTCTTGAAGTATCTTATTTTTCTCATTAATATCAAAATAACGGTATGAATATTCCTTTGTCTCTAAATCAATAAAGGATGCTTTTATTGACCAGTTTTTAGGTACTCCAATTACTTCTCCAGGGTGTACATATAAGTAAAGTAAGAATAGTTGTTTTCCTGAAGATTTATAATCTATGGTGTCAAATGCAATTTTTAAAGCAAAATAATCATCATATTTTAAATCTGCATTGTGCCCAAAAGCTGTTTGTATACCGGTTAATTTAAAAGACTCTGTATCATTAACCTTATAAGTTAAACCACATAGGCTTACATCTTTATCTTTACGTTCCAGTTGAACTTTCCCATTAATAAAGGAGTAATCTAAATTAAGAGCTTTCCATGGGTTTTTACCATTATTAAAAGTATCGAAGAATTCAACTTGTGATATTGAATAAACCAATTCTTTCGTAACAACTGATTCGCCATCACTAACTTCTAAAGAAATGGTGATTTCCTGCTTTTCCGGTAGGGTAATTTTTATGGATGGATTGTTAGTATTGGTTGCTTTTTTTTCCCCATCCACATACCAGGAGTAAGATAATTCTTCATCATCTTCATCTGTTGCAACGGAAGTAACATTGATTACTTCTTCAACACGAGCTCCCTCTATGTCCACAAATAGGTCTGATATTTCAGGTTTCAGGTTTATCACAGCATCATCTTTATCACATGCCACAAAAAATATTAAACAAAAGATGATAAGTACAATTTTAGATAAGATTAAAGATAATTTTCTCATTACGTTAGTTTTTAAATAGTATTTTATATTTGATTATAATAGCTCCAAATTACAAGAGAGTTTTTATTGAGAGAGGGTAAGTATTCAACCCGGAATATGCATTAGCTAATCTATTGCACATTGAAACTACTTTAAAACAAATCGTTTTACTCACTTGCTTCAACTCACCATAGCGGTGCTATGCCTCGTTTCAGTATGTGTTTGTTTTATTGCATTTTCAATGTTCATAACGAAAATCTAATGCATAATCCGGGTTAAAGCGATAACTAATTTTTCCGACCAGTTTATGATAACCGGGAAAAGAGGAAGTGCAAATGCAACTTCCTCTTTAGAGTTTAAACAATTCATAAAATCAAACAAGTGATTTTAACCAAAAATCTATATTCCCCATGTTATATTAGGTTCAGAACCCATTTCAAACTCAAGTACACCACCGTTCACAATTTCTTTGTGCGTAATCCATGTTCTGTCAATAACATTACCATTTAATTTTACCGACTGGATATAGATGTTTTCTTCAGAGTTATTGTGAGCAATTACTTTAAAGGTTTTACCAGTGTAATAGTTCGGATCCAGGGTTACTTCAACTTCATCAAAAACCGGACTGGTTAATTCGTATTGGTTATTACCCGGGCAAATTGGGTGAATACCCATAGATGCAAGGATGTACCAAGCTGACATTTGACCTACATCTTCGTTTCCGATTAACCCCAATACATCAGTACCATAAGCTTCATCACAAATTTTACGCGTCCATTTTTGGGTTAAATATGGCTTTGTAGAGTAGTTTAGCATAAATGGTACATGGTGCACCGGCTCGTTAGAGTGGTTGTAATAATCGTTCCAAAGGAAACCATCAGGTGTTTTATCAAAGAAATTCAGAATCTCTTCGTTGAAACGCTCTTCGCCAAGGAAAGTAATAAAACCTTCTACATCGTGAGGAACAAACCAACCTTGTTGGTATGGGTTACTTTCAATGGTTCCCTGGAAATGCGTTAATCTGCCTTTCCATTTTCTCCATTCTGTTTCTGAAATACGTGACTGGAACCAACCATTTTCTTCGTTCCACACATTTTTATAGCTCTGACCCAGGTTGTAGTATTTTTCAGCTAAATCTTTTTTATCCAATGACTCAGCCATTTTACCTACACACCACTCGCTATAAGCATATTCTAAGGTTTCAGATAAATCGTTAGGTACATATCCTAACTCACCGTTACCAAAAGTGTCAACAGAGTTTTTTGCATATTCAAAAGCCTTTTCGATGTTGTAGTTTCTAATGCCTTTTTCATATGCATCAACCACAACAGGTACAGCAGGGTTACCTACCATACAGCCTGAATAAGAATTTAAAAACTCCCAGCGTGGATAGTATTTACGTCCTGATAACTCAGCCATTTGTATGAATGAGTTAATCTCGTCGTTAACAATTTCAGGATTGATAATGGTTTGAAGTGGAAACTGCGACCTAAAAACATCCCAACCACTGAAAATAGTACGATAAACAAAACCATCAGCCTGGTGTACTTCAGTGTCTGCACCAATGTAGTTTCCGTTTACGTCAGACGAACTACGAGGGTCGATCATTGTACGGTAAAGCGCTGTGTAAAATTTAATTTTATGATCTTCTGTAGATCCTTTAACTGTCATTTTACTTAGCTCAGTATTCCATTTGTCGCTGGTTTCTTTTACAACTCTGTCAAAATTCCAGTGGGCAATATCATTTTCAAGGTTTTCCTTTGCACCTTCAAGGTTTACAAATGAAATACCACTTTTCATCATCACCTGTTCACCGGCTTTTGTTGGGAATTCAGTAAAGAAACCAAGATGTTTACCCTGCATTTCTTTTACATCATGAATGATTTTAGCTTCAGCAATACGCTGTTGATACTTTTCTCCAAAAACCTCTTTGGTTACTGTCCATTTATTATGGCCTTTACCATTTTCGTTGGGCACCCTGCTAAATGATCTTCTGTCCCAATCATCCGGAATATCGGCACTCCAAACGCCAACGTTTTTTATGGGCTTGTCAAATTCGCACCAGAAATACACGGTGTAATCACCCTTGCCTTTGCCATTACCCCAGCCACCACCTTCGGGAGGACATTTCATCCAACCGGAGATAGTGTATTCATCTTCAACTTTTACATATTGCTCTGTTGAAGTACCACCAATTCGGCGCGCTAAATCAATTTGAATACGAGACTGGTCGTGCTCAGGAAAAGTAAACCTTAGCATACCTGCTCTTTCAGTAGCGGTAAGTTCAACGTCAATGTTATAATCTTCAAGCTTAACACCATAGTACCCGGCTTTAACCTTTTCACTTTCGTGAGAGAATCTGGAGCGATAGCCTTCTTCAGGAGTTTCTTCAGTTCCTTTAGCCGTTTTTAAAGGTCCGGTAGTAGGCATCACCAAAAAGTTACCTAAATCACCAAACCAGCCAATTCCACTCATGTGCGTAAAGCTGAATCCTTCAATGGTATTGTTAAAATATGAATACCCATTACCGGTATCATCTCCGGTGTGTGTGTCGGGGCTTAATTGTACCAAACCAAAAGGTGCAGCAGGACCGGGAAATGTTCTGCCGCAATCACGTCCCTTAAGATCAGATCCTGCAGGAGCAAAAGCTCCAATCATTGGATTCACGTAATCAACAGGTCGTTTTTTAACTGTATTTTTAGTACAAGATATAAGCATTAGGCAACCAACAACTGCAGCTGCTAAAAACTTACTTTTATAATTTATATACTTCATAATTCGAATTTGGAATCCCCACTTGAGGTGATGGATTATTTCTTTTTAGGTTGTTTTTTTGGTTTCGAAATACGGGCGTTTATTTCTTTAGCTTTCGCTTTCATTTTATTCATTAACCTTTCGGCTATTTCAGGGTAAAGCTCAGCCACGTTATGTTTTTCACCCACATCGTGTTTCATATTATATAATTCCATTTCAATGGGATCATATAATGTAAGACCAGCATCTTCTCTGCGCTCGTTTGAATAGCGTAATTTCCATTCACCTTCTCTGACTGCTTCAATGGTTTTGCCTTTTAAATAAAAGAATTCTGTACGAGGAGATTTGGCTTCTCTTTTTAGGAAAGGAAGAATGTTAACTCCGTCAAATTCTTTGTTAGCGGGTTTTTTAATGCCTGCAATTTCAAGAAGAGTAGGGAAGATGTCCATGGTAGTTACAATGTCCGATGAAACCTGACCAGCTGGTATTTCATTCTTCCAGTAAAAAATACCAGGAACTCTCATGCCTCCTTCGTAGGTGCTGGCTTTAGATCCTCTTAAAGGTCCGGTTGTTCCCTGATGCCACGGCTCAACTCCTTTCGCTAACATTCTATCGGGTAACTCGTGCCAGGGGCCATTGTCGCTGGTAAATACAATTAAGGTATTGTCATCAATATTTGCCGCTTTAAGAGCATTCATGATTTCACCCACGCTCCAGTCTATATTTTCTATTACATCGCCATATAATCCACCTTCAGAGGTGCCTTTAAACTGATCGTTTGTGCTAATAGGCAAGTGAGGCATGCTGTAAGGGACATATAAAAAGAATGGTTGATCTTTAGTTTCATTAATAAATTTAATGGCTTCCGTTGTAAAGTCATTTGTTAAACTTTCCTGATCGTAATCGACGGTTTTAACAGCCTTATCATCAATGTAAAGTTTTAGCGGCACATCGGTATCAACCCAAGGCTTAATCATGTCGTTACTATATGGCAGACCATAAAACTTATCGAATCCTTTACCAGTTGGCATTAATTCTTTTGTTGCGTGACCTAGATGCCATTTCCCAATCGCCATTGATTTATACCCTGCTGTTTTTAATACCTCAGGTATAATTAATTCTTCGGAAGGGAAACCATTTTTAGAGTTAGGTCCCAGGTTACCCGGTAAGGTATGGATTGGGTAACGACCTGACATTAATGCGGCTCTTGAAGGAGTACAAACCGGACCTGCAACATAAAAAGAAGTCAATTTTAATCCTTCTTCAGCTAACTTATCGATATGTGGAGTGCGGATGTTTGGATTTCCGTAGCATGATAAATCAGCATATGCCATATCATCAGCAAAAAATACTATAATATTTGGTTTCTGAGGTTCGGAGCTGTTATGCGCAGTACAGCTAACAAAAGGTAGTATAGCTAATGCAACAACTAATTTAATGATAGTGTTTCTTAAAAAGTTCATGTTTAGTATTTTATCATTTAATATTTAAGGGCTACTATCTGTCAATACCAAAGCTATGTCCTTGTTTCAGGTGTTGCTCAAGCTTTTTAGCCAGTTCTTTTACAATTTCAGGTTTCTCATCCCAAAGGTTAACTTCTTGCTTAGGATCGTCTTTAAGGTTATATAGCTGCCCTTTACCACTATTCAGTGTGGCATCCATTTCAGCTTTTTTATTTTTTTTGTTTTTAGCTGTTGATTTACCATAAGGACCTCCACAACCTATAAAAGGAGCATATACCCAGTCGCCGCTTCTAATAATATCGTATCCAAAAAATGTATTTAGTACCGCATATTCGCGAATCGGCTTTTTAACTTTTTCGTTTTTTAAGTATGGTAATATGCTATAGCTGTCTTCAGCACATCCTTTAGGAAGCTCGTCGTTAAAATAGTTCGCTACCGTAGCATAAAAATCTTCTACCTGAGTAAGTTCGTGGTTAACAGTACCCGGCACTGTAATTCCAGGCCACTTAACAATCATAGGTATCCTATGACCACCTTCGTACATATCACCTTTTACACCTCTCCATTCTGCATTCATGTTATGACCATAATGCGTTTTGGCACTGCCAACACCATGAGGGTTCATGTGTGCTGCGTTGGCACGTCCATGAGAGCCATTATCACTTGAGAAAATCACTAAGGTATTTTCATCCATTCCATGCTCTTTAAGCTTTTTCAATACTTCACCAACAACCCAGTCTGTTTCCATAACGAAATCACCGTACCAGCCTACCAGGCTTTTTCCTTGCCACTCTTTGGCAGGGAATATAGGTGTATGTATAGATGTTAAGGCAAAGTATAAAAAGAAAGGTTCATCTTTTGTAGCAGCTTGCTTGTCGATATAAGAAAGGGCATCTGCAGTTACTGTTCCTAATATTGTTGAGAAATCCCAACCCGGAGCAGCAGGCTTTCCTTTTCTACCTTTTTCTGTTGGGATTACAGTTACCTTGCGATTACGCATGTAGGTGTATGGAGCTGAAGTTGAAGCACCATGTAGGCCGAAAAAGTAATCAAAACCTTGATCGTTAGGACCATCAGAAACAGGTACGGTATAGTCTGTTTTATTGCTTAGCGGATGTTTTTCTCCGGGAGCACTATACCATGTTTGTCCTAAATGCCACTTACCAATACAAGCAGTATTGTATCCTTTTTCTTTTAGGTATTCAGCAATGGTTATTTGCTGAGGCTCAATCATACATTTATTGTTATTTGAGCCAATCTTTTCATCCCAGGTTTCGCGGGCAAACTGCCTGCCTGTTAAAAGACCGTAACGTGATGGGCTGCATACTGCAGCACCGGAGTGCGCATCTGTAAATCGGATTCCTTCTTTTGCTAGTTGGTCGATATTTGGTGTAGGAATTTTACCTTCAGGGTAGTTTGCCTGAACATCACCATAACCTAAGTCATCGGCAAAAATATATACGATGTTTGGTTTTTTTTGAGCCAAAATCGGCATTGTGAGTACCGCAAGTAAGGCTAAGATTAAGCATTTTTTCATGTGTTTAATTTTTTTCATTTGTCACATGGAACTCTCAAATAAATTTAATCATTCTATTGTGTGTAATTTGAATAATTGAATTTACATGTTCGTTTCATCTGTTTGTATTAATTGTTTTATTTAAATTTTAGATAATAACAGCGCATAATTCTCCCATTAACAATAGTTTCTTACTACTGATAAAGAACCTTTTTTCTAAATATAGATCTGGAATTTGTCTGTATACTCTTAAAACAAAATATGGCTAATGCAGCCCTACCTTAAACTGTTAATTTTTTGTGTTTTTTTGAAAGAAAAATGCATTTAATAATAGAAATTCCGGTTATATGAAGTGTTGTAAGAAGTGGATTGGTATAAAGTTTCTGCAAGAAAACTAAGTTTTTTCTTAAGAGCTTGAATCGAAGAGTTCAAGTTCAAGGCTTGGCCTTTTTGAAAATAAAGGAGTTTACTTTCGTAAATGACTGTTTTCAAAAAGGACGTAACGTAGAAATTGGACTTTTCGGGCAAGCACTATATAACAGTAAATGGTTATTAACTCTTAAGAATAAAAGAGTAATAACCATTTATTGATGCTACTTATTTATTCATAGCCATGTGTTTGGCTGAATAAAATGTACTTTTTATAGGGCTAATAATGAAATTGAGTTCTATTGTTATAAAGCCTTAATTTTATTAAGATTATTATATAGCTATCTGCTTTTGTAGTAATGATCGAATTATTTCTTTATAATTTTTGAGCTCTCATTATTTACACTTATGATGTATGCTCCCGGTGATAAATCAGAAAGATTAATGTAATTTTCAGTTGTAGTTTCCCGAATACATAATATACCACCGATAGACCAAACCTTTACATGGTTTTTAGACTGAGGATTAGAGAAGTGTATGATGTCTTTTACTGCAGTTGGGAATGCTACAGGAGTGTCTTCGGCAATTGACTCATTAAATATTGAAGTAGGTGTTTGCTTAGAACTTGTTCTGCCAAATAAATTAATGTTTAGGATGTTAGCTACATCAGTACCATCCTGACTAGGATTTGTGATGTAAACTCTCCAATACCTGGCCTTTGTTTCTGTTATGTCAGCGTTGTAAATATCAGCAGTATTGCCAGTAACAACATCTACATCAACCCATCCGTTATCATCATAGTAATTGTCATTTACCTGGAGCTTAAAATCTTTTGTGTTTAAATGACTATCACCGCTAAGTTGTCCTTCATTTAAAACTTGCCACCTGTCAATATAATACTCTTGTCCTAAATCAATGGATATCCATTTATCTCCGGGAGTATTATCTTGCCATTTAGATTCATCCCTGGCATTGTTGTTAAATGCTTTTGTATGCTTAGTTGCAGTTTCTGTAAAACCTGAAGCATTGGTGTTGTTATATTTGTGAGATACGATAAATTGTGGCGCAGCGGTTGCAAAATTATTTAGGTCAATCCTAAAAAAACGTCCTCTGTTTTTATTATGATCTTTAACAATTGGTTGATACGAATTTAAACAGTATGAAACCAATAGTTCACCCGGTTCTGATAGGTGAGGGTGTGCTTTTGCTCCATAGAAATTTGGTACATTAGGACCTAATTCATCCATCTCTTCAACAATGCCCCATACAGGAACTCCGTCGCTCCATGGTCCAATTGGAGTGTCAGAAATTTTGTATTCGACAACCGGATGGGATAATTTTTTGGAATATATGGCCATGTATTTTCCGGAGAAAGGACCCGTTCTAATTGGAGTAATACTATAACGATCACTAGAAACAATGGTAAAAATTTCAGCTTCGTCGGTATGTAAATCCATAAAGTTAGTAGTCCATTGGCTGCCGTTCCAAAATTCGTATTTGGTAAAATCGGTAAAATCTGCCTTGGGTACTCTGGCAACTACAGCCCCTCTTCTTGTTTTAATTTTACGAGCCCCATAAACATATACATAGCCATCAGGGGTGTGAGCGCCGCCTAACGTTGAATTATCCATTACTGCAGAACCTAATCGCGTATTGTCTGAACCATCTGAATAAAAGAAAGGTGTTGTTTCTATCATATTCGCAGAGTTGGTTAAATCAATATCATCATTTATAATGGGAATATGAACCATACTAACTCCCGAAACACCATCACCATTTTGTTCTACGGTCATAAACATATCGATCATCCCGTCCTGGTATATTCCATCCATAGCCCAGGCATGTTCGAGAAATATATTACGATTATATGCCGGATCCTGACGTTTATTGTCATCTTCGCCCCAATGATATTCAACATCACTAAATTGTGGATTATCCGGGTCTTGCAAAGGACTTAAGATACCAATTGCATGGTTCATCATCTTATCACCTGATACAACATAGGTGTCAGGATCAATTCCTGTACAGGTATGAGAGTCGCTAAAAAGAATTAAGGTTTTGGTCGTTTGTTTTTGTCCCTGGCGATCATCTCCACTAAATGGCACCATAAATATACCATCTCCCGAGTACCAACCATCACCAGAAGTACGTTTGAATATCTGGTCCCATTCAGGAGCATCAGTGGTTTTAAGTGGCATGTCTAAGGATGGGTAATCTTGAGCAGTTGTTATTGTTGTTTGTGTAATGGAAATAATAAAGGTTAAAAGGTAAATTCTAATAGTAATGTACTTTTTCATAATAAATAAAATGTAGATAGTTTTTATTTGAATTCTGGTTTTGTAAGTAATACTCTTACTTATTTGAAACACTGAATATTAGGTTGAACCCTACTTGGTTAAAGGAAAAAATATTTAAATTATTGTAGTTCTGTGATTTATAGTTGTGGTTTACCTTATGTAAATTAATTGAGGATAGTAAGGAATGTGTTATTAAATGTAGAATTCATAATTTTTAGGTAGGGGTATAAATAAGCGAAAGTGTTATTTGTATGTAGAGAAAAAATCTAAATGCATAAAATTTTTACACAATTATGAAAAAATACCTATTCCTTTTTTTTGTTTTTAGCTTAGTATTTCAAAATACTCAGGCGTCTATAAAAACAAAAGCTTCATCCTCAGAAAAACCTAGTGTTTTATTAATTCATTGCGATCAATTAAGTAAATGGCCTCTGAGTTGCTACTCCAAAAACTTACCTGATTATAAGGATTTAGATACGCCGCCAAGTTTAACACCAAATATAGACAAGGTAGCGGAAAATGGACTGCTAATGAATAACTTTTGGTGTAATAGTGGAGTGTGTACTCCATCCAGAGCGAGTTTGCAAACAGGGCGTTATCCTGATGCTACAGGAGCATATGAAAATGAAATTCCAATGAATTTGGATGAACATACCCTGGCTGATGCTTTTAACGCTGAAGGCTATACATCAGTATACATTGGTAAGTGGCATTTATTTGGTAATGGAAATAAAAAAGATCCTGCTACTGCCGGGTGGAGTTATGAGCCATTTAGGTTTAAAGAGCCAGATGTTCCATATGTAACTTTTGGGTATCAGGATTTGATGTATCGTTATAATTCTTCGCATTTTAAATATCTCGACTTTATCGATAGAACTCAACCTCCATACGAGGATTATAATTTAGTTGGCCAAAATGATAATACCTATCCTACAAATGTGTTTTCAGATAAGGCTATTGATTTCATTAGGAATCAAGGGGAAAATCCATATTTCTTGATGTTGAGTATACCCGATCCTCATGGACCGGATAAACTGAGAGATGATTATGCAGAAAGAAATAGTGAAGATGATCAGTATGTACCTCCTACAGTTACAAGCGATCAGTTGGCAAAAACTCCCCGCAAAAGAAAGAAGTACTGCAATATGATTAGTTTAATTGATGATAAGGTAGGGGATATTCTGCAGGCAGTTGCTGAATCCAACCCAAATACAATTATCATTTTTACTTCAGATCATGGTGATTATATGGGAGAGTACGGAAAGTTTGGAAAGAATTTAATGTATAGCTCTGCCAATAATATTCCTTTTCTTATACAATGGCCCGGCCATATTGCTGCAGGAGCTGTTATAGATGAAGTTGCAAGTAATGTAGACATTTATCCAACCTTGATGGGTTTAATTGGAGGGGAGCTAAGAGCAACAAATCCAATTCATGGAGAAGATTTTTCTCATATATTGTTGGGGCAAGGTGGAGAGTGGAAAGATGAAGCCGTTATTTACCATAGTTCGCAGCAGTTTGCAGGAATAGTTAACCGTGATTATTACCTGTGGGTTTCTAATGATAATGATGCTGCTATTGATGATAAGTGGTATATGGAGCGTAATGCTTTATTTTTAAGAGATGGTGGCTGGGAAAGTCCTGAAACAAATCAATTTAATAATGCTGACTATACAGATGTTAAGGAAGAGCTGATTAATAGAATCAATTACTATAATAAAAGAGATAATGCAGGAGCCAGCACTTGGTTAATTAATCAGTTTGGGGAACCAAGTGTACCTAGTAATATATCTATTGTAAAAATAAATGATAATCAACAAAATACATCTGTTATTTCTTTAGAGCAGAATAGTCCTAATCCGGTAGCATCTACAACAAGTATTAATTATCAAATTAAAAAGTCAGGAAGGGTGCAGCTTAAAGTATATAATATTGCCCTTCAGGAGATTGAAGTATTGGTAGACGAGCATCAGGTTAAAGGGGGATACAAAGTACAGTTTGACTGCAGTAAGTATAATAGCGGAGTGTACTTCTATTCATTGTCCTTAGGTACTCTTGCCAATAGTAAAAAAATGTTGGTACTGTAATACATCCCCATCCATTTTACGAAGTACATGAAATTGTTAATTATTAAAAGCTAACTCAATAAGAAAAGTTTATGCATTATCGCAATAGATCAATTAATCTAATTTATATATTTATTTTTTTTAGCGCTGTGATTTGTGCTCAAAGGCCTTTGCGTTCTACAGAAATGCCTTTAAAAGTGGAAGGGGCTGCCGATTGGGATGAGATTTTTAGGCGCCAAACAGGTAGTGGTTGGTTTTCCGGCGATGGCATTTATTCTGTGCCATTCAATGGTGATGATACCATGGGAAGCGGAGAAAATACCAAAACGTATTGGTTATTTAGCGATTCGCGTATCGGAGGCCCTATTGATCCGGTCAGTAGAAAGATTACCAGCAGTAAAATGAATAAACATACGGTAGCTGTTTTAGATAGAGTAGGGACCAATGAGGTGCCTGTTTTTGATAATATGACCTACCATTTTGGAGGCACCATTGAAGCACCTGAAGAATTATTTGGACAACGCCTTTGGGCTTTGGATGGAATATCCATCAGTAATGTGATTCATATGAATATGTCCAGTAAAGATGATGCCAACCGTGGTGTTTTTCGTGTTTCTGTGCCTGTAGTTAATGATGAAGCTGACTTTGATAATTTTACCATTGTACAGTGTCCTTATTATGAAGCTATCTCTGCAGATCATAAATCACATGCCAGATTGGGATCAGCTATTCTTGATTTAACTGTGCACGGTGGTTTTACAGATCAAACCAGCGATCATTATGGTTATGTATACAATTATGGTATGCGTAAATGGAATACCAATAGGGCTGTTGTGGTTGGCCGCGTGAAGCGTGAAGATTATACCGATTTTTCTAAATGGGAGTATTGGAATGGGGCAAATTGGGTTGTCAATAATTTTTCTGTTTGTACAGCAGAATCAGCTGAATTGTTTGGGCAAATAGGTGACCGTTACAGTGTTTCCTATATCACTGAAGGTGTTTATGCCGGTAAGTTCCTGTTTATAAATGTGGCAAACAACAATGAGCCCATAATTGAGTATCGATATGCGGATTCACCTCTTGGTCCTTGGAGCGATATTGTTCCAATGTATGCACCATTAAAAGAAATGGATGCCTATGGAGTTGATTCTGTCAATTTTTATAATGCTAAAGCACATCCTCACCTTTCTCGTGATGGGAAATTATTGGTTTCCTATTGTGCCAATGTAAAACAGGTAAGAAGAGATTACCTGACAAGTGATAAGAACAGGGGGCGCTTTATCTGGGTTGATTTGCATAACAAAGCAGAGATTGCTCCTTTACATTTGGTTTCCCAGGAGATGAGTGCATCAGCTTCAACCGGAACTAATCCTCATTATGCATTTGGAGATAATGTGGAAGACACCAAAGCCTGGATGGCGACTGGTGCGAATCAGTGGTTACAGGTTGATCTTGGACAAACCTGTTATGTGAGTCGTTGGCAGGTACTGCACCAGGGCTGGATAAGAGAGGATGTTACGGGTAATACCAGGGATTTTCAGCTCGAAAAGAGCGATGATGGAATCAATTGGGAGGTTGTAGATGTGGTGACAGGAAATACAGCTGACATCACTGATCGTGATTTCCCGGAAACAGGGGCGCGGTATTGGCGAATGTATATCACAGAATCCAACAGCAATAGTACCGATGATATTAAAATCGTGAATATGAATTTGTTTGGTAGATTTCATCCATACAAAAGTATTCCCAACGAAAATATTTGTGTAGGTAAGCCTATTACGGCTGGAGGAAATAGTAGTGATAAAGAGCTGATGGTAGATGGCGACATGTATTCTAAATGGGTTTTAGATGGTGATGCCGGTAATCAATGGTTTTATGTTGACCTGGAAGAGAATTATCTCATAGATCGAGTTGATTTGCGTAGTGGAGTTAATCGCAATGATTTGGAAGTGTATAATGTTTGTGATTTTGATATAAGTGTGAGTGATGATGCAATCAACTGGGACGTTATTCGGGAGGTGAAATACAATATCAACCACAAAGCAAGGTTAGAATTTGATGGCGTATCGGCTCGTTACATTAAGGTGGAAATTAAAAAGGCTCAACAAGGAGAGGGAACTGCAGTAAAGATATATGAATTGGAAGCTTTTGGTCATAAAGATACCGATACTTTCATCCATTCTAATACAACAACAAATGGGTTAAGTCTTGAACTGATGGGACCTAATCCTGTGACTTTTAATACAAAATTTAGTTATTCAATTCCCAATGATGATAAAGTATCGTTAAAGGTGTATAATAACTTGGGGCAAGAAGTAGCTGTGCTTGCTAGTGGTTATAAAAGCAAAGGAAATTATGAGGGACTTTTAAACATTAATAGTTTAAGTTCGGGTATTTATATAGCAAAACTCTTGTCTGGGAAAGACCAGGTCTTTATAAAGTTTGTCATTAAGCAGTAGTTGAATTTGTTAAAGTTACGCGTGTTGATAAACCTGGATTAATAAATATTAATCGCGTTAAGGTATAGGGGCATGATAATATTTTTTAGAAATAATATATGGTTCAGGTAGAATATGGTGTTAGTAATGAAATTCGGATCATTCGGTTAAGAGGTATTCTTAGAAAAACTGGCATTTACAAGCTGAATAAGGTAATTTCTGCTAGTAAAAGTATTTGTCATATTATATTGGATTTATCTGATTTAACAATGGATTTATCTATGCGAGATATTTATTTTTTTATAGATACAATTATTCAAAAAGTAGAATCCTATAATGTAGAACGTATTGCTTTAGTTGGTAAAAAACCTTATCAAACAGTATTAATGGTCTTATTAAAAGAAAAACTAATGAATATCAAAAAATGCTGTTGCATTTTTTTTGATGCCAATAATGCAACCAACTGGTTGATTATGTATCCAAATGATTATCAGATAAATTATAATCATCTGGATAAGTCTGCAGTTATTTGGTATCCACTAAAATTCCCGGTATAGTTTAACCCGCATTATCAATGTCGTTTAGTTAAGGATATCATAGCTGTTTAAAACATTTTAACTCACGATAGTAAACTGGCGCGCAGGCCCGTCGAGGAGTTGAAGGCCAATGGAGGCAGTGTATTTCCGATTGTTATAAAATTCATAGAAGGGGCTTGTCCTTGTGTTTGAAAGAACACTTACTTCTATAGAATTATAAACAATCGGGAAGAGCGGGTTGGCATTCTCCTCGACTAGACTTTTTTGCTTCCTTTTTGTGGCAATGACAAAAAGGAAGTAGGGTATGGGACAAAGTCCCATTCTTAAGAAATTCATGAAATGAATTTCTTAACTAAACGACATTG
>NZ_VCHY01000150.1 GCF_005877885.1 Labilibacter sediminis
GCGTTGTGTGTGCTCTTCCGATCTCAGCTCCTATAGCCGAAATTGATGAATTTGAGGTGATTTCAAGCTGGAAATCATGTGTGGAGGTTGATAGCTCGTGCAAATCATCAAGGTAATCATCGATTACTTCTTTGTTGGGTGATTTGAGTTGGGGTTTTGGGTTTGATTGTTAAACCCATTAGATTTTATATAAATAAGTGTTATAGGGCTGTTATAGAGGTGTATGTTTACATCTTTACACGTTGAATTGGCTGTATAGCTTAATATATGGACTGAATGACTGAATTAAGTCATGGATGGACTGGGACTGCACCCGTCGTCGCGGGGCGACGAGCCGTGGTCGCGGGGTGACGAGACCTGAAAGTTGGACTTAGGGTCTGATTTCTGTTGTGTGAGCTAGTAGTGTGGTGTTAACTACTAGGGTTGATTTATAGGTCTGGAGGAGGTCCAGAGGCTGAGCATTGAGCTGGGTTCTCGTGTAAGATTTACCGACAACCAGGTGAGTAATCGGTTCCCTCTTGTAAGTTGATACAGTTATTTGTTATAACTCGTATGTCAATTGGGAATATTGTGGGGTCTCTGGGAGACGACGGAGGTTAGCAATGTTGTAATTGGATTGTTAGGAAAGGATGTCAGTTAGCCATAGTGGAGTGGAGTCTCGGGGAGACATTGGCATAGACATGAGATAGGTGGTTGTATATATATATTTGTATGTTGATTATGATTATATATATATGCCTTGTGTATGTGTTGATTACTCACTAAGCTTTATAACTTATAGTGTCTGCTATGTCTATGTATGTGCAGGTACTAGCTGGGCTGAGACTATTGCTGAGAGATAGGTCATTTAGGCTTATTCTTTAGTTACATTTGATTTTGTAATAATTATTTGTAATGACCCGGCTGATCCTTGGGAT
>NZ_VCHY01000151.1 GCF_005877885.1 Labilibacter sediminis
AACATACCTTTTATTAAACATAATAAATATCAAATCTGTTACAACTTAATTGCTTACAAAGTTTCAAAAACTAAATCAAACTATTACATTAATTAAAACATTCCAGAAGTATCTCTAATCCCTATGAATCGAGTATGAATATCATGCTTGATTCTTGACAATGCTTTTGTCAGTGGGTCTGCAGGATTGTCTTCAGACGATACTCTTTTCACGACGACTCCTCCAGCTTCAACTCGCTTTCGAACATAATGATATTTTCTGAGTATGTGTCTTGACTTCTCATGGATGTGTGGTTCTTTAGTCAAAGCAACCGCACCTTCATTGTCGCAGAAAATTTCCACTGGGTCCTTAATGTTGGGAACAACACCAAGATCGCCAATAAAGTTCTGCATCCATGTAGCCTCCTTTGCAGCTTTACTTGCCGCAATATACTCAGACTCGCATGTCGAGTCTGCCACCGTCTTTTGCTTGGAACTTTTCCAACTCACTGCTCCTCCGTTCAACATAAACACCCAACCTGTTTGTGAACAACAATCATCCCTGTCGGTTTGAAAGCTTGCATCACAGTAACCTTCAACTTTTAACTCTTCCTTTCCCCCATAGAGCAAGAACATATCTTTTGTTCTTCTCAGATATTTCAGGATATTCTTCACCGCTGTCCAGTGACTTTCGCCAGGGTTTCCCTGATATCTGCTCACCATGCTTAAAGCATATGCAACATCAGGGCGAGTACAAGTCATAGCGTACATGATCGATCCTATAGCCGAAGCATATGGGACTCGACTCATTCTTTCCAGTTCTTCTTTAGTACTGGGACATTGAGTCTTACTCAATTTTATGCCATGTTGAATGGGTAACAACCCTTTCTTTGAATCAAGCATCTTGAATTTCTTCAAGATCTT
>NZ_VCHY01000153.1 GCF_005877885.1 Labilibacter sediminis
TTTCTTCCTACATCCATGGAATCACCTAACTAAGACATTTCAAGAGGAAAATATTGATTCCAAGATCATACGAGAACTCTAGGCTCGTTTTACCTTTTTGTCCCCATTTTGAGTGTTCACCAACTTTTGAGTTTTGGTCATTTCTTCCTATATTTTGGCATCTAAGCTTATGAATCACTTATATATACCTAATATAAGTGGTTTAGACCTTTGAATCTCATAAATAACTTGTATAACTCATATATCCAAATTTGTCCCATTTTGGGTCCCAAAGCCTTCATTTTAAGACCATTTTCGTGTTTTCTTGAGTTCTCTTGATACTTAAGGGTTCAAATCACATAAGTAGGTCTAATATAAGTTATTTAAGGTGTTAGAATAGGTGCCATAAGTGCAGGTCATTCCCAACTACGTTTAGCCTTGTTTATGACCAAATTGCCCTTCTAACTTTAGTCTTTTGGCAATTCCTTGTATCATCGGTCATCTAAGAGTTTAGATAGTTTAAATACATCATGTTAGACATGTTTAAGCCTTTAGAATAAGTCCCAAAAGTGCAGGTCTAATAAATCACACTTTTGACCATTTTCTCATAATAGCATCATACTTTGCTATTTTAGCCAAAATGACCATTTCTCTTATTTTTGTCCAACTTTCTCACCTTATATCACCTAGTCAAACATGTTTAGGTATAATTTAACTATTGGAACACTCTTAGGATAGTAGTTACTCATACATGCTCAAGTCTCACCTTCTACACTTAAGCAAAATAACCACAAATCCACTTTTTGCATTTTGACCATTTTTAAGTAATTGTAACACTTTAAGCATGCATATAACACAGAATTGAACTTGTTTGAACATAAATACATGCAAATAGCTTAAAGTTTACGGATGT
>NZ_VCHY01000154.1 GCF_005877885.1 Labilibacter sediminis
TTCTATAGTAGAAATCCCACCTAATATTTAATGTCATTACCCAAAACATAATATTGTAATTCATAATGAATTACTTTATTATGAATTAAAGCATGTGCATTAAATACATGTGTCAATCACTATATCCAGATTAAGAACCTAAGCAATAATAATTATTGTCCCGTTCAATATGCTCTTAGCATACTAGTATTATTCAATAGTCAAGATAAACTATCTCAAATAATACTATAGTCATTCCAGTGATAAACACTTAGACTATGAACAAATATATTATATTAGTATATTTAACAATCTAATCTTCTGTATCCCATTTGATACTAGATTGTTCACAACATATAATATAAACATTATGTAAATGATTTTCATCTGGAAAATATGGAAACTGATATATAAACTCAAATAGTTTAGTATACACCAACAATCTCCCACTTATACTCAAGCTATTCTTTGAGTATATCAGTGTTTATTACATTAATCCAATAGCAATAAAACTAAAACAAACTATGCATATAATCGCCTGACTCCTAGCCCCTCCACGTGCCTGTCAAAGGCCTTAGCTGGTAAGCTCTTTGTGAAAGGATCCGCTCTGTTGTCTTCTGTTGCGATCTTCACCACAACTATATCTCCTCTCTTTACAATGTCTCGTATGAGGTGATACTTGCGTTCAATATGCTTCGCTGCTTTATGGGCTCGTGGTTCCTTCGAATTTGCCACAGCTCCAGTATTATCACAGTACAGTGTAATACTCTTTGGCAATTTAGGTACCACTTCCAAGTCCAACAGGAAGTCACGGAGCCATACTGCCTCTTTGGCTGCCTCAGAGGCTGCCACATACTCGGCTTCCATAGTGGAGTCTTCAATACATTTCTATTTTACACTCCT
>NZ_VCHY01000155.1 GCF_005877885.1 Labilibacter sediminis
TTTCAACAAGAACAATGATGAATACCAAACCAAAAACACCAAAAATTTCACAAAATTGATTGAAACACACTAAATGGCTCTGATACCAATTGTAAGTCCCGTATAGCCTATGAACTGTGTATCAATCACCTGTTTGTGAGTGCGGAATCCAAACAAACAGATTAATTGTGAAAGCAATCAATCAAAACAATGCACACTTGTATTCAATCAACAAGTCTGGTACAATGTCTCTCCAAGCCTCACAAATCTCGAAATCCTGTCTCTCTCTCTCTGAAATTCGCTGAACAACCTGCTAAATGAGCAGGTTACAACTTTAAATACCTGACACAGAAAGCCTTATGGGCTTTAGGCCTTAGGGCCTAATTTCCTAGTCTATGGGCTAAATAATTACTAGTTATTATTTAGCCCAATACAATAAGCCTTAGACTAATTAATTAATTAGCCCAATACAATTAATTAATTCCTAACAAGCTAGAATAAACATAAACCACTAAAATACATCCTAACAATCTCCCCCTTGGTTTATTGCTTTATTCTTGAACGATCTTCACTGGAATTAATCTTGAACGTTGAACTCTGGCTTCTTGTATTGACTTGAAATCAGCATCTCCAACATATGAATCTTTTGTCTTGATAATCTTGGTGGAGTCTGATTAATCTTGATCACTTGAAGGTGTAAATGCAGCAGCTCACTGGTTGGGGGGGAGTCCAAGCAGATTGCAACATAGTCTTCAAATTCTTCACCTTTCACTGGGAAATGAAATTGTGTTGTCAAACTCTTCTGTCTTCAAAGTCATGTTCCAATCTCTGATAGTCTTCAATAAGTCTTCAATAGTCACCGTTTCTCTGGGATTTGAATTCCCCCGTTGTCCTTAAAGAT
>NZ_VCHY01000156.1 GCF_005877885.1 Labilibacter sediminis
TAAAATAAAATTAAAACTTAAAAAAAAATTATTAAAATTCCAATTTTATTAAATATTTTTATATCCAAATTTTTCCATTATTAAATTTTATTACCTTTTTAATTTAAATAAATTAAAATTATTTTTCCATCATTATAAATTTTATTACCTTTTTAATTTTCCTCTCTAATTAAATTAAATTTAATTTCAAATAATCTTCCAATAAACTAATCCAATTTCGAAATAAATTTAAATATTTTTCTTCATTCTACCACATTAATCCATCCGAATTATAAATAAATCTTTTAATTCTATATTCGTCTATATCAATTAAACTTAAACAACCCTTTTCTTATATAATAAAATAAATTTTAAATAAAAATACTTTAAAATAAAACTAAAACGAACTTAATAAAATACATAAAAAAAAAATTATAAAATTAAAATAAAAAATACAAAAAAACTCTAAAAAAATAATAACCCTAACCCTAATTCTAACCCTAACCCTAACCCTACCCCCACCCCAACATTTATTTTATAATTAATTTTATTATTTTTTCAAAATTTTTTTATATTTTTCATTTTAATTTTATAATTTTTCTTTTATATACTTTATCAAACTCGCCTTAATTCTATTTTAAAATATTTTCATTTAAAATTCATTTTATTATATAAAAAAAAAACTATTCAAACTTAATTAACATAAACGAACACAAAACCAAAAAACCTACTTACAACCCGAATAAACCAATATAATAAAATAAAAAAAAATACTTATACTTACCTCAAAACTAAATCAATTCACTAAAAAATTATCTAAAATTAAATTCAATCCAATTAAAAAAAAAAACCAAAAAAACAACAAAACCTATAATAATAAAAAAATAATCCTAATCC
>NZ_VCHY01000157.1 GCF_005877885.1 Labilibacter sediminis
ACTAATCCCAGAACCTCAACCCCCACACAAAACCTTGTACCACAACCCATACACATTTGATTATGTGGAGATTACTCAAATTAAACCATTCAAAACCTTCAGTTCTCCTACTGACATATCTCTTGACAGTTGGGACATACCTGCTCCTCCAAATGGTATGTTCTTCAATCTCTGCCCTAAAGAAAAATATCCTTATCAACAAGATGAAAAAACCAAGGATATTCTGTACTACAAGAGAAAATTCTTCAGAGAACGACAGATCAAAAATGTCTCGTTATGGTCTAACAAGAAGATCATAAAAGTCACTAACGTGTCTATTAAAGAATTTTGCAAAAGACCCTACGTTACCTTTCAAGGCACTAGATCGGACAACTCAGACTTTAATTTTTCAGAAGCCGACTTTCCACTTATCAATCAGTCTGACATCAAGACTTTGATTAATTGGCTGAAAAGTTATCGAGACAAGAACCCTGACTATGTTACAGCTCTCCTACGACTTAGACAGTATGCTATGGAGCTGATCATTGATTTTTCCTTCGATCGTGAGATTTGTAAAGAGATTCCTGATAAGATTGCTCAAAAACCAGATATTCTACCTTGTGAGCAAAAGACTGCACCAGGAACACTCATTAAAAGGCCACACAAGTCGATCATCTTCTCTTCAAACAACCAGACGGTACTTATGAAACTTTCAGAGAAACACCTCTTTCCTACCAAAATGCTTGAACAATTGATCACTCTCGTTAAACACCATGAAGACACAGAGCTCAGAAGATCAGTGATTGATGAACTCACCTGGATGCTTAACTTTCGAGAATGGATCATGGACCTGAAGACGAAGATCATCAAACCTTAGCCTTGTATTGTAATAAC
>NZ_VCHY01000158.1 GCF_005877885.1 Labilibacter sediminis
GTACATCAGAGATTCCCAAGGCTCCCACAAATCACCTGGTTGGTCTTCGACAAATGTGTATGTCTCATCGAGATCTTTCGGGAGAGTTTCATATACTGATTACCATGGAATTACTAAATAGAAGACAGGAGCTGCTTGATAGTCCTTACTGGCCCGTGAAGATAGAAGCTGAAGCCGAGTACGAAGAATTTTTGTCCAGAGGAATGCAAGTATAAGTCTAGTTTTGAACATCATCATATTGGGGGAGATTGTAAGGTCGAACCTTATAATATGCTGATGTTCAAACTGAACTCAGCGTATACACTGAGCATCAGCATGTGACTCAGTGTCTTAATATCAGCATCAGTGTTTTATGTTTGTTCAGCATATAGTTTTGATCTCAGTGTATCTTTTGTACTTATCTGTTTAGCTTAGATATTTTAGGCAGTTAGTTTATTTCCGTAATTTACTCATTATAGTTGTCAATCCCCGAGATTGTGGGGATTGACCTAGTTTAGTCTTTATATAGTTTTACTCGGTTTGTCAGAGAATAAGTCTCTCTCAAACCCTAATAGCCACTTTATGCACATTGATTATCTCTTTGTGAGATCATCATTTTCTTAGTGAAGTTCATTTGTGAGAAACAATTCTGTGTTCGTATATTTTGTATTGTTGTTTGTTTATCACATCTTGGATCCTTTAGATCCTTCAATTGGTATCAGAGAGGCTGACACTCTGTGCCGATGGTTAGACAAACACCAAGTCTATCACACGCACCTACCCTTGCTAACCCTGAACAAGCAAGTTGTTACCTTGAATTGACGATTATTGTTCATCAGTGCTTATCTCTGACTGACACTGATCTCAGCGCTTCCGCACTCACTGATGGCG
>NZ_VCHY01000159.1 GCF_005877885.1 Labilibacter sediminis
AATGATGCCGGCATCGCTCATCTGAGTGTTAAGAGTGGTGAAACGTTGCAGCTGAGCTTCAAGAGTCTCTCCAAGAATATGGTTAAATAGATTGAACTTTTGACGCAGAGAGTCCTGTCTGCTCTCCTTCATATCCTCATTTCCTTCATACACCTCCAGCAGTGCTTCCCAAAGGCTCTTAGCAGTGGTATACTGCCTGAAACCTTGTGCAATATCAGGAGCTAAAGCCATGGTGATTGTAGCAAATGCTTTGTCATCTGCTTCGACCTTCTCCCAATCTTCCTCTGTGTATTCACCAACATCTTTGTCCTTCAGTGGAGCATCAATTGGTTCCTTTTCGCCACGAGGCAATGTGATTCTAGTTGGACCACGTACAAAGCTTCTCCACATTTTGGGTTCCGTTCGTTTGATAAACTGAGGAAACCTCCATTTCCACTCATCAAAACCATCAGCATCATAGAGACGAGGAATTCGAGTTGAAGTACCAATGACTGCATCCATTTCTTGGTTGATTTGAGCAATTTTGCTAGTGGAGTCCATTTTAATTTATTAAATTTAATTATTGAGTTTTAATTAATTAAAATTTGTCCAAAAGTCAAAAGTCAACCTTGAAAAGTCAACCTAGGAGTTGACCCAAGTGTGGTGTGGAGGACCTAGGTTGGATTGGACCTAGGTTGATGACCTAGGTTAGGTTGATGGCCGTGGTACACTTGATAGCCTAGGTGTAGTCTAGCCGAGGTGTTGAGAAAAGAAGTCGAGGTCCAAGTTTTAGCCTAACCGAAGTGTCAAGGAAAAATTAGCCGAGATGTCAAAAAAAATAGTAGCCGAGGTGCCGAGTGAAAATCCTAGCCGAGAAGCACAACCTAGCC
>NZ_VCHY01000016.1 GCF_005877885.1 Labilibacter sediminis
TCAACCACATAGATAGGTGCACTGTTGTTGACCGTACCAATACCGCGGATTCGAACTACCGCTGCCGAACCTGGTTGCCCACTGTTGGCATTCACCGTTACCCCGGCTACTTTTCCCTGTAAGGCTTGATCTAATCCTGCTGCTGGTGTTTTTTGCAGGTCTTCCGAATTAACCGATGCTACAGCACCCGTTAAGTCACTCTTTTTCATGGTACCATAACCTACGGATACAATTTCATCTAAAATATAATTATCGGGTTCTAAAACTATATTTAGATTGGTATTGGGGGATTTAATTGCTGTTTCATAAATTTTAAAGCCAATCATGGAAACCTGAAGGGTACTATTCGGTTTAACACTAAGCGTAAAGTATCCATCTATATCCGAGATGGTCCCTTGCGTTGTTCCTTTAACGATAATATTGGCACCCACCACAGGTAAATCATCCTCTTCGCCAATAATTTTACCTGATATTTGCCAGGAGTCTTGCGCTGATAAAAGCTGTATGCTTAATGCATAAAGTAAAAGTAAGCTAAATAGATTTCTCATTTAATTGTTGTTTTAACGCCGAAAAGAAACATGAGCGTTTCCCGGGTTTATTCTAATTTTTAATAATCCAGTTCTGCTTTTGGCAATTTTTCTTCTTCATTTTGTATGAAGTAATTGCTTGGAACAAGGATATCTCAGAATTTCCCGAGTACAAAGAAATGAGTGTTGACTAATTCATAACAGACGCAAAAAAAATGTCAACACAATGACAACAGCAATTGTTATGTAGTTACATATCAGAGAGGTGTAGAGTTGAAATATTTGTTAAAAATCTCTAATAAATTGATTTAAATCTATGGCAGTATCCAGGTTTAACTTCTTTTTAATACGTGATCTGCTCGTATCAAGACTCCTTGAAGAGATGTTCATTAGGTTACAAACTTCTTTTTTATCCAAATTTGTTCTGATAAAGGAAAGAATTCTAATGTCATTTGAAGTTAATGAAGGATATTTTTCAGATAATCGGGCAATAAAATCCTGATGAATTTCGGAGAATAGCTTGTGAAAAAGGAATTCTTTTTTCTCATTGTTTACTTCGTCATTGATCATATTTGCCCATCTTTGCGCTTCGCTATTGCGCATGGCTTCTAAGCCCGATTTTACTTTGTTCAGAAATTCGTTTTTGTGACTGATGATCTCAGTATATTGAAGCAATTGTTCATTTCGCATGCTGAGGCTTTTCTGATCTTCACGTTGTTTAAATAGTTGTTGTTGCTTTTTGAGTTTGAGGTTATTTATGCGCGACATAAAATAAAACATACCAAACACCAATAAAAGAACAGCCAAAGTGATAGGTATGGCCACCCACATGGTTTGATACCACAATTTATCGATATTGATAGTTAAAGAAGTTTCTTCGGGAGTTCCTCCATTGACTCTGCTTTGGAGGTAAATGGTATACTGCCCACCTTTAACCTGTGGATAAAGTACTTCATTTTTTAAGGTGCTCCATGCCGACCATTTGTTCTCCATTGGAAATAAGCGATATCGGTATTCCACAACATCATGCATTAATTTATTGATGCTGAATTTAAAATTAAGGTCTTTTCTTCCGGAAGAAAGTTCTATGCCTTCTGCACTAAATGGATAAAACAGCTGTGTGTTGTTCTTATTAAGAATAGTGACTGATGATATGACTGGCGGGCTACTTTTTAAGAAGCTGGAACGAGAATTTATATCAAATATAGTAACTCCTCTGTCAGTAGCAAGTCTTAACAACCCCTCATGGATATCGATAAAACCATCGCCGGGCATAATATTTTGACTTAAAGATTTAAGCAGGGCATTGTACGAATGGGTATTGCCATCAGGCAGTAGAACTTCCAGTTTAAGCTCATTGTTCTGAATATATGCCAGGGTATTACCATCCGCACTAAAATCCATCGCTTCTATGCTGCTATTTTCTGCTATTTTGGTTAATGGATGATTCGATTTTATAAACTTGTCATTACTATATTGCCAAAGCCCATTGTTGCCGTAAAAATAGAATCCATTACTCGTGTCAAATACTCTTGCTTTATCAACAAAAGTTTCATTTTTCACGGTATTGTTTGGGTTAAGTGTGAGTTTAAGAATATTGACATTTTCTATTTGAGCCCAAATACAATTATTGGTTTTGTCGAAATGTAACCTTGGGTTTCCCCAGATGTTAAGATTCTTTATGTAGTTAAAACGTGTACCTTCTTTTTTTGTCAGTATCAGGCCATGATAGGTTGAAAATAAAAAATAACCGGTATCATCAAATTGGGCAATGTCAACAACGCCACCGTAGTTAACAACAGGTAAAACCTGATCGTCCTGAAGTCTTAATAAGCCTCTGTTGTGACAGATGTATAACTCCTGGTTTATCTCCTTAAGATTCCATATTTGACCAACTGAGTTTTCTGCAATTTTAAACCCTTCATTTTCTGTAGAATAAAACAATCCTTTATTGGTGGCCAGATAGGTTTTACCCTGAAAGTTTTTGATGTCGTAAGTCGCACCTCCATCGAAAATAGGATTGATGGCACTTTGTAATTCAACCATAGCAATGCCATAATCTAAACCCAGCCAAACGTTACCCAGTTGATCTTTTTTCATGGCTAAAATAGTGTTGTCTATTAAGCCATTGGCAGTATTTACCCATTTTAGCACTTCTCCGTTATCGGCTATGTTCAAAAAACCATCAGATACTGTACCCAGACAGTAGGAGCTATCATCATAGTTCATTCCTGTAAACAGGGAATTGCCGGACAGACCTCGGGGAGGGGTGACTTTTTCTATTTTATTACCATCGTAACGAAATATATCACCTTCATAAAGCACCATGTACATATACTTCTGATGCACAAATAGCTTTCTTACCTCTTGATTGGATAATTGTTCGAATGTAGTTTCGTGAAAAAATTCTTCACCATCCAGATATCCTATCTGACCATTACGAAGAACCAACCATATTTTCCCATTCCATTCTACGGTCGACCATATGCTTTCAGGAAATTCTTTAATGCTTTGCGTTTGGGTAACCTTATTGTAATAGGCTATTTTGTTTTCAGCTTGAAAGATGATGAGATCCCCAAAGGATTCTATATTCCATATTTGCCCACCATTCATCATTCCCAAATAATGGTATTGCAGATCATCATTTACTTTAGAGAAATAACCGTATTCACCTCCACCACACCAAATGGTGTCTTTAGCAGCCAGCACTGCTCTAACCACCCCTTTTTTCGACAAGGTTTTTAAGCCCCATTCACCATATACATTATACAGTAAGCCATTGGAATTGGCAAAGTATACAATGCCATTGTCATCAATATCAATATCCCAGTTTTGTCGTCCTGCCTGATAGTCTTGTTTGTTATAGCAAGTTAGGTTAGGAAGATATGTATAGGCATAAATCCCAATGTTGGAAAGCAGAAGAAATATAATGAGTAGCTTAACTTTATTCATTTGTTACGGATAATTGTTACAAAATTAATAAAATAAAGTGGTTGATTTATAAAAGCTATAAACCTGTTGTCAAAGCTTACAGCAGAATCTGTTTAAGCAGAAAAGATCCTTTTAGAAATCACATCAAATGCAGTGAGTTTTCCACAACCCGGCCTTTCTGCATACACGCAGCCGGTATCTATATTGATAATATTACTGTTGAGTTTAATTAATGACTTGCAAAATTCAACCGGGATAACAGAGTGTCCGTGCACAATTGTTTTTCCTTCAAGTATCGGATTTGTATAGTGTTCACTTCTTGTCCAAAGCATATAGTATGTATCTTCAAAAGGATTGATAATTTGATCATTGAAGCCGGCATGAACAAACAAAAACTGCTTGTAACCATAGTAATAATCCAGATTCTGAAAAAACGCCCGATATTTTTCAGGAAGAAAAACAGTTGAGCTTAAACCAAAACTTTTAAGTGTTTCACTACCTCCGTTATACAACCAAAGAGGAATATATTGGTCCTCGGTAAAGGCATTCAATAGCATCGATTCATGATTACCCATTAGGGTGATGATATCAAATTCTTTTTCCTGTAAGGATATTATATAATCCACCACTTCTTTGCTTTGGGGACCTCTATCCACATAATCTCCAAGAAAAATAATGCGGTCAGTTTTTTGTAGTTTAATCTTATCTTCAATTAATTTTTTAAGAGGATCAAAACATCCATGTATATCTCCTATAGCTATCACTCTTTTCGGATCTTCCATATCATGGTTATTTTAATTATTAACCTTCTATCTAACGATGGTTTGTTAGATAGAAGGTTCTTACAAATTTATGGCTTTTTTAAGGTCAACACCATATTAAGTGAGGGCATATATATAAAATGGAGCTCTGGATTTTATTTAATTAGTCACAACCTGAACAATGTATGAGATGTTATCATAAAGTAAAGAACTTTTAGAATTACCATATTTTGGCGTAAATTAACCTTTCATCAGCTAAGGTTATTATCTAATTCTCATGATGTAATATATACCGACATTAACTTCTATATACGAAATATTAACAAAATGCAAATAGCAGTAACAACGGCAAGTGGTAAACTGGGTTCTGCCATTGTCAACAGACTTAAACTGGAAATTGGTGCTAAAAATGTAATTGGTATAGCACGTTCACCCGGTAAAGCAAAATCATTAGGTGTTGAAATACGTAAGGGAGATTATAATAGCAAGGAGGATTTTGTTAAAGCGCTTAAGGGGGTAGATGCAGTGCTTTTAGTTTCTGGAATGGATCATCCGGATAAGCGCATACAGCAACACCGTAATGTTATTGAAGCTGCAAAAGAAAATGGTGTAAAAAAAATCGTTTATACCAGTATCGTAGGTGCAGAAGAGGGGAATGCTTTTAGTCCTATTGTGGTCAGTAATCGTCAAACTGAAGAAGATATTAAAAAGTCGGGCATGCAATGGACTATAGGGAGAAATGGAATTTACATAGAACCAGACCTGGAATACATTGCAACATATAAAAAAGAAGGAGGAATAATAAATTGCGCAGCAAACGGTAAATGTGGTTATACTTCTCGTAATGAGCTGGCATTTGCCTATTTTAAACTTCTTACTGAGGATGGATTGCTGGGAGGTATATATAATTTATTTGGAGATCCGGTAACACAGCAGCAATTGGCCGAAGCTATTAATAAAGCATACAATCTTACATTATCATTTAAAAGTGTCTCAGTGGAAGAGTATGTAAAAGAGCGCCAGGCTGCTCTTGGTGATTTTCTGGGAACTGTTATTGGAGGAATTTACGAAGGCATAAGAACTGGCAAGTATGATAATAGTTCAGATTATTTAAAAGTTACTCAACGGGCCCATAAGTCGCTTGAAGAGATGATAAATGACTATGCTAAGGGGTAGATTACTGTTGGTATACTTTTAATTTGATTGATATATGAAATGAGCATAAAAATTCAATTATCTAATTTATACAAAGGAGGATGATTGAATTTTCTTGGGAGTTCCATGCAACAAATGAAAATTTTAAACGCATGAAAAGCACGATATAGTCTTGTGATTGTTTAAATTAAGCAATGCCAATAATATTTTGGATGATGAAAACGAATGTAGCCAAAGAAATTAAAAGAGTCCACTTGTTAAAAATTAATGAGTACGATTGGTTTATAAGCTTTACTAATTAAAGCAGGAATAGCCTTCAGACCTATGGAAATTATTTTTATTGTTAAATTCTATTGCTTTTTTAAAATAGTTTCTATTTTTGGTAAACCTAAATTAATTAACAATATGAGCAAATCTAATTACCCTAAAAGCCCGGAAAAGATTCAATCCGGACTCACCCGTTTACCCATTACTTATCATTTTAAGGCACTGACAGCCGTGTTCTCGGTGCTTTTATTTTTTGTATTATACGTATTGCTGGTCCTTGGGGCTGCGTACCTGGTGCATGAGGCTATATTTTATGATCTTAATGTAATTAATAAGTGGACCATACTGCTCAAAATTGGTGCGGTGGCCAGTTCACTGATGCTTTTTGTATTTACCTTAAAATTCATCTTTAAACTAAAAAATCATCCCATTAAAAACAGGGTTAAACTACATAAGAAAGACTATCCTGATATTTGGGAATTTGTGTATCAGATTTGTAAAGAAACAGGAGCGCCAAAACCAAAGAATATCTATGTCGATCCGGATGTAAATGCCTATGTAGCTTATTCAAATATGTGGTTGTCGTTGTTTATGCCCGTGCGAAAGGAGTTAACCATAGGATTGGGATTGGTTAGTTGTTTAAATTTATCTGAGTTTAAGGCGGTAATTAGTCACGAGTTTGGGCATTTTTCGCAGCGTAGCATGACCATAGGTAGTTACATCAATACAGCCAATACCATTATTCATGATATGATTTTTTCTCGCGATAAGTGGGACGAGATATTAGAAAAATGGCAACAACTCGATTTCAGGTTATCTTTTGCTGCATATATTTTAATGCCGGTAATTTGGCTTATCAGGCAGTTGCTAAATTTGTTTTATCAATTATTGAATATTTTGTATTCATCTCTTTCCAGGGAAATGGAATTTAATGCGGATAAAGTGGCTGTAAAAACATCTGGGAGTGAAGCCATTGTTTCCGGACTTTGGAAATTAAATTATGGTTATGAAGCCTGGAACAAAACGCTGAATAATGCTTATCTGGCCTCCCAAAAACAGTTGTATGTTAAAAATCTGTATACTCACAATATGAATCATATTGTTGAAAAATCAGATGCGTTAATGGCTGGTATAATTAAGCTACCTGTGGATAAAAGAGGAGGGAAACTATTTTTTAGCATTTCGGAAAATTCAAAGGTGAGCATGTATGCGAGCCATCCGGCAAATGACCAAAGAGAAGCTAACGCTAAAAAACCATATATTTCTTGTGAAGAGGATGGGCGTAGTCCATGGATTTTATTTAACCAAAAAGAAAAGGTACAGGAAGATATTTCAGGTTTAATTTATCAATTGTATTGGAATATTACGCCAGATAAATTTGCCGATGATGCTAAGTTTAAGGACTTTATTAAGGAGGAGTTGAAGGGTGAAAGTTTACAGGAAGAATATGACAACACTTTTGTCAATCGTTTTGTCAATATTCCGGAAGAGGCAGTATTAAAAGACAATTTGTCAACAACGCAGAATGAACAAGTATTAAAAGGGGAATTATCTGTACTAATGACACCTGTTAAAGCTTTGGAAACTCAGCTAAAAACCCTTCAGGATATAGTTCAGGGAACCACAAAAATTAAAGAGGTGAAATATGGCGGAGTGGTGTATAATAAAAAGAACATCGACCGTGGATACCAAAGAATAATGAATGATAGGGATAAAATGTTAGATGAAACCTTTAAAGACTGGGATGTTAAATTCTTTTCGTTTCATTATGGTTTAGCGGTTAAACAAGATAAAGCAACACAACTGTTAAAATTTTATCATCAGCATAATTTAATTGTTGAATATTATCGTAAGGTAGTTAATACCAGAGCAAATATTTTTAATCAGTTGCAACATATACAACAAAGGGAAGAGGTGCTCCAATCGCATTTGGCTCAATTCAGGGGAAATATACGTGAAGCTATGGAAATCTTAAACAAGGATATGAATGTTTTTAATGCGGCAACTTTTGTGCCTTTAACTAACATTGGTTCGGTGGCTGAATTAAAAGCATCCATTATTGATGGAGGACGTTTTTCCGTGGAAGAGGGTGATATTTTTCAAAATGGAGGATTCGATAAAGTTATTGATCAGCTGGAAAAAGCTCCAATGCACTGCCAACGAATCGATCAAAAAAGTATAGCTGCTATCCTTCAGTTTCATCAGGAGATGAAAGACAGAGTATTGGAAACGCAGGAAGCATAATATTGTATAGTCCTATAATAGCGAGACACAATAAAGTGATGCAATAGAAGATAAAATTAAAAGCTTGTCTACTTCAAAGGATTTTAAGTAATTTGTACTAAATTCTTAACTAAGCTCTTGAAGGAATATTGAGCTGTAAAATTTTGAAACCCATTTATGCATTATAACTCGTCACGATTTAAAGAATTAATCTTTATTGGATTTCTGCTTGTTGTGTTTGCTAACGCATATGCACAGTATGAGGATCTTAAATTTCAGAGAGTTACTTTAAGTGAGGGGCTTCCAAATAACTGGGTTAACAATGTTACAAGAGATCAAACCGGTTACATCTGGTTAGCTACCAGAGATGGTCTAAGCAGGTATGATGGTCTGAATGTGACAAATTATTTTTACGACAAAGAGGATAGTACCTCTATTCCGGAAAATAATATATCTGATGTATTTGTTGACAGAGACAATAATGTTTGGGTAGGGACTGAGCATTACGGTTTGTGCATTTATAATCGCAGGCAGGATAATTTTATCCGTATCTCTGAGGATAATCAACAAGCTCCCAAAGAAGTTAGGTGTATCACTCAGCACAGTAATGGTGAAATTTGGATTGGCACTCATCAGAACGGGGTTTATGTATATGATGTTATAAATCATCGATTTAAAAAGATTAGCTCTTCGAGGGAAAGAAGAGCTAATAAAAACGGGATACATGGAATAGTGGAGGATGCGAATGGTAATATGTGGGTTGCCGGTAATAGCTCCTATCTGGATATTTGTCACCCTCAGAAAGGAATTATTGATGAAATTAAGCTACCATTTCCCAATGGGAGTAAAATTAAAAACAACAACAAAAAGTTGATGTTTGATACGGACAGTACCTTATGGATTGGAACAAATGGGAATGGTGTAGTATACTATAACAGGAAGAAACAAAGTTTTGAACGATTACATGGGTTGAGCAATCAAACAATTAAAGATTTTGAGCAAATTGGAAATGAGATATTTATTGCCACAGATAATGGAGGACTTAATATATTAGATAAAACAACCTTTAAAATTAGGGTTGTGAAGCATAATCCGTATGATCGATTTTCTTTGTCGAGTAATGGTTTATACAATTTATTTTTAGATGAGGATGGAATATTGTGGGTGGCCACCTTCGATGGAGGAATTAATTATTATAATCCGGTTAATCATCGGTTTACTTATTACTATCCAATACCCAATCAGTCAGGTTCCCTTACTCATCAAAATATTACCTGCATCCACGAGGCGGAAAGTGGTGACATATATATTGGTACTGATGGTGGAGGAATTAATGTTTTTGATCCGAAAACGAAGAAATTTAAAAGTCCATATTTAGGGGCAGGACTAAATGCCATAAATGATCCATATGTGATAAGTGTTTTAACCGATGAAGAGTTTTTGTATGTAGGAGCTTTTCAGAAAGGGGTTTCAAAATTAAATCTGAACACCAACGAAATTACAAGTTTCAATAGTAACCTGATAGACGGAAACTATATTTCAAATAACAATATTACGCACATTCAGAAAGATAAGTTTGGACATATTTGGTATTGTGCCAGTGGCGATTACTTAAATAAGTTTAATCCTTCAACAGGTGATATAAAGGTTTATAACTTAAGAGACCGGGTTAACAATAAGGTGGGAAGTCATCACGTGGATATCATGTACCTGGATACAAAAGGAAGGTTGTGGCTTGGAAGCAGAGATGGAACCCTACGGATGTATGATTATGCGAATGATGATTTTAAGGAATACCTTATAGGTTACGAAACCAACTCAGATCGTAGATATACCATCACATCTATATTAATGGATGATAATGATGTTTTTTGGGCAGGGACAGCAGGAGGGGGTCTTAAAAGGTTTGATTTAGCTAACAATGAGATTTCTTCATTTACTATGTATAATGGTTTACCTTCCGATAATGTGTTAGGAATTTTGTCAGATGAAGAAAATAACTTATGGCTATCCACCACAAAAGGGATATGTTGTTTTAACCTTGTTTCACATGAAGTGAATAGTTTTAATGTTAATGATGGATTGCAGGGGAAACAATTCTCGATAAGATCGGCGATTAAAGCATCAGATGGAACCATGTACTTTGGAGGAGTAAAAGGCTTAAACGCATTTAAGCCTGCAAATATTCTAAAGGATTCCACTTGTTTATCGCTGGTATTTACAGATTTTAAAATATTAAATAAGTCGGTAGAAATTGGTAAAGACAGCCCATTAAAGCAGCATATTTCAACAACTAAAAACATAACCTTATCGCATGAAGATTATATTTTTTCATTGGAGTTTCAGTTAATCAATTATACCAGTCCCGATAAAGTAACCTACTCTTATATGATGGAAGGGTTCGATAAGGGATGGACCAAAACAGACAACAAAGGCCGCTTGGTTACTTATACAAATCTGCCTGGTGGCAATTATACCTTTAAAGTAAAAGCTGAAAATCACGATGGTATAGAATGTCCTCAACAACTTGCTCTTAAAATAAAAGTTATTCCTCCGTTTTATAGAACAGATTGGTTTATTTTAATGGTTGCCTTTGTTGTACTTCTATTTATGGTTTCCTTTTTCAGGGTAAGAAATAAAATGTATGAGGCGCAGAAGAAAAAACTGGAAAGAAAAGTAAAAGCCAGAACATTAAAGATTTCTCATCAGAAGAAGGAGCTTGAGTTACATAGAAATCATTTGGAGGAGTTAGTAAGCAAAAGAACAAAAGATTTGGTGAAGGCAAAGGAAAAAGCAGAAGAATCAGATCGCTTAAAATCATCCTTTCTGGCCAATATGAGCCATGAAATTCGCACCCCAATGAATGCCATTGTTGGTTTTAGTAATTTGCTTAATGTGCCTGATATAACGAGTGAAGAAAAGCAAAACTTTTTGAATATTATAGCAGATAGTAGCGATATTTTATTGCGATTAATTGATGATATCATCGATATTTCAAAAATAGAAGCCGGACAAATTACCATATTAAATGAAGATGTTGATTTGTCAGCCATGCTTCATACCATTGGCGTGGAGTACGAAAAGAAGATTGCCCGGGAGCATAGAGGTTTGGTTAGGTTTAATTTAAAATTACCGGAAAGAAATGTTGTTGTTCGTACAGATAAAACAAGGGTGCGACAGGTATTGGTTAATTTTTTAGAAAATGCCATAAAGTTTACTCATAAGGGTGAAATAAAAATCGTTTTGAATGTCCTGCCGGATTTGATAAAAGTGAGCGTTTGTGATACCGGAATAGGGATACCGGAAGATTCACTGAAGTTTGTTTTTCAGCGGTTTACTAAAATAGAAAGAGATACCCAAACACTATATGGAGGCACCGGACTGGGCTTATTTATTTGTAAAAGAATTGTAGAAATGAACAAAGGCGAAATTGGAGTAACCTCAACCCTGGGTAAAGGTTCGTGCTTTTGGTTTACGCTGCCGTATAGTTAAGGAGATTCTGGTAGTTGATATTTCCTCTTTCCTTTCTCAAATCTCCTGAATGAAGTGGGCTCTAGCTCTAGGAGCCCCATATACTCCCTGATTATAAAGTAAGTGGAAGATTTTTGTATGTATTGCGGAAGATAATGGACGTTGATATCTCGTAAGAAGACTAATCTTGTAATGTCTTTAACCCGCAATATGCAATAGAAAATCTATTACACATTGAAATCACTTCAAAACAAGACACTTTGTTGCTTCACTTCAACTCACCAGAGCGATGCTATGCCTCGTTTCACTAAAGCCTTGTTTTATTGTGCATTCAATGTTCATGACGAAGTTCTAATACATAATCCGGGTTTTAAAAAGCTTAGTACTAACAATTGAGATTCAGTTTTATTTGGATACTTACCCTGGTATCCGGATTTCATTATTTACTAAGAAATTAAAAGATGAAACGAGCATGTAAAATTGATTATCCCTATTGTCACACAGGCGGATGATAAAATTTATTTGAGAGTTCCATCTGACCATTGAAAAATAAATTTATACAGATGAAAAAAATTAATCTACTCTTCATTTGCCTGATCTGTTTACCTGCAGTTTTGTCGGCATTAACATTAAACCCATCAACCTTTACAGTTGGCAATTTGAATAATATTGCCAGCGGAACAACGGTTTACCTTGAACCGGGAACTTATACAATAACACAGTCTGTTATTGATGCCTGGGCTGCAGGCGTAAAAGGTAAAAGCAATATTACTTTTCAGCGCACAGGCAGTGGAACAGTTGTTATGGATGGCAATGGCTTTGCAGAACAGCAAAATGTAAAGTTTGAGAATTGTGATAATCTGCTTGTAAAAGATATCACCCTTAAAAATATAAAGTTAACTCTGTGGAATTGTACCAATTCAACTTTTGATAACATCATATCCAGAGAGCAGAAATTTATCCTTCCCGAAGGACAAGATGCCAAAGAATACGGTAAGTTGGTTTCCTTATTAGCCATTGGGCATGGCGATAATTGTACCATTAGTAATTGTACACTTGAATATACTTTTACCGGTTTTAATGGTAAGGTTATTAAGTCGTATCGCGGAACAAATCATAAGTTTATTAACAATACCATTACTGGTAAAATGCAGGGAGCATATGAAATATGGACAGCCAAAAGCGAGGTCACTAACGGAATTGAGGGCTATTCAGGTGCCTTAGTACAAGGAGGTTATATTGAGCGTATCGATGCCAATGCTTTAGGAGGCGAAGACCATGGTATTTATTTTCATGATGTGTCCGACGCAATGATTGATAATGTAACCATTAAGGGTTTCACTCCAACGGCTGCAGGTGGTGCGGTAAAAATTAAAAACTCAGATAACGTGGAGGTAAAGAATTGTACCTTTTATACTTCAGGTATTTTGCTTAGAACCGGTTCTTCGGGCTGGCAGCACCTCGAAAATATTTATATACACGATAACACAATTTATGGGGGCTTGGCCATAAGTACTTACATGACACCCAATGCCGGTTTTGATAATCCCATGGCTTTGGTGTTTGAAAATAATTTGCTTTACGACGATGGAATTAAGATGACCTATAATGCCGCTAAATTTAATCAGTATAGTTCACGTGCTGGTAAAAATGGAGGTATTTATAACAATGGATATGGAAATGGACAAACATTAAATATTACATCAGGAGTTAATGGTGTGTCTACCAATTATGAACTGGATGCCACGGTGGGTGCTGTTACCATTACCAGTCCGGCTGATAACGCAAGCTTTAACAGCGGTGAGGCCATTGACGTGACAACCTCAACAGTGGGAAGTTTTCAGTATGTGAGTATCAAGGTAGATGGCATTTGGGTTGCTCAGGATTCCAGAAGCCCTTATGAGTTTTCATTAACTAACTTAACGGAGGGTGAGCATCAGATTAAGGTTTACGGTAAGTTGGAAGATAATACCTGGGCACAGGACCATACCATCACAGTAAGCGTAAATCCTGAACCGGTGACTTATACAGAAAGCTTTGAAAATATGATCCTTGATGGTTGGGGAACAGAATCGTATACCGGGGATCATGGTTTTGTATGGAATGTTGATGCCAAGGGAGTATCGGGATATATAAACAATACTAAGGGAATTTACTTTAGTGCAGGGGAAACAGGTGTGGTATCAAATGTAATCCCCGGTGGGATATCTTCTTTTTCTGTTGAGTGTAAAGATTTATGGAGTACCGGCAATGAAAGAAAAATAGAACTGCTGGTAAATGGTTCAGTGGTGGGTAGTCGTACCCATACCGGAACCGAGGTTTATACTTTTAGTTTAAGCAATATAGATATCAGTGGAGATGTAACGATTGCTGTAAAAAACGCTTCATCCACAGCGGCCAACAATACCATTGCCATAGATAATATAACATGGACCACTTTTGGTTTGAAAACAGCTACACATTCAGTACCTGGTTTTGATGCACAAAACACTGTACAAGTATATCCCAATCCTTTTAAAAGTAGTTTTAAGGTAAAAATGGAGATGGAATATAAGCAGGCAGTGCTTCTGGATATTTCGGGGAGGGTGGTCTTTACAAAAGTTTTGAATGCCCAAAATGAATTCAGTTTTTCACCGTCTTACGCTGATGCACCTGCAGGAATCTATTTGTTAAAGCTTATATCCGATGAGGAAACCAGAACGGTTAAGCTGGTGAGGGAGTAGCAGGATGAGATGGATCTAAATTAAAGAACTGTTTCTTATTAACATCATGTAAATAGGGAGCGGTTCTCTATTTTACGTTGTCGTTTGATAGATCAAATTCATTTGTTCAACCCATTTCAGGGTTGTGGTTTGTGGTGGTTAACTCCCGGGGTTTCACCCCGGGTTATTCATGTGTTACCCTTTCAGGGTAAATTGGCGTAATATTCAGGAGGATGGGAATTTACTACTCTGGAACAGTTTAAAGTAAAGGAATGGCCCACTTATAATGGTGAAAAAATACCATGGGAAACATGTCAAACCTTTAGCGGATCGTGGGGTTACTATCGCGATGAGTTGACCTGGAAAAACAACAAACAACTGTTGGGTTTACTGATTGAATCGGTGAGCAAAGGAGGTAATGTATTATTAAATGTGGGGCCAACCGGAAGGGGTGTAATTGATTACAGAGCCGAGAGTGCTTTGCTTAAAATGGGTGACTGGATGAAATATAACTCTCGATCTATTTATGGATGTACGCAAGCACCTGAGGGGATAGAAGCTCCGGAAAATGCCTTGCTTACTTACAACCCGAATACCAACAGACTCTATATTCACTTGCTTGACTATCCATTAAAAAACTACACTCTAAAGGGAATGAAGTGCAAAATTGAATACATTCAGTTTTTACATGATGCCTCTGAAATTCAAATCACCAAGCCATATGGCCACGGTGAGTGGGTTAAAAAAGGATTGGGTGAAAATGATGTCAATATCCGATTACCCGTGAATAAACCCAATGTGGAGATTCCGGTGATAGAGGTGTTTTTAAAATAGATGTATAAATACTTTTTGATTCTCATATTAAGTAGGAGCTCTTTGCTGCTAAATAGAGTGATTTTGTATGTGGATAGTGCAAGAAAGCAACCTTTGAAAGATTTATTAATCATTTAGTTATAAATCTAAAACCGAGAAACCATGAAAAAGAGTTTATTCATTGCACTTATAATTGCATTTGCAATTCAGTTTTCGTGCGAGAAAGAGGATGATATTCAAGTAGTTAAAATGCGGATAAATCATTATCAACAACCGGTCAATCAACCGGAGTTTTATTATGGTTTATCCTATAAGGTTCAAGAAGGAAAGCAGATTGGAAAGGGTGAATGGTTTGGTTTTTTAAACACCATATCAGGATTTGAATATGAGCTGGGATATGTTTATGATATTGAGGTTCAGAAAAAACAGATTGAAGATCCAATGATTGATATGCCAAGTGTTGAATATTCATTAATCAGAATTATTTCAAAAACACAAGTGGTTCAGGAAATTACTTTTGATATTACTTTATCCATTGAATATTCTAACGGATTTGAGTCTTATTTAATAAAGAATAATCAACTGGAATTTACACTCTTGGGAGATACAAAAATTGATTGTGGGGAACTATGCGATGAGTTAGAAGAGAGTATCATCAACCAAAAAGGAATGGTTGGTACGTTTAAGCATGTCGGTAATGAAAAAATAGGGTTGTTGCGTCTTGATGTACAGTAAGAATAGCAAAACAATTAGTGTATTTAACGTTGGTCATTAGAAGATACCTGACTTGACGTAATTTAAGAATGAATTGTAATTCACTATTGAATCCCTTTAGGATTCTTGATTTACAATATCTGTATACCCCGGATTTTATCTGGGGCAATTCATGTTAAGCCACTGTCGTGGTTCTGCGCAAAATCCTGAAAGGATTAAATATCAATAGCCCTGTATGCAATGCAGGGTTAAATAATATGGTTATAAACAGCCCTGAACGGGTTGAATATTTGTTTGTGGACGATGTTTTTCCACAGGATGTATTCTGTGGTTTAAAAGCAAACAACACAATAGAACTCACATTTTTCTATTAAACCTGCCTGGTAAAAGTACCTGTGAAATTTACTGTGATGTCATTATTGCTGGTTATAATCTCGTCATTGTCATCAATATCGTTGGCCTTTGCCGATAAGGTTACAGTGTAATTGTTTTCGCTGTTTTTGGTCACCACCAAAGTACCGGAACTAATCACAAAAAAATGTTGGCGTTCCCAGGTTGCAAGATGAAACCTGATGACTACAAAGGCAGAAAATGTGCCTATCTCTCTGGCCGGATCTGACTCAAAGGTATAAGTTCCGGCAATCAGATCTTTTGTTGATGTAATAATAGAAATAAGCACGCCTTCGCCAATACCGGTTTCATTATCCATATCTACTCCCGAAGACACCATATCCAGATCATACTGATATCCTTCCATTAAGTGTCCTTCATCTACGTAGGTGATGTATGCTTTGTGTAATGCGTAAGGTTTACCATTAACGATAAGCGCCGTGTTATCGGGTTCTGTCTGCTCATCATCTTTGTCTTTTGAACAAGAAATACTCAACACTAAAAAGAAGAGTCCAAATACAATTAAGTTTAAAGTTTTCATGGCCTGAAAAATTAAATGTTATGTGAGTTTAGGGTGAAGAAAGGTGTTAAACCCGCAATATGAGTTAGAAAACCTATTACGTAATGAAACTACTGCCAATCAAGACGTAAACTAACTTGTATTAACTCACCATAGCGGTGCTATGAGTCGTCTCAACAAGTCCTTGATTGTTTGCACTTTCATTCCTCATAACGATGTTCTAACACATAATCCGGGTTAAAATAATGCATGTTTATCTTTCGTATATATAAAGTTATCATGATAGTCAGGTTATGTCAATTATTAAGCATAGGAAGTTATTATATAGTAGTGCGTTCCATAAATGGTTAATAGTATTTGAAGCCGATAACAGGTATTGAAATCACCATGAAAAATCCTTAACTTTTTTTAATCATTAATGGCATTCGCTATGAAAAGGATTTCTTCTCAATTTTCGCTTGCAAAGTGTTTTCTGCTGGTTGTTGTGTTTATGTTTCCGGATGTTTCCGTTTTACGCGCACAAACCATAAAATACGGGGATATCGGTGTCGGGGCAGGACTGAGTTACGGAGGATTTGGTGCACGTTTAACTTACATGCCCGTTGAAAAACTTGGTTTGTTTGGTTCGCTGGGATATAACCTGGATGATGTGGGATATAATGTTGGTGTGCAGTTTCATGTGCCTTTTGAAAAAAAACTGAGTCCGTATTTTACCGCTATGTACGGATACAATACGGTATTAATTGTGGAAGCCATAGATACGGAAAGCAGCACTACTTATTTTGGCTTCTCGGCAGGAGCTGGTGTGCAATTCAAATTAAAAGAAAAGTCATTTCTATGTGCTGAAGTGTTGGTGCCTATTCGTGCTCAGGCATATACCAATGCAGTAGATGATCTCAAGTCAGTCGGTTATGAAATTAAAGATCCCTTACCGGTCGCTTTCTGTATAGGTTATCATTTTAAATTTTAAAATTAGAGAAATGAAATTTCACCTGATACTCCATAATAGAAGCATTACCAGAGTAAGACTGGTTGCACTGGTAATAGCTTGTCAGATTATATTTTTAAATTCTTGTTTTAAGAATCCTTTCCCTCCCGAACTCACCACCAAACCAATAGAGGTTGTTGATGGAGTAACGGTAGTAAGCGGAGGAGATATAACGGATCATGGAGGTACCGATATTTTTCACAAAGGTGTTTGTTACAGTTTCGAAAATACACCAACAATAAAAAATTCTATCACTGAGGATGGGGTGGGCAATGATGATTTTTCAACAACACTTATACTGGAACCCGAAAACACTTATTACATTAGGGCCTACGCCATTAATGCGGCAGGCATAGGTTATGGAAATATTATATCTGTCAGGCTCGATCCATTGCCATTTACACATGCCATTATTGTGGATTTTGGAGATATTACCGGCTTTGAAGCTTTTATGAGAGGCCGTGTTGAATCCAACCAAACGATTACTTTATGCGGAGCCTGCTGGGCTACCTCACCAGATCCTACCATCAGTGATAGTAAAACAGAAGCCGGTAGTGGTACGGGAATTTTTGAAACCACAATCACTGAACTTATACCCGGTACAAGATATTACGCACGCGCCTATGCGGTTGCCAACAGCGAAGTATTTTACAGTGCTAACTATGAATTCATCACCCTGGATTATCCTCAACTTACCACCAGGGAAATAAATAATTCGGGAACTTTTGTTATTTCAACCGGGGGCGATATTACTTCATCAGGTATTATCGATCAGGTTGGTGTTTGCTGGAGTACAAACCCTTCGCCAACCATTGCTGATAATACAACGCAGGATCAAACCTATTATAACTCTTTTTACAGCGATCCCTTTGGCTTATTACCAGCCACAACATATTATATAAGAAGTTATGCAACCAATACGGTGGGTACCGGATATGGTAATGAGTTAGTGATTACGATGCCTGATGCATCGGTGTTTGATTTAGATGGAAATGCCTATACATCGGTAACTATTGGTTCACAAACCTGGTTGACCGAAAATCTGCGGACCACAAAATATGCCAATGGAGATGATATTCCTAATGTGATTAATGGAGCAGATTGGCAGAATGCTTCATCTGGAGCCTGGTGTTACTTTGAAAATATTGATGATTTTGAAGTTCCTTATGGTAAACTTTATAACTGGTATACTGTAACCGACTCTCGTAATGTATGCCCTTCAGGGTGGCATGTTCCAAGTGATGCAGAATGGCAAACACTGATTACATTCTTAGGCGGACCAGATATGGTCGGCAACAAACTCAAAGAAACAGGTACAGCGCATTGGGCTCCTGTCAATGATTTTGCCACCAATAGCAGCGGATTTACTGCTTTGCCCGGAGGAGCTCAGAGTGCCTTGCCCGGATATTCATATCCGCCTAATACCCTGGGAATGTTCTGGAGTGCAACAGCTGTTGACATGGAAAATGCCTACGGCTATTATTTATTTGATTCATATCAATCGATTAATAAGCAGGAGTATTTGAAACAAACAGGTCTTTCCGTTCGATGTGTAAAAGATTAATAGATCTGGCACCTTAACTTACGGTCCCTGGCAGCTTGATGCATTAGAGCAGCAGTAGCCAGTTGAATTAATACAGCAGGAGTGTAGATTAAAAACCGGACAGTATGAAAACTAAATTATCTCTTTTTATTTATTGTTACTGCATTCTTTCATCTGCTTATTCTCAAGACGTATTGTCGTTAAATTCGTTATATACTGAGCAGGATGCAATTCTAATACCTGAATTGGAAGGTTTGTGGAACTGGGCATAAATGCTATCCCAACTGTACTTTACTCTAAAGAATTGTTTTATCGGTATCTCACGCCATTGGCAGCCTGTTTTAAGGCGATATATGATCACTTTGACAACTTGGTGGAGTTTAACTTTGGTATTGTCCCATGAATTGCCAAAAGCTAAATATCGGCTTAGTTTTTTTATAATTTGAGTACTTAACACCTGATGAATATTTATTGTGCATGCTGTTTATTCATCAGATTATCAACAGATAAAGCCATTTTGTTTGTTCAATTTTAGGACTTTAAACAACTTCAAGATTAAAAACATGTACTAGTGTGAAATCAGATAGGTCATTTTCTTATGCTTCTTATTATGTTTGAATCCTTTGTTTTGTATTTGGCAAAGTTAATTTCCCTCTTGGTAAAAAGTGATATAACCAAGAGGGAAAAGAAATATGTACTATTTTTTCACAAGCTTGCCGCTTATGGTTTCACCGTCCATAGCTATGGAGTACAAGTACATACCATTGGGCAGGTTGGAGAGGCTTATCTTATCAAGCCTCGAAATATCTTTTGTCATTACAAGATTGCCGCTTATACTATATAATTTGAGTATTCCTTCTTTAACAATATTAGTAAAGTACAAATAGTTAGTTACCGGGTTAGGGTAAATCAGAGATGCCTTAGGTTCAAATGTTTCATACAGCGCATTAGGTATATCTACATTAAGCGTCCAGGTTATTGAGCTTGCACCTCCTTGGTAACCTTCCCAACATATGTAATAGGTTTCGCCAGCTTGTGCATCTATGCCTACTGTTGCACAACCATCCTTTGTATAATCATCATCTATCAACTGCATAGTAGATGAATAAACCATTACTTCATCAAAGTTATCACATGCTGATACCGTCATTATTCCATTCTGTGTGGGTGTGTATTTAAACCATTGATTGCCGTTACTTAAATCAGTATTGTTGTCACCTATATAAGCAGTTAATGCAGTACCATAATATTCTCCATTTTTCCAAGTCCCACCTTCAGTGATCATCCAGCCCTCAGAACCTTCATCAAAAGATAATAAGATATAATAGTCGGTACCCGACACAGCATTAAAGTTTAGTTCGCTGTTACTTCCGAATTCACCGGAAGCTAAAGCATCACTGATCAAGCTGATATCTGATCCGCAAGCATCATATATACCGTTTACATAGTAATAAGAGCTACTACCTGATGTAAATGTAGTTTTACCGGAAGCTTCGGCAGTATATTTATACCAGGTCATTTCATTAACCGGAACATCGTTGGCTCCAACATTTGCTATAAGGGGATTAGAGCAATGCTCGCCGGGGTTAACAGTTGCATCTTCGGTTAATGTTAGCACTAATTTTGAACCATTAATGTCGGTTACATTATATAAACCTGCATAAACAGCCAGTTTATAGGTTTGTCCTGAAACCGCATTAAATACCATAGGCGTACTTGTTTCTCCATATCCTATAATGGCTTCTCTGGTGGCATTATCATCAAAGTTTATGTCACCTACGCATTCTGAGAAGAGATAAAATTCTATGTAATCAAAATCACCGCCTCCTAAGCTGCTTTTATCCATATCAAACTCTACCTTAACAGGCCCGGTACTTGCAGCTGTATAGCTAAACCACTGTGTTTGGCCATTGTTGCTGGTTACATTATTATCTCCGGAAACAGCTGTGACAGGCTGGCTACATAAATCACCATCCTCTATATCAGTTTCAGTAAGTGTCCATTCAAAGTAATTTAAATTCGCAATTTTGAAGTAACCAGTTTGTCCTTGTTGTACAAAAATAGTCAAGTCAGAGTATCCATACAGATAATCCTCACTTCCGCAATTAGGATAGGCGAAAATATCTGCACTGGCATCTCCTGCGGAGATGACTATTTTACCATCCTGCGTAGCTGTGTAGCTATACCATTCAAATTCATCATAACCTATGCTGAATCCGGTATAATCAATAGTTCCTGTATTTGTAATTGGTGTTGGATTAGAGCAGTTTTCACCTTGCTGAAAGGCTCTTTCTGTTAATGACCAGGTAAGATCCTGATTGGCATATTGTAGTTGAAAATAATATGTTTGACCGTTATGAGCAGGGAAAGAAACACCATAGTCTCCGCTATAAGGAGGATATTCATTACCGCAGAAGTTATAAACTGAGTAGTATACAAATGGTATAGATGAATTATCCGGATCGCCAAGAGTTATTATGCCATCCTGTGTAGCTGTATATTTAAACCATTGGCAATCAAGAGCAGTGTGAGTATACTGATTGCTACTGCTTTTTGTGGCTGTAATGGCATTTGAACAATTATCACCAGGTTGCAGAGTGCTTTCTGCAAGCGTCCAGTTTGCGTTGGCGCCTGCGGCAGCATTAATATAATAAGTAACGTTCTTTTGGGCTGTAAAGATACAGTTCTCATTACCATAGGCAATTTCAGAACCATTGCATTGATCATATACTCCAAACCCACCGTTAATATGATTTTCCCAAGTAAGGCTGATTCTTGTATCCTGTTGTGGTGTGTAAGCATACCATTGGGCTATGAAGTCAGTAGCATTGTAATTGTTACTTCCTTTACCGGCAGTAGATGGATGAGTGCAAAAATCACCAGTAACTATATCGCTTTCGGTAAGTGACCAGGTAAAAGGTTCTGAGTTTTCGGTTTCAATATAGTAGGTTGTTCCAATGTTACTTTCAATTTGTACTGTACTACCACTGTACTGATTAATACTACTTGCGTAATCATCACAAGTGTTGTAAATATAAAAAGAAGCAGTTGTTGATGTACTGGCAGCTATGGTTATTTTCCCATCTTGTGTAGCTGTATAGCTGTACCATCGTCGACTGTAATCGTAATTGCCGTAACCGCCATCGAAGTTAATATTGGTATTTGCAGTAACTGCAACAGCACTGCTACATAAATTACCATCAGTGGCTGTTGATTTAAGTTCCGATACAGTGTTCTCAGTTTTGATTTTGGCAGAGTGCCTATTAAAAGGCGATTTGTTTTTGGTTTGAGCTGTACTTGCAATAGTTATGCAAGTAAGTAAGGCAAAAATTAAGTAAAAGTTTTTCATTCTATCTTATTAAATGGTTAATGATTGTTTTTTATTAAAAGCTTGCTATTAACCTAAGTTCGATTAGGCTAATTCTTTCTCAAAGTTCACTTGCTTCACAGCTTCTCTCAAGTCTTTACCGGCAATATTGCGGGTTAAATATGATACGTTTTTTGTGTTTGTAATTTTTATTTGTTGCACGGAACTCTCAAGAAAATTTAATCATTCTCCCGTGTGAAAGAAATTCTCTCATGGCTCGTTTTGTATTAAGTTAAACCCGGAATATGCATTAGCTAATCTATTGCACATTGAAACTACTTTAAAACAAATCGTTTTACTCACTTGCTTCAACTCACCATAGCGGTGCTATGCCTCGTTTCAGTAAGTGTTTGTTTTATTGCATTTTCAATGTTCATAACGAAAATCTAATGCATAATCCGGGTTAAAAACAGATTTAAAAGTTCTGTTCAAAGATACCTGTAGGCTTTTTGTCAAAAAATACTCTCCAGGGAGTATTTTTTCTATCCATAAGAAACCTTAATAACTGAATAATTGTACTTTTAAGTTCCAAACCAACCTCAATTCCAAAATGATTGTTCATAATACCCAAAATATTAACATCAACTATATTAAGGAGCAAGACATGTTGATTACAACATGGAAAGATGCCGCTTTAACTTTAGATGATTTTACCCTGGAACTTCAACATTGTAGAGACTTCTGCGTTAACCTTAATGCCAAACGCACTGTGCTCAATCAGGAAAACTTTAAGTTTGTTATACCTCATAAACTCTACCCCTGGATTGAGGAAGAAATTAATCTGCCGGGTTATAAAAACGGGGTGGAGGATTTTGTATTTGTTGTTGCAGGTAATGCGATGGCTCAATTTGCAGTTATGGACTCGTTTGATGAAGCAGAGTCGGTTTATACACCACATTTCTTCCTGCACCAAAACGAGGCCCTTGAGTATCTAGAGGCTCCAAAGAAAGAAAAGATTCAGTTAATTGATCCTACTGTGTTTTTAGAGGATGATATACTCCTTGAGGTTACAAAGGATGAAGTAGGCAATAAAGCCATTATACAAATGGAGGTACCATTAGATGCGCTTCCTTATAACCTTAACATGCTTAAGAAGCATATGGATGGGATGCGTTTTCTGAAAAACAACTGGAAAAAGTTTGCTTCATTAACCAAACGTGAAAAATTAGTATTGAAACACTTGGTTAAGGGACGAATGACAAAAGAGATTGCTGCAAAACTTTTTATCTCTGAAACAACAGTTAAAACCCACCGCCAGAACATCATTAGAAAGCTTAATGCAAAACATATTATTGATTTATACAAGTATGCTACAGTGTTTGGAGTGGTATGAGTAGGCTTAATCTGGATCATCCATTTATCAAACAATATTATACGCGATGCTTTTTGATACACAGGCATATAGGCTGTATGGTGTGTTTTATAGCCTGATTCTACCATAGCGCAGGTTGTATAAGTAACGGCAAAGAAAATAACCCAATGTCAAAGTTCGTAGCTTTGCTCTATCTTCATCAAGGTTTAACAGACCAGTATCGCACATTGTGCCATTACATAACCCTAAGTAAGAAGAATAAACCCGCTTTATGCATTAGAAAATCAATTACACATTGAAATCACTTCAAAACAAGACACTTTGTTGCTTCACTTCAACTCACCAGAACGATGCTATGCCTCATTTCAGTAAAGCCTTGTTTTACCAGCCTGCCGGCTGGCAGGTCGTGCTTTCAATGTTCATAACGAAGTTCTAATACATAATGCGGGTTTAATCTTCAAATGTATCTTTAACCTTATGGACGTGGCATACAGATTCTCCAATATTTATGGCCGGGACTTTAATTATAACAGTAACAATGCCGCTTGAAGGAGAACGAAACTCTTCAATAACATTACCCCAATAGTCAGTTGTATATCCTATTAAGGTTTCTTTGACTATGTATTGTCCTTCTTCTACCAAAGGGAAAAATATTCCATTGTAACTACTGTTAAGTTCTTTTTCATCGAAAAGGTACAATGGATATTCTGTTCTAAATACTTCTCCTTCCATCATTCCTATTGTGCGCATGACATTAATAATGCCTCGTTTTGTAAATTCTATTTCCTCAACATCTATCATACCTCTATCTCCACATTCAACAGAAATAGCAGGGATATTATTTTTAATGGCAACAAGTTCTGACCAATAATTATCAAATGAATCAGGGACATGATTATAATTTACGGGAATTAAATAATGGTTTCCCATGGCATGAGCCAACATGCTTGTTTTTTGGTTTAGTTCACGGCTAGGATGTCTGTAATAAAAATAAATGAAATTAATCAAGGCTTCATTAAATTCACCTCCGTGTAAATCAATGAAATAATCACTTTTTTTTATGATCACATTTGTTAAAGTATAAGCAATGCGTTCAGAGATTGTTCCATCTTTTTTACCAGGGAATGCTCTATTTAGGTTTTTGTTATCTATTTGACTTTTATAGGCATTTCTAGTGCTGAAAGAAGGTATGTTTGCAACATGAACAAGAATTAATGTGCCTGATATTTCATCGGGATCTATTTCATTTAATACTTGCTGCAAGGTGATAATGGGTACATATTCTGTTCCATGTATTCCGGCAAAAAGCGTTAAAACAGGACCGGAGTTTGCTCCATTAATGATGGTTATCGGAATAAACGTCCCTTCATCAATTCCTTTTTCAACAATTAAACTATCCGATACTTTTTCTCCGTTTTTTACTTCTATTGAACCTATAGTAAAGAGGGTATTATTTTGAGCAATAAGCGTACTATGAACAAGACAAAATATACATACAATTTGCAGGAAATACCTGGCAACAGAGATTTGTATTCCTGATAAAGTAAAAAGCAATTTCATTGTGCGTCCTTGATGATTATGAATGCAAGTTACAATGGGAGTAGGGCTAAAGTCAAGCAATTGCCTTTAAGATTCAACCACGTTGTGGTTGTGAGAATATGGATTATCGTATACCCTGCACTTCGTACAGGGCTATTCATATTTTAATCCTTTCAGGATTACATTTAGCCAAAACCACGAATGCGGGTTTAATTTCGATTAGCCCTGGATGAATTGAAAATCAGTAAAGATAATCCGGTTTTGCTAATAAAATCCTTTTTTCAACTCTTATGATTATTGGGGGTGGGATTATTTTTTTTTGCTATAAATATCAGAGCTGTCCAAAATAATTGGTGCTTCGCCCAAACCAGACTTACTTTTTATTCATTTAAGTTTAATTTCAATTGTATTCATGATTTTCGTTTCACTACAATTGATTCTTGATGACAAAAACTAAGGAAAAAACATCAAGGCTGCTTTAAAAATAACGTTCTTATTTGCATAAAGATCAAGTGCGGCCGAGTGATCTTCGAGCAAAGCTCTCAGCTTCCCGGTCTTACTAAATCTTTATAAAAAACAAAAGTAATTTTTAAAGAGGCCATTTACTTGCGTAGTGCAAAATAATCCCTAGCCCAAACAAACTATTGCAAAAAGAACTTAATTAAGTATTTATCTAAAAACAACATGAACGTTTAGGACAGATGTGTATAAATATGTAACTTCTCAAACTTATGGTTTAACAGGTTCAATATCTCCGGAGGAGATACACATCTATAGAGGAGGTAGTTACCAAAGCCAAATATCTCCGGAGGAGTTACATACTGTTTTTTAATCGGACACCAATGATAATAAACAATGAAAATTTACAGCGATAATATAAAAATGTACGAGGCCAGACTGCTTAAATTAGGTAAGTTGTTGAATCGCATTTCATTTCTTAGGTTATTAATTTTTGTCATTTCTAGCATCATTCTCATATACTTATTTAGTCATCATTTAACGACACTTACTTTTGTTGTATTTCCAATTGCAGTAATATGTTTTGCTTTTGTTTTAAAGCATCACAACAAAATAGCTTACTTAAGAAAACATACCTCATTCCTGAAAAGAATAAATGAATCCGAGATACAAAGAGAAAAGTGTAAACTGGAAGCATTTGATACAGGTTACAGGTTTATCGATCCACATCACCCATACACATCCGATTTAGATATTTTCGGTGCACATTCCATCTTTCAGTTGGTGAACAGAACGACTACAGAGTCGGGCATGATACGTTTATCTGAATGGTTGTCGGAACCTGCATCTCATTCTGAAATACATGACCGGCAAAAAGCCATAAAAGAACTGGCTCAAAAATTAAACTGGAGACAAAATTTTCAGGCGTCGGGCATGCACTTTCAAAATAAAAAAAGTGATTACTATAAATTGCTAAAGTGGGTTGAAGCACCCGTGGTTTTATTAAAACATCAACAAGTATATATTGCGCTTGCAGTAACCCTTTCGGTGTTGGCCATGCTTGGCTTTTATTTGTTTATGCGCAACCTGGACGGGCCGTACATGTATTTTTATTTTCTTTTTTTTATTTCTGTTTTATTTATTACCAATAGAATTTTAAAAAAGGTAAAACCCGTTGCCGACGAAATCGTTGAAAACGCACAAGAGAATATAAACACCTTAAGAGGTTATCGGACGCTTATTCATCAAATTGAACGTGAAAGATTCAGGTCAGAAAAATTATGCCGTTTACAATCCATACTCATCAAAAGTCGGTTTTCAGCATTCAAAGAAATTAACCGGCTTTGCAGATTACTGGATTTTTCGCAGCAGAGAGGTATAAATAAGATTAAAATACCCATAAAGGGAAATCCTTTTTACGGGGTATTAAACAGTTTTCTGCTCATTGATATTTACCTGATTATTGGTACAGAACGATGGAAATTTAAGAATAAAGGGGTTTTAAAATCATGGGCCGAAGCCGTTAGTGAGTTTGAGGTAATCAACAGCTTTGCCGGGTATTGCTATTCAAACCCGTCATATACATTTCCTGACCTGGAAGAAAAAAACAATTACATCCATTTTGAGAACCTGGGCCATCCCTTAATCCATGCCAATAAACGGGTATGTAATCATTTTCGCTCCGATGCACAGGGTGATATAATGATGATAACAGGCTCTAATATGGGAGGGAAAAGTACCTTTTTAAGGACTGTTGGGGTTAATCTTGTGCTGGCACTGGCCGGAGCTCCCTGTTGTGCAAAATATGGGCAGGTTTCGAACCTGAAACTATATACGAGCATGAGAACCCAGGATAATTTAAAGGAGGGAATCTCTTCTTTTTATGCAGAATTAAGCAGAATTGAAAAGATGCTGAAGCTGATTAAAAGTAGCCAAAATACTTTTTTCCTTTTGGACGAGATGTTTAAAGGTACAAACTCGGAAGATAGACATAAAGGCGGCTTTTCACTGATTAATCAACTGGGTAAGCTCAAAACCTCAGGTATTATTGCAACGCACGATATTGAACTGGCAAAACTGGCGGGGCATAAAAGGTTAGTAACAAATTATAGTTTCAATAGTGAGATTAAAGATAGTACAATGCATTTTAGTTACGACTTGCATCCGGGTATATGTAATGATTTTAACGCCAGTGAACTTATGGAACAAAGTGGCATTGAAATTATATCCGATGTCTCTAAAGTGAAATCAAATTAAATGCGCTTTTAATATGTTGTGACTCCAGGCTACAATTTGAAGAGAGCTGTGTCGCATCATCCATCAAATATTTAATGTGATTAAAGCATAAGTGGTGCGGATTCACTAACTTTGATATAAGAGAATTTAGATTGAAAGCAGTATTTTAAAGACAGGCTGTTGTCTGTCGGGAAAGGGTATTTATGAAAAAGCTGAATTATCTTATATTGCCCGAATTATCATTAATCATTGAATATTATAGTGGTGCCTTTCATGCTGATGAATTAATTGATTTCAAGAGGAAGATTGGTATGGATGAAAAGTATGATCCTAACTACAATGTGATTTCAGATATTAGGGAATTGTCTTTTTTGTTTGAAATAGATGAAGTACAAAAGTACATGGAATTTATTGCCAAAAACAAAAGATATATAGGTGCCAGAAAAACAGCCATGATAACCAGCACCCCCAGCCAGGTAGTGACCTCCTTAAAATTTAACCTTTTAAAAACCAATCTTCCTATAGTTCTCGATGTATTCAGTATTCCTGAAACAGCCTATGCCTTTATTGGACTTTCCAGTGATGATGCCGAAATGGTGGATAACCTGCTGGATAAACTCAGAAACGAATTCTAATGGCTGTCAGCTACAAGGTGACCGTAATTAAATAAAGAAAAGAGTTGTCCTTACAATACTTAAAGCTTTATTTAGCCACCCCGTTACAATCAATATAAACACCCAAACAAAATTATACTATGAGTAGCGAAAAAGAGAAAATGCTTTCGGGCAAACCTTATAAAGCTTTTGGAGAGGAGTTACTGCGTGAAAGACAACAGGCAAAAGAATTGATATATGATTTTAATGCTTTGCGGCCAGGTCAGCTTGAACAGCGTAACGAGATACTAAAAAAACTGCTGGGTAAAACGAAAGCCAATTTTTTTGTTGAACCTCCTTTCCGTTGCGACTATGGATACAATATTGAAATAGGGGAGAATTTTTACGCCAACTATAATTTAATTGTTCTGGATTGTGCCAAAGTAAGCATTGGTGATAATGTATTGATTGGTCCAAATGTGGCCATATATACTGCAGGACATCCTTTGCATTACGAAATTAGAAACCAGGAATTTGAATATGCCTTTCCGATATTGATAGGCAATAACGTTTGGATAGGCGGTAATGTGGTGATTAACCCGGGAGTATCTATAGGTGAAAATTCGGTTATTGGAGCAGGCAGTGTAGTCACCAAAGATATACCGGCCAATGTAATTGCCGTGGGTAATCCTTGTAAGGTTTTAAGAGAAATTACCGATGAGGATAAACAATTCTACTATAAGGATTACAGGATGGAGTAATTCATGGACTTCATAGTTTTTAATTTAGTTTTGGGGTAGTGTATATTTTTGCTCTTAAATAATATTTTAGTTAACTATGCAGGTTCCATAGGGGAACTTCTTTTATCATATTAGCTTCTATACAAGCAATTAAAATTGAATATTGATAATGACATCAGATGAGCTGTTGTGTTTTAATTGTTATATATCGGACTTGAGTATGGATAAATAGAAGATTGATGAAATATTTTTAACTAAACTTTTAAGGTAACAATTGCTATGAAGAGACTTATTTTCTTAACGTTTCTAGTTTTACTATTTATTTTTAATACAAATGTATCTGCACAAGAATTTAAATTCGGACTTGTTGGAGGATTTAATATTACAAAAGCCAGGTTGACAAATCTTCCTGAAGATGGTCGTCATATAGAAGAATATTCTCCAATGGTTTCATATAATTTTAATGGATACATTGGATATAAAAGTGGCGGATTAATTGGTATTTCTGTTGAACCAGGTTTTATTCAAAAAGGCGGTGGACATAAATTCTATTTGGATAATGGAGAGGAAAATGTCAGAATTCAATTGAATTATTTGCAGTTACCTGTTCTGGTTGATTTTTATGTTGGTAAAAACCTTTCGTTATTTGTGGGACCGGAGTTTTCATACTTATTGAATGCCGGAACGAATGATGATTTAGTAGATATCTCTGTTTTTTACGACAAAGACTTTGAGTTATCCGGTGTTGTTGGTGTAAGTTATAACGTGCATAAGAATTTTGATATAGGATCGCGATACAGTCGTGGTTTTTCTTATACTTCGAAAATTACATTTTCAGATGAGGCTGGAAATATAGTCGGTGATTCAAAAGAATATAACCAGTATTTTCAGTTTTTTGTACGATTTAAAATCTAACAAATTTATCCTGTTATAATATTTATTGATATTTATACCATTATGCATACACGGCTTCATTAAAATAAACAAAACGAATAATCCACGTAACGTAGAGACGCAAGATTTTGCGTCTCTACCCATACAACCGCAAAATAAATTTGGTGCACAATCTTGTCATGAGAGAAATTGTCTTTAGCCAGTGATGGGTTATTTGAAAATATTCAACCACAGATTGACACGAATTTGCACAGATTTTTATTTTCCGAAGGAAAATAATTCGTGTTAATCCGTGAAATTTGTGGTTTTAATAAATTTGGTCCGCAATCACAAAATTTGGCATCCATTATCCGTGGTTTAAAAATAGGTGTTTCCAAAAATGCCCGTGCCATTCATGCCGATTTTGCCTGGCAACCGCGTTATCACGATCATATCATTCGAAACGATCATTCATTTCATAAAATTTCTGAATATATTAGATGCAATCCCCAGAAATGGGATAGCGATAAATTCAACATGTAGTAACTTTGTAATATGGATGTATTAACAAAGGAACAGAGGCGAAAAAACATGAGGGCCATAAAGAGCAAAGGCACAAAGATTGAAGAGTTGCTCGGAAAGGCCATGTGGGCTAAAGGATACCGATACAGAAAAAACAATAAAAATGTATTTGGTAAGCCTGATTTTACCTTTAAAAAATACAAGATCGCCATTTTTTGTGATAGCGAATTTTTCCATGGAAAAGATTGGGAAGTGCAAAAACACAGGATTAAAACAAACACCGAATTCTGGCATAAAAAGATAGAGGGAAACATTAAAAGAGACCAGCTTGTAAATGAAACCCTGTTGAAAGACGGTTGGAAAATAGTCCGCTTTTGGGGAGAAGAGATAAAAAAAAATCGTGACCGTTGTGTGTTAGAAATTGAACAATTGATAAAAGGTTCTCAGCCATAAAAAAAACAGAATACTTACCCCCTTATTACAAGTTTTTTAATGCATACTACAGTTTAATTGAATTATACTGGCCGGGCCAGGTGTGCTATGTATTAAAGTGACATAATATTAATATGTGACTCATAGTCCGTTGACTTATAAGTCACATTAAAATAGTTTTATGCACTATGAATTTACAATTACAATTCGGTGAACGAGTTCGGGAACTGAGACTAGCCAAAGGTTTAAGTCAGGAAGCACTTGCCTATAAAGCGGGTATCGACAGAACATACATGACCAGTGTTGAGAATGGAAAAAGAAATGTTTCTATTCAAAACGTGGAGAAAATTATAACCGCTCTTGATATTTCTGTTTCAGAGTTTTTTAAATCAGACACATTTAAACATAACTAGCCTGATGAGTATTCCAATTATAGATTTATTCGCTGGTCCGGGTGGTTTAGGTGAAGGTTTTTCCAGTGTTGTAGATAAAAAGGGTGAACGTGTATTTGATATTAAGCTTTCCATTGAAAAGGATGAGCACGCACATAAAACATTGCAGCTAAGAAGTTTTGTAAGGCAGTTTCCTGTGGGGGAAATTCCAAAGGAGTATTACAAATATGTGAGAAATTACAACTACCGAACAGATAAAGTAGATCGTGAGAAATTATTTGAGAAATATCCGGTTGAAGCAGGTATAGCAATAGATGAAGCCTGGCAATGTGAATTAGGTCATGAAGATTTTCCTAATGAGTTGGTGGATAAACGAATTAGAAAAGCCCTTAAAAAGAAAAAAGACTGGGTTTTAATAGGAGGGCCTCCTTGTCAGGCATACTCCCTGGTTGGAAGATCGAGGAGAGGAGGTATTCATGAGGATGACCATCGAGTTTTTTTGTATCAACAGTATCTAAGAATAATTGCAGAACACCAGCCTAAGGTTTTTGTGATGGAAAATGTGAAGGGATTACTATCTGCAAAGTTGGAAGAGCGAAGTATTTTCCAGATGATTAAAAATGATCTGCAAGAGCCGGGAAAACTCTTTCCTAATAGTGCATCTAAAAAGTATAAAGTGTTTTCTTTGGTTAAAGAAGCCATTGATTTTGATGATGAAGGTAATCCGATTTATAAGCAGGATCGTGATTTTTTAATTGAAGCAGAGAAGTATGGAATACCTCAGAAAAGACATCGTGTAATCTTACTTGGCGTGAGAGAAGATGTGGATTGGAAAGGGTTTAAGCCTTTGGATACTAAGCCTGAAGTTTGCCTAAAGGATATTATAGGTGACTTACCCAAAATTAGGAGTGGGATAGGGCGAGAGATTACAGGTATAAATAGTGATGGACGAAATATTTATAAAAAAATTGAGGATAATTATGACTCTTGGTTAAGTGTATTCAAAAAATATTTGGTAAAATTGGAATCTGAATTAAAACCTGACTTTAACTTGATACACTCAAATGCTGAAATATCCACCGGAGCCAACTTTATAGAATATAAAGGAAAATTAAAAGGTAATCCATTGGCTGATTGGTATGGTGATAAAAAGTTAGGAGGTGTCTTAAACCATGAAACACGAAAACATCTTAAGGAAGATTTAGGACGATACTTATTTTCTTCGTTGTTTTTACAAAAGCATGGTGATTTTCCAAGATTAAAAGACTATCCGGAAGAACTATTGCCTAACCATAAAAGTGCAAAGGACGAAGGTAAGTTTGCAGACAGGTTTAGAACTCAAAAGCCAAATATACCAGCTACAACAGTTACCAGTCATATTTCAAAGGATGGGCATTATTTTATTCATTACGATCCATTGCAATGCAGAAGCTTAACAGTTAGAGAAGCGGCAAGAATTCAAACATTCCCGGATAATTATTTTTTCTGTGGATCTAGAACACATCAGTTCCATCAGGTTGGGAATGCGGTGCCTCCTCTTTTGGCAAAGCAAATAACTCAGATTGTTGAATGTATTCTTAACTTAAACTAAATTGGATGAGGATTATTTCGGAAAGAAACTTTTTTGAACCAAGGGCAAGATTGTTAATTCAACTTGGGGATAGATTAATAAAGAACGAGAATATTGCACTGCTTGAGTTAATCAAAAATTCTTACGATGCAGATGCGAGCAAAGTTAGTATTAAGTTTACCCACCCAACGGATAAAAAGAAAGGTATCATTGATATAATAGATGATGGTATTGGGATGGATATAGATGTTATTGAAAATGCTTGGTTGGAACCAGGAAGCGATAACAAAGCGAAATTATTTAGGAAAGGAGAGAGAACGGAGAAATATGGACGCTTACCTATAGGTGAAAAAGGAATTGGAAGATTTGGAGTCCATAAGTTAGGCAATAAAATTGAGCTAGTTTCTAAGAAAAAAGGTGGGAATGAAGTAGTAGTTAGGATTGATTGGAATGAGTTCTCTATTAGCAAGTATCTAAAGGATGCTAGGTTTGAAGTGTTCGAAAGAACACCAGAATATTTTAGGGGAGGAAGGAAAGGTACAAGAATTACAATATCTGATCTCAGGAATAACTGGGATAGAAGGATGATTAGAGAACTATATAAGTCTGTTTTTACACTTAATTCTCCGTTTGCTAAAAACGGTAGTTTTAATGTAAAAATTGACCTTGATAATAATAATCTTTTTGAGGGAATGCCTAAGTGGGAAGATGTTAAAGATTATGCATTATTTTACTTCAAGTCAAAAATTAAAGGGACTGAGATAATAGACTTTGAATACAGGTTCACTCCTTGGGATGAAATGTCAAAGTTAAACGGTAGGACAGTATCATTTTTAGATGATTTTGTACAAAACAGATCTACCGTTTGTAAAAGCAATAAAAAGGAAGATCCAGTTAACCTTGAAAAGAACTATGGAGATTCTCCTGAACCTAAAAGAATTGGACCTATTGAAATTGAAGGTTATATATTTGATAGAGATAAGACTTTGTTGGAATTATCTAAAGTTCAGGGAAGACAACTTTTAAAGCAATATCTGGATGAACAAGGGGGAGTTAGAGTTTATCGAGATGGACTACGTATAAATGAATATGGAGAGAAAGGAAATGATTGGCTTAATTTAGATAGTAGGAGAGTGAATACCCCTACTAAAAAGTTAAGTAATAACATTGTACTTGCTGTTGTTGAATTAAAAGGAGAATGCAGTCAGGCGTTAGTAGAAAAGACAAATAGAGAAGGTTTTATCGAGAACGAAGCTTTTTATGATTTTAGAGAAGTAATATTATATGTTCTAGGTTTGGCAGAGTCATTAAGAGATGCAGATAAGGATGATATAAGACGTACGTACAATCCTACAGATAAACAAGAGCCAGTAACTTCTAGATTATCCTCATTGAAGGGGTTTGTTGTTAAAAGAGTAAAAGATTCTGTTATCAGTGCAGAAATAATAAGTCAATTAGATGAAATTGAGCGAGATTATAATGATATCCAAGAAATACTTTTAACCAGTGCAGGTGCAGGCTTAACTCTCAGTGTAGGTATGCACGAGGTTCATAAAGTTCTTAAGGAGCTTATGGTAGTAGTTGGTTTTGAAGAGACTCCTGATAAAATAAAAGATTTAGTAAAGCATTTGAGTCATTTAATTAAAAACTACTCAGAAATTTTAAAGCAAACAGGAGAAGAAGAATTTTCTTTAAAAGAATTGTTGAAAGGAGCAGAATTTAATAATGAGTATCGTTTGTTTACGCATGAAATAGACTTATTTAGGAAATATGATTTAAGGGGTGATTTACCAAAAGTAAGCTGCGCAAAAAGATTGTTGTTGGGAGCTTTAACTAACATAATTGATAACTCAATTTATTGGTTGGAAAAAAAATATAAGCGTGAAATGAAAATTGATGCGGTTTACAAGAAGAAAATGTTTCTTGATATTGTAGACAACTCAGATGGATATTTAGATATAATAATTGCTGACAATGGGACTGGTTTTGATATTCCTACATCAAAAGTAACTAAACCTTTTGTTTCTTCTAAGAATGGTGGTATGGGATTAGGATTACATATTGTAAATGAAATAATGAAACTAATGAATGGTAAGTTAGTATTACCTGATTTTGGAGACTATGACCTACCTGAAGAGTTTAAACAAGGAGCTGTTGTGGTTTTAAAGCTTAAAAAATGAATATGATACTACCAAACAATGGAAAAGTCGTTATTATTGATGACAAACCTGAACAGGTTAAAAATTTAATGTCAGCATTATCGAAGGATCAAGTTTCTTTTTGTTATTACCAAGATGAAGCAGGCAGGGATTTACCTAAGAGTCAATTAAAAAATATTAGATTAGTATTTTTAGATCTGATGTTAGAACATGATATTACTCCTGAAACAGTTAATCCTAGAAATATTGTTTCTTCAGTATTCTCAAGACTAATGAAACTTATATCAAAGAATAATGGACCTTACTTTTTGATTATTTGGAGTACCGAGAGTAAGCGCTTTGCTGATGCTGTATTACAAGAGTTTGAAAAGGATTCATTAAGTTATTTAAAGCCTTTTGCGCACTTAGTCTTAGACAAGATTCATTTAAACAATATTAATGACGTTGAAACAGTAAAAAATAAAATTTCAGATGAGTTAAGTAATATTGACTCAATGAAAGGTTTTTTCTTTTGGGAATCACTGATAAATGATTCTGCTGGTGATATAACAAATGGATTTACATCACTAATTGAAAATGATGATTTGTGGAATGAGAATACTAAGAATTTGCTGTATAAGATGTCTTCAGCATATTATGGCAAGAAGATTATTGATTATGAACACAAAGATCAATTAATAGGAGCTTATTCAACCTTAAATCATGCGTTGTTAGATCAGTTAGAGATAAATGTGCAGCAAAGACTCAATGGTCAATTACAGAATCTTGTTGTAAATAATGGTAATGAGAATGAGCATTTTTCTGCAAAAATGAATGAACAACTTCATTTGTCATACCAAAACTGTAATACTGGTATGCCAGGTAGTACATACATGCATGTCGAGATATTAAAACATAGAATTGAGGAAAAAAAGATAGCTTTTGAGAAGCATATTGAATCTATAAATAATAATAACAAAATTCCAATAGAAAAAAAGGAAGGTGTTCTTGAGAAAGCTAAGCAAAAAGGAAGAACCTGTATTGATTTGATAAGTGCCGAATTAACTGTTAAAAGGAAGGATTTTAATGAGATAATTAATTCTTCTTTGAAAAATAATGATTCTGATTTTATTAATTATATCAGTAAAACAGGTTTTTACATAGAAACTGTGGTAACCCCATTATGTGATCATTCTCAAAAGAAAGTTAAAATGGAGAGGATTCTTCCTGGAGTATTAATACCATCGGAAAAGGTTGGTTGGTTTGACAAAAAAAGAGATTACAATTATATCAGTGATTTCTCTTTTAGGTTTAAAGGTACAAGCTATGTGTTCCTATTTGATTTTCGATATTTATATGGAGTTAGATCAAATAAATTAGAGAAGTTACCTGCTTGTTTTCGCGTGAAGGAAAAATTAGTAAATGAAATACAAGTTAAGCTTAGTAATCATATAAATAGATTGGGTTTGTTATATATGAGTTAAACTTAAATATTATAAAGAGTTAATTATGTAGTACACATCATTCTAACTACATCCAGTCAACTTTCTTTCTGTTCTGCATAACTTTCATAGCCCTCTGTACGATTCTGGAGCTGGGTTGCATCTTTTTCCTGAGGCCTTGCATGGTTTTGGTGTCATGCTGCAGAAGTTTCGCGGGGTATTGCATGAGTTTAGAGCAGCTCTGCATGATTTTGAAATGACGCTGCATCGTTTTTACGCGGCCTGCATCATTTTGGTGTGTCCTGATGCGGGTTACAGAGGTTTTATTACGGTGCAGAGTGGAAAAAAAGAGATTTATTGTAGGGAGAATTTTTAGTGTTGTGGCGAAATTATCACCCCCATCCCCATGCTTCTCGCATGGTACTTCCCCCTGGCCTCAGGGCCAAAGGGAAGAGTTTTACAAATGCAGAAATTAATTACTTCTTCGGCGGTTGTATTCGCTGGTATAACCAATTAGTCTTTTGGCATCGCGCCAAAAAAGGTATTTACCGCAGCTTCTAATTTCATCTACTTTTTCTTTTAGCAGGGTGTACATTTGGTTTCTGATCTCCAGTGCTTCGTTGGCATTTCGTTTTTCGCCGTTGGCTTCGGCTCTTAAGTCTGCCATGGCATCCGATAGCAGTCCTGCTTTATCAACCAGGGTCATATCAAAGTTAATTTGTTGTAAGGGTTCAGGATTGTTTTTACCCATTACTTCCAAATCACTTAAGTCCTGTATCATATCATCAATACCGCCACCTTCGGCAATTTCGCTTACCCGGCTTAAAATTCTTTTGTCTTTTCTGTAGGCATATCTAAAAGTATGTATCAGTTGGTCTTTCAGATCAAAAGCTCTGGGCGACTCTTCTGCCCATTGTTCTATGGCCTGGTCATTTAATTTCTTTTGTTCCGACCAATTACTTTGTGCCTGCCTGGTGGCTCCACACAATATGTCCAACTCTTCTAATGAAGTTTCCAAAACACCTGCGCCTATTAAAAGGTCTTTGTCTGTAAGGCTCCAATTGTGCAAGTCTTCAGCTTCTTGTAAGTAAACGCCAACAGGCATGTAAGGAATTTGGATTAATTCAGGTGAAACAGCCTTGGCTTGCTCCAGAACAGCATCATAAGCTTCCTGTTTTGTCATAATTTTATATTTTTACTGTGAATACTTCAGATACCCACAGGCCAATATTTTCTGGTGCTGTTCGCCAAAACTCAACCGGAAAAGTCCGGCCTTAGGGGTATCTGTTTAGTTTTAAAGAAACGATAAGATAATATTATTATATAAACAAAACAAACGATATATGTATTCAAATGTTTTGTCGATTGATATTTTGTAACCTACTTTTATATTTCTTGATTTTCTTTTCTCTTCTTATAGAACAATACTTTTTGTTCATGAGGTTTAAATATTTGTTGTGAATTAATTTGTTGATTTATGATATTATATTTAACTATGTGAAAATTTTTCAATATGTAATCGCACTATTATATGTGTAGTTAATAAGGAATTATCAGAGTGTTTTATATCTATTGTTAACATTAAAGACACTCAGTAGAGTAATTGAAAAGGAAAAGATCACCAAAGACTTAAAGTTATTTCATATCTCACCTCATCAAACCTAATTTATGAAACTTGTAAATTTTATTTATTTATTCATTTTCGTTTGTTCTGTACATAGTTATGGGCAATTAAACACCAACTTTCCACAAACTTATTTTAATGAAAATCAGATTATTGAAATAGTAGAAGGGAAGAATGATTCTATTTATGTATTTCTCAACACTGGATATTATAAAGTAGAAAATAGTTCTGACATCAATAATTCCACCTTTAATCTGGAAAACAAGGTAGAGACTTCATTAATTCAAAGGGTAATGCCTCAAGGCGACTCTATTATATGGATATATGGAAACGGTACACTTTATCAGTTTGAGAATGAAGTGATGGTAGATATTAACTTCCCTGATGATGGAGTGATGGATGTTAAGGTTGACAGTCAAAACATACTTTGGGTGGCAACATGGGGAAGTGGACTATATAGGTACAATAACAATCGATGGGAGAATTTCAATAAAACAAATGATAATTTAGTTGATAATCGGGTTACTGCCCTTGATATTGATCGAGACGGTAAATTATGGATTGGGTATCATATGTATGGAATTGGATATGTTGAAGGTGATGAAGTACATAATATAGAAGTTGATGAATTAGCCGATGAACCTTTTGATGTTTCTAAAATTTTAATTGCAGGCGATACCATATTTGTGGCAGGTTGGGATGGCTTATATATATACTCTGAGACTAAATTGCGAAGAATATATGAATCTAGTTCTGTGGAAGATTTGGCCTTGGATGCAAATGATACCCTATGGATGACATCATATAATGATGGGCTATGTAAAATTAATATTCATGATATACCTGAAGGTGGTGGTTTTGAGTTAGACGTGAGTAACTATGAAAAAGTAGGAGACCCCAATATTCCTGTCTTTTTGGGGTCCATCCTAATTGATTCTCAGGCAAAAATGTGGTTGAGTTCAAGCCAAGGTATCTGTCACTATAATAATGAATGGTATTTATATTCTAAACCATGTTTAACAGATAATAGAATTCAATCTATAAAATTTCATGGTAGTCAAATTTGGGTATGCACATACAGAGGGTTGTCTTTATATCAAAATGGGCGATGGTTTAATTTCGACCATGAACTAATTAAGGATAAGCTTATTTATGACCTAATGATAGATGAGAATAATGATATCTGGGTATGCACAAGCGATTATCTGCTGAATTATTCTTTTGATAATGCAACAAAAGAACTGAGTTTAGTTGATACGCATGATTTTGGTCATTCGCATCAATTTATCACGTCAAATAATGATACTAAATATGTTGGAACCTGGGGGAGCGGTGTTGCTATAGAAAATGGTTCAGGATGGGACATGATTACAGAAGACGATGGACTAGTCAGTAACTATGCTAAGGATATAGTATTTCAAGGAGATATTGTTTGGATTACATCGTTATATGGAATTACTAAAATTGAGAACAATGTAGTTACAAGCTATTTGACTAAAACAGATTTGCCGGTGAATTATGTATATGGAGGCGAAGTGAGTGATGATGGAGAAATTTGGTTTGGTTGTGATGGAGGATTGTTGAAATATGATGGTAATGCGTTTCAGTTTTATGCGCATGGATCGCAATATGCTTACTACTATTATATAGAAAAAGCTGCAGAAGGCAAGTTGTGGGTTGGAGCTAGATCAGGAGCCTACATTTATGATATAGCTACAAATAGTTTAGAATTAATTAGTGAAGATTGGCATAGTGATGAAGTAAGATCTCTTTCAACAGATACTGAAGGTCATGTTTGGTTTGGTACTGGTTTTGGTATTCGCACAAATCATACGGATTGTAATGAAAATAATATCCACCAAACAATTACCCTATGCGAAGGGGAATTTATTTATTTAGAAGGTGCTTTTCAAACCGAAAGCGGGACCTATTACGACAAGGTTGAAACAGGCAATTGTTGTGATGTAGTGTTAGTTACAGAACTGAGTTTTTGGGATTGTGTTCCGACTTCCCTTAGTGAATCAAAGTCAGAATCGGGGCTTATTTTTCCAAATCCAGTTGAAAATTGGTTAACTATTTCTTATGATGGGTATGTAGATAAGATTCAAATATTCTCGTCTGCTGGAGAGTTAGTGATAAATCAGATGGGGAATCAGAAAAGGATTAATGTATCGGAGTTCGCAAAAGGGATATACGTTATAAAGGTTGTTGGTTCGGATGGAATTGTTGCCCAACAATTTGTTAAGTATTAATCATCCGAATTCAAGAAACGTACTGAGGAAAACAAAGGTTCTGAGCGTAATGTAGCATAGGGTAGTTATTGTGCCCTATGCAAATGGTTCATTAAATTTAAAGAGTTTTTAAGTAAGCAATTAATTGTTGGTAATAATGCGATATAATATAATTACGAAATAAAATCTTTTTCGGGTTGTTCCATAGGTTCGCTTATTGGTGGTGTTTATGCAGCCGGTATGCTCAACCAGCTGGAACAGTGGATGCTGAGCGATGCAAAAATCATGAAATAATTTCTTTGCCTGCCAGTCGGCAGTCTGGCTGACTTTCTTTCATCAAGGAAAGAGAAGTCAGTCGGGTTTGGGCAGACAGCCCAATAAAACAGTCTTTTAAAATAAATCAATAGCTTTTGCCTTTTTTCATCAACATAGACGGGACTCATTCCATGGGTAGAAAAGGTTTAAGATCTATAGTGTTTTATAAGGTAGGGATTGACTCTCCTCCTTTAAAAGGAGGAGTACCTCGACGTAGGAGAGGGGAGGTGGTTTTAGGCCTTTTACAGTATGTCTTTCAAATTAATAGGTAATAAGTATTGAAAACCACCTCCCGGTTCGTACCTCACCGTACTCCTCCTTAATTAAGGAGGAGAGTTGACTCCCTTGATGTACAGTTGTTTTATTCATAAAACCTCGAACACAAAAGGGGTTCACTTTGATGAGAACTGCAATTAGTCATTGAATCCCTTTAGGATTCCTGATTTACATGATCTGTTTACCCCGGATTTTATCCGCGGTTATTCATATTAAACCACATTCGTGGTTTCGCAAAATCCTGAAAGGATTAAACATCAATAGCCCTGTATGTAATGCAGGGATACGTAGCATTTTTATAAACAGCCCAGGATGGTTTGAATATTATTTTTTAAACTTTCTTACTATCATCAATAGACACGGGATTTATCCTGTGGTATGAATTGTAAATAACAGAGCGGTTTTAACCTGAATTAAGACGGTGTCCTTTTGCCTTGATGCGTGACTTTGTTTGTTTATACAGATTGGATTTCAAATCCTTATTTTGTATTTCGAAGGTATATCGTTTTAAAAAGAAAAATGTAAATTAAAGGTAACACGGATTACGCTGTGCTAAATCCGCGCGAGCAGGAAAATCAAAAATCTCTTCTATAGAACGTTGGATATCTTCCAGACAGGTTAATATTTCAGGCTTCATATAATTTAAATTTTGAGCTTTCAATATTACTTTTTAGATGAGAATTTTTAATCCCTTTTTCTTCAAGTAAATCAATTGGTTTATCAATTAACTCTTGTAATTTAAATTTAAAGTCAAAATAATTTTCAGCGTAATCAATCGGATCATTAGAGTCAATATCAATGACTAAATCAATATCACTATTTGGACCAAATTTATCAGTTAATACCGAACCAAAAGCATATAGAGATTTCACCTTATAAGCTTTACATAAGGCATTAATTTCGTATATATACTTGTCTAAATACATAGTTATTCTTTTCCCAAATATACGATTTCAATCCTGTTTTTTATTTGTAAGGGCTGTAAATATTCGTTTACAGTTTCTGCCACTCTTAAAAAAGTATTCTGTTTTGCTCAATGTAAAAATGAAGTCAGGTTTGGGCAGACAGCCCAATAAATACAGTTTTAGCATAAGCTTTGTCTTCTTTCATCACCAGACACGGGGCTCATCACATGGGTAGAAAAGGTTTAAGATCTATAGTGTTTTATATGGTAGGAATCGACTCTCCTCCTTTAAAAGGAGGAGTACCTCGACGTAGGAGAGGGGAGGTGGTTTTAGGCCTTTTACAGTATGTCTTTCAAATTAATAGGTAATAAGTATTGAAAACCACCTCCCGGTTCGTACCTCACCGTACTCCTCCTTAATTAAGGAGGAGAGTTGACTCCCTTGATGTACAGTTGTTTTATATTCATAAAACCTCGAACACAAAAGGGGTTCACTTTGATGAGAACTGCAATTAGTCATTGAATCCCTTTAGGATTCCTGATTTACATGATCTGTTTACCCCGGATTTTATCCGCGGCTATTCACTTTAAACCACTTTCGTGGTTTCGCAAAATCCTGAAGGGTTAAATAAAATGTTATCTTAAGATCCGTTCCTTATGTACATCATGCACATAGGGAACGGATCTCTGTTTCTAGCCATCACCGGCCCGGACTATTGTTCAGGCCAACGCTGCTATTTATTTGCAGGGATTAATTTTCTTTATGAAGAATAGCTCTTAATGTTTACAATTAACCTTTGAAATATACTGTTTTTGTGGCCTCAGCTGACTTTCTTTCATCAAGGAAAGAGAAGTCAGTCGGGTTTGGGCAGACAGCCCAATAAAACAGTCTTTTGTCTTTTTTCATCAATAGACACGGGATTCACCCCGTGGAATGAAAATATAAACACAAAAAAAATGCAACGAACCCGGAGGCCCATTGCATTTCAAAACCCAAAACAATGATAAAAACCTAATTAATTACTTTCCCTGTAAAGGTGTAATCATTAACTGTTATTGCACTAATAAAGAATATTCCTTTACCAAATTCTTCAGTATTTAGAAATACCTTATTGGAGCCAACACTTGGTTTATTCAATACAAGCTGCCCGTTTATATTAAACACATTAATACTTTTAATACTTTCTGTAGATTTAATTTCAAAACCATTAGAAATTTGGTTGATAACTACCGTATTGTCATCGGTATATTCAATTGATGTGGGTAAAGAAGGGGCTCCAATATTTATCGTTCTGAAAGGGAAAGCAGCAATACCCTCTGCATTTTTAAAGGTTGGAGCAGGATCCAGTGCATTGTCAAATCCGTAGGTTACATTTTCCGGGTTAGGAACTGACGGGCTGGAGACCAGTACTGTATTTCCATCGATAATGGCAGTTGCCTCATAATATACATCATCAGCGCCGGCAATTTTAAAATGGTTAAGATCACCGCCATCAGCCACTAACCCACTTCCGATACCATCTTCTTCAAAGTACAAGCGAATCTTATCGTTCTCAATATTATAGGAAGTCAGTTTGGGTCCGGTATATACAAGGTCAAAACCATATGTTTTTTTAAGCGCCATTAGCGCTAAACGTAAACCAACCTCTTGTTTATGTGGCGGGTGTATATCCGATTTTTCGCCCAGGTCAAGCGCAGTAACCAAGGCAGCATTAGGTACCACATTTTGCACTTCGGCCATGGCTTCTCTTTGCAGGGCACTAATCACCAAACCGCTATTGGCATACTCCTGATTCAGTGAAATATTGGTCCATGGTGCTATTTCTACATAGTAGAATGGGAAATTTCCGATATTCCATAAGCTTCTCCAGTCGGTCATCATGGTAGAAAGCAGGTTGGTATAACGATCGTATTCGTATCGGTTGTTTTCGCCCTGGTACCAAATAGCACCCTTAATGGCAAACGGGACCAATGGGTGAATCATGCCGTTGTAGCGTTTGGTAGAATAACTACCACCCTTATAGGTTTTGTCCGGATGTCCGTTTTCAAGGCTACTCTGGTAATCTGACTCATCCAGGTAGAATGCTTTTAAGTCGGCATCGGCGCTTAAGGCTTCTCTCGAAGTCCATATTTGCGCACCGGTAGCGCCCACTGCTGCCTGAATAAGACCAATAGGAATATTTAAGTATTCATCTTTTTGCAGTTCACGGGCAAAAAAGTAAGCCACCGCCGAAAGTTTTTCATGTTCCTCCACTACAGTTGTTGAAGTCACAGGCTTCCAGGTGCCGGTAACAGTCTCCAGGGGTGTATCAGATATTTTACCTTTCACATAAAAAAAGCGAATATTGTCGTAGTTGGCATTGGCAATCTCTGTTTCGTAATTGTTACATCCTACAGTAGTTATATTTCCATCCTTATCGTATTCGGGTGACATGGGCATCACCATATTCGACTGTCCCGAACAAATCCAGACTTCTCCCACCAATACATTGTTCAGTACTACATCTCCACCATCATCCGAGATAGTTACGGTATAAGAAACGGTTTGTCCCGGAGTAGCCACAGGCGTTTCTACCACAGCACTCCATTTACCATCTTCACCCACAACAGTAGAAGCATTGGCGCCCCACGAACATACAATATTTATGGTTTCGCCGGCATTACCGGTTCCCCATATTGGCGCCGTGATATTTTGTTGAAAAACCATGTTGTCATTAAACAACGGATTTAAAATAATAGAAGTAGAGGTGGCCACTTCCGTAAATTCAGATTCTTTGGCACCCATATCCGGAGCTGTTGACATAAAACCATCTGTAACACCGGCAATGGTTTTTCCACTGTTAATGGCCAAAGAGGTGTTGAGTAAATCAAGATAGTTATCGCTATTTAAGGCATCTTCAATACCTATTTGAGTTAGGTTTACATTAAAGTAACTGTTGTTTTCTGGAATATCCAGACTGGCAAACTCAGCACCAATGTTTTCTACTATGTTATTGCTAAAAGTAAGCCAGCTTAAGTCGGTTACTATAGTATGATCTTTTTCAATATCATTATCCACATCATTATTCATGATGATGTTGTTACTCATATCAACTGCTTGAGGTGTTTTTGCAAAATATAAAGCCCAGCCGGTAGCATTGTAGGCAATAGTATTGTTATAAAGGTTCACATTAAGGCCTTCTCCGTTAAAATATATGGCCTCCATGCTTTTTGATCCATCGTTACCCAAAAATGTACTTCGGGTAATTTCACCGTTTAATATGGCCGTATGGTCTTTGGTGGCCATTCCCAGGGCACCTCCTTTACCACCTATGGTTGTGGCAAAATTATTTTCAAACAAACAGTTTTTAATAGAGAATGATTTGGTTGTACTTACGGAATTATTTTGAACAAACATTGCGCCTCCTGAATTGTCAGCATGATTGTTTCGTAAAACGCAATTCTCCAAACTTACAGAGGTCATGTTTTGCGCATAAATGGCACCTCCCGGTCCGTTTGTCCAGCAGTCTTCCACAATAACATTTTTGAGTGTGATTTCAGCATTGCTGACAAAGGTGAGTGCTCCTTTACTTTTTCTGTTATTGTTAACATCTTCGTGCTTAACGTTATTAATGGTTAGGTTTTCGATAGTAACAACAGCTGAGTTGTTAATGGTGATAAAACCATTATTAATATTGGTATGCGTTGGTACGCTGTTGGCATCAGGTGTTGTTGATGATGGTTGTAATGTTGTGGTTGTAGCACCATCGCCTCTAATGGTCAGGTTTTTATCGATGACAATTTCTGCGCTCTCGGTAATTGTGCCCGATACATTAATTAGATCACCAGTAACAGCGTTTGAGACAGCATCTTGGAGCGTAGGATAATTTGTACCTCCAATTTCAATACTTTGTGCAAAAAATAAATGCGAAATTGTTAGAAATAGAAATAGTGGCAGTAGTTTTTTTTTCATCATTTTAGAATAGTTTTATATATGTGATTCAATTGTAAAAACACAAGGGTAGCATATTAACCCTACCTGAATAAAAATTATTCTGTTGTCATGTTGCATGTGCACAGGAGATTAGGTGAAGTGTTATGCGTGTGAATTTATGCGTAATGGTTCAGGCTTGAGAATTCTTCCAGCTTGGGGTGCTTTACGCAAATCTGTTTTTAAAGATCCGTTCCTTATACACATAGGGAACGGATCTTTGTTTTACAGTGGTTTAATAGATTAATTCCCCAGGTTCAACCCTTTCAGGGTTGTGATTTAGTGTGGTTCATTCCCGGGGTTGCACCCCGGGTTATTTAAGTATTGCCCTTTCAGGGTAAAACCGTAGTACGGCTTCCTTGGTTTTGTACAAAATCCTGAAGGGATTATACATCAATAGCCCTGTATGCAATGCAGGGTAAAGTAATATGGTTATGAACAACCCTGAACGGGTTGAATATTTGTTGGACAGATGATGTTATCTCATTTCAAACGCAAAGACAATATCTGGGGATTTATATTGCATTGGGAAGTTGCCCCAAACCCTATTTCATTTTTGAGGTGTCAATGAGCAAAATATTATTCATTGTCATTGGTCTTTATTAAATTGTATCTTTGATTGAAAGATATTGTCAGGTGCTTATTAGAGGATTTGCCTGGCCATACAGACTTAACAAACCCAGAGAATATGACCGACAACCACAACCAAATTGACAGGCTCTATGAGAAGCTCGAAGTGTTGCTAAACAGGCAGGATGAGTTTGCTCGTGAGATTAGCAAATTACAGGATGAAATTGGGCAGTTACAACCGGATAAAGAGGAACCGGTATCAGAAATTATAGAAGATAAAAGTGATGTTTCTTTGTTGAAGGAGGAGTTGGAAAAGCAGGAAACAGAAGTTTTAGCTACAACTGAGGAAAATAAAGATAAAGCTTCACCAAATGTTCAGACTCCCAAAGCATCTCCTTTTAAGGTAAAGTCAGATCTTGAAAAATTCATAGGCGAAAATCTGATGAATAAAATAGGCATCGTCATTACCATTATTGGAGTGGCTATCGGTGCCAAATATACCATTGAGCACGATTTAATCAGTCCGCTTACCCGAATTGTTTTGGGATATATGGTGGCTGTTACGCTCCTGGGGTTTGGTATAAAACTCAAAGCAAAGTACGAAGGTTATAGCGCAGTTTTGGTAAGCGGAGCCATATCCATTATGTATTTTATCACCTACTTTGCGTATAGTCTTTATGACTTAATTCCGCAAACTTTAACCTTTATACTCATGGCTGTGTTTACCGCTTTTACCGTGTTGTCAGCCATAAGCTACAACAGGCAGGTTATTGCACACATAGGTTTGGTGGGTGCATATGCAGTTCCGTTTTTATTGAGTACTGAACCGGGCAAAGCAGCAGTGTTGTTTAGTTATATCGCTATCATTAACATTGGAATCCTGTTTATCGCCTTCAAAAAAATGTGGAAACCACTTTACCTTACATCCTTTGTTTTAAGTTGGGTTATTTATTTGTTTTGGTATGTGGCCGACTTTGATCAGGCAGAGCATTTGAGTTTATCTCTGCTGTTTGTATTTGTGTTTTTTGCCACTTTTTATGCCACCTTTATAGCCTACAAATTAACCGGAAAACATAAGTTTGATGCATACGAGATTATAGTATTACTGGTCAACTCCTTTATCTTTTTCGGAATAGGATATGATATATTGGAGAGCCATGCTACAGGGAAGCATCTTTTAGGTTTGTTCACCCTTTTTAATGCTATTGTTCATGCTGGGGTAAGTGTATTTGTGTATCGTCGTAAATTAGCAGACAAAAATTTGTTTTATCTGATTACCGGACTGGTTTTGGTTTTTGTGAGTATTGCGATTCCGGTACAGTTAGATGGTAGCTGGGTGACACTATTATGGTTGGGAGAGGCCCTCCTGTTATTTTGGATAGGCCGTGCAAAAGCGGTTTCAATTTATGAGCAATTGTCGTATCCTTTAATACTGGTAGCTTTTATCAGTATTTGTCAGGACTGGGCCCTTGGATATCATCAATATTCCGTGGATGACCCCTCCGGTCGTTTAATCCCGGTCTTTAACATTCTTTTTCTTACCTCGGTATTGTTTGTAACAGCATTTTCCTTTATGCATTTAGTCAACCGAAACAAAAACTACACTTCTGTTTTACACGATAAAAAAGAACTGGCACAGCTTGTTTCATTTGCCATACCGGCCATCCTTATTTTCTCTATTTATTATGCCATTCGAATAGAGATTGATAACTACTGGTATCAGTTGTACACCGATTCAGCTATATCGATAAATGAGGAAGGAACAACGTATTCAAGTAAATATTGGAACCATGATTTAAATCGTTTTAAAGTTGTTTGGCTGGTCAATTACACCTTGTTGTTTGTAACAGTTTTGTCCTTTGTTAATATTAAAAAAATACGTAATGAGCGGTTAGGTTATATTAACCTTGCTTTAAATACCCTGGCTATTGCCGGATTTTTATTGATTGGCCTTTATGCATTAAGTGAGTTACGCGAAAATTATCTGGAACAGTATATGGCTGAGTATTATAAGATAGGAAGTTTCCATATCGGCATTAGATATATTTCGATGGTGTTTGTGGCACTGGCGCTTTATGCTACTTCTAAATACCTGCATCAGGATTTCATGAAACGATGCTTAAAAAAAGCCTTTGATTACTTGTTGTATATTTCTGTTTTGTGGATTTTAAGCAGTGAATTAATTCATTGGATGGATATGGCAGACTCTACCCAATCGTATAAACTTGGCTTAAGTATCTTGTGGGGTGTTTATTCATTATGTCTGATTGTAATTGGATTGTGGAAAAAGAAAAAGCATCTGCGTGTAGGTGCCATTTCTGTTTTTGGTGTCACACTCATTAAACTGTTCTTTTACGATATTTCTCACCTGAACACCATCTCAAAAATTATTGTATTTCTGTCGCTGGGTGTATTGTTGCTAATTATTTCATTTTTATATAATAAGTATAAAACTATTGTATCTGATGAGGATAAGTAATCAAGTATTGGTCGTTCTATTGATCTTGTGTTGTTCTTTCGCCAAAGCACAGACAGATCAGTTTAAGTATAAACGAGATATAAAGGGTGTTTCGGAGCCATGGCATAAAATCGTTTTGCCCAACGAAATGTTTGGTAAGCTGTCTCCAAATATGGCTGACATTCGCATCTACGGGATTACAGCAGATATCGATACCATAGAAATACCCTATTTGTTGCAGGAGTTGAAAGATGAGTTTAAGGCTCGGTATATTGATTTTAAACTTTTGAATGAAACGCGTAACGGGAATGGTTACTATTATACTTTTAAGATTCCCCAAGTTGAAAAGGTTAACCGGATAGAGCTCGACTTTAAGCAGGATAATTTTGATTGGAAAGTTAATCTGCAGGGGAGTAATGATCAACAGGAGTGGTTTATGATTGAGGAGAATTACCGGATCCTGTCGGTGAAAAAAGGAAGTATAGACTTCCGCTACTGTAAATTGGATTTTTCTCCTGTACAATTCAAATATTTCCGTTTATTGGTAAAAAGTAAAAAGAAACCATCTTTAAATAAAGCCAGGGTTGTCCTAAAAGAGTATGTAAAGGGAAAGAAAAGAAACTACGTCATTGCAAAAACAACAGTCAGCCAGAATGAAAAGCACAAACTAACAGAGATCAGCATTGACATGGAGAAACCTGTGGCGGTTAGCGGACTGCACATAAATGTAGCCGATACTTTGGATTATTATCGACCGGTTACCATTAAATATGTAAAGGATAGTGTGCAAACAGAGCAGGGTTGGATTTATAATTATGTCAGTTTAGCCTCCGGAACCTTAAACTCACTGGGAAAAAATGATTTTCAATTTAGAACTACCATCTTGCAAAACCTTAAAGTTCAAATTCAGAATTTCGACAACCAACCTTTAAGTTTTAATGCTTTTTCGGTTTATGGATATGAACATGAGTTACAAGTGCGGTTTAATGGGGCGGCCAAATACTTCTTATCATATGGCAATTCTCGTGCACCTAAACCAGATTACGACATTACTCATTTTACAAATCATATTCCGGATACCCTAACTGTAGCAGAGTTAATGGAAGAGGAGTATATAGCTCCAAAGGAATCTTTAGCAAAACCTTTGTTTATGAATAAAGCCTGGTTGTGGACTATATTGGCAGTGCTCATTGGCTTGCTGGCCTGGTTTGGTATGCATATGATGAGGAAGTGATAAATCATCACAGGTTATAAAAAACTTTTACTATGAATACAGATGCACAGGTTATTGACCTGACACCCGAAAACATTGCGGATTATGGTGTTTGCGGATATAAAGATGTGAAGAAGCACAAAGAATTAAGAAGTAAGATTGAATGGTTTAATCAATACTATCCTAAAGGGCTCAGAATAAAAGTACTTCTTTCAGAAAGCGGAAGTTATCAGGGTATGCTTGAGTACCTGCCCGGGGAATACGCCCACCGCCCGGTAAAAGCAGACGGTTACATGTTTATACACTGTGTGTTTGTTGGCTTTAAGAAAGAGTTTAAAGGGAAAGGTTATGCCTCTTCTTTAATTGATGAATGTATCAATGATGCTAAATCGCAAAATATGCTTGGGGTGGCTATTGTCACACGTAAAGGTTCATTTATGATTGACAATAGGCTATTCTTAAAAAAAGGATTTGAAATAGTTGATCATACCAAACCCGACTTTGACCTATTGGTTTTTAAATTTAATCCGGAGTCGGAAAATCCAACCTTTAAGCCACACCTGACAGATATAGAAAAGGAATACAATGAAGGATTAACCATTATTCGCTCTCCCCAGTGTCCATACACGGAGAAGAATGTAAATGCCATTATTGAAACTGCAAAAAACAAGTTTAAGCTTCCAACCAATCTTATTGATTTAAAAGATTCAGCTTCAGCACAGAATACGCCATGTGCTTTTGGGGTCTTCTGTATTATTTATAATGGCAAGATAATTAGCCATCACCCCATAAGTAATACACGATTTGAAAATATAATGACCAAAGAATTAAAGTAGCTTTTCAGAATAAAGAATTAAGTAAAAAGACATAAGATTCTGGCACTTTGTTAATACCAAAATCTTATGTCTTTATACTTTTGTCTTGCGACTTAATATTTAGGCTACTTTAGTTCTATCAAAAGAAAACTAAATACGTTTCATCATGGCTTCAATCTCCTTAATTTGAGCCGATAATAATTTTCTCTTATCCAGTTTCTTGGTTTCCTTAATGTAGTAGGTCGCCAGTTTTTTATTTCTCTGAGAAAGGTAAATACCGGCCAGATTTAATTTGGCCATGGCCTGGTCATTCTTCATTCTCAATCCTGTTGAAAGAGCTTTCTTCAGGCTTTTTTCAGCTTTTGACGTCTGGTGCTTTTGCGAAAGAATTAAACCATTCAGGTAATAGTAATAAGCTTCCTGACTTTTAATCATTTTTTCAGGATTCTTTGTCTTGCTCAGGATGGCATCTGCTTTATCAAATTTACTCTTACGTATAAAATAAAAAGCAAGAAGGTTTGACTCATTTTTAAAATGAAATAAGATAAAGAAAGCAGCTACAATTAAGGCTGTAACTCCCCATCCAACAAGTCCGTTTACAAAAAGAAACGCAGCTGCCGAACAAAGTACAACAGCGATAATTAAGCGTATATATTTACCTAGCATAATCTGTTTTTTAAAAATTCTAAGGCTACAAAACAAAGCATTTTTTGCTACAAAACAAGGTGTGGTTTTATTTTTTTAAGAGGAGTTCAAGTATTGAATCTTTTTGTGATGATTTAAACAGAACACAATCAGGTATATAGGAGGGCGGTAAGCAATTGTGGTACGAGCATGTCATCCTTTGTACTTTATAAATTGACAGGCCATCAGTTTCGTAGCTTCATTAAAACTCCATAAATTTGGCGGGTTTTGAATAATTAAACCCGGATTATCGTATTAGAACTTCGTCATGAACATTGAAAGCACGATAAAACAAGGCTTTACTGAAATGAGGCATAGCATCGTTCTGGTGAGTTGATGTGAAGCAGCAAAGTATCTTGTTTTGAAGTGATTTCAGTGTGTAATAGATTTTCTAATGCATATTGCGGGTTAAAAGAATAAAAACGAAAAATAGATTTTAAAATTATGGATTTAGCAGCTTTTAAAGATAAACTGGCCAATAAGCCAACAAGTATTGAATTTACAGATACAATGGCAGTTGTTGAAGAGTTATACAATTTTGAACCAACTGAGTTTGTGAATGGCAATGTAACCAATGAAGAAAACCAAAATAACGGTTCGTGTAAACTTTTTGCTTTTGCAAAATTGCAGAACTTTAACAAGGAAGAAACGTTGATGTGTTTTGGCAAATATTATACACAGGATGTACTTGAAAACCCTGAAGGAGATGATCACCAAAATATCAGAAACTTTATCACTTATGGATGGGATGGCATAAAGTTTAAACAACAGGCTCTACAAGAGAAGTAATTGTTTTCTCCTCCTCGTTTTAACCCGCATTATCAATGTCGTTTAGTTAAGGATATCATAGCTGTTTAAAACATTTTAACTCACGATAGTAAAGGGGCGCGCAGGCCCGTCGAGGAGTTGAAGGCCAATGGAGGCAGTGTATTTCCGATTGTTATAAAATTCATAGAAGGGGCTTGTCCTTGTGTTTGAAAGAACACTTACTTCTATAGAATTATAAACAATCGGGAAGAGCGGGTTGGCATTCTCCTCGACTAGACTTTTTTGCTTCCTTTTTGTGGCAATGACAAAAAGGAAGTAGGGTATGGGACAAAGTCCCATTCTTAAGAAATTCATGAAATGAATTTCTTAACTAAACGACATTGCCCGGATTATGCATTAGATTTTCGTTATGAACATTGAAAATGCAACCTGCCTGTCCGGTAGGCAGGTAAAACAAACACTTACTGAAACAAGGCATAGCACCGCTATGGTGAGTTGAAGCAAGTGAGTAAAACGATTTGTTTTAAAGTAGTTTCAATGTGCAATAGATTAGCTAATGCATATTCCGGGTTAAACTTTAATGTGTATAAAGAGTAGTTCCTTTTAAAGAGGAGGAGAATATTGGCTTTTGACTTATTTGCACTTATTACTGAGACATTATCAGCAAGCTATATGGTGCAATACCTATATTTCCGTGGTAATTTAAATTATCAGCACCTCCATGATGTGCCATGGTATTATATCCCGGGGTATTAGAAAAATCAGGAGAATAACCATTCCAGTCGCTGTTAAACCTGACATGCCAATAACCACCTTTAGGGAAACCAATTTGATATCCGGAGTATCGTTTATTGGCAAAATTGGCTATCACTACCACATCATCACCTTTCCCGCCAATGTTCCATCTATGATAAGCAATAAGTTTGTCAGTGTTATTTACATGAAAAACATTGATATTATCGCCCTTTAAGCCACGCGTGTTGTTGTGCCAGTTTCTGCGAAGCTTAATCAGGGTTTTATACAAATTAACTATTCCGAAAAACTTATCTCTCTTGCTCCAGTCAATGGATTCATTATCGGCCCACTGTCCCCATTCAAAAAACTCATCTCCCTGAAATATCATAGGAATACCGGGAGAGGTAAATAAAATACCGGCAGCTAAAGTCGCTCGTTTTCGTGCTACCCACGAATCGGCATTACCCATCCAAATGTTATCAGGTAAGCGGTGCTTCTTGTTTATCTTCGCACATTCGTCGTGGTTATTAATGTAAATAACATTCTTGGTTAGCTGATGATCATGTAAAAAACTGATGGCATTTTTTACACCTTCCATATCTCTGTCTTCGTCTTTGGGTGTTATTAATGCATCATGTAGTTTATGAAAATAATAACTGTTCCATTGCGAATCGAAACCAGCCCCATTCAGGTCGGTGTCTTTGGTAATACATGCATTATTTTGGAGATCTTCGGCAATGCTGATTTTCCACGGCATACGACTGTGAATCTCGTTGTTGATCCATTGCATCAGTGACCAGCCTTCGGGTAGATCACCATACCCGTTATTATTGCCGTAAGCGTTACGGATATTTACCGTGGAATCAAAGCGGAAACCATCCACACGATATTCTTTCATCCACATCATAATATTATCGCGCAGGTACTGCCGAACTTCACCGCGACCAAAATCGGGCCGTGAACCAAAGGCTGTTTTTTCTTTCCAGTTATTATAAAAATAAATGCCGCCTTTGCCATGCGGGCTCCAGCCATCGAATTGCCATAAGCATTTATCTAAATCTTCAGGACCAAAATGATTAAAAACAATATCCTGGATAATAGCTATGCCTCTTTGGTGGGCTTCTTTTACCAGGCGCTTAAATTCGTTGGGTCCGCCAAAAGTGCTTTCAATATCAAAAGGCAAAGCGGTGTTGTAGCCCATTGAGTAAGGACCTGCAACTCCATAAACCGGAAGTAATAATATGGCATTGATGTGTAATGCTGCCAGGTAATCTAACTTACTGATGAGGGTATTTAAATTACCGGGAGCATGAGGATCTCTGTTAAATGAAGCCACGTGAAGCTCGTAAATGACCAGTTCGTTCCATTTTGGCATTTTAAAGGTTGAGCTTCCCCAATCGAAATCATCTTCAACAACAACCGCATTATAATTGGGATCATTGTCGTGAACCTGTTTGGCATAAGGGTCTGTTTTCCATATTAACGGAGCTGAGCCGTTTCCATTTTGGTTTTTAATGGCGAATTTATATTCGTCGCCTTTATGGGCAGACGCGATATCTGCCGACCAGTATCCGTTTCCTTCAGAAACAAGTTGGTTTTGGTTGGTAGACCAGTGATTAAAATCGCCGGCAACAGCTACTGATTGTGCAAAAGGTGCCCAAACTCTAAAGGTTACACCTGAGTTTCCATTGTCGGAATAGGGGACAGAGCCCATTCCTTTTCTCACAGAATGTGTCATGGTTTGATAATTTTAGATAATAAGTTTCTATAAGTTAAGGAAATCACATCCATCTGTAAAGGGTGGAGGGATTGAATTTTAGTGAGAGATATAGACAATAATTTTTTTAATCATCAACCTGCCATTTACTATTACATTAAAAAAAGGTATATTGAAGAGAATCGGAGGCGAAATCAGAATTCGACATTTAAGCTTCTTGTTCTTTCGTCCTTCAGGCATAAAAAGGGGATTTATATGCATTTGTTTTTTCTCAATGTATAAGTTGTTGAATAAGTTTGGGGTTAGGCTAAAGACTTAATGCATTTTTTAAACAAATGCAAACAGAAAGATATCTGGTAATAATTCTAAAATGATCAACAAATTGAAATAATTGATGTTTGTTTATAAAGCTCCTGAATAATTATTTGGAGTTGATTTTTGTGCCGGTTTCTGTCAAATAGTGTTTAAACAATGAAGTATGCTTATAATACTGATTTTATATTTAGTGTTGGCTTTTGCTTTATTTTTGATACCTAAAAACATATCAAAACAAACCCCTCTTTTGATTGCGCTGGTACAGTTGGGTATTTTTGCTTTTTTTATAAACTATTTACCTAACATAGCGGCGGGCCATGTAATAAATCAATCTATTGCCTGGATTCCCCACCTTGAATTGAATTTAGAATTTACACTTGACGGTCTGAGTCTGATTTTTGCTTTACTGATTTCCTTTATTGGTTTTTTGGTTTTTGTCTACGCCAAAACTTATATGAAAAGCTATACAGGTACAGCAAGATTTTATTTCTACCTAACCCTGTTTAGCGGCTCTATGATGGGCTTAGTGCTTTCATCTAATTTTATTCAGCTTTTCATATTCTGGGAGTTAACCAGTATCTTATCTTTTCTGCTTATTAGTTTTTTTAACGAGAAAGAGCAGGCCCGAAAGGCTGCTTTTCAATCATTATTTGTAACAGGTTTTGGGGGGTTGTGCTTGTTTGTGGGTATTATACTAATCGGGAGTATTGTAGATAGTTATTCACTATCGGTTTGGCTTGAGAATGCCGATGTTATTAGAAGTGATAATAAGTATTTTCCTGCTTTAGTTCTGGTGTTGTTAGGAGTATTTACCAAGTCGGCTCAATTTCCATTTCACTTTTGGTTACTGGGAGCTATGCAGGCACCTACACCGGTTAGTGCTTACCTGCATTCGGCCACTATGGTAAAAGCGGGTATCTTTTTATTGATGCGTTTATATCCTGTACTTGGCGGAACAATAGAATGGACATATATTGTTTCTGTTATTGGTGCTTTAACCATGCTTGTTGGTGCTTATGTGGCTGTTACGCAAATAGATATTAAGCTGATTTTGGCTTATACTACAATCAGTGCACTGGGTATTCTTACCTTGTTATTGGGCATTGATACTAAGTTATCTGTTAAAGCAGCTTTGGTCTTTTTATTCGTGCATGCTTTTTACAAAGCAGCACTTTTTATGCTTGCCGGTTTTTTAACCAAAATTTCAGGTACAAGAGTCCTGTATAAATTTGGCGGTCTAATCAAACATACTCCCTGGGGTTTTATTATTGCTATGCTTGCCTTATTATCGATGGCCGGTATACCACCGATGCTGGGTTTTATTGGTAAAGAGCTGATTTATGAAGCTAAGTTTGAGTCTCCATGGGTTTCTTCTCTTCTGATTGTGCTCGGTGTAACGGCTAATGTTTTTATGGTGGCGGTTTCATTCCTTCTGTTGTTTAAAATATTTTGGGGAGAATCCAGGATGGATGTTACATCTGCCTTAAGCAAATATAAATACCTTTTAATTAGTCCTGGAATATTGGCGTTATTAAGTTTGGGTTTAGGTTTATTTCCTGATTTATTAGCTACCCTCATCGAACCGGCTATAAGCATTATAAGAGGTTATGATATACAGTTAAAATTGAAGTTATGGCATGGGTTTAATCTGATACTGGGCATAAGCATTATAACTGTTTTGGGAGGCACATTGCTTTTTATCTTTATATATAATAATAAAGGAGCCATTAGTGCCTGGCAGCGTATTAATAATCGTTTATTCTCAATAGATTTTACAAGGGTGTTTTCAACAGGATTGGAGAAATTCATTACTTTTTCTTCAAAGAATACGCATTTGATTCAGCATGGGTATAATCGATATTACATTATCACCATTATCATTTTTACTTCTCTTCTTTTGTCGTTTCAATTATACATGAACAGAGGTTGGGAAATAAATTCGGACTTTACACTACGTCCTTTTTATATCTCAGGTTTAGTGGTCATTATTACACTGTCGGCTCTAATGAGTGTGTTTTCAAAAAACAGCATTTTTACGGTAACAGCAATGGCCGTAACAGGGTACGGTATCTCACTTATTTATCTTTATTATAGTGCTGTTGATTTGGCCATCACACAAATTATTATAGAAACTTTAATGGTAGTGATGTTTGTGCTTGTACTGCGGAGATTACCAAACTTTATTAAGTTATCAGGACGTTCCACAAAGATTCGAGATGCTGTTATAGCTTTAAGTTTTGGTGTAATCATGACCTTTTTAGCATTGAAAGCCATTAATGTAGATATCCACCCTTCCATCTCCGATTATTTTGTAGAAAATAGCGCAGTAAAAGCCTATGGTAAAAATGTGGTGAATGTAATATTGGTTGATTTTAGGGCTCTGGATACTATGGGAGAAGTCACTGTGCTGGTGATAGCTGCGCTAGGTGTTTTTACCTTGTTGAATCTTAAAAAATCAGGGAAATGAATTCAATTATATTACAAATAGCCTCTAAATATTTAAGGATAATATTTTTGTTGTTCGCATTTATAGCGCTGTTTAGGGGACATAACCAACCGGGCGGCGGATTTATTGGAGGTCTTTTAGCTGCACTTTATATTGTTTATGACAGTCTGGCTTTCACAAGTGATCAGATAAAGCAACAGTTAAAAGTACGACCGGAATCATATATGGGAGTGGGGCTATTATGTGTGTTATTGAGTTTTTTACCAAGTATTGTGACCGGTGCTCCGTTAATGCAGGGAGCTTGGTTGTCTGTTGATTCCTCCGTTTTTGGAGAAATAAAGCTGGGTACTCCTTTGTTGTTCGACCTGGGCGTATTTATTGCGGTAATGGGGGTTACCCTTATGTTTTTATTCACGCTTTCAACCAAAAAATAATGGAAATATTATTATCAGCATTAACAGGTTTATTATATGCCGGGGGCGTTTATTTAATATTACGGCGAAGCATTTTAAAGTTTATTATCGGTATCATCTTTCTGAGTAATGCTACTAATTTGCTTGTGTTTCTTTCGGCAGGGATTATTCATGGTAAACCGGCATTTATTAATGAACATGAACCGGATCCCAATCTTCTGGCTGACCCGTTACCACAGGCTTTGGTGTTAACGGCAATAGTTATAGGCTTTGGCATTGTCATATTCACTCTTGCCTTAAAGGCTAAATTTTTTAGTGCCACTTCTACTGATGATTCGGATGAATTAATAAATACAGACCAGTAAGATATGATAGAAATTGCGCTACCCATATTAATCCCGTTTACACTTATAATTATTTTAATTTTTATAAGGTCTTCTGTTTATGCCAAATGGATAGGAATAGCAGGTAGTACGGTTTTGTTTGTGGTAGCGGTGTATCTTTTTTTTCAGGTAAGAAAACAAGATGTGCTTGTATTGCAAATGGGTGGTTGGGAAGCACCTTTTGGCATTAGCCTGGTTTTAGATTATCTGAGTAGCCTGATGTTGTTAACCTCTGGTTTTCTTGTATTTTCAATTTCAATTTTTGCATATCACTTTATAGGAAACAAACCTAAGTTTTCAAGGTTTTTTATTTTCTTTTTTGCCCTGGTGATGGGCGTTAATGGATCTTTTATTACAGGAGATGTATTTAATTTCTATGTATGGCTGGAGGTAATGATGTTGTCGTCCTTTGTACTTATCACCATGGGTTCAAAGAAAGAACAGCTTGAGGGAGGGATAAAATATATGTCGTTAAACCTGATTGCTTCGCTATTTTTTTTAGCAGGACTTGGTTTATTATATGGAAAAACCGGAACGCTGAATATGGCACATCTGGCACAGATATTAAACAATGATCAGCAATCTATTTTGATGAATACCTCTGCCATGTTGTTTTTTATTGCTTTGGGAATAAAAGCAGCCATTTTTCCTTTGTTCTTTTGGTTACCGGCGTCATATCATACCGCTAATATCACCGTTACATCTCTTTTTGCCGGAATACTTACCAAAGTAGGCGTATACGCTTTGATCCGTTTTTTTACTTTATTTTTTGTACAGGATGCATACTTCTGGCATAATTTATTGTTGATATCAGCTGGTTTTACCATGGTTATTGGTGGTATGGCGGCATCTATCCAATACGATACGCGACGTATATTATCGTACCATATTATTAGTCAGATTGGTTATATGATTATGGGTTTGGGCATATATACACCCCTGGCATTGGCAGGTGCCATATTTTTTATCATTCACAACATGATAGCCAAAACCAATACTTTTTTGGTGGCAGGTATTGTGAGCAAGTTAAGAGGTACTTTTTATTTAAAAGATATAGGAGGTCTGTTAAAGGAACGACCATTTATAGCAGTATTGTTTATTATTCCGGCATTTGCATTAGCAGGAATACCTCCATTGTCGGGCTTTTTTGCCAAGTTTATTCTGATAAAAGCAGGTATTGAAGACAGGCATTATGTCATCACTATCATAGCTGTTTTAACAGCACTACTTACGCTTTATTCCATGATAAAAATCTGGAACGAAGCCTTCTTGAAAAAGCAACCCGAGAAATCTATAGTTGATACTGACGTTAAACTCAGATTTGCAGAGGTCTTTCCGTCTGTAATTCTGGCATTAGCCAGTATTTTACTTGGTGTTTTGGCAGCCCCGTTTTTTGATTTAACTCAGGAAGCAGCCAGGCAATTGATGGATCCGGATTTATACATTAAAGCAGTATTAAGCAATATGTAATGAAAGCATTAAAAAAAACATATCTGATTTTGTCCTTTCTGGTATTTTACCTGGTGAAGATGATACAGGCAAACCTGTATATAGCTTATGATATACTGACACCAAAAATGCATACCAATCCGGGATTTGTGTGGATCTCAATTCGGGTAAATTCTGATCTGGGTATTTTACTTCTGTCTAACCTTTTATCTATGACTCCCGGAACATTAAGTGTAGATATAGATCAGGACAAAAAGAAGTTACTCGTACATTATTTGTATAAAACCTCGGAAGAAAGTGTTGTGGCAGATATTGAAGAGATGCAGAATAAGATTATTCAATTAACAGCTTAAACTTATGACAGACGGAATTTTAGATATAGCCCTTTTAGTTGGATTTGTTTGTATGCTATTGGCTCTTTTGTTGGCTTTTATTCGATTAGTAAAAGGTCCAAGTATGTATGACCGCATTGTAGCAATGGATATGATGGCATCCATAACCATGGGTTTTATTTTAATATATAGTATCGTTATTAATAAAAAGATGTATGTAGATATTGCCATCATCATCTCCCTGATTTCTTTTATTGGAACAGTGGCCATATCTACTTTTTTGAAACTAAAAAACAACAAAAAATGAATGATATAATTATTTCAGTTTTGATCGTTTTAGGAGCTTTGTGGATTTTAATAGCAGCCATTGGTCTGATCAGATTTAAGGATTTATACAGTCGGGTTCATGCGGCCACCAAAGCCACTTCTCTGGGAATTTTACTTATTATATTGGGTGTTGTTTTTTATTTCCAATTTTGGGATGTCACTTTAAAATCAATTCTCATTATTGTGTTTGTATACCTCACTTCTCCCTTGGCAGCCCATTCAATTGCCAAATCTTTTAAAGATGACTCTGATAACCTCAGTTAGCTATAAAATCTGAGCCTGTAAATTTTAATCGAACTAAGGTTCATAAAAGAAATTGTTGTAACTTAAGTAAAATCGGTAGTTGTAGATAAATTTTCGGATGCTATAAAAACTTTTCCCTATGAAATTTCTTCAGAATATACTCGTAACCATTGACTTTAGTGAATCAACTGAATATGTGATTGAAAAGGCTATTCTTCTGGCTGAAAAATTTGACTCGCAAATTACATTAATGCATGTTATTTCAGATCATTCTGTATCTGCTAAAATGGATAAGTTTATTGAAGAATCGGTTGCGGCTAATATGCTAAAAATAACAGGTCGGATTAATGCCAGGGGAATAGATGTAAGAGGTAGTGTGATTGAACATGGTGTTGCTTTTGAAAAAATAATTCAGGAAGCTCAGACCAACGATTATAATGTGATTGTGGCAAGTTCTGGTAAGAAGGTAGGCGCAGAATCATATAAATTAGGTACTACCGTGGAGAAGTTGATCAGGAAGAATCAGATTCCCATATGGGTAGTTAAATCCGAGTCTTTAAAAAGCATCAAAAAAATACTGTGTCCTGTCGATTTTTCTGATGCTTCACTCAGAGCTCTCAACAACGCCATAACACTGGCACAGACGTTTGATGCAGAGCTGACTATACTGCATACCTATTCGTCGTCCACCAGCTATTCAATTTGGCTCGAAGTTGATTATGAGCAGGAAAATCAATTGATAAAGACAGCGCAGGAAGAGGAATTTCAAGAGTTTTTGGAACAAGTAGATTTAAATGATGTTGCTTACAAAAAAGTGAGTATTGAAGGCGTTGCGCATCAGGAAATACTGGATTTTATTAAGGATAATGATATTGATTTGTTGCTGATGGGTACCACCGGCAGAACCGGATTAAGTCGAATTCTGATGGGATCTACTACTGTAAAGGTAACGCGAGAATTACCATGCAGTTTTATCACCACAAAGGCAAAAGATATTACCGATGATTATTTTGAAAGTAACCTGAAATCCATAGAATCAATCATTAATTCGGCTAAGCAGTCTTTTGAAGATAAGGATTATACAAAATCCATTGAAAAGTATAGTATTGCATTGAAACAGCATCCGGATAATATTCCCATACTAATGGGCTTAATTGATTCTTATGAAGCCGTTGGCAATCAGCATAAAGCTGATTATTACAAAAGATACGGTAGAGAAGTAATTAGCAGACTGTGGGGTAAGAAATATGTATCCATGTTTAAATTTTGACAATCTGTAAAGGTGGCTTTATTCTTTGTAGCAGTAGCCAGCTGTATTTGTGCTTTTTGAGTTTCTTTAATATTTAATACAGCATGTTTCAATGTTTTGGTACTTCTTTTATTTGTGAATGATTTTCAGTTGTTTACTCGTATTATATTATTGATTCCTTTTTTTTTAATGAAATGGGGAGATAGTAGTATGTTTTATTTCTCCATCACAAACAAAAGGTGTTTTACATGGATTTTAAGGATTTAACTATTATACTTGCAAATTCTATGATAAAAGGGTCGAATTAACTTAAATCCTCTATATATTTTAGCATCTTGCTTTTGGATAAGAACTTACAAGGTATAGTTCCAAAAGTAATCTACTGCTTAAAATAGTTCCCTGTTTTCTATACTTTTTGGTTGAATCTCAGTAATTATTGCATTGAGCTATAATATTTACGCAGGAATTAGACTATTGTCTTAATTTTAGTGTATGGTTAACAGAAAACAAAAACCAAAAAGTACTGTTTAAAAAAATAGCAAGATTAAAGAACAAATTAAACGATTAATCCGGAATAAAATATGCAGATAAAACCCGTACAAAGATTATGGAAATTGCTGAAGTCTTATGATTCAGTTATCAAGCAGATATATGTATATGCCTTATTTATAGGTTTGGTGAATCTTACCTTGCCTTTAGGTATTCAGGCAATTATAAATTATTTAGAAACGGGCGAATATACATCCACATGGTTGTTTTTGGTTGGCTTCGTATTGTTAGGTATGACGCTTACCGGTATTCTTCAGGTTTTACAATTGCGTTTAGTTGAAATTAGTCAACAGGATATTTTTGTTCGTGCAGCATTTGAGTTTGCCTATCGTTTGCCTAAGATTTCCTTTATACAGCTTGATAAACTGCATGCACCTGAGTTGGTGAACCGTTTTTTTGATACGCTCACTTTACAAAAAGGTCTGCCCAAAATATTAATAGATTTTTCATTGGCCATATTTCAAATCATATTTGGACTTATTTTATTGGGAATATACAGTCCGTACTTTGTAATTCTTGGGTTTGTATTGGCATTTATACTATGGTTTATATTTAAGGTAACGGGTCCGAAAGGTTTAAGAACAAGTTTAAAAGAAAGCAAGTACAAGTATAATTTGGCACATTGGCTCGAAGAAGTTGCCAGGGTAAATGTCAGCTTTAAGCTGTTCAATAAAAACAAATTTCACATCAACAAAACAGACGATATTGCTGTTGATTACATCCGGAGTAGAGAAAATCATTTTAAAGTATTGTTAACCCAGTATTGGTTGTTTATTGGTTTTAAGTTGGTGGTTGCTGCAGGATTGCTGGTGTTAGGCAGCTTTCTTGTTTTTCAGGAAAGAATTAACCTGGGGCAGTTTGTGGCAGCTGAAATTGTGGTGATCCTTATCGTAAATTCCGTTGAAAAGGTGGTGATGCTGGTAGATACGGTTTATGACGTGTTAACAGGACTGGAGAAGCTAGGTTATGTAGGTGATTTAAGTCTGGATAAAAATGCGGGTAGTGCGCATTTGAATTCATCGCAGGGATTATCTGTTAAGGCCAAAAATCTTTCATTTGGTTTTACTGATAATAGTAAAAGCTTTAAGCAAAATGTTTCATTTGAAGTTTCGCAGAATGAAAAAGTAGTACTTACCGGCAAATCAGGTTCAGGAAAATCTATGCTAATTAGAGTGTTGGCAGGTATTCAACCTATAAAGGAGGGTGAATTACTAATTAATGATGTACCTCTGGTCAATTACAATAAGGAAAGTTATTTCGATTCTATTGGAGTCGCTTTTCCGACCAATCAAATTTACGAAGGAACCATCAGGGAAAATATTTTAATGGGCAGAACTATACCCGAAAGTGAATTGCTTGAGGTGATTCACCTTTTGCGCCTGGAGGAATATATCAATTATCAATCACAGGGTATTGAAACCATAATAGATAGTGGAGGTCGCAGGCTGCCAAGAAGTGTTATACAGAAAATTCAGGTTGCCAGGATATTAGTTCATAAACCACGTTTTTTATTGTTGGAAGATCCATTGCACTTTATGGAGAATGAGGAAAAGATAAAAATCATTGACTACCTTATGGATAGTTCTTTTGCTTCAACCATAATGGTAGTATCTGATTTTGACTACTGGCTGCAAAAGTGTGATCGTATTATTGAATTGAACTAAAGTAATTTTTTACAATGCTTAATATTTCAGAAAATAGTATCTCAAAATTCATCAACATAAGTGACTATAAATCTTATGCTTCGATTAAACGTATGAAGGTTGGCAAAATTAAACGCTACCTGGTCACAGGAGTGTTGGTTGTGATACTTATTGGGATGTTTTTGCCATGGACACAAAATATAAGGGCCAAAGGATATGTGACCACCCGTTTACCCCAACAACATCCGCAATCAATTCATTCGGTGTTGGCCGGACGTATTGAACAATGGTATGTAAGCGAAGGAGATTATGTAGCTAAAGGCGATACCATTATTTACATATCGGAAGTAAAAAGCGAGTATTTTGATCCAAACCTGCTGCAACGTACAACAGAACAGATTGATGCCAAACAACAAAGTATTGATTCTTATGATCTAAAAATAGCAGCGCTTCGAGGTCAGTATATTGCCTTAAAAGAGGCATTGAATTTAAAGCGTGAGCAGATAAGAAATAAAATTACGCAGGCTCATAATAAAGTAAGTATCGACAGTATTGATTTAGCGGCCTATAAAAATAATTTTTCCATAGCCGAAAATCAGTATATCCGTACGAAGGAATTGTATGAGAAAGGTCTTAAAACGCTTTCGGAATTGCAGGAGAAAGAGTATAAAAAGCGGGAGGCAGAGGCAAAAGTAGGTGTGCAGCAAAATAAATGGCTCAATCAAAAAAATGAATTAACGGTATTGTCCATTGAGCTTTTGGCGGTAGATCAGGAATATGCCGATAAATTGGCTAAGTCGCAGTCAGACCTTCAATCGGCAGTTTCCGCTAAAATGGAAAGTATGGCCACGGTATCTAAAATGAAAAGTGTTTTAAGTAATTACGATGAGCGTCAAAAGTATTACTATATCACTGCTCCCCAGTCAGGTTATATCACCAAGATAAATAAGAAAGGACTGGGCGAAACCATTAAAGAGGGAACTGATATTGCTATTATTGTACCTGACGAGTATGATTTAGCTGTAGAAATTTATTTAAAACCCAATGATTTACCATTGCTCAATGTGGGTGACAGGGTAAGGCTCAGGTTTGATGGCTGGCCGGCCATTGTTATTAGCGGATGGCCCGACTCAGCAACGGGTGTGTTTGCTGGAAATATCATTGCCATAGAACAGTTTATAAGTGCTAATGGTTATTACCGCATATTGGTTAGTCCTGATGATAATACCAAAAGCTGGCCACAGCAATTGCGTGTTGGGGCAGGGGTAGAGGCTTTTGTGCTGTTAAGAGATGTGCCTGTGTGGTACGAGATATGGAGACAACTGAACGGTTTTCCTGCGGATTACTACCAGGGAGAAAAGGTAAATGTGGGGAATTTAAAACGCAAGGCTCCATTAAAATCGGTAAAGTAAATATAAGCCCCAATTATTGAAAGTATATAATATGATCGATAAAATGAAATTCATATCAACCAAGATTTTTCTGTTACTCTATTTGACCAGTTGTGCAAGTATTACCTTTGGTCAGGCAAGGCCTGATAGTACTGTGTTAAGTTACAATGAGTATGTTGAGAATATCTTGCTTTTTCACCCGGTAGCGCAAAAGGCCAATTTAAAAGATTATTATGCCAAAGCCGAATTAATGCAAGCCAGGGGAGCTCTGGACCCTACTATACTGGCCGATTGGGATGAAAAGAATTTTGATGATAAGCTTTACTATAAAAAGTATCAGGCCAAGCTTAAATTTCCTACCAGTTTTGGTCTTTCATTTGTTGGGGGATATGAAAATACGGAAGGAAACTATATAAATCCCGAGAATAAAACGGATGAATATGGTTTGTGGCATATGGGTGTTGAAATGGATGTTTTGAGTGGTCTGTTGGTCAATGAAAGAAAAACAGCCATCAGACAGGCAAAAGTGTATCAGTATTTAGCCAGGAACGAGCAAAATATAATTTTAAGTGATTTGCTTTACAATGCTTTATACGCCTATCATACCTGGCAGATGTATCATTATTATATGCAGGTTTTAACAGAAAACATAGCCATTGCCAGAGTATATTTCGACAATACCAGAAAATCTTTTTTACAAGGGGAAAAAACGGCCATGGACACTTTGGAAACTTTTATTCTTTATCAGGATGCTGTAGGCGTGTATAATAAGAATGAGCTGTACCTTATTAAATCAAAAAATACTGTTGAAAACTACTTATGGTTTAATGAAGCTGCTGTTACATTGCAATCTCATGTAACACCGGAAAGCTACAAGTCTTTTTTTAATGATAAAAAGTTGTATTACGATAGTGTACAGGTATATAACCATCCTAATATTCAGGCAAGCATAAATAAGCTTTCCCTGCTAGAAATAGAGCAGCGCTTAAAGCGCGAAAAACTGAAGCCAAAGCTTAAGTTTAAGTATAACGCTCTGGTGACTACAAAGGGCAATGCACATATGCATACTTTAGATTTTGACAATAATAAAATAGGTTTTGGATTTTCGATGCCGCTGTTTTTAAGGTCGGAAAGGGCAGATGTTAAAAAAGGACGACTAAAAATTAGAGAAATAGAACTGGATATTCAGAATAAGAAAAATGAACTCTTAAATAAGCTAGAGGCCAGCTGGGAAAATCAGGAATTGCTAAAAGAGCAAATTGTATTATTCGACCAGAATGTGGATAATTACAAACGCTTGTTGAATGGAGAAAATGAAAAATACCTGTACGGAGAAAGTTCGGTTTTTCTTTTAAACAAGCGACAGGAAAAATATATCAATAGCCAGCTTAAGCTAACCGAGTCCTATTTTAATCATCACATAGAGTTGCTGACCTTTTTGTATTACTCAAATCAGCTAATTCCTACACCAATAGTGCCTTTGGAGTAGTATGTAGTTGCCTTATATAATGAATTCAAGTGATGATATTTCTTTTTAACAATCAGGCTCGCCGGCATAGGCAAATTTTGTGTTTCCAAAATAAACACAATCGCTGGCACATCTTTTATAATTATAGGTTGTTGATTGACCATCTTGACCAGTGGTAACAAGTGTACCCGAATTCCAGTCGCCTGTAATTTTCCAGGTTCCCTGACCTGCGCCCTGACTGGCTGACCCCCAACCCTCGCCGCTATAACCTGTTTCAGATTGATTTCTGTATGTTCCGTTTCTGCATAACATGATCTTTGTTTCAGTACCGCCTGTTTGGCCTCCTCCCACAGCAGAAAAACTATAATATGCTCCGGCAAAAGCACTCATAAGCTGGGTGTTATTTTCAAAATTTGGCGTATTGTTGCCTGCTGACTGAATGACTTGATTTTGTTTTTCCAATTCTTCGGAAATGGTTTTTAGCTGTTGCTGACTTTCCTGGTAGGCCTTTGTGTTTTCGGCCCATGAAATAAGTGTTTTATCTTTAGCATCAAAAATAAAATCATACGGAATATACCCTTTCCACATTTCCTGCAGATTCCATCTTGCAATAAGTTGGTCATCTTTAATCTGGGTATTTTTGGGCTCTCCCAAAATTGACAGCACTTGCTCGTATGACATGCCCGGTGCCAATTGACTTGTAAGTTTAATGGAGTTGAGCGATGCAGTTTTACTAACTGAGCAGTTGGTTGTAAGTGCCGTAAAAATGAGTGTTATCAGACCAAGCTTTAAAATGTGGGTTTTCATAACAAGAGGATTTGATATGCATGTAAATCATTGAAAAAGAATATATAATTTACGAAAAATCATGCATTCTTGCACAAAAAAAAATAGAGCTGTATCATATGTTTTTCAATGCTATGATGCCTGTTATATTCTGGTTTGCGGAAAAGTAAGGTATATAGAGCATAGGATAATTTCTGAATTATAGATTCCAAGTGCTTTAATACCTTACTTTCAACTAGCGACACATTAAAGCCAGTCTTTTGTCCGAATTAATATAACCCTCATGTTTTCCTGGTAGCAACTACGGAACTGCGTGCTAACAAAGTTGGATATAACACACTATTAAGTCATATTAAACTCACATCAAACTCACATCAAACTCACATCAAACTCATATAAATGTAACTTTAACCTGTATTAATTCTGAATGATCTCTGATATGAAACTGATTTTTAATCGAAGTAATTCCCATGTAGTCCCTAATTAATTCCGAAGCAATATAAAACCAGATATTGGTGGTGATCCGTTTACACGATATTTCACACTATAATTATAGTCGAAGTTGAAAATGATTCGTAAATATGGTATTCAGCGGGACAATCAAAAATCGCTATCAATCAACTATCAATAAAAAACAAAACCTCTTGACTATCAACTAATCAAGAGGTTGCGAAGTACCCAGAGCCGGGGTCGAACCGGCACGGGTTGCCCCACTGGTGTTTGAGACCAGCGCGTCTACCAATTCCGCCATCTGGGCAAGTTATTACTAACTTTTTTGCGGTTGCAAATATAGGTAAAAGTTGAATGTTTGCAAATCTTTTTTTCAAATCTTTAACCCGAATTATGCAATAGAGGTACGTAATGAGCATATAAAATGTGATAAAACAAGAGTTTGCTGAAATGATCCATAGCACCGCTACGGTGAATTGAAGCAAAGTAGCATAGCGACTTGTTTTGAAGCAGTTTGGATGCGTAATAGTATTTCTAATGCATATTTCGGGTTTAATGCAAACAAAAAAAGCCCGCTTTATTCATTAGTCCTAAAATATTATCTTCACAGTCTGATTAAAACAACGCATGAGCATGTATACAAAAGCAATCTTTAGGCTAAAAATATTGGTGTTATTTCTGTTGGTAAGCATGAGTGTATCTGCACAGGATGGTTTACTTATTGGGGGAGGCGTCAGTTATCAGATTCCTACCAATACTTTTGGTACGCAGGATTTTGGATTTGCCAGTGTAGCCAATAATGGTTATGGATTAAACATAGGTACCTCATGGTTTTTTAACCCGAGGTTATCCATTGGTTCGGAGTTGGCGTATTCTTATTTTCCAAAGGATAAGAAAGTTTGGAACCAGGAGAACAAAGGAGATATAAAGGTAAATTACCAAATGATGAATTTGAATGCTCAGGGTAATTTATATTTTGCGGAGGATGAATTCAGACCGTATCTTGGAGCAGTATTCGGCTTGTATTATTTACGCAACCTGGTTAGTTTCGCTTCTAACAATGCCGGCACAGATGGAGATGCCTCGGTAGATTATATCAGTAAATCATGGCATGCTGGTTTTGGTTTGGAATCAGGGATGTTTATTGAATTGGCAAAGGCCAGTTACCTGCAGTTGAGTTTGCGTTACACCATGATCCCTGATATTGAGTTGGAATATTTCCCTGAAGATGATGTAACTATAAATCCTCATGGAAAACAAAACCATTGGAGTGTATCTGCAAAGTTATTCTTTGGTAAAAAGTAAAGAGGTTTTAAAATAGTCCATTCACGTGAGTATCTACTCTGTCGATGATTGAGCTTAAATCAGACTTATTTTTAATAAAATTATACTCATCCACGTTCACGATTAAAAGCTTTCCTTTGGTATATTGCTCAATCCACGCCTCATATCGTTCGTTTAGCCTTTTTAGATAATCCAGACGAATGTTGTTTTCATACTCGCGTCCGCGGGTTTGTATCTGTTCCACCAGTTTAGGGACTGATGCTCTAAGATAAATTAATAAATCAGGAGCGGGAACCAAGCTGCTCATCAATTCAAATAGTGAGGCATAATTGTCAAAATCCCTTTTGCTCATTAAACCCATGTCGTACAGGTTAGGCGCAAAAATATAGGCATCTTCATAAATCGTTCTGTCCTGAATAATATTCTTATCCATTTTTCGAATCTCATTCACTCGCGAAAAACGGTTATTCAAAAAGTATATCTGTAAATTAAAAGACCACCTTTGCATGTCTTCATAAAAATCAGCTAAGTATGGATTATCCTCTACCTCTTCGTAGTGGGCTTCCCAATTGTAGTGCTTTGATAATAATGAAGTAAGTGTTGTTTTTCCAGATCCAATATTTCCGGCGATAGCAATGTGCATCTCTTAATTATTAAGGTTTAAACTTGATCCAAAATTAAAAAAATCATCTTCATTAAAACCTTCAATTAGTTTAGATGTTCACTTTTTTGATTAATGACCAGAAGTTCTTCCATTAAAGTACGATTATTGGATAATCGAGGTACTTTATTTTGACCGCCAAGCTTATCATGTTTCTTTAGCCATTTAAAAAACAGGTTTTTTTGGGCAACTACAATCTGGGGAAATTCCAGTGTGATATTTTTATATCGCTTGGCCTCGTAATCTGAGTTAATGGCCTGTAGATGTTCATCCAGCTTTTCAGAAAAAAGAGATATGTCGTTGGGTTCTTTTTCAAACTCAATAATCCACTGGTGTTTACCTTTTTCTTCGGTACTCATGTACATCGGCGCTGCCGTGTATTCTTTAATAATAGCCCCGGTTTGTTCACAGGCATACTGAATGGCTTTGTCTGAATTGTCAACGATAAGCTCCTCACCAAATGCATTGATATAATGCTTTGTTCTTCCTGAGATAATGATTTTATACGGATATTTAGATGTGAACTGAACAGTATCACCTATGGCATATCTCCAGAGTCCTCCGTTAGTTGAAATCACAACCGCATAATTGGTGTTAAGCTCAACCTGATCGATAGTAAGTGCTTTGGGAAAATCTTTGTCCCATTCCTCCATGGGGATGAATTCGTAAAATATACCATAATCCAGCATTAAAAGCATTGAGCTTGAGTTTGGATCGTCTTGAATGGCAAAAAATCCTTCGGAAGCATTGTATGTTTCCATGTAATGCATCTTATCAGAAGGAATTATTTTTTTATACTGCTCGCGATAAGGACCAAAATTAATTCCGCCATGAATAAATAATTCAAGGTTTGGCCATATGTCCAGAAGGTTATCGGTACCGGCAGTTTTTAAAATATGCTTAATTAAAACTAAAAACCATGAGGGAACACCGGTTAAAGAGGTTACGTTTTCATTGATGGTAGCCTCCGTCATTTTTACCAGTTTCTCTTCCCATTTATCCATAAGAGCAATGGACTGATCAGGTGTTCTGATAAAGTTTACCCAGAAAGGTAAATTGCCAATAAGTATGGCTGATAAATCACCGTAAAAAGAGTCGCTGTTATACTGGTTTAATTGCTGACTACCTCCTAAAGTTAGTCCTTTGCCTGTAAACATTTCTGTTTCAGGATATAATTTATTGTAAATGGCCAGTACATCTTTACCTCCTCTAAAGTGGCAGTCTTCCAATGATTCTTTAGAAACAGGAATAAATTTGCTTTTAGAAGATGTAGTGCCTGATGATTTGGCAAACCATTTGATATCGCCCGGCCAAAGTACATTTTTTTCTCCATGTCGGATTTTATCAATCACTGTTTCCATTTGTTCATATTTTTGAACGGGAACTCTTTCCTGAAAATCTCTGATGGTTTTTATGGATGCAAAGTCGTAATATTTACCCAGTTGAGTGTCGCTGGCTTTTTTTACCAAATCAAAAAGTTGTTCTGATTGAACGTCTTCAGGGTTTTTCTTAAAGTGTTCAATTTGAGATAAACGCCTGATATTTACAAGAGATATTATTGAATTAAGAATTGGCATATAGACAAAAATTTAGAGTTTAAATATAGCTAAATTTCTTCAAGAACGATCTGCATAAACACAATCTATCCGCTTTTAGTATTCGTGAAAATAATTGCTATTTTAGCAAGCCAATAAAAGTAATTTGTTGATGTTAAGCCTTTTTTTGTGGTTTGATTTCGATGCTGTTTTTATTTGTAAGTTGTTAAACATATGTATAGATGAATTATTTCGATATAGTTGTTGGTATAATCTTGATATTGGCCATTATTAAAGGATTTAAAAACGGATTAATTATTGAATTCGCATCGTTGGCCGCTCTGGTACTAGGTGTGATTGGATCCATTAAATTTTCAAGTTTTACCGAAGCCTGGTTAACTCAGTATTGGTCGAGCGAATATATTGGTATTGTTTCCTTCCTTGTTACTTTTGTGGGAATTGTTGTTGGCGTACACTTGATTGCCAAGGCTGTAGATAAACTGGTTAAGGCTATTGCTTTAGGAATGGTGAACAGAATATTAGGAGGCGTTTTTTCACTGGTAAAAGTGGGTTTTATTCTAAGTATTTTAATTGCAGTATTTAGTTCTTTCGATCGTAGTTTTAAAATTATTCCGGATGAGACTAAAGAGAGTTCGATTTTGTACCAACCACTTTCAGAATTTGCACCAAGTGTTTTCCCATACCTTAATTTCGACGGAGAGTCTGCAAAGGATAAAGTAGAAAAAGCTATAGGTATTACTACTTAATGCCAATCAAGGGTTGAAATATACTCCGGTATTATGCCAACTGTTCTGTTTAACTTTGACCTTGTCTGGTGAGTCTAAAAACAAGGTTGTTTTATTGTAAAATCGCTTTTGTTTGAGTACGCGACGACAGGAGAGTGCGAGTTTAAGCGATTTAGATAAAAGAACTGTAGTTTTTATAGCGAAGCAGGCACAGTCTTGATTTTTTTTGCTTCCGTTTTTTGTATTAAGACAAAAAATGAAGTCAGGGTTTTAGGGATGAAATCCCTGATGTTATTGAAATTATACAAGGGTTTGTAATGAATAACTCAACCCTTGATTCACATACTTAAATAAATTCAGGATACTTGGGTTGAGTGATTTGACTGAGAACTAATGCTACAGAATTGATATGTATTCACTTTTATCTATCTTTGCACACTATTAAAAAAATACGTATAAAAATATTTCAAATATATTACCATGAATTTTGTTGAGGAACTGAAATGGCGTGGCATGATTCACGATATGATGCCGGGAACTGAAGAGCAATTACAAAAAGAGATGACAACTGCCTATGTGGGTATTGATCCTACTGCGGATTCTCTTCATATTGGACATTTGGTGTCGGTTATGATGCTAAAGCATTTACAGGTTTCAGGACACAGACCAATTGTATTGGTTGGAGGAGCAACAGGAATGATTGGTGACCCTTCAGGAAAATCAGACGAGCGTAACCTTTTGGATGAAACGACACTTCGTCATAATCAGGAATGCTTAAAAAATCAGTTAAGTAAATTCTTAGATTTTACCAGTGGAGCCGACAATCAGGCCATCATGGTGAATAACTACGATTGGATGAAGGAGTTTAGTTTCCTTGGTTTTATTCGTGATATTGGAAAGAACCTGACGGTTAATTATATGATGGCCAAAGATTCTGTAAAAAAGAGAATTAGCGGTGAAGGTAATTCAGGACTTTCGTTTACCGAGTTTACTTACCAACTTGTGCAGGGAACGGATTTTTACCATTTGTACAATGAGTTTAACTGTAAACTTCAAATGGGAGGATCTGATCAGTGGGGTAATATTACTACAGGAACTGAGCTTATCCGCCGAATGGCTAAGGAAGGAGAAGAGGCAAAAGCATATGCTATGACTTGTCCCTTAATTACAAAGGCAGATGGTGGAAAATTCGGAAAAACAGAATCAGGAAATATTTGGTTAGATCCTAAAAGAACAAGTCCTTATAAGTTTTACCAGTTTTGGTTAAATACTTCAGATGCTGACGCAGAAAAATATATTAAAATATTTACGTTGCTTTCGAAGCAAGAGGTTGAGGATTTAGTGAAACTACATGCAGAAGCACCTCACGCAAGAGCTTTACAAAAACGATTAGCAGAAGAGGTTACTGTCATGATTCATGGTAAAGAGGCTTATGAGGCTTCTGTGGAAGCCAGTCAAATACTTTTTGGCAAAGCTACCATGGATGCGTTGAAAAAAATAGATGAAGAAACTTTCCTTTCGGTTTTTGAAGGAGTACCTACTTTTAATATCTCGATAGCAGAATTGGAAGAGGGCATTGATGTATTGGAACTATTGGCTGTAAAAACACAAATATTCCCATCAAAAGGAGAAGCCCGTAAAACCATTAAAGGTGGTGGTGTAAGCTTAAATAAAGAAAAAATAACCGCGCAGGATTTATCCGTAACTAAGGATAGCTTGTTAAACGGTAAGTATCTTTTGTTTCAAAAAGGAAAGAAAAACTATTTCGTTGTTATTGCAGAGTAAGTACCATCAACTTAAAAGACATAAGCCTTCTTTGAATATATTTTCAGAGAAGGCTTTTTTGTTTAAGTGGTTTGTAATGAATAGACTGAGAGTTAGCGGTGAGGATTTTAATTTATCAAAAAATAAATTTGGACATAAAAAATTTGGCTGATATAATTTCAAAATATATATTTGCCATCACCAAAAATTAAACTAAACCATATCCTTATGATCAGATTTATTTCTACATTAATTGTTACATTTCTTGTTTCAATTTCTGCACAGGCCCAGGTAGAGATGGGTAAAATTCATTTATCAGGTTCTTCAGATCTTACTTTTAGCTCTCAAAAAATGTCAATGCAAATTGATGGCGAAACAGTAGGAGATGAGGTAAGTAATTCAAATTTTAATTTTAATCCCTCCTTAGGTTACTTTTTTGCAGATGGATTTGCTATGGGCTTATCTGTAAGTTATGAATCTTCAACTCTTGAAGATGTAAATACCACAACTTTTTTGGCAGGACCATACGCCATGGTTTATATTGGACAAGCTAATGTTAAACCTTTCTTAAGGGCTGATGTACTGTTTGGAAATAGCAAAGAAGATGACTTTGATGCTAAAGCATTTGGATGGGATTTAGGAGGTGGAGTGGCTGCCTTCATAAATAATACAGTTGCATTTGAATTTGGCTTGGCTTATGTTTATGGAGACATTAGTAATCCGGACGATTCTGATCAAAAAATAGTTTCTAAAGGCGTTGGTGTAAATGCCGGTCTTTCACTTTTCTTTTAAAGAGATTGTCTTTATGTCATTCACTTGAATTTATTTAGAATACTTGATTAACAGAAAGTTAATACGGAAGTTACATCGATGAAATAAGTCATGTATACTTTCACACATCAAATATTTAATTAAACATCTAAACAAAAATTAAAATGAAAAAATTATTGGTTTTAGTAGCTCTTGTGGCTATGGTTTCAACAGCTTCTTTTGCTCAGGTTCAATTTGGTGCTAAGGCAGGTTTAAACATTGCAAAAGGATCTGGAGATCTTTATGAAGGTACTGATTCTCGTATGGGATTAGTTATTGGTGCTTTTGCAAAATTTAATGTTTCTGAAAAATTAGATTTTCAACCGGAATTATTGTATTCTCAGCAAGGGTCTAAAGAAACAGTTGATTTTGAGGGTTTGGAAATCGATGGAACTGCTAAACTTGATTACTTAAATATTCCGTTAATGTTTAAGTATAATGTAGCAAACGGATTAAATATTCAAGCTGGTCCACAAGTAGGATTTTTAATGTCAGCTAAATATAAGATGGAGTTTGAAGGAGAGTCAGAAACAGAGGATATGAAAGAGTTTTTAAAAGGTATAGATTTTGGTCTTAATTTTGGTCTTGGATATGATTTCGAATCAGGACTTGCAATTGATGCTCGTTATAATCTAGGGATGTCAAATATAAGTGACATGGATGATGTAGATGGTAAAAACGGAGTATTGCAGTTTACTGTTGGATATGCATTCTAAGATTATAGAAATCGTTTAAATAAAACCGGCCATTGCGCCGGTTTTTTTATGCCCGATATTTTGTGTTATTTTGGATGTAAATTAAATGAGATGAGAGTTATTCTTTTACTGCTATTACTTACGGGGAGTGTAGCTGCAAAGGCACAAAAGCAAGGCATTATTTTTTATAACGATAGCATTAAAAAAGCTGTTCAGGTGCGTACGGGTGGTATATTAATGGTCCAATACTCCGGTTATTTAAAGCAGCAGGAATTAACTACGAATTATCTTCTTGAGTTAAACGACAGTACGCTTACTTTAGGTAAGCCCCGTATGTTCAATCATCCGGTCAACGTACGAAGGATTAAAATTAAAGATGTTACTGGTTTTAGGAAGGTGAGTGCAGGAACTCAGCTGTTAAAGTTTGCCTTAACTGTGGGTGCAACATTGGGCACTTATTATGCCATCAGTGAAAACGATAATTTAAACTCTACCGAGCAATTACTGTATTCAACAGCTGCAGGATTGACAACCAGTTTTACGCTAAAACTTGCTTTCCCATCGCGCAAAGCAAAGTATAAAATAAAGGATGGTTGGCGTATAATGGTCAGGTAGTATGCTTTGTTTATAAGAACTATTGATCCGCTAAAGATTTGTATTCTCCATTAATGACAACTCCGTCCAGATTCATGTTTTTTGCAGAAAGAATCGCATTTTCAGCAGAGTGCACAATGGGTTCGCCTCTTTTATTAAAAGATGTGTTGATAAGCGCTTTAATGCCGTAATTATTGTTTAAGTAGCTTAATAAGGCAAACATAAACGGATTCTGGTTTTCATTCTGAATCGTTTGTATTCTGGCTGTGCCATCAATATGTACTACGCCTTCAATTTCAGCTTGTTTGTCAGGGGTAATGTCGTAATCAAGAAGCATATATTTACCCAAATGATGCAGATCTTGCTTTTGAGTAAAATATTCCGTGTTTTTTTCCAGCATAATAGGAGCTACTGGACGATACCATTCTCGTCCTTTATGGTACATGCTCACCTTTAGGGCTAATTCTTTGCTGTCGGCCCGGGCAATAATACTTCTGTTTCCCAATGCTCTTGGGCCAATTTCAGCATCACCATTGCAAATGCCTATTACTTTACTTTCTGCAATTTGTTGGGCAATTGTAGGGATAGCTTTTAAATCAATTTCCGATATCGCATTTAGCTGCCAGTTGTTTAAATAAGGTGAGTGTATTTTATTTTTACCATGTTTTTGCCATTCAATAAAAGCAGCAGCCCCCAGAGATAAGCCACTGTCTTCAGGGCAAGGAGGGATAAAGATATCTTTAAAAAGGGCGGAGTCGAGAATAGCTTTATTGGCCACAATATTTAATGCTGAACCTCCGGTGTAATATAAATAATCAGTTTGTGTTTTATTTTTAAGCTGTTCAAGTTCATGTAAAAAATCACGAATAAATATCTCCTGAAGTGTGGCCACTATATCCTGAAGGAAGGGATCTTCGGTGCTAAGTTTTGCTTTTTTCCATCCAAACTTTTCTCTTGCTTTTTGATAAAATGTACCTTTTTTGCCCCAACAATCTTTAAAATAATCATTTGATTTTAGCCAGCTTTCCATTTGGGTTGAGTAACTTCCATATGAAGCCAATCCCATCATTTTACCGGGTACCGAGTTTTGTTGGTTGTATTTGGCTCCAATAATACCAAATACAAGGGCATTCGCATTAAAGAAAGAAGACAGGTATTTTAGTTTCCAATGAAAATCTAAATTACTTAGCTTTCCGTTTTTATATTGCCATGCAGAGAAATTTGACAGACTACCACCGCCATCGAAATGTATCAGTAAACTATTTTCATTGAAAGAACCATAAAAAGGCAGGCAGCTTCCAACGTGGGCAAGTTCATGGTTTATGGTATATGCTTCTCTCTCATGATCCAACCACCAACACCGTCCTTTCTCAGGTTTGGGGTGTAATGTATTATTTAGAGGTCCTTCAAATCTTATTTTTCCACATGATGATATAACAGACCGACCCACAACGTTATCCGGAAATACCAAATCAAAATCATCCGGGGCAAGCAGTTTTTCATCTTTTAAAACCTTGTAAAGAGATTGCTGTAATTTATTGTCATGCTTGTTTCGGCTGAGCCTTTCGAAGGTTAGGTGTTTAATAACCTTGCCATGGTGCATTAAGGTAATGGCGTGATCATGTACAAAGTAAGGGGTGCTACTATCTGCTCTATCCTGAATGGCATATATAGCCAAAGTAGGTTTATTGGCATTCATTTTATAAAAATATTTGACCCGATATGGCAATGGCAAATAACAATACGACAAAGATATTTTGCCATACCCATGAGCGAATATGATCAATCAGGTGAGAGATAATGATGGCATATGGAAATGCTAATATTGGGAAATAATCCATGTTGATGCCAGTAACAAGCATCACTAGTGATATGTATATTCCGCAAAAAACAAATATTTGGTATTGTTTTCGGGTGAATATCTTTTTTGTGCCATATGCATTAATCACAGAAAATAGTGCGATTAAAAAAATGAATGCTATGCTTATTAAATAAGCAATTTCCGGTGTTTGAAGCCTGGTAAAGTGAGCTATCTTTTCAACAGAGAAAGACAGATGTTGTATAAATTCATCAGTATGTCCTATGGTAAAATAATATCCAAAGGTAAGTAGCCAGGGCAGTATGATTCCGATGGAGGTGGCTAAAAACGAACGAAATGTAACGACGCGAAGTGCGAGCATTAGGAAAATAAGCAAAGGAATAAACAACAATGCCTTATAAAAGAATAGGCTTGATAGCGATAACCAAAAGGCTGCCAAAAAACATTCCTTCATTGGTTTTCTTTTGTGGTGCGCTATAAAAAGGTATTCCAGGCTAATAACCATTAATATAGTTGCAATCCATAATGGGCTAAAGCTATGAGCTGCAGGAGTACCACCAACCAGAAGAACATAAGTTAGTCCGGGTAAAGCTGACTGCTTACTTAGCAGACCATATTTTGAATTAAAGCGCGTAACATTTAGTGCTATGATAATGGCGCAAACAATACTAAAGGAATAAGCTAACCAACTTTTACCATTTGCAAATGAAAAAAGATGCCACAATGGCATTGCATCTTCATTTATGGTAATGCCTGCAGAGCCTTCAAGGATAGGCTTAACCCAAAATAGTATAATAAGAAGGAGCATAAATGCATATGCTCCTATCTTATTGCTGTGTATAAGCTTCAATATCATTATAGCTTTTTTAAAAAAGACTGTCTTTTGTAAAAAGAACTTTGTATTCAGAATTAAAGATCAAAACCGATGTCGCTTCTTAGGTATTTAGCCTCAAAATTGATGGTTTCAGCACCTTTGTATGATTTAGCTAATGCTTCTTTCATGTCATTTCCTGTTGCACTTACAGCAATAACTCTTCCGCCGTTGCTAACTACCTTACCATCCTCAAGTTTTGTTCCGGCATGAAAAGGAAGGGCATCTGTTACCTGATCTAGTCCGGTAATTTCTTTTCCTTTTTCATATGCCTCAGGATAACCACCAGATACCATCATCACGGTAGTTGCTGTGTGATCTTCAAACTCAATGGTGTAGTCTTTAAGCCTTTTAGCTGCAGTTGCTTCCAGTAACTCTAAAAAGTCACTTTTAATACGTGGCATTACAACTTCAGTTTCAGGATCACCCATTCTAACGTTGTACTCAATAACGTAAGGTTCGTCTCCAACTTTTATTAAACCAATAAAAACAAATCCTTTGTAAGGAACCTCATCACCATAAAGACCCGAAATCGTTGGGTGGATAATTTTTCTATGTACTTTCTTCATAAAAGTTTCATCCGCAAAAGGAACCGGACTAATGGCGCCCATACCGCCTGTGTTTAAGCCGGTATCGCCTTCTCCAATTCTTTTGTAGTCTTTAGCCTCAGGAAGAACAACGTAAGCAGATCCATCAGTTAATACAAAAACAGAAAGCTCTATACCATCTAAAAACTCTTCGATAACTACTTTCTCACTTGCCGCACCAAACTTACCATCTAACATGTTCTTAAGTTCGCTTTTGGCTTCGTCAATATCATTAATAATAAGAACGCCTTTCCCGGCGGCCAACCCATCTGCTTTTAGCACGTATGGTGACTTCATTTCATCTAAAAAGGAAAGTCCTTCTTCTATGTTTGCTTTAGTAACAGATTTGTATTTAGCCGTTGGTATTCCATAGCGAAACATGAAGTCTTTAGAAAACTCTTTACTGCCTTCTAGCTGAGCTCCTCTTTTACCAGGACCAATAACAGGTATGCTGGCAAGCTCAGGGTCGTTTAAAAAGAAATCTTTGACTCCTCTTACCAATGGCTCTTCCGGACCTACAACCATCATGTCAATCTCGTGCTTTAAAGCTACTTTTTTTACAGCCTCAAAGTCATTAGGGTCAATATTTTCATTAATGCCAATATTTGCTGTTCCAGCGTTACCGGGAGCAATAATTAGTTGGGTTAATTTTGGGCTTTGTTTAAGTTTCCAGGCCAAGGCATGCTCTCTGCCTCCCGACCCTAATAGTAGTACCTTCATAAGTTTGCTATTAGATAAGAGTATTTTAGATAAGAGATTTAATTTGTTTCAAATTTAAATGCTTCTTTTCAAATGTCAATATCTCTATGTGATATCTTATCTTTATTTTTGAGTTTATTTAATTATACTTGTTTTATATTTTCTTTCTGCAATTAACTCCATGGTTTTTGGAAAAGCATACTTCATGTTTTTTTCCGCTTTCACTGAATCATGAAATACAATAATAGAGCCCGGCTTTAAATTTCTTTTTACATTATTAAAAACCTTTTCGCCTGCCAGCTTATGGTTATAGTCAAAGCTCAATATATCCCACATCACAACTTTTTTAAACTTATCTTTCAGAGGCTTCATGTACCAGGGATAAATTTGCCCGTGCGGAGGGCGGAATAAATCCGAATCTATCAGGTCGGCTGCTTTATCGATATTTTTAAAATAGGTTTCTTTGTTGTGCTGCCAGCCCCTCATGTGATTATAGGTGTGATTACCTACCTGGTGACCTTTGCGTAGAATTTCCTGATAAATCTCCGGGTATTTAAATACATTTTCACCTACACAAAAAAAGGTCAGTTTAGCGTTCCACATATCAGCTTCGTTTAACACCCATGGTGTTATATCCGGAATAGGGCCATCATCAAACGTAACAAACACCTCGTTCTGAGATGTTTGCTCGTGCCATGTTGCGCCCTTAAAAAACGATTTGATAAGCGAATGGGGCTGTATCATTAATTGTTTATATTCAATTTGTTAGCGTTTGCAGAATCTTTTAAATTAAAGCGATTGTATTTTTTCATCAATCGGTCAATCTCTCTTTCAAACATTAAGCTTTGTTGATATTGATAAGCGAAGTTTGCTTTCTGATCCATTGGCATCGACATATAATATTTAATCGTTTGCGAACTAATATTAGATAGTTCTGCACACAAACGATCTCCCATATTATTTTCTCCGTTTAAATAATATGCTTCAGCCAGATATATTTTTAAGATATTATCCGGGAAAACATGAGTCGGTATTGATGCTAGTGATTTGCTTATCGATTCTCTAACATTTTCTCTGTTGTATTGATTTGCCATTTTAGCGATTTCCGATAAAATAGCCATACTTCTTTGCATTTCGCTGTTAGCGTTTGCTTGTTTAAAAGGAGATAGAGAAGAAAAGAATTGAATTTCTTCAATAGATTGTTTTGCAAAATCAGTTAATACTTTGTCTCCTTTGTCAGCCTGTTGTGCCTTGTAATAACCTTCTGCAATAAATATAGAGAAGTAATTATGAGGAACCTTTTCAACAGGTAATTTGCTTAAAGACATATCTAAAATATCAACGGCTTTGCTTGTTTTACCTTCGTCTAATAAAGACGTGGCCAAACGCGACATGTTGTTGCGGATATTCATGGCCATTCTCTGATGATTCTCATCCAAGTAAACATCAGGATCATCGAAACCTCCCCAACGGAATTTATTTTTGAACTTATCGTACATTTTATCGGAAGCTACGCGTCCTATTTGTCCGTCAGGATTTTTGGTTTTTATTGGTACCACTTTGTAGGCAAATCCTTCCAGCTGGAAATAATCATCTAAGCCTGCATAGTTATCTTGTCCAACAGTAACAGCAAAATATATTGGTCTGTTCCAGTCATTGTTCGATAACATATCTAAAATCATCAACTCATTTTTTAAGATGTATGATTTGTTGATTTCAATGTTGAGTTGAGGCACAATTAAGTGAGCTGCATCTTCACTTACAATTCCTTTTTGTACGATTTTAAGACTGTCGGCAGGTATTGAGAATGATGTTGCCGGTAAATGCTCTACTCTTCCATATTGCGGAAGTTCTTTTGTTTTAGGATTTTCACTTGCCACAAATTTTATGGCTTCTTTCATGTCTAACCTTCCGTCAATTCTTTTAATCACATGTACAATGTCTCTTGAGCCGGTAACATATTGATCATGTTTAAGTGAGAAAGGCAATGGATCAGAATCATATGCTTTTCTTCCCATCTGATCAATGTACCAATCTGTTTGAAGGTAGCTTAAGTTACATACTCTTACATCCAATCGGTATCCTTCAACTTCCTGAGCATACCATAACGGGAATGTGTCATTATCACCGTTGGTAAAAATAATGGCATTTTCATCGCAAGTATCCAGATAATTAAATGCTAGGTCTCTGGCTACATTTCTTTTTGAACGGTTGTGGTCGTCCCAGTTTTCGGAAAGCATAATGCCCGGCACCAATAAAAGGGTGATTAAAGTAGCTGCAATACTGGCTACCTTTCCGGGAGCAAATTTTTTAATTCCTTCAACAACACCTAATACCCCTAGTCCAATCCAGATAGCAAATGCATAAAACGATCCGGCATATGCATAATCGCGTTCTCTTGGCTGCAAAGGAGTTTGGTTTAGGTACAGTACAATTGCTAATCCGGTTAAAAAGAACAACAACATCACAACCCAAAATCCTTGTTTTCCTTCTTTTCCACGTGATACCTGGAAGAGTATTCCTATTAATCCAAGAATTAAAGGAAGTAAATAGTATTTGTTTCGTGCTTTATTATTCTTGTATATTTCAGGAAGTTTCGACTGGTCGCCTAATCGCGCATTATCCAAAAATGGAATACCAGAGATCCAGTTTCCTTTGTGAATTTCACCATGACCTTGAATATCGTTCTGTCTACCTGCAAAGTTCCACATAAAATACCTAAAGTACATGTGTCTTATTTGGTAATTGAAGAAGAACTTAAAGTTTTGACCAAAGGTTGGCAGTGTTACTGTTTCCGTTTCCCCAGTTTCAGGATTTGGAATACCAATAGGATTTCCTTTGGGTGAACCTGCCCAACTCTTATATTGATCTATGTGTCTTTGTTCGCGACTATACATCCTTGGGAAAATAGTGGTTGTTTGGTCGTTAAATACGTAATCCGGTTTGTGGTCAACCGTTTTGTATTCGCCATCTTTCTTAATGCGTATCGGAGCACCTTTTCTTTTGCTCGATTTTACCCTGTCAATAGGAGAGTTATAATACTGACCGGTAAACAATGGTCGGTCACCATATTGCTCCCTGTTTAAGTACCCCATCATTGAAAATACATCTTCAGGAGAGTTTTGGTCCATTGTAGGGTTTGCAAAAGAACGAATAACAATCATCGAAAACGATGAATAACCTATTAAGATAACTGTTATAGCAAGTAATATGGTATTAAGTATAACTTTCTCTTTTTTATAAGTATACCATATTCCATAAATTAAACCTGCAATCAATAAAACAATGTAAACTGCAATTCCGGTGTTGAAAGGAGCACCTATTCCATTAACAAAAAACAGCTCGAACCAGCTTGCAATTCTAATGGTATTAGGAATGATACCATAAAGTATACCAACTAATATTACAGCAGATAATCCTAAAGCTTTTAGGATTCCATTACGGGATACTTCAAATTTTTTGAAGTAATATACAAGAACAATGGCTGGTATAGCAAGTAAGTTTAGTAAGTGAACTCCAATGGATAGTCCCATCAGGTAGGCAATTAGTATAAGCCAGCGATTAGCGTATTTGTCATCTGCAACATCTTCCCATTTTAAAATGGCCCAAAATACCATGGCGGTAAATAAGGATGACATAGCATAAACTTCACCCTCAACAGCAGAAAACCAGAAGGTATCAGAAAAAGTGTAAGCCAATGCACCAACAAATCCGGCTCCAATAACAGCCCACGATCTCCATTCTTCTTTGCCATCGGTGATAAAAATCTTTTTAGCTAAATGAGTAATGGTCCAGAATAAAAACAAAATGGTGAATGCACTTGACAGAGCACTCATCATATTAATCATAAAAGCTACAGACCCTGTATCAGGAGCAAAAAGAGAAAAGAATCGTCCAACAATCATAAAAACAGGAGCGCCCGGAGGGTGTCCAACTAATAGCTTATATGATGTTGATATAAATTCACCACAATCCCAAAAGCTGGCTGTAGGTTCAATAGTCATGGTGTAAACCACAGCGGCAATGGCAAATGATAACCACCCAAAAAGGTTGTTCAGTAATTTATGATTCTTCATGGTTTGTCTTGTTATTCTCTGTATATCAGATTTATGTTGTATCTATATTGTATGTTCTAAACGAACTGCGATGCCAAAAATAACTAAATTTTGTCAAACACATTTTTTATGTCAAAGAATGTTTGAACTTTAACCGAATTTTAACAAGTAAATGAGGAGATCTGGTTAATGGATTAAATTAACGAGGTGTATTGATGAGGGAGGTAAATACTATTGGTTTCATCCAGAGTTCATGTTATATCAGAGTAAAATATTTTTAAAAACTTTATTTGAGAAGGATCTTAAGGAGGACTAAATTTGATAGTAATGTGGATTTTAGTTGGACGGTTTACTTTTTTTGAAAAAAAAATAAAATAAAATGAGTTTGTGTAATAAAAAGAAATTGAGAAGGATAGATTGTGTATGGGGTGGTTCAAGAAAAGAGCTTGAAGAAAAAAAGAAAAAAAATATTTGCCAGTATTAAAAAAAGCTGTACTTTTGCATCGCTTTCAAAAAGAAAGACATGAGGATTGTCCCATGGTGTAATTGGCAACACGTCTGGTTTTGGTCCAGAAGAGTTTAGGTTCGAGCCCTAATGGGACAACAAAAAAAAGCTTGAAATCATTCGATTTCAAGCTTTTTTTTATGCACTAAAATGACTTCCTGACTTTGTAGAGGTGTTGATAAAACGTTGATAAAAAGAAGAATACTTCTGGCTATATATCTGCCTTATTTTGGTAAATTTCTATAAAATTTACCGGAGGTGATAAAAGTTGTTGCTACTTTCCTTGTTGTATTGTCTGTTTTGAGTTTTATAAATGTGGAGCAGAAAGTTGTCGTTGATGGCAATAGAGGCATTTTATCTTCCATAGTAAAAACAGATTCTGTAATTATTTCAAATCTTAGTTCCTGTTTAAAAGTACATAATAAAAATAGAGCATTTGTTGTTCCTTGTGATCAGTGTAGATGTTTTGTTTGTTCTGGCTAAATAAAGATCAAAAAATATAATTATTGTATAAGAAGTAAAGGTTTAGGTTTCATTATAAAAGAGTGAGCTATGAAAAAAATAAAAGTATTGATAGCTGATGATGATTTTAGGATGAATAGGGCTGTAGAGCGCATTCTGAATCAAAATTTTATTTCTATAGAAGTGGTTGCTCAAACGTCTACGGTTGAAAATACAATTGAAACATTGTATCAGCAAAAGCCTCATGTAGCCATTTTAGATTTGCATTTAATAGGAGGTACTGCCGTGGAGGTGGTAAGGAGGACGCGTGACTTGGATTTTAAGGTGATATTTATGTCGGCCTATCAGGAATTTGCTTTGGATGATATAAGGTTTGCTTCCATTGACTTTGTGTATAAACCATTGGATATTAGTGAGCTTTTGGTGGTTGTGGATCAGGTGATATCGGGTTTGGTTGAAGAAGGGTATAGGAAAAAGATGAATACATTCTTTAAAAATACCAGTCAGGAAAGTATAGGGAAAGATATTGTTTTTAAAACCCGGTCGGGAATAGTGTCAGTGCCTATTGGAAATATTGTTTGTGGACATTCAGATTATGGATTGTCTCGGTTTTATTTTCTTAAGCGCCCTGCTATTGCAGTTAATCAGCCATTGAGGCGTTATGAGTCCATGTTGCAATCATATAATTTTTATAGATGCGAGTCGCATTATATTATTAATTTAAATCAAATCGACAGACTTGAAATGGAAACCGGAAGTGTATTGATGAATAATGGACAGTTGGTTCCGGTTGATTATAAACGTATGGGAGTTATTAAGGATTACTTAAGGGCTCATGCAAGAATGCGTCATGTTTCTGTTGGCGTTTTACACAATTAATGAGTCTTTATAAACTAAATCGCCAAAGTTTGTTTTTCCATATTTCGCCTGCATAATCAATGCCTATTCTTTTTGAGTATGTGCACTTAGGTGTTTGATTGTCTAATTCTTCTATCCAGATTATTTTTGAAGAACAAAGGTCTGTGCCATAAAAAGACTTGTCAATATTTAACCTTTTACCAACTCTACCTGGACCATTTACTTCATCTATGCTTCTAATCAAAACTGCTTGTGGGTTATTCTTAGCACCGCAAACAACATTAAGCATCCAGTGTATTCCATATATAATATACGTGTATACTTTACCGCCCTCTTCATACATGACTTCAGTTCGTTTTGTGCGCCCTTTGCTGGCGTGGCATGCGAGATCTTCTTCGCCACAGTAGGCTTCTGTTTCTGTAATCATGAATTTCTCGATTTTACCATCTGTGTTTTTTACAATATACTTTCCTAAAAGTTGTGGGGCCAAGTCAAGTGCATTTTGTTTAAAGAATTCTTTTGAAAGTCTTATGGGGGTCATTTTTGTGTGTTTTTTTAGTTTGCGAATAATTTGCGTTTAAATCAAAAGTTTAATCTCTGGTGATTAAAGATTTATTTGTAATCAGGTTGTAGTTTGTTGTGGATTCATAACTATAAGATATTGAGTTCCCTTGAAAGTAATTGAAGAGTAAAATATATGGATTTTTTTATAAAAATATTCGTGAATAATAAAAATAAACCGTACTTTTGCGGCCGATTATTATTTATGCCGAACAGTGCAAGATGATATAACTGAGTTAGTTAGAATGTTGTTTACGATGGGAAGTTTACGACTAATAGCTTGCTGGTTAGATTGTTATGCTGTTTGATCTGAATGTTTTAATAATATTTGGTTTAATTTTTTAACAAAGTAAGATTGTGAATACTTTAAGTTACAAAACAGTATCGGCAAACAAAGCAACTGCTAATAAGGAGTGGGTTGTGGTAGATGCAACTGATATGGTAGTAGGTCGCTTAGCTTCGAAAGTAGCTAAGTTATTAAGAGGTAAGTATAAGCCTAACTACACACCTCATGTTGACTGCGGAGATAATGTAATTATCCTTAACGCAGATAAAGTTCGTTTAACAGGAAACAAGTGGGAAGGTAGAACTTTCTATTATCACTCAGGTTTCCCGGGTGGACGTACTGATGTTACCCCAGCAGAATTGTTTGCTAAAAGTCCTGAGAGACTTGTTGAAAGAGCTGTAAAAGGTATGTTACCAAAATCACGTTTAGGACGTCAGCTTTTCAGTAACCTATTTGTGTATGTTGGTGGAGAGCACAAACAAGAGGCACAAAAGCCAAAGTCAATCGATTTAAACTTATATAAGTAATGAGTATGGAAGTTATAAATGCAATCGGTAGAAGAAAAGCTGCTGTGGCTCGTATTTATTTGAGCGAAGGTAAAGGACAAATTACCATCAATAAGCGTGATCTTAAGGAATTTTTTCCATCACCTATTTTACAATATATTGTAACTCAGCCATTAAATACTTTAGGAGTAGCTGAGAACTATGATATTAAAGTAAATATTTACGGTGGAGGAATTAAAGGGCAAGCAGAAGCTATTAGATTAGCTGTTGCTCGTGCACTAGTAAAAGTTGACGAAGAAAATAAACCTGCTTTAAAAGCACAAGGATTTATGACTCGCGACGCAAGAGTTGTTGAGCGTAAAAAACCTGGACAGCCTAAAGCTCGTAAGAAATTTCAATTTAGTAAACGTTAATATTTTTCGGGTGCGTTTAGTATCTAAACTACTAAGATTCTTTTCATTCAAATGTTACTTGTTAACTGTTAATTGCTAACTGAAAAGACTACTTAGGGGTTGATATTTAAAGAATGTAAACGACATTAAAAAAAACAAAGATGGCAAGAACAAATTTCGATGAATTATTAGAGGCCGGAGTACATTTCGGTCACCTAAAAAGAAAGTGGAATCCAGCAATGGCTCCTTATATTTTTATGGAGCGCAACGGTATCCACATTATCGATCTTCATAAAACAGTTGCTAAAATTGAGGAAGCAGCAAGCGCATTAAAGCAGATTGCAAAATCTGGACGTAAAGTGTTATTTGTTGCTACTAAAAAGCAAGCAAAAGAAATTATTGCTGAAAAAATGAAAGGTGTTAACATGCCTTACGTTGTTGAGCGTTGGTCAGGTGGTATGCTTACTAACTTCCCAACTATTCGTAAAGCTGTTAAAAAAATGGGTTCTATCGATAAAATGATGGCTGACCCAACTGCTTGGAAAAACCTTTCAAAAAGAGAACGCCTTCAAATCACTCGTCAAAGAGCTAAGTTGGAGAAAACATTAGGAAGTATTGCTGACCTTACACGTTTACCAGCTGCTATGTTTGTTATCGACGTAATGAAAGAGCACATTGCTGTACGTGAGGCTAATAAATTAAATATTCCTGTGTTTGGAGTAGTGGATACTAACTCTGATCCTTCAGCTTTAGATTTCGTAATTCCTGCAAATGATGATGCTACTAAATCTATCGAGTTAATTACCGACATTATGGTTAAAGCCATTGAAGAAGGGTTAAACGAAAGAAAAGTAGAGCGTGAAAACGAAGCTGCTGCTAAAAAAGAAAAAGCTGCTAAAAAAGCAGAGCCAAAAAAGGCTGCTGCTAAAAAAGAAGTAGCTCCTGAAGCTCCAGCTGAAGAAGAAGGTAAAACTGAATAACTGATTTAAAAATCTAAAATAGATAATATCATGGCAATTAAAGCTGCTGACGTAAGCAAACTCAGAAAAATGACCGGTGCTGGTATGATGGACTGTAAAAAGGCATTAACCGAAACTGATGGCGATTTTGACGCTGCTGTTGAAATCATCCGTAAAAAAGGTCAGGCAATGGCTAGCAAGCGTGCTGATCGTGAAACTACAGAAGGAACTTCAAGAGCAACTGTAAGCGCTGACGGTAAAAAAGGTGCTGTTTTAATTCTAAAATGCGAAACTGACTTTGTAGGTAAAAACGAGAGCTTCGTTGCTTTAGCTGATTCAATTGTTAACGCTGCTTTAAATAGTGATGCTACTACAGCTGAACAAGTTTTAGAACTTGATTTAGATGGTGCTGCTATTAAAGATGTAATTACTGAGCAAATTGGTGTTATCGGTGAGAAAATCGAAATCGCTGACTTCGCCGTTGTTACTGCTGAAACAGTTATTCCTTATATTCACCAAGGAAGTCAACTTTCTGTACTTGTAGGTTTTAATCAAACTGGTTTTGATGCACAAGTTGGTAGAGATGTTGCTATGCAAGTAGCTGCAATGGCTCCTGTGAGTGTAGATAAAGATTCAGTTCCAGCTGAGATCATTGAGTCTGAGTTAAGAATTGGTCGTGAAAAAGCAAAAGAAGAAGGTAAGCCAGAGGCTATGCTTGATAAAATTGCTCAAGGACGTTTAGGTAAATTCTTTAAAGAAAGCACTCTTTTAGAGCAAGCTTTTGTAAAAGATAACAAACAGTCTATTAAGCAATACTTAAATGCTGCAAGCAACGGTTTAACTGTTACTGAATTCAAACGTTTTTCTTTAAGCTAATAGTTTAACTATTATATTACAATCCCGATTCTGCATAGCAGGATCGGGATTTTTTGTTTTTTATTTTATTTCTATTTTTTATGGATGAGTTTTCAAAAGCAGATAAAGCTTTTATTCGTAAAGTCATTAATCTTTCAGGTAAAGCCATTAATAAGTATAAAATGGTGGAGGACGACGATAAGATTTTAGTGGCAGTGTCGGGAGGTAAGGATTCCCTGTCATTGCTCGATATTCTAACCCAACGAAGAAAGTTCCTGCCCATTTATTATGAAATTCATGCCATTCATATTATTACCGATGATGTGCCATATGAAATAGATAAAGACTTCTTATCAGATTTTTGTCGAGAACTAAATGTTCACCTTCATCTCATCACTACGCATGCGGGTATCGAAGAAAAGTCGCACAAAAAACCTTGTTTCACATGTTCGTGGAATCGTCGTAAGGAGCTGTTTGAATTTGCCAGAGTAAATGGGTTTAAAAAAATAGCTTTTGGTCATCATATGGATGATGCCGTAGAAACCTTATTGATGAATATGATTACGCATGCCAATATCTCATCTATTCCATCAAAGCTCTCTATGTTTAAAGGAACTATTGAAGTTATTCGGCCATTAATTTATCTTTCAAATGCTGAGATGATTCGGTATGCACGGATTAAGCAATTTGTTTCCTTAAAAAAGGAGTGTCCTTATGAAGATCATACCCTTAGACAAAAAGCCCGCCATATGATTAGAGATATGGTTGAGGTTAATCCTCAGGCGCGTTTAAATTTGTTTAATAGTATGAGCAATATTGACTTAGAGTACTTGCCGTAATTATGATAACAAAAGCTTTGTTTACGACCGATTGGTGCGGCCATAGTTAGGCAGTTTAGAGTAAAAAAAATTGGAGAGAAGTGCTTTCTATCTATCAGGTAGAATTAAAAATATTGACAAAAACGGATTTTCGTCTTAGTTTAAGAGCGGAGTCCGTTTTTTTGTGTAATATAAGATTGTAAATATGAAATAAGATCCTCTGCTTGTGTACATAGGGTTATAAGGTTAAAAACCCTTAAATGCCTGCAAATTGCAATTACTTTTAATATACAATTCATTTAAAACCCAAAATAAACACTACCTTTGCACCCTCATTTTTTTAATGTTATGCAGGATATAAGAAATATTGCAATCATAGCTCACGTTGACCATGGTAAAACTACCTTGGTTGATAAGATGTTATTGGCGGGAAAGTTGTTTAAGGATCATCAGGAAGTGGGTGATTTAATTATGGACAATAACGATCTCGAAAGAGAGCGTGGAATTACCATTTTATCGAAAAATGTTTCGGTAATGTATAAGAACACAAAAATTAACATCATTGATACTCCTGGTCACAGTGACTTTGGCGGTGAGGTTGAGCGTGTATTGAATATGGCCGATGGTGTTTTGCTATTGGTAGATGCTTTTGAAGGACCAATGCCACAAACGCGTTTTGTTTTACAAAAAGCGATTAGTTTAGGGCTAAAGCCAATTGTTGTTATCAATAAGGTTGATAAAGAAAACTGTCGTCCTGAAGAAGTACAAGAATCTGTTTTCGACCTAATGTTTAATTTAGGTGCTACCGAGGATCAGTTAGACTTTGTTACTGTTTACGGTTCTGCCAAAAACGGTTGGATGAGTACCGACTGGAAAAAACAAACTACAGATATTACTGCAGTATTTGAAGCAGTAATCGATAATATTCCTGCTCCAGAGCCTAACGAAGGAACACCTCAGATGTTGATTACATCTTTAGATCACTCACCATATACAGGTCGTATTGCCATTGGTAGAGTTCAACGAGGTGAATTAAAAACAAACCAGCAAGTTTCTTTAGTAAGTCGTGATGGTTCTATCACTAAAACTAAAATTAAAGAAATTAACGTATTCTCTGGCTTAGGTCGTACTAAAGTAGAAAGCGTTAAAAGTGGTGAGCTTTGTGCGTTAATTGGTCTAGAGAGTTTTGATATTGGAGATACTGTTGCTGATGTTGAAGAGCCGGAAGCTTTAGATCCCATTTCTATCGATGAGCCAACAATGAGTATGTTATTTACTATTAATAACTCTCCATTCTTTGGTCAAGAGGGTAAATTTGTAACTTCTCGTCATATTAAGGATCGTTTAGATGCTGAGCTTGAAAAAAACTTAGCACTACGCGTTGAAGAAACAAGCTCTGCTGATGCATGGAATGTATACGGACGTGGTGTACTTCATTTATCAGTATTAATTGAAACAATGCGTCGCGAAGGTTATGAGCTACAGGTAGGTCAGCCACGTGTAATCATCAAAGAAATTGGTGCTATCAAACATGAGCCAGTTGAGGAGTTAACCATTGATTTGCCTGATGAATTCTCTGGTAAAGCCATTGAAATGGTTACCCAACGTAAAGGTGATATGTTAAGCATGGAGCGTAAAGGTGATCGTATCGTTATCGAATTCCATATCCCATCTCGTGGTATTATTGGTTTACGTAACGCTATGTTAACAGCTACAGCAGGAGAGGCAATTATGGCTCACCGATTTGTAGAGTTCCAACCTTACAAAGGAGAAATAAATAAGCGCTTAAATGGTTCTCTAATCTCAATGGAAGATGGAGCAGCTATTCCTTACGCATTAGATAAATTACAAGATAGAGGTAAATTCTTTGTTGCACCACAACAGAAAATATACAAAGGTCAGGTAATTGGTGAAAATAACCGCGATGGAGATTTAACAATTAACATTACCAAAACAAAGAAGCTTACCAATATGCGTACTTCTGGTTCTGATGATAAAGTTAAATTAGCACCGCCAATCATCTTCTCGTTAGAAGAGGCATTAGAATATATTCAAGGAGATGAGTATGTAGAAGTAACACCTTCTGAAATTCGTATCCGTAAAATATTCCTTGAAGAACACGAACGGAAACGTTATGCAAAACAATAAGTAATACTGCAAAGTATTTTTATTGATTTGTTGTTTTTTGAGTTAGCAACTAAGCCGCATCTTTTCAGGTGCGGCTTTTTTACAGCTATTTAGTTTCTTAAAATAATATAAAATGTTTTTTGTAGCTATATAAGTTATTGTCCTGTTAGCTAACTAGGTATGTAAATAATTAAGGAGATATTAAATCTCAAACTTGCTATCCGTCATGTGATTATTCGTTTAAATGTTTTAGCTTTATGACGGTAAAATTAATATTAGTTCATTTTTTAATCATTTTTCCATGAGCAAAATCGATTGGGCAAATTTATCGTTCAGTTATATCAAGACTGATTATAACGTACGAAGTTATTTTAAGGACGGCCAATGGAGTGATTTGGAAGAAACAACTTCCGAAGAGCTAACCATGCATATGGCTGCTACAGGTGTTCATTACGGTCAGCAATCATTTGAAGGTTTAAAAGCCTTTAAAGGTAAAGATGGAAAGGTACGCATTTTCAGAATGGAAGAAAATGCAAAACGCCTTCAAAACTCAGCTGATGGTATTTTAATGCAACCGGTTCCTACCGAACTTTTCAATAAAGCCGTCGTCCGTGCAGTAGAGCTCAATCTGGATTATGTACCTCCTTATGAGTCAGGGGCCGCTTTATATATCCGACCACTATTGTTTGGATCAGGACCCAAAGTAGGAGTTTCACCTGCTGATGAATATACATTTGTTGTATTTGTTACACCAGTTGGTCCTTATTTTAAAGAGGGTTTTAAACCAACTAAACAAATGATCAGTCGTGAATTTGACAGAGCTGCACCGCAAGGTACAGGACACCTTAAGGTAGGGGGTAATTATGCTGCTAGTATGCGAGCAGGTAAGATCGCGCACGAAGGAGGCTATTCTTCTGTTTTATATTTAGATAGTAAAGAAAAGAAATATATTGACGAAGCAGGGCCAGCTAATTTTTTTGCCATAAAAGGTAATAAGTATATTACTCCGCTGTCACATTCTATATTACCAAGTATCACCAATATGAGTTTAATTCAGTTGGCAAAAGATATGGGTTTAGAGGTTGAGCGTAGAAAGGTTGAACTGGAAGAACTGTCAGAGTTTGACGAAGTAGGAGCTTGTGGAACTGCTGCAGTAATTAGTCCGATTGGTCAGGTTGATGATGTAGACAATAATAAATCATACTGCTTTGGTGATCCTAATATAGCAGGAGAAATAAGCACTAAATTATATAATAAGCTAAGAGGAATTCAATATGGAGATGAGCCCGATAATCATGGTTGGGTTACTATTTTGTAATGAATGAAGAATATATAGAAGATGCCGGTTGCAGAAATGTTGACCGGCATTTTTGTTATAATGGTATTGCCAGTCTGAAAATATGATTTGGCTTATGCCTGAGTCCTGCGTTCCTCTACAATCATTAAGGCTTCTTCTCTAATAATATCGGGTAATTCAACAAGCCTCAGTTGCACGCTTTTCATCCAGCCGGCTACTTCTCTTTCTTTAAGGGTGTAAAGTACATCTCTAAATTCTTCAATAGCCTCATCTGAGTATTCTGAGGATAATGTGCCTTTAAACCGATCTAATTCATCATCGTTGTAGTACTCAATTTTATCACTTGAACTTAAAAGGCTATCACTTTCACAAACTTCATGAGCCCCACAACAATCATCCGCCACTTCAGCTGCCTCTTTTTTGTTACCTGAGCTTTTTTGAGAAAGAAGCCAGGCTGCAACCAATGCCAATACTATCAGTAATACAATATAAATCATCCCGCAAAATTATAAAAAAGTATTCGTTTAACGGCACTGTGACCGGAATGTTTAATCGCTAAACGAACGCTGTTATTTCTGTGGCTTAATTATATTGTATGTTCTTTTGGTACAAGAGTATTAAGTATGATGAATACTTTTGTTTTTATGCAATTACTGCAGGCTTGATTTTCTGAATTATATCTGATAAATTAAGAACTTTAAAATGAGAAAATCATGTGCTACGATGTTAAATATCTAACCCAGAAAAAACTTAAATACGCCAGGCGAAGGGGTGAGACCGAAGCAGAAATTGGCCGTATAGAGTCGGAGTTAAATGATATCACACGTGACTTTGAAGCACAGTATTGTGTATCGGGTTTTGCACATCCTCGTTTTTTGGTATTTACGGCAGATGAGCCTGTAAAACCCAATTTGTTTAGCTGGGGCCTAATTCCTCATTGGGTGAAAGACGAAAAGCAGGCAATTCAAATACAAAACCGCACCATCAATGCCAGGGTAGAAACAATATTTGATAAACCATCGTTCCGTAAGCCGGCAGCAGAGCGGCGCTGTATTATTCTCATAGATGGTTTTTTTGAACACTTTTATTACAAAGGGAAGGCTTATCCGATACATGTTTTTGAAACTAACCAGGAACCAATATCAGTGGCTGGTTTATGGGATATTTATAAAAGATCGGACGGGGCATTACATTACTCGGTTACCTTGGTCACAAGTAAGTCAAAAGGTATCATGAAAAAAATCCACAACAACCCTAAAATGTCAGAATCGCGAATGCCTCTTATGTTAAATCCTGAATGTGAGAAAATGTGGTTAAGCCGAGATATTAGTAAAGATTTGTTATTGAATAAGGTAACAGATCCGAATGATTACCTTCTAAAAGCATACCCTGTTGCTCCCATTCGAGGGAAAAGTGCTTTAGGAAATATACCTGAGGCATGTGATGAGCATGATTATGCTACATTTAATGCACAGTCGTTTAAAGACTATGTCCAGTTAAGTTGATGAGGTGTTCCAATAATTGGTTATATTCGAAACAAAAAAATATGTCTTTTTTAGGAAATATAATTTGGCTCATCTTTGGAGGTTTTATGATTGCAATTGAATTTTTTATTGCAAGTTTATTACTTATGATTTCAATTGTAGGTATTCCGTTTGGTTTGCAAACGATTAAATTAGGTAGTTTAGCCATGTGGCCCTTTGGTAGAGAAGCAGTGTCAACGCATCATGCCTCAGGATGCCTGTCGGTTTTTATGAATGTTTTATGGATTCTTATTGGAGGTATCTGGATTGCATTGTCTCATCTTTTTTGGGGAGTAGTATTATGTATTACCATTATTGGAATTCCTTTTGGGAAACAACATTTTAAATTAGCTTCAGTAGCCTTAACGCCATTTGGTCGTGAGATCAGGTATAAAAACTAAAGTTTGCAAATGTGTTTAAGCTAAGTTTGTTTGAAGGTAAACAGATAAATAAGAATTAATTCAAAGATTAATGAAGAGTTTTATAAGTAAATTATTAAAAACAGTAGGTGTTTTTATTTTAAGATATGGTTTAGGAATAGTAATTATTTGGTTAGGGTTTTTAAAGTTTAAGAATTCAGAAGCTGATTATACCCATCAATTAATATCCGGAGGTTACATGGCATGGGTGTTAAAGTATATAACGCCATATGCATTAAATCAGATTGTAGCTTACCTTCAAATTGCCATTGGCTTTTTTATTATGGTAAAACCCATTTCCCGCTCGTTTTCATTTTGGGGAGGCTTGGCTGCATCAATTATGTTTTTGTTTAGCATATCTCTTCTTTTTTCTTCAGATGTAGTGTGGTTAACCGGATATGGTTTTCCGGAACTGTCAAAGGTAGGCCAAACCATTTTAAAAGACCTGGTGTTATTTGGTGCTGCAGCATGGTGTGTGGGAGACAGCATGTAATATAATTGAGTAAAAGATTTATAAATAAGTTTAGATGAAGGATAGTTTAAATCGTGTTTGTGTTTTTTGTGCTTCCAGTTCAAAAGTAAACGATATTTACTCGAAAGCCGCCAACGATTTAGGTGTTTCGTTAGCTGGTGAAGGTATTGCTATGAATTACGGAGGAGGAGCAGTTGGTTTAATGGGGGAAATTTCCAATGCCATGCTTAAAAATGGTGGAGAAGTAAGAGGTGTTATTCCAAAGTTTATGGTTGAGGTAGAGTGGGAGCACAAAGGAGTTGAAGATATGATTCATGTAGATACCATGGCAGAAAGGAAAAAGTTATTGGTAGAAGATGTGGATGCTGTGATCTCTCTTCCGGGTGGAACAGGAACTTTAGAAGAGCTGTTTGAAGTGTTATCTAATAAAAAACTGGGTTTATTTAATAAGCCGGTGATTCTGGTCAATACCAATGGTTTCTTTAATCCTTTAATCGACTTGCTTAATAAAATGATTGAGGAGGATTTTATGCGGGTAGAGCATGGTAACTTATGGACTGTTGTTGATGATAGCAAGGATGTAGTAGAAGTTATAAAAAATGTTGAACCATGGACTTGCGACGCCTTTAAAATTGCAGCTGTTTAATCTTTTACCATTATCAAAAATCATACATTTTACTATTTTTGCACAAAATAATTTGAATGAATAATACAGGCAGTAAGGATTTTTTCTCTAATCAAGAAACATCGGAAATACCTAATATCTCAGAGTCTACTCAGAACCTGGGTGCCGATAGTATATCCATACAAGTCAAAAGGCCTGTGTTGCAAACAATTCCGGAAACACCAAAACGTTTTATAAAAACACAGGAGGTTAAATCCAAAGAAAAAGTTAAAAATTATATCCCGTCGTCTGAAGACTCAGTAAGCTTTAACTTAATTACTAAAGACACGAAAGAAGAGGGTGTTGTAAAAAATACTGTGGTTAAGGATTTTCTTGAGCCAATAAGCAGGGGAGATAAGCAATGGATTCAGTCAGAAGCCGGGAGAGTTGTTGTTAGCGTGGCTAGTCAGGAGACGGTTATTGATGAAGAAGTTCAGAAAGTAGAGACCGGATCGGACACGTTAGTAATTACTACGGATAGCATTATTGTGCAACAAAGTGTAGACTCTCTTTCTCAGGCAGGCAGAGATACAATTGTAACTGAGGATAAGACTGCTCAAACTCTTGAATCAGTGACGGTTGATCAGGAGAAAGCAGAAGAAGTGTTTTTACAAAACCATTCAAAGGATATTTTATCGGGATTATTGATTTTGTCGGTGGCCATAGTTGGAGTAATTCGCATGACAAACTTTAAATATTTACGCGAAATATTTTCAGCGCTGGTATTTAGTCAGTACGCCCGGAAAATGCTAAACACAAATAATGTAAGGAACCAAAAAGCAGCTTTTACTTTAAATGCCTTGTTTTTGTTTAATTCTGCCATTTTTATATACGAATACATCAGTTTCTACAAAATACCCACATTGTTAGAAGATAGTTTACTTCTAATACCATTAATCATGGCTTTAATACTGTCTTTTGGGTTTATAAAGGCAGCTTTGTACTATTTTGTGGGGTACGTGTTTGAGTGCGATAAACAAACAAAAGATTACTTGTTTTTTAGTGGATTACACAATAAAATATTTGCCCTAATTATTTTACCTATAATTTTGGTGGTGCCCTATATTGATACAGAGATGCTTCCTGTTTTATTTAATATTGGCTTTGGAAGTTTTATATTACTGTATTTTATGCAATTATTTAGGGGAGTTGCAATTATTTTAAACAATCTGGCTTCATTATTTTACATGTTTTTGTATCTTTGTGCCCTAGAAATTTTGCCCTTAATTATTATGTATAATATTGTAATTAAGTAGGCAAGGTGATCGGATCATTGAAATTAAAATTGAAAGAGTTTTGAAGATAAAAAGAATTCTGGTTTCTCAACCAAAGCCTCAAACAGAGAAGTCTCCATACTTTGAACTGGCAGAAAAAAATAATGTTAAAATCGATTTTCGACCATTTATTCAGGTTGAGAGTGTACCTACCAAAGAATTCCGTACTCAAAAAGTAAACTTATTAGATCATACTGCAGTAATCTTTACCAGCAGAACGGCGATCGATAATTATTTTAGAGTGGCAGAAGAGATGCGAGTTACAGTACCTGACTCTATGAAATATTTTTGTATTTCTGAGGCAACTGCTTATTACTTGCAAAAGTATATTGTGTATCGTAAAAGAAAGATTTTTCACTCAACAGGTAAATTCCCTGATTTAATTGAGGTGATTAAAAAGCATAAAGACGAAACATACCTGGTACCTCTTTCTGATATTCATAAGCAAGAGATACCAAATCTTTTAGAAAAAAATAAAATTAAATACTCAAAAGCTATTTTGTACAGAACTGTAAGTAGCGATTTGAGTGATTTAAAAGATATTGATTACGATATTTTAGTGTTTTTTAGTCCATCAGGAATTGCAAGTTTATTACAAAACTTTCCTGGTTGGGATCAAAAAGAAACTAAGATTGCTTCTTTTGGACCGGCTACAGCTAAAGCTGTTCAGGATGCCGGATATAGATTGGATATTCAGGCTCCAATGCCTCAGGCTCCATCTATGACAATGGCCTTGGAGCAATTCATTAAAAAGCACAACAAGGCTAATAAATAAGCTTTATAAAATAAGAAAATTGAAAGGGCATTTTTTTAATGCCCTTTTTTTATCACAATACCAGGAGTATTGAATTTTGTAATTCACATTTGTTACCAACAACTTTTAATAATATGATGACCCATTCGCAATATACATTTCCAAAGGCAGAGAGGTTATGTAGTCACAATATTATTGAAGAATTGTTTACAAAAGGCGATGGTTTTGTTTGCTATCCATTTAGAGTGGTGTATTTAAAAACATCGCTGACCGAAGAAGTGAATTCTCAGGTCATGTTCAGTGTTTCAAAGCGAAAATTTAAAAAAGCTGTTGATCGTAATCTTCTTAAAAGAAGATGCAAGGAAGCTTATCGCTTAAACAGAAAAGATTTTTCTGATTTTTTAATATCCTCAAATCAACAAATTGCATTTGCAATGGTTTATATTTCGAGTCAGCGAATGCCATATTCCAGTATCGAAAAAGGAATGAAGAAGGCATTGTTAAAGCTGCAGGAAAAACTATCTGTCAATAACAATAATCAGCATGAAACAAATCCTGAGTAAACTATGGCTGTATTTAAAAGCGGGTTTAATATTTATTTTAATTATTCCCATTAAGATATATCAGCACGTCATATCTCCAATGTTAGGAACCTCTTGCAGGTATACGCCCTCATGTTCTGCATATTCTATTGAAGCAATAAAAAAGCATGGTCCGTTTAAGGGTATGTATTTAGCTATAAAGCGTATTTTAAGCTGTAACCCATGGGGGGGGCATGGTCACGATCCTGTACCTTGATAGACTAAACAGGAATGCAAAAGTTGTATTTTGTAAATCATGACGTATAATACAACTAAAAAGATTATTTTCGTGAGTTTAATAGTAAGAAAATGGATTCAACCAGACAGAAAAAAGTATCAAGATTATTACAGAGAGAAATGAGCCAGATATTTCTTAAAGAGGCAAAGCCTTTAACAATAGGAACAATGGTATCCGTTTCACAAGTTAGAATATCTCCAGACCTAGGATTAGCTAAGGTATATATCAGTATTTTCCCATCAAATAAAAAGGATGAAGTGTTTGCTTCAATTAAAGAGCACAATCTTTTGATGCGCCGACATTTAGGTTTAAGAGTCGGTAAACAATTAAGAATTGTACCGGAACTTCAGTTTTATGTTGATGATTCGCTGGATTATATAGATAACATTGACAGGCTGCTAAAAGAATAACTATGCAATACGATCCAATAAAAAGAAGCCTTGGTAAGGTTTTTAATCAATCCCCAACCCTTCGTGTTATTTTTTACAAGTTACTAGATCTTTTATTGTTAAGATCGTGGCATATACGTAGAGAAATTAAAGCATGGTCTAAAAAAGTAGGTCAGGATATCAGTGTTCTGGATGCAGGATCCGGTTTTGGACAATACGTTTATTTTTTATCGTCCTTAAATAAAAGCTGGAAGATTACGGGTTTAGATGTAAAAACAGAACAGATTGAAGATTGCAACCAGTTTTTTGCCAAAATTAAACGTGAAGATCAGGTTAAATTTGAATATGCTGATTTAACAAAGTTAGATCAATCAGAAGAGTATGACCTGGTGGTTTCTGTTGATGTAATGGAGCATATTGAGGATGATGAAGGCGTATTCAAAAATATATATCATGCTATGAATCCGGGAGGTTTAATGATCATATCTACGCCGAGTGATCAGGGAGGTTCAGATGCTCACCACCACGAAGTGGAGCACGAAGACGGAGTAACAGGTTTTATTGATGAGCACGTTCGTGACGGATACAATCTTCAGGAAATTATTCAAAAACTCCAGAAAGCCGGATTTAAAGATGTTGATGCAAAGTATACCTATGGATGGCCTGGAAATTTCTCGTGGAAATTATCTATGAAATATCCTATTGTAATGCTTAATGCATCTAAAGTGTTTTTTATACTGTTACCATTTTATTACCTAATTACTTTTCCGATTTCGTTTGTGCTAAATATTTTTGATGTAAAGCTTAAGCATAAGAAAGGAACCGGATTAATTGTTAAAGCTTACAAGTAGGAATAAGGTTTGGGTGTAGCCCTTTAAAACCATATATACAGTTTAAATTCTGTATCTATTATTGTGAAACTCATATTTGAAATAGCCGTAAAGTTCCTGTTTGGGAAAAAATCCAAAGGAATTATCAATATTATTTCTACCATTTCAATTGTTGGAGTGTCGGTAGGAACATTGGCTTTGTTGGTTATTTTATCTGTTTTTAACGGCTTGCATGGTTTAATAGGAAGCTTGTACGACTCCTTTGATTCAGACATCAAGGTTTCAGCTGTCGAGGGCAAGTTTTTTTCAACAGATTCTTTACAAATAGATCAAATTAATGATTTGGAGGAGGTAAGTTTTATTGCTCCAATCATTGAAGATAATGCTCTTTTAAAATACAATAAGCGTGAGGTTACAGCCATTGTAATGGGGGTTGATTCTACCTTTTCAAAAGTAAGCAGTGTTGATTCAATTATTGTAGAAGGAAAGTATAGTTTAAGAGGTAAGCAAGGTTACGAGGGGGTGATGGGTTATATGCTTGCCGACCAGCTAAATTTGCGATTAAATTTTCTTACGCCATTACTAATATATGTGCCAAGGCGCGATAAAAAGATTAATTTAATGCGCCCCAATGAGGCCTATAACTCGCATTACATCCATCCCAAAGGAATATTTTTAGTGAAGCAGGTAGAATATGATTCGCAATACCTGATAGTGGATATAAACCTGGCGCGTAATTTATTTCAGTATAAAGACAGTGAGTTTACTTCCTTGTCCATCTCCTTGAATAAAGGAGCCAATATTGAACAAGCTCAGCGTAAGATCAAATCTATTTTAGGAAAATATTTTAAGGTTGAAAACAGGCAGGAACAACATGCCAGTTTTTATAAAATGATGAAGGTTGAGAAAATTATGGCCTACCTTATTTTATGCTTTATATTGATCATTGCCACATTCAATCTAATTGGTACCATGTCGATGCTTATATTCGATAAAAAGGAAGGCATTAAAATTTTAAAGAGCATTGGTGCCAACAAGCGTATGGTTATACAAATATTCCTGCTCGAAGGATGGTTGATTTCCTTAATAGGGGTTTTAGTTGGTCTTGTGCTTGGAATTATCTTAGTACTGGTTCAACAGCATTTTGGTATCATAAGATTTTCAGGCGGAAGTAGTTTTGTAGTTGAATCTTACCCTGTAGCTTTAAAGCTTGTTGATGTATTTTATACTTTAATCACGGTTACATCCATTGGTTTCTTTGCTGCATGGTATCCGGTAAGAGTTATTGTGAGTAAGTATTTTGACGAGCGTATTTAACCATTCTATATTTTACTATAAGCGATTAAATATAACTATTCTGTGGAGATACGTTATCAATATTTCGAAGAACATCATCTTTTGGTTCAAAAACTTACAGGGAAATTTTGTATTGATGATTATGCCAGATATGCAGAGGTGCTGGTAGCTAAAGATTTTTGGCCTTTGGTAAAATGTGTTTTAACCGATGTAACAGAAATAGATCCTGCAGATATAACAAATCATTTTAATCGTATTGCCGAAATTAGAGAGAAAGTATTTAAAAGACATTATTTAAATGTTTTTTTGGTGGATAAGCCTTTGGTAACAGCTTCTGCGCACTTGTATCAACAGGTTTTAAAAAAGGATAGTTTCGCATACCAGTATTGTTCCACTCTTGAGCAAGCTTTGGCCTATTTAGAACTGGATTTTCTGGAGGATCAAATGCAAAACGTAATTGATTGTTTATCGCAACAGATAGAGCTTTAATTACGATTGTTTTCAATTTTTAAATAAATTGAGTTGAAAACTGAGTTGCTCTTTCGATTCTAATTGTAAAAGCATTTTCTTTGCTTTTATTCCTCCTGCATAGCCTACTAACTTTCCATCTGAACCTATGATTCTGTGGCAGGGAACAATTATAGAAATAGCATTGGCACCATTGGCTGACGCTACAGCGCGAATGGCCGTTACATTGTTTAATTTTTGTGATAGTTTTAAATAGCTTGACGTTTGCCCATATGGTATAGTCAATAACATATTCCAGACTTGTTGCTGAAAAGGAGTGCCTACTAGTTTTAAGGGGAGGTCAAAGTTGGTTCTTTTACCATTGAAATATTCTTCAAGCTGTTGAATGCACTGCCTTATTATTGGTGAGCTTTCTTCTGTGAATCCAGCATTAAGGCCTTTGCCAATACGATTGTCAATCTGAGCTCTCATTTTTCGATATCGCCAATCACATAAACAAATTTTATCCTTGAAAGAACCAATGATGAGCTCTCCCAAGGTCGATTTGTAATACGTTATTTTAATGATATCCACTGCTGGTTAGTGATTATAGCGATTCAACAATAGAAGTGCAGTCGGCATAGGTTTCTTTGATCTCATCAAGACAGGCATGCACTTCCTCTGCAGTATTGGCACGGAGCATTTTTATCTTCAGATCTCTAAAGTTTCTCAAACCTTTAAAGGTAATGGCCAAATGACGACGCATATGTAATATTCCCCGGCGTTCCCCTAACCATTCAATGCTATTGTTAAGGTGTTCTCTGATCATATCAACATGCTCCGGAATTTTTGGTAGTTCAAGTAATTCTCCCGTCTCTAAATAGTGTTTGATCTCCCTAAATATCCAGGGTCTTCCTATGGTAGGACGTCCAATCATTAAAGCATCTACACCGTACCTGTCTAAATATAACTTTGCTTTTTGTGGTCCGGTAATATCTCCATTCCCAATAATAGGAATATGCATGCGAGGGTTGTTCTTTACTTCACCTATCAAGGTCCAGTCAGCCTCCCCGTTGTACATTTGAGCACGCGTTCGCCCGTGAATGGCAAGGGCTTTAATACCTGTGTCTTGTAGTTTCTCGGCAACATCAACAATTATCTTAGAGTCTTCATCCCAACCTAATCGTGTTTTTACAGTAACAGGTAGTTTAACTGCTTCCACAATTTTGCTTGTCATTTCAATCATCTTCGGAATGTCGCGCAGCATTCCTGATCCGGCTCCTTTGGTGGCAATCTTTTTTACCGGACAGCCATAATTAATGTCTATTAACTCAGGCCCGGCTTGTTCCGCTATCTTAGCTGCTTCAACCATGGCATCAATATCTTTACCATAGAGTTGAATGCCAACAGGTCGTTCCTGATCAAATATTTTTAGTTTGCGCTCCGTTTTTTCAATGCTTCTAATTAAAGCATCGGCAGATACAAATTCGGTATACATTAAATCTGCACCATATTTTTTGCACAATAACCTAAACGAAGGATCAGTAACATCCTCCATCGGGGCTAATAAAAGCGGGTTTTTTCTTAATTCCAGGTTTCCTATCTTCACTACTCAGCTATTAATTTATCTAACAGACTTTTTACTTTATCACTGTTCCATTTAGCAGCACCTTTTTTATTTAAAACAATCTCTCCTTTTTTAGAAATAAGAAAAGTTGTAGGTAAACTGTTGGTGCTTAATATACCGGGTATTTTATCTGCAAGCGTATATGTTGGGATGGTATATCCTTTTTTATCTAAAAATTGATTGATCGCTTCTTGTTCTTCGCTGCTGATAAGTACAAATTCTATCTTATCGCCATATTCATTGTAAAGTTCCTGTATGGCCGGAAATTCTGCCACACAAGGGGGACACCATGTAGCCCAAAAGTTAAGTAGTATCACTTTCCCTTTTAACTCTGAGAAATGTTTTTCTTCTTTGGCCGAGTTGGTGTAATGCCATGAGTAATCAGAATCCGATAATATTTGTTTATCCTTTATTTCTTTGGGAGAAGTCATGGTGTACCGAATCACAAACGAACTTATCTTGTGTCTGGATACAGGATGTAACATAGCCAAAAAGAGCAAAAGAAACAGGAAGTCAATTACAATTCCTGCTTTGGTTTTTCGGGCGCTATATTTTTTCCACTGTTCGCTAAAAAAATTACTCATCAATATTTATTTATATTCTACGTAAGATTAGCCATGTAGGCCATTTTATACTTTTGTATGTTTTACCTGATGTGGTTGAAATAGCCATTTGCACCAACTTATATTCATCTAAGTTATCAATGTTTGTATAAAACTTTTGTGCATCAATGGTAAAACGCTGACCAGTGCCCGGAGTTAGTGTTAACGGAAAATAGTTAAGACCTCCAATGTTTTTAATGACAAACTCTCTTTTTTGAGATCCTTTAAAAAAGGCAATGGATGGGTTATTAAAAGATATACTTTTGTCGGTTTTATTCAGCAAAAATATTTTTATGACTAAATTTCCATTTGTTTTATTTTTAAGGTGAATCACTCTAAAAATTAGAACTCTGGGGAATGCTTTTTCGAGCAAACCAAAACGTTTGGCCACAAAAAATCCAAGCACTGCTATGGCCATAAGCATTAAAGTACCAAAGTCATTGTCGTTACCATTGGGTGTTGGATTTTCAGGTATCTGAACCACTGAGTTATCGGAAGGTAACGAGGTGACATCTTCTATGGCTACTTCCCCTGTTGCTACCGGAGGTTTAGCACCATAGCTGCATACCTGCAATAACAAAGCAATACCTAAAAGTAAATATATAATAAGCCTGTTTTTTTTCAGGAAGCTTAAGAAGTCGTTTAATTGTTTCACTTTTTCTTGTTTTCGGGGAATGGGAGCATTCCCTTATAGTTAATATAAAATTCGCCGCCAACTTTTGGCTTCGACATTTCTTCTTCGGTTTGTCCATTGGCATCGGCAATCCCAACGCTGGCATACCAGCATTTAGCATTGTGCTTTTTACCCAATTCTTTTACCTGAACAATAACTTCAGGGAGAATGATTCCCATTTCTGGATAAAAACCGGTTTTAACGACAATCATATGGAATTGATCATCTTTTTTTGCTAAAAATTGTGGATTAACGTCAATTTCTTTTCTAACGTTTAAAACCTCATATCCTTTGTCTACTAAATCTTTATAAACTACTTTAATTCCTAAGAAGTGTAATTCTTCAAGATTCATTGCTTTTCCTTCTTCCATACTATATCAAAATTACAGAAGGCAAAATTGGGAAAAATCAACGTAATTATTTCATCTAAACGAGATAATATCTGGTAAATAAGATATTAATCGTTATCAATCGTAAAAATAAAAGTAGAATTAGGGTATTCAGGTAACAAATCTTGCTGTATTGATTGTTCCAGCGTTTTAATGGCTTTTATGCATTGAGGGCTCATTTTATTGTTTTCCAGGTTTATTTGTATATGATAGGTATACTGGCAGTTTTTATGCTTTTGTGCATTATTGGCCGATTTTAAAATGAGTCTTTTTAGATCGTAAAGGATTCGCTCTTCATTATGATGACAAATAGAAAAGCTTACGGAAGGGCATTTTATGGTGCTTTCCTCTCTTTTCTTCACCTCATAAGTACTTTCTTTAATATTTGGAGAGATAATGGGATAAAATATGTTTCCTTCAAGAGAATAGAATTGTAAATCACCAACAGCACTGTGGGTATAAGGATCAACCATTTGAATATAAACCAAACCCTGGTCAATCAGTTTATGAAAACCCTGATAAATAAAATATGAGATGTCATGATCTTCTTTATGTGTATTGATTAGGTTGGCTAAAATAAATGCTTCGGAATTAAATTCATTAATGGTTTGTTTTATAAACTCGGGATTGGATTTTTCTATGGGATGAAGAATAATTTTACCAAAATTAGAACGTATAAATAATTGATTTTTTTGATGGTTTTCGGTTTTGTAATCGTTTAACAACGTGGTGTTAGTGCTTTTTATAAGTTGGTTAAGTATAACTGCTGCTTTGAAGAATTCCATAAACTTGGTTGATTTATTTATTCTTAAATTAATTAAAAATGAGAACTTTTCCCATTTGATGTGCTTTTTAATTGGGTGATATATGGAATAGTTAATTTCATAAACCAGACTTTTTTTATCTTGCTATAATTTAAATAAAGAGAGATACCAAATGCTAAAGAGAATCCGTAATCTGAGTATCAGATCGAAAATTGCGTTAATGCTAAATACCTTTGCCTTATTTATCATTGCGTCCATATCGGTGGTGTTGGCTCAGCAATTTAAGGGAGCATTACAGGATCGTATTATGCTGCAATTATCTTCTATCCGGCATTTAAAAACCATTCAGATTCAAAAAATACTCGATGGTCATATTCGGGAAATAAACACAATGCTCACGCATATTGATGACAGCGATTACCTGGATGCATTGGCTATGGATCAATTGGTACATATCGATTCTATTGTGATTAACCATGAGTTGTCCGAACAGATTGTTTTAGAAAATGATTCTATACTTATTGAAGATATCAGTGCTGAAATTAATGATGCACGGTTACACCTGGTGTATCATTTAGCTCATCAGAAATTGATTTACAGTTTTTACTCTTCGCCGCAATCCATACAAAATGTATTATACGAAAGAACAGGAATGGGTGAAAGTGGCGAAACTTATATAGTGGGTGAAGATGGCTATTTAAGAACGCAATCACGATTTTTAATAGACACGATTCCTACCTTAATAAATAGTAAAACAGAAGCGTTTATTGCAACACAAAATAAAAACAACGGTGTAATCAGGCATCTTGATTATCGTGGAATTGAGGTTTTTAGTTCTTATGCTTCATTTCATTATCATGGCTTAAAATGGGTTATTCTTTCCGAAATTGATGTAGACGAGGCCTTGCTTCCTTTAAAGGTGATGGAGCGCAGAATTTATATTATTTCGGCATTGATAGCCATTGTTATTTTTCTGCTTTCCAGCGGTTTGGCCTGGTATATTGTAAATCCTGTATTAAAAGTTCAAAAAGCACTTCATCATATTTCAAGAGGGGAGAAAACAACAATACCGCAGTACCACCCAAAGGATGAGATTGGTAATTTATTCACCACCCTTGAATCGTTAATTCACAATACCGAAGAGATTATTGGCTTTGCCAATCATATAGCAGCAGGTAATTTAAACCAAAGCATGGTGCCTCGCAGCTCTGATGACCGACTGGTGGGCAGTTTGAATAATATGAAGGATCAACTGGTTGAGATACAGGAGAGAGAACGTCAGGTTCAGGCACGTAGTCAACGGTTATTAATGGCTGGAGAAGAAAAAGAACGGAGTCGTTTAAGTAAGGAATTACATGATAGTATTGGGCCATTATTGACAAACTTAAAGCTGCTGCTTTTGCAGGATGATACGGAAAAAAGTATGGTGCAGGAACGTGTGCAGTATTTGATTGAAGAGGTACGGAAGATTTCTGTAAATCTGATGCCGTCAGTATTAAAAGATTTTGGTTTGACTGCGGCAACGCAAAGTTTTATTGATCTTTTGCCCAAAACAGATGCATATCAGATATCTTTTTCTTTTGATCGCGATCAGCATTCGAAGATTCCTCTGGATTTGGCACTCAATGCTTTCAGAATTATCCAGGAATCAATAAATAACGCTATTAAACATGCTAAGGCATCGGAGATTAAACTATCTATAACCGAGTTTGTTGATCAGGTAAATATTTATATTGCCGACAATGGGGTAGGATTTGATAAGGATAATGTGAGCTTTGGAAATGGATTAATCAATATTAAAGAACGCGTTCATATGTTTAACGGGCATTTAGATATTACTTCGGATAGAAACGGAACAGTTATTGAAATCGAGTTTGAAACAAAACAGTTACCATGATTAGAGTAAGTATTACCGACGACCACGATTTATTCAGGAGTGGTATTGCTATGTTGCTGGAAAGATCTGAAAATATTCAGGTGGTTCATCAAACGCCATCGGCTACAGATTTATTGGAAAAACTAAAGGAAGAAACCGTGGATGTAGCTTTGTTAGATATTTCTATGGTTGAAGTCAACGGTTTGGATGCTTTGCTTTTAATAAAAGAGTCGTTTCCTCAAGTTCGGTGTATTGTTTTAACCATGCATAACGAGGGGCAATATGTGGTTAAGGCCATTCGGAATGGAGCCTGGGGTTATTTGCTTAAAGATTGTGATCCGCAGGAATTAAATCAAGCCATAATGCAAGTTTATAATGGTAAAAAGCACTTTAACAGTGATGTTTCTCACCTGATGATTGAAGCGGTAAATGCCGAAGCCAATACCAAAGATATATCTAAGCGTGAGAAAGAAGTTTTACAATTGGTTGCAAAGGGATTAACTACCAAGGAAATTGCCGAAAAATTATTTGTTAGCAAACGAACCATAGAAACCCATCGAAGCAATATCTTAAAAAAGCTGGATGTACAAAATACCGCTGAATTAATTACCAAAGCCACACAATTAGGTTTGTTATAGGTGTACTACAACTAAGCTTTCAGCTATTAAGAGTTTAAGGAATAATTTGGAGCTGTAAATCATAAAGTGGGATGGCCAGAGCAATAATCCGGGCCAGTGGTAGGAAAGAGGTCTTCAAGGGCGCACTTGAGGAGGGTGTGGGTTAGCAGGAATTGAAGATCGATGTGGGCAGGAGGATTCTATTGGTCTAGACTTTTTTGCGTCCTTTTTGTGGCGATGACAAAAAGGACGTAGGGTTTGGGACAACGTCCCTAATATTAGTTGAATTCAACAAATGAGTTTCTTGGCATATATACATTGACTGTAATTTACGGCCCTTTAATATGTTAAGTTTTAAAGGTTATCCGTATAAATACGTAGTCCAACTTCAGAATATATCGGTACTGCAAAATACCAAAATAGCGGAATTGATGCGCCTATACCTATAAGCTACTTTTACATCAGTAAAAACAATCAACAAAAGTAGTTATGAAGAATTTATTGATCATTGTATGCTTAGGTATTTCAACATTAGTATTTTCCCAAGAGCAAACAAAAAGAGTATACGGACCAAAAGCTAAAAATGAGCGGGTATGGATAAATAAAGCCAATACAAGCACAGTGGTTACAAACGATAACGAACGCGTTACCGGAGGTGAGGCTAAAAACAACAAGACTTGGGCAAAAAATTACAATAAGTCAGAAACTACTGCAGTAACAACCAATGAAGAAAAGAAATCAGTAAAAGGTCCTAATGCCAAAAACTATGTGGTGTATAAAAGAAATAACAATACAGATATAAAAGAAGGGCAGGATCAGTAGTTGGTTCAAACAAGAGAACAGAAGTGTTAAAGTTTTAATAACTATTAGCTCCTTGCTGTTAGCTGTTGGTTATTAATTGAAAAGCGCCAGTATGCAATAAAAGTAGAGTAAGGAACATGGAGAAAGCAGAAAGTTGAGGGGTGGAAAGGTATGAAGGTGAAAATAACGCATATTCAATCCTCCAGCAAGTATAATAAGTTGTTTCATATTGTTTGTATTGTACTAAGAGCTGACAGCTAATAGCCAAATGTGTTGTATAACAAAAACATTAATTTCTGCCATATCATTTTTTCTATTAGTTTTGCATCCGATGAATCACAAGCATATACATAAATCACAAGCTCTTGGTAAACTTCATTTTAAGCAATGGAGCAATAAGGGGTATGCTGCATTTTGCTCAATGGGTAAAGTGGTTCATATTGGTAAATTGGCTGTTTCACTTGCACAGTGGATTGGGAATATAATAGAGCATGTGGAAGAGAGACTTCTCTTATGTATAGATCGAGATGTAGATGAAACAGCGGAGGAGTTGCTTGAACAAGATATGTTGCAAGCAATACCTGTAGTCGTGAACACTCAAAAAGGGTGTGGTGCTGAAGTAATTGTAAATAGTAAAAATATAAACTGCCGCTAATTGGAGATATTCTCCGGTTAGCGGCTTTTTTTTGTTTGTTATGGTAAATGAGTTAAAAAACAAAGTATTGGCAGGTGGTTCTATCACCGAACAGGAAGCCTTGCAATTGATGAATGCTGAAGATAAAGAAGCTCTTTATTCTGCAGCCAACGAGATTCGCCTTCATTTTAAGGGAAATAAAATGGAAATGTGCAGCATCTTAAATGCAAAATCGGGTAAATGTACACAGGATTGTAAATGGTGTTCACAGTCGATGTTTCATAAAACAAATGTAGAAGAGTATGAGTTGGTAGATTTAAAGGTTGCAGAACAGCAAGCCAAGGAAAATGCTGAAAAAGGCGTGCATAAGTTTTCATTGGTAACAAGCGGCAGATCCATCTCTAATAAAAACCTCGATCAGCTTTGTGGTGTGTATAAAAAAATTCAAAAAAGCACACCGATCCATCTTTGTGCTTCCATGGGATTATTGAACAGGTCGCAACTTGAAAAGCTTAAGGAATCGGGCGTTGAGCATTATCACTGTAATATAGAGACGGCACCTTCTTTCTTCCCAGAGGTGGTTTCTTCGCATTCAATTGAAGAAAAATTCAGAACTATTCGTTATGCTCAGGAATTAGGTATGGGTGTTTGTTCCGGTGGAATTATAGGTATGGGCGAAAGCATGGAGCAACGCGTTGAAATGGCTTTTACCTTAAGAGAGTTGGATATTGAGTCTATTCCAATTAATATTTTAACACCTGTTGAAGGAGCAAGTTTAAAAGTAGACGGGCCGCTAAGTGATGATGAGGTGCTAACGACCTTTGCTTTATTCCGTTTTATTAACCCAACAGCCAATATCCGTTTGGCGGGTGGACGTAATTTAATTGCTCATATTCAGGATAAGGCCTTGGCTTCCGGGGTAAGTGCTGCTTTGGTAGGAGATTATTTAACTACCATTGGTACAAATATTAACCAGGATAAAGAACTTTTTGAAAAGGCAGGTTTTAACCTTGGAGAGCATAAATGTAAACATCAACCCGTGTAGTTGATTTAGTGCTTTAAGTGCTATTTACCCAGGGAAATATCTTTGAAAAGATAATGATATACCACCCCGCCTTTTTGCACCCCTCCTAAAATTCAGGAGGGGAGTGTGCGGTGTTTTTCTCCTCCTTTTAAAGGAGGAGTACCACGATGAATGAGTGGGGAGGTGGTTGCATTATTAAAGAAGATTTCCTTGGCAATTTACCAGACAAAATGAACAAACAACAATTATTAGAATACGATAAGGAGCATATATGGCATCCGTATACTTCTACAACAAATCCTTTACCCGTTTATGCTGTAGAAAAGGCGGAGCGATGCACTATTCATCTGGCTTCCGGAGAGAAACTGGTGGATGGCATGTCGTCGTGGTGGGCTGCCATTCACGGATACAACCATCCTGTTTTAAACCAGGCGGCCGAAAATCAGCTGCAGCAAATGTCGCATATCATGTTTGGTGGCTTAACGCACCAGCCTGCTGTTGATTTGGCTAAAAAGCTGGTGGAAATAACACCTGAATCTTTACAAAAAGTATTCTTTTCTGATTCAGGATCAGTATCAGTTGAAGTGGCTTTAAAGATGGCCTTGCAATATTGGTCGAGCAAAGGTATGCCACAAAAAGGGAAATTTGCCACCATTCGCAATGGTTACCATGGCGATACCTGGCATGCTATGTCTGTGTGCGATCCGGATACGGGGATGCATCATATTTTTAATGGTCGATTGCCTATTCATTATTTTGTGGATCAACCTCAATGCAGGTTTGGCGATGAGTGTACCGATGTGGATGTTGCACCATTAGCTGAGCTCTTTGAAAATCATCATACCGAAATTGCAGCATTTATCCTCGAACCCATTGTTCAGGGTGCCGGAGGAATGTGGTTTTATTCGTCCGGTTATTTGAAAAAAGTGAAAGAACTGTGCGATAAATACAATGTATTGCTTATAGCAGATGAAATAGCCACCGGCTTTGGACGAACGGGAGAGTTGTTTGCTTGCAACCATGCCCATGTATCCCCGGATATCATGTGTTTGGGGAAAGCCATTACCGGTGGTTATATGAGCTTTGCTGCAACATTGGCAACCAATGAAGTGGCAGATACTATTAGTAACGGATCGCCTGGTGTTTTTATGCACGGACCAACCTTTATGGGTAATCCTTTGGCCTGTGCCGTAGCTAATGCCAGTATTGATTTATTGCTATCGGGTAACTGGCAGCAAAGGGTAAAAGATATAGAGGCACAGCTTATTGCTGAATTGGAGCCTTGCCGTGCCTTGACGATTGTCAACGATGTTCGTTGTTTAGGAGCCATAGGTGTTGTGGAATTAACCAAGTCGGTGGATATGGCAGTTATTCAAAAGGCATTTGTTGAAAAAGGCGTTTGGGTTCGACCATTTGGAAAATTGGTTTACCTCATGCCGCCGTTTGTAATTTCTAAGGCAGAGCTGTCAAAACTGTGTAATGCTTTGTTTGAGGTCATCAAAGAAACCATGGAGGATACTTTATGAATTCGTTTGAAGAAACCATCGAAAGACTTCAATCGCAAGGATTGGAGCGATCCTTAAAAGATATTGAATCGGATGTGGGTGGATATTGCCATTTTCAGGGTAAAAGGATGTTGAATCTTTCTTCTAATGATTATTTAGGTTTGGCTACCTGTCCGGAGTTAAAGCAGGCGTTTATGCATATGGTTGCTGACAATCCTCAATACTTATCGTTTGGCAGTGGTTCGTCTCGTTTATTAACTGGCAATACCAGTATATATTCGCAAACCGAAGAGGCTTTAAAGACTTGGTACGGGAGTGAGGCAGCTGTGTTTTTTAACAGCGGCTATCATGCCAATTCAGGTATCCTTCCCGCAATAAGCGAGAAAAAGGATTTGATATTATCTGATAAGCTTTGCCATGCCAGTATTATTGATGGTATTCGATTGAGTACGGCTGATCAGGTTCGGTATCGACATGCGGATTACCAACACCTGGAATCTATTTTAGAAAAAAAGCGAGATCAATATCAGCATGTATTTATCGTGAGCGAGTCGGTATTTAGTATGGATGGCGATGAGGCAGATTTGAAAAAGCTGGTAGAACTGAAAAAGAAATTTAAGGCCATATTATATGTTGATGAGGCTCATGCAGTAGGAGCAATGGGACAAACAGGACTAGGCCTGTGCGAGGTACAGGGCGTAACGAAAGATATTGATATCATTGTAGGTACCATGGGAAAAGCCATGGCTTCGGTTGGAGCATATGCCATCTTAAATAATACACTTAAGCAGGTTATGGTGAATAAGGTACGCACCTTAATATTTACTACGGCTCTGCCAGCTATTAATATGGCGTGGAGCAAGTTTATTATAGAAAGGATGCCCAGGTTTACTGATGTCCGTAAAACACTTAAGCAGTTGGTAGATAAATGTAATGCCAGCATAGCTGAAATGGGTTTTGCGCCTTCAAACGGATATATCATTCCCATAGTGGTTGGCGACAATCAAGTAGCTGTGGCCTTGGCTGAGCATCTACAAAAAAAGGGCTTTTTAATATTTCCTATACGTCCGCCAACCGTGCCTAAAGGAACTGCCCGCTTGCGCATTTCATTAACGGCCAATCTCCATTTTAACGATATGGATAAGGCAATGAATGAAATTGCTGCTTATCTCAAAAGTTAAAATTGTAACACTAGTGCATAAATCATTACAAATGCAATTTACCTGGATACAACAACATACAAGTAACAAACTCATCATCTTCTTTAATGGTTGGGGCTGCGATCATCATCAGTTTAAACACCTAACAAGCAAAGGATTTGATGTATTGATGATTTCTGATTACAAGAGTTTAGCTTTGAGTCAGGATATATGTGATGCCATAAAGCAGTATCAGGAAATTGATGTGGTGGCATGGTCATATGGAGTATGGATAGCTCAGTATGTTTGCGAGAAAGAAAGTATTCCTGTAAACCTGACTGTGGCCATTAACGGAACAATTAAACCTGTTCACGGGCAGTTTGGCATTCCCGAAGCTATTATGTTGGGAACCCTGAAGAATTTATCGGAGAGAAACATTAAAAAGTTTCAGCGCAGAATGGTAGGGGGTAATGAAGCCTGGAAATCATTTGAGGCTGATAAGTCACAACGTACTTTTGAAGAGTTGCAAGAGGAGTTAGCAGCTTTAGTTAATCACTTTAAGTTAGAATTGAACAATACTGATTTTTACCAAAAGGCAGTGGTGGGTTCCGAGGATTTAATTTTTACTTCTGCCAATCAACTTGCTTTTTGGCAGGATAAAGCTGAAGTAAAGATTATGGAAGTGCCTCACTTTTGCTTTTATGAATTTTCATGTTGGGATGAATTATTGATGTTATCATGATGATACAAACAGAAATAGCAAAACACATTGTAAATAAAGATCTTTTGCAAAAAAGATTCCGTTGTGCCAGTAAAACCTACGATAAACATGCGGTGGTTCAGAAAACCATGGCCGGTGTTTTGGTGGATGTGGCTCTGAATCATATTCCGAAGAAGCAGAATTCTATGATGGAGTTGGGTTGTGGAACGGGTTTGCTAACGAGAGAAATAACGGAGTGTTTTCAGGCACAGGATTATACAGCTAACGATCTGGTACCCGAGGTTGAGGAAAATATCAGGCAGATCATTGGGCAAAAGCAGAATATATCATTTCAATTTCAGCAGGGAGATGCTGAACGTATTGATATGGGAAATAAGAAGGATGTGATATGGTCTGGTGCAACCATTCAATGGATAGAGGATTTGGATGCTTTTTTTGCCAGAATGCATGCATCACTCAATGATCAAGGATATTTGGCTATTTCATCATTTGATATCGATAATTTTTTAGAGGTAAAAGCTATAACAGGTATTGGTATCGATTATAAGCCTATGCATGAGGTACTGATGCATGCCGGAAAGTACTTCAGAGTACTCGAAAGCGAATCATGGCATCAGAAATTATGGTTTAAGCAACCCCGCGAAGTGCTCAGGCATATGCGTTTTACTGGCGTTAATGCTGTATCTGCAACCAAGTGGGGCAAAGCCGATCTGGAGAATTTTAATTTGGATTATGAATCTTTTAAAACTGAGGAAGGTTATCCTTTAACCTATCATCCCTTTGTTTTGGTATTACAAAAATAACTGTTTAGATATAAAGTCTTATGTCTTTATACTTTTGTCTTTTATCTGAATAGCCACTAAAAATAATAAGCACATGTCAACCTATTTTATTTCAGCCATAGATACCGATGCGGGTAAAAGTATTGTTACGGGTTTATTGGCTCGTCATCTTAAAAATAAAGGAGAAGATATTATTACCATGAAGATGGCACAAACAGGCTGCCATGTGTATTCAGAAGATATAGAAACGCATCGGGAAATCATGGGTATCCCGATGTCGAAAGCTGATAAGGAAGGGGAAACATGTCCGTATTTATTTAAGTTTCCTGCTTCACCACATTTGGCTGCGGAGATGGAATGTGTGCGTATAGATGAGGATAAAATTTCATCGACCGTGGAACAGGTGCAAATGCAATATAATCATGTATTGGTTGAAGGAGTAGGTGGTTTAATGGTGCCCATTAATGATGAGGTGATGGTAGTTGATTTTATTCAGCAGCACCAGTTTCCTGTTATATTGGTCACTTCAGGTAGGTTAGGCTCAATTAATCATACCTTATTATCACTGGAGGTGATGCAAAAAAGAGGCATTGAGGTGTATGGCGTTATTTATAACCATTATCCTGTCACAGAGCCGGAAATAACAGCTGATTCGGCTAAGGTAATTCAGTCACACCTAAAGAAGTATTACCCAAAAGCTTTATGGGGAGAGGTACCTTGTATAGAAAACTTAGAAGATATTCCAGAGTTGGAGTTAGGGGAGGTGTGGTTTAGTTAGTTCAAGAATTATCGGAACGGGACTTTATAGGCGACATGTTCATTAGTCCCGTTCCCTATTTTGAAAAGGATTAATTTTTAAAATGTTTTTTCAGGCAAACAAGAGTTTGGCAATTCCTATAGTTTCGTAAGTTGTGTATGTAGAGAGCGGTTCTGATTTGCAGCTTGGTTATAGAAAACCGTTCTTTGGCGAAGAAATTTTGGAACAGGATTATTACAGGGAATTGCTTTTGTAATAATCCGTTCCATTTTTTTTGATAACCACTTCTGTAGATGATTCTACAAATTAAATAATGTTATAGTTTTAAAATATGCTATATCTTAAGCTAATTCTAAAATTATGGGAAAGATATTTATCGGGATAATCTGTAAATTGGTTATTTGAATTGTCAATTCTATAGTTGCCTCCGATGTTACCAAAGTTTATATTCGCATTTCCTTCCTGCCATCTGTAAAAAATAGAAGATTTAAAATTAAACCTTAATCTGGGTGAGATATAATAATTTAAGTCTAAAAATCCTGTTGTGTTTAAACCATGACCCTCGTAACCTATATATTCATCTTCATTGTCTGTTAAGTCAAAGAGCTTAACAAATTGTACAACGTATCCAAAGCTTATGTCGGTTCGAGTATTGGGGTAGTAGGCAAATGTCTGGTCAAAAGCGAATTGAATATTAGGAAGTTGGATTTTGTTTGTTCCTCCAAAGTTTTCCTCGTTTACAAAAACAATACCTGCATAACTATTAAGGTTAATGCTATTTTGCCAAAACAAATTAACCGGTTTCTCACGAGTTAGTTCAATCCCTGCATCAAACGAAAAAGAACTTACGATCTGTTTGGATTGCGGGTAGCTTCCCGCAGTTTCAGGTTCATAATAATTGTAATAATAGTATCCAGGTATAAATGCTCCGGCAACTCTTGTACCACTATATCTAAATGGCCTGTTTCCATAATCCCAAATGTCGGTTAGTGTGGTAAAATATTTTGCATCAGACTCTTTTAAATAATTCTTTGCAATTAAAAATGAATCAATAGTTTCAAGCTCTGCCATACGTCTTAAGCGGGAGTCAAAGAATCGTTTATTTTTTAATTGAGAAATAAGCTGAGCTAATTCTTTTATTTCTTCATCTGTTTTGTCCGAATTAACCCTGTTTATTTTTGATAATCGATCATAAATATAAACTGCATGTCTGGCATCTTGCACGGGTTCTATTCGGCCTGTACCAAATTTTACTGGTAGTTGAAAAAATAATGTATGAATTTTTATATCGTCAATTACCTTTAATTCAGCTGATGGAAAATTAGCTGATTTATTTTTGGTTTTTTCATATTGATAATTGAAGATGATGTCAGTAGTAAGGAACTTATTTTCTTCGTAGTAATGTCTATTATACCTCTCATAACTTATACTTGGATCTATTCCCATCCTTGAATATTCATTTTTTTGATGAGAATATTGTGGCGAAATATCAAACTTTACATTTGTTAAGCGCTGAAAAGAGGATTTATTTTGGTAATGTTGGTAGTTGAGAGATATGTTTCCATGGTATTTATTTTCTCCAATTTTTGCAACCCCATCATATTCGTTATTTCCTGAGAGATTAACGTAGGTATCTAATGTTCTACGATTCAGATCAGGTAATTTATAGTCCGATAAGTCGAAGCTATTTAATTGTGAATAACCATTTGAGCAAACAGTAGCCAGGATGAAAATTAATACTTTCGTTGCTTTTATCATTCGTAATATTTTTTAGGAGTTAAGGGTTTTTAGCAATTATGTTACAAGCTGAATTATAGAAGGATATACTTTTTGCCGGATCTACTTACAAAACCGTAAACATATGGAAAGGTCTACTCTGGTCAGGTTTTCGTACTCATCATCTTCTAATTCAAATGTTTCACTTGACTCTCCATCGTCAATTGTATATTTGGACAGTGTACCTGCCATTAAAGACAGTTGAAAACCCAGAAACAGGTTGTTGTCAATACTAATTTCATAACCAATGTCAATGCAACTACCCAAGGTACTGCCGGTCATCACAAAAGGAGAGACAACTTCTTTATTGTTTTTATAACTCATATACCCCAAGGCTCCCTGCATATAAAAACAATTGGTGTTGTACTTGTCAAATTTGCGATACACAAGATTAGGCCCCACAAACGAAATGAATAAATCATCACTCATTCTGCCATATTCAGTATCACCATTATCATAAGTGATATAGATATTATCCATGGAATTTTTCGAACGAAACATGGTGTACTTTATACCTAAACCTGTGTTCTCTGATATAAAATATGTGGCATCAGCTCCATAGTGATATCCCGACTTTAGTTTCTTAACATAGTCTTTAAAGTCTGGGGGAACCGAGCTGCTCACTCTTGCCAGTTGATAACTATATCCTCCATATCCACCAATTCTAAATTTGCGGTAATTGTCTTTTTTAATAAGGGATGGAGATTTGAGAGGATCAACCTTTGGTATTTGAACCTCAGTATCATAATCGTTAATATATGTCTTAACCTCTTCATTCGGAATTAAAGAGTTTTGCGCTTCTCCATCATTTATAAATCTGAAATAAATAAAGTCTTTTTTGATTTTGGTAATTTGACAGTTAATGCTGTCGCCATCCTGGGTAATTATTAAGTCTTGTGCAGATGTTAGTTGAGCAAATAATATGAAGGATAAAGCGATGATAATTTTTTTCATGTGTTTAAGTTTTCTTTCAGTTGTCACATGAAACTAGCCAAATACTTCATACTTCTGAGTGAGAAGTAATTATCATGGCTCGCTTCATATGAGTCATTTGTAGACAATTATCTTTTTGTCTTTAAAGTTTTGTGCTAGCACTTTCAAGTTTTAGAATTTCAGCTGTAATTCGGTGGCAGCTGCTCCATAAATCGGGACGCACATGCCGGGTTATTTTTATAGCATCACCTCCTGCTTTTCGAGCTTCCATTTTGGCTCGTTCGATTACTTTTTCGTAGCTACAATTAATGGTAAATCCTGTATCACCTATATCAAGTGTTCCAATGGAGCAATACTCGCCTGATGTTGGGGTTTCCGAAGGCAAAACTATAATTTCTCTTTTGTAGTCTGTGGTAGGGTATTTCTGAGTAATAGTTGTATGTACATACGGATTGCATGAACAAAGAAGCATAAGCAAAAGCGTTATGCCCATAATTCCTGGTTTTATCATAGTTTATATTGTTTTGGTTCTACTTCATATGTTTTTTTGAAGTGGAATAAAATGTTAAAGGTGGCGTAAATATAAAGTTTAATGTTTTGTTATGCTAATGTAATAATGGTGTTAGAGGGAAAAATAAATAAAATATGTTGTTTTGAAAACTTGATAGGCTAATAACCAAAGAAGGGGTAATGCGCTGCTTAGTTATAGAAAAACCGTTCTGGCTAAGAATACCGGAACGGGACTTTATAGGCGGCATGTTCATTAGTCCCGTTCCCTATTTTAAGAAGCATGTGTATTTAAAATGCTTTTCCTGTCAAACAAGAGTTTGGCAATTTCGTTGATTTCGTAAGTTGTACATGTAGAGAACCATTCTTTAGCAAAGCGATTTTGGAACGGGATTATTAAAGGGATCTGTTTATTATTTTCCTTCTATGCTTGTGTTTTGACTTTTCTTTGCATTAGAAAAAGGTTCTAAAACAAGGAGCTTAACATCAACTATTCCCTTTTGTACTGCTCCAATTTCCTGCGCTGCACTTTTCGATAAGTCAATAATTCGTCCTGCGATAAATGGACCCCGGTCATTAATTTTTACATCTACAGTTTTGTTGTTGCTTAGATTGGTTACCCTTACCATGGTGCCGAAGGGTAAAGTACGATGTGCAGCTGTTTTTAAATGATGATGATATATCTCTCCACTGGCTGTTTTTCTGCCTTCAAACTTATCGGCATAATACGATGCTTTTCCTTGTTCCTGGGCAGTAACCAATGTAAATGAAACAATAAAAAGCAGAAATAGGAATGTTAATTGTTTCATATTAGAAGTATTTAATATTACAATGTTATATGCTTAAAGATATGGTTCTCCTTAAGTTTACGAAGAGTACAACTTCCATCTGAAATATAAAACTCATAACAAGGTACAAATGTTGTTTCTCCTGTATGAAATTTATACAAATGATGTCCTTCTGCATATTTCTGATGTCTGTATACAATAATGCCATTTTCACTATATATCACATTTAAAAACTGCTTTAACTCTCTTGTTCGTTTGTAAATGCTTTTAGTGCTTATATTCTTTGAATGGAATATGTAAGCTTGGTCTTTATAAGTAAAACCGTATTCCTTTATCCTTTCCGGAGAATAAGTTTTAAACCAAAATTCACCTTTTTCTTTAAAAGTAGCTTCTAAATAACACCATTCTAAATCAATACCATTAAATACCCATGCACCTGTATATCTGTTAAATGTATAAACCTTAATGGATCCCCAAATTGTATCTGATTCCTGAGTAATGATATATCCCGGCAATACTTTGGCTTGGCATGTAGTGCCGATTAGGAAAAAAGTGAAAACTGCGAGTGTTACTTTCAGACATTTAGGTAAAAATGGCATATGTTATTAATGTTTCAAGTTTCAGGTGTTGCAAGATATTAATAATTATGATTTAATTGTATTTTGATGCTAGGTTTAAAGAGAACTTTTTTCCTGTCACTTAAATAATAAAAGGTTACCAACATGGCTTAACAGTTGGTAACCTTTTGTGATTTTAATATGCTGAGTTGAATATATAATCAGTGAGCTAGTCCTTAAGCCAAACTCTGTTTAATACTAATTTATTATAAATTGTTTTTTATAGACAGTATTAGCTTGTTTTATTTGAAGGATATAAAATCCCTTTCTTAATCCATCTATCTGAATTGACTTTTTATTGAATCCAATTACTGTTGGAAAGCTACCTCTTTTTAGGATTTGGCTATGTACGTTATAAATGATATAATCAGCAACTGTATTATCCTGGGTTGTTAGAGCTGCATTAAATACATTGCCGGAAACAGGATTTGGGTATATGGATAACTCATCTTGTACATCACTTTCTATTGCAGGTAAGTTTGCACTCTTTATTGAGCCTTCTACCAATTCAATATCGTCTACATAACCAGCACCATCTAAGCCTTTTCTAACCCTAACCTGAGCGGATGTATTATTTGCTCCTGTAGTAAAGGTTACGGAAATCTGTTTATAAGAAGTGGTATTATCTCTAATCTTGACAGTAGTCCCGCCGAAGTTTTCGGCAACCAAGGTCATATTTCCCGAAGCGCTGGCATCCTTTTTTACATATGTCGTAGCAGTATAAGTGGTATTTGCCTTTAGTCCGTTAACAACAACAAGTACCTGAGAGGCTTTTTGAGGTAAATAACATGCGTAACTGCCTGTGTTCGCATTGTTGCTAATCCGTGCGGCATTGGTTTGGTATACCCATGGGGCATCTCCATCCTCAAAGCCTGAATTTGTAATTAAGTTAGGGTCGTTAGTGTCGGTTGTTTGATACATTCTTAGTTCAGCAGCAGAGGCAAAAAAGTTACCATTGATTTCGGAGTTGGCCACAAACTTAAAATATCGTCCGCTAACTGCTGAAAAAGTAACACTTTTTTCAGTTGTGTTCCTGGCGAAGCTTCCGGTTGCCACTGCTGTACCCCAGTTGTTTATGTCCTCGCTGATGTATAGCTCATAATCTTTAATGGTTCCATTTTCAGTTCCGTTTTGGCGAGGTAAATAGCTGAACTCATTGATATCATAGGATTGTCCCATATCAATAACAATTTCATGAGGGAAGCCTGGACTTGCACCGTCCCATTGCGTGTGCCAAATGGTAGTTTCATCTGCATCAAAGGCATTGGTGGCAGCACCATCTTCTCCTGTAGTTTCTTCGCTATCAACAGAAACCAGTGACCAGTTGGTTTGTAGTATTAATGATGTTGAAGGAGGAGTAAATGTCCAGTCATAAGCATTTGGTGAATCATCATCAAATAAATCAACAAATTCTGTTCCTGAAGGAGCAGCTCCAATCACAGAAAAATCCCGTTCCCCATCAAACCAATGCTCAATATATCCATTAGAATGAATGGCAATTCTATCGTAAGATGAATAATTCATAAATGCTGCCTCTGCTGCATCCATATCTGTTTCCAGTTTGTTAAAACGAGTGTTGTCATTTTCATCGAAAATTTCATCGGCATAGGTTTCATATTCTGCTCCAGGCCATTTACCAATAATATCATCTGTTTCTACACCTAAAGCAACAATTTGATCACCTGATATTTCATCGGCCCAACCCAGTATTGTTTCTCCTACAGTTTTAAAGCTTGTTCCATTGCTGGTATAGTTCATTACAGCTGCATGCTTATTTTCAGTTAGGTAATGATAAGCAACATAGTTATAGCTTCCATTATAGGTTACCCCGTTTGATTTTATCCATCCCGGACGTAATGCAGCAGAATGAATTAATTGACGGGCACCTTCGGCTTCAAGTGTGTTGTTAAGCGTCTCAAGTCGACTACTGGCTGCATTACAAAACTCAAGAAATGGAACCAGTAAACTTGTGCTTTTAGGTTCATTGTCGTTTTGTAAACCATGTAAGCCTGCGTTTGGATATGTACTGTTAAAGGCAGCAGCCGCATCCATTATTTTCTGTGCCACTTCAATATGTTGGTCAGTAGAAGTATTGCCCATATAATCCAAGCCATTGCCATTATCCATATCGTATAAATAATAAACGCCCCAAACTTTTATGCCGAGGGTATTGGCTTTTGCAATAAACTGTGCCAGATCCGACTGATTAGGAATACTGTAGTCTGCACCTGCATCCCAGTAGTATTCAGCAATCCATAGGTAAACATCGCTAATAGACTTGTTTCTGCAAAAATCTAAATAACGATCTTGAACCGTTTCAGATTTTAGAGCATAGTTGGTCCAGCTCCAGTGTGCTCTTCTAACCGGCTTGTCCAATAAGTCCCAATCGTTATGTGCAGTGTTTTGTGCCATAGCAGGCATAAGTAAGCTCAGGAATGAGCATACCATTACAATTCTGTAAAATTGTTTCATAATAGTAGTACATTAAGTTAAACAAATAAATACCTGTTTAGAATCATTATACTATAAGCGTTTTTGAAGTATAATGACCTGACCACTAAACAAGTGAGTTAAAAATAGGAAAAAAATCTTAACAATGTGAACGAGCACGCAATTTTAACAATTGTGGTTAATTAACAATCTATCAAATGAATAGGTCTTAGTGAAGAAATTTAGGCAAGTGTGTGATTTGCGTGTCTTTTTAAAATTTACTATAGCTTAAGCTAAATATCAAAGTGAGGATACTAGCTGGGATTAGATTTGTTCAGATGGTTTTTATATACGCTTGAATTGGCTTTGCAATAAATATATTTTAATTTCATGTGTTTATATTTTGCTTTTTATTGCCACAGGGAACTCGCCAAATTAATCATACTTCTGTACCTGCCTGGCGGTAGGCAGGTGCGAAAAAATTATAATGGCTCGTTTCATATCTCTTTAAGCAGACAAACCACCAGCTGGTCATCAACCGGAAAGTTTAAACGGAACTATTGAAAGAGAAGCCGGTGGGGATCAGGTATTTTAATTAAATCATTTTTTTATGGCCCTAAAGTATGGATTAACTTTAAATCATCTAACCAAAAACCCTGACGATTATAAGGGAATAATTACTGACGTTGAAACTGTAACCACTGAACAAATTGTTGAGAAAATGATCGGGAAAGGTTCTACGGTAACCAAAGCGGAGGCTCTCTCAGTTATTGAAGAATTTAGCTCTGCTGTTGAGGATGCCATCTCCCAGGGAAAAAATGTAAATACTGACCTTTTCAAAATTACCCCAAGCATGAGTGGTGTTTTTACGAGTGCTCAAGATAGCTTCGATTCAAATCGTCATTCTATTCGCTTAAATTTAAATGCAGGTAATCGTTTGGTTAAAGCGATTGAAAACATTGAACTTAGAAAGGTTGCTATTACAACTACTCAGCCTGTGTTGCACATATTTACTGACATAAAAACAAATGCGATTAATGAGCGTTTTACTCCGGGGCAAATAGCTTCCATTAAAGGGAGCATGTTAAAGTTTGATGAACAGGACGATGCTCAAGGTATTTATTTTATTGACTCTGATGGAAAATCAACCAAGGTTAGTCAGGTCGTAAAGAATAAGCCTTCAGAACTTCTGTTTTTTGTACCGGAAGGTTTAAATGGCACCTTTCAGGTTGAAGTGAGGGCAAAAGTTCATAATCACAAAACAATAAGGAAAGGCAGATTGAATTCAAAATTAAAAGGGGTAGTTTGATCTAACTACTTTGTTAAAACTATTGGGTTGCTGCATAGATGTCTGCTTTCGTATATCTGGTTTAATCATATGCAGCTCGAATAGTTCGAGTAGCTTGCTCAAGGTCCTTGAGTAGCCTACTCAAAATGTTTGACTAGCTTACTCAATATTATTGAGTAACTTACTCAATCTGTTTGACTAATCTGCTCAGATAATTTTGATCAGCTTAATCAGGCAATTTGAATAACCAGGAACGGGACTCTATAAGCATTATGCTCATTAATCCCGTTCCTTTAGTATAATATGATTTTTTATGGAACGGTTCTTATTTACAGCCTGCTTATAGAGAACCATTCCGGAGTGAATTCAACAGGGGTATAGATTAAAGTGAGATGATTTCGTTTTTGTATTATTCTGTTATATAGACATTATTGTCTAAACCGTAATATTCATCGTAGCTTATATGTAAATAGTCAGAATGGTCTTGATTATCAAGTCGACCATCTCCGTTTAAATCCCAATAAATAAGATCTCCAATCTCCACATCATTCATATAATAGCTACAGTTGTATATATCTTCTTGTGTTTGTGCTACTCCACGAATCAAATAGCCATCTTTGGTACATTGGGCATTTCCTTTGGAAACAATGGCATAGTACAATTTTGTTCTATCTCCATAGAATGTTATCTCTCCGTTGTTATCAGTGAACAGCTCCAATATTTTTACATTCTCTTGATTTTCCTCTTTAAAGATTTCAATTTTGGCACCGGCCACTATGGTAGGACTAGGGTTTGCATTTGTACACGCAGTACAATCGTATACTTTAAATTCAGCTATGGGCAGATTGATGGAAATAGAAAAATAGTTTTGCACTTTTTTATCTTCAGAAGTTACTGTAAAGTCAACGGTCTCAGAGAAATCGAGCATGGTTCCGGAAGGAGGGTAGACGGTTGCTCCCTTTGATACTTCGATGTTTGGGATGAGTTGTTTAAGATTGGTGTTGTCAGGTGCATTTGCTGTTCCTTTTTCATTGTTGATATATACTTCGCCAAAGGCAAAATTCATTTTAATGATTTCTGCTTCTGAATTTAATTCACTGTCCTTAGAGCATGAACAAAAGAATACAAAGCATGCTAAGGAGATCAAAATGGATGATTTCATAAGGTTAGGTTTAATTAATACTTGAATAAAGTAGTGATAATTTAAAAAATATTTTGCGTGAGATTAAGGCATGTATTGGTTATGATCTACTGTTTCGTATTTAGGGATGATAGGTTCTGTTTTCACGGGAGCTACATATGCGGCCTTGTTATTTTTATGCCTGGATATTCTTTTGGTTAATTTAGGATGAGTTGAAACTTTTTCTGCAAACCATGCCCAAAAACTAGTCTCAGTTGAATTCTGCTGAGCAAAAGTTTCGACATTCACTTTTTTATAAAGTTTCTTACCTGATGACAGCAATATTAATCCAGTTAAAACTCCTTTTGGACTTAATGCTGCTCCAATGTTATCGCAAGTATATTCGCAAGCCCTTGAATAAGCCTGGTTAAGAAATGGGATAAAAATAGAGGGAAATAGTATTAGCTGTTTGGAGATATGTTTTCGTTTGATATGCCCTAGTTCATGTCCAATGACAAATTCAACACTCTCTAAATTATTTTCGTAAGCTTCCTCTAAAATGTCGGAGTATATCACCACATAGTTCCTGCCCATAAATCGTGTTGCAAAAGCATTTAATAATCCTCCGGCTTGTAATATATATACATCAGGTATTTTTCTTAAGCCTAACTTCTCCGACTGTTTAGCCACTATTTTATAAATATCAGGGAATTGTTTATCAGTAATTTTAATGGCATTCCCTTTGAGGTACCCTACTAGTATTCCCATTCTAAATATTAAGGCTATTCCAATAATTACTGCATAGAATATAGCTACAGTAATAGCGGGAGAATTTTCTGTATTAATACCCATTGATAAAAAGGCAGCTAAAAGTCCATATGCAGCAATACTTACAATAAGTTTAATTCCGAAATAAAATCCTTCTTTAGGATTTACATCATAGTTGATTTTTTTGTCCATTATGTTTCTTCTGTTTTATAATGTTGATTAAAGATAATCCATGTAAAAAGAAACTGTTTTGATTTACAGTTTTCTTACAAAGAACCGTTCCGCTGTAATGAAATATGGGAACGGGACTTTATAAGCATTATGCTCATTAGTCCCGTTCCTTAGTTTATGAGATAAATTTTTCTACTCTGTTCTCACCACTTCAACCCATTGACCTGCTTTTCTGGCAGAAATTTGGTTGTTGTACATGGCTTCACATGAAACAGATGGCAGGTAATAGCGACCTTGATACGTGGCATTTAAAACCACCACATAGGTCTTTGATTTTCCCCGCTCAAGGTCGAAGTACGAGTAAACCCTGTCGTCACGAATATCTCTGTAATCAGGAATATCCATTTCGTATGATGCGCGCACCTCATCCATTCGTGTATTACGGATTTCCCAACCCGATGGGAATATCTGCGTAAGCGCCATATCTGTGTAGCGAGATAACTGTCCGGGATGGCTTATGGTAACCGTTGCCATAAAATCGGTTCCCTGTTGCAGTTTGCTTACATCAATAGATTTGCCGTTCAGGTCGGTATATTTCACCGTCATTTTAAGATTGGAATTAACATTTACCGTGTCACCTTTGATCGGCGTTCCTTCAAGAATCAGACGGGCAAATAAAACACCATCGGCATGGTTATTAATTTTCACTTGCCCTTTAACAGGGATGTTCAATGGCAGTTCAACCTGGTTGATTGGTTTTTCGGAAGCTATTTTGTCTTCTTTAATACCTGATCCTTTATAGCTGTACGAAAGTTTTTCGCTGCTGGCTTTATCGGCTAATTGACTTAAGGCAATTAAAGAGTATGCTGTGGTTTGCGTACTCATCCATCGAGCACCGCTTAATTGTTCGGCAATTTCCTGCATCAAAGGCATAGCCTTATCCATCATTCCCAGTAATGAAAGTGTTTCCAGAATCATGGCCTGATCCCTGGTAACAGAACCGTATGAGTAGTAATAGTATCTTTTGCTTACGGTGATTGGTGTACTTTCAATCATCACTGTGGCTACATCTTTCTGCCCTATAAGGGCATAAGCAGCTGCCAATCGCCATTTAGCAGTAGAAGATAAGGCGCTGATGTTGCGCATTCTGTTCATGGCACTTTTATCCGGACTGCCGGCTAATGCCAAAGTATATAAGCGATAGGCCTGGTTTAAATCTTTATAAGCATGTGTTTTGCTCGGTACCCAATTGCTCGACATACGTTTTTGATAATTCAGCCACCTGCTTTTAAAATTTAGCGGTAGGTTGTAGCCTTTCTTCTCTGCTTCGAGTAAGAAATGTCCTGCATAGGATGATCCCCAATCGTTTGAAGCAGTTTGTCCGGGCCAGTAGCTCATTCCGCCATCAGTATTCATAAAGGTTGACAGTCGACTAATACCCGCTTTTATATTTTTTTCAATAGTAGCTTTGGTGTTGTCATTTAGTTCCATCACATTCTCCAGGTATAATTGAGGAAAAACCGAGCTGGTTGTTTGTTCAACACATCCATGTGGATAACGTAACAAAAACTTCAGCCTTCTTCCAAAATCAACCGGAGGGATCGATGACATTTCTAACGTTGCTTTGTTCGTACCTTCCAGACCAAAGAACTCATAATCTATATTGGCTGATTCTCCTGTCTGCAGTAATTTGTTGATAGAGCTTACGCGAGGAGGGTTAGGGTTTCGAACCTGTATTTCAATTTCATCTATGGCTGTTTCAGATCCGGATTTGGCGATGATTTTTACCTTGCCTACACCTAACTTATGCGGGATATCAAGGGTAAAAGGAACCACCTGATCTCCGGATTCATTAAAAGTAATAGTCTGTTTGCTACTTTCTTTAATGTTTAGCAAGTTATTGGTTTCTAAGGAAACTTCCACCTTTTTAATATCATCGCGCATAGCAAACACAGTAACCGGAAGCTTAACAGTTTCGCCAGGACCAAGAACTCTTGGCAAAGTAGCTAAAACCATTAATGGCTTTTTAACCGGAGTTGTTTTTTCAGCGTTTCCATACATGTTTTCGTTTCGAGCAACAACCATGGTTCGTACAGAACCAATGTATTGTGGCATTGTAAATTCATGTGTTTTTTCGTCTCCTTTTTTTAGTGAGAACGGACCAAATACTTTAACTACAGGTTTAAATCGATTAGCATTGGGATCATTCTTTTTATTCATTAAATCACCATCGCCACCAATACTAAATACTTTTTCTATCTGACCACCATAGGCTCCAATTACCTGATTGTAGATATCCCATGTTCTCACACCTAGTGCTTCACGGGCATAAAAATGATTCCAGGGTTGTGGTGTTTTAAATCGGGTTAAATCCAATAATCCTTCTTCTACCATGGCAATGGTGTAGGTCATTGGTTTATCGTTTTGTTCACTCACCTTTATTTTCACCTTTTGTTCAGGCGTTAAGTTTTCCGGCATATCGATGACCGGATTCAGGTGTGCTTCTTTATCCTCAATCATTAAAGGTGTTACGCCATACATGCGAATAGGCAGGTTGTTAGCTGTTTGAGCATGAGGTTGTAGCAACGTTACATGAACAAAAATATTAGGAGTCATGTCTTTGGTCACTTCAAAGCTAAATGAAGTAAATTCCTTTTGTGTTTTTACCCAGTATTCTTTAACGATTTTGGTGCCGTTCTCAATGGATACTAAAGCTCTGCCATTTTCTGAAGAAGCAAAATTTACCTGAGCTTTTTCACCTACGGAATATTTAACTTCCTCAGTAGATAAGGTAAGCATGGAAGCGGATTCGGTACTGCTGCCTTTCGGTTTAGAGGCATAACCCGGCCAATCTACATAAACTGTTTTTCCGCATACATGCCCGCTTTCCGGATCAAAAACTCTTATTAGATAACGGCCCCACTGAGGATATTTAATTTCAAAATCAAATTCACCTATACCATCTTTTGTATTAAATGTGCCTTTATCAATGATATCCTGAGATGAGGAAGAAATATAACGAGCCAGATTATCAGTTCCGGTTTCCCACCACCATCGCCAGTTTACTTTGTATATGATGTATTTTACCTTATTTCTGGAGATAGGGTTGCCTTCGCTATCAACAGAGGCGACTTCAATGGTATGATCTTTATCTGTTAATAGCATGCCGCGTTTATCTCCGGGAGGTGTTCTTAAACCAACATATGATTTATAAGGACTATAGGGGATGGTAAATCGATCAATACTATAATCTCCACTCTCTTCAAATACTCGTGTTCGAAATGATGCCTTTAACATACCCGGAGCCTGGTCGCTGACCTCCATGTTTCCTTGCACTGTGGCCATCCCTTCGTCGTCTGTTTTTCCTTCAAAAAAAGTGATTTCTTCACTCGTGAAAGTACGTGTTGGATCGTCAAAGGTAAAATCATTAAAGCGTTTAAAGCGTGTAGGTATTGAGTTTAGAGTGGCGGTAACATTGGCTTTTAGGTTTTTGGCTTTGGCACCGTGCAACCATTTTACTTCCATATTGGCTCTAAGATAAGGTTGGGCAACAGATAGCTGATCAACGCCAAAGTCCATTTTTATTTTTAAGCGGTTAGGTTTAACCGTTTCAACTTTTAGCGATTTGGTAAAAGATGTTCCTCCAACAAGGAATTTGGCCATCCAGTTGCCTGTTGGGGCATCATCTTTTGTAGCCACTTTAAAAAGATACATGTTATTTACACCATCTGTACTAGCCATTCGCTTAACCAGCTGACCATTGGGATTAGTAAGCTCAAACACAACCGGATGTTCTGCAGGTAAAGATTTTTCTTTGTCCTCTAAAATAAAAGAAACAAACAAAGTGTCGCCCGGTCGCCATACTCCGCGTTCTCCATATATATATCCTTTTAAACCTTTTTCAATGGTCTGACCGGCTACGTCAAAACGACTTAGGGAAAGTGAAGAACCATCATCTAATCTTAAATAGCCACGTTGGTTTTGATGTTTGGCCACCAATAAAAATGGTTTATTCGCAACTTCTACCTTAACTAATCCTTCATTGTTACTTTTTGCTGTTGTAATTAGTTGGTTCTGATAATTATATATGTCAACATCTACATTGGCAATAGGCTCAGTGGTTCTTAAATCCGTGACAGCCACAAGCATTTCCTTATCACTTCCTTTTTTAGCTATGATACCAAGATTGGAGGCCAGAATATTTCTGCTGGCAAATCTTTTTTTAGTATAGTAAGCCTTTTTACAAGGATTGTCACGGTCTCTGTAATTATAATAGTAGTAATTGTCGTAATAACTCGATCCTCCGTTGGGAGTATCATAATAAGCCAATTCTTTGTCTGTTATTTCATCTTGGTTCGATTCATCAAAAACATTGGTTTCTTCATCTTCATCGGCACAAGGGTATATAGCATGTCTGCGGGCAAACTCTAATTCAACTCTGTAAATAGCTCCTCTGTCTACGTTTATTAATTCATCTAAACGAATAGAGAATGTGTTCCATTTGTTTAAATCCAGCGTTCTGTCACTGTTTAGAGGGATGGTTTTCTTGAGTATTAACCTTCCGGCCCGCTTAAGCTGATAGCTTCCATCCAGACGGTTCACCTGTAAAAATGAAGCAATGTTATTTTCAAATATCTTAATTACTTTTACCTGTACCTCTTTTAAACTTACAGCTCTAAAAGGTATTTCTAAACCGCTCGATTCAGGTAAGATGGTACCTTTTCCTAAAAATTCTACTTTAGGCTTAGTGCTTGAAAATTTAACCTGATGTGTTTCTTTAGCCTCACTCTTTGTGCCTAATATATTTTCAATCCCCGGGTGAACAATGACTTTAATATAGCCGACCAAAGAATTGTAAGGAAGTATTTTAATAATGTTATTGTCAATTTCGGTTGAAAAACCTGTCGGGTGATCTATTTCAATTAAGCCACTTAAATCCTGTTCCGGGTTAATAGGATCGGTAAAAGAAAGCTCAATAGTTTGGCGTGGATGAAATATGGCTTTAGTGCTTAGTAATTCAAAGTCGTTCAGGGCCGGAATAGCTATTTTTTTACTTTCTTCTTTATCTACTCCAATGGCTTCTCCATCTAATTCTATTTTCACAGAGCTCGAAGATTCTCCTCGCTTAATATGCTGAATGGCAAATGGATATTGGTTTTCCTTTTCACTCGACAACCATTCTATTTTCAAAGGATCACCTTTTTGGTTAGCCTTGATTATCTGGTGGATATTTTCCGGTTCTGCATAATCAGAAAGAATCAAGACTCCGCTAAGCTTATTGTCGGCTAATTTGCCTTTTTCATAAGGTTCTATTTCGCCTATCTCGAGCCTGTAGTTTTGCGAAATGGTTTGAAATGCAAACTCAAATTCATCATCGGTATCTGTAAATACTTGACCGAGGCTTACTTTAACGTTGTAAACGCAGGCAGATTTCATGTTTTCACCAGGTTTAAAAGCCAGTGATTGATTGTCGAGCCAGTAGAATTCACCTTTTAGTTTTGGTGAAATTTTCATAATGCTCGATGAGGCTTTGTTTCCAGGCGCTGCTTCAGCTACAGTTTCTGAAAAGCGAACCATGATTTCAGATTGTTTGGAAACCATTCCGGAGGTAAACGCAGCTACTTTAGGATTGTATTTAACTTCGGATAATTGTTGTACTTCTTTGGTTTTTTGTTTACAGCTGGTGATTAGAACGCAGCATGTCAATACCATTAGGGCTAGAATGTTTTTAGTCTGCATAGGATTAAATAAGAAAAGAGTGATAGACGAATGATTTGAATTCGGCTTATTATATATCAATCGAAAACTACTAAATCCAAATGAAAATTTGAACGTTTTGCATAATTATTTTATATATCTACTCGTTACACATAGCGTTAAATTTATTTACACCTTAAGATTGAACTGAGTATAAAAGATGAATGCCGAGCTAAGAAATAGCTTGGCATTCATTTGGGAATCGAACTAACATTAAGTAGACTAAGTTCTTTATAATTAGATTAGGAATGTGTAACCTATAATTTTCAATATTGTTAAAAATATAAGTGTTTCTGGTTATGTTTTATTTGATGCTGCTAATTGTTTTAATATTACAAAAAGTAGATAATGTAATTTTGTTAATATCGTTTAGCAATAACGAATTAAACTTTCTAACAAATAAACAATAAATATCATGTTAAGGCATAAAATAGCACCTTATCATTACTTTCATGTTTTGTGTTTATTTTAGTTATTGTTTGTACAAGAAAGTACAACAATCGGAGAAATGAAGCAGGCGTGAATGTTTTATTTGGCTTTAAGTAAGATGTTTGAGAGCTTAGGTTTGTTGTGGAATTTGTAACATTTTTCATTTGTGAGCTATTGAACTTAAATTGATGCTGCATTCAGAATATTTGAAATATCTGTTTAATAAATTATGCAATCAAGAAGCTTTATGTTGAGTGAAGGTACTTCCGGTTAAGTTTCGTATAATGAAGATTTGAGAAAGTAATTGGGTTACGCCCAATAGGTCATAATCTGTCCAAAAGTGCAGTTTACTTCTGCTACTTCATGGACACAATCATGTATTGAATTATATATATAAAGGTAAGAGTGATTTATTTTACTTCTTCAAAATCAGTGTATTCACCTATGTCGCTAGTTGCTGCTTTGTTTGTTTTAACCTTTTTTTGAATAGTTACTTTACCTTCTTCCTGCTGTTGCCTGTAGTTTTGTTGAGTTTGTCCAAATTGTTGCTCGTGCATCTTTTTAACTCTGTTGTTTATGAATATTGGAAGAAAGACCCTGCCAATAAACTTAAATAAGTAATAAAAAATGACCAGAAAAAATATTGTTTTAATAAGCCCTACCATAATAAATCAATGTATATTGTTGTAAAGATAGCGCGATTTACTGATTAAACCTCGCCAGTGGGGTTTTAACATACAGTTTCCATGCCAAACAGATATAATGTCAGTTTGGCAGAGTTCCTAAAAAAACAAGCCGCATTAGAGTACTTGCAATACTTTAATGCGGCTTGCTAAATATGTTTGAGCTTATCGTTTTATTCTGATAACTTTATTACAGCTTCCTGAAGTACTTCATCAATTTCAGCAAGTATTGGAAAGAAGCCTTCATTGTCAATTATATTTCTGGCAATATAAGCCTTCAACTCAACCTCAATTATATTTTTAGAAAGTGCAAATTCTTTTTTGTTCATATTTACACCTTCCTTAACAGCGTATTGAGTAAACTCTTTTAGGATACGGGAATTATCTAAAAACTCAATTACCTTTTCCAGTTTGGTTATATTTTTTGTTTCTGCGCGATGGTTGTCCGCATATTCCAGAGCAAAACGATAAATTAAACCGTTTTCTCTTACCTTGTAGTAATAGTTGGTTAAACCAGTTGTATCTCGTGGGACAAAATAGTCTGGCATAATACCTCCGCCACCATAAACTATACGACCTTTTTTTGTTGTGTACTGTATTGAGTCATTGATATCAATACTGTCCTGATTAAAGAACTCTCCATGCTGATATCTTTCCATAATATCCTTGTAGTAATCTTCAGTGCCATTTTCGTATGGTTTTTGAATACATCTACCTGCAGGTGTGTAGTATCTCGAGATAGTCAAGCGTAAGGCAGATCCATCTGGTAATGGAATTTGATTTTGTACCAGCCCCTTACCGAACGATCTTCTTCCAACCACAATACCCCGATCATTGTCCTGTATGGCTCCGGCAAATATTTCGCTTGCCGAAGCTGAAAATTCATCTATCAACACTGCAACTTCAGTATCCTGGCAAGTCCCCTTGCCATTGGCATAAACCTCCTGACGGGGATTGGCTTTCCCTTCGGTATAAACAATCATGTCTTTATTGTGCAAAAATTCATTGCACAAGTTTATGGCCACGTCTAAATATCCGCCTGAGTTTCCTCTGAAATCGATAATAAGTTTTTTGCAACTATTGGCTTTTAGTTTGGCTAAGGCAGTTAAGAACTCACTATAAGTGTTGGCTGCAAATCGACTCACTTTGATATACCCGGTATCATCATTAATCATATAGGATACATCTACACTGTACATCGGAATTTTTCCACGGGTGATATCAAAGTTCAATGGTTCTGTTAGATTACGTCTGATAACACCAACCTTAACCTTTGTTCCCATTTCACCTCTAAGCAGTTTTAAAACTACAGAGTTTTTAATTCCATTACCGGCAATAACCGAATCGTTTACGGTTACAATTCTGTCGCCGGGTAATATGCCTACTTTTTCCGATGGACCACCGGAAACAACAGCAACAACCATTACCGTATCCTTTTGAATGCTAAATTGTACTCCAATGCCACCAAAACCACTGGACAGTTCTTCATTAACGTTCTTTAGGTCTTTAGACGGAATATAAACACTATGCGGATCTAGTTTCTTTAGTAACTCAGGAATCATCTCTTCCTGCATTCTCTCAGTGTCTACAGTATCTACATACTCTTCGTCAATCAAATTCAAAATGGCATCTATTTTATTGGTTTGAGGATAGATGACCAATGATTTATTGCTGCCTAATTTTCCGGGGAGTATAGCATAGCCAATAAATATTCCTGCAATTAAAATTAGAGCCAGTAATATGGGTTGAAGTATCTGTCTTCGTGAATTTTCGTAACTCATTATCTATATGTTTTCTATATTGTTGATCAATGTTTGTTGATTATATTTCGATATGAATGGTTTCAATATCTGCTCTTTTTAAGAGGTTAATGCCATCTTCAACACGGTATTTTTCGCTATAAACAACTCTTGAGATGCCCGCCTGCACAATTAATTTAGCACACTCTATGCAAGGTGATGAGGTTACGTAAAGTGTTGCTCCTTCTGAACTGTTATTTGAACGGGCCACTTTTGTAATGGCATTGGCTTCAGCATGTAAAACATATGGTTTGGTAATATTGTTCTCATCTTCGCAATTGTTTTCAAAACCTGAAGGAGTACCATTATAGCCATCGCTAATAATCATCTTTTCTTTAACAATAAGTGCACCAACCTGCCGGCGTTTACAGTAAGAATTTTCGGCCCATATATAAGCCATTTTTAAATATCTCTTATCAAGTAGTAGCTGTTTTTCTGCTGCGGGTAAATCTTTCTCGTTCATACTCCTATGATGATTAAATTACTAGAGGCACAAAAATAGCAAAATATAGATGCGAGTATCCGAATAATATTTAAAATTGATGTTTTGGCAAGAGAATTGCTATATTAAGTTTTCATTTAAACTCTTTAGCATGAAACTGATTACAACAATATTACTAATAATGCTGACTTCTGTGCTGGGAGCGCAGGAGCAGAACAGCCAACTTTTATGGCCTCGAAAATTTGATCATGGGAATGGTGATTTTAATTTGTACCAGCCTCAACTTGATAGCTTTAATGATAATGTGCTGGAAGGAAGAATGGCTGTTTCTATTAAGTTCCCGGATAAGGATATTATATTTGGTGCGATTTGGTTTAAAGCTGAAATGGAAGTGGATAAAACCAATCGAATGGTTTCTTTAAAAGATATTGAAATTCCACGTTCAAAGTTCGCGGAGTTCAGCGACGACAATACCGCTCTGGTAGAGTCTATCATTATCGATAATTTAAAAACCAGTGAGATCATAATGTCTTTAGATGTTTTTACGGCTTCTCTTGAAACCATTAAGCAGGATAAGGAATTTTCGGATCAGTTAAATAATGATGCACCCGTTATTCACTATCGTTCACACCCTGCTGTACTGATATACATAGATGGAGAACCTATATTAAAGGATTCTAAAGAAGGTGGGTGGCAATATGTATTGAATACCCCATATTTTATCTCGCTTAATAAAAGTACAAATCAATATTTCTTAAAAGGAGGAAATTGGTGGTTTCAGTCAGGTAATTTAAAAAACGGATGGCAGATTACTTCTCAAATACCACAGGCTGCTTTAAACCTGGAGAAAGAAGCATTTAAAGGTGAGGGGCAGCAACAGGAAGAAGGCATTGAAGAAGGTGAAGTTCCGGAAATAATTGTGAGCACTGAACCTGCTGAGCTTTTGGTAACAAGTGGAAGTCCTGATTATGCTTCCCTTGATGGAACATCATTATTGTATGTGAAAAATAGTGAGTCGGATATTATTATGGATATCCAAACACAACAGCATTATATATTGATTTCAGGACGCTGGTATACTTCGCGAATGTTAAATAATGGTGATTGGCAATTTGCAGAACCTTCTGATTTACCTTCTGATTTTTCTAAAATAGATAAGGATAGTGAATTAGGAAATGTGTTGCATAGTATTCCTGGTACAGAGGAGGCAAATATGGCACTTCTGGAACAATCTATTCCGGAAACGGCAACGGTTGATAGAAAAACAGCAACAGTTGAAGTTACCTTTGATGGAGAGCCACAATTTCAAAAAGTAGAAGGAACAGCTGTTGAGTATGCCATTAATTCAGATAAAACAGTATTGTTAATTGAAGGACTTTTTTATTGCGTAGAAGATGGGATATGGTTTGTTGCAGAAAAACCTGATGGACCGTATGTGGTTAGTATTAAAAGACCGGATGAGGTCGACCAGCTTCCGCCCAGTTCGCCGGTATACAATGTAAAATATGTTTATGTGTATGATTATACGCCAGATGTGGTGTATGTTGGTTATACACCGGGGTACATGTATGCATATCCATATGGAGGCGTAGTGGTTTATGGAACGGGGTATTATTATCACCCTTGGTATGGTACTTATTATTATCCACGTCCTGTAACTTATGGATTTGGGGTTCATTATAATCCTTGGACAGGCTGGGGCTTCTCCTTTGGAATTAGTTATGGTTGGTTTAGTATGGGATGGCATCATCATCCATATTGGTGGGGATGTCATGGATATCGTTATGGATATAGGCATGGTTATTATCCTGGTTACCGACCAGGTCACAGGCCTCCGGGCTATCGACCTCCTCGTCAGCCGCGACCTGAACTTTATAATGCATACAGAGACAGAGTGAGCAGGCCGGGAGGAAGCAGGGATGTGAGGCCAGCACAGTTGCCGGTATCAGGACGTCCGTCGCGTCCTTCAACAGGAACGCCATCAACACGTCCGTCACGACCGAATGTTGGAACGCCTTCGACCAAACCGGTAAAACCATCTGTAGGTACTCCTTCGCAACGTCCTGCCAGACCGGCTAATCCATCTGTTTCAACGCCATCTGCTCGTCCGGCTACACGACAAAATAATGTGTATACAGATAGGAATGGAAATGTATATCGAAAAAATGATTCTGGAAGCTGGCAAAATCGTTCCAACAATAGTTGGCAAAACAATAACAATATAAATAACAACAACAGAATTAATCGTGATTCGCAATCGCGACAAAGAGGAAATCAAAATTATCAAAATTACAATAGGAGCCGACAATCAACTCCTTCAAGAAATATTAGTCCATCCAGAACGCCATCTCCTGCAACAAGACCAGCTGGAGGGAATAGAAGAAGATAATTTTAAAGTCATTTTGCAAAGCCTTCAGTAGATTTTACTGGAGGCTTTTTTTATTTGTGCTTTGACGAATGCAATTATTTTATTGATAAATGTAACCGTTGATTTGATTTCTGCGTAAGAAGAACTAACAACACAAGATTTACACAACAACACAACACGACATGCGCACACAATACACAATTTCTTTATGGGGAAAGAAAGAGTTTGTAGTACTCTTATTTTTTGCATCAGCAATCTTTTCATTCTCAAACTATTCTTTTGCTCAATCTTTAACCTTGGAAGCTTCAGGGAAAGATTGTGTGAATTGCTTTTCGAGCGAGATTATCAATAGTGAAAGAGTTGGTAACTGTTTAGAAATAGAATTACAGGTAATTGCAGACAATACCTGTTCTTCTGCTTTATCACATCTTAGTGTACAAATTCCATGCGGAATAGTAAGTGATATATCCAATTCAGAAGGATGGAAAATTGCGAATCCATCAAAAGATACAACAACAGGAATTTACGGTTTTAAGATTGATGATATTTCCGGTTTTGGAGAGGACAAGGTAGCAGGCGTTTTCACAGTTAGTTTCACTATTTGTTCAGATGATGAAGCATGTCTGGTTGATTATGAAAATTATTTAAAGCTGGCTTATAAAGCTGGGGAATGCGTATTCTACGAAGAAATTACAAATGAAGGTGAAATATCAGCTTCGCTGGTTAAATCAGATGTTTCTTGTTTCGGAGGAAATAACGGATCGCTTGTGGTGGAAGTTGAAGGTGGAGTTGAACCATATAGCTATGTTTGGAGCACGGGCAGTTTGCAATCGCAAATATCCGGCTTGTCTGCTGGAGAGTATTCAGTTGTAGTGACGGATAGTACCGGGCAACAAGTACAATTAGATGCACAAATAAGTCAACCCCTTTCCGCTATTGAAATTAATGCAGTGGTTAATCAGTCATCTTGTGGTGCATCAGATGGTTCAATTCAGCTTGATGTAACCGGAGGAAGTGGTGATTATATTTATTCTTGGAGTAATGGTGCCTCTGAAGCAACGGTTATAGATCTACCAGCAGGTAATTATTCAGTTCAGGTTACAGATAGTTTAGACTGTAGCGTTTCAAAATCATTTAATGTAACAGAGGATAGTGATATTAATATAACCCTGACTCCGAACTTTCTTGAATGTCATCAGGAAGGCCAAGGAGAAATTATAAGTCAGGTTGAAGGAGGAGTTGAACCATATAGTTACCTATGGTCTAATCAGGATACTACCAAAGCGCTTTCAAATGTTAATTCAGGAGGTTATGCCCTTAAGGTAACAGATGCAAACGGATGTTCGGCAAAGGCGACTACTTATATAGGATTACAAAGATTATCTGTCATTACATCGGTGGTAAATCCAACTTGTTACGGAGAAAGTGATGGTGAGATTAGCGTTATTGACGTACGTTATGGAACAGAGCCTTATAAGTATCTCTGGAATAACGGGGATACCACTCAAACGATAACAGGTATTGAAAGTGGAAGGTATAAGGTAACCGTAACTGATGCAAATGGTTGTCAGGTTATAAGAACAGTTAATTTAGCTGGAAGACAGGCTTTGAACTTTAACTATTCTATTTCTTCAAGAGATTGTTCATCTTCAGATAGTGCAGAAATAAATGTAGAAGGATCGGGAGGTATGCCTCCATATACGTATTATATAAATGGAGAAGAGGTTATTTTTCCATTGATGACAGATCGTGCCGGGAACTATGATATAACTATGAAAGATGCATTAGGTTGTGAAATGAATAAAACCATAACCATTAATGAGTTAACAAGCGATATTGTTGTAAATACCAATGTTGCACAACCAGCATGTGACGGCGCAAACACAGGAGCTGCAGAGGTATTAGTGTCTGGCGGGCAAGAGCCTTATCGTTTTGTTTGGTCTGATGGTATTGTACAGCAAAATAGAAATGATTTACTTTCCGGAGAATATATAGTCGAAGTGGTAGATATAAATGGCTGTAGTGAATCTGTGAGTGTTTTAATTGATTTAGTAGCAAGTGTCGAAGCATCAATTGTTGCTCCATCTGCAGAATTAACATGTGAGTCTTCTGGCAATATTCTTAATGCTAACTCAAGTGGAGCAAATACATTTACCTGGGAGATATTGAATAATGATACCTGGATAATCGAGAATTCAGTAATTGACCAATTAAGTTATACTGTTGGTTCAGGTGATGCATTGATCGTTTACTCAGTAATGAATGAAGAAGGGTGTCTGGCTTCAGATACATTGTTGTTAACATGCATTAATGGAGATAGCTCGGAAGGCGAAGATGACGAACATGAAAATCCAACAGACCCTGTGTTTGATAATGATTGTATGGAAGGATGCATGTATGCTGAGGTTGTAAAGGTAACTCCTATTGAAAATGGATGCTATCAAATTCAAATGCAGGTAAATACCAGTGGAGATTGTAAAAATGAGTTATCACATTTAAATATAGGATTAGATTACGGAACAGTTAACTGGGTAAAGAATTCAGGAAATTGGCCTGTAGAAATGAATGCAACGGATCCTAAGAGTGATCTTTATGGATTTAAAATAGATGAGATTAATAATTTCGGTCAGTCAGGTTCTGATCAATTTACAATTGACTTTGAGGTTTGTTTCAATCATCCATCACAAATAGATTATTTCCCTATAGATATACCAATGGTTTTTAAGGCTGCAACTGATTATTGCACTCAAGAGGTAGCAATGTTTACTAATAGTGTTTCAAAAGGAGGAATAGAGGCCAGTGTATTTCCTAATCCATTTAAAGATAACCTGAACATTACGTTGGTGTCTCAAAGTAACACAGAGGTTGAAGTTGCTATTTATGATATATACGGAAATAAAATAGAGCGAATTTATAAAGGTGAGGTTTTGGCCGACCTAAAGTACACATTTGCCTTTGAGGGACCGGAGAATATACAACGTTTCTTCTTTTATAAGATCCTTTCTAAGGATAATATACTTCAGGGAAAAATTTTAAGAATTAAATAACAATTAGGCAAGGGTTTAAATTTAAGGGTCATCTGAATTATTTCGGATGACCTTTTTTATTGCAGAAACATGACGTGGGGCTAAAAAAATGCTTACAAGAGTTAAGGAAAGTTAAGGTGATATATGAGGTGTTTTTTGGCACAGACTTTGCTTTAATTCATACCGAAGAGCAATAGAGTTTTTCATAGATTAGGTTTAGGGTTTAGGTTAAAAATCGGAACGTTTAGTAACGTTCCGATTTTGTAAAATAAACAAGAAAAGTAAATAACATTAAGATAGAGTTTTTTTTCATAGATTAACGTGAGTTCGATCTAAGCAGTCTTCATAAGTCCATCTTTATCTATGATATCAAGATTTAGTGAAGGTTTCTTA
>NZ_VCHY01000160.1 GCF_005877885.1 Labilibacter sediminis
ATTCAGCCTTAAGATATCTCTTTGGGAAGCAAGATTCAAAACCAAGGTTGGTTCGCCGGGTACTTCTGTTACAGGAATTCGACATAGAGATCAAAGACAAGAAGGGATTGGAGAATGTAGCAGCTGATCATCTTTCAAGACTGGAGAATGCGGCAATTAACAACTCGAAGGAAGTAGAGATAAGAGAAAGCTTCCCAGACGAGCATCTATTAGCCACGTCTATCGCACCTTGGTACGCAGATATAGCTAATTATGTCGCATCTGGAACAATCAACAAGCAACTATCCTACCAACAAAAGAAGAAGCTATTTTCAGAAGTGAAGTACTATCATTGGGACGAACCATACTTGTTCAGGACTTGCCCTGATAACGTGATCAGAAGATGTGTAGCTGGAGCAGAATGTCGGAAAATTCTTAGGGACTGTCATCATGGACCAACTGGAGGGCACCATGGAGCAAACTACACAGCCAGAAAGGTATTAGAAGCAGGATTTTATTGGCCGACAATTTTCAAAGACGCGCACCGGATAGTTAAAGAGTGTGAAGCATGTCAGCGAGCTGGAAACATAAATGGAAGGAACGAGATGCCACAAAGAGGAATTCAAATTTGTGAAGTCTTCGATGTATGGGGTATAGATTTCATGGGACCATTCCCACCTTCCAACGGAAATAGATACATTCTAGTCGCAGTCGATTATGTTTCAAAGTGGGCAGAAGCAATTGCACTACCAACTAATGACGCGAGAGTAGTAGTGAAGTTCTTAAAAAATATATTTTCTCGATTCGGAGTTCCGAAAGCTTTGATTAGTGATCGAGGTACTCATTTTTGTAACGCGCAAATGGAAAAGATATTAAGAAGATATGGAGT
>NZ_VCHY01000161.1 GCF_005877885.1 Labilibacter sediminis
TGGAAATCGCCAAAGGAATCAACCTCAGTTATCGGTGCAAAGCACTCGAAGTGCAAGCAGTATGGCTCGACAATTTGCTATGGAGGAAGAAATCCATGCACGTGATGTGCAAATTGCTAGGATGCGAAGAGCTATGCAAGCTGCTGGCATACCAGTTGATGATTCTGATAATGTGGAGGATACCTTCTCTGAAGAAGGTGAAAGTAACCCTGAGCAACGTGTACCACAAGCACCAATTGCTGGTGAAGGTGGAATTCGAAGGGGCAGTACCTTCAAGACTTTCATGGACTGCAAACCACCTACTTTCAAAGGAGGCTCTGATGTGGTGGCTTGTAATCGTTGGATAAGGAAGATGGATCAGACTTTCCGATCTGCGGATTTTACTGAAGCTCAAAAGGTGAACTATGCAATTCGAATGTTGGAAGGTGATGCGTTGGAATGGTGGGATACAATTGATGGTGTGTTAACTGAAAATGCTCGTAGTCGTTTGACTTGGGACATTTTCTGCGAGAAGATTAAGGGACGCTATTGTAGTGTTGGAGCAATGCAAAGGGTTGAGCGAGAGTTTCGTGACTTAAAGAAAGGTGGCATGACAATCTCGAAATTCAATGCTACTTTTACTGAGAAATATCAATTTGCTCGTCATTGTTACCCCACTGAAGAGAGTGTGATTCGCCATTACGTGGATTGTTTACCTTATGAGTATCGTGCCACTGTAAGGCAAAGAACTACTTTGACTGAGGCTATGGATGAGGTGCTGAAGGTGGAAGATGATTTGTTGGTCTGTAATCGAGCGACTGGATTGAGTGGTGAGAAACGCAAGTGGGAAAGCAGTGCTGGGTTTTTAAAAAAAAAAGAAAGACAAAC
>NZ_VCHY01000162.1 GCF_005877885.1 Labilibacter sediminis
ATGTGGACGACATTATCTTTGGATCAACTGATCAAGTTATGGTAGATGACTTCGCAAAACTCATGACAACTAAGTTTCAGATGAGCATGAATAAAAAGATTCATTTCTTTTTGGGTTTACAAGTCAAACAAAACAAACAAGGGATCTTTGTACATCAGCAGAAATATACAATGGAGTTACTGAAGAAATACAACATGGACAATTGTTCAAAAGCCAAGGTTCCTATCTCTGTTTCAACAAAGTTATCTGCAGATCCTGCTGGTCAGTCTGTAGACATCAAGCAATATAGAGGAATGATTGGCTCGCTGTTGTATCTATCTGCAAGTCGTCCTGATATAATGTTTGCCACTTGCTTGTGTGCACGATATCAGGCTGATCCTAAAGTTTCTCACCTCACAGCAGTGAAACAAATCTTCAGGTATCTCAAAGGAACAACAGCTATGGGATTATGGTACCCAGCAGGAAACAACTTCAGTTTGCAAGCCTTCACAGATGCTGATCATGCAGGCTGCAAACTAGATCGAAAAAGCACATCTGGGAGCTGTCAATTTCTAGGAGGAAGAATTGTTAGTTGGTCTTCAAGAAAACAGAATTGTGTCTCATTATCTACCGCAGAAGCAGAGTATGTAGCTGCTGCAAGCTGCTGCTCTCAAGTTCTTTGGATGAAGACACAACTCATGGATTATGGATACAAGATGTTAAAGATTCCAATCTACTGTGACTCGAAGAGTGCAATTGCGATTTCACACAATCCAATCCAGCATTCTCTCACCAAGCACATTGACATCCGTTATCACTTCCTCAACGACCATGTTCTTCAAGGTAATATTGAGCTAATCCTTGTCCCTTCAGCTGA
>NZ_VCHY01000163.1 GCF_005877885.1 Labilibacter sediminis
GATAACTCTAACACCTGGAGTTAACACCTACAACTGATAAAACGATATCTGGACCATTTAACATCCAGAGCCAGCACCTGTGAAATCAATACTTAGACTCTTTCACGCCCAGAGTCAACACCCACTGAAACCAGTATGTAGACCCTTTCACACCCAGAGTCTCATACCAAATGACTCATTCACACCCAGAGTCATCTCCAGTCCTTTCACACCCAGGAACCGGACAACTTATGTGATCACATACTAAAACACCATGAACATCAATCATACACCAATAAACACCAACATGTATATCAAATATGTATAAACATCAAACATAGTAATCATACATGTACTCACCTAAGGTTAACACCCGTACACTAATACTCAGCTCTATTTCACCTAGAGTCAAAGCATAGTGAGAATAATAATAGCTCTACTTTACCTAGAGCTAACACCCTACTATATGTATAAAACATCTTAACATATCAACCATGCATAATAGCAACAACAACAACAACTGTGTGTACAGAGTCAGTATCACTCATCTGGATGGTCGGATTAATTTAATTCCACAAGATGCGCTCTTGACACACGACTCCGGGATGTCCACACATCTGTACAAATTAACCCTAGCAATCAGGACCACCCAACACAAGCTCCCCAAGGGACTAAACACCAAAACACCATTGCAGGCATAAAACACCCCGCGTTCTGACTGCAGTTCGAGTTCAGCCCGTTCTGCAGCTTCCGACTAACCGTTCACATTTTCTGCTAATTGGCATCATTTCAAGGCAGTACACACAACATATATAAATGACTCAAGCTAGAACAACGACCGTTTGATTTCCGATACACACTTTAAATTAGGGTTT
>NZ_VCHY01000164.1 GCF_005877885.1 Labilibacter sediminis
TTTTGCACTTGGTTGAAGATTCCGATTTGGGAAGAAACTGTGTCTCCGTCAACGCAGCAACTATATGACATAGTTAACCAGATGGGTCACGAACCAGTTCTCTTTTCTTCAGCTGAGTTCTTTTCAAGTAAGCTTCCAGAGCATTGGATGCCTCTCTACCAAGCTGTCGTTGCGTTGACATGCAAGAACACTGGAACGTGCAAAATCAACAAAACGCAGTTGATGGTTCTCTACTCACTCTATCATGACACCCATATTGATATTGGACGTTGTATCCTGGAGTGTTTTCTAAATATCATGGCTGCACGCAAGGATAATGTGATCGTATGCCATAGATTCTGGAGCGTGTTAGTGTCTGAAGCCATAAAAGACCAAAAGCACGTAGTGGAGGAGGGAACGGAGATTATGCCAATCTGCTCCATGGACAACTACGCCGCACGCAGGGCGTCTATTCTGTTTTCTCACCCTGGTCATATTCCTCAGACCATGTTGTTACGAATTCCAACTGACAACGCAGTCTTGATTGCGTACAACAAACAACTTATAGTCTATTCCCACAGAACGTATGATACTTCAAAATTTGCCCCAGAAAAGTCGAAGGGAAAAAGGAAGGTGCGTGAGGAGCCTTCCAAGAAAAAGAAATCAATGGATGAACCTCAAGGTAAATCCAAGAAAAGAAAGCATCAGGAATCTGAACCATCCAAACCCCCTCCAAAGAAGAAATCCAAGAAGCCCAAATCAATTCCCATTCCAGAACCAGAACCAGAACCACAACAAGAATCAACGGAGCAAGACTCCAGTTCTGATGAATCTACAAATGTGTCAACTCACACTCTTTATGAAGAAGAA
>NZ_VCHY01000165.1 GCF_005877885.1 Labilibacter sediminis
GGGGGATGGTTGAAGGATTTCAAGCTATGTGGGGCCCGGAGAGTCGATTTAGGACGGCTCGGTGGGGCCTAAGGACCTGATATCGCCAAATATGTATATGTTTTACACGCGATATTAAGATAATAATTGATCCTTTTCTTGATTATTAAGGACATAAGGTACTTATATCGTTTATATTTGTCAAATGTCAGGAAATGAAGACAATGTTGAAATATGAGTAAAATCGATGCATAAATAGAGTTGGAAGTGAAGATGGAACAAGAGAACGAAAACTGCTGCTGCGAAGCTTGATACACGTTTAAAGAATATATCATATCTCACGTTCTAAAGCTCCAAATGAAGAAAGAAAAGAAGATCTGGAATCTAGAAGGCATTTCCTAAAACTTTCATGTTTTGAGTTTCTGCTGAATCACGATATTTCGAAAAGCGCGCCGCGCCCTAAAGCTGGTATGCCGCGCCCCGCGTAAAAATTGAAATTCGAGCGGATGCGTTTCCAGTTCCGGAAGGCGGTTAAGTGCGCGACGCGCACGGAGTCTAGTAATGTATATACGAAATAAGCGTGGCTTGTATTTCGGGTGCGATCATACCAGCACTAATGCATCGGATCCCATCAGAACTCCGCAGTTAAGCGTGCTTGGGCGAGAGTAGTACTAGGATGGGTGACCCCCTGGGAAGTCCTCGTGTTGCACCCCTTTTTTGACCGGACCGTTAATGATTCGACGAGGTTGCGAGGTTATTTTACTATAATTTTTTTTGCTAGAGCGGACATTGGGGGATGGTTGAAGGATTTCAAGCTATGTGGGGCCCGGAGAGTCGATTTAGGACGGCTCGGTGGGGCCTAAGGACC
>NZ_VCHY01000166.1 GCF_005877885.1 Labilibacter sediminis
TGTCTAGCTTCTCCCAAGCTCGAATAAGGGACAAAATATCACCCAAGTTCATGTTAGGTAAGTCGGCTAGAGTGAACTTGGTGATTGACTCGTCGGTGCGTTTCACGGAGATGGATACATTTTGAATTGAGCCAAGGAAGGCTTCCATTCCGTTAACTCCAATACATTGCTTGATCTTCTTCAAGGACCACACTTCTTCAATTGGTTTAGACTTGTGTGCGTACCAAGAAATGAGCCTATCTTCATAGGCTTGAGATCTCTTGGGAGTTTCTGGAGTTTCCTTCTGGATTGGAAAGAGATAGGATTTATGATTCAATCCATAGTCAAATTCTTCCGTTGATAGAGGACTTGCGCGATAAGACTTGTAAGGCGCAATCCTGTGCTCTCCAGTCGGGCCACCAAGAGCTCTATTCAAAATGATCTGAAATTTGAATAACAATGGATCAAGTTCTTCGTCTTTGAGTGTGTCACATTCTGTCGTAAAGGGGGTCGGACGACGCACAAATGTCTATCGTTATAGGCTATGTCATAAATCCCTTACGACGCACATGTGTATGTCGTAAAATTTATGACATACATTTACGACATACAAAGTCTGTCGTAGCCTTTGAAAAATTTGGGTCTAAATTCTCTAACTTTCATGATATACAATTAATGACATACACTGTCTGTCCTAAACCGATGACATGCATATGCGTGTCCTAATTTTTGAGATTTTTTTTAAAAAACAAAAATTGACAGAAATATATCAAAATAAAACGTATTAAATTTTATTATTAAATTTTATTATACAAAAAATATCATAGATACAAAGAGATACAACTCATGACTAGCCTAATTTTTACTT
>NZ_VCHY01000167.1 GCF_005877885.1 Labilibacter sediminis
AAGTGTCTCATACACGTCGCCGTTACACCAGTGAAATGAGCGAGAAACAGTGGGCGCGTTTGAAATGGATGCTACCTAAGCCGAGTCAAACAGGACGCCCACAAGAACTTGATCTGAGACTGGTCGTCAACGCGATCTTCTATGTGGTGGTAACGGGATGTCAGTGGCGAAATCTGCCAAATGACTACCCCAACCCAAACAGTGTCTACTATCACTACCGCAAATGGTGTCGTGATGGAACGTGGTAGCGTCTCAACCGTGAATTGGTGTGGCTAGAGCGTCGTCGAGTTGGCCGAGTAGCCCGTCCAAGTGCGGGCATTATTGACAGCCAAAGTGTGAAAGTCAGTGACCGAGGTGGGTTAAGTGGCTATGATGGCGGCAAGAAAGTCAAAGGACGCAAACGCCATATTTTGACTGACACGCAGGGTAATTTACTTGAAGTCGTGATTTCTGCCGCAAACTTGAATGATCGTCAAGGTGCCGAGACGCTCATGACCAAGCTCGAATCTCAGATGGCTCAACGACTACTCAAAATCTGGGTAGATCGGGGATATCGTGGTGATCTTGAGCTTTGGTTTGATGAGCAATGGCAGATTATTCTTGAGCTTGTTGAAGCGCAAGCCGATCAGAAGGGGTTTGCCGTACAACCGCGACGTTGGGTTGTTGAGCGCACATTTGCATGGTCCGGTAAATTTCGTCGATTGAGCAAGGATTACGAGCGTGACCCGATCAGCAGCGAGGGTTTCATCTATCTTGCTTCTATTTGTCTCTTGCTCAACCGAATCCGTTAGTTTTCAAACAGGTTCTTAGAAGCGGTTTGAAAATTCCTATTCGAGTAACC
>NZ_VCHY01000168.1 GCF_005877885.1 Labilibacter sediminis
AGGGACGTTTTTTCTGTATTTAACAAAAAGTAAATCTTATTTACTGGATGATTGTACATTTCAATATGTTTCTGTATTACAATAAAATGAAGGAGGTTTTTCAATGCGAGATCTAAAAACATATCTTTCCGTAGCACCGGTACTAAGTACTCTATGGTTCGGTTCTTTGGCAGGTTTATTGATAGAGATTAATCGTTTTTTCCCGGATGCGTTGACGTTCCCCTTTTTTTCATTCTAGTTATTGACGTGGGAAGGAATAAAGAAGATTAGAGATACAATTAAATACCAGCCCCCTCTTTTCTCTTTTTTCCCTTTTTAGAATAAGGGAGGAAAGAGAAAGAATAAAAGTGCATTCAACAGCTGCGAGACTCGGGTTCAGGTTGGAATTAAATTAATATGAAATTTCTATGGAAGTAGAATACAAACTGCGGTTCTAGGGAAAGAGTATTCTACAGGATACTTATATGAAATACTGTACTGGGATTTGAAATCTAGTTTAGAAATATTTCTATTTTGCTATATTGATTGTAGTGAAATCTTGCATAAGAGGATAGCAAGTTACAAATTCTATTTTTTCCTTCCTTTCTTCTTTTTCGTTTCGGATTGAAAGAGGAAGAGTTGACTAAATGAAAAATCCAAAGGAGGTTCATGGCCAAGGGTAAAGATGTGCGAATACCGGTTCTTTTGGAATGTACCGCTTGTGTTCGAAACGGTGTTAATAAGGCATCAACGGGCATTTCCAGATATATTACTCAAAAGAACCGGCACAATACGCCTAATCGATTGGAGTTGCGAAAATTCTGTCCATATTGTTACAAACATACGATTCACGGGGAGGTAA
>NZ_VCHY01000169.1 GCF_005877885.1 Labilibacter sediminis
TAACAATAAAGAAGTGGTAATGGGAGCATTTGTACTATATGTGCAAATCAAAATCGGGCGGATCTTTACCCGGAGTAGAGCATAAACCTAAAAAGATTAAAGAGGCCCATTTAAGAACAAGAAAATAGCGTCGTGATTTGGATTGAGTCGCGATGAAAGAATCCATCAATGAGAAGTTAATTGGATAAGTTTAATGAATTCTTTTTTAATATTATACGTTATTATACGTTATAAGGAAAGGAAGACACACTCGTGTTTAGTGAAAAATCAAAGAAAATCCTTTTTTTTTAAGTTAGAAGGAACTTTCTATGAAAAAATAAAAAGTATTGGAATCTACACATTGATTCTTTTTTTTGAACCGTATGCGTTAAAAGGCGCCTGTACGGTTCCGAAGGGATACAATTTGACCCTAATCAACCGACTTTATCGAGAAAGATTACTTTTTTTAGGTCAAGAGGTTGATAGCGAGATCTCGAATCAACTTATTGGTCTTATGGTATATCTCAGTATCGAGAATGATACCAAAGATCTATATTTATTTATAAACTCTCCTGGGGGATGGGTAATCCCCGGAGTGGCTATTTATGATACAATGCAATTTGTGCGACCGGATGTACAGACAATATGCATGGGATTAGCCGCTTCAATGGGATCTTTTATCTTGGCCGGAGGAGAAATTACCAAACGTCTAGCATTCCCTCACGCTTGGCGCCAATGAGGTTTTTATTTGAGAGAAAAAAGACGACTATGCCTTCGCCATATGAATATATTTTAAGTAATAATAGCAGGGCACCTTTAATTCGATATCAAAAGAGAAACTTTTGATGGTTTTTTCAA
>NZ_VCHY01000017.1 GCF_005877885.1 Labilibacter sediminis
CAAAGAACGTAATAGGCTTAATGAGCCATGTTTATTTAATTTTTAATAACGTCCCTATTTTAATGGGACACTAGTGATTTATGATATAAAATAATTATGAGTTTCAAATATATGGTTATGACAGAACGAACAGGGGGAGTAATTGCTCTTATAGGGTTGTAAATAGTTCATGAGGGTTTTGACTAATCCTATCAAACAAGATCATTTACCACGCAACTAACTAAAAAACCGATGATAAAAGGATTACCATCGGCCAATTTTTCTAAAAAGTTAATATGTATTATCGAACTATAAACTTACCAGTTTTTTTATTTATTCGTAACACATAAACCCCGGAAAGCAATCCCTCAACACTAATGGTTCCGTCAGATATACCTTCACTTACGATCTCATCATTCATGCTAAAAATTTCATACTTCCCAATTTCAACCATGGTTATAGACTTGGATCCTTTATTATAAATTATTTTGAGCTCTGCATTAATTATCTTTTCTTTCAATAATGTGGTAGGCTCATCAGCTAATATTTCAGATACGATTCCATCAGCGAGCGTTTGGGCTCCATGTTCATTTAAATGTACTGCATCATTTAAACCAGTATCATCTGTATAATCCCAAGCATCAATAACCTTAAGATTTGTGTACTGAGATTGAAGATCAGTTAATATATCTTGTTGAAGGATTCTTAGTTCGGCCACAGTATTATCATCAATGGCTTCTGTACGTGTGTAGGACTGTAAAAGTGCATAAACCTTTGTATTAGGATAATTCAGCAATAGCTGATTCATCAATGTTTGAAATTCTATCATTTGTTCTGATAGAGCAATAGCATCCTTTAAGTTATTGTAGCCCCATAAAATAGTTAATACATCCGGGCCATTAGGAAGACCTGCTAAATTGGTAATAACCTCTTTGTTGATTCTGGAACCTGAAATACCTAAGTTGTATACATGATAATCGAGCTGTTTACCCACTAAAAATGGATACGTGAGGTGCGATGCATTGTCTTGACCTACTCCATGTGTTATTGAATTACCGACAGCCACATAAGTAGGTCTGGTATCAACAGGAAGTGCCGATAAAGTTGATGCTTCATCTATATCCATACCTAAAAACTTTAAGCCGTGCAAACTAGGGAAATAGACTTCATATTCCGAAAGCGTAGCTTGATCATTGGTGATCACAAAATCTGGATCGCTTATATTATCTAAATAAAGCTCACCATCTTTAAAGACTGTAAAACGTATACCAAGATCCAGAGAATGCACTAATGTTTCAAAATGCATATACATAAAAGTGCTGTTGGTCTTAAACACAAGGGATATTCCCGATTGAGTACGTGAACCTTTTGCCTGATGGGGTCCATAGAATTGATCTAACGGTTCATATACATCAGATGCAACATAGCCTTGTGTAAAACGATAAAGTTCGGCGTAGGTATTAGTAACGTTTTTGTACAATACTCCATCATACCTTATATTCGCATTATCAGGTGTAATTTGAGTGGCCGGACAAAATGAGTTAGAAACAATACCTGTATTACCTCCGGCACAAATTCCACAGTCATCAACAGCTGCAGTACCATCAGCATCTCCATTACAATCAATAGTTGCTGCCCCAAATGTGACTTCATCGATATAATATGTACCTACATCTACAAAACCTATTTTTATTCTTAGATCTGTTGATGCAACAGTAGGTGTGAAAACCACTGAATATTCAGTCCAGTCTGTTGTTGCCTCTATAGTTTGCATGAGATCCGTACCTGACGAGTAATCAAGCGTTACTTTAACATCACCGGCAGCAGGTCCCTTTAACCAAAAGTTTACTTTATAGTCTGCACCCACAACTACCGTTTGTGGACAATTTACACTACTCACCATTCTCATTTGCCAAGGTGCAGTTTGAGTAACTTCTGCCTTCATCGAACCTTCACCTATATATGGCTCCGTTGTTTCATGAGAAAACGAACCATAATCTACTCCTCCCGATCCGGGCATTTTAACCCATTGGTTATAGATTGATGTAACATCAAACGAACCATCACCTCCTTCAGAAAGGCATTGGCCATTTGAATTAATTCCAAAGAGGACAATAATTAACCCTGTAAAAAACAAATTCCTTTTCATGTGCTATCTGATTTTATTAGATATTGAGAATAAACTCGTAAGAGCTATCAAAACGTCGTAAAAATAAGCCTACATCAGAGAAGCAAGGGTGCATAAATCATTCCTATTGGATAGTAAATCATTCTAGAATATATGATTTTATGGCATAAACGAGGCTGTCTCATAACAAGAAGACAGCCTCTTTTTCTTATGTGTCAAGTTTCTTTTGATTTTTCACCTTTAACAGGTTACAAATCAAATTATGTTCACATTGAGCTTGTAATGTTTGAATATGAGCTTTTCGAGACTGTTTTTTGCTAAAAGGTTCCATAAAGCAGCAATTACGCAACTTTAATTGCATTCATTTTCTTAAGGTTAATCGCCAGAGCCAACAAACCTGTTTCAATTTCCACTTTTTCATGACCTCGGAGCAAAAAGCGTTTAAAACCTTTGTTCTGTTTGAGGTTTCCAAATGCGGCCTCGACGTCTACCGGCCTTTGGCTCCTGTGCTTAAGTCCCTCTTCGGAGGTCAACAGCTCCCGAGCTTTGTTTCTTAATTTGTTGAGCTTGTGGCTAACCTGTATCGTACGGTTCCCTTTGGCTTTGTGGCAACTTCCTCTTAATGGGCAACCCTTGCAGTTGTGTGCTTGGTAAACATGGACTTTCTTTTCGTATCCGGCATCGCTTTTTTCCGTTCTGATGTATTGTAACTTCATGGGCTGACCCATCGGGCAATAATATACGTCTGTGTTTGCGTCATAATAAAGGTTGTTGGGATGAAATTCGGAGTAGGCTTCGTTTCCTTTCTTCTGTTCCTTGTGGAAGTAGTTGTATTTAACAAAGGGGGTAAGCCCCTTTGTTTCAAGGAAATCGTAGTTCTCCTCGGAACCATATCCCGAGTCGGCGCAAACATTGTTTACTTTGTCCGGGTACATCTCGAGGATTTGCTCAAGGTGCGGGATAAAGGTCTTGGTATCGGTAGGGTTGTGGTGGTTGGAGTAATTTATGACGAATTGATTCTGGGTGCTGAATTGCAGGTTGTAGCCGGGCTTGAGCTGACCGTTTTTCATATAGTCGTCTTTCATGCGCATAAAGGTGGCATCCTCGTCTGTCTTGGAATAACTGTTTCTTTCGCCCAGTTTTTCAAGCTTTTCCTCGTTCTTCCTCAGGTTACCGGGGTAGTTATTCTTTGCGTAATTTAGTTGTTGACGTTTCTTTTTATCTATTTGCTTGTCCTTTAAAGCCCCGTTGATCGTCGAGATGGTTTGCTCTACTTTTTCCGGGTCGATATCGGTCAGGTCGGGTTTGCTCACGTTGGCCATATCTTCTTTGGCAACCAGCTCTGTATAGTGCCAGAGTTCGTTGAGCCTCTCCTTCATCCGGGCAATGTTCTTTTGGATGGCCTTGCCCCAAACGAACGAGAACTTGTTGGCGTTGGCTTCTATTTTTGTACCGTCGACATAGATAGTCTGTAGGTCAATGTGTCCCGATTCTACCAGTAGCAATTCTACTTGGCTGAACACTTCTTTCAGCACCCCTTCGAGCCGGCTGCTCCTAAAACGGGCGATGGTATTATGGTCTGGCTTCTGCATCCCCGATATCCACATAAAATGCACGTTCTCCGATGCGGCCTGCTCTATCTTTCTTGAAGAATAGAGGTTGCACAGGTAGACGTACACTAACAGTTTCAGCATCATCTTGGGATGGTAGGCCTTGGCTCCGGTATTGCTGTACTTTGCAATAATGTTATCAATTTGTATTCCGTCAATCACACAACTGATGGTACGTACAGGGTGGTCGGGCGGTATGAAATCGGATAGCGAAGGCGGGAAAAGCATCGTCTGGTCCTAATCGTATGACTTAAAGTTGATTTTCTTGCTCATCCCCTAATATAACATATCATATGTATATTTAAAAGCATATGGACAATCGAGTAGGTAGGGGAATTACTTCCCCGCCCTCTCACACCACCGTGCGTACTCTCGTACACGGCGGTTTCAAGTTAACTCTGAACTGATGATAGATAATCGACATATTATATACTCCTAGTCTAATAAACCATTCTAAGTTCATGGCTTGATGGGCTTGCGGACAACCCGACTTGCGCCACCAACCTTTCCCTGACAATGCCAGAATCCAACTCTGCCACGATGGGACGCCTTGACTTTTCAAGAAGCGTTTCATAGCTATAGTCTTCTTACACTGCTTCAAACGGTAACACCGTAATTTCCTGCGAATCCAAGCATCAAGGTTGCGTAACAACCGTTTACAACTGGCAAATTTGAAATAGTTCAGCCATCCGCGCAAAACAGGGGTCAGTTCTGAAACAATTGTTTCCAGACTTCTTCCTCGATTGCGTTTTGTAATCAATCGTACCTTTGATTTTAACCGCTTAACACTACTATCTGCAATTATTAATGTTCCGTTATTTAAAATGGTATATCCAAGAAATTTGGTCTTACTGCTTTCGCAACAAACGCTCTTTTCTTGGTTGACTTTTAATTTAAGCTTGGTAGTCAGGTAGGCACTGATGGATTCCTTCACCCTTTCGCTGGCTCTTTGGCTGCGAACAAAAACGCTGAAATCATCGGCATACCTGACGAAACAATGTCCACGTTCCTCCAATTCTTTGTCTAGTTCATCCAAGACGATATTGGACAACAAAGGTGACAACGGACTGCCTTGGGGCGTACCCTTGAGACGAACCGATGTTACACCCCCGGTCAGTATTCCGCTACGTAAGTAACGGTGGATGAGCCGAAGCAAGGCTTTGTCTCCTATCTTCTTCGACAGCTGACACATCAAACGATCGTGGTTCACTTCATCGAAAAAGCTTTTCATATCCATATCTACTACGATGTAGCGCCCCTCTGAAACATAACTGCTCGCCTTGCTCAAGGCCTGTTGTGCGTTGCGTTTGGGGCGGAATCCGTAACTATGGTCTGAAAAATCTTGCTCGTAAAGCGGACTTAAAACCTGCATGATAGCCTGCTGAATGACCCTGTCCTGAACTGTGGGAATACCTAATTGACGTTCTCCGCCATTGGGTTTGGGAATCGTTACACTTCGTACTGCCGTGGGATAGTAACTTCCCTGTAGGATGAGTTCTACCAATTCATTACCATGAGTAGCGAACCAGTCAGAAAATTTTCCTACAGGAACATTGTCAACCCCTGCAGCTCCCTTATTTCGCTTTACCTGCTTAAATGCACGGCTTAAGTTCCCGTGCGAACATACAATGCCGATTAACCCTTCGGCTAAGGCTCGTCCTTGTTTATTCGCTCCTCTTACTTGACCCTCCAATGACCCTGACGCTCTGTTTACGTCTTCACGTACCACGCATTGGCGAATATCATTCAATGCTTGTTCTATGAACAAGCATTGAATGATATGATATAACTTGCTGGTTCTCCATAAAAAAAATTTCAACCGACTGCTCCTTACGTTAACTGATTCAGGCCTTCGTCCTAAAAAAAAACTACTATGCCCTCTGCTGACTTCTCAACCTCAATGGCTGTTTGTCTCCAAACAGTTTGTCGCTGTAGCAAATGAAGTCGAGACCTCTCGGGATAGGACAATAAACTTTCCTTGCGTATTGCCTGATTTACTGCGTGAGCTTACGGTTGAATTTGGGGCGTTCCCAATCTATGGCTCGGTTGCCCTGCCCATGTCAGCCTTGTATCAGATTTCTGTTCGTCAATACTTCAAGTTTGTTAATGGCTTCCTTCAGGTTCATGGTCACCCATGACACCCTTGCCAATCACTAATGTTTCCTATCAACTCGGCACATACAGGAACTTACACCCTGCTAGCTTATTACCATGCCCGACATACCAAAAAAAGGCCATCTCATTTGAGACAGCCTCATAGGGTTAGTAAATGGTTCATCCCTGTTATTTTTACAATGCCTTATGAAATAATAAAATAACAAGTACTGTACCTCAATATTCTTCCATGTTTAAATCAAAAAACTATAAAATAATTCAAGCCTCAAATTATATTTGATGACAGATTTGCGGACTAAAATTTTCTATTTCAAAACCCTAATATTTGAAGGGCTCTTAAAATGAAAAATAATGAAGACACAGCTAATTGAATAGACCCATTTTTATCGGTTTTCAATTATAAAATATAATGACTCTGTCACAATTAAGGGTTGAACTTCTCCAAAGCTCTTGATAATATCGTTTTGAAACCACGGGTTTCGCACGTGGTTATTGAAGTTAAATCCCTTCATGATTGTTATAACGCAATGGAACCACAAGGTGGTTCAACAATAATAGCCACGGGTGAAAACCCGTGGAATGGGCATCATGCAAACCCAACCCTGAAATGGGTTGAACTTTTTACACCTCTAAATGTGACAGAGCCAATATAATTGATGAAAGCCGCTTCAGATAAATATCTATTTATAGCTTTTTAATAAATTTCTTATTTCGAAATAAGCACGTTTTGGTTCATACGCATCATTAAAGAGGCAACCATCCCAGTCTTTGTTTTGGGTATCGTCAGCACGTATGTGCCAAAAATTTATACCAACTGTTCCGTTACTTCTATTATCGAGTACCGCCTTTGTAGTTTCTTTAAATGTGGCAGCTTGTTCTTCAAATTTGTACTCATCGCCGTCTTTTAACCACACATTAAATTCGGTAATGTGAAACTCAAGATCATTGCTATGGCACCACCTTACAATTTCTCCCAAACGCTCAATGTTACCCGGTATTTTCTCCCAGCCTAAATCTATGTGTGCCTGCCATCCAAGTCCATCAACACGAAGTTTGTTTTCCCGTAAATAGGCTACTAAAGCTTTCATTTTATCCCAGCTTGCTTCTTCTAAAGCTCCATGCTGGTTTATAATTTGTTTAATATCGGGAGCATACTCGTTCGCTATTGTAAAAGCTTGTTTAATGTACAAAGGTGGCCTTAAAGCATGCGTTTCGTCAAAGCCAATTTTAGGCCATGGATTTTCCCATTTATCTGTTCCTTCCTTAGGGCCAAACCAATCACCAGTTGTTTTATCAATGGTTTCGTTAACTACGTCGAGCCAAAGAATATTTGAGATCCCGTTATATTTTGAACAAAGGGCAAACATATACTCTTCTAGTATTGTTTGCAGTTCTTGGGCAGTCCGGCTGTCTTCTTTTACCCATTTTGAGCATTGCGGACTAATGGGAGCATGCATTCGAATGACCTGCTTATGATTTTCACACATTTGAACCCAATCGTCGGATTGTTCAAACCTATACTTTCCGGGTTCCGGATGAATATACGATTGTTTAAAGTCGTTAGCTGGTGTTACATAGCTAAATTCACGATTAAGAATATCAAACGATTTAGTTCCGAATAAACGATGGTGACAAGCAGCTCCAATAAAAACATTTCCTTCAGGAAAAACTTCGTTAACTATCTCGCGTATTGTTTGTTCCGGCTCTACTGGTCCTGGCACTATATCTTTTTCTGTTTCTGCTGTATTACAACAGATTAGCGAACTTAACATTACAAAGCATAGGTATCTCATTTTATTCGTTTAATTTTATTCAATACTTAGTTTAAGTATTCTATATAGAATACAGTCGGTAACCATAATTATTAAACGGCTATTTTCACCAGTTAAAATAAAATTTACATTGGCTGGTTTATTTTAGCATTTGAATTATCCCTGTTTACGTTAGGTATTGGTTCGGCTGCACCTATGCTCTTTTTCCATCTTTTCAAATACGATTGTAACTCCTTTACCTTGTCAGGCATATTCGTTGACAAATCATTGGTTTCACCTATATCCTCTTTTAAATTGTATAATTCTACAGTTCCAAATTCAATATTTTCGATGAGTTTATAATCTCTCATTCGAATGACATTACGCCAGGTATCTCTCCATTTATCCGTTTTGGGATTATAACCCGCACATTTAGGGTAGTACCAATATAAGGCATCCCTATCTAATTTATCTTGACCCTCTGATGTTAAACAAGGCATCAAACTCAAACCATCCAAAATATAATCCTTTTGTGGGATGACGTTAGCAGCATCCAGGCAAGTAGGATATAAATCAATACCATGAATAGGTTCATGACAAACGCTATTTGCTTTAATTATACCAGGCCATTTAAAGATATAAGGTACTCGCATTCCTCCCTCATAGGTTTGCCCCTTGTATAATCTCAGAGGCTTATTAAAATCGTTGGTTTCAACCTTATTGGGCACACCTCCGTTATCAGATGAGAAAATCACTAAGGTATTATCTGTGATCCCTTTTTCCTCCAACTTACTCAAAAGCTGCCCCACGTTCTCATCCAAACTTTTGGTCATCGCACACCATAAAATATATCTCTCGGGAGTGTCTTTGGGTAGTTTATTTTTAAAGTGTTCAATGTATTCTTCTTTGGCCTCAAAGGGAGCATGTATTAAATAGTAGGGCATGTACAAAAAGAATGGATTCTCGTCATCCGCTTTTCGATCAATAAAATCCAATCCTTTATCAGTAAAGAAGTCACTTATGTAAGTCCCCTCAGGCATGTCCATATGTGGATCTGTGCCTGAATTAAAATGCTTCATTCCTGTATTCTTAATGGCCTCATCAAACCCTTGATGTAAGGGATGATTTTTTTTATCATAACCCAAGTGCCATTTCCCAAACATAGCGGTTGAATATCCATCGTCTTTTAAAGCTTCAGCGATGGTGATTTTTTCTAATCGAAGCTCAAGAGCATCAGCGGGCATCAGGAAATTCATGAACTCTTCCTTCCCTTTATGATGCTCCATCACACGGTACTTATCTGTACGCGGAGCATACTGACCACTCATGATAGCTGCTCGTGATGGTGCACAAGTAGGAGCCGCAGAATAACCATCTGTGAATTTCATTCCATGAGCACATAATTGATCAATATTAGGAGTTTCAACCAGATCACTTCCATAACATCCAAGCCCATTATATCCTAAATCATCGGCAAGAATCAACAGAATATTGGGTTTAGCATCTCCCTTTTTCTTATCAACTGCACAAGAGTTAATACAGCAAAGTAGAAAGGTTAACAATATGCTGGTTTCAATATATTTCATATCTAATATGCTTTATAATTCATCATGACAAATCTTATATAATGCCTGAAAACCCAATCAATAATAGAAAAGATCAATTCTGTATGTAAAGTAATTAATCCATCTGTACATCAAAGGATGACATCAAGCCTTCGGCGGAATTAGGACCCACAAAAACATTAAATCCTCCCTCCTCAAGCACATGTTTTAATTCGTTATTAACAAACTTCAGTTGATTTGGATTAAGGGTAAATTTAACCACTTGCGAGGTTCCTTTTGGTATACTGATTTTTTTAAAGCCCTTCAATTCTCTAATTGGACGAGTTATACTGCCTGTAATATCTTGCACATATAGCTGAACAGTCTCAACACCATCCCTATCTCCAATATTATTTACAGTCACTTGAATTTGTAGCTGCTCTCTTTGATTTATGCTTGAAGAAGAAAGCTTTAAATTAGAATATTCAAACTGCGAATAGGACAATCCGTACCCAAATGGGAATTGAGGTAAATAGCCCACATCTAGATAATGAGAAGCATTGCCTAAGGAACTCTGCCATGCACCAACCGGAATACTATCAATATGAACAAAATTGGCTTCGCTCGCAGGTCGCCCCGTGTTTTTATGATTGTAAAAAAGAGGTAGCTGTCCTGCTGATTTTGGCCAGGTTATTGGTAGGCGACCCTCCGGCTCACTTACACCTGTTAATACATCATATAAAGCGGGACCTCCCATAGTTCCAAGATGCCATGCCATGAGTGCGGCATCTACATCATCCAAAATGCCTGATATGTCTATAGGTCTTCCTGCCATGATAACCAAAACGATTGGTTTCCCTAATGCACTTAATTGCTTAATGAGCAACTCTTGCTTGCCTGGCAAACGGATGTCAGAACGACTATGTGCCTCTCCTGATAAGATAGCTTCTTCACCCCCAATGAATAATATTACATCAGACTTTTTTGCGGAAGCAATTACATGTTCGAATTGAGACTCTGAAATATCACGGCTATACTCAAGACCGGATATAAATTCAGTTTTAAAAGGACTAGATATAAATGTTGATACGGGAGTTATAGTTTGATTCGACTCCCCATCAAAAGTCCAGGTTCCTAATTGTTCGTGCGGTCCATCGGCCAAAGGACCAACAATAAGTAATTTATTTTCCTGAACTAGAGGAAGTACATTACTTTTATTCTTTAATAAGACCATACTTTTTTCAGCGGCTTGTTTTGCTGATTCAAGATGTGCTTTATCATACATTTTACCCGGATGACCTTCAGGAATGTAGGGTTGTTCAAACAGTCCTAACTTAAACTTCACCTTCAGGATATTTCTAACCATATCATCAAGCGCCTCCTCAGATATGACGCCTTCACCAATTAAGTTCTTTAAATGATGTGCATACGCTTCGCTGGTCATCTCCATATCCAATCCGGCTTTTGCAGATAACAAAGCAGCATGCTTTTCATCTGAAGCAAAACCATGCGGAATCATTTCAGTAACTGAATTCCAATCACTCACTACAAAACCATCAAAACCACAATCATCCCGTAATAGTTTTTTTAATAAAAATTCATTTCCTGAAGCCGGAATGCCATTTAACTCGTTAAAAGCCGACATCACACTTACAACTCCAGCTTCAAAAGCCGATTTAAAAGGTGGGAGATAAACATTGTGCAATAATGGTTCAGGAATATTGACCGTATTATAATCTCGCCCACCAATAGCGGCACCATAGCCTAAAAAATGTTTTGCACATGCAGCCATACTTGTTGGATGAGATAAACTATCACCCTGAAATCCGTGTATATAGGCCTTGGCTAGTATGGATGCCAAAAATGGATCTTCACCAGGTGATTCAGCCACTCTTCCCCACCTACTATCTCTTGATATATCAAGCATCGGAGCAAAAGTCCAGCGAATACCTACCGAAGTAGCTTCAACTGCTGATACACGTGCCGCATCATAAGCAACTTGCTCGTTCCAACTAGCTGCTAATCCAATAGGGATAGGAAAAATAGTTTTAAAACCATGAATAACATCACGGGCAAATATCAAAGGAATGCCTAAACGACTCTCTTCTACTGCTATCTGCTGCAATTCTTTTACATAGCGTACATCCATTACGTTAAGAATAGCCCCTATCTCTCCATTTCGTACTGCTTCTTTTAAATCTTCAGATAAACCACCTTTCACCCTACTTGATGTACCTCGTAATGCTGTTTGACCAATCTTCTCTTCAATAGTCATTTGATTAATAAGGTTATCAATCCGTGTATCAATAGTATTGATAGGTTTACTACAGCTACATATTATAACTGTAATAAAAAGTAGAGTATTAAAATTGATAGTTTTCATTTTTGCTGTTCCTTAAAATAGTTTTTTGACTTAGCGACCATCATTTTTTTCACATCGGCATATTCCGGATCATTGACAAAATTTCTAGTTTCCAATGGATCCTTCTCGTAATCATAAAGCTCTTCCGCATCAATCAGTGAAGCATCATATGGCTGATCCGAACGAAAATTCTTGGTCATCCAAACAGTATATCTATATCGTTGGTCACGGAAACTATAACCCATTTTTTCAGGCCATCGGGCAAACTGACTCACTGCAACTGGTTTTACTTCATCCTCTTTCCCCTTCATTAGAGGTACCAAACTTAATCCGTCTAAGTTGTCTGGTGTTTTTACTTTAGCTAACTCACATAATGTTGGAAACACATCCACAAACTCGGTTGGTGCAATTGTTGAACCAATCATTTTTTTGCTCGATGAAATGATTAACGGTGAACGCGTGGCCTGCTCAAAATTGGTATGCTTACACCACATATCATGGTCGCCCAAATGCCATCCATGGTCACCCCATAAAACAATCACAGTATTTTCACGGAGCCCCAGCTCATCCAAGTGGTTTATCACATTAGCTATCTGCTGATCTATAAACGAAACACAAGCATAATAGCCATGAATCAGTTCCAATTGTTTTTCTACTGGAATAGCAACGTTATAGTCTTTGGGTACATCAATGTACTGACTGCGTACCTCCCAGCCCGGCTGAAACGCATAATCTGGTGCCCCTGCCGCTTTCTCCTGAAAAGGAGGCAATTTGATATCTTCACGATTGTACATATCCCAATACTTTTTAGGCGCCACAAAAGGAAGATGAGGCTTAAAAAATCCGACTGCTAAAAAGAAAGGCTCTCCGGAATTGGCGAATTGATCAAGCAGATTATTACTGCTTTTCACTACCGATCCGTCCATTGTCAAACTATCTTCTACAACAGGAGCTTCTGTTGAAACACGTTTTTTCTCGAACACATAACCTCCCCCTTTTACATTACTCCCTTTGGCATCCGTATAAGGCTGAGTCCACGATAAGGAATCGTGCTGATTATCAACCGAGCGTTTATCAAATACCTTACCCACGGCTGCTGTTTGAAATCCAAGCTGCCTGAAATACTGTGGCATGGTTAAAATATCCGGATTCTTATCTCTGATAAAAGTTTTTAAATCCCATATCCGAGTATAATCAGGACGTTTGCCCGTTAATATGCTCGCTCTGGAAGGAGCACACACAGCCTGCTGACAATGATTGTTCTTAAATACAAAACCTTCACGAGCCAATTTATCTATATGAGGAGTTTTAACCACCTCACTACCATAACACCCCATCAGGGGCTTCAGGTCGTCAACGGCGATAAACAACACATTCTTTTGTGCATTGGCTAACACTGGAAAAACCATCAGCCCCAACAACAAATAATATTTTATCCTGATAAAATTGAATACCTTATTCTTCATCTCTATTTCTTTAATAATGAACCTGTTTTAGCAGGATTATTCATTCAACAACTTATCTGTAAAAAACTTGACCACGGAATTATATTCACTATCAGAACCTGGATAATACAAATAAGATTCAAGGTTGAGATGATCCATTTTTTCTTTTAATTCTATCCCAAATACCACATGATGAACTATCCATCCTCTTAACCTCTGAAATTTATCACTGTCTGGCGCAGGGGCATCGGGTGACATTGAATACTGCATAAAAATTGGAGGATCATCATTAGAAATTATAGATAAAGCAGATATCGTCTTTGCTATCTCATCTGATTCCTCTATTGTTTCAACACCAAAAGTTTGAAGTCGTTTATTACCGAGAAAGGCTTTTTCTTTACCAGGTGCATAGTTATTTATATGTCGCAGCCAAAACTCAGACACCATAGTGGTTTGTCCTCCTTTGGTTGCTACGCATGTAAGTCGTGTCGATTCACGTTCTATGGGATCGGTGCTTTCCGGGTTTGCCATATCATCATTAAAAGCCAGCCACATACTTATTTGCGCACCTGCCGAACTTCCCCATGCAGCAATCTTGTTTTTATTAATATTCCAGGCATCAGCCTTTGAACGAATAAACTGCAAAGCCCGCTTAGCATCATAATGTGCAGCAGGTAAAGGAGCCGTTGACTTAAAGCGGTAATTAATGGAGGCAACAGATATTCCGGCTTTCAACAATTCTTTGAGCTCATCCTCATTTAGTTTTGTTTGCTTATCTCCAGATACAAAACCTCCTCCATGAATAAAAATGGCCAAAGGAGTAGGTTTACTTTTGTCTGCAAACCATACATCCATTACATTGCGCTCATGCTCACCATATTTTACATTTGCCATATCTGGTGTTGGCAATGTGCTTTTTTGTGCACAGGAATAAATTGACACAAGCATTAAAACTAAAATGGCACTGTGTTTTGTGAATAATTTCTGTTGCCTGTTTTTCATTTTTATAGTGATTTCATTTTGTCCACCCTTACCATAAACTCTCTTGCCTTTTTCAGCTTGGCTTACCAACTTTATTAAAGTCGGACATGTGTTGTTTTATTTTTGTAATATCCTCTTTTGAGAATCGCCTGCTTAATATGGCAAAGAAAGATTTACCCGCCTGCTTGTACACAACCTTCTTTTCTTCTTGCGTTAGGTCTTGATTATTTATTTTTTGGTGTTGGTATTTTATTTTTGTCACCAATGCCGAATTTAATTCTTGAGCCTGTACCTCATTCATCGACATCTTTTCGGCAATATATGTAGTCATTTCACTGGCTCTGTTAATGGCTTTATCTACCTGTGCATTGCTACTACTTACAAACAGCAACATCACTACTGCTATGAAAATTGATTTAATCATGCTATTCATTTTTCTTTATTTATTCTGTATAGATTTAATTTCTATTTATTCCTTTATTTAGACTATTGCCTGGCAAAAACATCCAATAACTTATTATAAGTTAGTCGTACATATTGCCCAACTTAAAGCCCTAAATAATATCCATCAATAATTCATAATCCCATTCAAGGGTTGAACCCCTTCAGGGTTCTTATTTATGGTTCGAGTGTCCACGGGTTATACCCGTGGTTATTCATGTTTAATCCCTACGGGATTTATTTCCGTGACAATTAAGCCTTGTTATAGCTTTAAATTTACCCTGAAAGGGTAAAACTTGAATAACCCTGGGTGAAAACCAGAGGTTAAACATAGCAAATCACAACCCTAAAAGGGTTGAACTATTATTATGAACCTTGATTGGCATTAATACTTAGTTTTAACCGCATTACTGTTTTTTTACAAAAGCATTTACTTCATTTCTCCAATCATGCACCAGTTGAAGCAACTCGTCTCTTACTTCAGGTAAATCATCCGATAAATCCTGTGTTTCTGACATATCCTTACTCAGGTCATAGAGTTCCACAGTATTTGTATCGTAAAACTCAATTAACTTATATTTTCCTTTACGAACAGCGGTACTATTTGAATCGCCCGTAGCATGTGGTCTGTCAACTGGAGAATGCCAGAAAATAGCTCTTTCTTCATTTATATTACCCGCACCTTTAAGGGCAGTCACAAAACTTTTTCCATCCATGTGGGCATCAGGTAACAAAGGAGTACCTGTCATATCTAAAATAGTTGGAAAGAAATCAGTACCTGTAATCACTTCTGTTGAAATTGAATTCGGACTGGTTATTCCGGGCCATTTTACAATCATAGGTTCACGCACCCCTCCCTCATATAAATGCCCTTTGCCTGCTCTTAAAGGAAAATTAGAAGTCGCCACACGACGCGGATTGAATCCTCTGTTTGATAAACCGCCATTATCTGAGAAAAAGATAATAATGGTATTATCAAGCTGACCTAAGTCTTTAAGTGCTTGAGTTATCTTTCCTAAACTCTCATCCATGCTGTAAATCATACCTGCATATACCGGGTCATCCTGTCTCATCTTCGTAGTACCTGTTCCCTCTTCAATAAATTCGGGATGCGCATATTCCTTACCCTTTAACTTGTCCTTAAACATTTGAATATGCTCTTCTTTAGCATGAAAAGGTTCATGTACCGCATAGTGAGAAATATATGCGAAGAATGGCTGATCCGGCTTGTCCTGAACGTGTCCTTTAAGCCATTTAATGGTTTCATCGGTAATACGATCTGTTAAATACTCTCCTTCTTCAGCCCCTTCATCCAATCCTTCAATCGGAGCTTTTTTTCCCTTTTGTTTTCCTTCGTTATATGGATAGAAGAACGAAATAGGCGAACCGGCATGACCACCGGCAATATTCACATCAAAACCAACATGCTCAGGTAAGGTTCCTGAAGTAGCCAAGTGCCATTTACCTGCAAAAAAAGTAGCGTATCCCTGAGATTTTAAAGCCGAGGCAATGGTATGTTCATCAGCCTTTAGTTTGCCTTCATCGCCAGGTCGAAGTTTAGGTCCGTTATGACTTTTTAGCTTGCCCTCACCCGGTCCGGGCATTTGGGCTCTTGCCGGATACTTGCCTGTAATTAAAGAATAACGAGACGGCACACAACGTGGATGAGTAGCGTATGCATTGCTGAAACGCATCCCTTCCTGCGCAAGCTGATCAATATTAGGTGTTTCGTAAAACTCTGATCCTTGATAAGCTGCATCCATCCACCCCATATCATCTACCAAAAAAAACAGAACATTGGGTTGATTAACGTCATTTTTAGCTTGTGTACAACTAATTGAAATTACAGCTAGAACTAATATCCATCTGTGTATACTCTTAAAAGACTTCATGTTTTTATATGTTTTTAAAAATCATTATACATACCATTATTATCTCTTTTCCCCTTCTTACTCCCATTTCGATTTCTTTTTATCTGGCTGATAAAACACATCAATCTCATCTCGCCATTGAATCACTTGTTTTTGTAAAGAATCTGCTAATTCAGGTAACTCTTGAGCTAAATTTTTAGTTTCCATAAAATCTGCTTCAACATCGTATAGCTCAACCCTGTTTTGCTTATAATAATCTATTAACTTATACTTTCCCTGGCGTACGGAGCTACTGTAATAATCACCTGTTCTTACAGGACGAGCCACCCCATTATGCCAATAAACGGCCCTGTCAGGATTGGGATTTTCTTTCTCTTTTAATGCCCATGTAAAACTTTCTCCATCCAAATGGTGCTCAGGAAGTAACTCTTTTTCTACCATATTAAGTATCGTAGGGTAAAAATCGCATCCGGTAACAACAGCCTTCGACCTGGCTCCTTTACGTGTATATTCCGGCCATTTTACAATTAAAGGAACTCTAACACCTCCTTCATAAAGATGTCCTTTCCCTGCACGCAAAGGGTAATTAGATGTAGCTAAAAGACGCTTCTCAGTTCCGGTATTAGATAAGCCCCCATTATCCGAAAAAAAGAAAATTATGGTATTTTCATCTATATCCAAATCTTCTAATGTTTGCATTATTTTACCTAAACTTTCATCTACGCTATAAACCATCGCTGCATATGGAGCATAATCCTGTCTCATTTTTGTTAAGCCATTACTTTCTGCCAGGTATTCAGGGTGTTGAAATTGAGTTGTATCAATTATCTTTTGAAACTTGTCAATATATTCCTGCTTTGCCTCCAATGGTTCATGCACTGCATAATGCGATACCATTGCAAAAAAAGGTTGATCAGGATTTGTACTATTATGTTGCTTTATATACTTAATTGTTTCAGTTGTTAATCGATCTGTCAGATATTCTCCAGTTTCACCAGTTTCTAAACCATGAATTGAATCTTTAAATTGATGATGTGGAGGTTCATTATATGGCCAAAAATAAGAGATAGGTGCTCCGGGGTGTCCACCTCCAATATTTATATCAAACCCCTGGTTTTCCGGAAAACTTATACCCCCCATGGCCAAATGCCACTTTCCTGTAAAAAAGGTAGAATATCCAATTTCTTTTAAAGCCTCGGCTATGGTAAAATCTTCCAAAGGCATTTTACCAGGGCCTGGCCTATCAATTCGCGCAGGATACTTTCCGGTATAAATAGAATATCGTGAAGGCACACATCTTGGATGGGTTACATAAGCATTTTCAAACTGCATTGCACTGGCAGCTAATTTGTCTATTGATGGAGTTTTATATACCTGTGAACCTTGATAACCAACATCAGCCCATCCCATATCATCAACCAGGAAAAACAGAATATTTGGTTTTTTGGACTTGTTTTCTTTTGAACACCCAAGTATGAAGGGTATAAATAATATAAGTACAATTTTGGCATTCATAATTCATTTTTTAAATATAAATTCAACAACAAAGGTTCCATATAACAGTTAATGTAATACATAGATTTTCTGCTTGTTATACACAACTATCTAATTTTATTTAATGGCAATGCCATATGTGGGTTTAATTATATATTTGAATAAATACTCTATTTACCAGACCAATTTGTACACTTGGATGTTTTATACCCAATACGTACTGCCCTGGCTTTTATGTTGTCTATATTTTTAATGGAGATAGGTTTGCTATATAGTTCCCAATGCGGGCTACCTATATTATCATTAATTTGATAAGCAATAGATGCACCAGGCGTTTTAGATTCCAATATGAGTTCATGATTCCCTGAATTTATAAACTGCACTGGATCTGTGTTCGGTTGTTGACCTCCGGGCCACATCATATTAACCATTTCTCCTTCTGGAATAAAGCCTTTATCCCCAACTTCAAGCTGCCATTGACCAAGCGCCGATCTTAATTCGATTAATTTATCTCGATATTTGGGAATAAGGGCCAAATTTTTCACCTCGTAAGGATCTGTCACTAAATCGTATAATTCCTCAAGGGGTTTGGTTTTCATGAATATATAAGAGGCATCTCCTTCGAGTTCACCTGCTTCATCCAATTCCATCAGCTTAGATGTCATATCAATCTGCTCTCTATATGCTAATCGATAAGTCATGGGTAACTCAGGCCTAAAGTTGCGTATGTAAACAAAACGACCATCTATCACCGAACGGCTCATATCCGTATGTTCATCGAACCGATCAGCCGAACCAAACATATATTGGCGGGATTGTTTGCTTTTATATGGTCCCAAAAACGCCTTCCCGTCCATATATTGTGGAGGCTCAATACCCGCAAGAGACAGAACTGTTGGCCCCAAGTCCATTAATGAAACAATATCGTTCACAACCTTACCGGCATCCCGCTTATCAGGATACCTGACAATAAGAGGTACTTGCAAACCGCTATTTCCAACGGCTCTTTTTTGGTGTAAGAGAGGTCCCCCATGATCACTCCAAATAAAAATAATGGTTTTATTATACAAGTCATTTTTTTGCAGGTAGTCCACCCATTCTCCAACGGCCTGATCAAACTCTACAATATTTGAATATTTTCTTGCTACATCTTTTCTAACCTCAGCAATATCCGGGAAATATGCAGGAATCTCCAATTGGTCGGGATTAACAAGTAATGGGTCATCTTTCTTTTTCCATATTTGTGATTCATGCGTAACACCATGGTTAAATACTGCGAAAAAAGGTTGATCACCCTTTCTGTTTTCAAAATGCGCTTTACTTCCATTCTCATCCCAAGCTGTTAGGGGTGCCGAAAATTGATAATCGCACTTGGCATTATTGGTGCAATAATAACCGTCTGCTCTTAGGTATTCAGTAAAGCACTTGACATGCTCCGGTGTTACCACAGAATACTCCGGGATATTATGACCACGAATATCCTTAATCTTCTTTACCTGCTGATAGGTCTCTTTTTCAGGTTCTCTATATCCCCAATGATTACCTGTTCGCATATGTTGTGCACCAATACGAGCAGGATACATGCCTGTAATAATTGAAGCTCTGCTTGGTGCGCACACACCAACTGTAGCATAGGCTTTATTGTAGCGAATACCTTCTTTAGCCAGTCGATCAATATTTGGTGTTTGAATACCTTTAGCGCCATAAACACTAAATGAAGTTCCAATATCTTCGCAACTAAGCCATAAAATATTGTAGCGGTTATCTTTACCTTTTGCACTAATAGACAATAGGTGAATAAACACTACAAATATTAAAACTAATCTCTTATTTTTCAGATCCATTGCTTTTAATTATAACCGATAAAACCACAACATGACATATACACAAAAGGGGAATGCGCATTGCTACAATAAAATGACACAATCACATTCCCCTATTCATTTCATCACTTCTAACTATTTAGTATAAAGAAGTAAGACATAAGTATAAAGATATCTGCTTAGTCTTTTGTCTTTATACTTACGACTACTTAATTACCATCATTTACATAGATAAAAAGCCTAGTACTGCTTTGGATGTTTATAATTTCCATAAGGATTTTTAACCGTACGTTTCAGCGGAATATTCATTCCGTGCGTTTCTTCTAACCAGTCATATAAATCACTGGCTAACTGTTTAGCCACATCTGCATATTTAGGATCGCCCATCAGGTTATGCATTTCTTCCGGATCATTGATGATATCGTATAATTCATTTTGATCCCAGATACCCTGATAACGCATATATTTATACTGATCAGTACGCACGCCAAAAACAGTTGGGGTCATTGGGAAGTCATACTCCCAGAAATACTCATAATAGATACGTTCTCTCCACTGTGTAGAATCCCCCTGAAGCAATGGAATCATGGAATGACCAGGCATATATTCCGGCTTTACCAATCCTGCGCATTCCAAAATAGTTGGTGCTACATCCACATTTTGCACCATTTTTTTCACAGGCTCTCCTCCCTTGAATATTTCAGGACAACGCACCAACATAGGCACTTTAACCGACTCTTCGTAAAAGTGACGCTTATCAATTAAGCCATGCTCTCCCCAACTAAATCCATTATCTCCCATATAAATTACCATGGTTGATTCGTCCAGACCGTTACTTTTTAACCACTCCATCACAGTTCCCACACTCTCATCTACGCCAAGTAAAGTTTCGCAATACTTTTGTAAGTTACCATTAAAAGTTCCGTTGGTCCCATGATACATGTAGTCTACCCCATGCCAACTATGACGCTGCTGCTTCACCCATTCAGGCCATTTTAAATCTTTGTAGGTATCATCTTTGGTTTGTGTATAAGTAGATGGTAGTTCAATTGTTTTTCCATCATAAACACCATCGTGCCTTTTAGCTGGTTTAAACATAGCATGAACGGCTTTATGCGACAGGTAAACGAAAAATGGTTTTTCCTTGTCTCTATTGTCTAACCACTCTATGGCATGCTCTGTTAATAAATCCGTGATATAGGTATCTTCATCGTACTGAACTCGCTCTCCGTTAATATTTAAGTTAGGCGAGTAATACTCTCCCTGACCTTTAAAACTCTCCCAATGGTCGAACCCTGGTCGTGGATCGTCATTATGATCGCCCATATGCCACTTACCAAAGAAACTGGTTTGATAACCTGCTTTTTGCAGATACTGCGGAAAGAAAGTCAGGTTACCCGGATTAGGCGCCACATTATCCACTATAGTATGAACATGAGAGTATTGACCGGTTAAAATACTGGCTCTACTAGGCGAACACAATGAAGTGGTAACAAAGGCGTTTTCCATATAAGCTCCCTCTTGAGCCATTTTATCCATATTAGGTGTTTCGAGCCATGGCACCTTACCTGTAAATCCCATGTAATCGTATCGGTGGTCATCAGTAAGAATAAAAATAACATTGCGCTTCTTCGCATTAGCTACTTTCTTCAATTCGAGGCTATTGCTTTCGCTTTGTGTTTGCTTTGGCGACGTACAGCCCACTGCAATAACAGCAACAAGTATGATGTAAGACAATAGTTTCATCCGTTTTAATTTATTTTTATGGTTAAATTTTAAAATATGTGTAATACAGTTTTATTGAGCAACAACAATTTCTCCAATTTCGTAAGTCCCAACTTCCATAAATTGAATTTTTATGGGCCAGTCGCCACTTACAGATACAGGGACCTTTACTTTATGAACTTTTTCTGCACTACTTAGCTTGGCAATACGAGCAGTCCTTTCACCATCTAACGGTCCCATACTGAACTTGATGCTTTTCCCTTTACCAGCAAAAGTAAAAGTGGCTGTTTGACCCTGTTTAAGCGCGATAGTTTCTTTTAAAGCTAAAGTCAGATCCCAGGGTTTAGCACCTAATTTTCTTACTTCCACTTTTAACTTTCCATCCTCTACGCTAAAATCAGCATCAGCTCCATTTCTTGCAATCACATTCCAGTTAGTGGCAAGATCAATGAAAGCCAAATTGTTTTTTTGCTTGAGAATAGTTTCTTTAGCACTCTTTTTCCCCATCATACTCCCAGAACCAACAAGCTCTTTATTTTGAGTTTCGATGAACGCTTTAAAATAGGTCATCAGTTGTTTTTTCACTGACTTATACTTTTTAGCGTTATAGTAATTCTCTGTTTCCAATGGGTCCGTTTTATAATCATACAACTCTCCGGCTTCAATATCTTTTGCATCAAAAGGTGAAAATGTTCTGTAATCATCTTTAATCCAAAGAGTAAGCCTATATCTGTCTGTTCTAATGGAATACCCTTCTAATTTACCTCTGCCAAACTGACTAACCGCATAGTCTTTCACCTTTGCATCCACATCCTTCATTACAGGCATTAAGCTCTCTCCCTGTAATATCTCCGGAATTTCAATACCTGAAGCTTCGCAAAGTGTTGGAAAGACATCGATAAATTCAACAGGATTAGCATTGTAACCAGTAGCTCCATTAGGCACTGAAAATATTAATGGCACACGGGTAGCTTGTTCAAAATTACTGTGCTTACACCACATAGAGTGATCGCCTAAATGCCATCCGTGATCTCCCCATAAAACAATCACTGTATTTTTATCAAGTCCATTTTTCTTTAATTCCTGCATTAACCTCTCAATCTGTGCATCGATATAGGAAACACAGGCCTGGTAGCCATGAATAAGTTCCTTTTGCTTCCACTCAGGTAGGTTATCTGTAAAGATATCGCTAAATGAAGCCAGTGCAGGAATATCGGTATAGGATTGTAGTTCGTTAGACTTATGGTAGGCAAAATCTACTCCATTTTTTACAGCTTCTCTGTATTCCGCCAAAGAAATATCCTCTCTATCATATAAATCCCAGTATTTTTTAGGAGCCGCAAACGGTAAGTGAGGACGTTTAAAACCTACTGCCAAAAAGAATGGTTCATCTTCCTTAGCCAGTTGATTCATATACTTAATGGCATTGTTGGCTATTTGCGTATCCATATACGCATCATCTTCCACATCTGCACATTCCACAGAAGGTTTAAAGCGTTTACTCACGTATCCATGTACATTATTTTCACCCTTGGCATGGGCCTCTTTCGTATATTTTTCAACTTGTTTTTTATTCTCTTCCAAGGCAAAATAAGATAACCCCGGTTCTCCATACTTTTCTGGGTAAGAATATTTAGCACTTTCTTTATAAGGAATACTCCACGATGGTTTATCGTATTGTTTATCCACACAACGCGGATCGTAAATCTTACCTACGGCAACAGTAGTGTAACCCTGTCCTTTAAAATATTCCGGCATAGCCAAGATATCCGGGTTTACATCACGCATACGTGTTTTTAAATCCCAAACCCCGGTATAATCAGGTCGCATCCCTGTCATAATACTTGCCCTTGAAGGACCACATACTGCCTGCTGACAGTGCGCATTGGTAAATACCACGCCATTTGCAGCCAGTTTATCAATGGCAGGAGTCTTTATAAATTCATCGCCATAACATCCCAACATTGGCTTTAAATCATCAATGGCAATAAATAATACATTTGTCTTTTTTTGCGCCATCCCTCCCAGCGAAAGCATGAGCAAAATTGCTAGCATTAAATTCTTCATATCTTCAAAGTTTCTTAAGTATTTTATCTGATTCTTTAGGTACAATATTATAAATCATACTTTGTAATTCAGGTTTTAAATCGTTCGTTTAGGGTCAACAAATTATTCAAACCTCATATTATTACTGTCATCTATTTTGCCACCTTCATATTTTCTGAATATTTAGCATGAAGAATATTGTGCAGCTCATTAATAGTAGCCTGATACTCGCTTTTTTCGGCTACATTATAATTTTCATTGACATCGGTTTTATGATCATAAAGTGTCCTGGCTAAAATACTGGTATCCTTTGCGCTGAGAAACTCAGTATAGTTATACCTGATATTTTTTAATGTAAAACCATTACGATTATTTACCAGCACATATGGCTTTCCTTTTAAACCAGCCTTATGCAGATGCGGAACCATACTTTCACCCTCAAGATTTATTTCCGGTACCGATAACTGACACAGTTCTATAAGTGTTGGAAACACATCCACCAGTTCAACCAATGCATCCGAAGAATGTGATTTTTCTATAAACGGTGATGAAATAATTAAAGGTACCCTAATCGAAGTCTGGTGCTTTGTCCATTTTCCCCATTGTCCGTGTTCCTGCAGATTATAACCATGGTCCGACAAAAAAACAACAATGGTATTTTTATCCAGCTCTAACTCTTTAAGTTTATCTAAGATTTTTCCTACCAAAGCATCTACATAACTTACCGTGGCATAATAACCATGTATTAACGACAACGCTGTTTCGTCAGGTACTCGTGTTTTAATTGGAGGAATATCTGTATACTGCCTTAATTCGTAAGAATGAAATATGGCTGCATCTGGCTCATCAATCGGACGATGGTTGTTCTCCGGTAATTTTATATCCTGTCTGATATATTTTTGCCAGTGACGCTCTGGGGCATTAAATGGTAAATGCGGACTAATAAAACCTGCTGTGAGTAAAAACGTTTCTCCTGAATTTTTAAGTTTCTCTAAATCAGATAATACTTTTTGTGTGAGCAGTCCATCTATATAAGCTGAATCCGGCACATCCGCCATTTCAAAGGCCGGACCTGTACCCGTGTTCTTATAAATACTTTTGTTTTTAACTTGTTGATAATCTCTCCATAGCGATTGCCACCAATCAGTGGGCTTCAAATCCAAGGGATTTTTATCAAAGGCATACGGACGCCAAACTTCATCCCAATCACCCATACGGTCATCCAGATGATGATATATTTTACCGTTGGATATGGTTGTATAACCGTTATTTTTAAATACCTGAGGTAGTGTAATTGCATTAGGTGTATCGACCTGGACAAAAGTTTGGTAATCGCGAAAACGGTTTCGGGTAGGACGCAAACCTGTTAACATGCTTGCCCTGGACGCTCCGCAAACAGCAACGTTGCAGTAAGCATTGTTAAATTGAATCCCTTTATCTGCTAAGGCATCAATATTTGGAGAATGAATATGCTTCGCTCCATAGCATCCCAGTTCCGGACGCAAGTCATCCATATACAGCAATAATACATTGGGTTTTTCCTGAGAACAAGCTATTAAAGAAAAAACAAAACCAATACTGAATATAAATTTAAGGAACACCTTCATTGGGCTCTTTTTTTTGGTCCGGGCTTTTGCTCTTGAGCCTACGGAACCATTAATTATTACGAATTTTATAACTAGGCACGGGATTAATCCCGTGTAATCTAACCCTAACGCATATCGGTTTTAACCTAAAAATGTGTTTGGGTTAAAACCCCAATATCTAACATTATAATACTCCGGGTTAAAACCCGGAGCTACTGATGACCATTATCTTCTAACACTCCTGTTTACTACTCAACACCAACGCCTAATAGCTTATAGGAAGAAAGTCTTTACTTTTTAAACTCGCCGTAACCTCCCGGTACATTTTCGATATGCTTTTTAAGTTCCTCTTGCATATCGGCAACTACCGCACTGTATTCCGGATCATTAAACAAATTCACACGTTCATGCGGATCTTTATCTAAATCATAAAGCTGGTCAACCTGTGCATAGTTAGGATAACGCTTGGTGGCACGAAACTCTGCATCTCCTCCTCCGGGGATAATTTGCACATGACCAAAAGGTGCTTCCGGATCAGTATTATTAGGTTCTTTTCCCCTTTTTGCCAGCTTAAGGTTATAATTCTTTAATATCTTTTTTCGTTCAGCAATGGTAATTTCCTTTACCCATTGAGGGTATCTCACTGAGATATACTTATAATTACCCATACGTACACCCCTCGAATACCCTATCTCAAAATACATGGATTCTCTCGACTTAGCCTTGTTGCCTTCCAGCACCTTAGCAAAGCTTTTTCCATCAATTTGGTTATTTTCATTTTTAAGTCCGGCCATTTCTAATATAGTAGGTAAAAAGTCGACATTAGACACTAAAGTATGGCTAACAGAACCAGCCTTAAAACCTCCTTTTTTCCATATTACACTAGGATTGTGCACAGCACCCTGGTATGTTGTTCCTTTAGCAAACTGCCCGTGATCATTAAAGAAAATGATAATGGTATTATCCAACTGGTCAGTTTCTTCCAGCTTATTAAAAAGAGCTCCTAAAGCATCATCCATCCAAAGCAAATTACATTTATTGTCGTTTACCTTTACTCCTGCCTCTTTCAATCGTTTAGGTATAGTACTCTGGTGCGGCAAACAATCAGGTGCCATATCTAACTTACCCACAGGGGTAATGGTTCTATCGGCATTCCAAGCTCTATCTGCGGCTTCAGGCCCATGTGGAATGGTAGTGGCAAAATATAAAAAGAAGGGTTTCTCATCCTTTTTATCAAGGAAGTTTAAGGCCGCCTCTGTTGTCCAGTCTAAGTTATGCACTGCCAAATCCCAAGGACCGTTAAAGTCAGGGTTTTCATAAAAGATCCCTTCAGCATAATTAAAACCACAGGCTTTATAAGCTTTTTGCGTGAGCTCGTAGTTTAACAACTGAGCTTTCATCACTTTACTATTAGCGGTATCTGCCGACAAAGGTATTTTCTGATAGTTGGTTACCTCAATAACATGGTTCTTACCAACAGCCCCCGTATAATACCCACCTTGTTTTAGTAACTGCGCCATATTTTCCTCTCCTGGCATAATATGGGTGTTCCACTCTACCACACGCTGGTTATTATTTTTTTTGCTTTGCTTTAAAAAATCAGGATTAACCGCTCTACTGGCATATTTTCCTGTTAAGCAATTATATCTACTGGGCGTACATACGGTTGATGCCACATGCTGTCCCATCATAATAATGCCTTCTTTAGCAAGCCTATCTATATTGGGTGTTAAGTTTTTTCCCTTACCATCAGGTAAAAAATTAAACATATTGGTGGTCATATCATCTGCTATAAAAAAGATGATATTTGGCTTTTTATCTTGCGCATGCACATTTCCAAGCAACACCAGGGAAATGACAAATAGCTTTATTAAAGTTTTTATTTTTCCAAACATATATTTCATTTTTAACTCTTCCTTATAAAAACATTATTTCTTACTCACCACAGCATCCAATCCCAGCGATAGAAAGGCCAATGGAGAATTCCAATTGATGGCTATTTCATTTGTTGAATAACTACATTCTTTATCTAGATATGATTTGGCCGGGAATTCCGAAGGATAGTTTTCTGCACCACAATCTTTTTGCGCCTGTTTGGTTGGCCCGCCAACAACAAAACCCGGCAATGGATTTTCAATGCCATTGGACTCTGTTATTCGCTCATGGATGTGCTTAGGAGATTTAGCTCCATATCCTGTAACAAAACAGTACCCTGTTGGGTTTGCACCCAGAATATAGCCCAAACACGCATCGGCAGCTTTCTTGTATTTATCATCTTTACTTACCTGATAGGCCTGTAAAAACAACATACCATGGTTGCTTACCTCTCCATTACTCCCCCATGGAAATCTATCAATGGAGACTTTGTATGGCGATTTTTCATATTTCTTGTAATAGTTATTGGCAAGGTTAATCAGCTTGCTTGTAGCTCGTTCTTTTAACTTTTCATTATTGGTTTTACTGGTAGCAATAGAGTATAAAGACAAAGTGGCGACATTGCCCCATTGCGGAATATGAAATCGTTTATAATCTAAATCGATTTTATTAAAATATTTACTTTCGTTGGTTGATAAGTAAAGCTCACTCGCTGCCCAAATCCACTCGTCTGATATATTTTTATCTTTATACTCACCTGTTTTTATATCAGCAGGTTGAACATACAATACCTCCGGATTTTTAATACTCCATTTCCATGCTAACTTAGCTGCCTGTAAACAACTATCTGCTATACCGGGTAATACTTTCGAATATGGTTTTAACACTCTGTACGCCTTACTCATGGTAGCAGCAAAATCAAGTGTTGCAGCTGTTGATTTCATCACCACATAACGATCTAATTTATCTTTATGTGGCATAATCATTCCACAAAACTTTTTGGAAGTAAGCTTATGGTAAACACCCCCATCATTAGGGTCTTGCATAGTAAGCATCCACCTTAAATTGTAAAGCGTTTCATTTAAAACATCTGATAATCCATTTCCCGTTTCCGGGATATTTAAATCCAATGATTGTAAATGTTTTCCATACAAATGCTCTGCTTGTAATAAGGTATAAACCGAAATTGAAGAATTGACAATATATTTATTGTAATCTCCGGCATCGTACCAACCTCCCGGTGAACTGATCATCGTTCCCTCAGGTCGTTGTTTTGTAGCTGCAGAAGCATGAACCTTCACACGATTATCAAGGTGACCTGCAGGACGAGCGTACATGCCAGCATATTGTTTTTCGATGGGCATTGATGCACGCGCATGATAAAACATACGCACTACATCTTTCCCTATATTATTATAGATATCTGCGTCTATCTCAAATTGAACTGACTCTGGCAGTCCGTCTACTTTAAGCGAATAATAACCTTGCTTGCTTAAGGAAGAAAAATCAGCGTAACAAACTTCTTCTCCACTATTGTCCCAATATTTTGCCACGGTAACATTGCCGAAAAGCACTTGTTTTCCTTTAGCATTTGTAATGCTGAAATCCTTAGCTTGATATTCTTTATCGAGAAACACTCTTTTCTCAGAACCTGGCAAATAACCAACCTGATTCATATTTTGAGCACATAATTGAGTACCTGATATAAATATCAAGAAGATAAAGGAAACTAAAAAGTAAGCATATTTTATATTGGGCATATCTGCAAAAATTAAATGATCATTAAATACGTTAATTGCTCATGATTATTCTACCACAAAAAATGGAATTGAAAGCAAATCATTATCGTCGGAAGAACTACCAACCATGGCGGTAAACTCGCCGGCCTCAAGCGTAGGTTTTAAATCTTTTCCTAAAAACTTTAACTCGTCGGTTTTAAGTGTAAAGGTTACCTGCTCTGTTTCACCAGGCTCCAGGTATATTTTGTCGAATGCTTTTAATTCTTTAACCGGTCGTGTTACCGATGCTACTTTATCGTTTATATATAACTGAACGATTTCCTCTCCAGCCATGCTTCCGGTATTGGTTACTTCCACTTTCAACTTTATCTCTCCTCCTTTTTTAACTTTCGATTGAGAGACTTTTAAATTTTGATAATTGAACTTAGCATAGCTTAATCCAAATCCAAAGGGGTATAAAGGCCCTGTTTTAGTTGTCACATACTTATGGAAATAATGCGTCGGCTTATGGTTATAAATCGATAATTGGTGTCCTGCACTACGAGGTATAGTAATAGGTAGTTTAGCGGAAGGATTCACCTCTCCGTAAAGAATTTGTGCCACAGCCTGTCCTCCTTTGCTACCCGGCTCCCACGCTTCAATGATGGCTGGTATATTTTCTGAAATCCACTCAATGGCTAAAGGACGACCATTAACCAACACCACAATGGTAGGCGTTCCGCTGGCATAAATAGATTCTACTAACTCTCGTTGAAGACCTGCCAATCCTAATTCTGAACGGGCAGCATTTTCTCCACATGTTTTATCATTCCAAGCCCATCTAAAAGAATTTTCACCTACCACAATAATGGCTAAGTCTGCCTTTTTCGCTCTTTTTTTGGCGTCTGTCACATGCTTTTTAGTGATATATCGAGGATTACCACCCACATCCATATAATCGATTTTAGCATTTGAATCGATTTGTTGAAGGCCTTTTAATATGGTAATTGTATTTTCTTCAGGTTGTTGAAGGGCCCAGTCGCCCAGTATAGTTTCGTTGTTGGCGTTAGGCCCCGAAACAAATATCTTTTTGTATTGACCTTTTTTTATCGGCAATAAATTATTCTCATTTTTAAGTAGTACAATTGACTTTTGAGCTGCCTCCAAGGCTGTTGCCTGATGCTCAGCGTTAAACATGATTTCGTTTACCTGTGTTACATCAACTATTGGATTTTCGAATAAACCAAGCCTGAATTTAGCCTCCAATATTCTGCGCACGCTTTCGTCAATGCGTTTTTCTGACAATCTTCCTTCTGCAACTAATTCAACCAAAGGTTCTAAAAAGTTTGGTCCATGCATATGCATATCCATGCCGGCATCTACGGTTTGGTAACAAGCTTCTTTCTGATTTTCTGCCACAAAATGACGTGTGGCTATACGCTCAATATCCATCCAGTCGCTTACAATAAAGCCATTGAAACCAAGCTCCCCACGCATCACATCGGTCATCATCCATTTATCAGCATGACAAGGAATACCGTTCAGCTCATTGTGGGCAGTCATTAATGAAAACACACCGGCATCAACGGCTGCTTTATAAGGTGGTAAAAATATTTCACGAATAGTTCGTTCTGACAAATCGGTAGGCGCACCGTTTAGTCCATTCACCGACTGGCTTCCTGCAATCAGGTGTTTTGCACAGGCCACCGTATTAAATTTTTCCGGATCCGGATGATCCTGAAGTCCCTTGATCATAGCTACTCCCATCATGGAAACCAATAAAGGATCTTCACCGAATGTTTCTCCCACTCTGCCCCAACGAGCATCTCTGGCCACATCAATATTAGGTGTAAAGGTCCATGAAGCGCCTGTGGCTCTCATTTCTTTTGCCGTTTCGGCCGATAACTTATAAACCAAAGATTCATCCCATGTACTGGCTAAACCTATAGGTGTTGGGTACACTGTAGCTCCATGCACCAAACCCGTACCATGAATGGCATCGATTCCGATTATCAATGGAATCTTTAAGCGACTTTGCTGCGCTAATTCTTGTAAGTAATTGGCTTCATTAACATCTACTACATGAAGGAACGATCCTACTAAACCCTTTTTAACCATATTGGCCACATCATCAGAATGAAGATCCGGATAAAAACCCTGTGCATCACTCTTCTCCATATCTTCTTTCGACAAATCTTTCTCCGCTTCCTGCATGTGTTGCAAACCAACGTACTGACACATTTGTGAGATTTTTTCCTCTAATGTCATGCGCGACATTAAATCGTCTAATCTCTTTTCCACAGGTAAGGTACTGTCCAAATACAATAAGTCTTCCGAATCTGAGGTAGTATTGCAAGCGCTTAACAAAAGGCTAACAATAAGGCTAATTGAAAATATAAATCGTTCCATATCAATGCGATAGTATAGTAATTCTATAAACAAGTGGTATTCACCAACTTGTAACTCTTCTAAAGGCGGAACCGAAGTTCCACCTTTTTAAAATATTTAGTATCCTGGATTTTGGTCTTCAATACCAATGGCATTATTCGATTGAATAACAGTGGCTGGTATTGGTAATAAAAGATTTCTCTCTACACTTGCTTCATCTGTCGGGAAGTAAAAGTCATTGGCAGATTTAAATATACCTGTCCCATAAATTGACTGACCTTCAGCAGATTTTATATAATCCAAGTTGTCGTTGTGTGCATTGAATACTCCTGTTAGGTACTCAACACCTCGTCTTCTTGCATCAAACCAAGTATGCAACTCTCCAACTAGCTCAACTAAACGCTCATCCATAATTGCATTCATTAATTCCTCTTGCGTTGTAAAATCAGCAGTTGTATAATCGGCAGGTAACCCCGTACTACCACTATTACGGCTACGCGTACGAATTATATTTAAGTAATCAATTGCCGTTTGTGACAATGGGTTTAACTCATTTTCTGCTTCCGCGGCAATTAAATACATTTCAGCTAAACGACATACAATAAAGTTATTACCAGCTGTATTTCTGTTTAAGGAACCTGGATCATTCCATTTATTAATTCCCGGATAAAACAGGTAACTTGTTGCTACATCATCTATTTTTGTCCCCTTTTTTATAGGATATGAAATGGCTATAGTACCGTTATGGCGGTTCCAGTTAGTCAGAGCTCCCAGTTTCATGCGTTCATCTTCAACACCACCAACTGCTGCTAACATACGGTCATAGGCCGCTCTTAACACAATAACTCTCCCCCAGGCACCAAAACTAGCTCCTTCAGTTGTTTGATGGGGGCCTTTTATATTAGGAAAGGCACAACCACCATCGGGAACTGTAGCAAAAGCCAATTCAAAAATTGACTCAGACGAAAACTCTTTAGATAAATTAAACAAGTCATTATACTTCGGCACTAAATTGTATGGACCAGAAGTAATCACTTCTACGGCATAATCACGCGCTTTTGTCCAGTCGTCAGCAGCATTACTCTCACTGGCTATGCGAAGGTAAAGTTTAGCCATAAAGGCTTTCGCCGCCCACTTTGATGGCATTGCTGTTAGAGGTTGAACTTCATACAAGAACTCCCATGCTTCGTTTAAATCCTTCTCAATTTGCTTATAAACGAGATCCTTAGTAGCTCTTGGCACATGAGCTTCTTCTTCATTTAAAATTGGCTCTAGCACCAAAGGGGTACCACCATACATTCTTACCAGGTTAAAATAACTTACTGCTCTCGAAAACAAAGCAACACCTCTGGCATTTTTTTCAATGTCATTATCAGGTACAGAATCTGTTGTCGAGATGACAAAATTGGCTGAAGCAATGGTTTCATACATTCCATCATAGGTTTTATCAATCCATGCAGTACTTGGTGTTACCTTCATCTGCGCCAATGGTTTTGCAGAATTGGCTCCCGTTCTTCTCCCTGTTAATCCTGAGTGAAAGCCAAGCACCTGGTGCATTTGAGCACTGTAGTAGTTATACGCCCCAAGCGATTTAAGTACTCCCAGAACCACTGCATTTGCAGATTCAGGGGTTTCGTAGATGTCTTCCACGGTTCTGGTATCATAAACTTCTTCTTCAAGCATGTTTTCACAAGAAGAAAAAGTAAACAAAGCGATTATTATATATATTAAATTTTTCATTTGCTTACAATTTATATTCATTACTAATCAACTGGTAAATAACTTATTAGAAAATAATATTTACACCTCCAACATATGATTTAACAGCCGGGAACGAGTTCATATCAATACCCACTTTTCTTGGATTGCCTCTAAAAGCATCTACTTCCGGATCAAAACCAGAGTAATCTGTTATGGTCAGTAAATTCGTTCCTGTAGCAAATACCTTGATGCTTTGAATAAAACTAATTTCTGGTTGCCATGTATATGATAATGTCACATTACTTAACCTCAGGAAGGAAGCATCTTCCACCCAGCGATCAGTATAAACTGCAGAGAAAGTATTACTCTCATAGTCAAGACGTGGATGTGTATTACTTGGCGCATCAGTTCTCCAAGCATTTAGGTAAGCATCTTCCAATTTATTTGTTGATGGAATATGGAAATTATTTGAACGTGCATAATTCGCATTAAATACATCTCTGCCTTTAACACCTGTAAAAAGGAAGTTAAGATTAAACCCTTTGTAATCGACCGCTCCATTAATACCATAAACAAAATCTGGATTTGGATCTCCAATAATTGTTTGATCTTTATCGTCAATATTTCCATCTGCGGCATCAGGAATACCATCACCATCAGTATCTTCTGTTATTTGATCAACAAACTTAATGTTTCCCACAGGTAGTGCTTCTCCGTAATATGTTGGTAAATCACCATTGTCAATATCTTCCTGCTGAATAATACCATCTGTTTGGTATCCATAGAAAACACCTACTGCTTCACCTTCCCTGAAAATATTCACAGGTGATTTAATTTCTTCATTATTACCTATCTGCTCACCAAAGTAAGTTACACCTCCCATGTCCTTAATCTCATTTCTATTAAGAGAGAAGTTACCTCCAAGGCTTACGTTCCAATCATGGTTTTTAAATACTGTAGCATTTAAAGTCAGTTCAACACCACGGTTCTGCACTGATCCCAGGTTAATCCATTGATAAGCATACCCTGCTGATGCTGGCAATGTTACACGCTGTAACTGATTTTTACTGTATTTATCGTAAGCATCTACTGTTAAGGTTAATTTTTGATCCATGAATCCAAAATCTAAACCTACATTGACTTGCTCAGAGGTTTCCCATGTTAAATTTGAATTACCCAGGCGACCAGGTACTAATATCTTTTGTGCATTACCATTTTCGTCTGGCTGCGTAGCAAAATTAAATGTACTTCGGGTTGCATAAGCAGGTACATTACTACTTCCCACTTGTCCCCAACCAGCACGAACTTTTAGATTAGAGAAAACATTCAAGTTTTTCACAAAAGTCTCTTCACTCAATCTATAGGCGGTTGAAAATGAAGGGAAGAAAGCACCTTCCATACCCTCACCCAACTTATTGGAATAATCCTGACGTCCAGTGGCAGTCACATTCAATTTCCCCTTATAACTATAATTCATTCTAAAAAGTAGAGACTGATATTTAATATTCTCCTTTGTGGTATAGTCAATTACCTGAACGGCACCACCATGCATCGCATCTGCTTCCAAATAGTCATCAATAAAGAATGAGGAAGTTAACTTATAGCGATTCAAAATCTTTTGATCGGCTGTAGTACCAATTGTTCCATTAAGGCGGTGTTGACCAAATTTGTAATTAAACTTTACCAATAAGTCGGCTACCCAGTGGAAGCTTTTTGTTCCATATTTCTCACCTAAACCACCAACATCTTCTCCTCTGCGAATACCTCGTCCAAAATAACGAGAACGTGTCTTATTTTTATAATCAGAACCTAAACGACCTTCCAATTTAATGTTACTATTCAAGTCATAATTTAAAGCAACCTTAGATACAAACATATCTTCAACGCTTTTATCCGAATGATCGCTTAACCAGTTATCAGGCGAATTATACATTTCATCCGGATCAAAATTACCATCTTCATCCAATGCGGCATTTTCTAGTGGCTGAGAAAATACAATCGAACCAACCATTGATCGGTTTCCTCCAAGTATCTCTGTTCCAACTGTCATATCATTCTCTATGTGGGCTGCATTAAAGTTGGTGGTTAACTTCAACTTATCTGTAATCATGCGATTGTTATTCAAACGCATGTCGTACTTTGTAAATCCTGTACTTTTGATAACCCCATCAGAGTCCAAATACCCTATAGAAAAGAAAGTATTTGATTTTTTATCAGCTTTAGCGAATGAAATACGGTGACTCTGTGTAAATGCCGGCTTAAAAAATTCCTCTTGCCAATCGCGTGGTCTTATCTCAACAGAATCCGGATAAGTATAATTTAGGTCTCCTGACATACCATCAGCCACCCATTCCAATGAATCCATTTCATTCATGTAATCAGCATACATATGACCATCCATCATTGGCAACTTCTTTGTTACTTCTGAATAACTGAAGCTGTTACTGTAAGTAATGGTTCCTTTTTTACCTTCCTTACCTTTTTTCGTTGTAATTAAGATAACACCATTAGCACCACGCGCACCGTAAATAGCTGTAGCAGATGCATCCTTTAATATTTCCATGTTCTCTATATCTTCCGGAGATAAGAAGGCAAATGGATTACTTGCTGCCATTCCTATTGTACTGGAAGCACCTGCCACATCACCCTCTGTATCCAAAATCATACCATCCACTACATACAAAGGCTGTGTAGAACCAGACATAGAGCTATTACCACGTATCTGAATATCAATTGCACCTCCCGGGACACCCGTGGAATTTTTCACATATACACCTGCAGCTTTACCCTGTATTAACTGGTCAACTGAAGGTAATCCTGTTTCACCTGCATTTTTGAAAGAAACAGATGCCACACTACCCGTTAGATCACTTTTTCGCATTTCACCATATCCAACTACAACGACCTCGTCCAGACCCGTAATTTCTTCAACCAATACAATATTAATAATAGACCTTCCTTTTATTTCTACTGTTTGGCTTTCAAAACCAATAAAAGAATATACAAGCTTACCCGAATTATCAGAAACTTCAAGATAATAGTTTCCTGACAGGTCAGAAATAGTACCACTCGTGGTACCTTCTTCAATAATAGACACACCTGGTACTGGCTGTCCCAATTCATCTTTTACAGTCCCACTAATACTTTCAGTTTGCTGTGCATTTAAAGCAACCGAAAAAATAAATAGTAAAGACCAAAACATCATTTTTTTCATAAGGGAATTTTTTTAATTCAAAACTTAGTTAATGCAATATTAGGCCTAACTGGCTTCATCTTACTGGTTTAAATCGTTCTTAGAAGGTATACAAACCATTCGGATTATTTTAATACTCGCATAACAGGCTGAATACATGCATTTTACCTCTTTAACAATTTTAAACCTTTTTTAAAGCAGCTTTAACACATTACACTAAGTTAAAGACAATAATCAACCATTTCAAGCTTGCTTGAACCATTCACATACCTTTACAGAACGATATTTAAACTTGTTATAAAAACCTTAAGAGCACGCAGAATAAAAGAGTCAAAAAAGTAATATTTTATATATATTTGAATATATGGTGTATTTATAGTTCAACTATCTGATCTATTCTTACCATAGAAGTCTTTAAATAATTACACAAACACATCTGCTTTGAAAAGACAATCGAATAATATTCAACTCAAATTTCACCTTACAGTATTACTTATTTTAGCAGCTATAGTAACTGATTTAGGTGCCGTGGAAAAATATAGTTTTCAACATATATCTATTAATGAAGGACTTAAAAACAGCAGGGTAATATCCACATTGCAGGACCATATGGGCTATATGTGGTTTGCTACGCATAATGGATTAGAAAAATTTAACGGTAGCGAAATTCAGCATTATTCGCTGGCTTACGACACCACCTTTTACGCACAGGATAATATTGTAAACTGCATTGAAAAATCTGATGATTTCGATATTTTATGCGGAACCAAAGGAGGTAATTTATATTATTACAACAGAAGACTCAATACATTTACTTCCTTACTAACCGACAATATAAGTGATGAACTATTTAATATTATCTGCTTACATGCAGATGATGGTAAAGGAGTATGGATAGGTACTTCGAGCACATTGTATTTCTATGATAAAAAAACAAATAAGAACGTTAGAGTTTATCCTATAGAGAACGGCGTTACAGGATTTGAGGATGGACATGATAACACTTTATGGTTAGCCACCCAAAAAGGACTTGTGTTACTGAATAAAAAAAACTTTACTCCAGTAAAAATTCAACATAACAACCTGGAAACAAAATCCCTTGAACAAAAAGACATAATGGCTATTCATGCCATTGACGACCATACACTTGCAGCATGTACCCGCAATTCCGAAGTATTTATTATTGAATACGAACAAAACACCCTTAAACTAATCAACTATAAACAATTTACCATTGATGATAAATTATATCCCATTAGGGACTTTGAGCAAACCCCTGACGGGGATTATGTGATAGCCATTGATGGTGCGGGTATTATTATCACAGACGAAAAGCTTAATATCAAATCTGTATATCGATCAGATGATGACAATTTAAACTCACTATCTTCAAACGGAGTGTACGATTTATACTATAGTGCCGATAAAATATTATGGGTAGCCACCTATGGAGGAGGTATAAATTTTTACGATCCCAACAAAAAACCATTTAAAACAGTCAAACATATACCTTATATCGCCAATAGTCTTAGAAACAATACTGTTAATTCAATAATTGAAGACAATTTTGAAAAAGTATGGTTTGGAACCAAAAAAGGCATCAGCATATACAACGAAAAAACTGCTCAGTGGAAACACATTCCTAAACTAAGCAACACTAAACTGGATCCCATTCAGGTAATGCAGATGGACAAAGATATGCATGGTAATATTTGGATAGCAACCTATGGTAACGGCCTGATAAAAATAAATCCGGAAACTTATGCGTGGGAGCATTTTACTAAAAACAAAGACGGATATTATCAAACCGAAACCAACCATTTATATCATGTAATTACTGATGATAAAGACAGAATTTGGACAGGTGGTATATGGGGCTCTGTGTCTGTTATAGATCCTAAGCTAAAACAAACACAACGTGTTAATATTTCCAATGTTAGATCTTTTTACAATGATAAAAACCAGGTGATGGTAGGTACATTATTTGGTTTGTTCCTGGTAGATACGCATTCTCTTGAAGTAACACGCCCCAAGCACAATGTATTAATTGAGAGTAGAATTATTACCATTGGTAAACATCCTGTTAAAGACATTATATACTTTGGCACAGATTTAAAAGGAATTATTGCCTGGGACAGAACCCATAACACCATACAACATTTTACAAAAGACCAAGGTTTACCTGCTAACTACATTCGTGCTATAGTATGGGATAAAGAAAATAAAATGTGGGTATCTACAACCGGCGGTTTATCATCTTTTGATAAGGATAACAATTACATTTCAACATACCTTCCCATTGATGGTCTGGCCAGTACAGAATTTGCTGAAAATGCTGTTTGCCGATTAAACTCCGGGCGTATTATTTTTGGAGGCTTGAGCGGAGTTACACACTTCTACCCTCAACAAATAACTACATCAGACCAGGTCACTTCTCCTATTCTGACAGGAATAAAGCTTTCAGGAGAAGAGTTAAAAATACAACCTGATGGGCCCCTTACCGAAAACATTAATACGCAAGAGGGTATTCATCTTAAATACAATGAAAATTCCATAAATATTTCATTTAGTGCAATTGGTTTTTCTACCCCAAATAAAATTCAGTATAAATGGATGCTTGAAGGCTTTGAAAACAAATGGAACAATACTCCGGGAATTAAAGAAGCCATATATTCAAAACTACCTCCTGGCAACTTTGTATTTAAAGTAATGTGTACCAATGATGATAATATTTGGCAAAAAGAAGTCAAAGAATTTGCAGTATACATTGATAAACCATATTGGAAAAAACCCTTAGCCTTTGTGGTTTATATGATTATTCTGGGAGGTATCATCATGCTTATTCTGCATTATTCACACACTATTTTGCAGGAAAAACATTTTGAAGAAAAACAGCAATTCTTTATATCTATTGCCCACGATTTAAGAACACCGCTTTCATTGATCAAGCTACCCATTGAAAAAATGATTGAAGGCGATAGCGGCAATAATATTGAAACTAAGAACCTAAATCTTGTAAAAAGAAATATTGATCGATTAACCAATCTGGTCAACCAACTGTTGGATTTTCAAAAAGCTGACCTGCACAAAATGAAACTTCAGGTGGAAGAATCTGAAATCATTTCTTTTATAAAGGAACGTATAGAACTATTTATTCCTTTAGCCAATGAAAAGCAAATAGCTTTAGAATTTGACTACCCTGAGCAGGAGGTAAACCTGTGGTTTGATAAAGGTAAAATGGAAAAGATAATGTATAACCTGCTTTCCAATGCCATTAAATACACACCTGAAGGCGGCAGTATTAAACTAAGTACTAAGATCGATAAGAAACGGTTTTATGTTACTGTATCAGATACCGGCGAAGGCATACCTAAGAATCAGCAAAAAAACATTTTCCAGCGCTATTACAGGGCTACAAATGCCATTAACTCGCGAGAGGTTGGTAGTGGTGTAGGCTTGGTTTTAACCAAACAGCTGATTGAGTTACATCATGGTAAAATTGACTTTAAGAGTGAACTTAATAAAGGAACCTCATTCTGGTTTTATATTCCAACAGGCAAACTACATTATACCGAAGACAACTTAAAATCTGAAACAACTTCAAAAACGGAGGTTAAACCAATAACGCAAATAAGTTCGGATATTGATGTTGACATTAATAAAGAAGAAAATAAAGGGCCTAAACTTTTACTTGTGGAGGATAATCCTGAATTACTTGAATCTCTGGCCCATGAATTTAGTTCAGATTACCAGGTATTTACCGCTCAAAATGGAGAAGAAGGATTACAACTTACCAAGTCTGAAATGCCAGACATTGTGGTTTCGGATGTAATGATGCCCGTGATGAACGGCCATCAGCTTTGCTTAAAAATAAAAGGCGATTTATCAATTTGTCACATCCCAATTGTTTTACTTACAGCTCTTGATTCCGTTGATTACAAACGTGAAGGGCTGGAACATGGCGCAGATGCATATGTTGAAAAACCTTTTGATTTAAAAATGCTTCGGGCACAAATCAGTAATCTTCTGAAAAACCGAAGCATGCTGAAACAAAAATTTTTAATCCCTTCTTCAGGTGTGGCAGACAGCTCTCCAACCAATAATGATCAGTTGTTTCTAGAGAAAATTCAGAACCATGTGATTCAAAACCTGGATAGCGATGAATTATCAGTAGAAAGTACCGCCAAAGAGCTCGGCATGAGCCGTCCTGTTTTATATCGGAAAATTAAAGCCTTAACAGATTTATCGCCCCAGCAATTTGTAATGAATATAAAGCTGAAGGAAGCGGCAAGAATAATGAAAGAGGAAAACAAAAACATCAGCGAAACCGCCTTTATGGTAGGTTTTTCTGATCCTAAGTATTTTAGCCAGACCTTTAAAAAACATTTTGGCATGACGCCTACACAGTATTTAAAACAAGAGGGAAGTAATTAACCTCCCTCCTGTTATTGAGTATTTTTATGAATCACTAAAATAATATAGAGTCTATGGATTCCGTGTAAAGCCCATAAGACTACTCACAAAGGGAGCATAACTGCTTATAAAACCTAAAAAATTGCGTACAAAGGGGTACGTACAGCCCCGGGCAGGATAGGAATGACATGTAAAGCCTAAAAAAACTGCGTATAAACAGGTTGTAACTACGTGTAAAGCTTAAAATATTACGTATAATGGTGTAGATTTTTCCCGGGGAGGGTATGCACCACCTCGGGACCAGTATAATCAGAGGTTTTACTCTTAAGTGCTTTTAATACATCAGTTCAAAAGCACTTCTATATGCACCTATTTCATTCACATAATCTAGAAACTGGCTATAAAATTTGTGCTGGCCAATGGTGGCACTATCTCCAACAATAACAAGCTTTTTACGTGCCCTGGTCATGGCTACATTCATACGTCGGGTATCCGATAAAAAACCAATCATCCCTTTTTCATTGCTACGGACCAAGCTAATATAAATAACATCTCGCTCCTGTCCCTGAAACGAATCAATTGTATTTACAGCCACTTTAGTCTTCAATCCCTCGTGTTCTTTAGAAACATCTTTAAAAATATTTTGAAGCAAACTAACCTGAGCCTTATAAGGAGAAATGATGCCGATGCTAACTGTGGCTTCCGGCTTCATTTCACTCATCAAATCCAAATAAGCCCTGTAATGCTTTAGCATTAAATCGGCCTCTTCAGGATTAAAAGAGCTTTTCGTTTCTTTATCTACCTGCTCAAAAAAGCCACATCCGGCTGTATCAATAAACTCCACATTCCTATCATCCTTAAAAACTTGCCAGTCCCTTACCATTTCATTGGCCTGTAATTTATTACTGTAAAAGTAACGGCTCGAAAAGCCCATAATAAATTCATGCATCCTGTATTGCTCACGCAGCATCACATCTGCATGATTTCGTTTGATGGCTTTTTCAAATAAAGTTTCATCTAATCCTTCTTTAGCACTTTCAAAAGACTTTATGGTAGGTGGCAACTGACAATGATCCCCTGCTAAAACAACTTTGTTGGCTTTGGTTATAGGAATCCACGTGGCAGGCTCCAATCCCTGAGCTGCCTCATCAATAAAAACCACATTAAACCTTCGGTCTCTGATCATGTAATTAGACGCCCCTACCATAGTGCAGGCTATAACCTGAGCATTGGAAAGAATATCATTGGTAATATAATATTGAAGATGATCTGCCTCTTTCCTTAATTTACCAGATTCCTGCAACAATAACCTACGTTGCTGCCTCTCTTCATGACCAAAATTACGCTTGTATTTCATGGCCGTTCTATAATACTCATCGGCTTGTTTTTTAACCGCCTTTAAGTCCTTATAATTAGGATGATGTGCAATACGGGCATCCATGGTTATACTCAGAAGTTCATCTGTAACTCTTGCCGGATGACCTATACGCACCACAATTAAATCCTTTTCTCCCAGTTTTTCGGCCAATAAATCGATGGCTGCATTACTGGGTGCACATACCAATACCTGCTTTTCCGATTTCAGGGTATAGGAAATACTTTCAACTAATGTGGTTGTTTTTCCTGTGCCGGGAGGTCCATGAACAATGGCCAACTCATTGGCCTGAGCAATGGTATTTAAGGCTTTATTCTGGCTTTCGTTAAGCTGAGGTAAGTTAATTGCTGTACGTTCAGTAAATGTCGCATCTTCATCGCCCAACATGATATTCCTTAACAAAGCCAAACGCTCATCTTTAGGATCCATCACAATATTGAGGGCTCTCTCCATTTCTAAATAAGCGTTTTCATCAAACAATAACTGAACACCAACATGGCTTTTATTCAACCATTCCGGTTCTGTGTCATCATTTAAGGTGATGATCATTTCTTTTTCGCCGGCCTGATTCACCACACCTGTTATTGCATTTATTTCTTCATTATTATGGGCTGAATTAGAAAACAAAGAAATCAACTTTCCCGACTGAAAAAGATGAGACTCTGTATGTTCCCTGGGACGAGAAATCTTTACCAGCAAACGCTCTCCCGAATCGTAATGAGTACGTTCCACATTTACTGGATACCAACACACACCTTCTTTACGCCGCTCAACAATAGATGTACTGGCCATCTTTCTTTTATACTGATGCAAATCTTCTTCCTTTTCCTTACGAAGCAATTGAAGCGTTTTATTTAATTCTTTGATTACACCACTCATTTATATACCCATTAAAAAAACGAAAATACAATAGCATTTTGAAAATTATACATCAGACTGCACAAAAAAAACGTACTATCTTTTTTATATTTTTCCTTTAAACTCTTCTCCTACGATAACATTTTTTTTAATTTATAACCATAATCATTATTCGTATATGAATAAAGTTCATTATCTTTTGAAAACTATTTCAAAACCAGACTCAAGTTAACGCCCCATGAATCTCAAAGGAATAAAAATTGGTTCATTATTAATGTTTGCCCTTGGCTGCATACTCTCCTCATTAGAAACACATGGGCTAATATCATCAAATCATAATTACAACATACACAAGCAAATTGAAAAAAAGTATAATTCTCCATTTATTGAGAGGCAGTCTATCGCAAATTTTCATAAAGATACATTAAGCGACATAACAAAATGTTTTCACATTATTCAAAACTTTGCATACAATTGTGTAACGTTTACTAAAAAAGCTAATGCTAAAATTACTTTAAAAGAAATTGATTCCCCGATTCGAATTAATTTATTAGATAATGGGAAGGGAATTTCATCAAAAGAATTTCAGCACATCACAAAAATTCGGAGGAGCAGGTTAAGGGCTGGCTATTACAACAAAATACACCAACACATTAAAAGGTTGCCTCACAATATAAAGAGAATTAAATCAAGGATATATTCTCTCTCTACATTTACCCATCAATTACAAACAATCAAAAGAGTCAAACAAACAGGATGTTTTTAGAATATAAACATGAGGTGTATGATTAATAAAAAAAATATTTTTTTAGCTATTGATGATAATTCGGATAACCTTATCATTTTAGAAGCCATATTGGGAGAAGATTTTCCTCAAAGTAAGATTTACACTGCCACTAATGGAAAAACTGGAATTAAAATTGCCAATACTATAAAACCGGATATTATACTACTGGATATTATCATGCCGGAAATGGATGGTTATGAGGTTTGCAAAAGACTAAAAGCTAATGAAAAAACCAGGCATATACCTATAATGATCCTTACTGCTATTAAAACCGATGCCAAAAGCAGGGTAAAGGCCTTAAACCTTGGCGCTGATGCTTTCCTGACTAAACCCATTAATCATATAGAACTCAAAGCACAACTTAACGTGCTGTTACGAATGAAAGTTGCAGAACAAAAATTAAGATCTGAAAAAAAACAACTGGAAGAGCAAGTACAAATTAGAACTGCCGAACTAAAAGAAAGCAAAAAAAAATACGAATCGTTATTTAATAATTCGCCCTTACCTTATCACTCCTTAAACAGCTATGGTTACTTCGTTAGTGTCAACCAAACCTGGTTAGAAACTTTAGGTTATAAAAAATCAGAAGTCATTGGGAAATACTATGGTACTTTTCTTCATAAAGATTCATTGACAACTTTCAATAATAACTTTGAAAAATTGAAAACCAATAACCATATAAATGATGTTGAATTTTTAATCCGACATAAGGACGGACACTATCTTGACATTCTATTAAAAAGTATTATCGAATATAACAAAGACGGAAGCGTACATCAAATTTATTGTGTATTTCAGGATTTAACAGAAAATAAAAAGGCCGAGCAAAAACTGAAGGAAAGTCAGGAAATGTTTCGCCAAATATACAATAGCTCTCCTGATATAAGTGTATCCTTAAATCCACATGACAATACCATTTTGCTTTGCAACGATAAACTATTGGAAAAAACCGGATATAAACGCAAAGAAATCATTGGTAAAAGTGTTTTTGAATTATATCACAAAGACTGTTTACCCGATGTATTAACAGCCAGAGATCAATACCTTGAAAAGGGTTATATTGAAAATAAAGATCTAATATTGCAGAAAAAAGATGGGGGAATAATTTATGTGAGCTTAAATGTTACTACCATTAGAAATGCTTCGGGAGAAGAGATGTACAATATCGCTTCGTGGCGCGATATTACGGAAAGAAAACAGGCCGAAAGTGTAATTCAGGAGCTCAATACCAGTTTGGAAATAAAAGTTGCAGAACGAACAAAACAGCTTTTAAAGGCTAATGAAAATCTGGCTAAAACAAAAGCTCAGGCAGAGCAGGCCAATAAAGCAAAAAGTACCTTTTTAGCCAATATGAGTCACGAAATCAGAACGCCTATGAATGCTGTGCTTGGTTATGCAGATATTATGAGCAAGCTCATCAAAGATAAAACTCAAATAGAATACTTAAACAGCATTATTTTAGGAGGTAAAACCTTAATGACCTTAATAAATGATATTCTGGACCTTTCAAAGGTTGAAGCCGGAAAATTAGAGCTATTTTACAGTTATGTAAATACCGTCAACTTTTTTAAGGAGTTTGAAAATGTATTTTCATTTAAGACTGCAGAAAAAGGTTTAAACTTTATCATCAAATTAGATCCGGACCTTCCAGAAGCCATTTATATTGATGAAGTAAGGTTAAGACAGATTTTATACAACCTGGTAAGCAATGCTTTAAAATTTACCCGGGAAGGATACATAAAAATTCATGTATACAAACAAAAATCAAACAGCAACACCAACCCTGATACAAGTGCTAAAAAACGTACTGATCTGATTATAGAAATTGAAGATACCGGAATTGGTATTTCTAAAGATTTTCAAAATAAAATATTTGACTCCTTCACTCAGGAACTCGACAACAAACAAAACAAAGGAACCGGATTGGGTCTGGCCATTACCAAAAGTCTGGTTAAACTTATGCAAGGCAACATAAAGCTTAAGTCTGAAAAAAACAAAGGCAGCACTTTTAAAATAACTTTTAGAGGGCTAAGCTATTTAGAAGATTATAAATCTTTAAAATTGGATCAATCTATAGATATCTCAAATATTACCTTTAAGCATTCAAAAATACTGGTAGTTGACGATATGCCGCAAAACAGACAATACATTAAAGATGCTCTGGCAAATACCAACATTGAAGTTAGTGAAGCTGAAGATGGAGAACAAGCTTTTAGAAAGGCTGTAAGTATTATACCAGATTTAATCATAACCGATATTCACATGCCCGAAACAGATGGATACAGTTTTTCCGAAAAAATTTCTAATACACAAATACTTCGTGACATACCCGTTATTGCCTACACTGCAGATGTAATGAAGGAAAACAAAAAACGGATATTGGACAATAACTTTGTTGGCATTCTTACCAAACCGGTTTCAATGGTAAACTTGTATAAAAAGTTAATGTGCTATTTACCATACGATACAAAATCTTCGCCTTCCTATTTAAAAAAATCAAATAAAGATATCCTGCTTAAAAATGTGACCAATGTCGATCTTCTCATTTATTCACTTGAAAATGATTTATACTCAACATGGAAAAAACTTGAACAACGTCAACCTATTTCTTCTGTGATTAAATTTGGAGAGCAAATTATTGCCTTAGGAAAAACACACAATGCCCAGATGCTTATTAATTATGGTACTGAACTAAAAGACTCGGCGAAAAATTTCAACATTGAACTTTTACTAAACCTTTTAAAAAAGTATAATGATATCCTGTTAAAGATTAAAAAACACAAAAACTTAAGTTCTAATTAAAGTATGCAAATAAAAAACTAATTTTATTACTGTCTCCACACTATGATGTGGTTAATTACAATCAACAATAAAACACAAGTATGAAAGTAGTAGCCTTTAACGGTAGTCCCAAAGCAGAGGGAAACACCTTCCATGCATTAAAATTAGTATGCGATATTTTAGAACAGGAAGGTATAGAAACTGAAATTATTACGGTTGGTAATAAGAGAACATCAGGATGTATAGCCTGTAATCACTGCATCAAAACTAAAGATGAACGTTGTGTAATTAAAACAGACCACGTAAATAATTCCATCCAGAAAATGAAAGAAGCAGACGGAATTTTATTAGGCACCCCTGTTCACTATGCATCTATGGGAGGAAATATGAAATCTTTTCTTGATCGGGCATTTTACGTAAGTGGTATGAATGGAAACTTATTTCGCCATAAAGTAGGAGCTTCTGTTGTGGCTGTGAGAAGATCTGGTGGATTACCAGCTTTTAACGAACTCAATAACTACCTGAATTATTCCGAAATGCTCATTCCCACTTCTAACTATTGGAATGTGATTCATGGAACCACTCCCGGACAGGTATTAAAAGATGCAGAGGGTGTTCAAATAATGGAAACCCTTGGCAAAAACATGGCTTATTTACTTAAACTCAAAGAGCTTGGTAAAGGAAAAATAGAACCACCCGCCATGGCCAAAAAGGTTTATACCAATTTTATAAGATAGAGATTCTTATCCTTTATTAATCACAAACCTCATTCCTACTGTATTAATCAATTACCCTGGTAATCATCCGGGGTTAGTTTTTTACCTCTTTGGAGGATTCACATTTTTATAATTTAAAATTCCAATATATTCGCTCAATACACATTGCAGATTCTCCCATTGTTGAGTAACTTACTTATGCATTTAACAAACTAAAATCAAAACCTTATGATGATTTATAATGTATTGGCAGATATGGTATTCCTGCTCCACATATTGTTCATCGTATATGTGGTTTTTGGAGCCATATTGGTATTAAGGTGGCGAAAAACTATCTGGATACATATTCCCATGGCAATTTGGGGAGTGATTGTGGAATGGGGAAATATTATTTGTCCTTTAACTCCTCTTGAAAACCATTTACGTAGTCTTGCAGGGGGTGCTGAATATGAGTTAAGCTTTACAGAGCAATATCTCTACCCTCTTGTTTATCTTGAAGCCTTAAATCGTGAATTACAATTTCTTTTAGGTATATTAGTTATTGCTGTTAATGTTTTAATTTATGGTTTCATCTTAAGAAAAAGTAAAAAAAATATTTAATGCCAGCTTTAAGAATACTGAAGAACTCGTTGCTAAAATGGTAAATAACTGAAGTGCCCAACTGTTATAATTGCACAATTGAAAAGCAGATGAAAACCGAAGGCGTCAAATACAAATCGATATATTTTAGATTTTATGCAGAGTTAAACGATTTTCTTCCCTCTGATAAAAAACAGAAAATATTTGAGTTTGAATTTGCCGGACCCTTGAAAGTTCAGGAAGCTATATTAGCAATGCATATTCCCCTTTCCGAAGTTGATTTGGTCATCATTAACGGACAATCAAAAAAATTTAATTACTGGCTAAAAGATGACGACTTTATTTCAGTGTACCCTGTATTTGAAAGTTTTGATATATCCTCACTTAACGCTCTGCGTCCTCATCCTTTGCGCGAAACAAAATTTATTTTAGATGCACACCTGGGTAAACTCGCTAAATATTTAAGGATGGCAGGCTTTAATGCGCTGTATGATCCGGATTTTAAAGACCCTCAAATCATTGATATTTCTGTTGATACAAAAAGAATTATTCTTACCCGTGACAAAGCATTACTGAGGTCTGTTCGAATTAAACATGGCTATTATGTCAGAAATATCAATCCGCTGAAACAATTCAAAGAGATCATCTGCAAGTTCGACCTTGTTTCGCAATTCAATCCATTAAACCGGTGTTTAGTATGCAATCAATTGCTAAAACAAATAGCAAAAATTGATGTAGAAACTCTGGTAAGTCCTGATATTTACAACCGCTTTACCCATTTTTATCAATGTCAGCAATGTCATAAAATCTTCTGGAAAGGAAGTCACTTCGACAGAATGAGACAGTTTATTTATGAAATAAGCAAATCTGTTTAACCCGCAATATGCGTTAGAAAACCTATTACGTAATGAAACTACTGCCAATCAAACCGTAAACTAACTTGTTTCAACTCACCATAGCGGCGCTATGAGTCGTCTCAACAAGTCCTTGATTGTTTGCACTTTCATTCCTCATTACGATGTTCTAACACATAATCCGGGTTTAAAAATCATCATCTTTAATACACACCTCGGTTTAATGGACAAAGTGCCTTGTTTTTCGTAAATTTACTTATAACCTGAATGGATAATGCGTTGGTAATTTTTGAAATATGAAGTACACTTTTATCATACAATTATTATGGATAATATTAGTATACGGTCATGTTCAATCTCAACCAGTAGATAAATTTGAGAAAGCCAGAAAATCAATGGTACAAGATCAGATAAACCCCAGAGATATTACGGATAAAGCCACCCTGGCGGCTATGGGTAAAGTACCACGCCATTTATTTGTTCCAAGCGGATATGTAAGTATAGCCTACAAAGACGGTCCTGTTCCCATTGGATATGGACAAACAATTTCGCAACCGTTTATTGTGGCTTATATGACGCAGGCCATTAAGCCAAAACCAAACTACAAAGTATTGGAAATAGGCACCGGCTCCGGATATCAGGCGGCTATTTTAGCAGAGATTGTTGATAGTGTCTTTTCTGTAGAAATTATACCTGAGTTGGGCGACAAGGCTAAGAAACTATTAAACAAACTGGATTACGATAATGTACACATTAAAATTGATGATGGATATTTCGGATGGAAAGAACATGCTCCTTTCGATGCCATTATCGTTACAGCTGCAGCCACTTATATTCCTCCGCCACTAATAGAGCAATTAAAAACTGGTGGTTATATGATCATTCCTGTTGGTCATCCTTTTCAAGTTCAAAAGTTGGTAATGGTACAAAAAAAAGAAAAGAAAATTAGTACCAGAACCATGCTCCCTGTTCGTTTTGTTCCATTTACCCGATCAAAATGAAAAAGGACTATTTTGCTCTGGACGTCAGCCTTTTTCTCTTGTCGGCAGCTGTTATTGGCTTTCAGTTAACCTTAATGCAAATCCTCTCTATCCAACAATGGAGTCACATGGCATCCATGGTTATTTCTATTGCACTGCTTGGATTTGGCGCTTCCGGAACCTTACTCGCTATATTAAAGAAATACCTGCTAAAACAATTTGACAAATATTATACTACTCTTTTGCTTTTAAGCGCAATTACCATGGTTCTATCTCCCATTCTGACAGGTAGCTCATGGTTACAGTTCGACACCTACCTTATTTTCATTAACTCTGGTCATATCTTTAGACTAATCATGACCTGCCTCCTATATTTTATTCCTTTTGTATTGGCTGCCCTGGCTATAGGCATGTCATTTACTTACCAGGCCGACAGAATCGGCAGGTTATATTTTGCCAACCTTTTAGGCTCAGGAGCGGGAGCCATAATCACAGTATTGTTCATGTGGAAAATAATGCCTCAACACCTGCCTTTGATCAACGCCTCATTTACACTTGTAGGCGCTTTATTTTTCTATCTTTTAAAGCCGCAAAATTCAACATGCAAATTACTGTTTACCCTTACTTTCTGTGTCTGCATAATGAGTTTCTATATTGCTCCCGATATACAACCTTCGGAATATAAAAGTTGGAGTAAAGCCATTCGTTTACCTCAGGCCAAAATACAAACAGTGCAAAACAGCCCCTATGGTTTGGTGCAAACCATTTCATCATCTGCGATACGCTATGCTCCCTCTGTTAGTTTAACAAATACAGAAACCATTCCTCAGGCCGGCTTAGCTTTCGTGAACGGAGAAAGTGTTGGCTATTTCCCAACAGACAGCACAAACAAGCTATTTCCACTTTTACAGTGCACGCCTGTAGCGCTTGCATATCAACTAAAGCATCGAAAAAGTACACTTATTTTGCAATCAGGGATGGGTGAACAAATTCACCTGGCACTTCTGAAAAATTCGAAGCAAATAACTACCACAGAAGTTAATCCTGTATTACATAGCCTGACAAAATCATTTCTAAACAACACTAAGTATAACTCCCAAATATTATTTAATAACAGCAGTGCCAGATCCTTTTTAAAACAAGATAGCACAACCTTTGATGCTATCCTGTTCCCGGCCATTGGTTCCTTTTACGGATCATCAGGATTATATGCCTTACAGGAACAAAATTGGCTTACCATTGAAGCTTTTATGGAGGCTCGGGATCACCTGACTAATGATGGAATTTTGTGTGTTCCTTGTTGGCTGGATTATCCCTATCGCTCACCACTAAAACTTATTGCTACCCTGGATGAAGTAATAAAAAATCAGAATATTGACACAACCGAGACTTACCTCATCGGTGTTAAAAACTGGAATCAAATCACCTTCTTCATGAAACGCACACCTTTCTCTGATGAGGAGATAAGTCAAACCACTGAATTCTGCGACTCCCTTTTATTTGATCCTTTAATATTTAATAATTCCTTATTGGTTGATGTAAATCCGATTCACACTACAGCTGACACCCTCTTTAATCACTACAATAAGCAGTTAACCTCTGCTCAAAAAGGCAAATTTTATCCAACTTATCCTTTTCGCGTTAAACCGGCAACAGACAATAAGCCTTACTTTTTTCACTTTCTAAAACCTGCCGGCTTAAACAAACTTATAAACGATTTCAATATTGCCGGCATACCTTATTTCGAATTGGGGTACCTTCTTGCATTAATCACATTTTTATTCATTGTTGTATTTGGAGTATCGTTTATCATTTTACCCCTCAAAATTGTTAACCAACTAAAAATTAAACCAAGTGTATTCAATTATTTTGCAGCTATTGGCATTGCTTATATGATCACAGAAATGGTTCTTATTCATCAATTCAATATCTACTTTGATAATCCTGTTTATGCTGTAGCCATTATCATTGGTATTCTATTGATCTCATCAGGAATTGGCAGCTATATCTCCGAAAAAATACGTACTAAAAACTCCTTATGGATAGCACCTTTACTTATTGCTTTCATTATAGGGATATACCTTATCTGCTTACCTTATTTTATAAACATCACCATGGCATTTACACTTAGTTATAAAATCATTTTTAGTCTGGTAACCATTGGATGTCTGGGATTTGTTATGGGTTTACCTTTCCCTTTGGCCATTAAACAATTGTCCATAGAAAATAAAGATACCATTCCCTCAGCATGGGCCACCAACGGCTTTTTCTCTGTGGCAGCTACCCCGTTAGCCATATTACTTTCCATAGAAATTGGTTTTAGCGGATTATTTATCATCGGGGCATGCAGTTATTTACTGGCTTCTTTTTCCATCTTTTCGGCAACTTCATAGAAATAAACGAATCGAAGCAAATGAGCTACTGATTTTATTTCGCTAAGTATACTTAACGCTTCGCTAAGCTGATTATCTGCTATTAAGAATTCCACTTTTATCAGTTTATATCTCAATTCAATATACTTCCTTGTATTAACCGGAATAGTTTGAAAGTTAACCTGATCAAAAATGACCTTTGCTTTTTTCTGATGACCGGTATTCAGCAAAGCCCTGGCATATATCGCTCTAAACAATTGATAATGTGCGGCAGCTTCGAATCTCGTAAACTCATAATTTTTAAAGATATGATCTGACAGTTGAATAATTTCGTTGAAACGATTGCCATAGTTAAGTGCAAAAATAATAGATAATTCAAATTGAGGAATACTGTTTGTCTTTTGGTCACCAACAACAATAATTTGCTCTACTTTACGCCATAAGGTATTCAATAAATCTGAAGATAAGGTATTCAAGTAAACCGACTCATATATAATCTGCACAGCAAAATACAAACCATTACCCAAAGGCTGACTATTGTTTGCATATTCTAATTTGCGGATAAAAGTATATTCTTCTTCACAACGAACAGTATCTGCTGACAGAAAGTATTGCATGAATTTCATAAAATGTCCGTAAAATTGAGCCTTTGATCCAGTATTGTATTTCAAATAATAATCCATATTATCCCCCGAATGTAACACCAGGCAGTCCATATCGAAAAAACTCTCAAAGTAAAATAATTGACCGCTTTGTGATTGTGCATACCAGGGAATTAATATATCTCTAACTTTTTTGTTTTTCCGAAGCTCAAGACCGATAACAGAGATTATCTCATGGAAGGGTGCACTGGCAGGATTAAGCGGTGCCTTGCAATTAGGCATTTGAAAAAGTGAATAGATATCTCTTAGAAAGATTGTTTTTTCCTCTTTAAAGGCAATTTTAATGATATACTTAATAATGTTACACTGAATACCTGAGTTCTTATTGTAGAAGGTGATGATCCGTAATAGAAGCTTTTGGTTAAGTTCATTCTCTTTTAACCACCTGTTTGCCAAGAAAAACTCCAGTAATATATTATGTGTAAATTCTACAAATGTTTGTACCGACAAATAACTTCCGGGCACTTTGTATTCATGAAAAATACCTGCAGATAAAAGTTCCTTATAGGCAATTTCATATTCAGGAACCACTAATAGATCATCTTTATTAACAGAGGTTTCTATTCTTGCATTATCACAAATTTTGAAAAAAGTATCAATAAGCTTTAACTTTTCAACGGCAATCGGATCCGTTAATATAAGCTTATGAAAATATTGATATAGTAATTCAATGTCGGTATAAATATTACTATTTTTTTGTACCTCTAAAAACAGATGTAAAAAATATGGATAGTTGATTATATCCAATATTTCAGGAAAATGAAACTTTATTACATCTAAACTTTTGGGAGAATGATTGTATTCTAATATTGACCTTATTTCACTCTCTTCAAGAAGTGGCACATTGATAGATTCTGCAATATTTTCCTCAAAAGACACATCATACCAATGTGCTTTCTGGAGAGGATTTTTATTCATTAGGTATCTAAAAATCTGCCAATTATCCGGCCGGCAAGAAATGATTAATTTGAACCAGGAAATATGTTCGTATGAGGCTACAATTTTTAATAAGTTATCTACAAATAAGTTTAGTTTCTCAGCCTGACTAAATATATCATTAATACCATCAATTATTAATATAAACCGTCCTTTTACCTCTTCCGGATTATCTCTGAAATAATTACTAAAACTGTTCTTGGGATCAAACTCCAGTAGATTATATATCCTGTTTACTTTAATATTCAGAGAAAGAAGTTTAACCAATATTCGACCGTCAATCAAACAAATAATATCCTTTGGATTTTTAGGATCCGGACCTGTAAAATACTTATCAACCAGTTGAGTAATGAGTAATGTTTTACCATAACCTTCAGGTGCAATAAAAGCTGTAGCCAGTTGCTTACTCTTAAAAAAAGATTCAATTTTTGTTTTGGCAAATGGTCGTAACGGAAACTCAGTAATTTGATTTCCAACTTTAGTATTCATCGACTGAAGGCTGTAATCTGTTACCACACGAGCGCGTTTCTTCAGTTGATCCCAGGAGTCTTCCTTTGAAAATGTATGTTTTTCTTTTTCAAAACTATTGATAAAATCCTGCCAGTTATTAAAATCCAGGTACATGGATAGCGTATCAAGCGTAAATTTAGAAGGATTAAACTGCGATTCAACAATACCAAAAAAACGTTTTAAAGTAGTTACACTAACCTGACGATTGGTATATGTTGATATTTCTTCGGACAAAACCAAACAATCTTTGGCATATGAAATCTCTTTTCCAAACTTCTTCTGAATTTCTTCTATAATACAGGTGACAAATTTACCTATAGTAGCTTTTTCCATAAATATAAACTGGTAATGGTTTCAAGGGTTCCTTACGTTTAAGTTGTGAATTTTATTAAAGAATCGCAAATATAATAGAGGGATTGTAAAATTGTCATGCTAAAAATCCCACTTCCCCAAAAAAGCTAACCTTTTTACGCTAGAAAAAATAAAGAACACCTGGCTGGAAGTCAATAAAATTGATAGAAGACGTAAAAAATATGACGAATGATTTTATAAAAAAAATGAACAAAATGAACAGGGAATGAACAATAAAATCAAGTAAAATCTAATGTCAAGTACATATTTTTGAGATGCATGTTAAAACATAATTTTCAAAAACCAGATTTTATGAAGGAATATCTAGAGAAAACAAAAATCGCCCTTAATCAATTAAAAAATCACTTAACTCCTCATGGTGAAGATCAAACTGCATCTGTTACCGATCTGGATAAACAAGAAAGCGACAACCCTGCTTATGCCTTTATTGTAGATTGGCAAGAACCCATGCTCATTAAAGATATGGGAAAGAATATGTGACCATACTTCTTAATTTTAATCGATAAGATTAATCTAAATATTTCCTGATTAAAAAAGCATTTCCCATTAAACTTCAAAAGGTCATAATTGATATGTTAATAGTTAACCAATTGGCATCATCCATTATACTTTTGAAAAGGATGCCTTTTTAATCCAGTAGTTTAAGCTTAAAAACTACTTGTGCTCAATACATTAATTTACAAACTAAAATTTAACACTATGTGGAATAACAACCCATTAAAAATTTTAATTATCCAGGATTGTATTGATTCGATTAACTCACTCAGACAAACCCTTAAGGCTGACCAATTTCGTGTATTATCATGTAATGGTGATCATGGTTTTATTTTAAGCATAAAAGAAGAACCTGATGTAATTCTGTTAGATACCTGCCTTAACAACAGAAAGGGTTTTGAAATTCTTCAAAATTTAAAAAATCATTGGCGAACAAAACACATTCCCATAATTATCGCCACAAAAATTAATACCCAACAGTACTGGGATGAAGCTTATCGTTTAGGCGCTTTAGGTTATATGATTATTGGTAAACACAACCATTATTTGCCCGGTAAAATTAGTAAACTAATAACCTGTCCAAAAGCAATAGCTTCATAAAAGCTAAACCGTAAAAACATATCAAAACCAAAAAAAATATACTACTAACTACATGAAGGTATTAATGTTTGGGTGGGAATTTCCACCACATATATCAGGGGGGCTGGGAACAGCATGTTATGGACTAACTAAAGGGCTTTCCTGTATTAAGGATCTTGACATATTGTTTGTTGTTCCTAAAACACATGGAGACGAAGAGGAGAATAAAATGAAACTGATTGGCGCAAGTGATGTTTCGGTATTAAAACGTGAATTGGATGTAAAGGCATTCAAAAAAACGATTGAATATCTTGAAGTAAAATCAAAACTGATGCCATACGTTGATCCTGAAGATTTTAAACATCAGACAGGTTATACAGTGGAAGAGGCCGGTGCTTTTTTAAAAACAGATGATCAGGGAAAGATCCCGTTTTCGGGCAAATATGGAAATAACCTTTTAACTGAGATTGCCAATTATTCTGTTGTTGCAAAAGTCATTTCAGAAGATCACAACTTTGATATTATTCATGCTCACGACTGGCTTACATACCCGGCCGGCATTGCTGCGAAACAAGCTTCTGGTAAACCACTGGTGATTCATGTTCATGCAACGGATTTTGACAGAAGTGGAGGAAAAGTAAATCCTGTGGTGTATGATATAGAGAAAAAAGGTATGGAAGCTGCCGACAGCATTATAACTGTGAGCAACCTCACCCGCAAAATCGTCATCGAAAAATATGGCATCAGTCCTGAAAAAGTATCCACTATATACAATGCGGTAGAACCTCTTGTGGATGAAGGTAAAATGCTAAAAAAAGGATTTGATGAAAAAATTGTCACTTTTCTAGGCCGAATTACCATGCAAAAGGGTCCTGAATATTTTATTGAAGCCGCTAACAAAGTCCTGAACAAAATGGACAATGTACGCTTTGTAATGGCTGGCAGTGGCGATATGATGAAAAAAATGATTCATCAGGTTGCTGAACTGGGCATAAGCGATAAATTTCATTTTACGGGTTTCTTAAAAGGAGATGATGTGTTTGACATGTTAAAGATGAGCGATGTCTATATCATGCCTTCTGTTTCTGAACCTTTTGGTATTTCCCCCCTGGAAGCGATGCAGGCAAACGTTCCGGTAATTATATCCCATCAATCCGGTGTAGCCGAAATGCTAAAGCATGCCATAAAAACAGATTACTGGGATGTAGATGCTATGGCCGATGCTATTCATTCTCTTATTAACTACCCTGTGATGTCGAAGATGTTTAAAACTCGTGGAAAATCGGAAGTAACGAGCATTAAATGGGAGTCGTCCGCTCGCAAAGTATACAACCTTTATAAAGAAACTCTTATAGCCAATTAACAATTTAAAAATCAATACCTATGAAAACCATTTGTCTGTACTTTCAAATTCATCAGCCTTTCCGTTTAAAGCCTTATCGTTTTTTTGACATGGGACACGATGACTACTACTACGACGATTATAACAACGAAACAATTGTTAGAAGAATAGCAGACAATTGCTATTTACCCTCCAACAAAATCTTACTGGAACTCATTAAGAAGCACAAAGGGAATTTTAAGATTTCTTTCTCTATTTCGGGAACAGCAATCGATCAATTTCAACTTTATGCCCCGGATGTAATTGAAAGCTTTCAGAAATTGGCAGAAACGAATTGTGTAGAGTTTCTGGGAGAAACTTATGCTCACTCTCTGGTTGGCTTAAAAGATGAGAATGAATTTAAAAAGCAGGTAATCAAGCATTCTGATAAAATTGAACAACTCTTTGGTAAGCGACCACAAGTTTTCAGAAATACAGAGTTAATCTATTCAAACCAAATTGGACACATGGTAGATGATATGGGCTTTAAGGCTGTATTGACCGAAGGAGCTCAAAATATATTGGGATGGAAGAGTCCAAATTATTTATATCACCACCCGGTTCATTCAAATTTAAAAGTGTTATTAAAAAATTATAAACTGAGTGATGATATTGCTTTCAGGTTTTCAAATATTAACTGGAGCCAGTGGCCTTTAACAGCCAAAAAATATGTTTCCTGGTTGAATGAAATAAATAAGGAGGAAGAAATCATCAACCTTTTTATGGATTATGAAACTTTCGGAGAGCACCAAAAAAAAGAAATCGGTATTTTCAGTTTCCTACAATCCCTGCCTGACGAAGTATTTAAACAGACCAGTTTTAGCTTTAAAACACCATTTGAAACCTCTCTACATCATAAACCGATAGCTCCTATAAATATTGAAACACCTATTTCCTGGGCTGATGAAAACAGGGATTTAAGTGCATGGCTTGGTAACGAGTTACAGCATGAAGCTTTCAATAAATTATATGCCTTAAAAGAGAAGATACAGTTATGTAATGACAACAAATTATTACTTAACTGGCAATACTTACAAACAAGTGATCATTTCTACTATATGTGCACAAAACACTGTTCCGATGGAGATGTACATGCCTATTTCAACCCATATGAGAATCCATATGCTGCTTTTATGAATTACATGAATGTATTAAATGATTTTTCCATTCGACTGAATAAAGCCATTGAAAATAACAAGTCTCAAACCTCTAAACATGAAAAAACTGTTAAACAGCTATCGTGCGAACTTGTATAGGATATTAGTACGCTTACCACAAATAGTTTAACTAACTATTTGCAAATTAAACATCTTCTCTTTTAAATTAAGGATTGAACTATCATGCATAGCTTCAATCCTTTTTTTTATAGTAATCATTGCTGGTAAGAGTCTATATTTCCGTTACAAACACAAGAGTAAAAACATCGTCTGTTATTTACGTAAAATCCAGATTTGCCATTTATTTAATGTTACGTATCTTCAAGCACCTTAATTAACTAACTTAAACAAAATCCTTATGATCATTTATGGATGGAAATCTTCACACATTCGCACAACAAAACAACCTCATTTAACATGTCCTGACTGCCAGGAAAAAGGCGGCATCATCAGTAGTATTTATGGCAGATATGTTCATATTTTCTGGATTCCTTTGATTCCTTTAGGTAAAACAGGCGGAACGCAATGTAATGCTTGTGGCAAAACCTTTAAAGCCAAAGAAATGCCCGAAGATATTAAAAGAGAATACAAGGAATTTAAAAGCAACACAGCTATGCCGGTCTGGCATTTATCAGGTATGGTGATTATTGCTTTAATTGTTGGTTTTGCCATGATCTCTGAAAAACTTGAGGCCCAGGATGAGCTGGAATACATTAACAACCCACTGGCTGGTGATGTTTATGAGTATGAAGCCGGAACAAATGAGTTCTCGACACTTAAAGTTATCGAGGTTAACGAAGACAGTGTTTTCTTTGTGAATAATAACTATGCCTTTTCAACGAAAAGCGGGATTGAAAAAATTGATGTAGACTCATGCTACGACAAAGACATTTATGTAATGTCGAAATTGGAACTCAAAGGCATGTTTGATGATGGTACCATTTTCGACATCAACAGGAAATAAATTGTTTGTTATACAGCATTAGTATTGAATCCCTTCAGGATTCTTAATCCTTATCACTTACACCCTGGATTCCATCCGGGGTTATTTATTTAAACTACTTTGTAGTTTTAATAGACCGCTAAGCCGGAATATCATTTTACCTTTTCTGTTTTTAGTGTTCTTCTTTTTAAGAGCAAATAATTACGCTCTCCTTTCTTAAGTCATTATAGTCCATACAAATGGCCAATGCATCAAACATTTTGCAGGCACAATGGTTATTAGAACAGCTATAAGACTTAAAAATAATGACCAGTAAAAACAAATCTTCTGATATAAGCACACCGGATTTTGTGCAGGAATTTAAGCATAAATTAAATGAACCTCTGCATCAAAATACAAAGCAAAAAGAGCGTCATACCAAAAGAGGGAAACTACTTGTACACGACCGTATTAACATGTTGGTTGATGCACAAACTCCTTTTATTGAGCTCTCTGCCCTGGCTGCTTACAATCAATATAAAAACAGTTTCCCTTCTGCCGGAATCATCACAGGCATTGGGGTTATTCAGGGGCGTGAAAGCATGATTATTGCTAATGATGCCACTACCAAAGGAGGTACATATGTAAAGGAAACCATAAAAAAACATCTTAGAGCCCAGGAAATTGCAGAGCAGAATAATTTGGCCTGTGTGTATCTGGTAGATTCAGGAGGAATCTTTTTGCCTGAGCAGGCCAATGTATTTCCTGACAAAGATGATTTTGGGCGTATCTTTTACAATCAGGCACGCTTATCGGCCAAAGGAATACCGCAAATAAGTATTGTCATGGGATCGTGTACTGCAGGTGGCGCTTACATACCGGCTATGAGCGACGAAACCATTATCGTTAAAAATCAGGGTACCATATTTTTAGGCGGCCCCCCATTGGTAAAAGCTGCTACCGGAGAAGAAGTTACAGCAGAGGAACTGGGAGGCGGAAAACTCCACACTTCCGAATCCGGAGTTGCCGATCATTTGGCGGATGATGATCATCACGCCATTGAAATCTGCCGAACCATCTTTAAAAGTTTACCCGTCCCCAAAAAAGAAACGCATGTAAAAGAAGAGGCTCGCCCCACCTTATATGCTCCTCATGATATTTATAAAGAAATTCCGGTGGCAGGCAGCCATCAAAAAGATGTTCGCGGGCTTATTAAGCACCTGACCGACCAGGGAGAATTTAACGAGTTTAAGCCCGATTACGGAGCTACTTTGGTTACAGGTTTTGCCTGCATCAACGGTTTTACCGTAGGTATATTGGCCAACAACGGCATCCTGTTTTCTGAATCAGCGCAAAAGGGGGCGCATTTTATTCAGCTGTGTAACAACCGTAAGCTACCTATGGTATTTTTACAAAACATTACGGGTTTTATGGTGGGTAAAGAATACGAAAAAAAAGGTATTGCCAAGGATGGTGCCAAAATGGTGAATGCCTTAGCCAACACCAAGGTTCCTTTTTTTACCATAATGATTGGTGGCAGTTATGGTGCCGGTAATTATGCCATGGGCGGCAGAGCATTTGGTCCCCGCCTGTTGTTTACGTGGCCCAACTCAAGTATTTCGGTGATGGGACCGCAACAAGCAGCCGATGTATTAAGTACGGTTAAAAAAGATCAGGCCAAAGCCACAGGCAGCTCAATTTCTGATGAAGAATTACAAGCCATGCGTAAACAAACCATTGAGGAATTTGAAAAAGAGGCCTCCCCCTATTATGCCACCAGCCGAATATGGGACGATGGCATTATTGATCCGGCCGATACCCGAACCATATTAAGTTTAGCCTTAAGCGTAGCACAAAATAAATCCAACGAATCGTCATCATACGGCATTTTTAGAATGTAACCATGGAAACAGTAAGCTTTTATATTAGAGATCAAATTGCCTATTTAGGATTAAATCGTCCTGAAAAAAGAAATGCGCTCAACAAACAAATGATTAAAGAACTTCTTTGTGTTCTGGATGAACAGAGAAGCAATCGTTCGTTTCGTTTGTTAATTCTTTATGGCGAAGGAAACCACTTTTGTTCAGGTGCCGATTTAGAATGGATGAAACAAGGTTTATCGCAATCCAAAACCGAAAACATTAACGACGCTAAATTATTTAATGCCTTGTTCGAATCCTTACACAACTTCCCTACTCCTGTTATTTGCGAGGTGCAAAAATCTGCTTTTGGAGGAGCTGTAGGATTAATGACATGCTGCGATTTTGTGGTTTGCGAATCCACCTCGGTATTTGGCTTTCCCGAAGTTAAACTGGGCATTGTACCGGCTACCATTGCCCCTTATATTTTAACAAAGATGGGCAATAGTAATGCCCGAAAAAGATTATTACTGCCCGAACCTTTTAACGCTCAGGAAGCCAAAGACGAAGGCCTTATCCATTATATCGCCAAAGGTATTCCCGTGCGGGAAAAAACCCTGGAAATTGCAGAAACAATATTGCAGGCAGCACCCGATGCGCTCATCAAAACCAAGGCTCTGATACATCGACTGGAAGAAAAAGCCGACGATGAATCGACACTGCTGTTTTGTGCGCGGATGATTGCCAATGCGCGAACATCAACTGAAGGACAAGAAGGTGTTACAGCCTTTTTTGAAAAACGAAAACCATCTTGGAATAATGAAAAAAACATACCATCAGCTAAATAGAATTCTTATTGCTAACCGTGGCGAAATTGCTGTGCGCATTATTAAAACCGCCAGGCAAATGGGTATTAAAACAATAGCCATTTACACTAAGGATGAAGAAGAATCATTGCATGTTGAAAAAGCTGATTTTAAAGCACTTTTAACGGGAGACAGCCTCGAAGAAACATACCTGAATGCCCAACATATTGTAGAATTAGCGCATAAATATAAAGCAGATGCTATTCATCCCGGATATGGCTTTTTATCGGAGAATGCCGATTTTGCCCGTTTATGTAGCAGCAACAACATAACCTTTATTGGTCCCACGGCCGAACAAATAAGGCTAATGGGAAATAAGGAGGTAGCCAATGAAATTGCCCGTTCGTGCAAGGTACCTTTACTTAAAAAAATAAATGGTGCCTTTAACGAAGTTGTTGAAAAAGCCTCTGAGTTAAAACTTCCGCTGATCATTAAGGCTGCTGCAGGTGGCGGTGGTAAAGGCATGCGCGTTATCAACTGCTTAAAAGATCTTCCTGCTGAACTTCAACGCGCAGCGGCTGAAGCTGAAAGGTATTTTGGCAATCCTTCTGTATACATTGAAGAATACATTGAAAATCCACGACATATTGAAGTACAGGTATTGGCCGACGAGCACGGCAATACCGTTCATCTGTACGAGCGAGAATGCTCCATACAACGCAGGCATCAAAAGGTAATTGAAGAAGCTCCGGCGCCAAACCTACCGGAAAAAGTACGTCAAAACATTATAAATGATGCTTTAACCTTAACAAAAGAAATTGATTACACCAGTGCCGGAACAGTAGAGTTTTTGTTAACGCCCGATATGCAACATTATTTCCTGGAGATGAACACCCGCATACAGGTAGAGCATCCGGTTACCGAAGAAATAACAAGTATCGACATTGTTAAAGAACAAATAATGATCGCATCAGGAATGCCCCTTTCCTTTACTCAGGAAGAGGTAAAGATATGCGGACATGCCATTGAAGCACGCATTTATGCCGAAGATCCGGAAGACAACTTTATGCCTTCGTTTGGTAAAATCATTGGCACGCATATTCCTTCGCACCCTCACATCAGAATCGATGGCGGAGCACAAGCTACCGAAAACCTAAATCCTAAGTTTGATCCGCTCCTAAAAAAAGTAATATCCCTGGCTAACAACAGGAATCTGGCCATTGCGCGATTAGAAAACTTTTTATTGAACTATGCTTTATTTGGGGTAGAATCCAACCGCGAACTTATTATTAGGGTTTTAAAGGATAAAGATTTTAAACGTGGCGAATACTCCACATCATTCTTTAAAAACAAGCAAACGCATCTCTTAAGTAAAAATCCTGTTAAAACCGAAGAACTTGAAATTATTGCCGGTTCTTACACTATACTTAAAAACCATTTTACAAAGGAACATCATAACATTTGGAATCAAACAGGATATTGGCGACAATTACAACAGCACCAAATACATTTCGATGGTCAATCAATCCGTATTTTGATTAACCAACTTACTACAGATAGCATTACACTTCAAATAGATAACGAAAAACCTTTTAAAATTTCAGACATCCGCATTGAACAAAATGAGCTCTCTTTTATTATTAAGGGTAATCATTCCATTATTAATTACCTGGTGGGTAATAATATGGAGTTTTTTATTCAGCACAACGGTGCGAAACGGATGATTAGTGATATACCCAAACGTACCAAACGCCGGGGTGATGAAGTAAATGAAAGCAAAATAAAGACTTTAAAAGCGCCTATGCCGGGTAAAATCATTGATATACTGGTTAAAGAAGGGCAAACCATAAAAAAAGGAAATCCTTTAATGGTACTCGAAGCCATGAAAACAGAAAATAGTATTCAGGCATGGAAAGATACCACTATAACCAAAATATCAGTAAACAAGGGCGACCAGGTACAACTCTATCAGTTGCTGATTGAAACAGACTAATGAGATAAAGTGAATGTTTAACCCAATAAAATGAGTTTTGATGCAGATAAAATCTGTATTCGCTCAGATAAAATGAATATTAGAGATGGAAAAATCAATCTTTGAAAAAGAAAAATGGATTTTTAACAGGGGAAAATGAATGTTTGGGATAGAAAAACGGATCCCGGCAACGGAAAAATGGAGTTTTGACCGGTAAAAATGATTTCCTAAACCAATAACTAATAGCCAATAACCAACAACTAAGAACTATGAACTATGAACTAACAACAAATAACCAACAGCTAAAAAATAAAAAAAACTAACATAAATATGAATCCTTATTACACTAACGAAAAAGAAGCTTTTAGACAAAAGGTAAGGCTGTTTGCCGAAAAAGAAATAAAACCTTTGGCGCAGGAACTGGATGCCAATGAAACATTTTCGGTTGAACTGAGTCAAAAAATGGGCCGCGAAGGTTTATACGGAATTGATATTCCCGAAGAATATGGTGGTCTGGGAATGGACACCATCTCCTATATTATAGCCGTGGAAGAAATTGCACGTGTAGACGGATCGCAGGCGGCTACCATGGCAGCACACAACTCTTTAGGTGTGGCTCCCATTTATAACTTTGGTACCGAAGAACAAAAGAAAAGTTTGCTGCCAGATTTGTTAAACGGTAATAAGCTTTGGGCCTTCGGCTTAACCGAAACCAATGCCGGATCGGATGCCAGAGGAGTAGATACCAAGGCCACAAAAATGCTTGATGGCTGGAGCATTAAAGGAAGGAAACGATACATCACCAACGGAAGCAACGAGCTGATGGATGGTATTACTGTTTTGGCCCAAACAGGCGAAAAAGACGGTAAGTCCACCTACTCCACTTTCCTGGTAAAAAGAGATACTTCCGGATTTTCTACACAACGAACCCTGGGAAAAATGATGTGGAGAGCTTCAGATACTGCCGAAATTAATATGGATAACTGTCTGGTAGCTGATGCAGATATTTTAGGAACTGAAAACAAAGGACTGGGGCAAATGCTCAAAACGCTCGACTCGGGTCGATTGTCGATAGCAGCTATGGGACTTGGTTTAGCACAAGGAGCCTTTGAAATGGCATTGACCTATGCAAAAGAACGTGAGCAATTTGGTAAGCCTATTTCTAATTTTCAAAGTATTCAGTTTAAACTGGCTGATATGGATTTAAAAATAGAACTTGCACGCAACCTGCTGTATAAAGCCTGTTGGTTAAAAGATAACAACCAACCTTTTGGCAAAGAAGCCGCCATGGCCAAACTATACTGTAGCGATGTGGCTGCCGAAGTATCCGACGAAGGCGTACAGATTTTTGCCGGCGCAGGATTATTTAAAAACCAGGATATCGAACGTTTCTATCGTGATCACAGGATTTTAAGAATTGGCGAAGGAACAACAGAAATACTTAAATTGGTTATTTCACGAGGTCTTGGATTGTAATTGTCGATAAACTTTCTTTTTTTTACTCTATGGAAGATCGTAAAAAAGAACACCTCCACCTGGCTTTTGAAGCTTCTGTTAATCGGGCTAAAGCAGATAAAAGGTTTATGTATGAGCCACTATTGGCAGCACACCCGAATAAAGAATTTAAAGCAATTAATTTTTTAGGTAAGAAAATTAAGCACCCGTTTTGGATTTCTTCAATGACGGGTGGTACCAAAAAAGCAGCCTCTATTAACGCCAAACTGGCTAAAGCAGCTGGTGAATTTGGTTTAGGCATGGGCCTGGGTTCGTGCCGTGTTCTTTTTGATTCGGACGATTTCTGGAACGATTTTAAAGTTCGTGAATATATTGGCGATGATTATCCCCTGTTTTCGAATCTGGGCATTGCTCAGGTAGAAAAACTGGTAGAAAAAGGTGAGTTCGATAAAATTGATTTCCTGAACCAGCAGCTCAAGGCCGATGGTACCATCATTCATATTAACCCGCTTCAGGAGGCGTTTCAACCCGAGGGCGACCGTTTTATGCACCCGCCCATCGAAACCATTCAAAAAGTATTGGAGAAGGTTAAATCCCCAATCATAGTTAAAGAGGTTGGTCAGGGAATGGGCTATGAAAGCTTAAAAGCTTTACTGCAGATGGATCTGGCAGGCATTGAATTTGGTGCTCTTGGCGGAACCAACTTTACCAAGCTGGAGCAGATGAGAAGTACCGGAAACAATAGCATTTTCCAGGGCTTTACTGCAGTTGGTCATACAGCAGAAGAAATGACTTTAATGGTAAACCAAATTGTAGATGAAGTAGAGGTAAAATGTAAAAATATTATTATTTCAGGAGGTATTACATCCTTGCTCGACGGTTATTACCTGACACAAATATGTAAGCTTCCGGCCATCATTGGCATGGGATCGGCATTTTTACAATATGCTATTAAAGATTACGAACACCTTCAGAATTTTATTTCACAGTTGGCAAAAGGATGGCAGTTGGCGGATACCTTTTTAAAGGTGAAGAAATAGTAAAACTTTAAAAGAAGATAAAAACTTGTTAGCACATTAAAGTTGTTTTGAGTGCGAAGCTATAGTTTTCCGACTTGGATTCCGCAGCTTGGGACCCACAGGTTGAAGTTGATGAAAAGAAATAAAGCTGTTTGAGCGCAGCGAGTTCTTTATTTCTCATCAACAAAACCAATGTGGGTAAGTGAGGAACCAGTCGGCAGTTTTTTTTGTTTCTTTCTTCAACTGAAGGAAAAAAGTAAAAGCCCCAGTGGCTTGAGCTGACGTAATGGGAATAAAATTTATTTATGTGTATTTCACAAACAAGAATTGCATAAAACCTCTGTGAAATCAATAAAATAACAAGGAGAACAATATCATGATAAAAGGTTTCTCAAAACTTACTGTACCCCAAAAGGTAGATGCCTTGATGCAACAGTTTGGTTTACACAACGATTTTAAAGAAACATTATTACAACATCAACATACCAGTCTTCAGGAATTGTATAACCAATTTTCTGAAAACACCTTAAGCAACTTTTTTATGCCTTACGGGATAGCGCCAGGATTCAACATCAATGGCAAAGAATATGCTATACCGATGGTTATTGAAGAAAGCTCAGTGGTTGCTGCCGCTTCTAAGGCTGCCAAATTTTGGAGTGCCAACGGCGGTTTTAAAACTAAGGTAATCTCAACCTTAAAAACAGGACAACTCTTTTTTACCACACACTGGACCTATCATGAGTTAAACAAGATGCTTACGGAAATTGAAGATACCCTCAGAGAATCTGTAGCCGACATTACCAAAAGCATGCAACTGCGTGGCGGAGGTATCACAAAAATGGAGCTTTCGCAGGAGGCAGAAGTCGACGAGCACACCTGTTGCCTGTTGGTAAGTTTTGAAACAGCCGATTCAATGGGTGCCAACTTCATTAACTCCTGTTTAGAGGAAATGGGTGTGGCCTTAAAAAACCTGTTGATTTCGAAAGACAGCGATAGGCATATTGAGATTAACATGGCCATTTTATCGAACTACACTCCTGACTGTATAGTTGAATGCACTGTTGAATGCCCTATCGATAAGCTGAAAGCATACAGTGGCTACTATTCGGCCGAGGAATTTGCACAACGCTTTAATAAAGCAGTTAAGCTGGCTACACATAATTCACACCGAGCCGTTACCCACAATAAAGGTATCATGAACGGAGTAGATGCCGTTATATTAGCTACAGGTAACGATTTTAGAGCCCTTGAAGCCAATGTTCATACCTATGCCTGCCGAAACGGAAAATATTCATCCCTAAGTAAACTAACACTTTCAAAAGACACATTCTGCTATACCATCACTATTCCTTTAGCCATTGGCACTGTAGGCGGCTTAACCAGGTTGCATCCAATGGCTAAATTATCTTTACAACTTTTGGGTAATCCCAATGCAGCTGAACTAATGCAGATTACAGCTGCTGCAGGAATGGCCAATAACTTTTCGGCAGTGGCAGCTTTGGTCACCTCTGGTATTCAAAAAGGACACATGAAAATGCACTTGTCAAATATTCTAACATCTTTTAACGCTTCTGATACCGCAAAAACAAAGGCAATGGATTATTTTAGTGACAAAACTGTGAGCCAGTCTGCTGTCAAACGATTTTTAGATGATCTTACATCTTCTGGTAAATCATAAAACAACAGTATTCCAAACCTTAAGCTAGGCAACATTTTACATCAATAATGAATACAGCTAAGCAGCATAACAATATTTTTTCGAGCAAAGGAAACGGCAAACTTTTATTGTCGGGTGAATATATGGTATTACGAGGAGCCAAAACGCTTTCTGTACCTCTTCAACTTGGGCAATCGATGGATGTATACCAAAATAATCAAGATGGTATAACCTGGGAAGCACATCATCCCAACGGACCTTGGCATAAGGTTTCTTTTAACGATAAGCTAACCATTACTTATTCAAGCGATGATACTTTTGCCAAGACTCTGCAACAAACACTTCGTTGTGCGATAAAAATGAGCAAGATGAACTTATCTAACCTGCAAGGCCTAAATATCGTTACTAAAATGGACTTTATGCCGGAGTGGGGATTGGGAAGTAGTTCAACTTTAATTTACAATCTCTCAAAATTTTTAAAGATTGATCCATACGAACTACTAAAAAATACTTTTAAAGGTTCTGGTTACGATATTGCTAACGCCAAACACAACAAAGCCATCTTTTATCAAATCAATAACGGCAAGCCTCAATGTATAGAAGTGAGTTTTAATCCTTCATTTAAAGATTGTATTTATTTTGTGTATTTGGGAAATAAGCAAAGTTCAAAATCTTCTATTAAGGGTTTTCATAAGAAAAAGATTGATCCGGCAAAAATTAGTCGTATTAGCGCTATCTCCACCTTAATGTCTGTTTGTAGCAACCTAACTGAGTTTAAGAACTTAATGGAAGAGCATGAAACAATTATTGGCGAAACCATTGGAAAAACATCCGTCATGCAAAAACAATTTAGCGACTTTAAGGGTTCTATTAAATCATTAGGTGCATGGGGCGGCGATTTTGTAATGGTTGTGAGTGATCATCCCAAACAGTATGTAAACGATTATTTTAGAAGCAAAAACCTAAATACCATTTTTAAATACTATGATTTGGTATTAAATGCTGAATAAAGTAAAACTGCATAAAAAAGGTTTATTTTCACCAACCGTTCTTATTAAGCTTTCTGCACTATTTAATTAGTGTATAAATGAATTTTGATCAAACCGATTATAAATGCAAAAGCGGGGAGGTTACATACCAGTGCCCGTCTAATATAGCCATAGTTAAATATTGGGGAAAAACAGACATTCAGCTTCCGGTAAATCCTTCGGTAAGTTTTACCTTGAAAAACGCTGTTACCAGTACATACATTAAGTATGCATATCAACACAATCAGAAAGAATTTTCATTTAACTTTTTATTTGAGGGAAAGCAAAACACAAGCTTCGAAGAAAAACTTAAGGTCTTTTTCAGCCGTGTATCCGTTTACTTTCCCTGGCTTAATCATTACCATTTAAACATCCGTAGCGAAAACACCTTCCCGCACTCATCAGGTATTGCATCTTCCGCAAGTAGTTTTGCAGCATTAGCAATATCTTTAGGTAAAATTCATCAACAAATAACCAACCAAACATACGACTCTAATATTATATCTGAATGTGCACGACTGGGTTCCGGCAGTGCGTCACGATCTGTATACGGTGGCTGGGTACGCTGGGGTAAAACATCAGAACTACATCACAGTAGCAATCAATATGCCATCCCTGTTAATGATGCTATTCATCCGGTATTCAAGAGCATTCAGGATAGTATACTCATTGTAAGTAAAGAAAAGAAGGCCATTAGCAGTACTGCAGGGCACCAGCTCATGGAAAACCATCCTTACAAACAGGGAAGAATAACACAGGCCAACAATCACACCAAAGAAATTATAAAAGCGCTAAAAGATGGTGACATGGAGCGTTTTATTGAAATCACAGAATCAGAGGCCTTAAGTTTACATGGCCTTATGATGAGTTCCACTCCAGGCTACACTTTACTTTTGCCTGAGTCATTAAAAATAATTGAACTGATACGCGAATTCAGAAAAACGAAAAACATACCGATTTGCTTTACTATTGATGCAGGCCCTAATATTCATGTATTGTATCCGGCAGCGAACAAAAAGGAAGTTCAGGAGTTTATTGAAAAAAAGCTACTTCGTTATTGCACCAATAATATATGCATTGATGATGAAATAGGCCTAGGTCCAATTGAATTGAACAAATAAACATGTCATTAAATAGTAAAAACAGCACCTTTTATTCTAAAGTTCTTTTATTTGGAGAGTACTCCATACTATTTGATTCTAACGGATTAACCATTCCATATGCACACTTTAACGGAGTATTAACCTTTATGAACAGCTCCGGATATACCGATTTAGATTTTGCTAAAAATTCAAACTTGCAACTAAAAGAATATGTTACTTACCTGCAACAGCATGCCCGTAAATATATCAGCACTGACCAGTTAAGTGAAGATATTAATAAAGGTTTATATTTTGAATCGAGCATACCTGAAGGTTATGGCTTGGGCAGCAGCGGTGCACTGGTAGCGGCAATTTACAAAGCTTACGGAATTAATCGCATTGAACCCAAAGCTGGTTTATCAAAAGAGGATACGCAAGAGTTAAAGCATATTTTTGCTTTATTGGAATCCTACTTTCATGGCAAAAGCTCAGGTATTGATCCGCTTATTTGTTATTTACGCTACCCTCTTTTTATTAAAAACCAAAAAGATATTTCATCCATAGGCATATCAAGGAAAAACATCAAAAGCGATGATGCTGTTTTTATTGTTAACACCCACCAAACAGGAAAAACAGCACCGCTGGTTGACTTGTTTATGAAAAAATGCTTAAATCCGGGCTACATACAAAAAATAAAAAACGAATTAATACCTACCACCAACAAGTGCATTCATTCCTTACTCAAAGGAGATATTACCAGCTTTTATACGCACCTGAAACAACTTTCTAAATTTCAACTTCAATATCTTAAAGAAATGATCCCGGATGAGTTTTTAAAGTATTGGGAAGAAGGAATAACCCAAAACGATTATTTACTAAAACTATGCGGTTCGGGCGGTGGAGGTTACCTATTGGGTTTTACCCGAAAATTTAGCCAGGTAAAAAAAGAGTTAACAGACAAAGGACTTGAAGTGATTCCTGTATATCAGGAGTTTTAAAGTACTTATATCAGTTCTAATGAGCTTGAACAGCCTCAGCCGATCATTAAACCAACCAGAGAATTATTGCTTTTAGTATAACTTAAACGCCAATCGTTTTTTGCATAAAACCAAATTTGAATTACAACCTCTTCACTGCCTTTTTCAAATGTCAAGAGTTTTGCTCATGTTTTCAAACACCTTTTATCCTGCAACAATTTGATTTAGTGTATGTTTTATTTTGGTATTACTTACCTAATTTTTACTACAATGAAAAAAACGTTTACTCTCCTTATTGCCTTTGTAGTTTCACTATCTCTTACTGCAAAAAAAACAAATCCTTTTGGCCAAAGAGCTAAAAACAATATTAAAACAGAAAAACCGGTGCTTAAAAGTGCACAAGAAGCCTATATGCCTTCCAGTATTGATTTTGACAACTGGGATGGAGCAGCCTGGCAATTCTCCGGAACTACGCATTATCAATATGATGTGAACGGAAATATTACCCTGGCAACATCGCCTTACGACCGAAAAACCTATACCTATGATGAAAATAGCAATTTAACACAGGTCATAACTGAAAACTACGATGGCGGTTTAGAACAGTATGTTAATGTTAGCAAAGAAGATTATAAATACAATGAACAAAACGAACAGTATGAATACACCTATTCTACCTGGAGTGGTTCAGACTGGGTTACACTTAGCGGGAACAGCAATATTTTGCTATATGACTCTCATGGAAACCAAACAGAAGAATTATATTCCAGCTATCAATTTGGTGTTGGCTGGGTTGAAGAAAGCGGAAGAAAAACCGACTATACCTACGTTGGGAATTTAATTACCGTTGAGATAGAATATGAAAGAGAAGGTGGCGTATGGGTACCCAAAATAAAATTTGAATGGTTTTATAACGAAAGTAATATTTTAACCCACGCTTTTGAATACGCGCATGACGGTAATGATTTTGTGTTAGCTGGTCGTTATACCGATGTAAGCTGGTATGTATGGGATCCGGTGGGCACTGTTGAAACCAGCTACCCTAATCATTATACATATCAAACCTATAACGGTTCGGGCGATATAAATGATGGTGCCAACTATACCAATGACGAAAAAATGGAAGGTTCATACCCCGATGGCAATGGTGGAGGAACACCGCCTACCACTATTGAAACCTATTCTGTTTGGGATACCGACTGGGTGTATGACAGCAGGTCGACCTGGAAACAAATGACAAATTTGGTAAGTTATTTTGATGAAATATGGAATGGCAGTTCGTGGTTACCAACCTATTTCGACGAAAACTATACCACTGCTATGTTAAACTACAATATTTCTCACACCTATGTTGCAGGTGTACTAACTTCGGCCGATAAATATTCTGTTAGCTTCGATTCTTTTGGTAATAGAACTGAAGAGAAAACCGAAAACCACACCGGAGATGAAAACTGGATAACTAACTGGGGTTCTCTTTATAATATTACTTATGAGGGCGGTACTTCTAAAAAGCTATTGCGCATTACCCAAAACTGGGATAATGATTCAAAAATATATGTGAACAACCAAAGAGAAACTTTTAACTACACCCCTACTTCAGTAGAAGATAAATCTAGTTCTGTTTTGAGGGTATATCCTACTGTATTTAATCAGCATATTACAGTTGAAACCGAAAGCTCGGGCTATATGCTAATCTATAACCTTACCGGAAGCATTGTATTACAACAAACTTTACATAGTGGTGTAAATACAGTTTCAACGGCTGTTTTACCGGAAGGTTATTACTTAATCAGCGTTAATGACGAAACATTTAAGGTGGTAAAGCAATAATCAATTGAGTGAGATTACAAATTTCATAAAACAACAAACGCCGCAAAATGCGGCGTTTGTCCTATTATATAAGATCTAATAATCTATTTTCCCTAACCTTTCAGGTTAGCAATGCTTTCTTCTAAAGCTTTAATTTTAGCTTCTGCATCAGCTTGTTTTTGTTTTTCAATGGCCACTACTTTTTCCGGCGCATTATTCACAAAACGCTCATTGCTTAACTTTTTCATTACCGAAGTTAAAAAGCCTTTGTTATACTTTAACTCCTCTTCTAAACGAGCTACTTCAGCGTCAACATCCACTAAATCACCCAATGGAATAAAATACTCATTGGCCTTCACCATAAACGATAAAGCTCCATTCACTTTTTCAGTTACAAAAGTAATTTCTGTAGCATTGGCCAATTTAGCTAATACGGCATCAAAAGTTTTATCATATCCGGCATTGTCTAAAATGCTTAAAGCAATGACATCCTTATTAGGAATATTTTTTTGCTTACGGATGTTACGAACACCTGCAATAGCTTCTTGCGTTAAACTGAAGCTTGCCAATAACTTTTCATCTACCTCGGTAGCAACTGGCATTGATGCAACCATAATACTTTCACCCTCCTTGCGTTCGTCTAACAATTGCCAGATTTCCTCTGAAATAAACGGCATAAATGGGTGAAGCAATCTTAATATTTTATCAAAATTTTCGATGGTTGCTTTGTAAGTAGCTCCATCAATTGGTTGTTGATATCCAGGCTTCACAATTTCCAGGTACCATGACGAAAAGTCGTCGCGGAACAAAGTATAAACCGCCATTAAAGCATCCGAAATACGGAACTTGCTAAAATGATCGTTAACCAAATTAATGGTTTCGTTTAACTTATGGCTAAACCACTCGATACCTTTAGCTGCACTCTCTGGCTGAGCGATAGACTCATCCACATTCCATCCTTTTACCAAACGGAAGGCATTCCAGATTTTATTGGAGAAATTACGTCCTTGCTCTGTTAAGCTATCATCAAATAATAAATCACCTCCGGCAGGAGAACACAATAGCATACCCACACGAACACCATCAGCTCCATATTGCGCTATTAAATCCAATGGATCAGGAGAGTTACCCAATTGCTTACTCATTTTACGGCCTTGCTTATCTCGAACCATTCCAGTGAAATACACATTTTTAAACGGGAACGTGCCTTTAAATTCATATCCCGCCATAATCATACGTGCTACCCAGAAAAAGATAATATCATGACCTGTTACCAAATCACTTGTTGGATAGTAATAATCTATTTCATTCTTATCCGGATTAAACCCATCGAATACAGAAATTGGCCATAACCATGAAGAAGCCCATGTATCTAAAACATCTTCTTCTTGTTTTAAGTCAGCAATGGTTAAGGCGCTATTTCCTGATTTTTCCTGAGCCAGTTTCACAGCTTCTTCTTCATTTGAAGCCACTACAAAATCACCATTATCTAAATAATATACCGGTATTCTGTGCCCCCAGTATAACTGACGCGAGATACACCAGTCCTTAACGTTTTCCATCCAGTGACGGTAAACATTTTTAAACTTGGCAGGGTGAAACTGAACCTCATCGGTCATTACAGCATCCAAAGCCACCTTAGCCATGTCGGTCATTTTTAAGAACCACTGTGTAGAAAGCTTAGGCTCAATAACAGCTCCTGTTCTTTCCGAACAACCTACTTTATTATCGTAATCTTCTACTTTTAAAAGATTATTGTTTTTTTGTAATTCAGGAATAATTTCTTCACGAACCTCAAAACGATCTTTCCCCACAAACATTCCGGCTGCCTCGCTTAAAGTACCATCGTCATTTAATATGTCGATGCTCTCTAAGTTATGGCGCATACCAATCTCATAGTCATTAAGGTCGTGCGCAGGTGTAATTTTTAAACACCCTGTACCAAACTCCATATCTACATACTCATCTTCAATAATTGGAATAGAACGATTGAGTAATGGTACCAAAACTCTTTTTCCTTTAAGATGCTTGAAACGCTCGTCGTTAGGATTAATACATACAGCTGTATCTCCCAAAATTGTTTCAGGACGAGTAGTAGCTATAGTTACATGCCCCTCCTCTCCATCAATTTTATATAGTAGGTAATAAAGTTTTGAATGAACTTCTTTATACACCACCTCTTCATCCGAAACCGCAGTTAATGCATCCGGATCCCAGTTTACCATACGTACTCCACGGTAAATCAATCCTTTTTCGTAAAGCTTCACAAAAGTATCAATTACTCCCTGGCTGCGGGTTTCGTCTAAGGTAAAACAGGTTCTGTCCCAATCGCAAGAAGCACCAAGCTTTTTTAATTGCTCAAGGATTATACCTCCGTGTTTCTCGGTCCAGTCCCAGGCATGACCCAAAAACTCATCACGACTAAGGTCTGCTTTATCAATTCCTTCGTTTTTTAACTTGTTAACCACTTTAGCCTCTGTAGCAATAGAAGCGTGGTCGGTACCCGGAACCCAGCAAGCATTTTTACCCATCATTCGTGCACGACGTACCAATATATCCTGAATGGTATTGTTTAGCATATGTCCCATATGTAGCATTCCGGTAACGTTTGGTGGTGGTATGACGACCGTATAAGGCTCTCTTTCATCCGGTTCTGAATGAAAATAATTTTGCTCCATCCAATACTTATACCACTTATCCTCGGTCTCGGCGGGATTATACGTGCTTGCTAATTCCATTTTGTTATTTAGATTTTAGACAAAAGACAAAAGATAAAAGATGATTACTTACTAAAAAAAACTGTTATTCATCTTAAAATCAATCGACTCCACATCTAGTTATATTTACTTTTTCAATTAAGCTGCAAAAATATAAAAAATTAAGAAATAGAAGGGTATAAAAAAAACAGCGGTTTACTATAATTCAACCACTGGTAGTTTTTCTTTGAATGAGATATCAGTAATACTCTTACGCTCTTTCTCTTAATAGATTTATTTCCTGTTTATCCTGAAGTAATTCTTCTACATCAGAATAATCTTTAATCATTTTAACTGTAACTATGGCCAATGGGATAGCTATTATATTTTCCGCCATTTCCAACGTAGTCATAAATAACATCTCATCAATGGTTTCTGCACGCATAGATAAGCGAAACACTACTTGTCCTATAATACCGCTTATAATCCATAGGGTCCACCAAATACCTAGGGAACCTGTTGTAAATTTTTCTGATACGGTAGCACCTGTTTTTATAAGGTATTCTTTTGTTTCTATATACAACTCCTTCATCATTTGGTAAGGGCGATACAAATTAATGAATGGAACAAACCATGCTCCGGCTGCCCAACCGTCTGTCTGTGATAAATGATTAACTTTTTGTCCTAAATTGAAATAAGCTCGTCGGAACCACATAATAAATGTAATCCCGGAAGCAATAAATACCAATAAATACACAAGACTAATAAATTGTACCCTTCCGTCATTTGCTGTTGCTTCATCCATAGTAATTTCCTTACCATCGGCTACTCCGTCCAATAAACTAAATTGCATGTAATTTGAAATCAACAGAATCACTTCAAAAGCTAACACAATCCAGACTAGCAACATGGCAATATTTGCACGTTGACGATTAGGTCTGACCGGAACTTTAGATATTAGTTTCTCTGTTTGTTCTGACTTTTTATAATCGGGGCAAGTCGCCTCAAATGTTGGTTTAGCTTTAGTTAAACCACATACAATACCTTGTGCTTTATCAAAGTGTTTCTCACTACAGGTTTTACAAATTTCAATTTTATTCATCATATTTATTTTGGGTAATTAGTTCTAAACGTTAAAGACCTCTTTAATTATATCTAAAGCGTAAATATAACAGAGTTATTTTATGATTCTTATCAGAGATGTCCAAAATAATTGGCGCTTCACCCAAACCCGACTTACTCTTTATTCATAAGTGCATATTTTCAATTGCATTCATGATTTTCGTTTCACTACAATTGATTCTTGATGACAAAAACTAAGGAAAAAACACTTAATTAAATATTTACCTAAAAACAACATGAATGTTTAGGATAGATGTGGATTCTTACAAAAAAGAATATTTCACCATACTTATTTTAGTGCTTTCTCTCATTAATTTGGCTAATTCGTATCTACACCCCCTTTTTCTACTTTGAACGATTCTAAATTAAACCTTTTTGTGACTTTTGTCACTTTTTACAAAAACAAACTAACATACTGAACACCACCCTTTCTAAAAATAGCCCATCTCCAAATTAATAAATACAATTCCAGAAGACACCCCCTTTACAAACAGGGGTGGTTTATTTTTTTATACTTTTGCAGCGCATATTGATCGCTTAACTATTAATTTTTATTTATTATCATGTTTGATACTGGAACAACAACATTCATGTTGCTTGCCACTAGTTTGGTTATGCTCATGACTCCAGGATTGGCATTCTTTTACGGAGGGTTGGCATGTAAAAGAAACATTCTTGGAGTAATGATACAAAGCTTTGTATCACTTGGAATCACCACTATATTGTGGTGGGCTTTTGGATATTCTTTATGTTTTAGCGGAGGAGAGAACGCTATTATCGGGAATTTTGACAAAGCCTTTTTAAATGGAGTTAGCCTTGATTCGTTATACTCCGCTGACAAACGTTTCCCTGAATTGGTATTTATATCGTACCAAATGATGTTTGCTATTATTACCCCGGCGTTAATTACCGGTGCTTTTGCAAACAGGGTAACCTTTAAAGCCTATATTTTATTTCTGATATTATGGCAAATATTTGTTTACTACCCTTTTGTACATATGATTTGGGGTGGTGGAATTCTTGCACACTGGGGAGTACTTGACTTTGCCGGAGGTATTGTTGTGCATGCAACTGCCGGAGCTGCAGCCCTGGCTTCTGTATTTTATGTTGGCAGCCGACGTAATCCTGATTCAAAACCTAACAGTATTCCTTTGGTAGCTGTAGGTACAGGTTTCCTTTGGTTTGGCTGGTATGGATTTAACGCCGGATCAGAACTTTCGGTAAATGGTATTACTGCAATTGCCTTTTTAAATACTGACATAGCTGCTTCTGTTGCAGCCATCACATGGCTGGCCATTGAATGGTTTAGAACTGACCAGAAAAAGCCAACTTTTATTGGATTATTAACCGGTTCCATTGCCGGACTAGCAACAATTACTCCTGCAGCAGGTTATGTTACAATTAACACAGCTGTTCTAATTGGTTTTGTAGCTGGTATTGGCTGTTACCTGGCCGTGCAACTTAAAGAACGTTTTCAATGGGATGATGCATTGGATGTATGGGGTGTACATGGTGTTGGAGGCGTATTAGGAACCATCATGCTTGGTATTTTTGCTACAAAAACAATCAATGCAAATGGTGCTGATGGATTAATATATGGAGGTACAGACTTCTTCTTTAAGCAAATCGCTGCCATTGTCATTTCATCTGTTTATGCATTTATTTTTACATACGGTATGCTATACGTTATTAATAAAATAACACCGGTAAAAGTAACTGCCCAGGAAGAAGAAATGGGACTGGATGCTGCCTTACATGGTGAAATTGCCAGAGACAGCTATTAATATCTAAACAGATAATTATCCGCATATTATAAAGCTGAACCCGGCGTAAACATGTCGAGTTCAGCTTTTTTCGTGTAAAGTATTTACCGTATATCATCCCTCATTTATTTCATCACCAACCTTAACCGCATAACTCTGCCTTCTTTTCACCATAGGCATAAGGAGTCAGTAATCTTATTCAGACTTCTTAAAACTCTTACCTAAAATTTAACTTCCCAAAAGCCATTTTCTCCTATTTTTATAACCATACATTGGTAAAATATTCCATTTCGTTGAATACTTTTTACATCCTCAGGATTGAAAGCTAATTTTACTTGTGTAAAAACAATTCAACACCCATGAATACACAATGTAAATAAAGTATAACTACATAAAACATTTTAGGTATGAAAAACTATAAGATACTTTACACGCTAATATCCTTAATTCTTTTATGCGCTTGCAGCAAGGATGATACTACTGAAATTAAAGACCAGGATAACTCTGGTAATGAAGGAAACGGAGAAGAGGTTATCACTCCGGAACACCCATACACTATTGTTGGTACAGGTACAACAGATTTTTACAGTGATATTGCCATTATTTCTTCTCCCAACGAAGGCGATGCTTTCTTTGGTCAGGATGCTAATTACCCCGGAAACCAGCCTTCTTACATAGATAATGGAGATGGTACGATAACGGATAAAGTAACCGGACTGATGTGGGAGAAAGACATGGGCGAAAAAATAACATTTGCAGAAGCAACAACTAAAGCCAGTGAATCAACCCTTGGTAATTATACTGATTGGCGGGTTCCTACCATTAAAGAACTTTACTCTCTAATACTTTTCACCGGGAAAGTACAGGGAGCAACAGCTTTTGAAATGTTTATCGACACTCAGTATTTTGATCAGCCACTGGGAAATACCAGCACAGGTGAGCGTGAAATTGATGCACAAACCTGGTCGGCCACAGAATATGTGGGAACAACCATGAATGCAGATGCAACAGTATTTGGCGTTAACTTTGTGGATGGTCGTATTAAAGGCTATCCTAAATATAATCCCAGAACAGGAGCTGCTAACACGATGTACTTTCGAATGGTTCGAGGAAATACAGATTATGGCACAAATGACTTTATAGATAACGGAGATGGTACAATTAGTGATCTAGCAACCGGATTAATGTGGCAAAAGGCAGATGACGGAATAAGTAGAGACTGGGAAGAAGCCTTGGCTTATGCTGAAAACATAGAGCTTGCTAACAAAAACGACTGGCGTTTACCCAACGCTAAAGAGTTACAAAGTATTGTAGATTACACCAGATCTCCTCAAACCACAAACTCACCAGCCATTGATCCATTATTTGAAACAACCGAAATAAACGATCCTGAAGGTAACCCGGGACATTATCCATTCTTCTGGACAAGCTCAACTCATCTGGATGGAGTCAACCCATATGCTGGTGCTGTTTATATCGCATTTGGTGAAGGTTTAGGAAAAATGAATGATGTATTAATGGATGTACATGGTGCAGGTTGTCAACGCAGTGATCCTAAAAGCGGAAATAAAGACGACTACCCTCAATACTTTGGTCCACAGGGTGACGTTCGATACGTATATAACTATGTAAGATGTGTAAGAACCATCCAATAATCATTGAGAGTATGAAAATATATCTATTTTTAATATCGCTGATCGTATTGATTTCCTGTACTAAAGAAACCGATATAAAAGTTGAAGACAGCGAAACCAGCAAAAATCCAAATATTTTATTGATCATAGCTGATGACATGGGTTTAGATGCTTGTCCGAGATATGACATTGGAACTATTAAACCGCACATGCCCAATTTGGAGAAATTAATGAGCAACGGGATCAGGTTTAATAACCTGTGGTCTGCACCTGTTTGTACACCAACCCGTGCTACTATAATTACGGGTAAATATGGATTTAACACCAGTGTCATGAAAGTTGATGATGTATTGGCTGAATCTGAAACATCTTTACAGAAATACATTGACACAAATACCGGAGGAAAGTACAGTAATGCAGTAATTGGGAAATGGCACTTATCCAGGGATGAGGAACATCCCTTAAATCTGGGTATTGATTATTATGCCGGATCGTTAAATGGCGGACTACCTTCTTACTTTGAATATCAGTTAATTGAAAACAGACAAAGCAAAACCTGCCTGGAATACGCTACAAGTAAATATACAGATTTGGCCATCGATTGGATTGCAAATCAGACAGATCCCTGGTTTTTATGGTTGGCTTACAATGCCCCTCATAGTCCTTTTCATCTACCTCCTGACAATTTACATTTTCAGGGTAGCCTGCCGACCGATCAGGCCAGCATAGATGCTGATCCGTTACCCTATTACATGGCAATGATTGAAGCTATGGATACAGAAATAGGCAGACTACTTGGCTCTCTAAGTCAAGAGGAAATTGACAATACAATTATCATTTTTATAGGTGATAACGGGACGCCCGGAAAAGTAGCACAAGAGCACCACAGTCGAAGAGCAAAAGGTTCTATTTATCAGGGAGGAATTAATGTACCCATGATTATTTCAGGAAAAGGAGTTAGTAGAATCAATGAGACTGAAGATGCACTAATTAATACTACCGACCTATTTGCAACCATTGCAGAAATAGCTGACAACAAAACAACAAAGATACACGACAGCTATAGTTTTAAAGGTTTACTAAGCGATAATAATGCTCCCAAAAGAGAATATGCATATTCAGAAATTGGTTATGAAACCGAACCCTCAACTTATGCCATTAGAAATGCAACGCACAAATACATTCTTTTTAATGACGGCTCCGAGGCTCTTTACAATTTGCAGTCGACTTTTATTGATAAAATAAACTTGCTCAGCGAAAACCAATTGCCTTTAAGCCCTAATAATGAAGCCATAAATGATGACTTGATGGTTAAAGCAAAGGAAATTAGAAACGAATAACATTATTATACTACAAAAAAGGCTCAGTTTGACAGATCAAACTGAGCCTTTTAATATTTCTTATTCAAGCTTATTCCTTTAACAATCGAATCCCTTCATCTTCGATGGCGATGATGCGTTGCTTATAAAGAGAACCTATAGCTTTTTTAAAACTCTTTTTACTTACTCCAAACCTGCGTGATATTTCATCGGCGGGACTTTTATCTGTAACATCCATAAAGCCTCCGCAACTTTTTATCTTATCTAAAATTGCCTGCGCAATACTATCAACTTTTTGATAACCCGGCTTCTCAAGCATTAAATCAATTTTATCATCATCTCTAACCTTTTTAATATAGGCTTTAAACTTATCGCCTTTATACAGTTTCCTGAAAACTTCATTGGCATAAATAACCCCGGTATGTAAGCCATTAATAATCGCCTTAAAGCCCATATCCGTTTTGGCGGTTATCATTATATCTACCTCCTGTCCTTCCTCATATTCTGGAGGAAGATTATCCAAAAATTTCTCAATTTTTGAAGATGCTGCTATACGTCCACTCTCATCATCAAGATAAACATAAACCACATATTTTCTTCCTTTCTCGATATTTACCTTTTGCTCTCTGAAAGGCACCAGTAAATCCTTAGGTAAACCCCAATCTAAAAATGCACCAACCTTTCCCACCGAAACAGCTTCAAGACAGGCAAATTCACCAACAATGGCATCAGGCATTTCTGTTGTGGCAATCAACCTGTCCTCTGAATCAAGGTAAATAAAAACCTCCAATTCACTACCTACCGTACAATTTACGGGAACATATCTTCTTGGTATAAGGATTTCTCCCAAATCTTCTCCTCCATCCAGATACAATCCAAAATCTAAATCCTTAACTACTTTTAATACGTTGTATTTACCTATTTCTACCATTATGTCCTTTTTAGTGAGTGCAAAGATATTTAAAAGTATCAAGACACCAGATTCTGGTATTAAGATTCTTTTTTAACATCCCTATACTATTACTATTACATTTATTACTTAAAGCTTATACATCTCCTGCCAGAGACGTTCAAATTCCTCCGTAAATTGCTCAACAATAGAATGATTGGTAGTAATCAGCAGGTTTTCCTGATTATGTTTTGATGCAGTATATGTCCAATTAAAACTTCCTGTGAAAACAATACGGTTATCTATTACTCCAAATTTATTGTGCATATGATATTCTGAGTGATCTATTTTAACATCAACGCCTTTACTCCTTAAAGTCTGTATATCTGATCCCTTATCGAATATTTTTTGATCGTCGGTTATTATTTTCACCTTAACACCTCTTTGGTGACAATCGATTATTTCATTGGCTAACCGGTCATCTGTTATAGAAAACACACAAAGCTTTACAGACTTCTTTGCATTTTTCAACAAGTCCTTTAAGGCATCTCTAATTTCGGTTCCCGGGCTAAAAAGAACCTGATGAATACGAAATGAATGCTTATCAATATTACGAAAACACCCCTGGAGCCAGGTAATCGATTGATGATTATCCTCTATTACCAAAGAGTCTTTTAGTAATCTTGCTCTTAACTCTTTTCTATCGTGATGATTTAATGCAGCAATCCCTGCTATTATTTCTGCATTTTTAAGTTCAAACTCCCCATCATCAATAAAGAGTTTAAAATGATCGATAATTTTTTTCACTAATGGTTTGATTTAAAATTCTTCCTAATAAATGCTATACTATTTTTAATAATTTCATAAAGATAGTTCTGCAATTTTATTTCACACTAAAACAACTATGCAATCTACTTTAATTTATGCACAGGTCTTAATCCACTTTTTTAAACACCAATGTATCAGTACTATTCTCCAAAATAAGATCTAATTCATCAAAACGATAATTTAAACCCTTATTCGACAGTGCCTCTAATAATTTCATTTCAATTTCAATAGCCGGACAGGCCATTTTTGTGCTTAATATTGATCGAAAGAAAATTTGATCTTTGCCCAAATAGAAACTCGTAGTAAAAGAATTACACCCCAGCATCCCCATAACTTTTCCATTATTTAAGTGCAACTCCATACATGGGTGTTGTCCACCGTTACCTTGTTCATAAGGTAAACCATTCAAATTCTTCAATGCCCAAATATCGTGTAATCTCACGTTCCCGTAATATTCTCCACAACCATAAAATTCACTATACTTCTCGTCATTTGTTTGCTTTGTAGAAACTTGAACAACATAAGGCTTTTTAACCCCACTCATACTATCTTCACATCCCTTCATTTCTATGGTTACCGAAATCTCACCCTGATCGCTCTTTCCTTTGTAACGAACAATAGATTTATCCACTATTTGTTCTGGTTCTGACACAGAAACAACAATTGAATCAATACCTGTTAATGTTTTAAAACGCATTACATGATCAAAACCTATCTCCAACGACCAAAAAGGTTCGTTACCGGAAGCAAAAAAGTCAACACCTTTGTTTTGCATTTCATAATATCGCATCTGACTTATTGCTGTGCTACCATCCCGGTTGGCATGAACATCTCCACTTACTATTTTTGACTCATTTTGCGAGGATTTATTCAAAATTTTACACGAATAAAAGACTAGCAATACAAACACGAAGCTAAAAGCAATATTTTTAATCATGACTAACTATTTTATCGATACAACAAACAAAAGTACACCCTAAAGTAAAGAAATATACTATTTAAACATTCCTTAACAATTAAAATCCTTTAGCACAAGGTCACTTCATTTATAATACCTATTTTTGCGCTCCTTTTGAATAAAAGAAAAACATTTATAGATGATTACAGTTTCGAATTTAAGAATTCAGTTTGGTAAAAGAGTACTTTTTCAGGATGTAAACTTAAAATTTACCCCCGGCAATTGTTATGGTATTATCGGTGCAAATGGTGCTGGTAAATCAACTTTATTAAGAATATTGAGTGGAGAGCTAGACTCAACAGGAGGCACAGTTAAGTTTGGCCCTGACGAAAGACTTTCTGTATTAAAACAGGATCACCACGAATTTGACGAATTAACTGTAATTGACACCGTAATGATGGGGCATTCTAACCTTTGGGAAGTAATGCACGAAAAAGATGCTTTATATGCTAAACCTGATTTTTCGGACGAGGATGGAATAAGAGCTTCTGAGTTAGAAGAAAAATTTGCAGAAATGGACGGATGGAATGCCGAAAGTGATGCAGCCAGCTTATTGAGCGGATTAGGGATTAAAGAAGAATTACATTCTGCTCAAATGAGTACATTAAGCGGAAAGCAAAAAGTAAAAATTCTTTTGGCCCGTGCCTTATTCGGTAAACCGGAGAACTTACTTCTGGATGAGCCTACCAACGACCTGGATTTAGACTCTGTAACCTGGCTTGAGCATTACCTGTCAAATTTTGAAAATACAGTATTGGTTGTGTCCCACGACCGTCACTTCCTTGACTCCATATGTACACATACTGTAGATATTGACTTTGGAAAAGTTCAGTTATTTTCAGGAAACTATAGCTTCTGGTACGAATCTAGTCAGTTAGCCCTTCGCCAGCAGCAACAGCAAAACAAAAAAGCTGAAGAGAAAAAGAAAGAACTTCAGGAGTTTATCTCGCGCTTTAGCGCTAACGTAGCGAAAAGTAAGCAAACCACCAGTCGTAAAAAAATGCTTGAAAAACTTAACGTGGAAGAAATTAAGCCTTCAACACGTAAATATCCTGCCATTATTTTTACACCGGAAAGAGAACCAGGTAACACCATCCTGGAAGTTAGAGACTTAAGTGCATCCATTGAAGGACATACGCTATTTAAAGACGTTTCTTTTAATGTAGAAAAAGGAGACAAGATTGTTTTTCTATCGAAGGATCCTCGTGCTATGACAGCTCTTTTTGAAATTATTAATGGCAATGCACAACCAGAGACTGGCGAATATAGGTGGGGACAAACCATCACCTCTGCTTACCTTCCGGTAGAGAATTCAGCTTTCTTTAATAATGATATGAATATATCGGACTGGTTATGTCAATACTCCAGCGATACCACTGAGATTTTCATTAGAGGATATTTAGGTAAGATGTTATTTTCGGGCGAAGAGATTTTCAAAAAGAGCAATGTTCTTTCAGGAGGTGAGAAAATGCGCTGTATGATTGCCCGTATGATGCTTAAAAATGCCAACACCATGATTTTGGATACGCCTACCAACCACTTGGATCTGGAATCTATTCAGGCATTTAACGAAAGACTTACTCAATTTAAAGGCATAGTTCTGTTCTCTAGTCATGACCACGAATTTATCCAAACAGTCAGTAACCGTATCATAGAGTTAACTCCGAACGGAATTATAGATAAGCAAATGGAGTATGATGACTATATTTCGGACGAAGCTTTAATTGCGAAACGCGATAAAATGTATTTATAAAATATCTGGAATCTATTATTAGCTTCCTGTAAGATTTAAAATGCCAACTAAAGCAGTTGGCATTTTTTTATATCTTGAATTCATACGTGAAACAACATTAATTCATATTAAAAATTTACAAACAATGTAAGTATTTGACTTCATTAACGTCTATTACTCTATCCCAATAAAACTTTGTAATTATTCAATAAGATGAGGGTAAGTGATGATATAAACACATTCTGGATACTAAAGAACTTTAGTATTTTTCAACAACTTAGTAAGACTGATTTACTAAAGTTGTATGAATGCACTCAAATGAAAAAATTTGATAAAAAGCATCTCATTTACCTGCCGAATGATAAAGCAGATAAAATATATTTCTTAAAGCAAGGCAAAGTAAAAATAAATAGTTTTTCTAATGATGGTAAAGAATTAATACACGCGTTTATTACTGCTGGTGAAATATTTGGAGAAATGGCTATTGCAGGAGATATTTGGCGTAAAAACTATGCGGAAGCTATAGAGCAAAGCATTGTATGCTACATGCCAACAACTGATTTTTCTATATTATTAAAAGAATTACCTGTCCTGCAAAATGAAATTACAAAATTAATTGGCCTTAGACTTGTTAAAGCACAAAAAAACTAGAAAGACTTTGGTTTCTCTCAGTAAAAGAAAGGCTTATTTTATTGCTTCGCGATTTAGCCGAAGAGTATGGAGCTATAATAAATATCGGAATTATTATTCCTTTATTTCTTACACATAGCGATATTGCTGCGCTTATATCTTCATCCCGACAGACCGTAACTTCTTTGCTATCTGATTTAGAAAACTCCGGCCATATTATTTACAACCGAAACCGTCTTCTGCTAAAAGATAAGTTTCTTATTCAACACAAGCATATAGCCGGCTAACTTTACATTATTGAAAAGATATAAATCGATAAACTTTAGCTTTGTTATTAATAATAATTGTATGAACCCTTTCTTTCAAATGCAATCTTTCATCTTTAAACTGTACATTAAACAATAAACTACCATTAGTTTTATATCCTCCATATGGATAATTTCCATAAGAACGATTAAACCCTGTATCTTCAGTTAAAACTTTACTATCCGGATACATTTCTAACCATGAACCAAGAGTAGTTTCAACAACCTGATAATGTATAGGTTTTTCTCTAATTAAGGAACCTACAATTGCTTCATTCTTTATTTGCGACCACCTGCTACCAGTATTTCTGTCGTATGGTACTATGTTGCTTTCATACAACAATCCTGAAACTCCAAAAGAACCTATACCTCTAACTACCTGCCTGTCCCAACATGTTGCCGTTCCCGTTAAAGGACAATAAATAACAGCAAAATAAGTATCCCCAATTCGGTCATTTACTATTTCGTGCCAATCTAGAATATTATGTGGATATGCTCTGTTTTCATCTCCCAACTTTATTCCAACTATTAATTGATTTAAATTATTACCCGAATTACTAAAACGAGGCATATCTACCGAAGGAATACCGTCTATTCCTGGTCCTCCGGAAACAACCCTTTCTTTAGGAACCGTCCACCCCTGAGTTCCCACAACAATCTTACCTTCAAATTTGCCAGCATCATTATCTGGATATATTATCGTGCCAGGATAGAAAGTGGCAATAGAAAACCAATACCCTATCATAGAAAAGGTAGACTTTAACTTCTGTCCAATATCAGGACCACTCACCGCTTCACCAAAAATATCCCATTCATTCCCCAAGTTATCTCTCATAATTATGGGCAAATCTTCCTCTGTGGCCACAAACTCCAATTCCATTCCATTTAATTTATTTATAAAGGATACGATAAAATTTTCACTTTGATTCCCAACCACAACAACTTTTTTATTCTCAAAACTATCATTAATTATTACCGTTTGAGATGATGGTTTATCAGGAATACCTATCAAAGAAGTCATGTCCTCACCTTCACTACACCTCAAACAAATAATAAATATTAATATTAATGTTACCATCATCCTTAAAGGTTTCATATCTCTGTTTTTAATTGAATTCAATAAAACTTTCATGACACAACTTTCATAATATCATTTCAATTTGAAGACTTCAGTCTATAACTTACTCCTAAATTAAGCCGATATGATGTAGTCAACTGAGTACCCACAAGATTTCTATAAACAGGTATCTCACTCCCAATGGTAATATCTAGGTTAGCTGCCGGATTTAAGTTTAAACCCGGGTTAATATTTACCCAATGCCCTCCTGTTGACGGCAATTCAAAACCTTCCGAAATATCTGCTTGCGTAAATCTGTATGACAACTGAATAACTGAGGTTAGTGTAGTTTTTCTTAACAAAAATCCCTTTATCAAACCAACAGCACTAACAAATTCATTTCCAAAACGATAATCAACATCTCCTTCAAATCGAGAAGATTTTCCACTAAACCTAACTCCTCCTGTAGCATTTAAGTCAAATTGAGGAATCCCAAATATTTGAAAATATTTATAAGAAAATCCGTTTATAAAATCTCTTGAACCAGATCCCGGCTGTAAGTCCGGAGGTAACAAAATCCCATCTTCCCCTCTTGCATTAGTCTTTCCAAAAGGTATCTTTAATCCTGAGACAACAATTAACTCCTGCTTAACAGACATAGGTACACTAAACTGTGCAAGTAAAAATCCATCTCCCAGTCCTGATTGAGATACCCGATTATCTACCCCATTTGCAATAAACGTATTTTGCTGTTCATTTATATACGATAATAAAACCGTTATACCTATCCGGTCAGTAATACCATATGAACTTTGCCATAATAAAGATTGCGTTATTCTTGTTCTTGTATCATCTTCTAAAACCTCATCTTCACTAACCAAATCATTGATATAATTAAAATCATAACCAATCCTAAAATACCACTCATTCTTCTCTAAGTGTTGCATACCAATATTGCCAATTAAAGGAGTTCCCCCTGAACAACAAGATTGCCCAAAAACCTCATAATGTAGCAATAATAAAAGATTTAATATATAGAAAAGTCCGGTTCTCATATGCTTTGACAATTGTTATAATCAAAGCTATACAGAAACCAGATAAATAAATGTCATTAAGCTGACATCTTGACTATTCCTAAATAGTCTCTACCCCTTATTTAGAACTTATTAAATTGATAATCACTTAAGCAACTTCTTAACAACAGTTCCCTTAGAAGTTTCAATCTTAAGCATATACAATCCTTTTGCAATATGCGAAGTCGGAATTTCATATTGATTTACAAATATTGATCTGACATTATAAACCAGATCTCCTGTAATACTATAAAGAGTCATCGAACTGATCTCAGCATCTGTCTTTACCCTGATATAATCATCAAAAGGATTTGGCGTAATTACAACTGAGTTTTTTACTTCCTGAATCCCCGTAGCTACTCCAGAAGAATTAATTACAAAATATGCTCTTACATCAAAATTCTGAACATCACCCTGCACCTTACAAACATATGTATCCGTATTTAATACAGATGAAACAGTATATGTTTTAGCGTTTTCTGCTACAATTTCTTCTGTACTCGATGTACGCTTATACCAATCATACTTTTTAGCTCCCGTAACATCATCCATTTGAATGGTAACCTGATCACCCTGCTTTAAATCAATATTTTCAGTATCCTGTACATACTGATAATTATCCACAAATTTTAGATATGTTTCAGCATGATACGGTGCAACATCACTAAAACTAAAATAATTACCCTCAATACTAATTTTAGAATTACCTGGATATACTACATCTACGAAAGGTAAACTGGTTAATTTATTTTCATGAATATAAAATCGAAATAATTTGGTAGCCTGAGTAAGCGTTGTTGGTACCGCTCCTTTTAAATTACACTGTTGCATATATACCCCTGTTAATTTAGGTAACTCAAAAAGCTCTTTAGGGATTTCGCAATCTAAATTGGTCATTTGAAAGTTGACATATTCCAAGTTGGTCATTTTTTCAATACCATCAGGAATTCCTCCTGTTAAGCTGGTATATTTCATCTTTAGTCTTTTTAGACTCGATAAATTCCATAATTCGCCGGGTATAGTACCTGTTAAATCAAGCATTCTGGGACCTTTCTCACTCCCGTTTAGATATAGAAGAGTTAATGCACTCAAATTTCCAATGGATGGAGAGAGGGTTCCACTTGGAAAAACACCATTATTATTAATACCCTCAATATTTAATTGGGTAACACGATAAAACTCACTCCCCTCTTCTCTTTCTACAGTCACTCCTTCCCACCCTTTAATCCCTACATCAGCTCCATCAATGGTTTCTTTTAACCAGGTTTGAGTCCAATTACCTCCGCTGGCTTTATAAAAATCAACAAGTGCCAACGAATCAGATTCCAGCACTTGAGCAATTATTTGTTTAGGAAAAATCAATAAAATTCCAACTAAGAGAAGAACGAAAACACTTTTCATATAAAATCAGGTTTAGGTTTAGAAATTTTAAACTTTAATAAACAACCGCATATTAAAATCATTTGAATCTAACCATTTAAACCTGTGCGCAGAAAAATATTCTTTAAAAACAACTTCTTCTTTGATTAGCATGCAAAAAACAAACGGAAACATTGCACAACCTATTACTTACACAATGATTTAATTGTTAATCATTTAAATATCTTTTTCACAACATCACCTTCTGAAGTATACACTTTTAAAATATACATTCCATCAGTTAAATGAGAAGTAGAAACTTCATATTGATTTGCAAATATAGAAGTACGATTGTAAACTAAATTACCTGCAACTCCATAGATATTCACCGACACAATTTCTGCATCCGTTTTTAATAGAATATAATCATCAAATGGATTTGGAGAAACCGTAACAATCACGTCTTCGCCATCACCTACTGATGAATGAATAACAAATAACGCTCTTACATCAAATTCAGGAATATCACCTAATACTTTACATACGTAAGTCTCTGTTTTCGGTACTGAAGACAGTGTATAAGACATAACTCCCTCTGCTACCACCTCATCAACAACAATCTCTCCTTCTGTACGTTTATACCAATTATAATCAATGCCTCCAGTTACTGCTCCCAACTCCATGGTAACATCTTCTCCTTTTATAAAATCAATATCTTCTGTTTCCTGTACATACTGAAAATTATCTACAAACTTTAAATAATTCACTGCATGATAAGGCTCAACATCACTAAAACTAAAGAAATTTGCTTCTATACTAATTTTTGAGTTTTCCGGATCATCAACCTCAACAAATGGTAAACTTGTTAACTTATTTTCATGTATATAAAGACGAAATAATTTAGTAGCCTGCGAAAGTGTTTCGGGCACAGCTCCTTTTAAATTACACTGCTGCATATAAACACTTTCTAATTTAGGTAACTCAAAAAGCTCTTCCGGAATTTCACAATCTAAATTGGTCATTTGAAAATTAATATATTCTAAATTGACCATCTTTTCAATACCATTCGGAAAACCTCCGGTTAAATTAGTATACTTTACCCTTAACCTTTCCAAGTTTGTTAAATTCCATATTTCTTCTGGTATTGGTCCGGTTAAATTGAGCATCCTGGGACCTTTTTCGCTTCCATTCAGATATAATAATTTTAATGCACTTAAATTCCCAATGGATGGAGAAAGTGTTCCGCTAGGATACACTCCATTATTATTAATATTTTCAATATCCAATTGAGTTACCCGATAAAAGTCACTTCCTTCTTCACGTTCAACAGTAACACCTTCCCAACCCTTAATACCAACTTTTTTACCATCAATGGTTTCCTTTAACCAGGTTTGATTCCAGTTAGCTCCACTGGCTTCATAAATATCAACCAGTGCCAATGAATCGGATACAAGAACCTGAGCCCTCATATTCACTGAAACAACCAATAACAATCCCGCAACAACAAGAGCAAAAACATTTTTCATATTCCTATCTTTTGGTTTAGATTAGATATTTAATTTTATATAGAGTCATAACCTCAACAACTCCTAATAATAGATTTCTTTTAACAAACTATCTCACTAAAAGACTGCACAGTAAATTATTGCATTACACAATACAAAAAAACTATACTTCAATAAACAAAATTTTGAACTCCCCAGTTCAGTTTATGCATCTCTTACCCCTTAAGAATGCATTAAAAGTATTACCCTGAATTTAATAATTAATTGTTTTGATTTGGCAACTATTCTACCAAATCATTTTCTTCTTTGATTAGTTGATCAAAAATGTATAGAAAGGTAGTTTTTCACAAGACATTTAAACCACAAGTCACTGCTTTACAAACGACTCGCGTATAAAGAAAACAACAACTCCCTTAAACAAAAACTTATAATATTTACAAGTTTAATATCTTGAAGAAAGTAAAATCGTAGGATGTGCTAATGAATAATTACGTTGTATCGAAAGAAATTTTACTGCTTAAACAGTATCCCAATATCACCTTCCAAAAGTTTTATCGTCAAGCTCAATTACCTCTAAATTTTTAACCTCACCTTTATCCAACACAAACCGAATAGCTGTTCGTACAGCATGAAATCCACTTCGACCAGCAGCTCCGGGGTTAATGTGCAGGCAATTTATCTCATCATCGTATATTACCTTTAAAATATGAGAGTGACCGGCAATAAATAACTTAGGCGGTTTGCTAAAAAGCTGATGTTTTACTTGTGGTGAATATTTTCCAGGATATCCTGAAATAGATTTAGTGACCCTATTACAACTTCCTAACATATAATCGTTTGTCTTTTTTACTCCTTTGTTTATTCATATTTACACCCTTTGTGTCTCATATTTTATAAAATCTACAACCATTATATTTCTATAATGTATAGATCTGTATTTCTCTAAAAATTAGACTAATTTCGGGCAAAATAAAATAATATGACACGCATAGGATTACTTTCTGATACACACTCTTATTTTGACCCTCGATTTGCTGAATTATTTGCTGACTGCGATGAGATATGGCATGCAGGTGATCTTGGTGATATCAAAGTTCTTGACGCTATGAAAGATTTTAAACCTACACGTGCTGTTTATGGTAACATTGATGATGCAACAATTAGGTCAGTATTAAGTGAGCAAGAAAGGTTTGTTTGTGACGGAGTTGATGTTTTTTTAATTCATATAGGAGGTTACCCAAACAAATATTCGCCAAAAGCTAAAAATGAGCTATTTAAAAACCCTCCCAAGCTTTTTATTTGTGGTCATTCACATATATTAAAAGTCATATACGATGATAAAATAAATTGCCTTCATATAAATCCAGGAGCTGCTGGTCGTTCAGGATTTCATGCTGTACGTACCGCCATACGGTTTACTTTAGATAATGGTGAGATTAAGGATTTAGAAGTCATAGAATTAGATAATAAAGGGTTTGGTGGATAATTGGTTATTGTTTATTACATTCTTATCTGTCATGAAATTAATCGCAATAATAAAAGGTAATACTTAATCAAATAAGTACGCATATTTCGGATGAACCAAAAAAAATTATAAAATTTTATAAAATCACATTTCCAAAAACGCAATATTTTTTTTGGAAAATTTTTTGGAGATCCTTTTTTTGTATGACCCTCGCCCCTGTAGGGTGTACCCATATGAGGGGGTATGATACGGGGGGATACCTTGGACATTGAATGTACTTAGTATCTACACCATATTTAATTTATCCTCCTATATTCCAACACATCCAAAATTGATATTTCAATTAGTTCCAATCTCATAACACAAATTTTATTTGCACTGAGTATTTATATTTATAAAATACTGTTGCTATGAAAATGAATTATAAAAGTTCAAATGGTGAAATCCATTACTTCAAAAATGAAATATTGGTCGAAATGCCAAATATATATACTTGTGGTCAGCTTGTTCACGTAGGAATGAAAGTTATGCTTATCATAGATAATGAGGTGATTCCAGTTGAAATTATTGACATTCAGAATAATGAAGACATGGTGTATTTTGATGTTCAAATAAAGGAAACAAACAATTCAATAATCCTGTCTCGAAGTCTTATGGAAACTGATAGTTGGCATTGGTCAATAGTATCTCTACGCTATTTCGTTGGTGCATTGTCAAATATGAATATAAATGATCTCAGTTAAAGATAAAGAGTAAATAGTTCATTATTGCATTTATATTTGATAGCATATGATTTAATTATTTATCCTTATTAAGCTTTGTTTTACCAACTTGACAACCTGAAGGTCTAGTTTCAGTACCAGTACAAAGCAATTAAAGTTTTTTAAGAAAAAAGCAAAACAAGATATTGAATATTCCACCATAATGTAAAGAACCGCCGTATACAAGACCCGTACGTACGGTGCTGTGAGAGGTGAACCAGTGGACTATAGTCTCACTGGCCATCTACTCGATTGTAGTGTCGTTTTTATTATTATTTAATCTTCAACCAGCTTTTTTCTAATCAATTCAAGATGAATGTTGATTAAATCCTTGTTCGGTTCCGTTTGAGAATGTCTTATTGCTCTAAAGTAAAAGAATAGACTAATTCTCAAATCCCTCAGACTTATTTCATTTGTCTCATTTATTTTTATTTGAGCCTTAACTTTTTTAGATATATCAGAAATATTATCAAAAGAATCTAGCTTGTCTAAAGAATGTGCGAACCTATTAGCTCCAGATAAATCATTATTGGAAGGAATATCTCTTAATTTTAAATCTTTGTCAGCTATTTTAATCATTGGCACAATTGTATAATTCAGTGAATTTATTTCTAATATTATCTCCTATTATTTTTAAGACAGGATAAATTCCGTTAAGATATTCCCAGATTTCTCCTTGTGGAGATTTGCCATTGAAATCACTGAAATAAAAATTGTCAAGATTATAAGTATTAGAACAATTTTTAATATCCTGCTCAATTTTATTTGCTACAACCTTCATTCTGTCAATAAGAGTATCATAACTTCCCCAAGATATCTCTGGCTTAATTTCTTCAACTTTATTTATATATTCTCTTAATAATTCTGAAAGCTCTTTCATTCTTATTTAATTCTAGATATGTCATCTGTCGGTTTTTAAATTCACCACAACGTTCAGCTGCATGAAGCGTATGGAGATTTATCCTTACAAACTTTCCTAATTGAGCGGAGCCAAAGCGTTGTATTTTGTTTTAAGTTTTTATTTCAAAAGCCAAATCGCAGATTAGGCGTTATTTGCCGAAGTTACAAACTACCCCAAACGCACAACTCGCCTAAGGGCAATATGCGGTTTGTTGTAAGCAGTACTTATTTGTGATGATATTCTACTTCATTTTCTGTCAACTCCGATCTACCTTTAACTTTAAAGTCTACTTTCAAAACTTTCAATTCATCTATGTAGCCAATCTTTCCATCTTTATGAATAAATGGCGCAAAATAAAATTCCTTATTCTTCCTTTTCTTTTGTGATTCAATAAATTTGGTAAAGAACATTCCATTAGTCATTTTCAAGTTTTTCCAATAAACCATTTGAATAATCATAGATTGTTGTTCTTTCCCATATTTATCCAATTTCATTTTATCCTTTTCATTATTAAAGGATTCATTCAGCCATTTTCTATCTGGATTTGCATATAAATAGGTTGAATAACTAACATCACTTTCATAGATAAAGGATATACAAATATTGTTATCAAAATCATTGTCCATATTTTGATTCCACTCCCTTATGTAAGAAAAAAACTGATATGCATATTCTTCATCCTTATAGGCTGGACCAAAATAATTTGGATAATTCTCATGGTTATCAATTTCTTTATTTGTCAGAAAATATCCATTGGTTACCCATTGGTCATAATCAATTTGAAAGTCAGGAAATGGCTGTAAAATCATCACGGAATACTCAAACAATGTTTTTTCAATTAAAGTCTGAATAGCAAATAGCACAATTGTAACTATGATTCCTACATAATAGGGCAGTACTAAAAAACTAATGAGAATACCGATGAGAGCTAGTACTCTTAAAACCCACTTTACTTGCTTTTCAAATTTCTCATGAACAATGAGTTTCGGATAGAACTTTCTCCATTCAAAGCGAATTAATGTTTTCGAGTCAACCTTCCAGTTTCCGACTTTAATTTTAATATATACTACGTCTTGGTTTTGTATTGCTTACAACGTGAAGCCTATGCTTTATTAGCCATTATTGTGTGCTGGCATTATTAATTTAGGTTCAAGTCTTTTACATTATCCATATTTGTTTTATCAAAGTTTGGTGCAATAACAAAAGTTGTATTCTTAAAATCCACTTCTTCTAGAAAATCTACAGTAACGAATTGAACACCACTGAAAAATTTAGAGCTTTCAAAAGAGACATTACTAATAAATTTTGCACTATTAAAACCAGCTTTCCCATTGAAGTAGCAATGGGAAAACCTTACTGGTTTTTCAAAATGTGAAATGTAAAAAACAGCCTCGTCACCAAAAACACAACCTACAAAATCTACATTTTCTTTGAAATATGAATTAGTTAATCCAACACCATTTGGAAAATTCACCTTTAAAAACTCCAATTCACCCAAGTATTTTGTTCCTAATTCATGACCGACATAAATCTTACGTGGCATTTCCATATCTCTAAATAATGTACTACCATAATAGGTTGCGTATTCAAAACCTGTTTGAGATATATTCCTCGTGCCCCAAAAATATGCTCCAAACAGATTTGCTTTAGAAAAATCAATGTTGTTAAATTTAAAATCATAATTAACTATTAAAATGCCTAATAAATTCTTTTGATAAAAATTCAAAATGAAGTTTGTCGGACTTTTTATGTGTTCAAATATAATCTCATCTATTGCAGTTGAGGCCACAATACTTATGACTTGCTTTTCTTTCTCAAAAACTTTATCATCAAACTTAAAAAGTTCCTTATCCATTTTCCATTTTGTCCATTCAATAGATGGATTTAATAGGATTTCTTGATATTTAGAATCTTCAGTTATCCAATCATTTAAAGAACCCAAGAAATCTACAATTTTTTGTCTAAGTGATACATTAGCAATTGCTTTATTCTTTAAATCAATTATTACCCCTTTTTTAATTGTCAAATCACCTGTATTAAATAAGGATATAGCTCCTATTAAGTCATCATTATTTATTTTATTTAGTATTAAAGAGCTTGTCGCAATGTTATTCTTAATGATTTCTTTTGTATTATCATTACTATTCAAAATAATTTCTTGAGTACTTTTATTGCTATTAATAGAACTACCCCAAATCAGAAAAACAGTTCCAGATAAACTCAATAATATTCCTAGGATTGTTGGGATATTTAAAAAATCTGGCATTTTCATTTCTTTTAATTTGTTATGAATACTTTATATTCAAAATTGTTTATTTACTATTCGTACGTTCTGCTAGCTTGCACACAACGTCGCGGCTATGAAGCGTTGGCTTGTGTTGCGCCTGCGGCAAGCCTATGCTTTATTAGCCATTGTTGGCTGTAGTATATTATTCAATTAACTTAAATCTATGTTGTACAAAATGTATACTTTTAATTGGTACAGTATCCTTAAGGGCTGGTTCAAATTTCATTTTCTTTATGTTGTGTTCAATTTGTTCAGTAATCCACCCATTGTCAGCGGCCCAAAACTTAGATTCAGTAACATTTCCTTTTTTGTCAACAAAAACAATGTATGAATATCCCATTTCATGGTCATCTCCATAAGGTTCAAACATTGATACTTCAGCTCCTTTAAATTTACTTTCCAATTCTTCTGTATTTATTGGATTTGGCTTGTTGTCTGGAAATACGTAATCCTCTTGGTCTTCATAGCAATTTTCACACAATCTAGAGATAATAGTAGTTTTGACTTTGGGATTCTTATATTTTGAGAATTTCTTTTCTGAAATTACTTTCCCATTTTCATACACGGTTTCCTTTTCTAAATTCCCGTTATTATAATAGCTTTTAGTTATACCATGTTCTTTACCGTTAACCATTACTTGATAAAGTGTCAATATTTCATTCCGAAAAGTCTTTTGTACACCATCTCTTTTATGGTTTTTATATTCATGTTCATTTCTATAAACTCTATCTTTTGATATTGAATATTCATTTATGTACACCCCTGTTCCATTGGTTAATGTTTGCTCACCTTTTTTATCCCAGTAATTATGAAGAATAAAATTCCCATTTTTAAATTCGGCTTCCACTTTCTTACTCCCGTCTTCATAAAACTCTAACCACTCACCTTCTCGTTCATAACCTGAGATGTATGTGCCACTTTCTGCAAGCTGTCCGTTTTCATACCATTCCTTGTATTCTCCTCGTCTCTCGTCTTTATCAACTAATTTTGTTTCTAGTTTTATCGGGTTTCCATTTTCATAGAACCATTGATGAATAGTATATTTTTTTGAAGAGTCTATTATGACATTGTACTTTAACTTACTATTCTCATAATACTCTTCTCGTTCACCTGTTTGTACTCCATTTATATAGTCTATCTTCTCTTTAGATATACCATTGGGATAATAAGATTTGAATTCACCATTTATAACTCCCTTTACAAGATTGAATTCTTCTTTGACTACTTTATCCTCATAAAAGGTTTTGCATAAACCTGTGAAATTCATATCAAATTCTTCTCCGTTTTCGTCCAAACATATCTCATTAGGATTATTACGAATAAATTTCTCAAGTAACGATATTGTTTTTTCATTCAGCTCATAGTATTCGTCATCTAAAAGAGATAACTCATCCAGTCTTTCATAAAGGTCACTTCCAAACAAATCCTCTTGCTGAGCTTTGTTCATTAGTTTTTTGTTTTTCTGGTAGATTTCATCTGCTCTTTTAACTAAATCAGCCATTTTCTTATCTCCAATATATTCAAGTCCTTTTATAATAGTTTGAACGTAGGGAGCGTATCCATTATAATAAAATTGTACAAAACCACCATTTGCCACTTGAGCATCAAGGTACCACCAATAATAAAGAGATTTTTGACCGTATGATAATGATTTACCATTTTCTATTTCATGTTCTTTGTCTTTTACAAACTTTGATAAAGGTTCAAGAACAAACCAACCAAAATCATATCCTGAAAGTTTAAAGAAATCCCCCTTATTTAATTTCGGTCGAAAATGGTTACTTTTTTCAAATTCCCAATACGGGTCGTAGGTATCTTTGTTTTGGCAGCCGAAGATGTTAAATATGCTCAATGTGATTATTAATCCTAGTATTATCTTTTTCATTGTATTGAGTGCTTTCTGTATTGTTGCCAACGGCTCAAATATGCGTAGTGCGGGATTTCAAGGCACTCCACTATCAAACCTCTTCGTTGTTAATTAAATGATTTAAAGTTTGAAATTAGCATATCGCCCCGCATTATGTATATTTATTGCTATGCGCATGTAATTTATTAATTTCCAACAGTTTTAATATATTAAACTAATCTCAGAAGCATAGAAACCTTCAGTTCTTAATTTTTCTTTTACATCTTCAGGCATTTCATTAGATACAATCTCTTCAAATGTTATTTTCCCATCGCTGTGTCCTTTTGCTTCTACTTTCTCAATCAATTCTTGAAGTTTGGATTTATCAAATAGAACCTGACCAGTAACATATGGACCATATACTTTATAAGCATTTGAAGTAGTCAGAAAATGAACTTGAACACTCCTTTGATGTATACCATAATTCCAGAACATAAATTCAGTTGAGAATCTTAGTTTTTCAGCGTTTATTTCTCTAATTCGTTCTTCAATTAATACTATTTGAGTTTCAAATGAAGCTATTTTTTGCCTCAAAACTTCTGTCATTATATCGCTAAATTCATCTTGAGGCAGTTCGTCTAATTGATTTTTGTGGTCTTTAAGTATATTTTGGCAACCAATATGTAGGCGTTGTAAACCGTCAATGTCAAATTGTGTTAAGTCCATATTTCTAGGTTTTAATGTTTGATTACTATAAGTTGGATATTTGATTCGTTATCTAAATCGTTCTTAAATTCTTCTTCATCTCTGATGCTTCCCAAATCATAAACCACAAACAATTGATTAGAATATTCCTTTCCATATGCTAAAATGTCTGCATTTATTTCGTCAACTATTTCCTTACTCTTTGTTTTTGTTTTAGAAAGCTTTACTTCAAGTGCAAGATTTAATTTATACAATACAAAATCAGGAACCACTTCTTTTATTGAAATATTTACTCTTCCAGTTTCACGACCATAATCAATTCCTTTGTTAAGTCCCTTACCTATAAACAATTGTTCAATGGCATTTTGAACTTCTGTTTCTTTTTGTGGTTCACTAAAAATTACTTTTCGGAGATTGCTTTGAATGAAATATTTAAGGTTTTTTATTTCATCATTTTTCACTTCAGATTTATTTTTAAGAAAAGATTCTAAAATTGATAGATTGGAGTAAACAGAATCAAAATAATGCTTTTGCTGAATGGCAATGGTGTCACAGTTACTTGGAACCTTTTCTAAATCATATAAATCAAGAATTGTTTTTACTTCTATGACTTGGATTACTTCTTTTACCAGCATATTATACTTACGCATAAATTCCTTATAACTGGAGTATTTCCAAACATTTGAATCATCACCTTCCAAACTCATTCTCATTGCATCTTTAAGAGCTGTTGAAAGGGATAAATATTCTTTCAGTTTGTCTAAAGTCTCATTTGTCATATTCTCTGGTTTTTATTGCGCATAACGTTCGGCCGCATGGTGTCGTAAGGCGATTTAATCTTACAAACTTTCAATATTGAACGGAGCCAAAGCGCATATTTTGTTTTACATTTTCATTTTAAAGCTAAATCAACGATTTGGCATCGATCGCCGAAGCTACCATCCTTCCCAAAACAAGCTGAACTCCATATGCTTTATTGCGGTTTGTTGTAGTGCGTTATTTCTTAATTCCATATTCTTAGAAAACGGAATAGGAAGTCTAGGTTCAAAATGGTCAAGAAACCAAATTCCTTTTTTCTGTAAATTCCTTTGCTTATTAAAACGAAATATAAAATCATTGGTATAATTACACTAAGTCTTAATTCTAAACCATATGGTAAATGTAATATTGCTGATACATTGGCATAAAATGACCAAAATCCACAAAGAATTATTACAGTCTTTTCTAATGTCTTTAATTTCTTTGCTTTTATCCCATAAATCCCAATCATTAAGGACGACAGAATATAAATCAAGAATCCAATTGTCAATACTATTTTATTTTCAAAAAGAGTTAAAGCTACTCCGAGTGTTAAACCCAAAGTCAACATAGATGTATTTTTGTCTTTTTTGCTCAATGTCAATACTAACATTAAAACAGACACAACGATTAAAATGATTCTTTCTGTCATTTATGTCTTGATTTATTATTTATTGCTGCAGGTTATGCCTAATGCACTACAACGGTGAGTGTAAGAATAGTAGCCGACTGCATGGCTCTTACCTGTCAAATTGCAAGAAAGTTGAAGCGGGCCACAACCCTTGAATTTACAACTATCTCGCCTATTTGCTATATACATTGTTAGAGTTTCGTTTTTGTTTCTTATTCACTCTTCAGAATACATATTTTAATTCTTAACTAGTCCACATTTAGGGCAATATTTGAAATGTCTTTCCATTAAATTTCCACAATTAGGACATTCTTTTTTATTATAAGATAATAAATTATAAAGCCAGTCAAATAATATAGCAAACCAAAAAGAAAAGACAATAACAGTTAGGGATTTCATATAAATACTATCTTCAATAAATAGCCAATGTCCAATATTATTACTTAATAAAGAACTAGTAAACATGCTAACACAAATGACTAATATGAAAGTTACACCCGATCGAAATCCAGAAAACTTAAAATAAGGTATAGAAAAAGAAAGTATCAATGCTACGATGATAGCCCAGAAAACACTAATCAAAATATCTTGATGATCTTGAAATAATAATTTTACACTTTCAATACCATTATCACTATTTAGTGTTGAAGAGAATGAATAAAAATTCCTTAACATTTTTGTTACACTTTCCTCTTGTTTTGCATCATGTATATTTACTTTTTGTAATGCGTCGAGAAATTTTTCATTTGATGTTTTAATTATAACTTCTTTTTCAAATAGATTAATACTATCGAATGCTAATGGTATTACAACATTTAAAGCTAATAATAATAGTATTAATGAGAACAAATTATGTATTTGAGTAATGAATTGAATACGTTGATATACTTCTTTAAAGGACGTTTGTAATTTATTTAATTTGTTATAAAACTTATAAGTTTTATAATATAATAGTACAATTAGAAATAATAGAAATACAATAAAAGGAATTTTTAAACTATCAATACTCGCTGTTTTATCAATAACAAATATAGTGACGATACTTGCTATAAAAAGACATGAAGCAATGAGTAACTGTTTATTACTTTTCTTTATATTATTTACAAGTTTTTGAAAATCTAGCTGAATGTAAACACTTTTAAAAGTATTTTCCTTAAAGAAAAAAATATAACTAAGCTTTTTTATTTTTCTTTCTACTATTTTCCAGAGAAGAATAAATAAAACAATAAACAACAAAACAATAGCTACATCCCCAAATAAATTTAAAATACGTAGCCAAAACGCAGGCATGATCAACTTAGAGCCATAATGCTTTAACAATAATTGATCTATATGTTCGTATTTTAAGTATATGGGAATAAAATATACTGCAGTCAATGAAGATACTAAAACCAAAATCAGAGAAAATAGAATTAGTAATGTTTTAATTTCCCATTTAATAGATGTATTTATTTGCTTATCTATTTCTGCAATAAACTTTTTCTGAATTTTATTTTTTTCAAAGGTATCTTCAAATATCAATCTAGGTTTTAATTCTGCTGCTTCTTCGGCAATCTCAAGAAATCGCTTTCTTGGAATTGAATAATTTTTAATTTTCTTTTCATATTTATTTGCTTTATCTATATCGTTACTTGTATTAATAATGTTGAATTGTGCTATTTCCTGCACAGTTTTTAATTTACAGGAATTTATTAATTCGTTTGCAGTTTTAATTGCAACACCTTTAATCCTTACAAGATCTGATACAGATACTAAGTGTTCAATCTCATTTAATGAGATGCCTGTTTTAATATTTAGAGCCGTTCTTTTACTTTCAGTATTTGCTTTGTCAAGTAGATTATCTGTATTTAATATATTAACCGATTTTAACTTATTCAGGTTGTCCCCATCAATAAAACCAATATTTTTAATTTGATATTTCATTGATATTCATATTAATAAAATGAGATAGCACTTTAAAGTCAATAAATTGCAATTAACTTTAAATTTCGTATTCCTCTTAAAATTTGAACGTTAGCTTACGAATTTAATTTTGTTAATTCGACATAATGTGGGGAATGAACTCTAACGTTGCATGGATGGCGCGTTTCAATGCACTATGCCATAGTGTTGTGTTTTCGTACTTTATTTCACTTTATCAATTAGTGTTTTTAGTTTATTATGATACTCTTCATTACCAAAGTTTATTATAACCAGATTTGCTCTACTTCTTGTTATTCCTGTGTATAAAATTTCATCAAAAGTCATTTGCATTTGAGAATATTTCTTTTCAAGGATTAGGAATAGCGTTTCACTTTCCCAACCTTTAAAACTATGGATAGTTGAAATTTTGACAGTACCACTATTCATATAGAAATGTATCTTTTTATTGTTTCGAATCATTTTCAGATTACTCACTTGCCTTTTAGGACCAAAGTCATTAATAAAGGCGTTAATTTCCGTTTCATACTTTTCTCTAAATGCAATGTAATCTTTAGTTGTAGTTTTAAATTTCGTAGTGTAATAATCAAGTTTATCTTTAAACCTATCACCATATTCTTTATAGAGGTCATAGACTGTAAATAATACACTTAATTGGTTAAAAGCGTTGTCCGTTTTGTAATCCTTTTGTCGTTTTATTAGTGCTATGCCAATTTTTAGCCAAATTGGTTGGTTATTTTTCTTAATGTAATTCAATCCCATCCTGTAAACCATTTCAAATGTTTCAAACATTGTATTAGTCTTTTCATTTGAGGAATAACGATAATAAGCATCAAACTTTTTAAGTAAAGAAATCGAATGCCCTAAGATAGTAATGTCATTTGGAGGGACATTCTTATTAATAGCATTAGCGTGTATTATTGTATATAAACTAGTTACACTATCTGTGTTTGTTAAATGAATATAGTTGAGACTACCTTGCTGATTTCTTCCAAAATCAAGTTCTAAATTATCCTGTTTGGCATTAAAACTATCTATTTCATACTTGTCTTTAAAAATGTCTTTTTGATAATTTATTGCTAAATCTTTTATTTTGAAATCTGAACGAAAGCAATTTTTCAGTTGTACAGGTTTTCGGTTGACATTTGTTACAATATCCTTACTGTCTGTTGTATTGTTATATATGTTCTGTTTGACATCTCCAAATAAAACATATTCACCACCTTCACTTAAAAAGCATTCTTTTACTATTTCCATCCAAGCCCTTTTGTAATCTTGAATCTCATCAATTAGAATTACATCGTAGGTTTTTATGTCATCCTTTCTTTCAAGAAATAGTTTTTTGTTTGAATAGTATCTATTTTCGAAAAAGGCATCCTTTTCTATGTCACTTAACTCTTTAAAATCTTTTGGTACTTCTACTGGAATACCTAGATTATTAAGTTGTGCATTAATGAATAAGTGATAATTTGATATTACAAAGTTTTCCCAAGAAAATTCTTCTCTAACATCGCTAATCTTATCTTTAATGTAGTTTTTTAACGTAATATTGAAAGTTAGAATAAGAACGTTTCCTTTTGTTCGTTTGTGTGCTTGTACTGCTCTTGCTGCAAGAATTGTTGTTTTGCCCGAACCAACTACACCTTTAATCCTTTGTTCTTTTCTTGTGGAATCATAAATGATTTCCATTTGTTTTTTGCTATATCGCAACTCTTTTCCTTGTTCTTTTAAATGAATTGGCGGTTTTAAGAAGCGTTTGAAACTATCATAAATATCATCTGTGAACAAAAAAGAAGTTTTATTAGATTTTAAATACCTGTTTCTGAGAATTTTGTTAAAATCAAATTCGTTAAGATTATCTCGACCAATTAAATCAATGTTGTATTTTAAAAAGTTCTGATACTTACGATTTTCTTTAAATGGAGTTACGAGTAATTCCTTTATTTGCTCTGAATTTGAGTTGTGAAAATATACAGCAGAAGATACAATATTGAAATTTCTAATATCTTTAATCTTTTTCTCTAATAATTTATCAATGTGCAATTCGAAAAAGTTGTCCTTATATTTTAGAACTTGAGAAATAGGCGATTTATATGTATTTGCTCTATTACTTTTAATTATAAAGTTCTTTCTATCATCAAGTTCGTATAGGTCTAAATTATAGTCTTTTACTTCAATAACTAAAACGCCATAACTTTTTCGCATAATTACGATATCGGGTCTATCTCCATTCATATAGGGATTGAAGAAAACTTCAAAGGAAGAGTCAAGTTCTTTGTCTAAAAACTTTAACAAATGTAATTCTCCCTCTTCAGGTTTGACTTTCATTGTCAAGACTTTCTCGTATGAAGGAATTAGTGTTGCCATTTATAGTTTTAGTTTGGTGCAGGCTGTCTCTCTTTTTTAGCATGGTACACAACGTTCGACCGCATGAAGCGTATGGAAATTTGACCTTACTAACCTTTCAAATTGCGGGGAGCCGAAGCGTTGTTTTTGTTCTTATCTTTTAAATTTTAAAGCTAAATCAACGATTTGGCGTTGGTTGCCAAAGCCACAAAACTTCCCAAATAAGTTGCAATCCTTTATTGCGGTTTGTTGTGTACAGTGCTTATTTATTCAATTTTGTCTCAAGCTCTTTCACTTGCTTTTTAATATCAATAGTTAAAGGCTGAGTTTGTTGTTGATGATTTTGTTTATCTATTAATTCTAAATATGATTTAAAATCAATTAGTGCTAATTTATACTTCTTGTCAGAATTATATAAATACCCACGTTGCACATAACTCATTGCATAATTCGGGATGTATTCAATTGAAGTTGTAAGAGTCTCTTCAGCTTTCTTTTTATCTCCTCTTTGCATCTGAATTATTGCTAAACTCAAATATGGCTCTGGTATATATTTATTTAACTCAATAGCTTTGGTTAAATAAGGTAATGCATTATCAAATTCACCGAGTCTTGTATAAGCATATCCAATTTCACTATAAGCCATCCCATTCTTTCGACTTCCACAATTACCCGTAGTATCGATTTCTATCGCTTTCTTCAAATATGGTATTGCTTCTTTAAAATTATGTCTCCCAATCAAAGAATACCCAAGTTTATAGTCTTGTCTAGCTTTCAATTGTGTTTCAGTTAACTCATCACTGTAAGCTTTGTTAAGCTTTAGTGAATAGCCAATTTGTTCTACCTTATTTGATTTTAGTTCCTGTCCCAAAACAGATAGACTCATTAGTCCACAAATAGCGATTGTAATTATTTTTTTCATGGTTTGGTTTTTTTGCATTGTACACAACGTATAAGTATTTTATCGTTTGTTCGACTAAGATAATTAATTCATTGATCAATAATACACCAACCCTTTAATATTGAAAAGTTCAATGGAGAATAAAGGATAACGGCTCGAATATGCGTAGTGCGGGGTTTCGAAGCACTTCACTAGCAAACCGCTACCTTGTTTATTAAATGTTTTATCGTTCAAATTTATTAAATCAGCCCGCATGACGTATATTTATTGTTAGCGCACGTATTTATTTTCATGTTTGAGATAATTTCTTTCTTAATAGAACTAAAACATTATATATTGAAATCCTAATGAAATTTAAAGTATCATCATTATATCTTATGTACCCCTTGTGTGCATAATCACACCTATAATCATATAATTCTACGAACCAATCATTTAAGCTGGAATCCAACAAATTAATATTATTTACTATATGCTCCTTGTTATTAACTCTGCCCCCCATAGGAACAAAAAGGTGTTCAAGACAACAGTACGTTAGTAAGATTTTAGCACCAATATCAATTGAATGTACTGTTGAATTTAAAATATCCAAAGTCGGTAAAACATCTTTTCTAACCTTATTATTCCATGGTTTTTTTAATAATTCAAAAATTGGGCTATTATCTGAAATGAAATTACTAATCTTATGAAAAGTTCTTATATCAAGCCACATTTTGGACATACTCCGATTTCCAAATGACCGACTTAAACAACCATCGGGTATTTTAGTTAAAGGTTCCTTTTTGTCTTCATCCCAAACAAATAATCCAATTGAGCTTGTACCCAAAAAAACAGGAAAGTTAGGAGCTTGTATTGCAGTTGCGACATTACCACCGAACTCAACTTGCCCAGGGTAGATAAATCCACCAACTTTTAGCAATGATAAAAATGATTTCAAAAAGAAATTAGAATACGAACGGCAATATAGTAATGAACCAGTAGCTGAAAATCCAATTGAAGGAGAATTAAAATATGTCTTTGCACTTTCAAAATCACTCTCAGTCAGTGATTCAAGTCTTTTATGCTCATTAATAACATAACTAGGGTCAATATAAGATTTGAAGGGATAATTTAATGATTTGAACAAATTGTCAAGAAATGATTGTATCTGATACGTATTACCATTAAACGAGTTTATTTCGATAATTAACGTGTGTTCTACAATTTTTGATTTTAGTCTCTCAAAATACTCTTGAATCAAATCATCTAAGCTAATATTTCTTTTTTCCCAAGGAATAAAAAAATCAAATTCATCAACATAATTAAGTCCTGCTACTTTTTTACGGTAATCTTCATTTGACTTACACGACTTTAATAATTTGCATTTATAGATAATGTTGATTACATCAATTGGGGTAATCTTTAATCCTTTTTCTTCAAACAACTCAAATTCCTTAATTAATTCAACAATTAAATCATCATTTATTGAATTAAAAGTTAATGATGAATTTGGCTTTAGTATAGAAAATAGTCCATTGGCTTTTCTGTCTAATTTTAAATAAGAGTCTTCTCCAATCTTTGATTTTATTTCTTCAATAAAGCTCATTTAATCTATCTGGTTCTTCTTGTATGTGTGCTAACGTGAAGCCTATGCTTTATTAGCCATTGTTATGCCCTGTGCTTTATTATTGTTTTTCAAATCTATAATTTCCTAATTTCAAAAAAGCACAAATTAATAACCACATCAACGATGCAGAATAATTTTTTACTTTATAAAAGCAATGGGCAATATTATTTCTAAGATTTATACCATCTGAGGTAAATAAAAACTTAAAGAAAGTAATATCTGTTTCAGGAATTACCGCTTTAAATTTTTCATTTTCTAAAAGTTTCTCAAAAGAAATTCTCTCTTGTGTTCCATCATCTTTAATATCTATTGTTTGCGCACCAATTAGTCTAGAAAATGCTCTTAGTACACCTTCAAATTTTAATGTCATTGAATCAATTGACAAAATATATTCGCTGTTATTATTCTTTTGAGTTTTTAAATCAATTTCTGATTGAGTAAAATAACTACCTAAAGCTGGTAATAATTGCTCTGTCCAGTTATAGACTTCTGTTTCTCCGCTAGAGTTTACTTCTTTAATCTCCATAGAGTACCATGTTTCATTTTGAAGAAACTCCTTAATAGTTGAATACGAAATCAAATCACCTTTAATCCCTTTGCTAAAAACCAACCACAAGTGGCGCAAAGTAAAGTTTTGAATGTAAATATTATATATGTTTATCCCTGATTTACCTTTAGAGTCTACATTTCGATTGATGTCGAAATTCATTGTACTCATTAATTCCATGAGTTGAGACTTAATATTATTATTTAAGTCTTCAGGTTTAGGAAAAATATCCTCTGAGAGAATTAGATAACGAAATACATTTGCACTATCACCTTCTTCAATTAGTTCAGTCGTAATTTTATCAATTGAATCATACCATTTTTGAAGTAATGGGTCAGTTTCTTCATGTCTAATAGTCTTAAAATTTAAGGTGTCCTTTGCTTTTTCTATTAAAACGGTAACTTCTTCTACCTTTCTTTTATTTCCTGCTAACTGATATTGCTTTAATGAATCAAGGTAATATTGATGAATTACAAAAGAACCTTCATGTTTCTTAGATTCTGCGATGTGTAAATCACCTAACTTATTGTGATAATCAATTAAGGATTTGTTCAGTTTCTTTGATAGAGTAATAAGAATCTTTAAATATTCCTTTTGATGTTTATCGTACACTTGGTTATCAACTACAGATTGTGCATAATCAAAAAAATTAACCAAATATTCTTGAGGGATTTTCTTACCATTTGCACTAACAAAGTTTATTAAAACAGATTTTTGAAAGCCATTAAGACTATTAGATTCCAGATGCTTTATCAGAAAATCTAAAATCTCTTCTTTTTTGTAATTGATTTTTTGACAAAGTAAAAAAGCATTCATAAAATGCTTCGAAAACCTATGATTGGTTAGGTTATCATTTGGAGTCAATTCAATAAGCAATAAAAAAGCAAGATAATTATCAATAGCACCCTTTGCAAAATCAATATGCTTAATTCGACTTTCCCAAAGTAAATGGTTGTATTTAGCCTTATATTTTGGATTTTTCAAGGATTCCGAAGTACCTCGTTTTTTAATATATTCAAAATCTTCAAACTGACTCAAGTTTTGATAACAATCTCCATTCTCGTAACCAAACATTGGAACATATTTTCCTTTATCAAATGAGAAGTCGTTAAAAAAAATTTCAAAAGAAATTACCTTTTTTTGCTCCTCATTTTCAGTTTTGTCCCGCAACTTAGCAAGTTGTTTTGATACGTTAAGATTTTTTTGTAATCCTAAATCCGTTTCTAGATATTCGTAATATTCATTTAGGCTTTCAAACATTATTATTTAATTATTGCGGTCTCTCATTGCATTGGGCATAACGGAAAATTGTATAAGTAGTGGCAGATTGCGTGGGAATTTCCTATCAAACCGAGAAGAAGTTTGAGCGGGATACAACACTTAAAAATACAGATTCTGCGCCAATTTTGTATATGCATTGTTGTGTGGTCGTTATTTTTCTATTTTAATTTTATAACTCTCTGGAATCGAACTCTTATTTGTAATACTATCAAAGTCTTTTTGAGATATACCCTTCTCTTGTTGATATTCACTATTTAAAGGATAAAAGCTAGATAACTCTATTATGCTTTCATTTCTGTATTTCCAAGCAGGAAATTCGAATCCATATAACATATTTCCAGAGTATATTATATTTGGACTGAAAGCAGAATTAATATTCTCAATAAAGATAGGAACCAGAATTTTTAACTTTTCTAATAAGTTTTCTGCAATTTTCTCAAGGTTTAACTGTTCTCCTGTATTCAGATAATCAATATAATCAGTTTGGCTATATGAAAAGTCAGGTGGAAAAAACTCGCCATCTTGAGAAATGATGCTAATAGTTCCATCTGAATCAATATGTGCAGTCAACTTTTGTAGCTTACATAAACCATCTTTGATTTTTGGTGTATTTTCAATAACAGGTGAATAAATTTCTTTAAATTTAAATGTTACAGTGTGTCTAAGTAGCACATGCATAACAAAGAAGTTATCAATTGAAACACTTAAAATATTATCCTTAAATTCTTTATTGAAGATTTTAGCAACCTCGAAAGCTGGAATAATTTTATCATAAACATCAATTATAAAACGGCTTCTCTGAGATTCTCCCGTTAAATAAGGAGTAGAAAAATCATTCACTTCATAATCAACATTTCCCATTTTATCAAATAACATTTTAAAGAATTCATTTAATCCTTTTGATTTAAATCCTTTAGAAGTTTGATAAAACGCCAACCCTTCGGATATCCTTTTCAAAATGACATCTCTACATTTTACTAAATCTTGTGTAAATGCAATATTTCCATCAAATAGTTTTTTAATTTGGTCGTAAGCTTCTTTAAACTTTGATTTTCTCTTTTTTTCGGAACTTGATGATATTAGCACGTCATAAATTGTTAGTCTACTATCTGTTAATTCATATAATTCAGACCAATCTATGCAATACATGAAAAAATGGAATTGATTATTCTCGTATCCAAATTCATAAGTGCGATTATCAGATTTCAACCAAATAAAATCTTCATGCTTGTAATCAATAGTCAACGATTCGAGTTTATATATTAACTCTTTATATTTTTTTGCGTCAATTGAATCAGATTTGTTGACCCAAATCTTAGGTTCAAAATTCTCTTCTTCATCAAATAATTCATTAATATCTTTCATTGTTGTTTATTCTGTTCCTGGGTTTTCTGTAATGCCACACAAGGTAACGGCTATGAAGCGTGGGCTTGTGTTGCGCCTGCGGCAAGCCTATGCTTTATTAGCCATGGTTGGGCGTTAATTATTTTTATTTTTCACTTTTGTCATTTAGATTAAAGTTTGGGCTTACTTGTGGTGACTGCCAAATAAACTTGTAACCTGTTTCCAATACATCCATTCTCCATGGTTTTATTGTGTAAAATATATTGTCTTGATTAGTTGCAACTATTATTGTTCCTGCTGTAATTAATCCCGTAATTGTCAACAACATAACAGTCATAATCTTATGAATTATTATTTTGGTCAAGAAGCGGTCAATACAGAATACCACAACGAACCAAAACATAAAGAATACAAAAATGTCTATTAGGAAATCTGTTATGAAAATTTGTAGCGATAATGATGTATGCCAACCTGGACACACAAAAGGCAAAGGAAAGCCTTTCATCAAGGTTTCTGGTGCATCAACAGGCAATACATACCACCATTTTGTAAGGGTTACTATCGAAATTATAGTCATTGGTAGAACCAATTTCCATATCAAGTTTTTCACTGTTTTTATTGGCTGTTTATGCGTTTATATTTTTTACTTATTTTCTTGTCATTCAATACAACCAAAATGATTCCAGTAAATGCTTTGTTTATATATAGTTCTTCTGGCTCTTCAGCTATGATTTTAATTTCTTCTACCTTGTCAATAGAAAGTAGGTTTGCAATTTTCTTTAATTTGTCCCTCTTTACTTCCATATTCATTGGAATTCCATCAATAATCAAAAGTGGAGCTGCAATTAAATTTTTCTCTAAATTTACTTCCACTTCATTAGGAGTAAAAAATCTAGATGAAATAAATTCCCATTGTATGTTTTTTTCTGCTTCCTTAACTTTTTTAAGCCATAATTTATTTTCTTCATGGGCCATGTATAAGTCAGTTGCCTGAAACTTCACTTATCCTTTAATAATCAGACTGGCAAATAAAAACACAGTCAACTGAATAACAATTATTTTACCCATCATATTCATCTATTTTGTATCACAGCTTAATGACGCCCAACGTACGGCCGCATGAAGCGTATGGAAACTTAACCATACTAACTTCCCAAATGAAGCAGAGCCAAAGCATTGTATTTGTTTTTAACTTTTCTTTTTAAAGCCAAATTAACGATTTGGCACTGATAATCAAAGCCATAACCTTTCCAAAACACGCCAAACGCCTAAGGGCGCTATGCGGTTTGTTGTCAACCGTTATTATCTTTCTTTAATAATGTTATATAATCTTTGAAGTGAATATCTTGTTTCTTCCATTTCTATGTTATTTTTCTCTAGTCTAATATCATTCTTTATTTTCAACTCTGGATATTGTTCATTATAAAATTCCTGAAGAGTGAAAGTTCTTCGATATCTTTCTAGTCCAATCGTTGCCGTCCGATGAATTGTTGGAATATTATTATTAATACAATCTAAATGACCAATTGCAAAGTCATAAGGAGCATGAAAGGCTTCCGAGTTCTTAGGGTCAATATCTTGTATAAATCCAACACTTGCTGTATTTGTTGGTACATATTCGCTGCAGATATCACACACTATGTGACTCTTAGGACAAAATTTCATTTTTAATGGATGTAATATTATCCTAAAAGAGTTTGAAAACAATATACTCAGCTTATTAGCAAATTTTTGTTCACTACCCTTACGAATCAGCGATGACATTAAAAGCAACGCAATAGTGCCAGTAAAGACAATAAAAACAACAAATATCCAAATATTGAGTTTTACCACTAAACCAGTACCTATGAATTGAAATATAAATCCAAGTACCAACAAAAATGCCCCAACACTTGCATAAAACCTCATTACGTTATCTTTCGTTTTATCTGCACTTCCAAATTCATGATAATTCAAAGGAAGCTGTATGTCAAGTATTGGTTTAATCTCTCGTGATAAATCAGAACCTGATAGAAGAACAGCGCCAACAATTTCAATAAATAGACCGAACATTAGTAGTAATGCACCATAAAGTGATAGCTTATCGGTTATCTGAAGGTTAGTCTCTAATTGAGAAAAGCTTTTTCTTTGTTTCTTAAGGACTTGCTCTAATTCTTCATTATTCATTTCACTTCTTTTAAGCCTATTTTCTAAAGAATCAATAGTTTGTGAAGAACTAGTAATTATAGAATCTAGTATTATTAATTGTTCAGTGTTTATATCAATGAGGTTTTGTAAATTTTTCAAACTTTTATCAAGTTTCAAATCAGTTTCTTTTACATTGCTCGAATAACAATTTCCTGAAAGAAATAGAATTAATAAAATAATAAATAACCTAAGATTCATACTTTTTGTGTGCTTTTTTCTTTTATGGTTGCCAACGTTTACCTGTATATTTATGTGGCAGAATTCTGCAGCCTACATCTTTGTACACAAAAACAAAGACTACATACGGGATGCGAACCTACCTAAGTACCACCAACCTGCCTTAAATATTACAGGCTGTTGGCGGCTGTTATTTCTTTTCTGGATATATAAACTTCATCGGAAATATTACAAGTTTATCAGCAGCTTTAATTATTTCTTCCTTTGTTAACTTATCATACTCTTCCTCATTTAGTATATCTTTAGCATTGTAAATATTTCTGTTATTAAGTCGTTGTAATTTAAAGTTTTTTTTGTCTGAATTGCTGTGATAAAAATAAGCTAGATAGTCTTTTGATATAGGAAAATATACTTCTGTGTTTTTACAAAACAAACCTAATTTATCTTTTTCTTGATTTGAAATGAAATTCACAGGGTTGTCTGATGTGAAAAAAGGTTTTTCCTCTTGTGCCTTAATGATTATTACATTAAACCGTTGTAAGTGGTAACAGAAATAGTTTAGAAAGAGTATTAGGGTAATATTTAACGTGCTAGTTGAAAATTCTTCTTCTATTAATTGCTTAAAAAAATGCCTTTCCTTTAGTTGTTGATGTTCCTCAAATGTCTTTGACAATACAGCAACTGTTACTTCTAAGAAACCTTCTTTGCATTGTGATTTTAATGTATCTTCAACAAAATCTCTCCAAAAATCAGACCTTACAATTAAATTTGGAACTAGCTGAATTAAGACTTCCCAATATTCATCAGATATTTTCGTACTTGTTGATATATTGTCAAGCATTGCTGGATACAAATTCTCCATCTCTGCATTCATTGTTTCAAACATTCTAGGGAATCTATCATCTTCACTTTCTATGTCAAAAACATTAGTTTTAGCAGAGAAACTCTCAATGCTTTTGTGTCGTGTGTATTTCTCACCAAGCACCATGATAGTGATTTTCCAATGGTCTTTTTCTTGATAACCAAATTGCTTTAAATAAACTTGAGGTATTTTATGCTGTGATTGATTTGGAGGAAATTTCAATACTTTAAACTCATTAAATTCGTTGTCTATATCTTCAAATTTCGTGACTCTTTTTTTATTGAAATTATCTAAAATAAGCTTGAGTACAAAATATAACTTACCCTTATCAACTGACGTAACACAAATTATTGTATAGGTAGATTTACTTTTTGTTTTGATTTCTATGAGTAATTTCCCTGCAATTTTAATTTTTGTGATATCTTGATATTGAATTTTCTTTAAAGTTGGTCTATTTAGAAAGTAAATGCTTTTATCGGTGACTAAGATGACTTCGTACAGTATTTGAAATACGAATAATATATCTTCATCTTTTATTATCGAATCATAATTTTCTTTAATCCATTTTGATTCATGATATGATATATCACTCTTTTTTCTTTGATAATAATTATAGTTCATTATGTGGACTGAATTTAATTACCGCCACCGTTACGCCACCGTTATTGTTTTGTCGTTATTATATAACAGCGCTGATCTTGTTGTATGTAAATGATTTAACGATCATATATAAATAAGTTGTATATTTTATTATCACAAAAAGTAATCTTAATTGAAGCGATTTAGCTTATAATTTTGTTATTTACACCTACACATAAAGGTGCGCTTCGCCTCCTGAGTCACAATTATATTGTGTAAGTCCCTGATAAAATCACTATCCTATGAATCATCCCCCTCTTCATTCTTTTCTGATAAAAATCTACAAAATACCTCCACGCCTTCATCTCTCACAACTAATATTAGATATCAAAATTTTAAAACTCTCTAAAGAACGAAATTCTTATTCATCATAAAATAAGCTATATTTTTCTATACATACAAGTCATTAAATGGACTTTTTAATTTACTTATGTCTTTTTTTGATATATAAGTGTAGTTTTCGTGCTCGAATGCACAAGTTGCATCTGAATATTACGAATATCCATACCCTAATCATATAAATGTGTAACAAAAGAATGACGCAACATGTGTGGGGTAACACTCTTATCAATACCTGCTGTTAAAACTACTTTTTTTACAACTTTTTGTGCACAAGTTGCATTATGGGGCAACGGAAAAAATGGACACCTGAGAAATTGGCTAAGGAAGCATTGAAATATTCTACTAAAAATGGATTTAGGATTGGTAGCAGTAGTGCCTATATGGTTGCCAAAAGGTTAGACATTTATGATGAAATAACTTCACATATGCTGATTCGTGCAGATATAAAAAAAGAGTAGAATACTATTTACTACATCGACAATTTAATATTTTAGCGATAATGCGAAACCAAAATACATCAAAAGTCAACAAAGGTCGAAGAAGTTCTAATTCACCCTTACTAAATGATGAACTTTTAAAAGAACTTCAAGTTCTAAAAGAAAGATTCGCCAAAGACCCTAGGTACAATCAGGAATCAATTCTAATACAATTATTTGATTTTATCAGGTTGGTTTACACTGCTAAAACTTGTCATGATGACTTTGTGGTTACACCGTTTGAAAATATTTCTGATTTAGCTATCGAACTAGCTGAAAACGGACACAGAATGTTTTATTCTATTGGTAGTTCATTAAGTAGCAATCAAGAATACAAAGAAAAGTTCGATGGTTTGTATAAGTTGATTTATGATGATTTACCTAAAAAGTTAAGGGTGTAATCATTATTGAAGTTTCAACCAATTAGGTTTACTTCTGCGTTCCTTCTTATCCTAATATTCCTGCGTTAGTTTATTTTGGTTGTGTCGGTCATAGTTAATCAATCCAAATCGTAAATTCCTTTTCGCTGTTACCATTTATATAGCCATCTGTAATAGTCAGTTCCTGAACGTAGTCTTTACCTGTACTATCATCAACAAGGTGAATAAGAAACTTGAAACCAGTTAATGCACTTGAGCTTTTATTACCATTTTGTGACCAAAGTCTTATTTGCCGACCTTCATTTTGAATTTTATCACGGTCACTAATAAGTTTGAATTCCATATCAGGAACAAAGTGTAAAATATTTTCTTTTTTACTTTTATCGTTTGTGGCAACGTTTACAATATTCCTAACTTCTTTACCATCAATAAATGTAAGCGTACCAACTATTTTTTCATCATTTCCACGGCCAAATGGAATATAACCTAAATAACCTTTTGTTCTTGAATTGGGAATGTCAATTTCGTACAAAACTTCAATGTAATCCATTATATTTTCAAAATTACTTGAAGTGAATAGTTTATAATAATCTTCTGCACCACAACATCCATAGTTCACGGCTTTTATTAGCGGATATTCTACATCTACCCTATCAGCTTCAATGGTAAATTTTTTAATGATGGGATTATCGGTATAGTTCATTTTTTTGAATTCTAAATCAATAACTGAATATTGACCTTCTGCACCTGCATACCTTTTTATCTTCTGATTCTGTTTTACCAGTACTGATTCACTTTCATTATTAATCATTATGGATGCAGGGTAGATACTACATTCTTCAATTAAAGTTACCCACTGACAGTTTTCTTCCTGATAGCTTAAATATGTTGACATGCAGCTATCAGCAACTGATTTTTTGTTTGCCAGTATTTCACCATTACTAATTTCTTTACGAATGTTCGATTTATATGTATGTCCCGTTAAAGAAACTTCTATTTGTTCCAAATCACCGTAAGCGTAATACCTTTCGTTATGGTTTTCAATTTCAAATTGTGTGAAAGTAAAACCAATTGAATCACCATTTACATTTAATAATGTTGTGTTGGCTTTTACAGTAGTTTTATTAATTAAATCATCAGGGATTACATAACAACGAACTTCTAATTTATACCAGTTATTAACTGGCTGTTCTGTTTCCAAGCTAACTGTAACATAATCGTTTAAAGAAAATAGCTTATCACCATTGGGTGCTAAACGCATATTAGCAGGCCCATCAATGTGTTGGGCGAAAGAGGTAATTGTAAGTGTTAGTAGTAAAACGGTGCTTAATATCTTCATGTTCTAATGCTTTAATTTGCAATACGTTAATCTAATAAGCTACAGCTTGTTTGTTTTTTGCTGTTTTTGTTTAAATAGCAAATTCTTCTTTTGAGCAGCACGCATTACATTTGCTTTAAAACTAATATCTTTAGCATCTAACAACCTAACCTTCATCTTATTATCATTAATGTCTTTAAAGGATTGAAATAGTTTAATGTCCGACAATTGGGGACTTGAAATAATAACATTATAAAGTGTTTCAAAGTTATTAATTGACATATTATGCCCTACAATTATTCCTTCTATACATTCAATTGGAAACGAAACTAGTCTTTTCAAAGTTTCATTAATTGTCAGGAAACTTTGATTTGGTTTTATAACCAACCTAAATTCTTTTTCATATTCCCAATTAATAAATTTATTTAGAATAAAGTTTTCGGGAAACTTTATTGTACCAACATTTTCTTGACTATAAGAGAATCTACCTACGGGTAACTTTTTAACGTAATTTACATCCCCTGAACTTGTTTGACCAATCATGTTTTTCAATAGTAATTCTTTATTGAATACAATACAGATACCTTGATTGCTTTCTGAATAATGGGACCACATTAAAATATCATCAAATTTCTTTGAAAATGAACATATACCAATATTATTGCGAATCTGTTCTTTTACTAAAAATTCCAATTCTTTTATTGCGCTAAAATAATTATCATCTAATAAATCTTCATATAATAACATTTCACCACTAATTTCATTTAATCGTCCTTTCAAAGAATTAGTTAAAGGAAATTTAAAATTGAACTCGCAAGATTTTTCCTTACTTTCTTGGGAATCAATTTCCGTTGGATAATCTAATTCAAATATGAATTCTGCTTCATTTGGGTCATTTTGAATATCGGGTTTACCAAACCAAAGTTTTCCATTAGTTAGAATACTTATTGCTTTAATATTAAACCTATTATATTTAAAAATCCATTTATCATCGTTCTTTAGTTCCATAAACTATTACATTATTTTTAAGTGCCAATTTAATAATAATAGAAGCCGTAACACTCTATTAAAAGTGGAATTTATTAACTTTACTGACAAAAATAACGATTATGTCCTTTAGTAAAGAAAAGCAAGAATATCACTTAACACCTGATGGATGGGTTCAGGGTAGTTTTTATGGTGATGCTTTGGGTGGTAAAAATGAAGTTGCCGTGCCTAAAAACCGTGTAATCACTATTGTATGTATTGACGATAAAACATCACCCTATTCTGAAACAGATTATTATGATTTAATATCATGGGAATCAAAAGATAAACAGCTGATTAAAGAATTACAAAAACAATGGGGTAAACGACCTGATTGGTTTGGGTATAAAAGAATTTAATGTTATCGCTAATTATAAGGTTGGTAGAAGTCTAAACTAATGATAAAAAAGAGAAACTAGAATTATTATGAATATATCAATTGATTCAAATATCATACGAAGTGATTTCTTTTTTAAGTCAAAGGATTTTCAAATACTTGATGACTACCTAGAAAGAACTGATTCACAATATGTAATTTCAGAAGTGGTTCTTCAAGAAGTTAAACAATTGTTTAAAAATGAACTAATTGAACGGATTGAAGCATGGAAGAAATCACAATCTTCAGTTAATAAATTATTGCCACAGGATATATCATCCGAAATTGACCAAGTAGATATTGATGTAGAAAGTGAAAAATACATGGAATTTCTGCACAAAACTTTACGGTTAAAAGGTAGTAACATTATAAAATTTAAACATGATTACTTACCCGAATTAGTAAACCGTGCCGTAAAGAAGATAATGCCTTTTAAAAATGAAGATAAAGGTTTTCGGGATACCGTGATATGGTTGTCCTTAAAGGAACACTGTAAAACGGCTTACGAGAAGCAAATTATCTTTATTAGTAATAATCCTACCGATTTTGGCTACACCAAAAACAAAAATACACTATACGACACATTGTTCACTGAATGTCAGCAGGAAGGTATTCAAGTTAATTATTTTAATACACCCAAAGAGTTCATTGAACACCATTCTACTAAAATTGACTTTATAAATGAAGATTGGCTAACAGAACGATTAAGCGATAATGATATTTCTGAAATGGTTTCAGAAAAGTTAAAATTCAACGATATTACGGATTGGATTTTGCCTAAAATTGACATGGGCTATGGAAACAACATTATCAATGTGGAATTAATGAATGCCTTTCCTATTCAATATCTTGAAATAACGATTTATGAAATGGTTGATAATACTTTAATAATAAATGCCACTATTGAATGTGATGCAGAAATAAGTATTGATTTCCATGACTACAATCCATACGAAGATTTCGACATTAGAGGTCACACATATAAAAATGTAGTAATAACTGTTGATTTATCCATTACTGTTGAGGAAAAAGAAATAATTGAAACCGTGGTGGACCATGTTTCTTAACAAATAATTTTAGACTATAGTTTGTTTTCCCCGTTTAAGATGCTTTCCTAAAAAAAGAAGAATCTATAGTTTCACACGAATTACACTAACCTATTTCGTACTTTTGTATGCCATTAAAACAAGTAAATGCGACTTAATAGAATACACAAATCACAAAGCAGACATGGTAAATACTAACAAAGGCACAAACGGGGTAAACAAAACTTACAGTACAAACCAAGGTAATAGAGGGAAGCAATTAAATCCTAATCAGAAGAAGTAGTAATTTATTTCAAACTTTTTAGCAAAGGTGTCGTGGGCGATGACTTTGCGAATACTAAAATTCCAGTTCGTAAAAACGAAGGATAAAACGAACTACCATCGAAAATTCAATTCAAAAGCATAACTCCCAGGAAATCAGTTCGTTTATTTGTTTCGTTTAATCATAGTTCGTATATTTACAATTCTAACGATTAAACAAACTAATTATGAAATTTGGTTATGCAAGGGTATCTTCAAAAGTTCATCAACTATTAGATAGGCAACTTGATTCTTTAAATGCAGCAGGTTGTGATGAAGTTTTTAGTGAAAAGATTTCAGGTCGAGCAAAGGAAAAGCCACAGCTTGAATTATTACTTTCAAAAATTCGCAAAGGTGATGTTTTGATTGTCGATAGTTTGGACAGATTAGGAAGAACAAGCAAAGAACTTATTAACCTGCTAAACCACTTCGATGAAAATGGGATTCACTTGAAAAGCTTAAAAGAAGGTGTCTTCGATACTACCAACCCGATGGGAAAAGCCATATTTCAAATTATGGCGATTCTGAAGTCCATGGAAGTTGACGTTTTACGTGAAAGGACCAATGATGGCTTGAAAGCTGCACGTGCCCGTGGGAAAAATGGCGGAAGACCCACTGGAACATATAATAAAATGAAATCAGCAGCTGCTGCAACTCTTTATAAAAAAGGTGATAGTATTAGCACCATCCTAGAAGCTACTGGTATTAAAAGTAAATCTACGCTTTACCAGTATTTAAGGCGTGAAGGGGTGTTGGAATAAAAAAAAGACTTATGGACCCTGATGAAAGAAGAAAGAAGGTGCATATGTAATGGTGCATAAGCAAGTGGATGAAGAAGACTTTAGTATTACATTCTATGACACCCAGTATCTAGCTGGACTTGCGATGAATAAATTAGCAAAACTGGTTAGTCCAGATTCTTAATTGTATATCTTCAAGTATTGTGACTACTTGATATTCAAAAGATTTCTTGAAGAAAAGACTGATGAAGCTAAGAAAGAATGCTTTAAAATTAAACCTTTAGAAGTTAACGATTTAGATGGTATTTTTAACCGACATAAGTTGACTTTATTTTAAGATACCCCAACTTCCACAATTCAATTCACCCCCATTTTTAGCAATCCAACAGGCTTCCATTGTTATGACTTTAATGTCATCAGCAACATTAGTTTGAATAATTTCTAAGGCTAAACTATCAGTTTCCTTAATACCAAACTGTGGAAAAACTAAAAACAAACATATTAATGCTAGTTGTCCTTATTGCAATAATAGAGGGAATGGTGTATGCTTATACGGTATCATGGAATAACATAATGTTGGTGATAAGCATAGCCTTAATGGTAATATATGCAGGTGTTGCTTACTTTGAAAAAAAGGTAAGGTCTATGATTGTAATTTGGATGTTACAAATATATCATATATAATAATATGACCCTAAGAAAACCAATATAAATACCTGGATATTTGCACTTTATATGGTTTATTCCCTAATTAAAGTACACTTAAAGTATAGTTAAAATCCACTAATGTATTAATATTAAACATTGACATTCAAGAGAATAAGTGTGATTTATTGAAATAAAACCAAAAGTACCATTAATACGTGTGCCTGTAGGGGCACAATTACAAACTTTTCAAAAACTATTGACACTTAATTTACATATCTATATATTTGCATATGCAATCCAGATAAATCCAGTAACCCAAGAAACCCCTGCGATCATCTGTCACCTAGTACCAATTCAGGTACGAATAATTAAAAAATCAAAAGCTTTTGTAAATGAGAATGGATCAATAATGATCCATAAAATAACTGTATACATACCTCTGTTAAGGGTATGTATTAAATTAATAATTATAAAAACGAATAAATATGGAAAATATAAATTTTGAAAAAATAAAATTAAAGTTTGAGAATGAAAAGATTAGTAATGTTTTCGATCTAGATATAGATGTGTATGAATCTATTAAAAAGCCTAATAAATTATATAGTATTAATCTATATGAGTTGTTTCATATGATTCAGAATAACTTCTTAACAGGAATTAGTTTTGAAGATTATTCAACACCCAAATATCATCCCAACGGAGATAAGAATTCATCATATGATAAAGTCAAATCAGAGTTACCTGTTGTATGTTATCCTGCACAATATAATGGTTATAAAAATTTATCTAATATTAAGAATATCAACAATCTGATGTTTCTTGAGATAGATGGATTTAAATCGAAAGAGCATGCTAATAGCTATAAAAAAGAGATAACTGATAAATATAATTGGATAGTTGCATGTTATCTATCATTATCCAGAGTAGGTCTTCATATTGTTGCTAAAGTGGATAATATAAATAACAATAAAGACTATAATTACAAGTATGATTATATCAACGAATTGTATTTCGATAACCTTTTGGATAAAAATGCTAAATCCTTAACCAGAAATTCAATTATACCATGTGATCATGATATTTATATCAATGATAATCCTTCCGTATTAACTATACCTGATAATCCTAATGTTAATAGTGATTCTAAAAAAGGTATACGAAGTATAATAAAAAAAGAAAAAGGAATATATACTCCATATACCTTTTTACCTAAAGAATTGGAACCTTACTATGATTCTGATTTAGCTAAGAATGCTATTATTCAAAGAATACCATTTTTACCAGATTCTTTCGAAAATAACAATGCTCCTTTATATTTTCCCAACGGACTTAAAGTTATAGAAGTACATTTATTTCCCTACTTAAATAAGAAAGTACTTGATGGTGATAGGCGCAATACACTTGGGTTAATTTCAATGCAGCTAATATTTCTGAATGGCGAGTCATCGCCTAAAGACGAGATATTAAGTCACTTATCTAAAATAAATAGCCTCATATGTGAAGAACCATTACCAATAACGGAGGTGAAAAAGATTTTTAATTCCAATTGGAAAAAATATATAGAAGGAAGATTAGATATTAATAAGGTTCTAATTAAAAGAAAATTTTTTTGGTCACCTGATTCTGATATTCGGGGTGGAGAGAAAATATCTGTATCGATGAAGATCTTGTGGGAACCTCATCGGCAAGAAGTAAAACGAAAGATTTCTGATGCCATGGAAGATCTGTTTGCTGACGGTAAGAAGATCACTATTAAAAAAGTAGCTGAATACATTGATATGAGCCCACAAACTATAAAACAAAACTACTGGAAACCTTTTAAATCGGTGGCAAAAGAGATGAATAGTATGTTATGAGTCTAAAAAGAAATACTAATCAGAGTATAAGGATTGGAAGCAAAAGAAAAGGGGAGGCTGAAATGCCTCCTTCATAGAAATATACACTCGTACAAATCAAAATTTCATATCTTGCTCACTCGTTTCTTTTAAATCCATTATATCGGATTTGTCTATTATTTGTGATGTCACATAATTACTCCATCTCATTAAAACTCCTTCTCGGTGATTGGTTAATAGGTAATTAATTTCTTTACCCAACATAGTAAGTATAGCCACATCGTAAAACACTTCATCCTTTCTAAATTTATAATCCTGCACCCAATCAGGTTTGCTTATTCTTGTTATGTTTATTCTTTTTATAAACTTATGAACAAAGTGTTTAAGTGTAGTTGAATCAACTATTGAATCTTTACTATTTTCATCTTTCAAAGTAGTTAGCTGTTGATCAATTTCAATTAGTCTATTTTTGTATTCAATTAACTTTTTATCAAGTTCAGTTCTTCCTGTTTTAATTTTTAATATTTTTTGATTCCTTTTTTCTTTACTATATAAGCCATCCGCATAATTATCAGCGACTCTTTCAATATCTTCATCAATTCTATTCAATTTACTAATAACATTTTTTATTGAAATATTTTTAATCCGATCCGCTTCAATTATTAATTCTTCAACCAGCCTTTTATTCTCTGTGTGATCACCTACGATCTCACTAAAAAGTAAATATATTGAATTGTTTAGCTTATGGTAGTTAACAGTGCTGAACACACCACAAGCTCCTCTTTTAGATGTTTCATTACATTTATAAATTAAAGTTTCTTTGCCATTTCTTAATTTCTTTGGTTTTACAATTGTCATTGAACCACAACCACAATATAAACGACGAACCAAGGGATTTACATGTTTTCTTTCACGGGTAATATATTGAGCTTTAGTTTGTCTTATTTTTTCTGCCTTTTGAAAAGTCTCATCAGAAATGATTCTAGGCATTTGATAAACCTCACCATTAATAGATCTCTCACCTATATAATGTCTGTTTTTTATTATTTGAAGGATCGTATTAGGCAGCCATTTAATACCCTTTTTTGATGGTATATTTGAATTGTTTAAATAGTTACAAATGGTATTACTGCCAGAACCAGCATTATACATCTTAAATATCTCCTTAACATATTCACTTTCAATTTTATCTATGATTATTTTCTTACTTACATCATCAACAGTATAACCATATGTTTCAACACCTCCCAAGGTTTTACCTTCAGTGGCTGTTCTTGGTACTGATGATTGGATACGTGTTTTTAATCGATTTTTTTCTGCTTCAGCAAACTGAGCAAATAAAGAAATAATCATTGATGCACTTTCATTGACATTACCATCACTATCCAAGTATGTGCATTCAGGATTAACAAAATGAACATTTACAGAACGCTGCGTGAAATACCTGATATTTGTTAAAATATCAATTTGATCACGACCTAATCGACTCACTTCATCAAACACAACATTTAAATTATCACCTTTATAGTTCTCTACATAGCGCATCAACTTTTTATAACCATTTCTTTTTTCAGCAATAACACTGCCACTAACTTTATCTTGAAAAGTTGTATCAGTTAATAGTTTAAGATTTTTTTTATCACAAAATACTTTAATTGGAGCAATTTGGCGTTGAATATCTTGTTTGTTGTTCGTGGAAGTACGTATATAACAAATTGCGTTCATGATTTCTAATTTTGTTCAAATATAAGAAACAAAAGTGAGTATCACCTAATCATTAGGTGGATAACCACCTATATGAGTTATCCATACATCAACACCATCACACTCAAAGCGAAGATGCTCATTCAGATCGGCTCTTATTACAGCATCATCTATATTGCCATAAACAGCACGCGTCGGCTTTAATTCACGCATAGCATCCAGTACCTTAACATCACCAATATCACCAGCATGCCATATTTCATCGCATTCAGCAAATAACTTCTTAAATCGAGGATCAAAGTATGAATGAGTGTCGGATAAAAGCCCTATACGCGTCATGATTGTTATTTTATTTTGTCCGAAAATAGTGTAATTTAGACAAAAGGTAAAAGTCTTGTGACAAAAGACTGTATAACCAGAATTTATACAAGAGCCTACTCCTTTACCCTTAATATCTTACACAAATAAAAATGAAGAGATTAATATTAGTGCGTCACGCCAAAACAGAGCAAATATACGATTACAGTAAATCTGATTTCGACAGAAAACTATTACCAAGAGGACATAAAGATTCTGCAATAGTCGCGAATCAACTAAAACAAAAAGGTCTTTCTCCTGATTTATTTGTTACAAGTAAAGCAAAGCGTGCCCTGGAAACAGCTGAAATATACGCCAATATTTTAGACTTCCCCCCTGAAGACATTCAGAAAGAACAATTTATTTACGATGGCTACACAACCTCACAAATGATTGATTTTATTGGAGGTTTTGATAACAATAAGGAAACAGCAATTATATTTGGTCACAACCCTAATATTGCAAGCTTTATTGTTAACTTAATACCGGAAGACCTTTGGCATTTTCCAACGAGCTGTACTACCGTTATTAATTTTAATGTAGAAAACTGGGATGAAATTGAAGCACGAGAAGGTAAAATGGAATTATACATCTACCCTAAAATGTTTAAATAATTTTAAACTCCTAACAGTTAGCAATAGTAGCCATCTTTTTGAGATAACAATTGCTAACTGATCATCACTTTACTACTAACTGATTACACCTGATCCAATTAGTTCATCATCTACATACCACGCAGCAAATTGTCCGGCTGTAATACCTCTTTGAGGCTCATCAAATACAACATACATGCCATCTTTACGACTATGAATTACACCATCCTGTAAGGGTTGACGATAACGAATACGTATTTTTAATCGACGACTTTCACCCTCTTCCATAGCTAAATCCGGACGCACCCAATGTAACTCATCCGCATTTACTTTTAACACCTGACGAAATAAACCAGGATGCTGTTTACCCATTCCCACATATATTTGATTATATGGAATATTAGTACCAATAATAAAAAGCGGCTCTGCAAAACCTCCAATATTTAATCCTTTACGCTGACCAATAGTATAAAAGTGCGCACCTCCATGCTCACCTACTTTTTTACCATATTTAGGATGATAAATATATGGCTGCGACAACTCTTCAAGCATCTCATCCGTTGGATCATCAAATGCTTTTTGCCAATCTCTGACAAACAATTCTGAGTGCTTATCTATAACAAAAACTTTCCCTTTTTTAGACTCTAATTTTTGTTGTAAGAATACAGGTAAATCCACCTTACCCACAAAACAAATTCCCTGAGAATCCTTTTTGTGTGCAGTAATTAAATTAAGCTCATTGGCAATTCTACGCACTTCCGGCTTAACAATATCCCCAACCGGGAACAACGCTTTTGACAGTTGCTCCTGGGAAAGCTGACATAAAAAATAACTTTGATCCTTATTACTGTCACTTCCCGCTAAAAGACGATGATACTCTTTACCATCTTTTATAATAGTTTCTTTTCTACAATAATGCCCTGTTGCCACATAATCTGCTCCAAGCTCAAAGGCCTTATCCAGAAAAACATCAAATTTAATTTCTCTGTTACAAAGAACATCCGGATTAGGTGTTCGTCCTTTTTCATACTCGCTAAACATGTAATCCACTACACGTGCGCGATATTGCTCACTTAAATCAACAAAGTGAAAAGGAATATCTAACTTTTTTGCAACAGCCATGGCATCAAACTTATCATCCAACCAGGGACAATCAGCCTCTAAAACACCAGTTGTATCGTGCCAGTTCTTCATAAACAAACCAATTACCTCATACCCCTGCTCCTTTAAAACATAGGCGGCAACACTGGAATCCACTCCCCCTGATAAACCAATCACAACTTTTTTCTTCTGCATTTCTCTTCCTTTCCTTACTATTTCAAACAAATAAACTTCAAAGAACACCTATAGAAGCATAAATTAATGATACAAAAGGCACTTCTTGCATTTTATTTTAGCGCACAAAGATACATTATTTATACCAAAAAAAGGGAGCTAAAAGCCCCCTCTATATTTTTGCATTGTAAGATGTAATTAAATCAACCTCTCTCCAACACTTTATGCATTTATCATCATTGGCATCAATAGCATCAATTCATCTTCCGGTCCTTCATTATCAACCGGTAAAAAGATACCTGCTCTAGCCGGATCAGCTAATTCCATTACTACTTCCTCTGAAGAAATATTATCCAGTATCTCAGCAAGGAAAGCTGACTTAAATCCAATTTCTATTGAATCACCATCATATTGACAACTTAGTTTTTCGTACGCAGAAATAGAGAAATCAATATCCTGTGCAGAAACCATTAATTCATCACCATCAATAGATAACTTAACCAGGTTACTAGCCTGATTTGAGAACAATGAAACACGCCCCAATGTATTCACTACTTCCTGACGGTTAATAATTATTTTATTAGGGTTATCCTGAGGAATTACAGCATTATAACTTGGGTAATTTCCTTCAACTAAACGGCAAACCAATCTATGGTTTTCCATTACAAAGAAGGCATTTTTATCATCAAACTCGATAGAGATATCTCCATCTTCCTTCACTAAAACATTCTTTAAAAATGAAGCAGGCTTTTTAGGTAAGATGAATGATGACGAAAACTCTGTAGTAGCATCAGTTCTTTGGTAACGTACCAATTTATGCGAATCACTGGCTACAAAAGTTAAATTCTCAGGAGACATCTCTATTAAAATACCATTCATTACCGGACGAAGTTCATCGTCAGCTGTGGCAAATAAAGTTTTATTGATTCCTGCCAACACCAACGAAGCCGGTAATTGCAAACGAGAAGCTTTATCTTCATCTACCCGTGGTATCTCAGGAAATTCTTCTCCATTTAAACCTATTACACTAAATTTACCTTTGTCTGTAATGATATTTACAGCTCTGGTATCAATAGCTATATCAAAGGTAATAGGCTGTTCTGGAAATTTCTTTAATGTTTCAAGTAAAATTTTTGCCGGTAAAGCAATAAGGCCTTCTCCCTCCGTGTTATCAAGATTCATTGAGGTAACCATAGTTGATTCTAAATCAGAGGCAGTAATGGTTAACTTCCCAGACTCTAATTCAAATAAAATATTCTCCAAAATTGGAATAGTACTTTTACTACTTACAACACGACTTACAGCCTGTAAGTGATAAAGAAGTTCAGAACTTGAAACAACAAATTTCATTAGAATACAATTTAATATTAAAAGGTTTGTTGGATGACCCACTATACATTCATAACTAATGTTGAATTACAAATGCCTCCACAAACACTTTTCTTTGTTAACTTAAAAATAGCATGGGTCTATTACTCGCTAATAATTAACTATTTAAAAATTACTATTTCTCAATATTTAATCAAGGTAATGATAAACTAATTCTTTGATTTAACCAAAATTAAGCGCCAGTAGTTATGATAATTTTTAAACAATAAGTTAATATTAAAAAAATACATCTACCTTTTTATCTTACTCGGTCTTCTTTTGGAAAAAGGAAGCTTTTTTTAATATCGGAGACATGGTTAAATATTTAACACTTCCCCATACATTTGCCTTAGGTATATAAACCACCATATACTTTTTGTCTTCCTCACCTTTATCGTTTAAGATTTTATAGAACTCTACTTCTCTTACTCCTCTTGCTGTTTCCAAGCTAAGTATGCACATTAAACTTCCCTTCTTTTCTTCAAAAGCTTTATTTTTTTCCTGTAACTCAACATTACCAAATTCATACAAATAATAATTTAAGGTATGCAAGTTACTCTGCTTTGTTCTATCTTCTCCGTTAACAATAAATTGAAGCTCCTCTTTATTAATTATTTCAAATGACTCATTACCTTCTCCCCAATCAATTTTAACCTTGTTAATTTGATCCATTGGCAACGAAAAAAGTGACTTCCCTTGCCAATATTGTCTATCCATTGGAATTTTATCCTGTAGGGCACCTTGAGCACCAGGCACTGAAACTTTTACAACATACTGATGTCCTTCTCGGAATGCAATATTTCCTGTTAAATCTTCAAAATCACTCATCAACAAAAGCCTATACACTTTTCTCCCTTTTACATATGCTGTTACTTCAACTCCCTTTTTTGCAATGCTTTTTTTTAACTCCCCTCCCTTAGGTCCTGTTAACGGATTTATAACAACCAACGATTTTAAGATATCAAACATCTGGTTTATTTTTCCTGAAGAAACCTGCACATGATTTTCTAAATACCAATCATTATTAAGCAAAGTAAAATTTAGGGTATCTGTAAGGTTATTGAGTTTGATCTGATCCAACTGAACATCTGCACTTAAAGCCACATCAAATTGATCCTCTGCAGTATTTTTAGATTGCGAAAAATAATAAATCAAGCCTACTGACATTAATATTACCAGAGCAACTATATAATAAGCTTTTTTCATGCGTTTAAAATTTTCATTTGTTGCATGGAACTCCCAAGAAAATTCAATCATCCTCCTTTGTATAAATTAGATAATTGAATTTTTATGCTCGTTTCATGTGATAACTTCAATACACTTAATATTTATACAAATCTTGTTATTACCTTGTATACTTGTACTTTCTGTATACAACTACAACAATACCCAAAAGCGACAATAACAATAAGGGCAATGCAACATTTATCATTTTCCACTTAAATGATTCATTTGCAATCTTGGTTTTATCCAGCAGGCGTAAAGTATAACTACGTCCTCTAAGATTCATCCAACCATTATCATCACATAAATAGTTAACAGCATTTAAAATAAAGTCCTTATTTCCGAAACTTTGCTTTGTCAGCTCATCATATCCTAAAGGTAAAACCTGGGGATTTGTGCTTTTAAAGCGAACTTTGTTTTTGATAATATCGCCATCTGCCACTACAACCATTTTGGTAAAAACACTCTCCGGCTTAATTTCCTTTTGCTCTATAATTCCCTTCGGAACCATACGGTTTTGAAAAACAGATTTAAATACTCCTTCCTGCACTACAGAAACCGGCAAAAATGATTGTTTAAAAGCTCTACGATCAGGCTTTTCATTAACAAAACCAAGGGTTACAAAAACGGGTACCTGATCTTCTTTTGAATACCTTGAAGTTCGCAAAAGAACAGTTCTTGTGATATCCAGATCGGCATTTACCGTATCAATTGAACTCACAAACTCGCCTCTCACAACATTCATATTTCTGGAAATTGCATGATTGGGCTGTGGAATTAACAACGGACTATACAACCATGGTGCAGGAACAATGCGCGGCTGTTGCCCTCCGTTTGAAACTGTTACCGGAATCATTGCAGCCTGTATATCCTGTAGAAGTACCGGATTAATACGAACCCCATATTTAAACAACTGATCATTAATATTTAGATCACTCATTAAACCTACCGCCTCTCCGGACTTTCGCAAGCTATCGAGTGTTATATTAACTGCATCCACCAACCACATAACACGACCGCCTTTCATCATATATTGGTCGATAATGAACTTATCTTTTTCTGAAAATTTAGCTTGCGGTTTGGCAATAATTACCGCTTTGTACGGATTTAAGATATTTGGATCAGAACCTAAGACTCCTCTCTCAACCTGATAGTATTGCGAAAGGTGGTCTGTAATATCCAACACATCAAACTCATCGAGTTCTCCATGACCCTCTAAAAATGCAATCTTAGGTTTTTCTTCTGTTAATACTCGTCTAAAAGCATCGGTAAACTTAAACTCCAGAGACTCTACTGACTTATTTAAATTTTCCGCCCCTGAAAAACCCTGTATATTTTCCAATAAGTTAACGGGTAACTGCATTCCATTGAAATAAACTACAGCATAAGGGTATACATAAGAGGCTGTATTTCTGCCATCTTCTGTTTGCTCAAACACCTGCTGCGGACTCAAGCCTAATTCATTTAACTGCTCACGAATACTTTGTTTTTCTTTTTTAGATCCCTCAGAAGGGTTGATAAACGAGTATTGAATATGACTGGCGCCATACACCCTAAACTCATTTAACAATTCGTAAGTAGCCTGAGATAGTTTTTTAAAGCCTACATTTAAATCGCCTTCGAGATAGACTTTTATAAAAACCGTTTCATCGAGCTCCTTTAAAAGCTCCTTGGTATTGTCATCTAAGGAATACCTTTTTTCATTGGTAAGATCAACACGAAAAAACCAGGTTGAAGCCAGCATATTGATGACTACTATTGCCACAATCAACAACACAAGTTGCCATATATTTTTAGACTTAATATCTTTTGACATATCCTGAAATAATAATTAAATCACCACTTTCTGCTACTCAACACAGTGCGCGTAAAAAATAAGAATAAGGTAATAACGCTTAAGAAATAGAGTAAGTCTCGAGAATCGATAACACCTCTACTTATGGAACTATAATGTTCATCTATTCCCAAATACAGCACCAGCGATTGCATTTTTTGTGATGTAATTAACTGCGACATAGCATCGAAACCATAATAAAACACAAAGCTTATAACCACTGCCAATACAAAGGAAACTATTTGGTTATCGGTAAGTGAAGAACAAAATACACCAATACTAACATATATGCCTGCCAGAAAAAATAATCCGATAAAAGAGCCCCATGTACCGCCAAAATCAATATTTGCCACAGGGTTTCCCAATTGAACCACTGAATAAAAATAAATAAATGTGGGTAACAAACTAATGATCACAAGTGTTAAGCCTGCCAAATATTTGGCCAGCACAACATGAAATTCAGACAAAGGACGGGTATAAAGCAGCTCTATGGTTCCTGTTCGTTTTTCATCGGCAAATAATCGCATGGTTACGGCCGGCACTAAAAACAGATACAACCAAGGGGCCAAATAAAAAAGAGATTCTAAAGTAGCATAACCTCCATATAAAATATTCATTTCTCCCGGGATTACCCACAAGAAAAGACTTGTTAAAATCAGAAAAATACCCACCACCAAATAGCCTGTTAAGGTGCTAAAAAATGATGCAATTTCCTTTTTGTATAAACTAAACATATTATCAGTGTACAGTTATTCAGTTATCAGTTATCAGTGAGCAATGAGCAATGAACAGTAAATAGTGAACAATAATCAGTAAGCAAACATCTAGCATATGATTTCTACCTGTTGATACTTTTAACTATTTATTCTTAGTTCTTCAACCATTAAATTAGCCGCTTTTGCACTTGTTCCGGGTTTACCCATTATCTTATGCAACTCATTATAATGGTTAAATATATTTATTCTATAATCTTGATCAGTAAGCAATTTACTCAGTTCATTTTTAAGGACCTTCGGATTTAAGCTATCCTGTACAATCTCTTTAACTCCTTCTTTTCCTAAAATCAAATTAACCAGAGAAATATGCTTTACCTTTAACACAAATGCTTGTAGAAACTTATAAAACAGATCTCCTCCCCACATTTTATAACATACAATTTGTGGACAATCTAACAAAGCTGTTTCTAAAGTTGCAGTTCCTGAAGTGACCAGTGCCCCCTGAGCCTGCTGCAAAAGTTCATAGGTTTGATCAAAAATAACCTTCACATCTTTGCTCTGAATAAAAGTACTATAATCGGCTTCGGTAAATGAAGGCGCTCCTGCTATTACAAACTGATAATCCGGAAATTCATCAATTACCTTCAACATCTCCGGCAAAATATAATTAAGCTCCTGCCTTCTCGAACCTGCCAAAATCGCAACCAATGGTTTTTTATCCAAACCATTACGCTCTTTAAAAGTGGCTATATCCTCATTCTTATTTTTCCTGCTGTCAATTGCATCCAGTATCGGGTTGCCAACATATTCTATAGGTACTCCAAACTCCCCATAAAACTTTGTTTCAAAAGGCAAAATAGTAAACATTTTATCTACATATGCCTTTATTTTTTTAACCCTTTTGGTGTTCCATGCCCATATTTTAGGCGATATATAATAAAAAACTTTAATTCCTTTCTTGTGCGCAAACTCTGCCATTCGAAGATTAAAGCCCGGGTAATCTACTAAAATCAATACATCAGGATTATAATTAAGCAAGTCTTGTTTACACAACTTAAAGTTGGCTTTTATCTTGCCTAAATTAGCGATAACCTCTTTAATCCCCATATAAGCAGTTTCGTTGTAATGACGAACTAAATCGCCACCCACTGCCTTCATTAAATCACCTCCCCAGAACCTAAATTCACTATTAGGATCTTCATTTTTAATTGATTTCATTAAGTTAGAGGCATGCAAATCGCCCGAGGGCTCACCTGCAATAATATAGTATTTCAATTTATTTGAATTTTAACAATTAATATCCTACTTGTATTAGTGAACGCTTTGCCTTATTGAATAAATCTTAAAGCAATCACAGCAATGGCATAGATTAAAGTGGCTGTAACAATTCCTCGTGCTGCCAATAAACGTTCCAGTTTAATAGCTATCATAAACATGAGCAAATTAGGAAGAACACTAAGACTTAACAACTTGGTAAAACCATGTGCAGCCATTAAGGATTTTATAAACTCGGTTATACTTAATGTATCACCAAAACGAAGGTAAAATATTATCCATGAAGTAATGAGTGGTAATACCAAACCAATGGTTAATCCCACATAAAGTTTATTGCATTTACAAGGCATATGAATCTCCTTTTATTTTTAAAGTGTCAAAATGAGTTACATCAATAATACACGGAACCACTGTCGCATAATTTTTCTGTAAAAAATATTCATCAGTATCTGTTGCTTCAGGTTCCAAACCAGCATAACTTCCGGTTAGCCAATAATACTTTCTCCCTCTGGGATCAACTCTTTCTAAAAATTTTTCCTGCCACTTTCCTTTTGCCTGACGACATAATTTAATCCCTGCCAATTTCGGAGAATCAGGAATGTTAACATTAAGAAATGTATTAGGCTCCAATCCCTCATCTAAAAGTTTTAGAAATACCGATCTTACCACCTGCTTGCTCTGCTCAAAATCAGCATCTGCATCATAACTCATTAAAGAAAAACCAACCGAAGGTATTCCATGTAAACATCCTTCGCGAGCTGCTCCAATAGTTCCCGAATAATGAACACTGATTGAACTGTTTGAACCATGGTTTATTCCTGATAAAATATAATCGGGATGAATATCTAAAATAGTATGCAATGCCAGCTTAACACAATCTACCGGAGTCCCATTAGTTCGGTAATATTGTACACCATCCATAACACCTAAATCTTTAATATAAATAGGGTGCTTAACTGTAATGGCATGAGACATTCCTGAAAAAGACTGATCTCCGGAAACTACAACTATTTGTCCTAAATCTTTAACAGCTTCAACCAAACTAGCTATTCCTTTTGCTTTGATTCCGTCATCATTTGTGATTAATATCACCGGTTTTTCTTTGTTCACGTCTCTGGCATTTTGAATTAAAATTCAAATATAAATAGTTCCTACAAGAAAACTCTCTTTTTATATCACATTAACAACTATTAGTACCCCATTTTTAGTCTCTATACATATCTTATTGAAAATTCGATGATGATATTCGGTTCTTGATTTCAAAATAATTACTTTTGTTGCCTTTAAAAGAATTATTCTTGTTTTTAATGCTATACAGGAATATAAATGTCTTTAATACAATTATTACCTACATATTATAAGGTAAAAAGATAAAACTTTTACAAATGCAGATTTCATACAACTGGTTAAAGAATTATTTGAATATAAATATTGAAACTGAAAAAGTTTCGGAAATACTAACGGCTATTGGCCTTGAAATTGGCGGAATTGAAGAGGTTCAGTCTATTAAAGGTGGTTTAGAAGGGTTGGTTATTGGAGAAGTTCTTACATGCGAAAGACACCCAAATGCCGATAAATTAAGTAAAACCACAGTTAACATAGGCCAGGAAGAAGCTTTACCAATTGTATGTGGTGCGCCAAATGTAGCTGCCGGACAAAAAGTAGTTGTAGCAACTGTTGGAACTGTATTGTATAGCGGTGACGAAAGTTTTACCATTAAAAAAGGCAAGATTAGAGGTGAGGCTTCCTTAGGAATGATCTGTGCAGAAGATGAAATAGGTTTAGGTACCAGTCATGACGGAATTATGGTACTTTCTGAAGATGTAACCGTTGGTACACTTGCTAAAGACTATTTTAAAGTAGAGACTGACATTGTATTTGAAGTTGATCTTACACCTAACCGGGTTGATAGTGCATCGCATTATGGTGTAGCCAGAGATTTAGCTGCTTACTTAAAAGCCAACGGTGAGGATGTTAATCTTGAATTACCTTCTGTTAATGACTTTAAAGTAGAAAACAACAACTTTGTTGTAGATGTAAATGTAGAAAATGAAACTGCTTGTCCAAGATACTGTGGGGTAACTATTTCTGATGTTACCGTTAAAGAATCTCCTGACTGGTTAAAAAATAAATTAAATATTATTGGTTTAACGCCAATAAACAACATAGTTGACGTTACTAATTTTGTATTACACGAATTAGGACAACCTCTTCATGCATTTGACGGTAACGAAATTAAAGGCAATAAGGTGGTTGTTAAAACACTTGCCGACAAAAGTAAATTCGTTACGCTTGATGATATTGAAAGAGAACTTTCTGATCAGGATTTAATGATCTGTAATGAATCAGAAGGAATGTGTATTGCCGGAGTTTTTGGTGGTGCCAAAAGTGGCGTTGATGAATCAACCACTAAAGTATTTTTAGAAAGTGCCTACTTTAACCCGGTTTCTGTACGTAAAACTGCTAAAAGACATACGTTAAGTACGGATGCTTCATTTAGGTTTGAGCGTGGTATTGACCCTAACATTACGGTATATGCGTTAAAAAGAGCAGCTTTACTTATTAAAGAAGTTGCAGGCGGAACCATTTCATCGGATATTACAGATATCTACCCAAATCCAATTAAGCACTTTGAAGTTGCCGTTAAATGGAAAAACATCCACCGTTTAATTGGAAAAGAACTTTCTAAGGAAAACATTAAAAATATTGTTACTTCTTTAGAAATGGAAATTTTAAATGAAGATGACAATGGTTTATTGTTATCTGTTCCTCCATACAGGGTTGATGTACAAAGAGATGTTGATGTCATTGAAGATATCCTTCGTATTTATGGATACAACAATGTTGAGATTCCGGAAGAGGTTCATTCTACTTTGGTATATTCTGACAATCCGGATAACCACAAGGTTAAAAATATAATTGCTGATTTATTAGCTGCACAAGGTTTTAATGAAATCATGTGTAACTCACTTACAAAACCAGCTCTATATGAAGAACTGGAAAAGTATCCTGTTGCAAACACGGTAGCATTATTCAATCCTTTAAGTAACGATTTAGGTGGCATGCGCCAATCGTTAATTATGGGAGGTTTAGAGTCGGTTGTTCATAACGTAAACAGAAAGAACGCTGACCTTAAAATGTTTGAGTTTGGTAACTGTTACTATTTAAATCCTGAAGGCGAAAAAGGATCATTGGATAAATACAGTGAAGAACAACATTTAGGTATTTCCTTATGCGGTAAGATGATTGCTGCCAACTGGAATGCCCAGGAAAGAGATGCTTCATTTGCTGATATAAGAGCGGTTGTTGAACAAATCCTTCAACGATTAAATATTCCTGCCGGAATGTTAGCTGAGAATGAAAATAGCAACGATTTATTAATTGAAGGAGTTTCTATATCTACTAAAAACAAAATTCATTTAGTGGATTACGGTATTGTAAATCCTTCAATTCAAAAGAATTTTAGCTTAAAAGAAACCGTTTACTTTGCTGAGTTTAATTGGGATAACTTATTAAAGGTTGCTGGTAAGCAGACTGTTCTTTACAAAGAGTTACCTAAGTTCCCTGAAGTAAGTCGTGATTTAGCTTTATTGATTGACAAAAAAGTAACATTTGCTGAGATTAAAGCTATTGCAGAAAAAACAGAGAAGAAACTGCTTAAAAAAGTATCGCTATTTGATATTTATGAAGGAGAAAAATTAGGTGCTGATAAAAAGTCGTATGCTGTAAACTTCATTCTTCAGGATGAAAATAAAACACTTACCGACAAGCAAATTGATAAAATCATGAAAAACATGATTCGTAACTTTGAAAATCAGTTGGGAGCTCAATTGAGGTAAATATTTTATCACATAAATACAAAGCCATATTTCACTTGAAGTATGGCTTTTTTTATGTCTGTATATTTAATCCGGGGTTTCAATTTGAATCCCCACAAAATCACCGCCTATTAACCTCTAGTTAATTTCACACCTGTCCTAAATAAATATAAGTTAATGCTCAGAACGTCTTGTTTAGCCTCGGCCTTAGCTGGTGAACCAATAAACAAGGTTAGTTTGACGGTTAAAAATCGTTTTTGTTTGAACGAAGTGAGTTTAAACGATTTCAGTCAAACAACCGTAGTTTATTGAGTGAAGCAGGTGCAGCCTTGATGTTTTTTCCTTAGTTTTTGACATCAAGATCAAAAAGTAAGTCGGGTTTGGGATGAAATCCCAATACAATATATTTTTAGGACAGCTCTGAGTTAATTTTTAAGGCTCTAGTTAACAATGGCATTAACATTTGCTACCTTTTTTTTATTTCGTCGCATACAAACTTCTGATTTTCAATTAACCTTACCTATGCGACGATTATATTTCGCATACTGTTCCCGGGGTTACAAACCCCGGGCTATTGAAGTTAAAGCCTTTCAGGCTTATTTATAACAGGAACGCTATTATTAACTAGAGCAAATTTTAATTTTCATCAGTAGGATTTTTAAAAATGGACAGCAGGATTTTCAAAAATGAACCTGTCCATTTTTACTTTTCCTGCTGTCCGTTTTTCATTTTCCTGCTGACGCATTTATTCAATAAGTTTATTCATGCGTTTATAATTTTCAATTGCTGCATGGAACTCCCAAGAAAATTTATTATTCACCAAGCTTTCACATTTAAAGGTGCTTATGAATACTTCGTATTTCATTCGCTTGCGTGTAAACTTGAATTATTAAATTTTACATGGTCGTTTCATATAAATACATGTTCTTGCTTTTTTAAATTGATTTTAAATTATCCGTACACAAAAAGCTGCAACAGTGCTCTACATCTACAATCTGTGATTCTTTGAATTTTCTACTTACATTTTCAAAAGGATTTTAATTGACGAAATCCATAACTTTTTGGACGAACTTATAGTATTAAGTGATAAGTGATGTTTTAATACTACAAGTCGAGGCAGAGTGAAATGAGGGGATTTTGGGGATACACATTTTTTTTAGGACTATTCATACTTATTACTACAAGCGCACATGGACAGTTAAATGAAACGGGTAGATATTACTATCCTGAATTTAACAACCAGGCCGAAAGCAACCTATATTTCAGGCTTGAGAACAACAATTTCGTTAAAAACAACGAATACTTCGGTAACTACATTCAAGGGTACACCTTAATGGGATATACCATTCAACCTACTTTTATGTACTATGCCGGTTCTCGATTAAGGATTAAAGCCGGGGTTCACCTGCTACAGTTTAGCGGAGTTTCTTCTTTTACAGAAGTTCTTCCAGTGTTTTCTGTCCATACTAAATTAACCGAAAAACTAGATTTAATTATGGGTGGTTTACAAGGAGACGTACACCACAAACTCATTGAACCCATATTTAATTCAGAGCACCAATACACACGCCCCATCGAAAATGGTTTTCAATTTCGATATAATGGCGATAAACTATGGTATGACATATGGATCGACTGGGAACAGTTTATATTTTTAGGAGACTCAAAACCAGAAAAGTTTACCGCAGGAATCAGCAGTGAGTACAATCTCACTCCTACCAATACCGACTTCAAAGTAAGTTTTCCTTTGCAATTTATTGCTACCCATGTGGGTGGTCAAATAAGCAACTATTCAGAAACCTCACAGACCTTAACCAATTTGGTAAGCGGAATAAAACTGGAACAAAACACAGGCAAAGGCTTTATCCGCAATGTGGGATTATCTGCTTACATAGCCACCTATAAAGATCTGGCTAATGAATCGGGTTGGCATTTTCATACAGGGAATGCTATATACCAAACCACAAACATTACCTATAAATATGGTGAATTTATGCTTGGATATTGGAAAGCGAAAAACTTTATTGCCCCAAAAGGAAGCCACTTATTCCAGTCTGTTTCCAATAGAAATGAAACTTATTATCAAAAACACAGACAACTGCTAACTTCCAAACTAAGTTTCAACAAAACCTTTATGAAACAAATCAAATTCAGCGCGACACTGGAAACATATTATGACATAGACGCTTCTCAACTTGATTATTCATATGGATTAAATCTGGTGTTTACACCTAACTTCTTTATCTCTAAAGTTAGTTTTGATTAAACCCGCAATATGCCTTAGGAAATCTATTACACATTGAAATCACTTCAAAACAAGACACTTTGTTGCTTCACTTCAACTCACCAGAACGATGCTATG
>NZ_VCHY01000170.1 GCF_005877885.1 Labilibacter sediminis
TCTATACACTAAACATATAATAGAATTTCACTATGACAATGGGTTGCCCGGGATTCGACCCCGGAACTAGTCGGATGGAGTAGATAATTCCTTGTTAAATAAGTAAAAATCCCTCCCCAAGCCGTGCTTGCATTTTTCATTGCACACGGCTTTCCCTCTGTATACATCTAAAACTCAGTTCCTTCATTAGACAAAAAAGGTTGAATACTCAGTTGATTTCATCCTTACTACATACTACCTCAACATTTCAGAATCAAAATAAATAATTTTTTTATTTATTTTTTTAGCTCTTCATTATTTACATTATGTTTTGTATTATTTAGTGATGAAATTTAGATTTACAAGGTTTCATAACGAATCATTCATGATTGGCCAAATCATTGATACAAATAATATCCAAATACCAAATCCGCCTTCTAGATAACCTCCGCGAAATGGAAGAAACTCTTGGAAAGGTCAAGGAAAAAACTTGTTCTTCTTCCGTAAAGAATTCTTCCAATAATTCCGAGCCGAATCTTTTCAAAAAAGCACGTACAGTACTTTTATGCTTACGAGCTAAAGTTCTAGCACAAGAAAGTCGAAGTATATACTTTACTCGATACAAACTCTTTTTTTTTGACGATCCACTATGATAATGAGAAAGATTTCTGTATATACGCCCAAATCGGTCAATAATATCAGAATCTGAGAAATCAGCCCAAATCGCCTTACCAATAGGATGCCCCAATGCGTTACAAAATCTCGCCTTAGCCAATGATCCAATCAGAGGAACAATTGGAACAATAGTATCGAACTTCTTAATAGCCTTATCAATTAGAAATGCATTTTCT
>NZ_VCHY01000171.1 GCF_005877885.1 Labilibacter sediminis
GCACTTCTCTTTGTAGAAGAGACCTTCTCATCCTTTGCAGAAGGAGAATCCTCTTGATTCTTATTGAACAACATAGGTACAACATTTTTGAATCTAGTTTCAAGTTCAATAAGAGCTACTACAAAATCTGCTAGCTCAGATTCTTCAATACTGTCCATGTAGCATTCTTCGAGATGAGAATGCGTACATACAGATGTCATCATTTTCTCCTCGCACATGATAGGTGATTCCATACCAAAAGATCGTCCTTGTGAAGCTGGATCATGGAACTTTTCCTTGAGCTTCTGATTAATGCTATACGCCCCATGTCTCTCAAAACTTGCTTTAAGTTCTTCAGACATGGTCGTTAACATTATACAAGTCATCCTAAGGGAATCATCATGATGTTTCTTGTAGGCCCGTAACTCTTCAGCAGTATGAACTTCTGTTAACGAGGGAAGATCTTGATCCAGAACGTATTCTCTGTTCTCGAACCTTATAGCGATCCTAAGATGTTGGACCCAAACATCATAATTTGGTCCAGTTAACTTATCCCTTGTCATAATTCGGAGCAAATGGTACTTGGCTTCAGGGAGTGTGAGAGGGTGTTGACCACAATGGTCAGAAACATGCGATGGGTAGACATTTGAGGCAGAGCTTGACATGCTAGACATCTTCAGGAAGAAAATAAATGTTTTAATTAGTTTGATTTCAATCCTTATAAATAGTTACCCAATATTTATTAAGGCTAGGATCCAAAATTCATACTATTAACTTAAAGAGGGATGCCGTAATTAAGCTAATAAATAATTTAGGTAGACTAAACTCTTGTCAATTTCGAGCTCT
>NZ_VCHY01000172.1 GCF_005877885.1 Labilibacter sediminis
ATTCTCGGCGCTAGTCGGTTCTTCAGAAAAATTCTCTGCACCCCACACCGCCTTAACAAACTGAACCACTTGACGCGCCGCCTCGGCAAATAACCCTCCGGCTTGACTCTTGCTTTCGTCGCGCCCTGCTGCCATGGATTCAGGAGTTCTCTCAGAACTGGCGACAAGGTCCAAATATCGCTCCTTCGATGGAGCTAACACACCAAACTCACCAATGTGCGCACCTTGAAAGGGCTCGGCTATGGGAATGCCCTTTTCCTGAGCCAGCTCTTCTAGGGCCACAATGTTGGGGTAAATCGAACGCAACCGAGAACGCAGCCTATCTGCAGAAGTGTACGTAGGGAACTTTGGCAATAACTCTTCTGTATACTCCCAGGGCCTAAGCATCCATAGAGTACTGACATCAAATTCATCTAGCACCGTCCGCAGTCCGCCAGCGTGATCTCCATCTGGATGAGTAACGACTACATGATCAATTCTCCTCGGGATCTCGTAGTACTTTCTGATGTGGTTGACAACGGCTTCGCCGGAGCCTTGAAAGCCGCCGTCTGTAACGTGAATGTAGGTGTCGCCGCTAACGCAATAGCGCAACGGTATCGCGTCACCGCTCTTTTTTGACTCGATATCAATGAAGTCGATCTCGAAGAAGTCAATCATAAGGAAGCACCTTTAGCCACTGCGAGCAAGACATCGATAGATTCCTAATCGGACCTCACATGCTTCTCTACTCTTTTATTTATATATGCCGTCTGCTTTCTATACGAAAACAAAAACCCAAAAAGCAGAAAAAGCACAGTTATTGACCCAGTCCACTTGGAAAGAAA
>NZ_VCHY01000173.1 GCF_005877885.1 Labilibacter sediminis
CAAGGTCATAATAAATCTCACAGTAACGTTAAATGGAAAACTAAGCGGTTTTCGGGAAAATTATACATTTCATATTGTTTTCTTCACACTATAAATACTCACGTTTTGAGGAAAAGCTCTTGATTTATAAACTGAGTATGGCGAAGTTTTACAAACGAAATTGACACTACAAACACTACTTTTTAAGGAAAATATTGGATTTTTCTTGATTCATCACTACAAGGTTTTCACTAAAGAGAAAATATTGGATTTTCTGCTTACAAATTCATGAACTCACCAACGTAATGTTGACGCTTTCAAAACGACTTGTATTCTCAGGAGATTTGCTAATAGGTACCCTTCTGCAAGTGAAGGCGCATCAAGAAGACACGTCAAATGTACTATACAATGTACCGATTCTAAGTATGATTGTTTTAAATACTTACATTTGTAATAATTATCAGTTTTATTTAATGGTTGTTATCTACTTATGTATTCATTATATGCTTGGTTGTGATACTTACATTTGGTCATCCACCCCAGAACGTTTCCGCCAACGTGGTTATGGGGTGTGACAGATTGCTTGGGAAGTGTTTAGAGCTTTCAGTAAAGAAATACCGAAAGGAGTTATGTTAGGGCTGGAGGTGGTTAACCTCAAGTGAGAAATGGTGGGACAAATCAAGTGGAGATATAAGTGTAGGAAGGTGTGATAGTCTAACACTTATAAATAAGTGATGATTGTGAGTTGTTGAAGGTCCAGAGTAGAGGGGACCCAGATGACTATGTAGAGAGAATGTTGAGGCGTGTAAGGTGGCTGAAATAGATCTAGTACCATGTGTTACTAA
>NZ_VCHY01000174.1 GCF_005877885.1 Labilibacter sediminis
AGTATTGCAAATTCTTGTGATCCGTGAAAAGCTTGCATTTAGTTCAATACAAATAATGTCTCCAAATTTTCAATGTGAACACCACAACTCTGAATTCTAGGCCGTGAGTAGTATAATTTACCTCATGGACCTTGAGTTGTCTTGAGGCATAGGTGATGACCTTGCCTCTTTGAATAAGCACACATCCCAAGCCTTGATTTGATGCGTCGCAGTACACCACGAAGTCCTCCGTTCCTTCGGGAAGGGACAGAGCAGGGCACCGCACAAGACTCGCTTTAACTTCTAGAAGGCGTCTTCCTATATGATTCGAGTAGGATAGTCCTTCGAATACCTACCCCTACCCCTAAGCCACAACCAAACAAGGAACAGACAGAAAGGCTGGAATAAGCATTCTGAGTCTATCTTAGTTTCCTCACAAGCGTACACAGATGGATGAATCTACATATATCTTTCCCTTGTTGACTACATGCTCCAAGGAATCGGCTTTTTGAATCCAAATATTTGTACTTCGGAAGCTTAGTGTATAACCTCTCCACTCTTAAGGTTTCTAAGATGAGTCGCAGGTGTTGACCATGCTCTCCCTTACTTCGTGAGTATATCAATACGTCATCGATGAATATAATCACGAATTATCTAAGTAAGGTCTGCACACATGATTCATCAAGTCCATGAATACAGTGGGTGTATTGGTCAAACCAAATGGGTATCAATCTCGTAATGATCTTAACGAATTTGAAATGTCGTCTTGTGAATATTCTCTTTTTGAAGTTTAAGATGGTGGTATCCTGACTTCAAGTCAATCTTAGAGAAGTGACTCGATC
>NZ_VCHY01000175.1 GCF_005877885.1 Labilibacter sediminis
TGATTTAATTCACACTGATGTGTGTGATTTAAAATCAATTCCTACTCGAGATGGGAACAAATACTTCATTACGTTCATCGATGATAGCACTAAATATTGCTACATATATTTACTTAAGAGTAAAGATGAAGCAGTTGACAAGTTTGTCTTGTATAAAACTGAAGTTGAGAATCAACTTAACAAGAAGATCAAGGTAGTTAGAAGTGATAGGGGTGGAGAATATGTTTCTCCATATGCTGAATTTTGTGCCCAAAATGGAATTCGTCATGAATTCACGTCGCCCTACTCACCTCAATCTAACGGTATTGCTGAAAGAAAGAACCGTACATTGAAAGAAATGGTTAATGCAATGTTGATTAGTTCTGGTGTAAACCAGTCAATGTGGGGGGAAGCTATTTTGTCGGCTAATTATCTTTTAAATAAGATACCCCGCAAGGAAAAAGACGAAACACCGTATGAACTTTGGATGGGACGAAAGCCATCATATAAGTACTTACGAGTGTGGGGGTGCCTAGCTAAGGTTGTTGTACCACCGCCTAAGTTACAAAAGCTAGGACCTAAAACAGTGGATTGTGTATTCATTGGATATGCAGAAAATAGTAGTGCTTATCGGTTTCTTGTGCATGATTCTAAGAATCCTGAAATACACAAGAATACAATAATGGAGTCAAGGAATGCTTCATTCTTTGAGAATGTATTTCCTTGTTTGAACAAGGAAGATGTAAGCACGTCTTCACCGGATAATGAAGTTGTTCAAAAGGATGAACAACCTCAGTCCGTGGAAGAAGAGGTGGAAGTTAGAAGAAGTAAGAGGGC
>NZ_VCHY01000176.1 GCF_005877885.1 Labilibacter sediminis
GATAGTACAACAAAGGCTCATAGCCAAATCAAGGATATAGCACATAACATATGAGTGCTCTTACGAATACCGCACGACATATCATTGACTTTGCAACGGAATATGGGTCACCATCAAACAGCGTTTTGACCAAAACAACCTTGAAAACATAGGTCTCACCATCAAACGGCATCTTGACCAAAACAATATCAAAACATAGGACACAGGTCTCACCAACACACGGCATGTTGACCGGAACAAACTAACAACATCGGTCTCACCAAAACACGGCATATTGACCGGGACGGATTCAAGACATCGGTCTCACCAAGACACGGCATTTTGACCGAAACAAATTCAAAACATCGGTCTCACCACTACACGGCATATTGACCGGAACAGATTCAAGACATGGGTCTCACCAATACACGGCATTTTGACCCCACCAATGATCTCACCAACCACGGCATTTTGATCATGGTAGCCCAAATCATTAAGTAGTGTTCACCTTCCCGGTAAAAACCAAAATCAATCTCAAATCAATACACAACGATTGAAAGAACTAACAACGTCAACCGATAATAAACAATATCAAAGGATACATAGGATCCAAATCGATGACCAAATATAAGACCATACTCAAGATTATACTCAAAATCAAACACCGGGATTATGAGTTCATAACAAAACATCAATACGGATATTCAAGAGGAATTACAAGGGATAACATAACGTCAACTTGACGACCAATTTACATGAGAATCTCTGAAATTCGAGACTATTACACATGACAATGGTTTACAAGAGATTAACAATCTCTAACTCGCTCATCAAGT
>NZ_VCHY01000177.1 GCF_005877885.1 Labilibacter sediminis
CCTGAACACTATTTCAACTTCTCGGACTCATACTTAGTTTATAGAAATACTCAAATATATGAGCTAACTTTTAATCTTAGTATAATAACAGATTATATTGCCAATCTATCGGGTTACACACCCTATACAGTAATCTCACGGCCTCTCGGAACCTTTGTGACTTTTCTGACCCAAGTACAGATCCTGTGTTTCAAATAGTATGGGCCCCTACTATTTTCCACACCTATCTGTAATTGTTTCAGTAATCATCACAAAGTCTCTAATTAGCTTCACTCAAATATCCACTTATCAGTAACTTATCATTAAAACCTATGATGCACACGCGCCGACAATACCGAAAGACGGAAGCACAACAAAGCAATAATCTCACTGACAGCTGCATGATGACCAATCGAGAACACGAAACATGGGTCTCACCATTAACCGACGTTTTGACCCTAACAATGAATGAATATGGGCCTCACCAAATCCGGCAATCTTGGCCTCACCAATGATCTCACCAAAGACCGGCATTTTGATCATGGTGACAAACAAGAAAGAGTGTCTCACCCGTATTTTCCCCTTGCACCCTTATACCTCCCCCGGGCTATTGACCACTCACCGGACCTCGGTGACCAAAACACGAAGTAGTGTTCACCTTCCCGGTAAAAACCGAAATCAATTTCAAATCCATACACAACGATTGAAAAGCGAACAATGTCAACCGACAATAAACAATATCAAAGGATACATAAGATCCAAATCAGTAACTGAACACGAGACCATACTCAAGATTATATTCAAAATCGAACATTGAGATTATAATTTTATAACG
>NZ_VCHY01000178.1 GCF_005877885.1 Labilibacter sediminis
GTGGCAAGCTTGATCTCAGCGTAATTCGTTGGGTATCAGTGTAAGTTGTTATTTATCGTTTTCAAATTGTATATCATTTTAGATACATATTTATATATATATAATCTAATTTACTAACTTGATATATATAATATATTTTAGGTATATTAACCAGCTGAAGAAAAATAAAAGTTGTGTTATCTTTGATGCGGATGCCATTAAAGAGCCTGATATCGATAGGGATAGGGATGACGTCAAAAACCACATTAAAGATTTTTGTTTGAAACATGCAGGAAAAAAATATTTTCTGGCACCATTTCTCCACCGGACTGTGTAATAATTTGTTTTTTTTCCATCTTACATACATATACACATTAAACATATTGTTTCTTAATTACTTGTACTATGATTTGTATCTTTGCAGAGAACACTGGATTCTTTGTATCCTTTGTCCGGAAACCGGATCAGCGTACATTGTTGATTCTATCAAAAGGGAAGAACCTAATAAACCACCACCAACGTATTTCCTCATTGTCCCTGTTATTGATGAATGTTTCCCGGATAAATATAAATGGGAAATTTTAAAGGTATGTTTTCTTTTTCCTTTTTTGATAAACTTATTTTATTAAGATGTATAGAATAATGAACTTGTGAATTAATTTCAGAGCTTTAAACAAAAGGGTGACTGGGAATGTGGATATATAGTTGTGAGGAATATGTATGAGTTTGTTTCAGTGATTCAACATGATTGGGAGAATAAAGTAAGTGTTGTTTGTATATATTTTAAATATCAAATTTCTAATTATTATAGTAATATTGGTGCATGTACT
>NZ_VCHY01000179.1 GCF_005877885.1 Labilibacter sediminis
CGAATACAAGCCAGCCGTGAAGCAGGAGGATAAAGCCCCATTGGTATGCTTTAACTGCAAGAAAGAGGGACATCATTGGAGGAACTGCAAGGCCCCAAAAGCCATTGCAGCCCCTCCTGCTGCTACTGTTACGGTCCCTACTTGTTTCAATTGCCATGAGAAAGGTCATAAGAAGCCTGATTGTCCTAAATTGAAGAAAGATGGGAACTCGAATGCCACTGCTGCTTCGTCCTCTAAGGGACACACTATGGTGACACGAGGACGTGTCTATCAGCTGACTGGGGAGGAGCCTGCAAAGCCTGCAACTGTAGCAGGTACTTATCTTTTCTAATCATCTTTTACTCTTGATATGTAGAAAAATTTATGAAATTGCTTATATGTATAAATATTATGAATCAGGCACTTATCTGTTAGATTCTCACCCGGCTATTGTTATGTTTGATTCTGGCGCTACGCATTCTTTTGTGTCTCGTACTTTTATTAATCGTCTGGGGCGTGATGTACTGACGTTTATCGGGGTTGTACCCTTGAATTCTCGGGAGTTGAATTTCCCATTGATCTGATCCCTATTGCTATGAGGGAACTTTGCGTGATTGTTGGTATGGATTGGCTCGATGCATTCGACGCGGAAATTCTTTGTCGTAAGAGACATGTTCGTGTTCAAAACCCTAAGGGTGGAGAACTTGTTATTCTGGGGGTTATTCCCCATCTGGTTATTGCCTCTTGTTCATCTGCTATAGCACTTGATGATGTTCCTGTCATTTCAACTTTGGCGACGTTTTTTTTTTTTTTCTGAGGAACTTCGG
>NZ_VCHY01000018.1 GCF_005877885.1 Labilibacter sediminis
TAGAATAGTATATATAATGGTCTTCTTAATTGAAATAATTGGCCAGCGAGGAGTAGGAACGGAAAGCCCGACCCGAATGAATTTACTTCGACTGTAGTTAAGGGGCTTTATTGAGGGAAACGGCATATAAGGAATTCTGTCTATACTTATCACTAAAGAAATTAATAGACAGAAATGGTTTTACCCTTTATTAGAGTTACAAAAACACAACAATAAAATGATCTCAAGAAAAGCCTTTGTTTACCTACAATTCGCTAATACACTACCCATTACAAACACACAAAGCACTTTTATTTTCTTTGAAAATTTGATATTTATCGATAACTTAACATTGAGAAAATCTAATTATTTAAACTTTTTACTATTCAAAATTCTACCCTATGATCAATCTTGAAGACATTGAGATCAACAAATTTCAACTTAACGGATTGTTAAACCATCACGAAAAACAAGGTTTTAAATACCTACTCGAAAACGGAGTATTTTGTGCAACATGCAACGATTATTGCAAATACAGCGTTTCTAATTACAAACTGTATTTAGACCGCTTTAACGACATTAAGGTTTCTGGTAACTGCTCGTTATGCAATGGTAAAGTTGAGAAAGTGATGGAATTTGGGGACAATGAATCTTTTTTTAGAAAAGCTGTACAATTTAGAAACAAAATGGCTGCTCTTGTTGAAAGCGAATAAACATTCCATATAATAACACCACCTAATGAAAGCCAGGAATTTCAATATTTCTGGCTTTTTTAATTAATATTGTACCATGTATAAAAATATATTCGCTTTTATTTTCGGACTAATTTTACTTATGAGTTGCCAACAAAACAATTCGAATGCCACATTAAAACATGGAGATATTTTATTTAGAGGCAACAATATTGCCGGCTTATCGGAAGCCATTAACGAAGTAACCCGGACTAACAAAGGAACAAACTATACCCATATGGGAATTTGCGTTGTTGAGGATAAAAACATCTGGGTTATTCATGCATCACCAACTGATGGTGTAATAAAAGAACCTCTTGAATTATTTTGTCAACCCAACAAAGATGAAGCATATAATACTGATGTATATAGATTAAGACAAAAATTTGAGGAGCATATTCCTAAAGCCATAAAAAAAGCACACGCTTTAATCGGCAGCCCCTATGATTCTACTTATATTTTAGAAAGTGATGGCTACTATTGCTCCGAATTAATTTATGAAGTATTTAAAGAAGATTCGGTATTCGCCATTAATCCCATGACATTTATTAATCCTAAAACGCAAGCTTTTCATGAGGGATGGCTAGAACACTACAAGGAACTTGGCATTGATATTCCGGAAGGTAAACCTGGCTGCAATCCCAATGACATGTCGACCAATAGTAAACTTTTATTTATTAAAAAACTTTAATAAAAGAATCCTTTGCTTTTTTTAAGCAAGCTCATAATCAAGAATGGAATACAGAAGATTTGGAAAAACGGGAAAGAACATAAGCGTAATAACATTAGGTGGTATGCGTTTTAAGCAGGTTTGGGATAACCCGCGCCACGAAATACCTGCCGCAACACAGGATCATTGCAATCAACTGGTTGATTTAGCCATAAAAAATGGCGTCAATCATTTTGAAACAGCTTATGGTTATGTAAAAAGCGAAACAGTGTTTGGTCGGACTTTAAATGATGAATTAAAAATAGATAGATCATCTTATCATTTAATGACTAAAGGAACTGCCAATACTGCCGATGAAATGCGCAAACTGGTTGATGAGCAACTTAAAACACTAAAAACTGATTATTTTGATTTTTATGCATGGCATGGGATTAACAATCAGGAATTATTAGAAAACTCATGTAAAAAAAATGGTTCAGTTGAAGCCTTGCTTAAATTGAAAGAGGAAGGTATTATTAAACATGTTGGATTTAGTACACATGGCTCTTTAGAAACAATAAAGAACACCATTGATACCGATCTTTTTGAGTTTGTGAATCTTCATTACTATTATTTCTATCAGAGAAATTTAGAAGCGATTGAATTGGCTGAGAAAAAAGACCTGGGTATTTTTATTATTTCGCCTAACGATAAAGGCGGGCAGCTATATAAAGCTCCTGCAAAAATAAGAAAAGCCATTCCTCACTGCTCTCCTATTCAATGGAATGCCCGTTTTTGCTTAAGCACACCTGCCATTCATACGCTTTCGTTTGGAATGAATGAAGTTGCACATTTTGATGAGATGAATGGAATATTTCCCACGCACCAACCGCTTTGTAAAGAGGATGCTTCATCTAAGGTAAAGCTAGATGACATGCTCAATGACGATCCATACTCTGGTTTTTTAGCCACTGAATTTGAAAGTGATCCATCTGGATTCGACGTTCACTTACTTTTACATTGGCGAAAGTTGTGGAAATGTTACGATTTACTTGATTTTGCCAAGTACAGGTACAAGGAACTAAAAACTCCAAATCACTGGGTTCCCGGAATATTTGCAACACCTGAGAATCTTAACAAATTTGATTTTTCAAGAATCCCTAATAACATTCCGCTGAGAGAAATGCTTTCCGAACTACATCAGGCATTATATCAAGAGCCTGAAAAAAAACCTAAAATTGACCCCTCGAAACTTATATTACCGAAAAATTAGGTATAAAATAAAAACATAAAAAAGCGATATCCTGATTTTTCATGATATCGCTTTTTATTATCATCAACAATTTATTAACCTCAGTTCGAAATAAAATTTATAACTCAGACCGTTTATAAATAATGAGTTTCAAGGAGGATTTGCAAAAGCATACCTGCCTAGCCGGCAAGCATGGCTGGCTATGGTAAGCAAATTTGACGAAGAAAATAGTTGTTTATAAACGGAAACATAAGCTTATTAGTAAATAATCGATCTACTGCCCTGAATTTTATCACCATAGCTCGCTATGCTTCTAAAATTCATATTGTATATCAATCATTTACTAAAATCTGAGTCTGTAAATTTTAATCGAACTGAGGTTATTACTTAGTATAAACCCTGTTTTCCTGTTCGTTTACTCTTATAAAAGTGGTTCTTTTACTAAGTTCCTTAAGCTTTGAAGCTCCAACGTAGGTACATGTACTTCTAATACCTCCAAGTATATCAAGTACTGTATTTTCTACTTTACCTTTATAAGGAACATCAACAGTTTTACCTTCACTTGCACGATACTCTGCAACTCCACCAACATGCTTATCCATGGCAGTTGCTGAGCTCATACCATAAAACTGCTTTACTTTTTCACCGTCCTTTTCAATAAGTTCACCCCCACTCTCATCATGACCTGCGAACATACCTCCAAGCATTACAAAATCGGCACCGGCACCAAAAGCCTTAGATACATCACCAGGGTTAGAACAACCTCCGTCACTAATAATATGACCTCCAATACCATGAGCTGCATCAGCACATTCAATAATGGCAGATAACTGAGGGTAACCCACGCCTGTTTTAACTCGAGTAGTACATACAGAACCTGGTCCAATTCCTACTTTAATAATATCTGCTCCGGCAAGTAACAGTTCCTCTACCATTTCACCAGTCACCACATTTCCTGCCATAATTACTTTATCCGGATAATTACTACGTGCCTGCTTAACAAATGCCACAAAATGCTCAGAATAACCATTGGCCACATCTATACATATATAATTCAATTGAGGATGTTGCTTAAAAACCTCATCGATTCTTTCAAGATCTTTGGCACCAGTACCTGTACTTACTGCTATAAAATCTTCAATACCTTTGGGAGCTGAAGCCATAAATGCATTCCACTCTTTCGTTGTATAATGTTTATGAATGGCAGTAAATATTTTCTTTTGAAACAAAGCAACAGCCATCTCAAAAGTACCAACAGTATCCATATTGGCAGCCATAATTGGAACACCTGTCCACTCTTTTTCACTATGCAATAATTTAAAACTACGTTCAAGATTTACCTGAGATCTACTTTTTAAGGTAGACCTTTTTGGTCTGAACATCACATCCTTAAATCCTAACTTAATATCATTTTCAATCCTCATTATTCAATATTTAAGTGTGTATAATTAATTGGGTAATTCTAAATACAAAAACTAAACGGGCACTAAATATTACATTTTCGGCCAACCGTTAAAGATAGCAAATAACCTTCAGAATTCACTTTTTAATTTGTTTCATGCGTTAATAATTTTCATTTGCAGCATGCCTGCCAGCCGTCAGGCTGGGAACTCTCAGGAAAATTTATTACTCACCAAGGTTTCACATTCAAAGATGATCATGAATACTTCGTATTTCATTCGCTTGTGTGTAAACTTGAATAATTAAATTTTACATGGTCATTTCATATTACAACTCTTAACAAGCTTTATTGTCTTTTGAGAATTACAAACTACCTAAAATCTCTTTTCAGACTATCAAAAAAACACTTGTAAATACTGCCTAACAAAACCACACAAGGGTTAAAACTGAGACCTAAACCCTGAAAAAACTCCATACTTAATTCAATATTTATTTCACACACCAACCAAACGTAAAAAATTAACATACATACAATTACCTACACCTATCCATTTTAAAATATAGTGATGTTTGGGAAATTTATATCTCCATTTTTATTGTTTGAAACTTAAATTGAGGAAATGCTCTGACGAACCTTTTTATTTAATAGTAGTTTTGAGTCGCACTCATAAGGTAAAATGAAAATATACATAAACCACATTCACACACCGCAAAATTTAAATTGATGAAGAAAATCTTACTACTGCTATTTATTTCACTTCCACTTGTGATGTCATCTCAAAAAACAGATGAAGAAGTGATGTACGAATTATTTCGTAGCTCCTATACCTTTTACCAACAATTAAGGGCAGATAACGGTGCATATAACGATAAACTTATCATTGGAGATCCTCCTACAACCCGCGGTTCTGTGGCTAACATTGGCATGGGCTTAATGTCGCTATGTATTGGAGATGCCATGGGGTGGGAACCTGAAGCCGAAGCTAAAACTCTAGAAACGCTAAAATTGGTGATGGATGGAACACCCACTTTTAACCTTGCCAGAAATGTAGATGGGTGCTTTACCCACTTTTACAATATGACAACAGGGGCCATGATGGGCGAAGGGTATAGTACTATTGACACAGACCTTTTGCTTGGTGGTGCTCTATTTGCTAAGAGATACTTCTACCAAAACAGTGAGATTACTCAATATGCAGATCAATTATGGAATTTAGTCGATCACAGCAATTTTATCGCTTCAGCGAACGAAGGTAAGGTATACTCCTTAATGAATTATGATGGTACTCCTGTTGGAGGAACAATCTCTACTTACAATGAATATATGATTGTTGCGTGGTTTGCAAAAATGCAAAGCACAGATGATAATTCAGATGCCAATAATCTATGGAAGAAATGGTATGAGACCACTGAGAATTTATTAAAGTGTGTATACCCTGGAGATGGTGGTAATCAGCCAATATCGGTTATCTCACCGTCTACTTCACGCTTCACTTCCATGTTTACGTTTATGTTTAACCATAATTTCATCCATCATTTTTCGGCCAACACAGAATACAGAGATGCTATGCTAAACGCGATGAAGGCTGACTCTGCATGGTGGGCAGATCAAACCGATCTGGAAGCATTAGGTAAACAACCCTATGAATGGGGTACAACAGCCGGATACGGATATAAATTAAAAGACAACGGCTCAATAAGCCCGGGTTATGCCGTAGACAGAATTTCACTACCTACAGGTGCCGATAACAATGTAGGAAAAAACGTATCTCCACATGCTCTGGCAGGTTTTGCTCCTGTTGCTCCCGATCGTGTTCGCACGGATTTAATTTCGATGTATCGCGACCCGAGAGGAATTGGAAGAATTGTATTGGCTCCTGGTGATACGATTTTATATAAGTATAGCTATTACGATACCGATTGGCAAAATCACCATGTTGAAGGGGTAGATTTTTCTTGTGAACCTTTTGGATTAGCAGCACTACCTGAATTTTTAGGACCGGATTTCTTTAGCAGATATAACGACTTCTTTAATCCTAATCCACCAACTTTTCAATATCAAAAAGTATACGACATAAGATATTCCTACAAATCATTGAATTCAATCAAGTTATCATGGCTTGATTTATATCAGGCAGCCAGCTACAAAGTTTTTGTAGACGGCAATCTTGAAACTACAACTACCGGTAATTCAATAGTTATTTTTGATTTAGATCCTAGTGGCACGTACGAGATTACCATTCAGGCTATTGAAGAAAGCACCGGCACTGCATCAACCACAAGTGATGTTGTTACCGTTGAAATGCCTAGTGTTGGAACTGTTTTTGAAGATTTTGAAGGACCTACTTATGAATCGATTTTAGCCAATGGCGGTTCAAGCATTGACTCTCCTATTGCAAATCCGGACAAAGACAATAATAATCCCAGCGATTATGTACTAAGCATCTATCACCCCAGCGGAAGTCAAACATGGGCTGGTGCTAATTTTAATGCTATAACCCCTTTTGAAATAACCACAGATTACGTACACATGAAGGTGTATAAGGATAAAATTTCGCCTGTAAGATTTAAAATTTTCACATCAATAGTCAATACGGAGTTAGACCCAATAACCCCCCAAAGTAAAACAGGAGAATGGGAAGATTTGGTGTTTGATTTAAGAAACTATAAAAACGCTACTTTAACTAAGATAATCCTTCAACCAGATTTAGTTGAGGGAAGCAACAATACTATTTATATTGATGATATTATTTTCAACAATAACCCTGTAGCTATTGAGATTCCTACTTCTATTTTTAAATCCACTCAAGTTGAAGATATTGTATCTATCTACCCTAATCCGACAAAATCAAACATCAACATCTCAATCACCAACAGTGTCATCAAAATAAAATCTATACAAGTTTTTGATGTTACCGGAAGAGCTGTTTATTCCTTAAACGGGGCATTTTCTTTTGGTGACAAAATCAATATTAATATAGCGGAACTGGGGAATGAGGGACTATATATGGTTCGATTTATTACCTCAGATAATCAAACTTCAGTTGAAAAAGTTATGGTTAACTAATTTATAAGATTCCCTAATTCACTAGAACAGTGTTAATACTATAAACTTGAGTTTCTCCATGGTCTGACAGGAACTCAAGTTTTTTTTGTGCCACCAACACAAAGAACTCAAACCTGTATAATTCTCTTGTGATTTAACCCGGATTATGTATTAGAACTTTGTGACGAGCATTGAAAGAGCAATAAAACAAGGTATTTCGGAAGCGAGGCATAGCATCGTTATGGTGAGCTGACGTAATGCAGCGAAGTGTCTTGTTTTGAAGCAGTTTCAATGCGTAGTAGATTTTATAATGCATAACGCGGGTTTAAAGATAAGTCATAAAAACAATTGCAGAATAACTGGTCATATTCCTAACTTTTCCTCTCAAAAAATATTTTTACTTCAGATTATAATTTTATCTTAGTAGTGATAACCTAAACAGAGTAAAAATACACCAATGAGAACCAAACAGTACCGTAAGAAGAAAATTCCAAACTCCCCGGATAAAAACAATCTAATTAAAACTAAAGCCGGTTTGGTTTTTATTTTTATAGGTAGTTATTTTTTTTTCTTTGATGTATTCGGCAGTTCTCCCTTTACTGACAATTTTAACTACGACCAAAGCACAGCATCTTCCAGTAGCCTTATTGCTCCACTCTTCCTTCAAAATGGAAAAATGGCCAGCTCCATGCTTTTTTATATGATTGCTCTTTTCTTTTTTGGGTGGGAAGTTTTTGATATTAAAATTAAAAAGTAAATTCTTCCTTAAAAAACATACATTATCCAATGAGATTAAAATATACTTCTCTTTTTATATTGTTATGGACACAGCTAAGTTGGAGTCAAAACAGTACAAGGCAAGATCTATCCAGTGCTGCTCTATCTCTTACAAATCAATCTGTAAGCTACGATCCTTCATATTTTTCAATAACCTATCCAAACGGAGATGTTCCTTCTGACAAAGGTGTTTGTACAGATGTGATTATAAGAGCATATAGATTACTGGGTATTGATTTACAAAAGGAGGTTCACGAAGATATGAAAGCCAACTTTAACCTGTACCCTAATCATTGGGGACTTACGCAAACAGATACAAATATTGACCACAGGCGTGTCCCTAATTTAATGGTATACTTTTCACGCTTTGGTAAAGAACTTTCTATTCCTCAAAAGCCTCAAGACTATAAACCCGGAGATATTGTGTGTTGGAATTTAGGAGGTGGAATAACTCACATTGGTATTGTAGTAAATAAACGTTCTAATGACAACTCCCGGTTTTTAATTGTTCACAATATTGGAGCAGGCCAGGTTGTTGAGGATTGCCTTTTTGACTTTAAGATTATTGGCCATTATAAGTACCCCATAGGTAACTAAAAGAAAACCCCTGATTAAGCATAACACTTATCAGAGGCCTCTACCAAAATAAAAAACTACTCAACTATTTGCGAACTTTAAAACCTGAAAGTATTGTAATCAACTCCAATACCCTTCAATATTTTTTAAGCCAAAGATGACTGTTTATAAATCGCCTAATTAAATCAGGTTAATTTACATGAGCATTAATTGACGATGCCAACAACACTAAAGGAGCATTCCAGTTTATAGCGATTTCATTGGTTGAGAAACTGCACTGCATATCAATGTATGATTTTGCAGGAAATAAAGACCTTTGTACCTCATCTCCACAGTCATTTAACACAATAATATTTGGACCGCCAACCAAAAAGCCGGGAACAGGTTTATCTACTCCATCAGCACCCGATGGGCGATGATGAATATTCATAGGAGTCTTGTTTCCAAAGCCGGTTACAAAACAGTAAGCAGTTGCATTACGACCTAAAAGGTAATCCAAATCGTTTTGTGCAGATCTTTGATACTTTTCGTCTTGGGTTAGATTATACCCCACCTGCTTTAATACACCCTGGTTGGCCACATCTGAATTACTACCCCAGGCCATCTCACCCACACTTACACTGTAGGCTGACTGCTGATCCTGAAGCAACAATAGATTTACAAAATCGAGGTATTCTTCTTGTAAAGAAACAAATTCTTCAGCCTTATCAGATGTGATTAAAGAGATAAAACCCAGGGTATTTACCACATCCCACTTGGGCGTATTTACTTTTTCTTTATTCCTAACCAATACTTCTTTATAGTCTGCATTACCGGTTGTTAAATAAAGTTCCGATGCTGCCCAAAACCATTCATCCACAAGGCTTGTATCTTTATATTCGCCTGTAGTTATATCTGAAGGATTTAAAAAATAATTGTTTGGATTTAATTTAGCCCACTCCCATGCTAACTGTGCTCTCTCTTTAAATTGACTCGCAATTTTCTGTTGTCCATTCACATCCTTAAATATGCGTGATGCAAAGGCCATTGTTGCTGCAAAATCCAACGCTGCCGATGTGCTTTTGCCGACCATATATCGCTTAGCCGTAACCTGATCAGGCATGATAAATCCATCAAAATTTTTGGTGGTTAATTTGTGATAAACTCCACCATCTTTAAAATCCTGCATGGTTAACATCCAGTTAAGATTGCACAACACCTCATCTAAAATATCCGGTATATCATTTTCTGACTCAGGTATGGATACATTTAAATTGTGATGATATTCAGGATTCAGGAAATAACTCAACATTAAGGTGTACGTTGTAATACCACTGTTGACAATGTACTTGTTGTAATCCCCAGCATCATACCATCCACCACTAGATGAAATAACACTTCCTTCAGGTCGACTAGCACTTGCTGCAGATTTATGAATATAAACTACGGTATCAGAATGGCCTCCCTTACGAGACCATTCTTTACCATACTTTTCTTCAATTTCCATGTTTGACCTGTTGTAATAAAAAGCTTTTAAAGCCGCCTTTCCTACCGAATCGTAAGGCCGCTCACTTATTACTACCGGGTACGAACAAAGGGTATCGTTTACAACTATGGAATATTCTCCAGCTGTTGAAAATTTAGAAAAATCAGCTATTCGCGTTGAATCTCCAGATAAATCCCATTTTTTCCACGGACCGGTTTTCCCTTTAAAAACAATATTTCCATCGGCATCATTTAAACTAAAATCAGAAGCATCTAAACGTAACAAAGCATACTTATTTCCTTGAACTGGATAGGCTACCTGATTAATTAAAATATCTTCAGACACCACATATTCTTTCGGTTTTGAACTACAACACGACCAAAGCATAGTGGTTGCAAACACAAAAAACAGACTATAGTAAATATTGTTTTTCTTCATCATTATTTTTTATATCGAGATTACCCCAATTCAACAACTACATTATAACTACCCTCTTTCATTGCAGGAATCACATTTCCTTCAACTTTTTTACCATCTATAAGTATAGCACTTACTCCACCATTTACATGATTCGGGTTTTTAACTTCTATATGATAAGTAGCCCCTCTAAACTTACGGGTCATTTTATAACCAGGCCATTCCTTAGGGATACATGGATCAACTTTGATTCCTTGATAATCAGGTTGAATTCCTAATATATACTGCGTAATCGTATAAAAATTCCATGCTGCCGTACCTGTTAACCATGAGTTTTTGGCCTCACCGGGTTTATAAGCATCTTTACCGGCTATCATCTGTGCATATACATAAGGTTCTGTTTTATGCAGATCGCTGATTTCTTCGAGGTATGCCGGACAAATTTTCTTGAAATATTCCCAGGCTTCTTCCCCTCTTCCAATCTTTGTTTCGCCAATAATAATCCATGGATTGTTATGACAAAAAATACCCGCATTTTCCTTGTATCCTTTAGGATAAGTAGAGATTTCTCCATACTCAATCACATACTTTGTAAAAGCCGGATTATTTAAAACAATACCATAAGGTGTATCCAAACGCTCTTTTACACTATTCAGTGATTTCTCAACCATTCCTTCTTCAAGACCTATCTCTGCCATAGAGCACCATCCCTGAGATTCAATGAAGATTTTACCCTCTTCATTCTCGTCGGATCCCACTTTATTTCCATGAAAATCATAAGCTCTAAGGAACCATTCGCCATCCCATCCTTTGGTTTTTACAGCTTGTTTCATGGCATCCACCTCTTTTTGTGCACGCTCAGCTTCTTCGGTTTTACCCAGCTCTTTACATAGCGCTACATAATCATTACCATACACCACAAATAAACCTGCAATCATCAATGATTCAGCTTTAGATCCTTCGGTGTTGTTTTCGGTAGTTTGAAAAGACTCGTTAGGATTTGTTGAGAAACAGTTTAGGTTTAAACAGTCGTTCCAGTCAGCTCGCCCTATTAACGGCAAACCATTAGGTCCTAAATTATTAATTACATGATTAAACGAAATGGTAAGGTGATCAAAAAGCGTTTTTGCCAATGACGGATCATTATCAAACGGAACCATCTCATCTAAAATGGAGAAGTCGCCACTCTCTTTAATATAGCTTACCGTACCTAAGATTAACCACATTGGGTCATCATTAAATCCACCTCCAATGGCATCGTTACCTCTCTTGGTTAATGGCTGATACTGGTGATAACATCCTCCATCCGGAAACTGAGTAGAAGCAATATCGATAATACGCTCACGGGCACGCTCAGGAATCTGATGTACAAAACCTATAAGGTCCTGATTTGAATCACGGAATCCCATTCCTCGTCCAATACCTACCTCAAAAAATGAAGCTGAACGTGACATATTGAAAGTCACCATACACTGATATTGATTCCAGATGTTCACCATTCGATTTAGCTTATCATCCTGATGGTCGAGAGTGATAATACTTAATAAGTTCTCCCAGTATGTTGCTAATTCAGCCAAGGCAGCATCCACTTTTTCAACTGTGTCGAACTTGGAAATTTGTGCTTTAGCTTTTGTTTTATTGATTACTCCTTTGCTTTCCCACTTATCATCTTCAGCATTTTCAACATAACCCAAAATAAATATCAAATCCTTGCTCTCGCCCGGTTGTAATTCAATTTCGAAATAATGTGATGCTATCGGTGACCACCCATGGGCTTCTGAATTACGAGGTGCTCCATCTAAAACAGCCTGTGGACCTGAAGTATCATTATACAAGCCCATGAAAGTTTCTCTATCCGTATCGAAACCGTTCACTTCTGCATTTACATGATAATATGCAAAATGATTTCTTCGTTCTTTATATTCTGTTTTATGATATAGCGTAGAATTGTCAATCTCCACTTCACCAGTTGAAAGGTTACGCTGCAAGTTGTTCTGATCATCTTCTGCATTCCATAAACACCATTCGTTATACGAAAAGAGTTTAAATGATTTTACCTTGTCACTGGTATTGGTCAGCTTCATTTTTTGAATCTCACACCAATTCCCCAAAGGAATAAACATGGTTACTTCTGATTCCAGACCATCCTTTGCGCCTGTTATTTTAGTATAACTTAAACCATGACGACATTCATATTTATCTAATTCTGTTTTAGATGGTTTCCATCCCGGGTTCCATATGGTACCATTGTCGTTGATATAGAAATAACGACCGCCATTATCCATAGGCACATTGTTATAACGATATCTGTTTAAACGACGAAACTTAGCGTCTTTATAAAAACTATATCCTCCTGCACTATTTGATACTAAAGAAAAGAAATCTTCATTACCCAAATAGTTGATCCACGGCCAAGGCGTTTTAGGGTTAGTTATTACATACTCCCTCTTTTCATCATCAAAAAATCCGTACTTCATCTTCTTTCTATTATTGTTTCAACATATTAGTTATTAAGCTTTTATTTTAAAGGCCTATTCAGCACTTCTTCGTCTATTTAGTTCCAGTGTGACCTCATCAAGTTTTTTCTGCGTAAGCGGATAGAGTGTCATCAGAACTGCTGCTAACACCGCCACCAGGGCAGGAACCCAACTCATCAACATTTTAATGGCAGGTATAGCTCCTGGTATTGTACTGGCAACTAAACCATCGTAGTGATAAGCAGATAGTACCAGACCAATGATAGCTCCAGCAAGTCCTCCTCCAAACTTAGTCACAAATGAACCTGCCGAATAAACCAAACCTGTAGCCCTTCTTCCATTTTTAAACTCAGAGTAATCAGCCGCATCACCAAGCATGGCAAAAAATAAAGTTGGAAATATTGCTGCGGCAAATTCTGAAACAATCCCTATCGCAAAAATGGCTCCTACGTCTTCCGGGCCACAGAAAAACAACAAAGCATTGACTCCTCCAGAAAATAATAATGCATATATAAAAAGCTTTCGCTTTCCTAATCTTTTACCTAGTGGAGCTGTTATCATTGCACCTGCAACAGAAACTATCATTAATCCCACCAAAAAGGAGGCTGCTAGTAACTGATTGTGCACATAGTGTGTAAAATATATGATTACAATACCCTGTTTAATCGAGTTGTATATGGTAAACAATAAACCTATCCCCAATAGAACAAGCCATGGTTTATTGGTGATCAAATCTTTTAAATCATTAACCAAATTACTTTTCTGATTTTTAGGGGGATGAACTCTTTCCTTTGTACTATAAAAGGTAATTACCATAAAGGCTGCAAGAAATATGGATAGCAAATAAATAGAGTAGCTGTATCCTTTCTTTTGATTGATTAGTCGAATCTTACCTGCAGATAAGTTCTCTTCTCCTTCTACAATAAATGTATATTCAGTTTCAGCATCCATTGCGAAACTCTTATACTTTGCTGCTTCATCCGTTGAATCATTGGCCCAAACAAACGATGCAATACCATCTTTGGTTTTAATATTTGCATTGCTAACAAATTCAGGAGTAGAAACTGTTACTTCGTATTTTGTTAGTGTTAATTCATTTACATCAATGCTTGGGTTGACATTTCCAAAATAGGCTACCAAAAACAACAAAGCTCCTTGAACCAACATTCCACCACCAAAAGCGCCAACCATTCGGTACGAACCTAAACTTGTTCGTTCCTTATTGTCACCTGTCATAACGGCCATTAATGCTCCGTAAGGAATATTGTTCGCTGTATATATTAATGTAAACAATATATAAGTAGTGTATGCATACACAATTTTACCTGTTTCACTTAGTTCCGGACTAGTAAATAACATAGATAAAATGGCTGCTAACGGAAAAGCAGTCCATAATACCCACGGTCGGAATTTTCCATGTTTTGACTTTGTTCTATCTCCCACTATGCCCATCAAAACATCACTTACTCCATCACTTGAACGTGCTATTAGCAGTAGTAAACCCGCTGTTGCCGGAGTTATTCCAAAAACATCAGTATAAAAAAACAATAGAAAAGTAGACACTCCCCTCCATGCTATATTAGCAGCACCATCACCTAGTGCATAACCTATTTTCTCCTTTATTGATAATTTATTTGCAGTCATTTCTTTCATCTGTTTATAATTATGATTCGATGATCACTGATGAAACTCGCCAGCTTAATTATTCTGCTACGTCAGAAAATTCTTCTCTTGGATCGTTTCATGTGGTCTTTATGATTCTATATTTATACCCAAAAATCAAACAATTCTTTCTTCGTTTTTTCATATACCTCTCTGCTAAACATATATAATCGTGCAGGTTTATGCGCCACCCCAGTCTGCTTTTCATCCAATGGAATCAGGTATTTCATGCGCGCTACTTTTTTCCTAAAATTTCGTTTATCAAACTCGGTATCTAATATGATTTCATATAATTTTTGAAGTTGACTGAGGGTAAACTTTTCGGGCAAAAGCTCAAAACCAATAGGCTCGTGCTTAATTTTGTTTCTTAGTTCAATCAATGCTCTTTGCAAAATAAGGTTATGATCAAAGGCCAATTCTCCAATTTCATGAACGGGTACCCATTTTACATTTCGCCCTTTCCATTCCAGTGTAACATCCTGGGTAGCTAACAATGCAAAATATCCTATTGATACAATTCTTTTGTCTGGATCTCTCCCATCATGTAATAACCATTTTCTATCATTGGGCTTTTTTAACCTGTCGGGATGAGCAAATGTTTTAAACTGCTCCAGGTAGATATTTTGTAATCCGGTTAAATCATACAAAATTCGATTAGCTGCCTCATCTACTGTTTCATCTTCGTAAATATGATTACCAGTCAGGGTTAAATCTTCAAACTCAACCTCCCCTGTCTCATCATTCCTTAGTGTTCTATCTACAAGAAGAACATTCAACTGCTCAAAATCGAACCCGAAAATCACACAGTCAGCTGATATATAATTATTTAAAACTCTCATTTACAAACTTGTTATTTTTCAAACATTCGACTTAGTGTCGCTTTTACACTTTTGAATTTAGAACGAATGTATATGTTTTTTTTTGCATAATCAACTCTGTACAGACCTTTTGTTAAAATTTGCTTTTTAGTAATTGTACTTTTTACACTTACTATTCTTTTACTGATGCGGAATTTGTGAAAATCAAAATATGGATATAAAACTTGTAATTTAGAATCATTATACATAACAAAAGAGAGTTGTTCAATTTATTCCAGATTTATAAATAAGCTATACTTCTTCATATCACTTCAGAACACAACTTCAAAACCGCCCACCACAAACAACTCATATAAAACACCTTACAAACACCCCTTAACCAGACTCATTATAAATTACAATAATCCAGATATATCTCACTTAATATATCTATATAATTATATACTTTTGGTTGATTTTTTCGTAGTAACGATTAATAACAATGAATAAACACACAAAACAAACTAAATAGTCACCTATGAACCGAGTTATCATTTATTCTATTGTGGTCACTATCCTTGTTCTGATAGGCGTTAACCTGTTGCATAGAACAGAGCCTATGAATCTGTCGCAATATGAGTTAAAACAGAAATTTGCGAGCAAGGTCAAACCATCGGTTGATCATTCCGAATTCGAAATTCTTCAACAACATTTTAAAACACCCCAGGATGTTACAGAGGCATGTTTAACTTGTCATAACAAAAGGCACGAAGAGATTATACACTCCAGTCACTGGAACTGGGAACGTGTTGCCTATGTGGAAGGGAAAGGGATTTCGAAAATTGGTAAGAAAAATGTGCTGAACAATTTTTGCATTGGTGCCAATACCAACGAACAAGCCTGTGCCAAATGCCACATTGGATTTGGTATGACCAGCAACAAATTCGATTTTAACAATGCACGTAACGTAGACTGCATGGTTTGCCACGACGGTAGCGAAGAGTATATTAAAGGTGCTGCCATGGCCGGATATCCGGATAGAAATGTTAACCTATCAAAGGTTGCACAAAGCGTTAATAAACCAAGTAGTGTTAACTGTGGGAGCTGTCACTTTTATAGTGGTGGTGGAAACAACGTAAAACACGGTGACCTGGAAGAGGCACTATTGGCCTGTGACAGAAACACAGATGTGCATATGGCACAAAACGGGATTAACATGACTTGTGTTGATTGCCATACTGGTGAAAAGCATAATATTAAAGGAAAACTTTATTCTGTATCTTCCACTGACGTAAACAGACTCAACTGTGAAGAGTGCCATACATCTAAACCTCATTTAGATGACTTACTAAACAGGCATTATTCAAAAATTGCCTGTCAAACCTGCCATATACCCACCTACGCCAAGCAGAACGCCACAAAAATGGCATGGCGCTGGTCCGAATCAGGTAAGTTAAAAGATGGGAAACCATATCACGAAGAAGATTCTTTAGGAAACCACACCTACTTATCCATTAAAGGAGAGTTTGAGTGGGGAACCAATGTGGAGCCGGAGTACTTTTGGTTTAATGGCAATGCAAGTCACTACGTTATTGGCGATACCATTGAATCAGTACCGGTACAAATAAATAAGCTATATGGTTCTGCCGACGATATTCATTCTAAAATATATCCGGTAAAAGTTCACAGAGGTGATCAAATTTACGACCCGGAAACCAATATGCTCATTCAACCAAAACTATTTTCTCCTGAAAAAGGTGATAGTGCATTTTGGGTTGATTTTAACTGGGGCTTAGCTGCTGAGGCAGGGATGAAGCAACTAGGTCTTCCTTATAGTGGCAATTACGATTTTGTTGAAACAGAAATGTATTGGCCCATTAATCATATGGTTTCCCCTAAGGAACAAACCCTATCTTGTGAAGAATGCCATACACAAAATGATGGCAGACTAGCTTCTTTATCCGGCTTTTACTTACCGGGAAGAGACCGTAATAACTGGATCGACTTATTTGGAAACTTACTTTTCTGGGGTTCTTTAATAGGTGTGTCAATCCATGCGCTGGCCCGACTTATTAATTCGCTTCGTAAAAATGAAGTGGAAACTGAAGAAATAGATTTAGAATAACTACGAAAAATATAAGATATGCGTCAAGTTTATATATATAAAAAGTTCGAGCGTTTCTGGCACTGGAGTCAGGCTGCATTAATTTTCTTTTTAGCCTTAACCGGATTCGAAATTCATGATTCAATTCATTTGTTTGGATTTGAAAAAGCTGTTGCTTTTCACAGATCGGCTTCATACCTCTTATTGGGATTAATTGGGCTCAGTATTTTTTGGCATTTCACCACCGGCGAATGGAAACAATACATCCCTACTTTATCTAAGCTTAAAGATCAGATTCATTATTACACCATAGGAATGTTTAAGGGTGATCCTCATCCAACCATTAAATCCGCACATAAAAAACTCAATCCACTACAAGCCGTGGTTTACTTAGGATTTAAATTGGTCATGGCACCTATGGTTATCCTTTCTGGCATTCTATACTTATACTACAAATCATTTGATGTAAATGATATCGTGGTCGCTTTAGATATTCCTCTGGAATGGATTGCTGTCATCCACACTTTAGGTGCCTTTTTATTGATGTCGTTTGTTGTTGTTCATGTATATATGACTACCACAGGACACTCACTTACTGCCAATATCAAGGCTATGATTACAGGTTGGGAAAACCTGGAAGACGAAGAAGATGCTAGACAAGAAGAAAATAAATCATCAAAAAACTAATTAATCATGTTAAAGGAAACTCCAAAAAAATATATGAACCCCTATTTAGCAGGGTTCTTTTTGGGCTTTGTTCTCCTGGTCACAATATATGTAACCGGAAGAGGCCTTGGTGCCAGTGGTGCTTTTAAAAGTGTTGCCATTCAAACTGTAGAAAGTGTTGCCCCTACGCATGCTGCAAATACACAATACTATGTCGATTACAAAGAATCTCATCCTGAAGGTCCTCTTAAATCGTGGCTTGTGTTCGAAGTACTGGGTGTGTTTATTGGTGCATTTCTTTCAGGTGTAGCCTCCAACAGAATAGCGCTAAAACTGGAAAAAGGACATGGCGTAAGAAACTCTACCCGAATTATAGGGGCTATTGCCGGTGGTGCATTGTTTGGTTTTGGCAGTCAACTCGGAAGAGGCTGCACATCGGGATCAGCACTTAGTGGGATGGCAGTCATGTCATTTGGAGGAATCATTACCATGCTGGCCATATTTGGTATGGCTTATATGGTAGCCTATTTTTTTAGAAATTTATGGATTAAAAAAGAACAATAGATATGGGACCGTTAGTACCTGATATTATAAGTGGAGAACTCAATTATATCATTGCCTTAATTATTGGTATTGGATTTGGGTTCGCCCTTGAGCAAGCTGGCTTTGCTTCTACAAAAAAATTAGTTGGTTTATTTTACGGTTATGACTTTACCGTATTAAGAGTATTTTTTACAGCAGGCATTACCGCTATGGTTGGCATTGTGGTTCTTAGCCATTTTAACATGCTTGATGTAAGTGTCATATATGTTAACCCAACCTTCTTATGGTCAACACTTATAGGTGGAGGAATCATGGGATTTGGTTTTATTATTGGTGGTTTTTGCCCGGGCACCAGTGCATGTGCCGCAGCCACCGGAAGAGTTGACGGAATGGCCTTTTTATTAGGTAGTGTCATCGGTATTTTTGCATTTGCAGAAGGATACCCTTTATTTAAAGACATTTACCTGGCCGAAAACTGGGGTGCCGTACTAATGTATGAACAACTTGGTTTATCCAGAGAAGTATTTGGTATCATCATGATACTAGTGGCTGCCGGTGCTTTTGTAATGACTACTGTTATTGAGAATAACATTAATCACAAAGAAACAAAATGGTTTAAACCTACGATTATCAAAAATTCAATTTTAGTGGCTACACCAATTCTTTTGGTATTGATGGTGATGATTACACCTACCAAAACAGAGGTAATGAACACCAGGATTGACGAAAAGATAGCTGCAGGAGAGTGTAATCCGAAAATGATGCATGCTGATAAGCTGGCTTACGAATTAATGAACCAATATTACAAATACAATGTCATTGATGTTCGTTCTGCAGAGGAGTATAAAGCATTTCATATCCCAACAGCTATCAACATTCCCCTGGAAGAATTACACAATAAAGAAAACCTTGGTATTGTATTGCAAAACATTAAAACCAATGTGTTTTATGGGGCCGATATTAATCAATCCCAAAGAGCCTGCATGGTTTCTAAATACTTTGGGAAGTCAGATAACTTTGCATTGGATTTAACAGCCACACAATTTAACCAACAGTATTTTTTACTGGCTGATATTGATGAGAATGCATCGAAGACTGAAGCTGAACTGTACAACTTTAGAAAAGACGCAGGCATTAAACTCAAAGAAATTGAAGAAACGGTTGGCAACCTGGATAAACCTGTGATTAAAAAAGCAGGCAGAGTTAAAGGGGGATGCAGTTAAGTTTGAAATACTAAATATAAAAGAAATGCCCTGTTGCAAAATTGCAGCAGGGCATTTCTTTTATCCTTAACCCAGAATAACTATTGTTTTTGTCTGATGGCTATTAAAAAATAAAATAAAAAACCCATTCCAATAAACATTAGCTCAATACCAAATGAAATAAGGGAACGATCCATTTGATATCTATCAAACTCAAAGTACTTACCCACTAAGAACGCTACTATTAATCCCAAACCAGCCATTGTGGATACCATAGCCCATTTTAAACTGGCCATTCTTTGAGGCTCCTGTTCCTGACTTGAAACAGGTTCTAATATATTGGCTTTCTCTACATGTCCTCCCTTAATCAATCTTCTTTTCAATAAAAAGTTGGTAAACATTCTGATAATAAAAAAGAAACTACCAAATACCACTAAGGCCATAAATACATCTTGCATAATATTTTGTTTTAAAATTAAACTTCTGCCTATTGGTCGTTAGATAAACAGAAAAGGTTGCAACGAAAAGAAAATTATTTTTATGACCTTTACCTGCAACCTTTTCTATCTTGGAGGCGACCTACTATAATATATGGATGATTTTGAACTTGTAAAACAAATTAAAAAAGGTAATTCTAATGCCTATCGCTTTATGGTGAGTAAACATGAGCGATTGGTATTTAATATTGCCTGGCGTATGGCAGGTCAACATCAGGCTGATATTGAAGACATTGCTCAGGAGGTGTTTATTAAGGTGTATAAAAACATAAAAAGCTATCGTAATGAATCAAAATTATCAACCTGGATAGCATCCATTGCATGGAAAACATCCATAGATTTTATCAGGCGAAAAACCAGAAATAAACTAAACTTTACAGATGAACCTGAGTTACATGAAACGCAATATGAAAACAACGTCTTTGAAAACATAAAGCAATCGGAACTTAAAAAGGTAGTTTCAGAAACATTAGCAAAGTTACCTGTTCAATATCAATCTGTATTATCTCTATATTACCTTGAAGAGTTTTCGTATGCCGAAATACAGGAAATTACAAATATGCCATTGGGCACCATAAAAAGCTACTTAAACAGAGCTAAAAATATTTTTAAGTCAGAAATAGAAAATAAGCATGGTCATAACGCCATCCAATTATTATATAATGACAAATAAGAGGGAGATGGAAAAAAAAGAAGACAAGGATCGAAAGTTTGAGACTTTAATGCAAAATGCCTTAAGTGATCAACAATTTTATATACCGGATAACTTTGCAGATAGACTTACTCAAAAGTTTAATATCCGAAATATGAAGCATCGTTTATTAACAGAATGGGGTTTAAAATTATTAATTATTATTGGGGTAACAGGTGGTTCTGCACTAGTTTTCATCCTGTCAGGCTCTGACATTATATCCAGCTTTATTCACAATTACTATCCTATCATTTTAATTCTGATCATCACTGTGTTTATTTTCTTTTTTGACCAGGTTTTACTCAAGCTTATGTTTTTCCTCAAAGATATTAAGAAGCATAATTCGAAATAGTTATTTAACTAGAGATAAATAAACCCGCATTATGTATTATAACTTCGTCATGAACGTTGAAATCACGATAACACAAGGCTTTACTGAAACGAGGCATAGCATCGTTCTGGTGAGTTGAAGTGAAGAAACAAAGTGTCTTGTTTTGAAGTGATTTCAATGTGTAATAGATTTTCTAATGCATAAAGCGGGATAAACCACCATTCCCAAACCTTATAAGTTGAAATTCATAGAAAAATAAAACCGCAACATATATGATATATTGCGGTTTACTTTATTTATTATGAATATCTTTTATAGTCCGGTTGCTGTATGATATACATTGGTTACATCATCATCTTCGTCAAACTTACCTAACATTTTTTCAAACGTCACCACTTCTTCTTCACTCAACTCTTTGGTTGTAGTTGGCAAGCGTTCAAATTCGGAACTCAATATCTCGAATTCATTTTCCTCTAAATAAGACTGAATAGAACCATAGCTTTCAAATTCACCATAAATAATGATATTGCCTTCTTCTTCAAAAATTTCATTGGCTCCGGCATCAATCATATCAAGCTCTAACTCCTCTAAATCCAAACCTTCTTTACCTGCTACTTTAAAGTGACATTTATGCTCAAACATATAATCTACACTTCCGGTAGTTCCTAAAGAACCACCAGCTTTGTTAAAGTAACTTCTAACAGCACCAACCGTTCTTGTATTGTTGTTTGTTGTGGTTTCCACTAAAACGGCAATTCCGAATGGACCATAACCTTCAAACACGACCTCTTTCCAATCCTCGGTATTTTTTTCAGTAGCTTTTTTAATGGCTCTTGCAACATTATCCTTAGGCATATTAGCCGTTTTGGCATTTTGCATTAACATCCTTAAACGTGGATTGGCTTCCGGATCCGGGCCTCCATCTTTAGCGGCCATTGTAATTTGTCGACCTAATTTAGTAAATGTCTTTGCCATTCCGGCCCACCTTTTCATTTTGGTGGCTTTTCGGTATTCAAATGCGCGTCCCATTATATTATTTTTTCTTTACTCGTTACATTTTTGAACTGACAAAGCTATAATTCCTATCCAAAAAAATCAAAAAAAGCCGAAAGAGATTTACTCTTCGGCATTTATAATTTAAAAATTAATGTCTATAACCATAAAAGCTACCTAACACTTTAACGCTATCCTTCAATCCAACTTATTATTTCTTTATCATACGGCTTAGTTCCCGGCGGTAACACTTTTTCCAGAACACCATTTTCGTTCACCAGATACTTCTGAAAATTCCATTCCACTTCACTATCCATCACTCCATTCTCACTTTTCTGCGTAAGCCACTTATATACATCACTCATATCACCCCCTTTAACAGAGGCTTTTCCCATTAAAGGGAAATTTATATGATAGTTAAGCTTACAGAACTTACGGATATCTGCATTAGTATCCGGCTCTGTGTTTCGAAAGTTATTAGCCGGAAACCCAATAACTACAAATTCCTTTTCACTATACTTTTCATATAGTACCTGAAGCATTTCGTACTGCTTTGTAGTACTGCATTTACTTGCGGTGTTTACAATAAGTACCTTCTTCCCTTTTAAAACAGAAAAATCAAATGGCTCTCCTTCAATATCTACCGTTTTAAAATCATAAAAACCTGATTGTGCCTGCATCGACATAAAACTTACAGCAACTAACACTAAACTTAAAACAATAATCTTCTTCATAGTTTTTCTTGTATATGAGATTTACAAAAACATTGGTCTATACTTAAACAATATCCTTACAAAGAATTCTACTTTTTTTAATAAGAGTTGAACATTACTCTGTAATATGGCATTCATTATACTCTGCTCTTGCACCCAACCTCCTTAATTGTACTTTACTTTTCGGGATTAAAATAAAGTTGTATGTTAGTACCTTCTTAAAAAATGAAAATTCATCATCGAACACTAAATACAATAAGGTGAGAAGATTTAAATGGTTTCCTCTATTTAGCACCAATTTTGCCGGTGTATTAAACGATAATTTACTAAAAACACTCATTGGATTTGTTTGTGTTGCCTGGCTGGGTCCTGATAGTAAGGCAAGTCTGGTTTCAATGGCTGCTGCGTTGTTGGTTGTACCATATATCTTTCTTTCTCCCTGGTCGGGAAAACTGGCAAAGGAACATCCCAAAGCCAAAATAATTCAGTGGGCTAAACTGGCAGAAATACCCATCATGACCATAGCTGTTATTGGCTTTATTTTTAGCAACATATATCTGGTCATGAGCAGTATGCTTTTAATGGGCTTACAAAGTTGTATTTATTCTCCCAGCAAATATGGAATTATTAGAGATATTGGTGGTAAAGAAGGTATTTCGTTTGGAACTGGAGCCATGGAAATGATCACATTTATGGCTGTTCTATTGGGTACATTTTTAGGTGGAGTGATTTCGGATGTGGATGAAAACATGGGGAGTAGACACTTAGAAATCATTATTCTTTGTTCTACCCTTATGGTACTGGCCATAATTGGATGGTTAGCCAGCTTAAAAATTCATCCTCATGAGAGTACTCCTAAAGATGACTCTGATGATACATTAAATCCTATATTGTTTCCCATACGATGGTTTAAATGGTCGAAACAAGTATTGGGATTAAACTATACTGTACTTGGCTTATCCATGTTTTGGCTTATTGGCTCCATGGTTCAGATGAATTTATACATCTACTGCGAAAAGTATTTAAAAATATCCAACACTGCTACCGGAACTATCATGGCTTTAGTAGCTGTTGGTATTGGTGCAGGCTGTTACGCTGCCGGAGTAATATCAAACCATAAAGTAAATACCCGGCTTGTACCTATCGGCGGCATAGGAATGGCTATTACCATGTTTGTGATATTTATCTCAAAGCCCGATACCACATTATTTACGGTACTCATTGTCACTTTTGCTTTTTTTGCAGGACTATTTAAAATTCCTTTAAACGCATTTATACAAGATCGTGTTAAAGGAAGAGAATTGGGTCCTGTGATTGCCTATAACAACCAGATGGTATTTGTAGCCATCTTAATATCAGCAGGAGTATTCTCTTTAATTGTGAAAACTTTTGATTCGAGAATTGTGTTTTTAGTGATTCTTCTGATCACCATCATAACCACACTCATCACTTTTATAAAACTACCGGGAGCAGGAATTAGAAAATAACACTTAGTTATAAAAGGGAATCATCTATATACCGGAAACTTAGCAGGGTTAAAATATGAAACGAGCCATGATAACTATTTCTCACACAGAAGTATGATTGATTTGGCGAGTTCCATGTGGCAATAAAAAGCAAAATATAAACACATGAAACAACCATGCAAATTTGATTATCCAAATTGACACACAAGCGGATGATCAAATTTATTTGGGAGTTCCATCTGACCATTGAAAAATAAATTTAGACAGATGAAAGACAAACATCCAATTATAAAAGCCATAGCGCAACTTATTTTTTTACTGGGCAGAATGATGCTGTCTTTACGATATAAAGTTACGCTTTCACGGATAGATCATATTGACAAAAACAGGCCTGTATTGTTTTTACCTAACCACCAGGCTGTAGTAGATCCTATGTTATTGGTCAGTTATTTATATCCCCATAAAAATATTGTTCCTGTTATTACTTCAACATATTATGATTTACCCATTTTATATAAGTTTTTTAAAAACTGGGGTGCTGTAAGAGTGAGCGATCTGGAAGCAGGAAGTAGAAATACTAACGTTTTAAACGACATTACCAACGCTACAACAAAAGCTTTTGAGTACAAAAGAAGTATTGTAATTTATCCTGCCGGGCAAATTGCCGGACAAGGTTTTGAAAGAATACTGAATAAAAAAGGTGCACATGAAATAGTTAAAAACATTCCTGATGATGTGCAAATTGTTGGTGTAAGAATTTCGGGATTATGGGGAAGTACATGGTCAAAGGCATGGACAGGCCAATCGCCTAACTTTGTTAAACGGGTATTTAAAAGCTTTTTTTACTCCCTGGCTAATTTAATCTTTTTTATGCCCCGACGACATGTGCATATGCATTTTGAAGACCTCACTGAAACTTTAAAGCTTAGCTCCACTCGGGATAAACACGTTTTTAATAATCATCTGGAACAATTTTATAACGCACAAGGCGAAGAGTCACCTGTCTTTTTAAAGCATTACTTTTATAGTCCAAAACTTAAACGCAAATTACCGGATGTTATTAAAGGATCTGTTGTTCATGTAAAATCAGCTAAGGTTCAAAACAAACTAAAAAAATATCCGCTGGCCATAACCAAAGGTGTAAATAAGATTGTAGCTCAACAACTACAAATTAACATCAATGAAATAAAAGAAGAATCTGATTTAATCATTGATTTAGGTGCAGACTCCTTAAGCATGGTTGAAATTATTTCGGCCGTGGAAAAACAGTTTAATGTAGAAACCATTAATGATGTTAGCGAACTAAAAGTGGTTCATGACATTTATATGTTGGCCAACGGCGATTTACAATATCAGCAGGCATTGCCACCCTGCTCTTTTAAAACATCAGCTCCATTTAAAGACTATATTAAAATAAATAGTCTGGAAAATATTCCCACTCAAATTATTCAACGATTTACATCCAATCCAAATCTGGCATTCTCATATGATGCCATGCTTGGAGAAACCACTCGAAAAAACTTTCTACTTAAAGCTTGTGTGGTAGCCGAAATCATTAAACAAAAAACAGATAATGAACGTATTGGCATCATGCTACCTGCTTTGCAAAGTACAACCTTACTGATTACGGCTACATATTTGGCAGGTAAAATACCGGTTATGCTTAACTGGACAGTTGGACAGAAAATACTGGATCACTGTATTACTGAAGCAAATATTGATAAAATTCTTACAGCTGGAAGTTTTGTTGAAAAAGTAAAAGACCAACTTCCCGGCTCCATCACTGAAAAGCTGGTATTATTGGAAAAAGAAGTTCCCAATGCCGGTATAAAAACCAAGCTTACCGGTGCCATAAAAAGTAAGTTTCCTAAATGGCTCATCAATACCCAGAACATTAGCGATACCGCAGTCATCCTATTTACATCAGGTAGCGAAAACTTACCTAAAGCAGTCCCTCTTACCCACAGTAATATTATTCACGATCTTAAGGGAACTCTTGAACTTATTAACCTGGAAAGAAACCAAATACTACTGGCCTCTCTCCCGCCATTCCATAGTTTTGGGTTTACCATTTTATCCATTTTACCTTTACTTACCGGAGTCAGAACCGCCTACTACCCCGATCCCACAGATGGCAAAGGAATTGTTAGAACACTTAAACATACTTCGTCCAGTATATTGGTATCAGCCCCAAGCTTTTTAAAAATTATATTGGGAAATGCTATACCCGAAGATTTAGTTTCACTCAAACTTGTTGTTTCTGGTGCAGAAGCTATGCCTCCTGAAATTAAATCCTTTTTGGGATCTCTTGCTCCTCAGGCAACTCTAATTGAAGGGTATGGCATTACAGAATGTGCTCCGGTACTTTCTTTAAATCCCTTGCAGTTGCAAAAAGAAAGAAGTGTTGGTAAAATTATTAAAGGAGTTGATTGCAAAATCATCAGCCTTGAAACTTCAAATATTCTTCCTCCTAACAACGAAGGCATGATTTGTTTTAAAGGGCCTAATGTTTTTAATGGTTATTTAAACGATCAAATACAATCGCCTTTTATCGACATTGACGGCTCATCATATTATAAAACAGGTGACTTAGGTTATTTAGACACAGATGGTTACTTATTTATAACGGGTAGATTAAAACGCTTCGTAAAAATTGCTGGCGAAATGATTAGTCTTCCGTTTTTAGAAGAGGTTTTGTCGTTTAAATTTGGTGATGACGAAGAAAAAGTACTGGCCATTGAAGGAAATGATAAAGTAAATCCTGTTCAGATAGTGTTATTTACTTCAAAGCCCATTAGTATAAAAGAAGCCAATGAGCACCTAAGGCTTAGCAATGCTCCTCCCATAGCTAAAATCACAAAGGTTGAACTTGTTGAAGCTATACCCATGTTAGGAACAGGAAAAATAGATTATAAATTATTAAAAGAGATGGTACAATAATCTGTTAAGCTTTGGCATAAGTATTGTTAATCACGAATGCTAAAAAAATAGATATTAAACTGATTTTTGTACCTCAATCATTACAGATGACAGCACAAGTAGCACCTAAAAAAAACAGAATAGAAGTTGTAGATTTTATTCGTGGTTTTGCCATTATGGCCATTATGCTTTTGCATAATATAGAAAGATTTAACCTGTATGTTTTCCCTGGCGGGATGAAAGGCATGAGCGGTTTAGACAGAGGCATATGGGACACTTTATTTTTTATGTTTGGCGGAAAAACATATTCCATATTTGCACTTCTCTTTGGCTTTACCTTCTTCGTACAATACACCGGCGCCAAGTGTCGCGGTCAAAATTTTGATGGCAGATACCTGTGGCGTCTGCTTCTTTTAGCCGGACTGGCCTGCATCAATGCAGCCTTCTTTCCCGGCGAAGTACTGATGTTATATGCAGTTGTAGGCGTTGTTCTATACCTGTTTCGTAAAGCAAGTAATACCTGGGTACTTGTTGCAGCCACTGTGTTTATGCTTCAGCCCGTTGAATTATTCTACTACTTTAAAGATTTACTGGACAGTTCCTTTGAACTTCCGGCACAACTCAGCCGTCAGTTACACGGAGGGGTTAAAGAATATGTAAACGAAGGTACATTTTGGGCACTGGTTAAAGGAAACACCACCATTGGTCAGGCTTGGAGTATGATGTGGGCCATTGAAAATGGCAGATTCCTTCAAACAGCCGGTTTATTTTTAATGGGAATGTTTATTGGGCGTAAACAATGGTATGCCGATAAACCTGAGAACCGTAAGGTTTGGTGGCGCATCCTTATCTCTGGCTTTATTACTGCTGTAATATTTTATTTTTTAAGAGATGCATATTACCTAAATCGTGACTTTGAGTTCAGACGCTCAATTGGTGTAGCCATTGATATGTGGTGGAAGGTAAGTTGTACTTTTATATGGGTCAGCATTTTTGTTTTACTTTATAAAACACAAGTCTTTAAGAAAATAACCAAACCATTTTTATCGTATGGTAAGATGAGTTTAACCAATTACATCACGCAATCTATTATTGGTTCATTGCTTTATTTCCCTTTTGCCATGAACCTGGCACCTAAAATTACCGTTACCGAGAGTTTACTTCTGGGTGTGGTTTTATTTGTTATGCAGATAGCCTTTTGTAACTGGTGGATCAAAAAATACAAACAAGGGCCATTTGAAAAACTTTGGCATCGCCTAACCTGGATTAATTCAGATAAACAATAATTCAAACAATAGCTTCTTTCTGATGTTTAAACGAATATCAGAAAGAAGCAATAACTTAAAAACACCTTTCTATGAGACATTTCATTGTATTACTTTTAATTGCTCTAACACTAGGTAGCTGTTCTAGTCTTAAAGTAAATAGCGAACGAGACAAATCCATTGATTTCAATCAATACAAAACCTTTAGCTTTATTGGCTGGAGCCCGAAAAGCAATCCTAATGTGAGTGAAATTGCTAAAAGAAAACTGGAACAGGCCTTTAAGCAACAATTTGAAGAAAGAGGCCTAACTTATACAGAAGGCAAAGGAGACATTGCTGTTTCATTATTTATATTTAAGAGTGTAGAAATTAGTCGAACTGCTTACCCAAACTACTACAACTACGGAGGCTTTGGTTACGGATATCATCCACATGCCGGATGGCGGGGGCCAGTTGGGTATGGCTACGGATATGGCTATGCAACCATCGAGGAACGCCAGCATGAGGTTAGAGTATTGGTATGTGATGTTTTTGATGAAAACACAAAAGATCAAATTTGGCACGGATCAGGCAGAGAAAGTGCAAATGACATTCCTTCAAATGTAGAAGCGGAAAAACGTATTAACTACGTGGTAAATGCTATCATGAGTAAATATCCTGTACGGAAACAAAAGAAATAAAAGCAAATTTCAAGTTATATTTAAGCGCCAGTTTGCATAAGCAGATTGGCGCTTTTTTTTAACATCAATATCAAAAACTCCACTTCTTTATCCTCCTGTTCACCACATGCCAGATATTCTCCCCCATAAACTAGAGACCTTTTACAAGTAATTCTTCACATTTTCTAAAGTGAAAAATCCTTAAAATATCTTCTTACATCTTTATTTGGCTTAATAGTTGATTTGAACTAATAAACAATTAAAACATAAGCCATGAAAAATCTAGTTTTTATATTTTTGGTTGGTATTCTGTTTACAGGGTGTTCCAGCCTTCAGGTAACAGCAGACAAGGATAGTTCTGCCGACTTTAAGCAATACAAAACCTTTAGTTTTATGGGATGGAACGATAAAACCAATGAAGGTGTTGACGAAGCGGAAAAAAGGCTTATTGAAAAAGCTTTTAAACAGGAATTTGAAAAGAGAGGATTGACTTATCAACAGAAAAATGCTGATATAAGCGTATCGTTATTTGTTCTTATTAACCAGGAAACCAGCAGAACTGCCTATACCGATTATTACGGGATGGGAGGATTTGGATATGGATATTACCGTCATCCCGGTTGGGGTTGGGGTTGGGGAATGGGACATGCCTACACTACCATCCAAGAGTACGATTATAAATCCAAAATTTTTGTTTGCGACGTTTTTGATGAAAAAAGCAAAGAGCAAGTATGGCAAGGGGTAGCCAAAGAAAACATGGATGAAATCTCAAATAAAATAGAACGTCAGAAAAGAGTTAACTACGTTGTAAAAGGCATCATGAGTAAATATCCCAGAAGGTAAAATAAAGTATTCATTTATATAAAGGTTGTCGTTAAATGGCAACCTTTTTTGTTATAATAAAAAACCAAATGGGCATTTATTAAACCCCTTCAGGGTTTATCTATTACCTTATTGTAATCCCTGCATTTCATACAGGGTTATTTAAATTAAACTACTTCGTAGTTCTTTAGCATATCATACTTTTGAATTCCCATTTGTTAATGGTACTTCTCCTAAATTTAAATTATAAAAAATCCTGAAAGGATTTAATACCAATAACCATGGGTGAAACCCGTGGCGTAATACTATACCTGCATCAACCCTGCAGGAGTTGAATATCAACAACCATAACTTTTTTCCTCACTTCACCTTTACCAGATCCCTGATTTCAAATTCATACTTATTTTCAAAATCGATCTTCAGAGATTCGAATTCTTCATCCATCACAAACTTATATCCCGGGATCTGATCATTGGGCATATCTTTCTTACCCTTATATTTCTTAAAAAATGATTTTATCATTTTACAATCCTCACGCTGTATGGCAACCAGACACTCAAGCTTTTGGTTTTCATACATTTCATAATCGCTTTTTATGGTTCGTAATATACCCATATCAATACCTTTATTTTTTGTAATTGCTATTAGAGCTGTCCAAAATAATTGGTGCTTCGCCCAAACCAGACTTACTTTTTGTTCTTGATGACAAAAACTAAGGAAAAAACTTCAAGGCTGCTTTAAAAATAACGTTCTTATTTGCATAAAGATAAAGTGCGGCCGGGCGATCTTCGAGCAAAGCTCTCAGCTTCCCGATCTTACTAAATCTTTATACAAAACAAAAGTAATTTTTAAAGAGGCCGTTTACTTGCATACTACAAAATAATTCCCAGCCTAAACAAACTATTACAAAATACTGTTATTTAAATATTTAAACAAAAACGACATGAACATTTAGGACAGATGTGAATTGCTACGTTTAAACTGATTACTACAGCCCCTTATAAACCTCTTCCAGCTTATCTTCATAATCTACCCGAATGTCTTCGTGTAATGCATTTAGCGCCTTTTCAATATTTTTCACTTGCCGTTCATATAAATTTACCATCACCTTGCTTTGCTTAAACGACACACCGCATGTTTGCATTTGACGGCAAAAGAAAAGCAACAATTCAATCTCTGTTTCCTTTAACCCTGAATGCTTTATATGCTTGGTGGTTAAACGATGAATCCTGCGGATATTCTTTTTGGCGTAATAAAATGTATCTTTATTAATCTCTTGAAAAGCGGCTTCAATATCTTCCTTAATTTCACTTACATACCCCTCCTCATCATCCGCTTCAAACAACAAATAATTCAAAAGTTCCTTATTGTCTTTTTTGTATTTTGCCATGCGCAAACAGTGCTGAATTAACTCATCCTTTGGAAGATTGATCAGCTCTTTTTTGATGGTAGAAATGGTGTTAATCTTTACTGACATAAAGTAAAAATAATGATTTATTCAGGTTTGACATATTCAGACTTTTGCAAACATAGCAATAACATACTAGTGTGGATGTATAAGCATCTATAATTTCAACGTTTTTTATATATTGCCGGCCGAAACAAGATCAACCTAAAACTGACTTTAAACAGCATAAATTCATGAAATCAAAGTTATTACTAATTATACTTACCGCCATTTTATATTGGGTATTCCAAAACTATGTACCTTACGGAGCTTACATTACATTGCCCGTAAACTTATTCGTGACCTTTCTGCACGAATTGGGACATGCCTTTTTTGCCTTAGTGACAGGAGGTAGTGTTCATGAAGTGATGATACAATCAAACGGTGCCGGATACGCTGTTACATCGGGAGGCATAAGACCATTAATTTTAATGGGCGGTTACATAGGCAGTGCTTTGTTTGGTAACCTACTATTACACATAGGCTTAAACAAACCCAAAACAAGCATCATAACCCTCTATGTCATCATCGCCATCTTATTATTTACAGCAATCTGGTGGTTTAGCTCCATATTTACCTCTGTTTTGTTGATTGTATTTTCGACTCTGGCTTTTTGGTTGAGTAAAAAATCAAAAGCCAATGTCTCCAACCTACTCATCATCCTGGGAACCGCTTCAATCATCTATATTATTATGGATTACAATACAGGGCCAGCTTCCGACCTGGCAAAGTTTACAGAAATAATACCTCTACTCCCTCAGGCTATATGGGCTATCATTTGGCTGGCTATTGTTGTTTATATTACCTGGAAGAATCTTCAATATTCGTTTAGGTTAAAATCTAAAGTCTGACATTACTGACCGGGTAAAATTTTGAGAAATATTTGAATTCCTTTATAAACATTCAATCCCTCTGAGATTGTTGGTTATGGGGTTGTTTTTCTATAAAAATTTAACTTCTCCACCTGCCAGCCGCAGGCAGGAAGTTAATTGAATATCTGCAGAGAAGGTACATATTATATAGACAAGGATTACCAAAGTAAAACAACTCCAGAGGTTTTGCATATTATTTTTTAGTCGGATACTTAATAAAAATCTAATAACACTGAGATTAAGGTCACTTATAAAACCGCTTTACTTCTACCTCAGGATGCAAACCATAGGTATTATCGTTTAAGTACTTAAGCATTTCGCTTGCAAAGAAAGGGGCAAGCATTACACCTTTAGTACCTAAGCCATTAAAAATATTAATTTGAGAATACTTCGGATGACTCCCCAATACAGGTCGCCTGTCATGAACCGTAGGACGAATACCTGCATAATGATTTAGCACCTCATAAGGCAACGAAATCAAATCTTCGAACCTTGAGAGGAGATCTTTCCTGGCCTCTTCAGTCCCACGCTCATCAAGGTTTTTCCAGTCGTAAGTGGCTCCTATTTTAAATCGCTGATTACCCACAGGCATTACAAACAATTGCTTATTTAGGATAAATTCTTCAGATAAACCTACACAATAAATTTCCAGAAGCTCTCCTTTGGTTGGCTTTAGCGTTACATCCTTAAAAAACGGATTTTGCATTACCCGATAACCCTCGCAAAAAACAACACCTGTGGCTTTAATTCCCTGCCATTCTACTCCCTCCTCAGTAAGCTTTAAATCATCGTAATTAAATCGCTCATCAATTATTGCATTGTTACTTTTTAACCACAATCTAAACGCGTTGAGCATTTGCCTTAATCGTAAAGAGCCCGATTGCATGACTTTACCATATGCATAAAACGCATGCATACCAGAGATGGGTACTTGTTTCTGAACACCCTGTATATAACTTGAAAAATTATCGCTGTCGATCTTTTCTTTCCACAACAGACTCTCCTGTTCAGATACAGGCTTAATCATTTTCTTCTCGAACAGAAATCGCCCATTCAACAATTGTTCAATGGCTTTATATGTAGATAGCATTTCGGGTAAACACACATCGACCATCCAACTTTTGGTTAGCCTCTTAAACACCAAAGGATTAAACAAACCTGCTGCAACATCAGAGGCCTTAGATATATCCTGGCTGGCAATTACTTTAAAATCAATACCCTGCTGATACATTTTAAAAGCCAATACTGATCCTGCCAGCCCCTGCCCTACGATTAGATATTTTTTACACATGATCTTATCTCACATAATTGAATTATGTATGTAAGTATTGTGAGCGCTTTTTGTTTAAACAAAGACTTGTCGATTTCCAGAATATGAAAGCTTTTTTATACCAATTGAATTATAATCGATTTAAAAGAGCGGGATGGGATTCTTCATGTCTTGATGTTTTGGTTCTTTTACATTAAGCTAAAAGAACACCAATCCTACCAATCCAATAATCTTTTTTCACCCTCTAAGGCTTTTATATCCGACACCTCCTGAGTGACTTCAATCACCCCTTTGTAGTTTTTCTCCTGGTCCCTCACAGCAAAATACTGAATCAGAATAAACTCCCCTTTCATCTTTATCCAAAACTCAGCCTTATCCTTCTCTCCATTCTTAAATGATTCCACAATTTTCTCAACAACATGCACACTTTCCGGTGGATGGCAATTACTTACATCACGACCAATAATGGCATTGGTTCTTGGAAAAATTCGCTTTGGCGGAGTGGAGAAAAATCGCACTTTATCGTGTTCATCCACATAAGTAATATCCACTGGCAGATGATTAAAGATTAGTTTTATCTGCTCTAGTGTTAAAAGGCCCGTACTAAGATTAGCTAGGTCATTATCCATGGTTGTTTCTTCTTTTTCAACAACTTGTTTATGGGGTTGAACATAAGGGAAGCCTATTTCTAGACCTTCTTCATTCATCTTTACCAATTGCTCTTCTCCAATGGTAGATAGTATATAGGGGAATAGAATTTTCTCTTCGCGGAATTTAATCGCCATCATATGAAAGAAAACATCACCTACTGAACGATTAAAATCTCCATCAACACCTCCCTCTCTTAATACATTTAATATGAATTTTATATTTCGTCGGATATCATCATGAAACGACCACATAATTTGCAAACACCTATAATCGGACCATTCTTTCTCTATGATCGGGAAAAGTACATTTTCTTTGATCACATAATGATTCACAAAAAGACTCAGCTTTTCGAATAGGGAGATTAATTTTGACTTATTCTCCTCATCCTCTTTATTCTTTATAAACACCTTAAAAACAGAACCAATTTCATCTAACACCAACTCCATCTGAGCATTATTTTGAGTTAAAACACCCAGGAAAGAATCCGGTTCTGGGTCAAAGCTTTTGTGATTCTCGATGGCCTTGTGAAAGATATTCAGGATTTTATTGGAGCAAGTTTTTAGTTCGTCCATAGCGTAACCTTCTTGAATCAAGACATCAAAGAGGGTTATAAAATCGGAAGGAATAACTGTTGGAATGAAATCCTGATTGCTCAGTATAAAAGAGCGTGCATTTCCTGTTTCTAGGGTTAATCGTGAAACTTTCAGGAGCTTAGCTAATCTTTGGGCTTTGGTATCTGATAGTTCTGACATATACGGCAAATGGTAAAAGTTATCTTTGTAAGATACACCCATTATATCACTCTTCAAAACCTTAACAGAACATGCGAGTGACTGATTTTATAATAAGACTTTCCGACTACCATGCATCAGATACCGCCTCTAAGCTTTTTAGCACTGGCATGCAATTCGTCTGGTTCATATATAAAAACAGGATCCTTTTTTAAAGGCTTTATAAATTGAATATCTTCAATCTTAAAATACCTACAATCAAATGAATTCTCATTTTCATGAATCTGCAATAAATCCTCATTATTCCAATACCTGATATTAGACAGTTTAAAAAGTCCTTGAGGAGATCTTTGTACATCAATTTTATCCAAAATGTCCTTATTGATTTGCCCCATATAATAATAATCTGTTGTATCTCGCACCAACTCCTGTTGAAGCTCAATCCGCACCCACACCTTCTCCTTTTTTATTTCTAATGGTATTTCATAACGATTGTATACAATAAAGGCAACAAGTAAAACAATCACAACCATTAAAACATGCTCTTTTCGTTTCATAAATTTATTTTTACTTTTAAATTCTACTCTTACTACAAGTCTAACGGTATCTTACGAGCCAATTTTCCCGTAACGTTGATATTCTGAAAAGTAGATAACAATGATCTGATCGTGATTTAATACCGGATAAAACAGTTCATATCTGCCGTCATGAGAACTAAACCTTGGTTTGATTTCATTGCCTGTAAAAATATCATTGAGATATTCTTTCTCCTCCATAGAGCAGGAATAGATATACTCTATCTTATCTTTATTTTCTTTTGTTGTGTAATCCATTTGGTAATCGCGAATACGCAAATAGGTAGGTGTTCCTTCCACAGTATCTTGCACTATAACAAAAGCATTGGGCAGGTTATCATCAATCTTGCTTAAATAATCCAGTGTTTTTTCGGTGCGTTTTATGTAGTCTTCAGTAAATGTATACTCACTTAAGGCTTCTACCTTTTCTGCATATTGCTCTGTTAAGTATGCCGCCGAATCAATTAGATACTTTTCTTTTTTATTTGAGGTTAGCTTATCTCCTGTATATAGTAATGCAAAAATTAAAGGAAAGCTGCTTATAAATAATATGGTAGACAGCTTGTTACTTTTTACTTTAAATGTGTACTTTTTCTTATCCACATAATCAGATATCTTGGTAAGGTTTAACATGATGTTAATCATCAAGGCTCCAAACATTAAAGATAAAATACCAATGATACTCAGGTAAAATGACTCGGTGATGTTTTCTTTAAATACTTTTAATTCAAATACTGTAATCGAGATAAATATAAATACCCAATAGATTAACAATGTGATGGAAACCATGCCCACAGCATTACTTACTTTTATTATTCTATCCTTGTTCATTTTGTTTATATGTAATGATTATGCTATTTCTTACTTCTTTCTACCAATCAATACGATAGAATCGTTCTCTTCAAACTCCCGATAGGGTTCCAAAACCAATATTTCAAAAGCATCAGCAAAAAGAGTGCTTAGCTCATCTTTGCTATGATAATTCACAAACATACCTTTGAATTCCTCGGTTCCCTCTCCCAACCAAAACGAATGACAAATGACACCTCCTTTATTTAAAACAGGAAGCTGAGCCTGAATGGAGCTTTGTAATTCCTTATCGGATAAATGGTGTAATACTTTGTTTGAATAAATGCCATCAAACGTCCTGTTCACATCCATGGTACAGGCGTCAAGCTGAAGGAATTCACCTTGGGGGTATTTGGCCTTTAAACGATGTAAGAACTCATTTGAATTATCGGATCCCACCACTTGATAGTCCTTGCTTAAAATTTGCCAGTCCGTTCCCGGCCCTGAACCCACTTCTAACATCAAAGACCTGGCAGGCAGGTGCTTTCTAAGTTTCTCTATTAATTGCAAGCTATTTACATCCTTGGCCATCTGAATATACTCATCAACCGACTCTTTGGTATAGTAATAACCTTTATCTTCCATTTTACATTAATTTTTGCCTGATACGATCTTAATCTAATGAAATTGCAATAACTTTTCTCTGTTTTATTCCTTTTAAAATCCCCCACACAATTAATGAAATAATTAATACCAACAAACCAATCATTGTTGGTTTATATGAATTCTTTATACCCTGTGCTACGACAGAAGCCGATATATCACCCGTCAGTGCTATTGCATCAAATGTATTAATCATACTAACAACTTGTCCGAAAACTCCTAACAGAAGCGCTATAATCCCCATAAGCCAAATGCCAAAAATCCCAATATGCTGTGGAGTTTCTGACTTACGCAACTTCCACAATTTCAGGTAACCCACAATTATAATTGTTATTCCACATAAAAGTGGAAGCAAATTAACCAGGTTTAAATTTAAAAGTCTAATCATGATTTCTTTAACTTATATATTTCAACTATTACTCCTTTTTCAGGTATTCGTAATTAAATAACTAATACCAATTGAATTTCAAAATGAGACTTTAGATTTTAAATATTATTAGTTTGCTTGAAGAAGAGACTTATTGCATAGCCATAGCTACGGAATGAGTCGATGATGATAAGCAAGCTAATAAGAATATAATTATATGGCGCATTTTGATGTTTAATTGGTATCACACTTCACCAATCTGGTTCGCGACAACAGATCATGCGCCCCTTGCTCATTGCCAAACAAATACGATGCGGAATCAAAAGGATACAAACGCAACACTGACCTTAATAATATTCTCCAAAATCCCGGCTTTTCATTATTCATATTAACCACTTTAGTACCTGTAATTAACTTACCAACAGTTCTGCCCAAGCTCACTTCCAATATAAAATAATAAGCAACACATACCAACGAAAACATCAGCCTTGGATCTCCTATTACCTCAAGTACAATTACAAGTATGCTGGAAATTATTGAAACAATCATGATATCGATAATGCCATTAGCCACTCGTATTCCTTTGTGAATTTGGTTCATAATTTATAAATGAAAAATGATACAATATTTTAGCCACGATGGAATGAATTCCATCGCTCAGTTTAGTCTTCCCTTCAGGACGATAACCTTACTCCATTGTCATAAATCAAAACATCATCGATTATTATTTTATAACAAATCACTCACCTCTCTACGATCAGTCCCTACGGCTTCCTCTTTATTATTTTCTGGCAACACTTTTCTTATGATTCCTTGTACAATTCTTTGACTAACCTTAAAACCAATAAATACTACAACTAAAGCAAAGGCCAGATCACTTGCTTCTATGGCAAATATATCATCACCTACAAAATCCATAACAGCCTCATTATCAATCTGCATCCCAAGCTTCCCCATCATCTGCCCCATGATTAATTCATCCCACATGAAATATATTAAACCTGATACTAAAGCACCCATAACCCAATACCTATCCTTAACACTTAATGCTTTAAAAACAACATACCCCATCATTCCCCACAACAAACCATCCAGGGCCATACTTATAAAACCAAATAATGCCAATACTACTATGTCCGAATTCATCTTATTCTATTTTTTATTGCTTCTAGTTAATTAATCTAAGCCAGAATAAATTCCGCCGCTTTGTTGAACCGTCCTTTCAGGACGATCTACCACCTATTGATCCTAAAAGGAATATGATCCTGTTATCTAATACACAATTAACTCTTTCATTAATTTCTTATGGTCCAGGTTTTCGAATAATTCGTACTCCAAATACCAATATCATAACCATAATTCATTATAACCTCAGCATAATCAATTCGTTGCAGATTAAAACACTTCCTCTTAATAACATCAAACACTTCCTCTTTAAATCTTTCTTCATCAATATCATCAAAGTCCTTTGAGGTCGTTAATTCAACAATTATCCCGACTTCTGATTCAATAGTAATATTAATTTGAGTTTTCTCAACAAACAATACTTGCTCATTTTCTGTCAATTCCGACGCTATTTCAAACAGTGTTTCCTTATTTTCATCAAACACTTCCTGAAGGTTTGATGAATCAACAAAAGAATAGCCAACACTAAACATGGCACCCCAAAGCACTATTACTATGCTAACAAACCCGATTATTTTACTCTGGGTAATAGACCTTGGTTTACAAGAATCTTCATTCGTTTTATTAACCACAACAGTCTTTGCTAAAATATCATGTATGGATTGCTTTGATATTTTATTGACCAATAAAAAATACACTAAACCTATGTAATATGACAAGGTTATAATGCTTAAAAGAATAGACAAATAATAATGATCGAAAAAACTTTGAAAATACTCCAATAAAAAATATGGTGTTGTAAATAATAAACTCCTCTTTATAGCAAAAAAAGGAGTTAGATATTGTGACTTATAGTCAACAACCTTGATTCCCATAAACTCTTTACCTATAGTTGAACCCTTAAAAATGATACTATTTCCACATGTAAAATATATAGTTGTAATAATCCATCCAACCAAAACTCCATGCCAAGCAAGCTGAACAAAAAACGACTTAAAAATTAAACCTAATATTAATCCAATAATACCTAATACGATAAAATCTATAATAAATGCAGCGATCCTGCTTCCCAAAGGTCCTTTCTGTGTTTTCACGGGTGCTTTTTCTTCTATATTAGCTTCTACTTCCATTTTAGTATTTTATTGATTCTGATTAATTATATTTTTCGATCTTTCTATTTGTAATATTTTAAATATTCATTGTCCTGAAAGGACATATCAGCCTATCGAAGGGATTCATCCCGTCGATAAAACTAAACTCCATACAATATTTCACGACGGAATAAATTCCGTCGCTTTGTTTAGTCGTCCTTTCAGGACGATAGCATAACCATAACTCAAACATTAATATTCGCTTTAGTTCTTCTTTGCAATTGAATATTTAAAATATGCAATGCCATCCATGCCTCGTATTGAAATTGGAAGTTCATTAATTTTCGTATTGGTAACATCAACGATTTTCAATTTTTTACAAAAACTAAAACTTGGCAAATCATAAAGGTTATGATTATTGGATAAATATATTTCTTCCAAATTCTCACAAAAACCTAAAACACTCACGTCTACGAGTTTATTATTTCGAATTGACAAAGACCTTAGCTGTTTAAGATTCACAAACCAATCAGGAATCTCTTTTAAATTATTATTATCCAAAATTAATATTTCAACATCCCGGTCGATCACCGGTAGCTTTAATAAATTTTGATTGCTTAAATCAATGATATCTTCCTCGAAAGATCCATTCCCATGATATACAACAACAGAGTCTTTTAATTGCGAAAAAGTAACAAGAGGAAAGAACAAAAGAATAATAAGAACAAATTTCATAGTAATAGCTTTAGCCAGGTTTTAATAATCTTTTTATATGCCGCATGCTATTTATGTGAGTGGTTTATAGTTGAGAGTGCTTGCATTGTAACTGGTTTAGATGCTTTTTATTAACGAAACATTTACTAACCTTGATATATACAAGATTCCCTGACTTCACTTATACAGCTTGCTTGTAAAAATTGTAATAATCCTCACTAAACTACTAACATTTAGTAGAAAAAAGAAATACCTGAAATGAGTTTATTAGTTATCATACCATTGTAAAAAGAAGTCAAAACCATAAATTTCAGAAGGGTGTGGCTGAAATGAATTGATAAATTTGTTTTCAGAAATTAAAACCTTAATCTCAAATTTATATTAGGTGTAGTTCTTAGAGCGTGTTGGATTACCTGCTCTATTTCTTTTTGATTATTTCGTTGATAGAATATATTAATATCATTTTGACGATTTAGTACATTCCATACAGATACACCTATTTCTCCCTGAACTTTTCTAAAATTGAAAATATATTTTGCCGAAACATCTAACCTGATATAATCATTAAGGCGTGAACTGTTGGTGTTTTCGTACTTAATTTCACCCAATTCTGTTTGATTCTCCTGTAATGGTTTCGTAAATGGTTTACCTGTTCTATAATTAAATCCTGAAGATATCTCAAAATTCTTAAAAGAGTAATTTCCTCCTAACGACAACGCATGCCTTACATCAAGATTATTAGGAAATGTAGAAGGTGTAAAATCCTTAAAATTGTAATCGTTACGGGCAAGTGAATAGTTAATCCAGATATTCGATTGATTAAATTGTTTGTCGACTAAAAACTCTATTCCCACAGCATTGTAGTTCCCAATAGCATAAACGTACTGATATTGATTTTGAAATCCCTGACTAGGTGAAATGATTCCTCTGACTTCTTTAGAATAAGCCTCAGCAGAAATTAAAAAATTGTTTAATTTATACTGCAAGCCCAATGAAAGTTGATTACTTTTAATGACAGGTACACTGTTATCATTCGACAATACCCACCTTCTTTTCTCAATTCCTAAAAAGTCCGACTGAAAATCTATTTGTTGAGTTGTTTGTTGACTTTTCTTTTCTGCTAATAGCTCCAATGACAAGTTCCGGTTAATTACATAATTAAGAACTGCTCGTGGCTCAATTAACAACTTTTTAAACTTCGGAAAATAGTTTGCTCGTAACCCCAAACGCAGGTATAGCTTTTTAAATAACTGATTGGTTTCCGCTTCTGAATAAAGAGAATGTATCCTCAAAACATCTTTTATATCCCTGCTGTAGTTGGGTTTATGAATATTATCCAAATTACGGATACCGACCTCACTATAATGATAGCCGCTAAGCAATCTGGTTGTTTCTGATATTCTATTTTGCGAATTGACTTTTAGCCCCCAATCAAGTACTTCATTTTTTTGAAGATGATGTTGGTCATTTACAAGAGATGCATTAAAAGCATCTAAAAGATAATTTGATACATATGCACTAAGGCTTGTTTCATGATTGCTATTCCATGAACGCGTGTAACAAAAATCAGACAAGAGGCTTGATTGTTTAAGGCTGCTCTTTTTGCTTTTTAAAGTATCCCGAACTATCTCACTTTCTTCGTATTCAATCTTGTTATTTACATGAAGGACACTAAATCGAATTTTGTCTTTATCTGAAATGTCGTAAAGCAGCTTGGTACTTAAATCATAAAAGGAAAAATCTTTGTATTCATCAACAACCGTGTCATCGATATGATGGTGTTGCGATATTTCCGTTTGTTCAAATGCTCTTTCATAATAACGCTTGTAAGTTGGGGTAATAGCAATATCATTAATGGAGTGTCTGGCACCAAAAATAAGCGATAAATTGTTGTTAAAAGGAATTTTAACTATCGCATCTGCACTTATCATATTTAAGCCAACATCAACACCGAAGTCTTTGACCAAATAATCTTGCTGTCTCAAATCAATTGTTCCGGAGACGCCTTCACCCAATGAAGCACTCGTTCCATTTTTTACAACCTTTGCCTTATGTATTAAATGTGAGTTAAATGCAGATATCAAACCAAAAAAATGCCCGGTCTGATACATTTTAACTCCATCCCATAAAATCAAATTCTGGTCGTTTGTTCCACCTCTTGTATTGATGTCAGAAACGGTTTCGTTTATGCTTTGAATGCCGGGTAAAACTTGTACGGTGCGCAATACATCGGGCTCCGACAATCCGGGTAAAACATTTAAATTCTGAACATTCAACTGAATTGAACCATCCTCCATTTTGTCCAATCCAGTTGCTATATAATTAATTACCACCTCATTTAATGCGTAAACATCAGGAGTGAGAACATATACTGAAGAATCGTTTACCCAGGTGTTTTTATTGAGAATTAAAGGTTTATAACCTACATGCCGTATGATTAGCGCTGAATCGGTTTCCGGGTTTACTTTTATTGAGAATCTTCCATTCTTATCACTTAAGGCAAGACTTTTATTGGAAAAGATAACAGCACCAATTAAAAGTTGACCGGTAAACTTATCCTTAATTGTACCATTTATGCTTACTGCATTATTCTTTTTTTTTATTGCAATGTATCGTGAATCTAACCTTTTAAAACTTAATTTGGTTTGTTCTTCCAGGTCAAAGAGGTATTCATCAAGAGTTAAATCACGCTTTTGTATTGTAATATGGATTCCCTGAATATTCTCATCAGCATAAGTAAAGACAACATTAAACCTTCCCTCCAGAAAAAACAGAAATGTATCAAGTGATTGTTTTCCTGCATCCTGAGCAAACGACTTAAACCTAACTAAAGTAAATAGAATCAATATGAAAGTTAAGAACCTACCTGTCTTCAAGATTTATTACGATTTTATTACCTTTTATCTCGTAACGTAAATTAACAGGAATGGTTATAGATTCCAGCGCAATTTTCAAATTACTATTAGTAAAGCTCCCTGTAAATAACTGATTTAAATCAACATTATTAAATTCAACCTTAACTTTATATTGTCTCTCCAGTTCTTTAAATACAAAGCTGATTGGCGTACTATTAAAACTACTTTCTCCTTTTATCCAATCCGGCTCCTTTTTATTTGAGACTATGAAGTTATCATCAATTCCATTTATTATTCTAAAAGCAGCCCCCGCTTTTAGTATACGAGTCATACTACCGGAAACAACCTTGACTGAGCCGGAATAACAAATAACTTCATAATAATTATCCCTATCCTTCACTCCAAACTGAGTTCCCAATACAGTAACTGTCCCTTGTGGTGTTATTACGTTAAAACTTTCCCCCTTTTTAACCATAAAAAAAGCTTCTCCACTCAATTCAACATCTCTTCCTTTTTCCCATCCCTTTTCTGAAAAACGAATTTTGGATGCAGCATTTAGTATAAGCGATGATGAATCAGGTAAAAAGATTTCACCTTGTTCAGCGACCCATCCTTGCTTTTCCGAAGGAGAGTTGAAATTTGTATAAGTAAAATAGCCAATTGTTAAAGCAATAATAAAAATAGCTGCTATCCTTAATACAGGCCTAACTTTCTCATACAAAGAGATGCTTCTTCTATTGTAAGATAAATTATCGGATAGTATGTTGTATTCTTTTTCAACATCATACTCCGGAGCTTTGAAGGAGTTAACCGCCTTCAATAGCTTATCTATCTTTCCAAACTCCTCACTGCTCTCAAATTCTGCTCTTTCCGAATCAGAAAGCTCCCCGGATAGCCACCTTTTTATTTTATCTTCATTTGTCATTTTTCGATAATCTAGTTATATAACAGATGAGTGTTTCAAATTCCTACCTGAATTACTATCAAATTTTATTTATCTCAACTTTTTCTCTTAAAATTTTAAGTGCAGTATAAATGCGCTTTTCAACAGCTTTTCTTGAAATACCTAACATATCGGCTATTTCCTGATGTTTTTTCCCTTCAATACGGTTCAGCAAAAACGTTACCCTTTGTTCTTCAGATAAGTCTTCGATAGCCTTTTTCAATCTGTCGTGGTATTCCTTTTCTTCTAATAAAAACTCAGGCGATTCAGATGTATAATTCTTAGGTTTTTGAATAGTATAATTTAAAACAGTCTTTTTTCTCGACAGAGAATTAAGCATTTCGTTATTTGCTACAGTATATAAAAATGACTTTGCTTTTTCCGGTAATACATTTTTACAATTTCTCCAAAGTTTTTCAAAGGCTGCCTGAACAATATCCTGAGGATTATTTTCTTCTCCATATTTATAGTATAAAAAATCATGTAAATCTTTTGACAAGGATGTAAATAAGTGGTTAAAAACCCTTTCCTTACAAACATTACCCTCGTTATTTTCACATTTTGTCATGTTGTGTTGTTTTATTCCACTGCAAAAATGAATTAAAATTTGAAAAAAAATAATAATCCGGTAGGAGAAAATCAAAGTCATCTGTTTAATTTTTATTATGTATTTATTGAATAGTACAATTGCTATTATGCTGGAACTATTTGATATTGTATGAGAAAATAGATGATGCAGAATAGAATTAACGATAACATTGTTGGTGAGAAAAAAGTAAAGCTAATCTCCATATCTGATATAGGCTTTATTAAAACAGATATAAATGGTGGTATTATTGAAATCAATAATATCTCTTGTATTCAAACAGGATATGAATATAAAGAGTTAATAGAAATGAATATATCGGATTTCATTACTGATATTCAAAAAGAAGAAATTACATCTTTTATTAAAAGGATGTATGAGGAAAGAGGGTACAAATTCGAATTAAGTTATTTAAATAAGAAAGGCGATATACTACCTGTTACACTAACAGCAACAAAAAAAGGGAGATATATTTATAACAACATATCTACAAGTACGACAGAAAAAAACATTCAAAAAGACCTTTTGCAAAATAGCACGGAGAAATATTTCTTTTTACCTAACATTAGCCATGAGCTCCGAACTCCAATGAACGCAATAGTTAATTTTGGGAACATGTTAAATGATAAATCATTTAATAATAATGAAAAAAAGGAGTTTATTTCAATTATTAATAATAATTGCTCTCATTTATTAAACACGGTGGATAACCTGGCTTACTATAGCATGGTACGAAACAATGAGCTGATTCCTGAAAAAGTAAATTTCAATTTGAATAAATTAATAATTGACTTATATGATGAACATAAAGTAGATGCTAAAAAAAAGAGAATAAAATTAAAGATTAACATGTTTGAGATTAATCCAGATTCAACGATTACAACAGACTACAAAATTTTAAAAAAGACTATCTCGTGTATTGTTGATAATGCAATAAAGTTTACAGAACATGGAGATATCGAATTAGTTTGTATGCTAGAAGAATCACTTGTTAATTTTTGGATAGTAGATAAAGGAATAGGAATACCTAAAGAAAAGCAAGCTCTTATATTTAAAGAATTTAAACAGATAGATGAATCTTTAACCAGAGCATATGGTGGTATGGGAATTGGATTAACCTTAGCTTGCTCCTTTATTAAACTGCTGAACGGGAAATACAAACTTACCAGTAGTCGCAATGAAGGAACGACCTTTTATATTCAAATTCCTATTGTTTAGCTATTTCTACCGAATAGAAGTGTTAATGTAAGAATTAAAATTATGAAATTGAAAATTCCCGAAAATGTAAAAAATCCATTAATCTATCTATTGATAATTCTTTTCATCTGTTTAAAATTTGTTTTTAGTTGCCAGATGGAACTCTCAAAAGAATTTAATCATCCTAGTGTGTGTGAATTTAGATAATTAAATTCTCATGTTCGTTTCATGATACTTGGAACAATAATAAATGAGACTATTCAGGAGAAAGGAAATGAAGTTATATCAACATTTAAATTGAAAAAAGAATCAATAATCAGGTAGGAGTTTTTAATATTGATCTGTTTTATTACCAGAAAAGGAAATTAATATATAGATGAAAAAACTGATAAAAATATTACATGCTTTTGTAGCTATAATTTTTATGCTACAATTTATCAGTTGTCAAAAAGAATACATTGATATCGTTGAACCTGATAAAAACGTTACGATCAGTGCTGATGACAATATTGCCGATTTAATCTTAAAGGTGTCTCTAAAAGATGGCTCTTACGATAATATAATAGATAAATGCAGCGAGATTAGTATTAACTACCCGTACGCTATACATATAGATGATGAACTTCTATACATCAACTCAATAGATGAAATAGAAACCATTAAGTATAATTACTATCAATACCTGGATGATATTGAAATATCATATCCTGTTACTATTTCGTTTAGCAATTATTCGAAGATGTTGCTGTTAAATGAAGATCAGCTTGAAGAAATACAGGAACAATATCACTCAACTTTTACCGATGATGATATTGAATGCATAGATTTTGTTTATCCCATTGAGTTATCCGTATATAATAATGTAAAAGAAAGCATAGATGTGAGCATTGTCAACAATGATTATGAGATGTACAATGTTTTTGACAATATAAATAGCTTACTTGTTGATATAAGCTTTCCGATAGAACTAAAATTATCAAGCGGTCAAATCGTAAGCGTCTCTAATAACAATCAACTCGAAGATGAAATAACAAAAGTTAATGACGTGTGTGATGAAGATGACGAAACGGAGTTTGACGATGATGATTATCCATACGAAGAACTTATCATTCAGAACACATGGCAGGTACTTTCATATAATGATGCAAACAATAATACGTCTCATTTTTCTTCTTATATACTAAGCTTTAATCAGGATAATACTATTCAGGTTACTTCAGATAAAGGCACTTTTAAAGGTACATGGGAACTTAATGTTAAAGCACAATCTCTTAAAATAGAATTCGAAACGGATGATCCTCCTTTATCCTTGCTAAATGAGAATTGGAAAATTGTAAATAGCAATTTGATAATTATTGAATTAATTACAGAAAAAGATATTAAAGGATTTAACAAAAAGCTTATCCTTCAAAATTTAAATAAAAAACAAAAATTACTTGGGGACAAATTTTAAATTTTAACAATTATGAAAAAACTGAATTTTAGAACATTACTAGTAGCAGCATTATTGATTATTGGAGTATCAATTGTAAGTTGTGATAAGGATAATGTTTCAGGATCTGGGAAATTAAAGATTCAATTAACAGACGCACCATTCCCAACAGATCTAGTATCTGAAGCTAATGTAACAATTAGTAAAATCGACATAAGGAAAAGTGGAGATGCTGAAGGTAATCCATTCATTACTTTATCAGAAGAAGAAATGAGTTTTAACTTATTAGATCTTACAAATGGTGTTACGGCCAGCCTGGTAGATTTAGAAATTGAAGCTGGTTCTTATGACTTAGTTAGACTTTATGTTTCAGAGGCAAGCATAGTCTTAAAAGATGGGACTGAATTTGACCTTAAAGTTCCGAGTGGAGCTCAAACCGGTATTAAAATCTTTATTAATCCATCTATTGATGTAGTTGGCGGATTAACTGCAGAGTTATTACTAGACTTTAATGTGGCCAAGTCGTTCGTTGCTCAAGGCGATATCAATTCTCCGGAAGGCATCAACGCTTTTAACTTTACGCCTGTAATCAAAGCATCTAACTTGTCAACAGCAGGTCGTTTAACAGGAACAGTAACTGATGCTGAAACTGCTGCTGAAACTGCTGCTATTGATGGTGCTCAGGTATCTATTATTGCTGCTGACACTGTTTATACTACCACTTTCTCTGATATAAACGGAGCATATGCCATTATAGGTGTTGATGCTGGTACTTACACTGTAGAATTTGCAAAAGAAGGTTTTGAAACAGCTACAATCGAAGAAGTAAGCATTATTGCTGCTAACGAAACAACTCAGGATGCGCAGCTGACTGCAATAGTAGAAGAAGTTGTAGAATAACAATAACTTATTAAAAAAAAAGCTCATGCAGTTTTGACATGGGCTTTTTTTTACCTCAATTTCATGGTTGAGGTGCATTAAAAGTATAAACTAAATCAATAATTTATGCAAAAAACTATCACAAAAAACCGGCTCATTATCGGAGCTGTGTTTGTAATGCTGTTTTGCTTAGCCCATAAAACTTCCGCCCAAAGTATTGCGCGGCAAAGCATAACAAGTTATGGCGCAACTAAAACGGTAGGAAATAGCTCAATTTCGCAAACCGTTGGACAGCCATATAGCACTAAAGCATCAAATGGTAATACTGTAATGCAGGGTTTTCAACAATCGCTTAGCATTAAAATAGAAAAGGTAACTCCGGAACCTATTGAAGAATTAGAAATCAGGGTATATCCAAATCCTGCTAATTATTCCATTTTTATTGAAACTGTGGATGTTATTGAAGGAGGCTCGGTAATGATTACAAATGCACAGGGTAATGTAATTTACCAACAAAGACTTCCTGAAAATATCAAACACGAGCTAAACTGTAGTGCCTGGTCACCTGGCATTTATATTCTAAAAGTTTACAATTCAAGTAACAAACAAACCATAAAAAAAATAGTCATTTCTAAATAATTGCAAAATGATAAAAAATATACTCTTAACTCTTATTGCTTTTGTAACCATTAGTACTTATGCACAGGAGCAAAGCCTTACCATTGAAGCTTCTCAATTGGTTAGTACTTTTAGTTTTATTGACAGCAATAACGACAAGCAAAACAAAGATTACCAGTCTGTTTTAACCGGATCTTATGGTGTAGGTTATCGGCATATATTAAATAACAATATCATCTTAAAAGGGGGCTTAGGTAAACGTACCGGAGGCGCAAACTATGTATATGATGAAATGAATTATTCATGGCGCCTGGAATATGCTGATATTAAATTAGGAGCCGGCTATATGCACGACATGGGAAGGTTTAGCCCATATATTGTAGCCAATGGTTATTATGCAATGCTAATCCGCGGAACACAAATACTAAATAACGAGGAATTTAACATTACAGAGTCAGGTATTCTGGAAAATAATGACATTGGTATTATAGGTAATATTGGCGTTAATTTTAAAATGTCAGATTATATATCGGCTTATGTAGAAGGACAATACTTACAAGGATTAAACAATGTAGAGAAGGAATCGAGCCAAACAGCTAAAAACAAAAGCTATGGTGTAACGCTTGGACTTTCATTTAATATCACAAAGTAACAATAAGCATTTAAATAAAATTTAGACACATGAAACGAGCCATGAGCAAATACTTCTCACACAGAAGTATGATTGATTTGGCGAGTTCCATGTGGCAATAAAAAGCAAAATATAAACACATGAAAAGTTTAATATATATATTCATTGCAGTTCTTCTGTATTCATTTCATACTATTTCTGCACAAAACATTGGTGATCTGGACGGCATATACTACCAGGCAGTTGCTCTTGATGATGAAACCCAGGAAATTGTTGGGGTAGACATTGAAGCCAAGCCGCTTTATAACAGGGAAATTGGTGTTCGTTTTACAATCTCTAAAGGCTTGGATGGAGATATTCAGTGGGAAGAAACCCATGTTACAACAACAGATAAATATGGTTTGTTTACCTTAACTATAGGGCAAGGTGATGTTAGCAGCACAGCCTACGCACGATTATTGGATATTCCATGGATTGATGCAGACCAGTTTTTAAAAGTAGAGATTTCAACAAAAAATGATGGTAACTATAAGATTGTAAGCAACCAGAAATTTATGGCTGTACCTTATGCTTTTTATACCGATGACATTGCGGATGACGCCATCAGAACAGAAAAAATCTTAAATGAAGAAATTCTTGCTGAAGATATTAAGGAAGGTGCGGTTGAGACTTCCGAGATTCTGAATGAAACTATTCTGGCTGAGGATATCAATACTGACGCAGTAGAAACTTCCGAAATATTAAATGAAACTATCCTTGCTGAAGATATTAAAGAGGGGGCTGTAGAAACTTCTGAAATTTTAAATGAAACTATCCTTGCCGAAGATATAAGCACGGGTGCGGTTGAATCTGCGGAAATTTTAAATGGAACTATTGTAAATGAAGACATCGCTAATACAACGATCGATTTAACTACCAAAGTTACCAATGTTTTGCCTGTGGCAAATGGAGGTACCGGACTTGATGGTTCTGCTGCAAGTGACGGTCAAATTCTTATTGGAGATGGTATAACAAATGACTTCAAATTAGGTAATATTTCGGCTGGTGAAGGAATTGAAATTGCCAACTCACCCGGAGGTATTACAATAACATCTCCTCCTATTTCGACACAAACCAGCTCCGATGGTTCATTTGAAATACCGGTAGGAAGTAACGGAAGCATCGGTGCAGGAGAAGCCTGGTATTCTCCTAACAGTTTAAAAGTTTCTCCTCCGGCTGATAAACCTTTTGAAATGGGTGACATTTTCCTTGCTTCAGCAAACGTTGATTTAAAGGGGTGTATTTTATCTGTATATCTGCAAAGTATTGATGGAACTGATGGAAGAGCCAATGTTCAGGTAATATTATTTAATCCTCAAAACAAAACTGTTACCTTGCAAACACCAGTTACCTTTAAATTCTTACTTGTTAAGTAATAACACTCAGTTATATAAAAACAACCCGTTTACTTATGTAGACGGGTATTTTTATGCTTATAATAGAACTAACAGCTCTGAAATTTTAGTTCACAATTAATGTAAAAACATGTCTTCACTTAAACCGGATTATGTATTAGAATTTCGTCATGAACATTGAAAGCTCAATAAAACAAGGCTTTACTGAAACGAGGCATAGCATCGTTCTGGTGAGTGGCAGTGAAGCAACAAAGTGTCTTGTTTTGAAGTGATTTCAATGTGTAATAGATTTTCTAATGAATATTTTGGGTTTATACAAAAGGTTAAGTTTTTATGCACTAATTCATTTAATTCCGCTGCTTTGTTTAGTCGTCCTTTCAGGACGATTACGCAACACCCATTGTCCTGAAAGGACATATCATCCTATCGATGGGATTTATCCCGTCGATTATACTAAAATCCATACATTCATTTCACAACGGAATGAATTCCGTCGCTTTGTTAAGTCGTCCTTTCAGGACGATAACGCAACACCCCATTATTCTGGAAGAACTTATCAACTAATCAATAGGATTGATTTCTTCGATCGGTTCTAATCCCACAAATAATCCTCATTGAAATCAACATTATACTTGTTTAGGAATCCTCGATATTCTTCTACAAAACCTTTCTTCTCATGATGTTTGTGTTGATTAAGAATATAATTTTTCACCTTTTCAATATCAGCAGGATTAACCGAAAAAGCGCCATATCCATCTTGCCAGTAAAAATTGCACAAATGATTACCTTGTTCTTTCATCCATATCGAGGATCGTCCCTTTATCTTTTTTACCAGCTCAACCAAAGAGATATTCTTTGACAACAAACACAGTATGTGAATATGGTCTGTATACCCTCCAACAACTAAAACCGGACAATCCATATCATTACACAACTCTCCCAAATAGGCATGAAGTGCTTGTTCATATGGTGGGTAAATCATTGGTTCACGATGCTTTGTACCAAAGGTGATATGTATGTAGTTTTTTACGAGTGATTGTCCCATATTTAGTTTTAGGTTTCGGTTATATTGGTTTAAAAGATATTATTTGTTTTTATTTTTCGACGGAATGAATTCCGCCGCTTTGTTAAACCGTCCCGTCAGGACGATAGCAAAACTACCCACTGTCCTGAAAGGACATATCATCCTATCGATGAGATTGATCCCATCGATATTAACAATTACATTCTTCTTTTCTCACGACGGAATAAATTCCATCGCTTTGTATAGTCGTCCTTTCAGGACGATATCAAAACTATCCAGTTATACCTGATTATGCTTAATTTAATCCGCAAGACCATTTCTTTTTGTCTACTATCATTAAACCAACATCCTTACCAACCCACCGGCTGGCAGGTAATCCGGCTTTTATTAAAAGGTGCTACAAAACATTTATTGAATTACTCCTATATAATTACAGCTCACTGATTCCTCGGGTTGCAGATGTGCGTCTACAGGGCAGGTTTGATAATAAAATTCAGACACATCCTTTATTCCACAACTATTTATTCAGTGTCGATTGTGTCGCAAAATTAATTGGAACGGTATAACTAACATTTACAGGTTTTCCTCTTTGATATCCTGGACGCCATTTAGGCATCGCATTAACAACCCTTAGAGCTTCATTGTTAATTATTTCATGTACACCTCTTATAATTTTAGCATCTTTTACTTCTCCATTATAATCAATTATAAAACTCACATATACACGCCCGAAAATATTTTGCTTTAGAGCTTCCTCTGGGTACTTTACTGTTTGAGCAATAAACTGACGCATTGCTTCATTACCTCCCGGAAACTCAGGCATATTTTCAACGACAAAGAAAACAGGATGTTCATCATAGTGGACAACAGAACCTATTTGCTTTCCTTTTAAAAAGTTTCTTACTTCTTTCTCATTCCCATTACTATAGTAAAGTATCGATTGTCCATGCTTTAAAAATTTATTTTCTTTCTCCAACTTCTTATAATTATCTATAGTAACTGGACTTTTTGACTTTGATAAATATTCAATTCTACTAAATATTTCACCTTGCACGTAATAATCAATTAAAACATACTTCTTTTTCTCATTTTTAATTTTGTTGAGCACCTTATAATATATGGCCGGGTTAATATTAACCTCTTCAAATGATGACTCTAAATAAAGCGTATCTGTTTTTTGTGCAGTCAATGATTGAATACTTACTATTGCAATTATAAGCACTATAATTCTTTTCATATATGAATTTGTTTTATGTTGTTCTTATTCTAATTTTTAATCACCTAACCTTAGCTTCTACTCTAACCTTTTCTTGTGGTATTAATACTTAGCGAACCTCATGATACAATCTTGCGGCAGCGTGGTGATTAATACCCTATCATAAACTTTACACCAAGGATTAGTCCCCCCGGAGCCATCAAGTTGATAAAATTCTTTGACTCCTGGGTTAATTCATCGTCTGTTTTATTAGTATAAAAATCATCCTTTAACCTTATGGCATATCCTCCACTAAAAACAAACTTCGATTTTCGCCCCACCTTTAAGTTATATGAATAAATTAAATTTAATGTTCCTACCGAATATAAATCTAGCAAGACATCCTTTTCTTCTACATTACCACTTGAATCTACCACGTCTAACCTGGGATCAAAATCAGATAACCCTGTAGCATATGAATATCCGATGCAATAGGCCGATTTATACCCTCCGTTATATGGATAATATTTTATACCTCCGGTTAATTTATAACCCCAGGTACCTATTCCTCCCATTCCATAAAACCATAAATTCTCCTGAACTGGCAATTCCACTCCAAGTCCTAACAAACCAATTTCATTCACAGTTAAACCCAATCCAACAAACCCCTTGTTTTTTTCTTTTGCTTGCTGACGTTCTAAAATCCCCTGTGCAAACCCATTGCCGGTAACGCATAGGAATAAAATAATTAATACTGAATAACGGATGCATTGAGCATATTCTTTAATTTTCATACTTTAATTAAGTTCTTTATTTGTTTTTATTTAATTACACCAGCTCTCACGGATTTAGCGAAGCATAATCCGTGAGACCATTTCTTTTTGACTGTTATCATTAAACTAACTTATCTTCTGAAGATAAGAAACGAGGATTTGTAATCCGGGCTTTTAAAAACGTCTTTAACCCGGGTTGCAAACCCTCATATCAATAAAAAGTGCTACAAAATGTTTATTGTAACACTTCTATATACTTACTGCTCGCTTATTGCACGGATTGCAAATCCGAGCCTACGGGTACCAATCCTTTCGTGTCGTTTTATAATTGGATAGCCACAAGATACAATCCTGCGGCAGCGGGACAGTTTATTCTATTTTTACAATAGTACTTTTATATTTAAACTCCATATCATCTGCAAACTTTGCCTCTTGCAGATATGAATTCTCCCTGACATCGGTTATTCTTACAATTAAATCGGGTGTTGATCTATCCCCTAATTTAGATTTCCTCCATGCTTCATTGCCTTCAATAAAAATTAAGCGATATGAACATTCATCCATCCATTCTATTTTCAGCTTGACGAAAATATTACCATGCTGTTCAATTTGAATTGAATCATTTCTTTCAATTTTAGACTTTACACTTCCATTTTCAACATTATGAAATTTGCCAGTTTTAAATTTCTCACATCCTGATTGAGAAAAGGCAATGCCTGTTATCCATAGGGATATTATTAATAAAACCATTTTTTCCATACAATTCTTTTTTTATCCTAACTAACTCATCCTGACAGTCAACCTCGCTTCAGGACGATCTACCACCTACCCACTGTCCTGAAAGGACATATCAACTAATCGATGGGATTAATCCCGTCGATATTAAGGATAGTATTTTAAAATGAATATTTTAATCCTAATTCAATCGAATGCATATAACCATCCTTCAAAGATAAATTTTCAATCATTCCGCCATATTCATCAAAGTCTAAACCATTATACAAAGCCTTTATTCCCTGAGAATATCTAATTTCAACTCCAATATTTTCCGAAATACTATACTCCGCTCCACCAATTACATTTAATGTTAGGTCTTCAAAATTATCTTTCCACTCACTTTCAGGTCTTCTTTTTGAACTTATTTTATATCCAATACTTGGTCCTAGCATGAATTTAATTTTATCACTAACTGCATATTTTAAAAGCACTGGTAATTCAATTATATTAAAAGTAACACTAACATTCTTGTTACCCGAATCCTCAGGTATATTCCACCCTTTAGCTATAAATAGAACCTCTCCATTTATCGATAAATCATTCTTAAGTGGAATACCTATATATCCACCTACATAATACCCTGGTCTGTAATTAAGATCACCATCTGAAGAACTAAAGTTAGCCTTGGAAAGATTCATACCTCCCTTAACCCCAACTTCAATATTTTTCTTTTCTTGTCCTTTTAAAACCACATGATAACTTGCAATACACATTACAATAATTAAAACTCTAATTTCCTTTCTCATAAATACATTTCGTTGATAAAACAGCCCCTTAGCAAGATGTTGGTTAATTTGATAATTTCGCATTAAATAATTTATTCTTTTTAAGAACCTTATCTTGTTGAAATCCTTTAATTATGAAAGAAATACCGGTTACTATCATTAATATTCCTATTATCATTGAAAGCAGAAACACTACCAGACCTAGAATAAGCACTACTAGACCATACAATTTATTTCGACTAGGTTTTGCTGAACCATCTTGTGTACGAGCGTTACCAGCTGCACGCAGGCTTAACTCAAGTCTTCTATCTGCTTCTTGCTCATCTTTAATAAAACTTTGACATTTATCTTCAAAATCTGGTTTTTCGTTTGTTATACTGCATGCCAGTCCTGTTTTAAGATTAACCTCTCGTTTTTCACATATAGAACAGAATTCCAATCTCTCTTTTAAAGTCATATTTTTCTAGGTTTAATTATCAATATACCAGCTCGCACGGATTTAGCGAAGCATAATCCGTGAGACCATTTCTTTTTGACTGTTATCATTAAACTAACTTATCTTCTGAAGATAAGAAACGAAGATTTGTAATCCGGGCTTTTAAAAACGTCTTTAACCCGGGTTGCAAACCCTCATATCAATAAAATGTGCTACAAAATGTTTATTGTAACACTTCTATATACTTACAGCTCGCTTATTGCACGGATTACAAATCCGAGCCTACGGGTGGGCAGTGGGATCTCGCTATGTCTTTTTACATTAATTTTTTAATTTCATCTATCGTCAAATCTAACCTTAATGGAATCTTTTCTTCCATAATCTGTGTATAGCTAAGATTAATCACATTAACAACATCAACTGCAATGCAAAAGTCCGAATTTATCTTATAGTTTTTGGAATAAGTTTGATTCATATATCTATAAAGGATGTCTGTAAACATTGCTAATTCATATTTATTGTAGCCTTCCAATTTTGCAATAAACCAAATTGCCCCTATTTCTTCATCGTCATTCTTGAAGGTAAATACGTGGTGAGGTAATGCTTGAACTTGCAAACCACTAATATCTAGAAGAAAATCTGATTTATGCTTTTTTATGATATCAAAACCTTCTGCAGGCATCCACTTTCTAAAGTCAATGTCTTCAAATTTATAGAGAATCGAAATATTTCTTTCATACATATCTTTCGTCCTCTTATAATCAGTTTCTTCGAACTTCTCCTCGAGCTGGTGAATTTTGTCAAGAATAATACTATTATCATTATACTTAAAGCTATTGCTTATGGCGCTTAAGCAACTTACCCAATAATCTCCACCTCCATCTGAATCTTGTTTCTGTTTATCAATTTGTAAGTTTAACGCAAAGGTCTTTTTGCTCTTATCTGATTTACCGCTAAACTCAATGAGTTGTTTGATAGATAGTTTTCTCATAATTTAAGTCTTTGTATAAGTATATAAATTAGAATATAATTATTTATCAAATTACAGCTAACCATATAATTACGATTATTAGCCGATTGCGTGACACTTTCCTGTCAAATTACAAAAAAGTTGAAGCGAGCTACACCGTTGAAATTATTACTATTATGGCTATTATCCTTATACATCGTAAGGGGCTGGTGTTTGTTGGTTGCATTAGTTTAGAAATCTTGAAATGGATAATTTTTGTTCTTCTGGAATATCATTTATGGAATCTTTGAATACAATTTGTTCTGAATTAATATCATCAATATGGTTCTCCAACACCTCAATATCCTCAAATGACATTCCGTATCTCAGCATCCATATATGTCTAGCATTATCAGTACCATAACGAATATATTTGGCTAAGCGCAATGCATTTGGATCAGAAGTTCTTTCATTATATTTAAAGAATGCAGCATACAGAATATCACTTAACTTGAATCCAATTAATTTATCAATGTAATCATAAGTGTCAAACATAATTAAATCATAATCAACATCCTTTGCGTTGATACCAGCAAGGCTGCTGTATACATTAATCTGTTTATCAGGTAAATCTTTGTACTCTGTAAAAAAAGCAGCTTCTATATGTTCCGTATTTTGACCGAGCTGCTCTAATTGCTCTCGTTCATGGGTCTTACTTGCATAAGCATAACGGTACCAACAGATGTTTTTGAATGTTCTACCATGAACTTGCCACAGAATAATTTTAATCGCAGTATTAAATACATTTACCTCACCACGATGCAGAATTCTACCAAGATAAATCGAATACAAATTTTGAAAGTGAGAATATAACTTCAATCGGTTTTGAGATGCACTAGTTAAAACATTTAATGGGATTAGCGTATTGTTTTGAAATACTGACTCTAAAATATCTTTTATTACCGTATCAATGTCGCTGTCACTTAATTTTACTAAATCTTTTTCTGTTAGATTGTATTCATCTGAATACGTATCATTTATTATAGCATCTTTGAATTCATTATAATCGTCATCTTGTTGCTCGTCTTTTTCCAATAGTGAAGTGTTATCTAATATTTCATCTGCTAGCATTATTTTCCGAAAACGAGCCATTCTATTAGGAGCACTTACAATTACATATCCGTAATCAAATTCTGTTTTAAGAGATGAACGTCCTGCACGACCAATTAGATTTTTTACAGCTAATGGCTTACTCCCATCAAGTCTATCAAGAAACACAACATCAAATGGCATATTAATACCTTGTTCCAAGGTTGAAGTAGCGAAACATAACCGACATAAACCATCCTTGGTAAATTGCTCGATTAGTAATCTTATCTGAAGAGGCAAAGAGCCATGATGAATTACTATTCCACGTTTTAGAAATGAAATTAGTTGAGAATAGTGGCTTCTAGTTGAACTTGTTTCACCACCTGTATATTGCTTTATTTGTTCAATATAATATTCAGCCTTTTCATTTTCAATTTCGTCACATAAGTCTATATATCGACTAAACCTATTTATAAATTTTTTGCTATAAATCTTAGCTTTAGAAACATAAAACAAAACAGAACCACCGTTTTTAACGGTCTTTTCTATTGGGTCAAATGGACAAAGATGCTTTTGCCTCCCCATTACTTCTTTATTAATTCCAAAATGATAATAGTTCCACATATCATCCGAACATAAAAACATTTGCCCAACACTTTTTTGGTTATATTGTTTAGCTTGTAAGTTATCAGATTTAAAGTGATTCTTTTCAATTTGAGATTCAGGATTCTTAACAAAAGGATGGGCAAAAACGAATTTGGAATCTGGATAAGCTTTATAGCACCGACGAACTATACTGTCAAAGTAAAGTCCTCTTTTGGAATTTTCATCACTAAGTTGAGCTTCATCGAATAGGAATAAATCAACGTTAAAATCATTTTTTAACTTAAATAATTCTCTACATCTTTCTGGAGTGACTATAAAGACATTCCTTTTTGCAAAACGAGTGTTTATTTTATCAATAAAAGTTAAAACGTTTACTGACTTATCAGTAATGCTTTCATTTAGTTTTAAATAGTACTCATTTATTAAAGCGCGAGATGGAACTACTACGACAACGTCATTTTTTGTCTCCAGAATCTTGTTCATGAACACAAATGATTTGCCTGTACTTGTTGGAGCTGAGAAACTAAAACAATTATTATTATCTATACCATTAACTATATTTGCTTGAACTGGAGTATAATGCTTGTCAAACTTTTCTTCTAGATATTTTTTATATTGACCAAAAACAACTTCTTGTAAAGAATTGCTATTAACATCTTTATAAAAAAGTGCCATATAGGTCAAAATAGAATTCTTATACTCTTCAAACTTATCATTATGATAAAGTTTTAGTAAAGAAAGTATTTCCATATCACAGACTGATACAGGACCATTTTTATACAAGCTATCCATCGTATAATTGAAAATAGCTCCAATTTCTTCAGTTGCCAATATTTTTCGTACAAGGTCTTTCATATGTTAACCGCAATACAAATTAACTCATTAAACTTACTCAACTCTTGAAAATCTACATTTGCTTTAATACCCTCTAATATTTTCTTTGTAGATGTTGATTTAGCCGCAAAAGCTGCCATAAACCCCTTATTACCAGCGGTAAAATTTTTCTTAGAATTATCACAGCAAAATTTATCAATTGCAAGTACGTCTGACTTGTCTTTTTTGCCAATAAATTTTACAATTTGTTTTAAAGCTTTCCCATATGCATTCTGAGAGGCAACATATTTGGCTTCTCCAAATAATAATATGTTATCTTTATTTTTCGAAAAAAAATCAAAACCATGATTTCCAATATCTTTTTCTTTTATTAACTCACCTAGAGGAATATCTAAATACTCCATTTCAGTGACTATTGTTTTTCTAGCTAATTCAGAAACAAGACATTCTCCAGAATCTTTTGTGACTTCGTCTTCATTAGCTTTTATTATGTTTTTTGAAATATAATCTATAGTAGCTTCTGCCCTTACTCTAAAACCATCTCGAACGTAGTCTTCATCAAAAGAACTTATCCACGCAACATTAGCAATTGAATCGAAAACTTCTCTTAATGTGACTTTAATATCCGTCGGGTTAATACGAATAAAGCTAATATGGTCATCGATTTTAGTCCTATCTATAATATCATATCCATTCATTACTATTCTTGTATTTATTATTTGCAGGATGCCTCTTACACTTGCCCCTAACATTTCACTATGAATAGTTGCCGATTGCGGGCTACTTACCAGTCCATGCACACCAAACCAAAAGCGTATTACAACCTAACAATAACCAACTAAACGGCAATTATTTATGAGCATGTATTAGGGCTTATTATTAATTTCCACTTTAATGATTTTGTCCAAAGAATCCTTCTGAATCGTGATTTTCGAACTAGTTTCTCCCTTTATTATTATTCTTTCATCAATTTCAATAACTTGCTCCGAATCGGTATCTGATATCGATTCCTTAGGTTCTATTGTAAAAAAGAAAATTCCAGTAAAAATTATACCTGTTAAGAATGACAAGATTGCTATAACATTAAACTTCCTTGCATCTTTTGCTTTTACATCTAATTCACCTCTATCCAGCTTATAGATATAACAATTTAAAGATATAATACTACAAATTGCAGTAATAAGAAAAAGAGAAAGAGAAATAATCAGTGTAACCGAAAACCCTGTTTGTATAGAAGAGTTATATGCCAGTAATCCTCCAATCAAGAATGTTGACAGAGTCAAATATAGTTTAAGTGATTCAATATTAACTTCAATAGCTTTGACTTTTCCTATTCGTTTTTTCTCTTTCATTGTCAGTTTTTAACATGGATAAATATCACAATCACCCCTACTTTTCATGCTTCTCTTAGCCTCCATAATCGTTCTTGAATTTACCAAACTACCATTATCAGAAGTCCTATATAATGCTTGAGCAAAAGTTCTTGTCAATTCACGTAAATTTTGTTTATGATATCTTTCTCTAGTCTGCTTTTCAGAATAAGAAAAGGTTCTCATACTTTCGTTAATTGAATTCTCTACATCTTGAATTCTAAATTCTTCACGAATTAATCCTAATGAATCTGAAGCACTTCGATTACTCAATCTTCTCCATTCGTTCATGAACTCGTCTCTTAATAAATCATTAATTTCCATGTCTTAAATATTTAATTTTATGTGGTATCGTGTTTTAATAAACCCTAACTCCTACAATAAGCGCACATGAGTGCATTTACTTTCATTATGCCATTTCTATTTCAAATCTCTTCGCCATCATCAATTTTACTATAAACATTCATAAATCAGCGATGCATTTTTTCGAAGAAATCATTCAATCATTCAAATCTAATTAAAATGTTAAACAAAGCCTATCAAATTAGTATATATTTCATATACATCTATATGTTTACACTAAGTACATACTGCTTATTAGCCTCAAGTATCAAGACCCAAGTATCAAGAAAGATTTACATCTCGCATAAACGTCAGCTACAGCAAATAGAATAGGCTTTAATCAAACTTTTAGGGTACAAAAAAGAGAAGAGGCTCCCCCCTTCTCTTGTCTAACTCTTTAACCACATAATGAATACTGATACCAAAAATACTATACAATGATTGATATAACTTTATTCTTTTGAAATTTTTACCTCTTCATAAAATCTCACTATAGCTAAGGCTATACTTCAATTTTCTTCATTGTAGAAATTCAAAATAACCAAATTTATTTATCCATCATTTCATAATACATTTGATATAATTTACGCTTCGTTTATTTCACTTTCTGTTTTTTGCTTTCTGCTGGCCGCATTAATAATCATACGGGCTGCTTTATACTCAGGATAAAACAGGGGATGTTCATTAAATAATTCCATCAAAGGATCTATTTTGTCTTCAAGCAGTTCTGCCGCATCACCAATATAATCTACAATGAGTTCGTTATTTGTTTTACGCTCATTAATTAATTGGCGGGGTTCTAAAACCACGCTTTTAAACTCTTCAATCTCCTCATCTAATTGCTTTTTTATGTCCTCGGTTAGTCCGTATGGCGCCAATACCTCTGTCATGGTACCAATACGTTCCGACACACCCTTTGAATAGTCAAGCAGTTGCTGATGCCGCAAACGGTTCTTTAATTCCGAACGCGACGATATAATAAAATCAGACAAGGTTTGATCCTTATTTACAGTCGCATAAGCTTTTAATACATTACTCACCCTGTGCGTAACAGACATTAAATCTAATCTGCATAAGTTTTTATTACCGGCTGTTTTCGATGGTATACCATCTACCTTGGTAACCAATGTAGCAACATTGTTAATTAAGGCAGTAAACTCTTTTACTGCATCTACCAAAACAGTTACACTTTTATATTCCTCCTTAAATTTTTCAAGAATTCTCGCCACCTGTTGGTTGGCATAATGTCTGGCTTCAAGACTTTTTCTCATAATTTTCAAAATAATTAAACGTGGTTAAATCGTCACTAAATTAAAATTATATAAAACATACCATCTGTAAAAATATTTTAACATTAATTAATATAATATTCACACCGAATACTACCAGCATTATCCTCTCATAATCACACCTCTTTCATAGCTCCCACAAAACACTCATATAATGACACAAACACCAATCCCACTCACTCTGATCACCCAACAATTCATCTGACCAAGCTTACAATAACACTAACATAAACTTCTTACCAACTTACATCTCTGTTGAACAGCATAACCACCTCTACTCTTTAGCTCACTCCAGCAATCAGACACATTCCCTGTTCAATTCACAACGCAACGCTCCCTTCATTTTATCATCCGATGCCTATGTTATCACACGACGCCTCTTTCGTAACAACTTCCCTGTCTTTCTTTTCTTCTAACGGCTCTTATAAGGTGCAGTTCAGCCCATTCTTGTCACACTACGTGGTTATTGTCAACAGCATCCGTGCCTTATGAATTTCATTCCGGGTCTTCTGAAAGAGCTTCACACCCTTCTGAAATATCGATCAACGCTTCTGAATTTGGTACCGCCTCTTTCGCACCAGCCATCAACCCTTTTGAAAGAACTAACATATTCACGATGGAATAAATTCCATCGCTTGATTTAGTCGTCCATTCAGGACGCTTTGCCACACATATCCTGTCCTGAAAGGACAGCTGAACCTAACGATGGGATTCATCCCGTCGTTAAAAAGCGTAAGCCAGTTCAAACCCAAAGGATTCAATCCGTCAAGTTCAGCAAACATTATTCATCATGTAAATCAACTCTCCTCCTTACCAAAAAAGGAGTACGGTGAGGCACGAGCCGGGAGGTGGTTTTATAACATATAACGATAGATTCTACCTTTCAAATCATCCACTTTTTTTCCACGATGGAATAAATTCCATCGCTCAATTTAGTCGCCCCTACAGGACGACCTAACACTTATTCCCTGTCCTGAAAGGACAGCTCAACCCAACGATGGGATTCATCACGTCGTTAAAAGCGTAGGCCAGAACCAAATCCAATTTCGAACTCTTAAGTATACCATATAATTTCAATCATTCACAGTGCGCTGGCCAGTTCAATTGGCCCGGGCCGGAGCTAGAGTGACGCAGTCGAATGCGGGAGATTAAGGCCAATGCGAAGGCAAAAATTCGACAAGGAAGAGCGCTGAAGGATGAATTGAACTAGACATTTTGTTTCTTTTAGGGCAATGCTAAAAGAAAACCCGTCTGTTAACACATAGCCACGCCAGAATAAATTCCGTCCCTTCAGAACGATCTACCACCTACCCAATGTCCTGGAAGGACAAGTCAACCCAACGATGGGATTCATCCCGTCGTTAAAAAACATAAGCAAGTTCAAACCAAAAATCTCATCCCGAAGTGTTTAGCAAACAATATTCATCAAGGAAATCATCTCTCCTCCTTACCAAGGAGGAGTCCGGTGAGGCACGAGCCGGGAGGTGGTTTTATAACATATAACGATAGGTTTTCATGTTCAAATCATCCATATTCTCTTCTTTCCACGACGGAATAAATTCCGCCGCTTTATTTAGTCGTCCCGTCAGGACGATAACTTTACACCCCACTGTCCTGAAAGGACATATCACCTTATCGATGGGATTGATCCCATCGACTATCACGTAAAACTAATTCTACACCCCTCTCTGTTTCCATAACGAAAGAATAATACCTCGTAAAGCGTTATCTCCTCCGGCGTTTAACCATCGCTCCTCAAAATCCTCCACCTCGGCAATTTCAACTATCCACGAAAGTGCATGAAACTGAAAATTCCACTCATCAGGAGAATACACCATTACAAAGGCGGCATAAACAGGATTCTCAGGATCAGAGAAAACAATACCATTACGATCACGAATTAAAATTATCCCAAACTTATTATGCCCTTGAATCGGTATTGGCAAACAAGCCACTCCTGAATTTATGATGACCTCAGGCTCCTTTTCTCGTGTTAATATTTTCTTTAAGAGACTTTTGTAGCTTAAATTTAACTCAATAGCCAAAGCATCTGCTACCGAATCAGCAATTTCCTCAGCCGATAAGTCTGTGTCATAATTTAATACCGGACAAGTTTTAATTTGGTTGACAAACCTTTCTTCACTTACATTATCTCTTTCTACCAGTATCTCCCTTAATTCCTCATCCAAAAGCTGATCAGTCTGTTGAATACCCGTAATCCTCTCAACAATATGTAGCAAAGCATATTCACGCTTAATTTTACCCTTGGCATAAATTAAATACCAAATTAAGGAACCCAGTGCAAACAAACCCACAAGCGTTAACGGAAACTTTCCCATTTGAAGAAAAAGAAAAGAATAAACCACTATTCCTATAATCTGAATCCAGGGATATAGCGGAGACTTATAAGAAGGACGATAGTGTTTTACATTACTTTCGCGCATAAATATTAAAGCCACATTGGCTATAATAAACAGCAATAACTTTAAGGCTGAAGCTGTTTTAACAAAATTTTCCAGGTCAAGGAACAAAATCACCACAATCATAAACAAAGTGGTAAAAACAATGGAAACCCACGGGGTACCGTATTTCGAAATTTTGCCAAACACAGGAGGCACAAGATCTTCCTTACCCATGGCCATAGGATCGCGTGAGGCTGCCAGCAAACCTGCATTTCCGGTGGAGACAAATGCCAGCAAAGCAGCAATAGTCATCAACACCAGTCCAAACTGCCCCATTAGCAAATCTCCGCCTATTGAAATGGGTATAAAAGTAGATAACAAAACATCAGAAGGAACAACACCAACAGTAATAAAAACAACCAATACATACAATACCGAAACAATGCCCCACGAATAAAATATACCAAGTGGCAGGTTACGCCGCGGATTTTTCACCTCTCCGGCTATAGCCGCAATTTTAGTAGTGCCTGAATAAGAGATAAAGATAAAACCAGCTGTGATAAAAATTGAATTCAAACCTTTAGGCGCAAAAGGCACATAACTTGCCATGTCGACAGAAAAGAAACCAACAATAACATACACAATAAGCACAGCCACAAGGATAACAACAATGATTACCTGAAATTTCCCTGCAATCTTCACCCCTAACACATTTACCAAACTAAAAAGCAAACAGCAAGCCACTGCAATAAGTTTTATTTCCAACTCAGAAACACCGGGATTAAACAGCAAAACAAAAATACCTATGGCCAGCAACGAAAATGCCGATTTAAAGGCCAAAGAAAACCAGGCTATCAAGCCGGCCAAAGTACCCATCATCGGGCCCATGCTTCTATCGGTAAAGAAAAAAATACCTCCTGTTTTAGGCATGGCTGTCACCAACTCTGCTTTGGTAAAAATGGTTGGGATAATAATTAAACAACCAATAAGATAGGATAAAACCACAGCAGGTCCTGTTTTGGCAAAAGCCAGAGATGGCAATATAAAAAGCCCGGAGCTAATCATTACGCCCGCCGAAACGCAGATTACCTCAATCAGATTCAGATCTTTTTTAAGTTTTGCCATAATAGCAAGTTTTAAAACCAAGCTGTATTAGAAAGGTATTGACAAAACAGAAAAAATAAAAATGACCAACTACTTTTTTTGCTGTAAAAGAATAAATTCCGCCGTTTTATTATGCCTTCCCTTCGCGACGATCTACCACCTACACACAGTCCTAAAAGGACAGATCAACCCAACGATGGGATTTATCCCGTCGTTAAAAAGCGTAGGCCGGTTCACATCGATGGGATATCTCTTTAGTGTTCGAGAAGTTAAAAACATACACGAATACAATGTTTTATGATATGTAAATCGACTCTCCTCCTTTTAAAGGAGGAGTACCTCGACGAAGAAGAGGGGAGGTAGTTTAAACCTTTGTAATACCTTACATAGTTAATGGAGTTGTAGAATTATAAAACCACCTCCCGGCTCGTGCCTCACCGGACTCCTCCTTCTTAAGGAGGAGAGCTGACTCCCTTGATATAATGTGGTTTACAATTAAAAAAAATCTTTTCGAACACTCAAGGAATTCATCCCATCGTTAAAAGCACAGGCCAGTTCAAATCAAAAATATTCGTCTCATCGATAACAAGGATAGCATGAGTAAACATCCGTAATACCTTCCTACAACTCCCTCACCACAACCATGGCTTTATAATCCTCTAAATCAATAGGTCTTTGTGTATGCGGATAAGGCAATAAGTCCACAAAAGAAAAACTATATCCCGGTACAAGTGTATCCTGAGTCCCTGTCGGTATTTCCAAAACCAATGGATCTTGCTGATCAATATTAACAGTAAATTTGGCTACGGCCTCGCCCGGCCAAACACAAACCACATCCTCAGGACACCTTGAATCAGAAATTAAAGAATCAAAACAAACACTTAAATTATTTTTTTCATCTTTCAGGCACTCTTTATATCCTATTTCAATTGTGTCATTGTACACTATTCCTTTGTAATAAGTATAATCCTCTACATACACATTTTTGTATGGGTAAGATGGATACAAAGTAATACAAAGCTTCACCTCCTCTTCCTTCGCTTTTCTTACATTTAGCTTTAACCACTGACCAATTTCAAAATCGTTTTTATCCAAATTACAGGCATGATAAAAACCTCTAACACTCTCCCCAAAATCATTAACCACACGCTGAGAATCATCAGCAAAGGATATAACACAAGTAGAACAATTTAAATCATAATCTACTATTTTAGCCATGTACTGAAAGTGTGTATCATGCTCCTTTTCGCATCCAACAAACACAATCATCAAAATACCAAACAAGATTTTATTCATCATACTAACACTTTTTTATAAAAGATGATAAGAATTTACTTTGGTTGCGTTAAGTATTAACCTTCTATCTAACAAACCATCGTTAGATAGAAGGTTATTAATATACTTTGTTGTCCGACAAAAAACGAAATTGCATCTATAAAGTTCTCAAGATTATACAGATGCAAGACTATGCGACAAGAGGGGGTAACTAATCCGCCTTCATGTAAAAGCGTTAAGAAAATCAGGAAACGTAGCGTTAAAAAGAAAAGCTGTTTGAGCGTAGTGAGTTCTTTTCTTTTAGCGAAGAGAATTGATTTTTAGCTTTTTCATGTCAGCGGCGGCTCTTTTTGTTTACTTTTTAGAGCTGCAGCAAAAAAGTAAAAGCCCGTCGGCTAGAGACAAAAAGAAAATATTATAGATGAAATGGATTTTTACCGGACAATAGTGATTAATATACTATCAATCATATTGTTTTACAAACAACCCTGATCAGACGCACTGCATATTCAATTCTAATGCCAATATTTTTTTACTATTTATTTCCTCCTACAAAGCTATCGAATTATAATTTTTTTTATATTCGTCCAATCCCAATACAAACCAACTACTAACTATTCATTATGAAGGAAACATTAGAAGCATCCTTTTCCATTGTAAACATCATCCCTACTACACTTTTTATTTTAATATTACTTTATTGGATAACCGTCATTTTCGGCGTTTTTAACGTGGATAGTTTTGATGTAGACGCTGATGCAGACGTTGATTTTGACCTGGATACCGATGTTGATATTGACACTGATGCTGATATAGATGCCGATGCAGATACCAATGTGGATGCAGGCAGCTCTTTGATATGGCTTAACTCAGCCCTGTCGTTTTTTAACCTGGGCAAAATACCCTTGATGGTCATCCTTAGCTTTTTTGTACTTAGCTTATGGGTTATTTCCCTGTTAATGAATTACTACCTAAACAACAACTCAATGTTGTTATCATTGGTATACCTTATCCCCAATATATTAGCCAGTGCATTTGTAGCTAAATTCTTTACTACCCCATTTGTTAAAGTCTTTGCTATTTCTGATGAAGAATCCATGACTAACAAAAAGCTGACAGGAAAAATGTGCACTGTTACCATGGCAGCAACTCACAATAAAATGGGGCAGGCCGAAATCATGATAGACGGATCTTCTTTTATAGTCAACGTGCTGGCTACCGAAGAACAATATAACTTACACAAAGGCGAATCGTGCCTTGTGATTGATTATATCCCGGAGAAAAAAATTTATTTAATTGAACCATATAAAAACTAAAACATGTTAGAAGGAATCACGCAAATTGGATTGATTGCAATTGTTGTTATTTTCGTTGGTTTTATCATTATTGTTGTTAAAACCTATCGCAAGGCAACACAAGGACAAGCATTAGTACGTACCGGACAGGGGGGTACTAAAGTTAGATTTGGAGGTATCTTTGTAATACCCGTTATCCATAAAATGGAAATCATGGATATCACCCTTAAAACCGTAGTTATTTCACGCTCAGGTAAAGAAGGATTAATTTGTAAGGATAACTTAAGAGCCGACATTAAAGTAAACTTTTTTGTCAGGGTAAATAAAACTTCAGAAGATGTGATTCAGGTGGCACAATCTATTGGTTGTTCCAGAGCTTCGGATATTGAATCATTGGTTGATCTTTTTGATGCTAAATTCTCTGAAGCCTTAAAAACTGTAGGTAAGCAATTCGATTTTGTAGAATTATATAACTCTCGTGAACAGTTTAAATTAGAAATTCTGCGAACCATAGGTACCGATTTAAATGGTTACGTATTGGATGACTGTGCCATCGATTACCTGGAGCAAACTCCTATAGAAGAATTATCTCCGGATAACATCTTGGATGTTGAGGGTATTAAAAAGATTACAAAAATCACTTCCGAACAACAAATATTATCCAACCAAATACGCAGAGATAAAGAGAAGACGGTTACTAAGCAAGATGTAGAAGCAAAGGAAACAGTACTTCAATTAGAGAAGCAGTTGGCTGAAACCGAAGAAAAACAAAAAAGAGAAATTGCCAATATTAAATCGCGCGAAGGAGCTGAAATCGCCAAGGTTGAGCAGGAACAAAAATTAATTAGCGAGAATGCTCGTCTTGCCACAGAAGAAGAAGTTCAGGTTGCAGAAGAAAACAAACAACGTCAGGTGATTGTGGCCCGTAAAAACAAAGAACGTACGGAAGCTATAGAAAACGAAAGCGTGTTAAAAGATCAGCAAATTGAAGAAAACGAGCGTGAAAAACTGGTAAGCTTAGCTCGTTTAGAAAAAGAAAAAGCATTAGAAGCTGAGCAAAAGAAAATGCAGGAGGTAATCAGAGAGCGCATTGAAGTAGAAAAATCCGTAGTTGCTGAAGAGGAGAAAATAAAAGATACCAAAGCACAGGCAGAAGCTGAAAGAACCAAGTTAGTTGCCATTAAAGCAGCTGAGAAAGAAGCAGAAACCAATCTGGTAACTGAAATTAAAAGCGCTGAGGCTAACCGTAAGGCTGCTGAATATAAAACTGAGCAACGCATTCTGGAAGCAAAAGCCGCTCAGGAAGCTGCAGATAAAGAAGCCAATGCCACTAAAATATTAGCAGAAGCTAAAGCGGCCGAGGCTGCTGCCATAGGTATTTCTGAAGCACAAGTAATTGAGGCCAAAGCGGAGGCTAAAGAAAAAGAAGGTACGGTACAAGCGACTATCATAACAGCTACCTCTAAAGCAGAGGCTGAGGCGATTCAACAAAAAGGTATGGCAGAGGCTACTGTTACCGAAGCTAAAGCTACAGCAACCGAAAAAGAAGGAATGGCAGTTAATCGAGTGAATAGCGAAAAATTCACGGTAGAGGCTAAAGGGATAGAAGAAAAAGCTGCTGCCATGAAAAAGCTTGACGGTGTAGGAAAAGAGCACGAAGAATTTAAGTTAAAACTGAACAAGGATAAAGAAATTGAACTGGCAAAAATCAATATTCAAAAAGATATTACCTCAGCACAGGCCAAAGTTATCAGCGAAGCACTAAAAGCTGCCAACATCGATATTGTAGGTGGAGAAACCATGTTCTTCAACCAGATTATGGGTGCTATTTCAAATGGTAAAAGCGTTGATAAGGTTGTTGGTAACAGCGAAGTTTTAACACAAATAAAAGATACTTTCTTCTCCTCTGAAGATGGTCAATCATTTAAAACCAACATCCAAAAATTTGTTCAGCAGTTTGGCATGTCATCCGACGACCTAAAAAACCTGAGCTTATCTAACTTATTGTTCAAATTAAGTAACGAAGCCAGCAGCGACAGCGATAAAAACTCCATTTTTAATCTGTTAGACGTAGCAAAAACCTTAGGCGTATCAAACAAAACTGCTAAGGAAATCGGTATTGATCCGTTTTAAGGATTAGACACAAGACATAAGTATAAAGACAAAAGACACATACAAGGCCAACTAGCAATAAATAGTATAGCATTTATTGCTGGCCTTATTTGTTGTTTCAATGGTGCTTATACCATCAATTCTAGTCTTTATACTTTCGTCTTTATACTTTTTGTCTACCCTCATATCTTTTGTCTCCATCAAAAACCTTTATTGAATCAACATCATGGCAAATACCACTCCTGACAATATCGAAAATAAAAACACTGAAACCCAGCTGGAGCAAGGAACCTACGAAATCATTAGAAACAGGTTAGTCCAACACGGTAAAGATCTACAGGGTCGCTTAAACACCTTAAACGACGAACGTAAAAGTGTTTTCGGGTCCATTGAAACGACATTAATTGGTAACGAGCGTATTACTACTTCCAACAATTGTATTCCGGTAGATATGGTAACCATTGGTAATTCATTTGTATTTGGTTATAACGTTCTTATCGGCTTAAAAAAAGAAGTTGATGTTGCTGATGTTTTTAGTGTTTATGCCTACAATGCCACCGAGCATAACTTTCAGGAAAATGCTCTTGACCTGCTCCTCTCCGGTGACTTTGTTAAAGACTTTAAAAACCTTTACAAATACTACAAGGAAACCCAATTTATCAAGTTTGCCAAAATTGGTACTTCACTGTTTTTAGTCTTTAAAACCGGAAAGGGTAAATTCGATATTAAAACCTTTAAATTTATAGTTCAGGGGGAACAGATAGCTTACGTTGATAACCGCAGCGATCACGAATTTGTTTTTCCCGACCAGCATGAGTTTAAATGGACACGCACCACACGTGATCAACATGTAAAAGGACAGTTCCCGCATATCTCCATCGAAGATCAAATATTTGTGGAGACTACCGAAGGTGACCTGACCATTAAAATAGAGAACAACACAGATAGCGGATTGGGTATATATGCCGAAGAAGTGGAGCACAAAACCCAAACCCTCGATGATGCAGAGTTTTACTATTCTATCATTGACAACCTTATTGTATTAAAAATAAAACCCTATCAGGAAGAAGACTTCCGATACATCGTATACAACAAAAAAATACAGGAAGCCATTCGCATCGATTCTCTGGAAGACTCATGCGTTCTACTTCCGGATAGCCATGGTCTTATTTTTGCCAACGGTTATTATCTGCAAACAGGTGAGATGAAAATCTTTGATAACGAACTCACTGAAATGCTTTACCTTCGTCGTATTCCTTCACCCAATGGCGAAGATTACCTGTACATATTTTATAACCAAACCAACGGTGAATATGTACTACTCTCATACAACCTCATCGCTCAACAGGTAGAAACACCAATCATATGCCATGGTTATTCCTTATTCGAAAATGGAGAACTATGCTACTTTAAAACAGATGGAACACCTAAAAAACATCATGCCCTTCAAATCTGGCGCACGCCTTATTTAGATAGTAACTATCAAAGTGAAATTGAATCAAACCAAACATCTAAACTCTATAAAATAGGCAATAAGGACATCGTTAGGGGAATGTCTGAATGTAATGAAATACTTAAGCTTATTCAAAAGGAAGATAGCTATGCCAATTTGTATTTCGACATTCAGAAAACAGCCAATGACATACTGGATACTTATTACTGGATTGGTGATAAGGAAACAGCTAACCTTAAAGATCCACTTCAAAATATTAAAGATACTGCTGCTAATGCCATAGAAGAATACGAGAAGGTAGTTAGCATTAAAAAGAATAGTCGCGAAGAAGTGGAGAGGGTGATGCAACTGACATATGCCATTACACTCAAAATTAAAGAAACTTCTTTTGCCAACATCAATGAATATGTAACAGTTCTGGCCGACCTCAGGACTCTTCGCGGAGAAACGGTATCGCTAAAAGAATTGCGTTATGTCGACATAGAGCATATCCAGAATGAAGAAGAGAAACTCGATGGATTTAATCAGGAAATTTCCAATAACTGCGTCAAATTCCTGTTGCAAAAAGAGGCTTTAGAACCATACTACAACAAGGTAGAAGAACTAAAAAACAGTATTCAGGAGGTTAAAAAGGTTGTAGATGCCAATAAAATTGAAGATGAGCTCAATCAAACTTCCGCAGAGTTAGAAATGCTGATTGAAATTATTAGCAATCTTAAAATTGATGATGCCACAGAAACAACACGTATTATCGATACCATTTCTACTATTTACTCCAGCTTTAACCAAATAAACGCCGCTTTAAAACGTAAGCGTAAAGAACTCTTAAGCATTGAAGGAACCGCTGAATTTAATGCACAGATAAAACTAATAAGCCAAGGTTTAACCAACTACATAGAACTTGCCGATTCCCCTGAAAAATGTATTGAGTTTCAAACCAAACTTATGGTACAGATTGAAGAGCTGGAAGGAAAGTTTTCGGAGTTTGATGATTTTATCGACAAGATTACCACCAAGCGCGAAGAGATATACAACTCCTTCGAATCGAAAAAAATAAGCCTGGTAGAGTCTCGAAACAAAAGAGCCAATACTCTTTTTCAATCATCAGAAAGGATATTAAAAGCCATACGAAACAGGGTATCTAAATTTAATGAGGTGAGCGAAATCAATGGTTATTACGCCTCCGACCTTATGATAGAAAAGTTGCGCAACATTGTTAGCGAACTGATAGAACTTGAAGATTCTGTTAAAGCCGACTCTATACAAAGCCAGCTAAAAACCATTAAAGAAGAAGCCATCAGGCAACTTAAAGACAAAACAGAATTGTTTGTCGATGGTAAGAACATCATTAAATTCGGAACACACCATTTTTCGGTAAACACCCAACCATGCGAACTAACCATGGTATTTAAAGATGATGACATGTACTTTCATCTTACCGGAACAAACTTTTATGAAAAAGTAGAGAGTAAAGACTTTGTGAGTTACAAAGACCTGTGGGACCAGAGTATTCCATCCGAAAACCAGGAGGTATACCGTGCCGAGTATCTGGCCTACAAAGTGTTTGAAAAAGCTCAACAAAAACTCAATGGAAGCCTGCATACCTTAAAAGATGAAGAAGCATTAAATTACATTCGTGACTTTATGAGCCTTCGGTATAACGAAGGATACGTAAAAGGAGTACACGATATGGATGCACTCATCATTTTTAAGGAATTACTCGAATTAATAAAAACAGCAGGCTTACTCAAGTACTCAACACAAGCACGTGCCTGTGCTAATTGGTTCTGGAATAAGTTTGTTTCTGAGGATGTGCGACTCAATTACCATAAACAGCTTAAAGGAGTGGGTGCATTATTACAAGTTTTCCCGGATGCGCAGGAATTCCATTATATCATTGAAGAATTAAAAGACAAGCTTAAACACTTCATTAACGAAACTGAGCTTTTCGATCCAATACACATACCGGAAGCATCCGAATATTTATTTCATGAGGTAGTGAAGGATGATGAATTTGTAGTTGATAATGAAGCGGCCCGGCTACATGAATCTTTTATGGCCTTCTTAAAGGATAAATCAGCTTTGGCTCACTACCAAAAATCTGTAGCAGAACTTCAAGACACCCCTGTTGCTCAGTTCAAACTTATTCAAAAGTGGATTAAGGCGTATCTGGCCAACGAAAATGCGGATAATAAAGAACAATACATCAATGAAGTTTCTGTTTTATTAATGCTCAACAGCTTAAATAAGAAGAATATAATTAAAGCACAACTATACAAAAAACTTGAGCAGTTTCAAGGCACACACTCTGTTCTTGAAGAAGGTAATTATGCCTTCGATTACAACAAGTTTATTTTTAAATTAAAGGATTACGAGAAAAACACCGCACTACGCTTCAACGAATTAACGGCATTAAAAAAGGAATTAATTCAAGACTTTGAAGATAACCTTCGCCTACAAGAATTCAAACCGCGCGTACTATCATCCTTTGTTCGAAATAAACTAATAGATAAAGTTTACCTGCCACTAATAGGCGATAACCTGGCCAAACAATTGGGTACTGCAGGTGAAGGTAAACGCACCGATTTAATGGGCATGCTGCTTCTTATATCTCCTCCGGGATATGGAAAAACAACCCTTATGGAATATATTGCCAGTCGCTTAGGCATCATCTTTATGAAGATCAACGGCCCGGCCATCGGACACAGCGTCACATCTTTAGACCCCGCAGAAGCAGGAAATGCAAGTGCTCGTGAGGAGCTAAACAAGCTAAATCTTTCCTTTGAGATGGGCGACAATGTAATGATATACCTGGATGACATCCAGCATTGCAACCCGGAGTTGCTTCAAAAATTCATTTCACTTTGTGATGCCCAACGAAAAATAGAAGGTGTATACAAAGGCAAAAGCAAAACCTATGATTTTCGTGGACGAAAAGTATGTGTGGTCATGGCAGGTAACCCATATACCGAAAGTGGCGATAAATTTCAGATTCCGGACATGCTTGCCAACCGTGCCGATATTTATAACCTGGGCGATATACTTGGAGACACTGCTGATGTTTTCAACATGAGTTACATCGAAAACTCCCTTACTTCAAATCAGGTATTGAATCAGCTGGCTGCCAAAAGCCACAACGACATTTACCCTATGCTTAAACTTGCTGAAAGTGGCGATAAAGATGGCTTGGAGTTTGAAGCCAATCATACTCCCGGGCAGATTAACGACTATGTGAATGTCATTAAAAAGCTGTCAACAATTCGCGATGTAATCTCAAAGGTAAACCAACAATATATTTTCTCAGCAGCACAAGCTGATGAATACCGAACAGAACCAGCTTTTAAACTCCAGGGATCGTATCGTAATATGAATAAGATAACAGAAAAAATTGTCTCTATTATGAATGAAGATGAACTGGAAACGCTTATCATGTCGCACTACGAAGGGGAATCACAAACACTAACCTCCGGCGCTGAAGCCAATATGCTAAAGTTTAAAGAGATTGTTAATAAGATGACGGACGAAGAGGCTCAACGCTGGGAAGATATTAAAACAACCTTTGTGAAAAACCAAAAACTAAAAGCGGGAGGAAACAACCAAACAGCACAAGTGATGGAAGGTATTGAGAAAATGACAGATAGTATCAACAATGTTTCTCATACCCTGAAAAAATGCATTTGGAATGGATAGAATCAATTAAAAATTTAACAATTATGAATTACGAACTTTAAGTCACATACAACAATATTCGTAATTCTTAATTTATAACCCGTAATTCTAAAGCTTATGATTTCAATAAACAACTATTTCGATTCAGAGAAGGCACAGTTAGCCGTATTAATTAAAATGGCTAAGGCCGATGGACAAGTAAAAGGTTCGGAAGATATGTTTTTACGCCTGATGGCACGCAAATTAAATATCTCCATTTCCGATTTTGAGGAGATTTATGAAAATGCCGATAAGTACACATACATCCCTCCTGCCAATCAGGAAGATCGTTTTGTGATGTTTTACATGATCATCCAAATGATGAAAATGGATTTATCCGTTGACGTTGAAGAAATCGATTTTTGCAAAGAACTGGGCAAAAAACTGGAAATAAGCGACGAAAAAGTAGAAGCAATCATCAAAGTATCCATCCTTAAAAACAAAGAGGTAGTTGGTTATGATGAGATAAGAGAGTTATTGGTAGGGTAAGCAATTTTTAATATTCAATTCTGCATGCATGTAAGATTTGCTGCCTAATAACTAATCTTTACTTGCAATACTCATTCAAATATTTTTCAGAAAGATTATATCCCAGTAGTAAGGCTTGTTTCCAATCGTTGCAAGCCTCTTCTTTTCTACCCTGCATATAATAACACATAGCTCTGTTATTTAGAGCCGCGGCAAAATCAGATTTAAGTTTCAGGGCATAATTATAATCTGCTATAGCACCATCATACATTTCCATCTGAAAAAAGCAATTACCCCGATTTAAGTAGTAATAATGAACCAGATAAAAATCCTCACCATTTCGCTTAGCGTAATTTGTAGCATTGGTATATTCTAAAACGGCCTCAGGAAGTTGATATTTATGCCGGTAAATTTCTGCTCTGTAAAAGCAAAGTTCATCATCATCAGTAAAAATGCGTTTACCCTTATCCATAGCACATACAACTGTATCAGTATAGGATTTATCTTTCAGCCAGGCCTGATAAATCAACAAATATGTTTCACGTAACAACGAATCTATCGATAAAGAATGTAATAATTCATCAAATGCATTATTAACACTACCCTCTTCTAAATTTTTCTTAGCTGTTTTATTCAAGTCTATGGCTTCGTTTCTACTATCAATTTCCACCTCATACAAACTCTGACCTCCAACCGCCTGAACAAGCACTAACAATACAAATGCAATAACAAAAGATATTTTGCTAAGATTCTTTACCATGTTATTTTCATTTAGAATTAAGCTGCAAACAATATCACAACCGTATAAGATAATGTCTAATACATTTTTAATCAATAGTTAATTTGATCTGTTTAAATTTATTTTTCAATGGTCAGATGCCTGTCAGCCGACAGGCCGGGAACTCGCCAAAGTTAATCATCCTCCCTTATGAAAAGCACGCTCTCATGGCTCGTTTCATAAAACCTCATCCAGATAATTTCTTTAACTCATCACTTAATCAGGCAAACACATTACCGCATTAATAATTAGGTCTTTAATCTGTTTTTTCCTTATATTGAATAGAAACAATAACTTTTTTCTATGAGATCCATTAAAATTGTTTCAACCCGTGAACTAACTTCTCTTATTCTTCAATCCAAAACAAAACTTCTCGATATCAGACCCATTGATGCTTATAATGGCTGGAAAATGGAGGGAGAACAAAAAGGCGGACATATACAGGGAGCCAAATCACTTCCTTATAAATGGACACTGTATATAGATTGGATCGAAATTGTCAGATCAAAAAACATACTTATTTCAGATAAAATAATTATTTACGGCTATTCTCCTGAAGAAAGCGATTATACTGCACAACTCTTTCTAAAAGCGGGATATGAAGACGTATCAATATATCAGGAATTTTTAAACGAATGGATTCCTCAGAATCTACCCATGCAAACACTGGCTCGGTACAAATATTTAGTACCTGCTCAATGGGTAAAAGAAATTGTTGACGGCAAGATTCCAGAAACACACTCAGGAGGTAAAACTGTAATTTGCCATGCGCACTACAGAAACCGGGAAGCCTACCTTAGCGGCCATATTCCCGGAGCAATTGATATGGATACCTTAGCGCTTGAAGCTCCTGAAACATGGAACAGAAGATCGCCCGAAGAATTAAAAAAGGCCTTGGAGGAACATGGCATTACGAGTGATACAACCGTTATTATTTATGGTAAATTTATGTGGCCCGATAATAAGGACGATTTTCCGGGAAGTGCTGCCGGTCATATAGGCGCCATTAGAAATGCTTTTATCATGTTATATGCCGGCGTTAAAGATGTTCGTGTACTAAACGGAGGGTTTCAGAGCTGGAAAGATGCGGGCTATGAAATCAGTATTGCTGATGAACCAAAACAACTGGTGACTGATTTTGGTGCTAATATCCCTATGCAGCCGCATTTAGCCGTTGATGTACCCAAAGCCAAACATATGATAGCCTCTAAAAATGCAGATATTGTTTGTGTTAGGAGTTATCCGGAATATACGGGAGAAGTTAGCGGATACAATTACATTGAGAAAAAAGGACGAATTCCTGGCGCTATTTTCGGCCATTGTGGTTCCGATGCCTATCATATGGAAAACTATAGAAATGTTGATCATACCATTAGAGAATACCATGAAGTTGAAGAAAAGTGGGAAGCTTCAGGTATTACCCCTGATAAACATTTGGCATTTTATTGTGGAACCGGATGGCGCGGAAGCGAAGCTTTTTTTAATGCATGGCTAATGGGATGGCCTAAAGTTTCTGTTTTTGACGGAGGTTGGTTCGAGTGGAGTAATGATCCGGCTAACCCTTACGAAACAGGAATACCTAAAGAACAGATGGTTTCAATTGCCAATCATTTCCATTAATTTTAAAAGCTTTAGTGATGAATTACACAAATGATGATATAACTGTAAAGGAAAAGCTTAAACTGGTAAATTACCTGCCCGAAATTGGCATCAAGCGCATTCAAAAAGAAATTATAACCGGACTGCAATCAACGCCAAAATATATTTCGCCTAAGTTTTTTTACGATGAAGCAGGTTCTAAACTATTTAAAGAAATCACACAGCTAAAAGAGTACTATCCTACCAGAACGGAAAAAACAATCATTACCAATATCTATCCCAAACTGAACCTTAATGTTTCAAAATTAAACATTGTTGAACTAGGCAGTGGCGATCATTCAAAAATCAGTTTATTTTTAAAGCAAATTCCTGAAAATACACATGAACACATAACCTATTACCCCATAGATATTAGCCAGTCATCCATTAAGGATGCATCATTTCAACTTCATAAAGAATTTCCTCTAATCCATATTTCAGGTATTGTAGCAGACTTTATACACCAATTAAAGTCACTTTCTTTTGAAGGCCCGTGTTTGTTTTGTTTTTTTGGTAGTACTATTGGAAACTTATCTCCATACGAAGTAAAAGAATTTATGGATGATTTAAGTTCCATCATGAAGCCAGATGATCATCTGTTAATGGGTATGGATTTAGAAAAGGATATTCAAACTCTTGAAAAAGCCTATAACGATACACAAAACACCACCTCATCTTTTAACAAGAATATATTAAACGTTGTAAACTCATTAACCGGAAGCACTTTTAATACAAATCACTTTAACCATCATGCTTTTTATAACAGCTATCATCGTAGAATAGAAATGCATTTGATTGCGAAAAAATACATGCTAATTAATATTCCTTCCACTGAACCTATTTCTATTGCTATGGGCGAAAGCATATTAACAGAATACTCGCATAAATTTCATCCTGATTCCATTGAGCAGATCGGAAAGGCAGCACAACTAAAACTAAATAAAATCCATACAGACGATAAGGAATGGTTTAGTCTTGTGCATTTTACCAAAAAATAAGTTAGCACGAAGAACCTTAAACATCAATCTTCGTGCTTTTACCTTTCATCTACTTATTCAGTTCTCTTATTTGCGCATCGATAGTGGCTATAGTTATCATGTTAAGAACCTCACGAACAGAACTCCCCAGTTGCAATATATGAACAGGTTTCTTCATTCCTAAAACAATAGGCCCAATGGCCTCTGCGCTTTTCATAACCTGTAAAAGTTTATAGGCTATATTGGCCGATGTTAAAGTAGGAAACACCAATACATTAGGTTCATTATCGATTAAATCTGAAAATGGATAATTTTCTTTTAGCTCGTTCTGGTTAAAAGCGAAATTAGCCTGCACCTCTCCGTCTGAAATAATTTCAGGATGTTTTTCTTTCATCATAGCTGCCGCATTGCGCACCATTTTAGGTTCTGCATCGTCGGAAGATCCAAAATTTGAATAAGCCAGAAAAGCTACTTTAGGCTCAATATTCATCATTTTTTGAACTGTTGTGGCCGCCTGGTATGCAATATCAACCAACTCCTCTGAGCTAGGATTAGGAATCATGGTAGTATCCGTAAAGAATAAAGGTCCACGCTTTGTAAGCATTAAATACATACTCGACACTTTACGACCGGGTTTATCCGTACCTATAATTTGTAAGGCAGGTTTAATAGTATTTACATACTTACGACTAATACCCGAGATAATAGCGTCAGCTTCACCCATCTCTACCATCATACATCCAAAATAGTTTCTTTTACCCATTGCATTGTGGGCTTCATATAAGTTATAACCGCGCCGCTGTCGCTTTTCAAAAAACACCTTGGCATAACGATCAACCATACTCTTTGATTCCTTACTTGATGGATTGATGATCATCGTATCGCCCAAATCGAGTTTATGCTTTTGTATTAGCGAATTTATATTATCCTCATCTCCCAACAAAATAGGAATGGCAATTCCTTCATCCATGGCTATCTGTGCTGCTTTAAGCACTCTGTAATCTTCAGCCTCGGCAAATACGATTCGTTTTGGACTATGACGGGCTTTATTGGACAATCGCCTGATAATTTGATCATCTTTACCCAAACGTTTAACCAGCTCCGTTTTATATTCTTCCCAATCGTGTATTGGCTTTTTTGCCACCCCGCTATCCATGGCTGCCTTAGCCACTGCCGGTGCAACTACTGTAAGTAAACGAGGGTCTAATGGTTTAGGGATAATATAATCCCTGCCAAAGGAAATGGTTTCTTTGTTATAAGCTTTTATTACAACATCAGGTACGGGCTGTTGAGCCAGTTCGGCAATAGCCTGTACTGCTGCCAGCTTCATGGCTTCATTAATTTCCGTAGCCCTAACATCCAATGCTCCTCTAAAAATAAAGGGAAACCCAAGTACATTATTTACCTGGTTGGGATGATCTGATCTTCCGGTTGCCATGAGAACATCCTTACGGGTACGCATGGCCAAATCATAAGCAATTTCAGGATCAGGATTTGCCAAGGCAAAAACAACAGGATCCGGAGCCATAGTTTTTAACATTTCGGGTGTTAATACATTACCCTGAGACAAACCCAAAAAAACATCAGCTCCAACTATGGCATCTTCTAAATGGTATAAATCTTTATCTGTAGCAAACAAACGTTTACTGGATACAAGATTTTCACGATCGGAACGAATAACACCCTTAGAATCACATACCACGATATTCTTTTTATCCACCCCAAGCTCTATAAAAATTTTCATACAGGAAATAGCAGAAGCTCCTGCTCCGGAAACCACCACCTTTACTTTTGACACATCCTTTTGAAGCACCTTAAGTGCATTAATTAAACCGGCTCCTGATATAATAGCAGTACCATGCTGATCATCGTGCATAATAGGAATATTCAGTTCCTCTTTTAACCTGCTCTCTATTTCAAAACAATCCGGGGCTTTAATATCTTCAAGATTTATCCCTCCAAATGTGGGTTCCAGGGCCTTCACCACTGTAATAAACTCTTCTATACTGGTGGTATTTAATTCAAGATCGAATACATCAATACCTGCAAAAATTTTAAATAACAAACCCTTCCCTTCCATCACGGGCTTTGAAGCTTCAGGACCGATATTACCTAAACCCAGAACTGCAGTTCCATTTGAAATTACTGCTACCAAATTACCTTTAGCCGTATACTTATACACATCCTCAACATTATCGGCTATTTCCCGGCAAGGCTCTGCTACTCCCGGAGAATACGCCAAAGCTAAATCGCGCTGTGTTTTAGTAGCCTTTGTTGGAATTACTTCTATCTTTCCCGGGCTTCCTTTAGTATGATAATCCAATGCATCCTGAACTCTGATTTTAGATTTTGCCATAATAGATTGGTTTTTAGGGTAGAACTTGAAATGCTTTTCTTAAATGTACGGAATAAATTTTTGTTCTTAAATGATACTTTCCTTTCAATTCACTTATTGCTTAATTTAATCCGTTTATATCATCCACATAAACAAGCTACCCGGGTAATAGTTTAAACATCAAAAACCTAAATCGCCTCATAACAAAATAATAAAATCAACTCCAACCATAATTAACAAAGAATTCCAATATCTATTTTTAACAATTCTATCAACATTCGCAAACTTTTGTTAAAGCCTGTTAACAAAGCTATTACATACCAATCGTGGCACAATATTTATAAATCTAATTACTCGAATAGAGAATGATATAAAATATCAAAAACATAATTTAAAAATACTGTAAAATGAAAAAGTTAATGTTAGGAGTAGTTGCACTCCTTATTGCCTTAAGCGCACAAGCAAACGGAAAAATTGAAGTATCATACAACAAACAAATTGATAAACAAGTTATCTCGGTTATCAATACTGATATGCAATACGAAGAGATGGTGATAACCAATATGAATTCAGGTAAAATTGTATTAACCAGAAAAATTGCTGAACTACCCAGTTTTCATGAGGCAGTCAAACACTCCTCCTTTGGTACTGAATCGTACGTGATTGAAATAAAAGGAAAAAACGACGTGGTTTCGAAAAAGGTTACGATTGCCAATGGCAACATTATTCACCATGAAACTAATGTGAATACAGATCATTCCAACGACATGAAATTCTTTGTACTGGATGAAGGTAACACTCTACTGATCAGCTTTATTAATAAAAATTCAGAAACGCTTAATATGGAAATTGTTGACGTTGATGCTGAAAAGAGAGTTAAAAAGAGCTATATCGGAAGTAAAGCCGCTTACTCAGGTAAATTTAATATTGCCAAATTAAAAAGTGGCACCAACTACAGAGCTGCCCTATATGCAGGCAATACTGCTTATTACTATGAGTTTACCAAATAAAAGTTCAAATAATATTATACAAAAAAAGACTACCCGATATGAGTAGTCTTTTTTTTGCTAGAAATATAAATCTCTTTTTCCTTCTTTGATCTTTTCTAATCGTTCCACTAATTTATTCTTAAAACGAAGATCCTCATAGTTCTTTAATTCATCTTCAATGAGCTTATAACCTTTTTCTTTTGTGGCTAAAGGCGCGTAATCCTCAAGGTACTCGGCCAAAGTTAGTATGGCATTAGGTTGGCAGAAGCGTTTAATAAAACCCGGTACCGAAAACTCCATAAAGTGTTCTCCAGTTCTATCTAAGCGATAACACGCTGTACAAAATGATGGTATAAATCCATTACCCACCAGCTCTTCCATCACCTCATTTAAAGAGCGATCATCTTTAATTTCAAATTGCTCCTGATCAATATCCTGCTCTTCCTCATCCTGAGTGTAGCCTTTCATTTCAATATTGGTACCTCCGTCTATTTGAGAAACACCATACTGAAGCACCTCATCGCGAATTTCGGCAGGTTCACGTGCTGTTAGTATTAAACCGGTATACGGAACAGCCAAACGAAGAATAGCCACCAATTTGGTGAAATCCTCATCCGACACCATCCACTTTTTATCTACCTCAATACCTGATGCCTCCTGAATACGAGGGAATGAAATGGTATGAGGTCCGATATTAAATACTGATTCAAAGTGATTCACATGGCGAAGTAATCCCATTACCTCAAAACGCCAATCGTAAAGTCCCAGAAGCGCCCCAATTCCTAAATCATCTATACCACCTTCCATGGCTCTGTCTAGTCCGGTTATACGCCAATCGTAGTCTCTTTTTAAACCACTTTTATGTACTTTCAGGTATGTTTCGCGATGATAAGTCTCCTGAAAAATCTGGTAAGTCCCTATTCCGGCTTCTTTTACTGTTTTAAAACCTTCAACATCTAAAGGAGCAGCATTGATATTTACCCGGCGTATTTCACCATTCTTATGCTTAACCCCGTAAACTGTTTTTACAGACTCGGCTATAAACTTAGCATTATAACGAGGATGCTCACCATAAACCAAAATTAAACGTTTATGACCTGCATCTTCTAGAGCTTTAACCTCATCCTTTAAATCTTCCGTTGTTAGCGTTGTTCTTTTCTGTGCTTTATTTTCATTTCTAAAACCACAATAAGTACAATTGTTTATGCACAAATTGCCAATATATAAAGGCGCAAAAAGCACTATTCTACGTCCGTAAACACGTTCTTTTAGTTTTCGGGCAGCATCTTTAATCTCCTGAACAAGCTCTGGTTCGTTGGCATTAATCAATATGGCCGTTTCTTGTAATGAAAGTCTGTTTTTATCCAAAGACTTTTTTATCACCTCACGAACTTGTTCTTTGGTCGGATTTTCTGCTTGCTTTAACATTTCATTGATTTCGTCGGTATCAATGAAATTTTCCATAGAGCGATCTTCTAACTTATATTTTTGTGGATGATAAATTATTGCCATTCGTTTTTCCTTCTTTAAAAGTGCAAAATTAATGGCTTTTATGGATAAATAGGTATTTGTATACCAAATTTATTTAATATCAGGTAAAAAGAGTTCTCAAACTTCTCCAAAACACGAGAACACACGCAAGGTACACAAGATTTAAAAAACATTATAAATCAATAGGTATAAAAAAACCGTCAAACAAAATTGCCTGACGGTTACTAAGAAATTTTGTTTTACTTATATCCAACCACATGTACACCTTCCATCTCTTTACTTTGGGATTTTGATGTTTCAGCATCCGATTTCAAAGAGATTTGCACAACTCCATTTTTACCTCTGTCACCATACTGCTTGATGGCAGCCTCCTTTTTAAAAACACTAACCGAATGAATCAAATCAGGAGATATCTTACTCATTTTCTCTTTAGAAATTTCCTTGCCATCAACAAAAATCAATGCATCTTTTAAATTGGACGGATTAAATGTTTCTTTGACATTCTTCCCTTCCAAAGTAAAATTAATAGGAATAGTATATTCCACATCCACATACTCTCCTTTATGCATACCTGGTGTCCATTTAGGCATAGATGAAATAACACGAATAGCTTCTGCATCTAAGGTTTCATGCACGCCTCTCACCACCTTGACATTGGTAACCTTACCTAAATCGTTAACTACAAATTTCACATAAACTCTTCCCTGAACACCCAGTTTCTGAGCTTCAACGGGATATTTTACATTCTGTGCAATAAATTTTCTGAGCTCCTTTTCACCGCCCGGATATTGTGGCATCACTTCAACAACCTTATACGCAGCCTCTTCTATTTCTGCTCCTTTTAGATTTTGATCCGTTATTTCATTCGGATCTTCATTATCGCAAGCAAAAAAGAGTCCTACACCTACAATTAACGCAAGTGCTGTAATTATTTTAAAGACTGAATTATTTTTCAACTTATTATTTGTCATCATTTTAAATCTTTTTTTCGTTATGGACTGATTAAAGTTATTGACCGGCAGCAGACGGGCACCTGTAGCCTGAAACAACAATAACTCTTTATACTCACCAACAGAAGTTCCATCACTAAGTACTTTTCTATCGGCCTGAAACTCGTGTAATTCTTTTAGCAAATGCCTAATAAGCCATGCAAAAGGATTAAACCATTGAACAATTAGCAACAACTCTATTATTAAAACATCAACAGAGTGTTTAAAACGAATATGCGCCTTTTCATGAACCAGTATTTTATTCAAATCGTTATTTGAATAGAGCGAACGGTTAATAAAAATGATATGAAAGAATGAAAATGGATTAAAACGACCGGGCAAGTCTGCAATTTTAAATCCACTATGTGATTGCCAAACAGCTTTACGTGATAATCCGCCCAATCGGATTATACCGGTCACTAATCTGGTAAATAATACTATTGTACCAAGTAAGTACAGCCATCTAAATAAACTGTTATCCATTATTATGGGAACAACTACCTGATGAACCTCGCCTGCATAAACATTTACCGAATCCAGTAAAACTGAAAAACCGGTATTGTCGGCTGAAACACTTTGTTCCAAAGAGATATGAATAAGAGGTATTACCGTGGCTAACAAAAGCGAAACCAACAGGTAAAACCGATTAAACTTAAAAAAAGGTTCCAGGTGCAACACAACCTTATAAAATAAGGTTAGTACACCTAAAATTAAAGACGACTCTATAAGATAACTTACTATATTTTCCATGTTGATGAAATTAAGGTTTGCTCACAGCTAATGAATACATCCAATTTTAATTATCCGAACCAGCATTATCGGTTTGCTTATTCAATTCACTTTTAACATCATTCATTAATTCTTCAAAATCACTCATATCCATTTTGTCTTCTTTGGCAAAAAAGGATACCAACTCTTTTAATGAACCTTGAAAATAATTGCTCATAAATCGTTTCATGAACGCCTTTTTATAAATCTCTTTTGATACAATAGGAAAATACACATACCCCTTGCCCACCTTTTTGTGATCAACAAACCCTTTGGTTTCGAGAATACGAATAATGGTAGATATGGTATTATATGCCGGTTTGGGTTCCGGCAGTTTTTCAATAATGCTTTTAACATTGGTTTCGCCCAAATTCCAAAGTTGATGCATTACTTGTTCTTCTGCTTTTGTTAATTCTTTCATGTGTCTACAATTTGACTTTATTTACCACATAGAACTCGCCGAAAAAACAACCATCCCCGTTTATGAGAACTTTAATTCAAGACTCGTTTCATGTCGCAATAATTAATTGATGTGAAATCAACAGCTAACTGATTTCCTCAATAATTCGTTTCAACTAAATTATTAGTTCAAATATATAACTAATTATTTAGTTGAACAAGCTATTGAACTATTTTTTTAGTTTAACCCGAATTATGCATTAGATCTTCGTTATGAACATTGAAAATACAATAAAACAAACACTTGCTGAAACGAAGCATGGCATCGCTACGGTGAGTTGAAGCAAGTGAGTAAAACGATTTGTTTTAAAGTAGCTTCAATGTGTAATAGATTAGCTAATGCATATTTCGGGTTAAAGACATAAGGGTACAAAAAAAGCCTTCTTTGATCCCGCAAAGAAGGCTTAAATAGATTAATTCTAAAACCTATTATTCAATTTTAAAAATATATGATTGAAGAGGTTGTAGACTAAATTTCACTGATGCCGCTCCGCTGTTTACGTTTAAAACAAACTCTTGACCATACAGTTGGTCTATCAGATTAACATCTTCTTTTAGTTTCCATTTTTGAGCTATTGCCTCAGGCAATTTTAAATCAAGCTCAGAACTTTTAACAGGGTCAAAATTAGAAATAATAATTAGTTTTTCATTACTATTCCAACGTACAAACGAATACACCTTACCCGAATACCCTTTGGTGTGCTGTCTGTTATAAGCATGAATATCTGCATATTCACCCATTAAGGCCTCGCTCGAAATACTAAAAGTAAGCAGGCGTTGGTAAAAATCTCTCAGATCTTTTTCATCAGCAGACAACTGTCCTCCGTCAAAATTCCCATTATTCATCCAGCGTTGATGATGCGGAACACCTATATAGTCGAATATTGAAGTACGTGAATTGGTTCCAAATCCGGCATCTTCAGCACCCGGCTCTCCCACTTCCTGTCCGAAATAAACCATGGTTGGGGCTGTACTTAAAGTGGTTGAAACAACCATTGCCGGCATGCCCTTCTTAGCATCTCCTGCAAACTCAGGTGATGCAATACGCTGCTCATCATGGTTCTCAAGAAAGTGTAACATTTGGTGTTCAATATCGGCCAAACCTGTTTGTATTGGCGCTATATTATCGGTAGAACCATACCCTTGCATCACATGTTTTAAGGTATCATAAAGCTCCACTTTATCGTACAGATAATCCATTTTACCTTTAAGTATGTAATCTCGATAAAGATGCGGTTGATAAACCTCAGCCAATAAAAAGGCTTCTGGATTTTTGTTTTTGATAGATGAATTTAAGAAACTCCAAAACTCAACAGGAACCATTTCAGCCATATCGTACCTAAACCCATCTACCCCCATATCAATCCAGTAAAAAGCGATATCTCTGAACTTTATCCATGAATCAGGCACATTTTTATTTTGCCAAAAGGCATAATGATCAGCATGAGATTTTAACTCATATCCTTCAGGCAATAAGTCAAAATCAAAGCTACCATCAGGCTTAACACCGTAGTTAATCTTAACAGTTTCGTACCAATCGTGATGATGTGGTTGAGCCAGTCTGGAACCATTGCCCGTCCATTTAGCCGGATTTTCATCAAAGTGTCCATCGCTCATTGCATGTGCCTCTCCGCCCAGAGGTTTATATCCACCTAAAGGCTCAGGAACATGAAAACTACTACCCGGTATATAATAAAAGTTGTTATCTCGGGCATATTCCACAGAAGTATCGTCCTCTGCACCAAAATCTTTTACGCCTTCAGGATTGTTTTTCCCTTCGTAATGACGTGCTACGTGATTTGGCACAATATCAATAATCACCTTCATATTGTGTTTATGTGTGCGATCAATTAATGCTTTAAACTCCTCTAAACGATTAGCTGGATCAACAGCCATATCCGGATCAACCTGGTAATAATCTTTAACTGCATATGGCGAACCTGCTCTTCCCTTCACTACGTCCGGATCGTCGTTGGAAATACCATAAGCTGTATAATCGGTAATGGTCGCATGATGCGGAACACCGGTATACCAAATATGGGTCACACCCAAATCTTTAATCTCGCTAAGCGCCTTATCGGTAAAGTCATTAAATTTACCTACTCCATTTTCTTCAATACTTCCCCAGGGTTTATTATTGGTATTCTGGTTTCCAAATAAACGAGTAAATACCTGGTAAACCACCGCCTTGGTTTCTTTTGATTCTTGCTTCTTATTTTCCCGGGTTGGCACACATGCCAATATACCTAGTGTTATGGCTATTATTAAACTATAAATTACTTTCATCGTGACTATTTTTTTTACGGTTATCTAATAATAAACTCAAGTTTTTTACCTTTCATTGAGGTATTAACCACTACCTGATTTTTACTTTTTACATATTTAAATTCTGCGGAAGCATTGTTGACTTTTACCATTTCCGGCTTTTCTGAAACATTATGAATTACTAAGGATATTTTGCGAATTTCCGGCTGACCGGGATAATCAAAACCTGTTCTGTCAATTTTAATCTTTAAACCTTCACTTTGTTGAAGAGAAGATGAAAATTGAAGTTTTTCGAACTGATTATTTTTCCAGCTATTATTGGTATGCCCATCATCTTCATACATCATACCCTCTGCCTGATTTACCTCTTCATCATGATAATAATGAATCATTAGTTTTTGAGTATTGTAATCTTCCATGTTTTTAAACTCCGGAACCATAGGAATAAACGATCCTCCCTTAACAAAAACCGGAATATCATTGATATCTACAGGCACCATAACCTTTTTCCCTCCTAAATATTTTTCTCCTGTAAAAAAATTATACCAGTTACTTCCTTTTGGTAATGTTACTTCCCACGACTTGGCTCCTTTATCAGTAACAGGTGCTACTAAAAAGTTATCACCCCACATGTAAGAGTTGGTTTCGTTAATTAGTTCAGGATTATCATCTATATAAAACAACGGTCGCATTAAAGGTGTACCTTGTGTAGAATTTTGATAAACCATGGTGTACAAGTACGGCGTTAACGCATAACGTAACTTTATGTATCGGCGTGTTATATCTTTTGTTTGCTTATCCCAATAGACAGGTTCCGGTGGCACGTCCTCCTGTGCATGAGTACGATATACAGGCTGAAACACTCCATACTGCAGCCAACGGGTATACAATTCGGCATCTTCGTAACTTCCGGCAAAACCACCTAAATCGGAGTGCATATATGCTAAGCCCTGCATTCCCATTTGCAGCGAGATTTCCACCTGCGGTTTTAGTCCTCCCCATGATCTGCTGACATCTCCTGTCCATGGTATCATTCCATAACGTTGCGAACCTGCAAAACCAGCACGCATTAATATTACGGGTCGTTTATTCGAAAAATCTCTGGCAAAGCCCTGATAAACCGTTTTGGCCCACTCATGCCCATAGGCATTGTGCACCGTATTAGCGGCACCATTTACATGCTGCAAATCATCAGGATGAACTTCCGGCTCACCTAAATCGCCCCACCAGCCTTCTACTCCACTAAGGGTATGTTTTTTATAAATATCCCAAAACCACTCTTTGGTTTCCGGTTTAAAAATATCAAGCAAAGCTGTTGTTCCAAAATAAAAATCGAATATATATGGTTGTCCCAAAGAATCTGTTCCTAACAAATTTTGCTCTTCACATTCCTTATACTTTCCGCTATTTTTAAGAATAAAAGGTTCTGTAATCAATACCGTTTTTACACCTTTATCTTTTATCTTCTTCATCATTTTTTCGGGCTGGGGAAAAGCTTTTTTGTCCCACTCCAGGTTACCCATGTGGCCCTGAACATCTGGTCCAAACCAATATAAATCCAGCACCAATCCGTCCAACGGAAAATCTTCTTTTAAATATAAATCCACCACATCTTCTACCTGCTTTTGGTTTCGATAACCCATGCGTGATGTTATATTACCCAAAGCCCAACGCGGTGGCATAGGCTGATAACCGGTAATTTCAGTATAATTTTCGGTTAATTCCGACCACTTATCTCCTGCCACCAACACATAACTCATTCGTCCGCCAACAGCTTCAAACTGTAGGATATTTTCTTCCGATGCACCTAAATCCATAAATCCATCAGCAGTGTTATCAAAAAGCAGCATATATTTATTCGACGAAATAACGACAGGCAAGGAATAGTACATCAGGTCAGCATGCGTTTCATATCCATAGCTTGCCTTATTATACAAACGAAGCCTGTTACCACGTCTGTCCATACCAAGCACACGCTCGCCTCCTCCCAATAGTTTTTCCTGCGGTGTTAAATTCAACCTGAATCCTTTTAAGGTATCATTATCGAAGAAACCTTTTTCTTCAGAAAGCAATGTTTTACTCTTATATAAGTAGGAAATATTAAACGGGCATTTGGTAATTTTTACCGTTAAGTCCTCTGTGGCAAACAACACCTCTTTTCTATTCTCGGTAAACGTTCCTGCCACAGGTATTAATGTTTCATCGATGCTGTACGAAGGAACATATTTTTCACCTTCTGTAACAAACTGTACCTCCACAGCCTGGTTGCTTAAGGCTTTTAAATGAATTTCTCCGTCATTGGTAGTTACAGTAATTCCTTTTTCGGTTTGATGCACCGATTTAAACTGTCGACCTTCGCTATTACAACTACATCCGTAAAACAGTATGGAGAGTAATAAAAAGAACCCGAAGGTTAAGTTGAACTTGTTGAGCATATCCTTTTTTTTAATTCTTAATCATGTTTTTGATGCCATCTAGGATTATTTACCCTATTAGCTTATGCAATTTCCTGCTTTTTACTACCTAAAGCAAAATATATAAACAAAATATAGACATACACACTGTATACCAACACATTAGACAATAGCTCTAATTAAAAAATATAGATGAAATATGAGCGAATTAAGGGAGTTTTTAAGAGAGCAATGCTTCTTTAAGCTAATTATTAAAGCCTGTTTAAAACAGAAGGAGCACTTGTTACCAATTGACAAAACCACTTAAAAAACAAGATTATCCATTATTAGATAAATGATAATTCTTTTAGATTATTATTAAGAGATAAGTTAATACTTCTTTGCTTACTATAGGTTTTCATCTTCATATAATGCACATTTAAGCAATCTTTCTATATTTTATTTTCAACTTTCTGATTTTTTATTGTAGCATTCTATATTTTATTTTTAATACTACTTTATATTATTAGATTTATACAAATTATTTTCAGAATACTTAAATAACTTATTAGAGTTTCATTATATTAATTAAGATACAATCAATTTAATTAAAGATAACTGTAATCTATTAACAGAACTAAGTATAACACGAAAGTATACTACAGAATTAAACCAGATAGAAGCCGAATGAATCACATCTACGTTCATCATTCAACACTTCAAGTATTCAACTAAAATATTAGTTAAATATTTGCCGACGGAAAACATTTTTATTAAATTTGAACTAAATCTTTAGTTAAGAATAAAAACCATGCATTTCCATACTACTACTTTCACCCTTTTTCTTGTTACATTATCTCTGAGTTTTACTTTAAATGCCAGCAGTAACAAAGCTTGTTTCTATTTAATTAACGACAGTACGCAAAACATATCGGCAAAAGAATACAACCTACTCTTAGCTCAGGCAAAAGAGCTTACCCATTTATTTAAAATGGACAGTGCCATATATATTTATGAAAAACTATATGGTTGTGATACCTCCAAAATTGAAATTGTAAAAGAACTTGAAACACTTTACACCAAAACTTCGCAGTACAGAAAAGCACTTGAATACAACAATAAAATATTATTCGACTCCCCCAGCAACCGTCATTATCAGGTTAAAAGAGGTTTACTCCTGAAAAAGTTAAACGAAAATAAAGAGGCACTTCAGGTGTTTAAAACCACCCTTTTAACCGATAGCACCAACTCCTACATACTTAACCAAATTGCTGATATTTACAGAAGTATGAACAAGGTGGATAGCGCTCTTTATTATTACAGCAAAGTGAGTAATCTAAAACCGTTAACACAAAACCTGATTAAAGCTACAGACATATTGCATAAGCATAAAATGAATAAAGAAGCGTTAGTGTTTATGCAGAAATATTACGATCCGGAAAAACATCACAGCCAGTTATTAAATCGTCTTTTTGGTAAAATATGGTATACAAACGACAGTACTTACAAAGCTTACAGTATTTTTACTGACTTATACAAACAAGGAGATTCATCAAAAGTAACCACTAAATATTTAGGTTTATGTTGCTGGAAAAATGCATATTATCCCAAAGGAGAAGAGGCTTTAAGAAATTACGTTAGCAAAGACACTACTGATTATTTAGCTTATTATGTGTTAGGCATTTGCTGTAAACACACGAACAAACTAAAAGAAAGTCAAGCCTTTTTAAGCAAATCACTGGAATTGTATTTACCCGATATAAAAACCTTAAATATGCTGCATAAAGGCAAAGCTGAAGTTTTTGAACAACAAGGACGTTTTAACCAAGCCATTGCTCAATACAAAATCATCTCAAAAAACGACCCCAATAACTTTTACGCAGATTATAAAATTGCCACGATTTATGAGTTTTATATTAAAGATAAATCCAAAGCTCTAAAGTGTTACCAGGACCTTTACAACCGAATTGATAAAGCTAATCCGGAGGGAGATTATATAATTAAAGATTACTGCAAGATGCGAATTGATGCAATCAATAAAGAAATGTTTTGGATACAGGGTAAGGAATTAAAAAATTAATTTGATTTTATATTATTCAGTCTGTTAAAAAACTCTTCTGTTGAAAGTAGGGAGCGGTTTTTTGCTTTGGTTTTATAGGTATAAATGGTGTTAATGGATACCCCTAATACCTGCGCCATGGTTTCATTGTCTTCAATACCTAAACGAATTAAGGCCAAAATACGAAGCTCGGTATTTAACAACTGACCGGATTTTAAAACATACTTTTCTTCGGGTTGATTTAACGCCTCTACCTCACTGATAAACGTGGGGAAAATACTTAAAAACACCTCATCAAAATTATGAAAAAGCTGATCGCGCTCTTTTTTCGGATTGATTTCTTTAAGAACCGTTTTTAATTTGTTGGGATTATTAGATACCAGTAAATTATTCACCGACTTGGATATGGAATCAAGCTTATGAATAAACATTGAACTTGTATTGAAAAAATGACCTATATACTTCTCCTTAATTTTATTGGCCTCCTTTAACTTACCATTTAAAACAACCAGCTCTTTATTATTCTTTTTAATGGCTACCCAAATCTTGCGTAGATTAAACAGCTGACGATAAACAACTACCAAAAAGAATAAAACCAACAATACAAGTCCCGAGATTATCCATATATATTTAATGGCCTCTTCTTTCTTTCGCTCTTCGAGTAATAATTTAGCCCCCTCTATAACAGGAAAAATTTCGGCCACCTGCAATTTTCGTTGTCTGGAACCAAAATAATTGGCATCTCTCTGTGCTTTTAAGATATAATTGTACGCACGCTGTACATCTCCCTGTTCAAATAAAAAACGTGCCAATACCATAAGCGACATGGCTTCTTTGGTTGAGGTTTTTATATCAGCAATGGCCGATTTTATTAGGTGTTCTTTGCCTCTAACATTATCGCCATTGGTTATATCAATAAAACCTAAACATGAATGCACAACCGCCTGTTCATGCAAAGTTAATGACAACTCCTTTTCTGCATATCCATAAAGAAAAGCGGCTGAATCAGGACTCCATTCTACCAGGTAGCGAAGCGCCTCTGTAATAACGGGCTGAACTGTACCTTCAACTCTATACTTTAGCACCGAATCTACATATGCGTCAGCTTGCAAGCGATAAGCAGGCGCGTAATAATCATCCTTTATATAATCCGCCAAATCATAATAAGCTCTCACTAAATAACTAAAATGATTTTGCACCAACTCACCCGACAAATCATCCACATTCACCTTATGAAGCGTATCAATGGCTTCTTTATAAAAACCTACAGAAACCAATAGGTGGCCAAATTTAGATTGTGAATATGCAATGGCTTCCTTATGGTCCATCTCATATGCCATAGCAATTGCACCACGGTAATAGTGCATAGCCGAATCAAAAACAAATGTAGAATATTCAGAAGCTATTTGCTGATACAATTGATACTGCTCCCACTCTTTTCCCTTGGTTTGATATTGAGCAACCACATTTTTTAAAGAATCGAGCTTTTGTTCTTTTTGCAGATTATGAACATGTTCGGTTACTATAAGCTCATCTAGTTCGGCAAATAAATTATCGTTTTGCGCAAAACTTATTGCACAGCATTGTAACACCAACAATAGATTTAAAAATCTAATCATATTTTTCTGAAGGATATTGAATTTGAAATCGAGAACTAAAGTAATCAAAACTTCATACTTTTATCTTTCCACTTTTTATTTATTTTGGCATAAAATAAAAATCATGACAGTAAATATTGAACCCGGTTGGCAATCCCTATTGCACGATGAATTTGCAAAACCTTACTTTTCAGAGTTGTTAGAATTTGTAAGCGATGAATATGATACACAAACCATTTTTCCGCCTAAGGAGCAGGTTTTTAATGCCTTTAATCTTTGTCCTTTAGCTGATACACGCGTGGTGATTCTTGGTCAGGACCCATATCACGACGACAATCAGGCACATGGTCTTTGCTTTTCCGTGAATGAAGGCATAAAAACACCGCCTTCATTGGTCAATATCTATAAAGAAATAGAAAACGATCTTGGTATTCCTCGACCAGAAAGCGGAAACCTCGAACGATGGGCCAAACAGGGAGTTCTTTTGCTCAATGCTACCCTCACCGTTAGGGCGCACAAAGCCGGTTCGCATCAAAAAAAGGGATGGGAAAAATTTACGGATAGTGTCATTAAACATTTAGCCAGCGAAAAAGAAAACATTGTGTTTTTACTTTGGGGTGCTTATGCTGGCAAAAAAGATTCTTTAATAGATTCTACAAAACATTGTATTTTAAAATCTACACACCCTTCTCCTCTTTCGGCATACCGCGGTTTTTTAGGCAACAAACACTTTAGCAAAACCAACGATTATTTAAGCAGTAATGGGTTGCCTGAAATCAAATGGTAAGCTGTCTGATATTAAACAACAACAATCCATTAACATATCAAACAGAGATAAATACATTCGCTATTATTTACTAACCTAATCATTTAATCACATGCTAAGATTTAAAATAATCTTTGTCTTTTTATTGACGACTTCAATGAGCGTATTGTATGCTCAATACCAAACAGACTCCATTCAGATAACAAAAAAATTGGGGACAGTTTATACACAAAACGGTCAAAACTTAACTCCTCGACAACTGTTGGAAATAACCCAAAGTAATCCGGATGCATACAAAGCCATGAAACTGGCGAAAATCAATTATGATACCGGACTTGTATTTGGATTTTTAGGAGGTGGATTAATTGGTTTTCCTATTGGATCTTCACTGGGAGGCGGTGACCCAAACTGGACTTTAGCTGCAGTTGGAGCAGGTTTAATTGCAATATCAATCCCTTTAAGTTCTGCATATAACATGCACGCAAAAACAGCTGTTTCCATATACAACAGCGGGCTTAATAATTCAACCAAAGAGAGTCCTCGTTTAAACTTATTTTCCAGCTCAAACAGCATTGGTCTCAGGCTCACATTTTAATTTAGTAAAGAACGTATTGCATAAGGGGATCTCCGATTTTAGTGATCCCCTTATCATTTTTGCGACATAAAATTTATAACCTAATAATTATCACCATTTTTATCATCTTCATATAATAATTTTACACCAATGGATATAGCATTTTTTACCTATAAAGTTTGAATTATGAATCAATCTACTTCTCATATCTTTCTTGTTCGACCGGCTAACTTTAACTTCAATACTGATACTGCAGAATCCAATGCCTTTCAGCACAAAGTCAATTTGAGTCCGGAACAAATTAAACAAAAAGTACACGAAGAGTTTGACGGATATGTTTCCAGACTTAAAGAAAATGGTGTAGAAGTATTAGTCATCGACGATTCCTTAACACCGGTTAAACCTGATGCTATTTTCCCTAACAATTGGGGATCATTTCATGCCGACGGAACAGTAATCTTATACCCTATGGCAGCCCCCAACAGAAGAACTGAAAAGCGTGCTGAAGTAATCCAAACAATACAACGCGATTACGAAATAAGAGAACTTATAGACCTCTCGAAATACGAAAATGAAAACCGTTTTTTAGAAGGAACTGGTAGTATTATTTTCGATCATATTCATAAAATTGCCTATGCTTGTCTTTCTCCACGTACCGATAAAGATATTTTAATAGAAGTTTGCAATCTTATTGATTACACACCAAAATATTTTACTTCAACCGACAAAAATGGAAAAGAAATATACCACACCAATGTAATGATGTGTGTGAGCAAAAATTTTTCTGTGATTTGCCTGGAAAGCATTAAAAATGAAAAGGAAAGAAAAATGATAATTGAATCCTTAAACAATACAGGTCATGATATTATCGACATCTCTCTCGAACAGGTCAATCATTTTGCAGGAAACATGTTATCAGTAAAAAACAACCAACACAAAGAGTTACTGGTGATGTCACAAAGTGCATATGATATTCTCACCGAAACACAGCGCAAGAAACTTCAAAATTACTGCCAGTTGCTTCCTGTACATATTAATACCATAGAAACTATTGGAGGAGGAAGTGCAAGATGTATGATATCAGAAATCTTCTTAAAAAAGTTCAAACCCTAACTAATCAATATCTGCCGGTTACACTTATTTTTTTGATTAATCAATTTTAAACCATTATTAAGCTACAGGACAAGCTCATTATTTATACCTATTTTTGGGTTAATTGTACGAATAAGACCATTGCTCATTTGTTACAAAAAAACATAGGTTATAAATTAATGAAACACCTGATTTACATTTTCTTCATTTCGTTTTTTTTATTTAGCTGTAATAATAAAAAGACGAAGAAAACAGCATTACCTGAACAAGGTGTTATTTCGTATGCCATAGAATACCCAAATGAAATATCCCAAGCACCTACAGCATCGCTAATGCCCCAAACCATGAAGTTCTCCTTCAAAAAGCAAAAAATAGCATATTATTTAAAAGGTAGTTTTAATATTTTCTCTCTTAACTTTATCTCCCATTCGCCCACTGATTCTTGCACTACAATTTTCAGATTTATTGACAGAAATCTGGAAAGTAGCACTCCTCCTGATAAAAGGATTTTTTTATTTAATACTAAAGAAACTCCCAAAATTATATACCTGAATAATCATACCAAAGTAATCGCAGGTTTTAACTGCCGTAAAGCATTAGTTACCTTTAAAGAAACTGAACCTTTTTACGTTTACTATACCAACGAAATAAACCTAATCAACCCTAATCGAAATTCAATCTTAGGCGATATTAAAGGTGTACTAATGGAGTTTTTTATTGATTTTAACGGAGTTAGATTTCACTTTACAGCGGAAAATTTTGATTCCTCTAATCCTCCCCGCTCAGAATTTAAAATACCAAGAAAAACAGAACCCAGTACTCAGGAAGAAATTGAAGCTTTGATTATAACCTTAATCAATAACTTTCAATAATAATATTATTCGGAATTCGTTTTTACACGAAAAGAATTCGTTTTTTATATAAAAAAGGAAGTGCATTTATTATTTTTGTCTCCACAACAGAATTGTTGCTAACTAAAAAATTCTAATGGCCTCAAAAGCAAAAAAATCAAAAACAAAGAACAAAACAAACCTAATTTCTACCTTTAAAGAAAAGATTTACGATTTTAGAGTTAGATTTTTCTCCGGACTTTTTCTAATGGTATATGCCATATTTTTATTTGTGGCTTTTCTGTCTTTTATATTTACCGGAGGAGCCGACCATAGCAAATTCAACATCAATTTTTTCGAATTCATTACCGATTCAGATATCAACGTTGAAAACTGGACAGGAAAAATTGGAGCCTACTTTGCTGATGTTTTTATTAATTCGGGTATCGGTATTGCGGCCTTTGTTTTGGTTGTTGCCTTTTTTGTGATTGCCTTTCGAATGATAAACGTAAAATTAGCTCCCTTAAAGAAAACCTTAATTCATTGCTTTTTTATTGGGGCGTGGTTATCCATTTTAATGGGCTACATTTTTAACTCTTCGGTAAATGACCATTACATGTTACTCGGAGGTGAAATGGGGTATTTTATGAGCAAGTGGTTGGTATCGGCTATTGGAAATGTAGGTATCATTTTGTTCTTGTTATTCACTTTGCTGATATACCTAACCTTTTCCTTTGATCAGTTTATCGATATTCTTAAAAAACCATTTACTACTACAGAAGAAACCCGGGAAGATCAATGGTATGACAATACGCTTGTTCCGGAAGAACAACCTGTTGCTGAACCAACAATTGAAGAAACAACTTTTCAGCCAGAACCAGTTCCTGTATCCATAACAACAAAAGAACCTTCTGAAGAATTTGTTGTAGTACAAAAAACAGAAACTGCACCTGTTGATTTAATACCGGAAAAATCTGAGATTGAACTTGATATTACGGCAAATGAAGGTACACTAGCTACCGAAGAAGACGAAAACTTCACCATTGAAAAAATAGAAGAGGAAGCAACTTTTGAAGTCACTGAAAACCTTCCTCAGGGAGATTATGACCCAACGCTGGATCTTTCTTCATATCAGCTACCGACCATTGATCTACTGGAAGATCACCATATGGGTAATGAAACGGTTTCTGATGAAGAACTTAACTCCAATAAAGACAAGATTGTAAATACGCTAATCGATTATAAAATTGAGATTAAAAGCATTAAAGCAACAGTAGGACCTACAGTTACACTGTACGAAATTGTGCCTGCTCCCGGTGTGCGTATCTCAAAAATTAAAAACCTGGAAGATGATATTGCCCTATCGCTGGCAGCCTTAGGTATTCGTATTATTGCGCCTATCCCGGGTAAGGGAACCATTGGTATTGAGGTTCCAAACAGTGATCCGGAAGTGGTTTCGATGAAGGCCATCATTGGCGCTAAAAAGTTTCAGACTACCAAATACGAACTGCCTATTGCATTGGGGAAAACCATTTCCAACGAAACCTTTGTGATTGATTTAGCCAAAGCACCACACATGCTGGTTGCCGGTGCTACCGGACAAGGTAAATCGGTTGGGTTAAATGCCATTATCACCTCTTTACTGTACAAGAAACATCCATCGCAACTTAAGTTTGTTTTGGTTGACCCTAAAAAGGTAGAGCTTAATATTTACAGTAAAATTGAACGTCACTTTTTAGCCAAGCTACCGGAAGAAGATGATGAAGCTATTATTACAGATGTGCAAAAGGTTGTAACTACCTTAAACTCCTTAACCATTGAGATGGATACAAGGTATGACTTATTGAAAAAAGCGCACGCCAGAAATATAAAGGAATACAACCATAAATTTGTAAAACGATCATTAAATCCGGAAAACGGACACCGCTTTTTACCATATATAGTTGTGGTGATTGATGAATTTGCTGACTTAATTATGACAGCAGGTAAAGAAGTAGAAATGCCAATTGCCCGTATTGCTCAGCTGGCGCGTGCCGTTGGTATACATATGATTGTAGCCACTCAACGCCCGTCAACCAATATTATTACAGGTGTAATTAAAGCCAACTTCCCTACAAGGGTAGCCTTTAAAGTGGCCTCTATGATAGACTCCAGAACAATTCTTGACTCTCCGGGAGCAAACCAACTTATTGGTCGTGGTGATATGCTTATATCACAGGGCAGCGACTTGGTGCGTGTACAATGTGCCTTTGTTGATACTCCTGAGGTAGAGAAAATAAATGATTTCATTGGCTCTCAAAAAGGATATCCTAGCGCTCTATTATTACCTGAATACGTTGGCGAATCATCAAGCAATGAAGCTGGTGAGGTAGATATGAGCAATAAAGATGCTTTCTTTGAAGAGGCAGCAAGGGTTGTTGTTGCCAATCAAAGTGGAAGTACTTCTTTAATTCAACGTCGCTTCTCCATTGGCTATAACAGAGCTGGTAGAATAATTGATCAGCTGGAAGCTGCAGGAATTGTTGGTCCGTTTGAAGGTAGTAAAGCCCGCCAGGTTTTGGTTCCTGATGAAATGTCATTAGAACACGTATTAAACGGTCTCTAAATTTTGGTATTGTTTTTGAACAATCCACATACGCGCAAACAAAACTAATGCGCCAATTTTCTTGAACTTAATAAACGATAAATATGAAGAAATTACTTTTACTTATAGCATTAGCTCCGGCATTTTTAACTGCCCAAAATCCTGAAAAAGCCAAAGAAATTCTTGATCAGGTAACCGAAAAAACAAAAACATACAAAACCATAAAAGCAGACTTTTCATTTAGCATGGAAAATTTGCAGGAAGATATTAATGAGGTATACGAAGGAACCATATCAATAAAAGGTGATAAGTATAAAGCCAACCTTATGGATGTAGATACCTACTTTGACGGCAAAACACAATGGACACATATGATTGATGCCGAAGAAGTAAATGTTGATGAACCTGATCCGGAAGATGAAGAAACATTAAATCCTGCCTCTATTTTTACCATTTATCAGTCCGGCTTTAAATATGCATACCTTGGCGAAACAGAAGTTAACGGCGTAGTTGTTTACGGTATTGACCTCTATCCTGTTAACCGAGACAAACCTTATTCAAGAATTAAGCTTGAGATTAGAAAAGACAACTTACAATTACACACCATTAAGCAAATTGGAAAGGATGGTAACAACTATACTATTTTAGTTAAAAAAATGACTACTAATGATTCTATGGACGATGGTATGTTTGTATTTAATGAAGCTGCCAATCCTAATGTTGATGTAATTGATATGAGATAAAAAATATACATATCCATATTTTTAGATAAATCCCCTGTATTGGGGATTTTTTTTTGCCTCAAAAACTATTTAATTTGCCATTTGTTTTATAATTGATCACCGAAAAAAAAAAATATGATTCAGTTTTTTATTCAATTCATATCTGAGCTGTTTTACCTGCTTAACGCCATGTCACCATACCTGCTACTTGGTTTCTTTTTTGCAGGTGTCCTTAAAGTATGGTTTCCTCAAAAATGGATTGATCGTTATATGGGGAAAAGCAATGTACGTTCTGCTATAAACACTGCGCTTATTGGAATACCACTCCCATTATGCTCTTGTGGTGTAATTCCGACAGGAATTTCATTTTATAAAAACGGAGCTTCAAAGGGATCCAGTGTTTCTTTTTTGATTTCAACACCTCAAACAGGAGTAGATAGCGTATTGGTTACTTACTCATTACTAGGATTACCCTTTGCTTTGATCAGAGTTGTGGTTGCCTTGGTTACAGGTGTTATTGGCGGAGTATTTACAAATTTAACAGGTAAAAATGATGAAAATGTAACAACTAAGAATCCTGAGCCTTCATGTTGTTCTTCATCTCCCTCCACTTCATCAAAATCCATCACAAGAGTACTAAAATATGGTTTCCACGAATTTTTAATGGATATTGCCAAATGGCTAATCATTGGGATTTTAATAGCTGCAGGTTTGTCTGCCGTTATTCCTGATGATTTCTTCAGCTTATATCTCGATAACGAATTACTTAGTATGCTTACCATTTTATTGGCCTCAGTTCCCTTATATTTATGTGCTACTGCATCGGTACCTATTGCTGCGGTTTTAATGATGAAAGGGTTATCTCCCGGCGCAGCTCTGATACTTCTGATGGCCGGACCCGCTACAAATGCAGCTACGATTACTATCATTAAAAAAATATTTGGCTCAAAAACATTATTTAGCTACTTAATATCAATTATCGGAGGAGCTATAGTATTTGGACTGGCTATTAACCATTTTTTACCTGCCCAATGGTTTCAAATGATCGATAGTTCACACCTACATCATCAACATGAGTTGTTACCACAATGGTTTAAGATTTTATCATCTGTTATTTTGGTATCATTAATTATCTATGGTTATATCAAAAAACACCTTGACCTAAAGAAAACAAAAAGTCAGCCAACCATAAAAACTGTACTTGCAAATAACACTAACCTACAACAGCCGCTAAGTTTTTCTGCTACTCAGTTTTCATTTGCAGGCATTCTTAAAACAGAAGCTTTTAAAGTAGAAGGTATGACTTGTAGTCACTGTAAAGCAAGTGTAGAAACTAACCTAAAAAAGCTTGACGGAATAAATACTGTAAATGCCAATCCTGCACTCAACAAGGTGGAGGTTTCCGGTTCTGAAATAAATCAAATAAAAATAGAAGAAGTCATTAACTCATTAGGATACAATTTTAAAGGTAAGCTTTAGGTATAGGAACGAATTTAAATAAAAAGATTTTACTATTCTCAGGAATATAAAAAGTTTAATTTTACAGGCGCTTAAGTATTAGGCGCCTGTTTTAATTTTTAAACCATAGTAATGAAATTTAATATTGAAGCCGTAAACGGTAACTTAACTGAACAACTTACACATAAAATCAACACAAAAACAAAACCTCTGGGATCCTTAGGTAAACTTGAGGAAATTGCACTTAAAATAGGACAAATTCAGAACACCCTTAATCCAGAATTAAGCAATCCGGCCATTGTGGTTTGCGCAGGTGATCACGGGATTACGGAAGAAGGTGTTAGTCCTTTCCCTCAGGAGGTAACGTTTCAAATGGTCATGAACTTTTTAGGTGGTGGTGCAGCTATTAATGTTTTTACCAGACAAAATAATATTAAACTTCTGGTTGCCGACGCAGGTGTTAATTTCGATTTTGAGTCTAACGGAAAGCTTATTGATATAAAAGTGGCCAAGGGTACTAAAAGCTTTGCCAATGGCGCAGCCATGACTATTGATGAATGTAATAAAGCCATGGAGAATGGAGCCGGTCTGGTAGAAAACCTGCATAAAGAAGGCTCAAACATTATCGGTTTTGGCGAAATGGGAATCGGCAACACTACATCTGCCTCTGCCCTACTGTGTGCTTTCACAAAGTGCAGTGCTACTGAAGCAACAGGAGCTGGAACCGGATTAGATGCACAAGGCATAGCCCGGAAAGCCAGCGTAATTGAAAATGCTTTAAAATTACACAAAGACATTACGGATCCTACTGAAATACTGGCAACTTTTGGAGGTTATGAAATTGCCACTATCACAGGAGCCATGTTAAAAGCCGCTGAATTAAAAATGACCATATTGGTAGATGGCTTTATTGTTACATCTGCTTTACTTGCTGCCTACCACATGAACAAAACAGTTCTTGATTATTGTCTTTTCTCTCATAAATCTAATGAAAAAGGACACGAAGTAATGCTCAACTATTTAAATGCGAACCCTGTACTGGACATTCAAATGCGACTAGGAGAAGGAACCGGAAGTGCGGTAGCTTATCCTATTATTAAAAGTGCGGTAGACTTTTTAAATGAGATGAGTTCGTTTGAAGATGCAGGTGTTTCGGATAAGGAATAGTCGTTTTTTTTTACCACTAAGAACACGAAGTACATTCACCAAGGAGCACTAAGAAAACTCTTTGTGTTACTTCGTGATTATACTTTGCGCTACTTTGTGGTTTGTTTTTTACCAAGAAGAACACGAAGTACTTTCACTAAGGTGCACTAAGAAAACTTTGAGTTACTTTGTGAATATCCTTTGCGTAACTTTGTGGTTAATACCATAACAAACATACTACTACCATAAGATAATGAATCAGATAAAACTATTTTTTACGGCCCTCATGTTTATAACCCGCATTCCTGTTCCTAAATGGGTGGGATATTCTGAGGAAAACCTGAATAAATGTAACAGGTATTTTCCTTTAGTGGGAATTATTATTGGATTGTTTGGTGCTTTAGTTTATTGGTGTATGCATTTTATTTTCCCCAATAACATCTCCGTTCTTTTATCTATGATAGCCACTATTTTGCTTACCGGAGGCTTTCATGAAGATGGTTTTGCCGATGTTTGCGATGGCTTTGGAGGTGGTTGGACTAAGGAAAAGATTCTGGAGATCATGAAAGATTCAAGAGTTGGAGCGTATGGCATGATCGGAACCATATTGCTTTTACTTTTGAAATTCCTGGCCATTTGCTCTATTCCGGAATCTTTAATTATACCTGCACTAATAGCCGCACATAGTATAAGCCGTACTTTTGCCGTTTCTACCATGTTTACCTTGCCATATGTTAGAGAAGATGAGTTGAGTAAATCAAAACCGGTCACTAAAAACCTGCATAAATCTGATTTTTGGATCGCTACTATCACTGGTATTGCCACCTTGCTTATTTTTAATAACTGGAAAATATACTTTACTATTATTCCTCTTATTATTACCAAGGTTTGGCTCGATAAATATTTTAAAAAATGGATTGGTGGTTATGTGGGTGATTGTTTAGGCACCATTCAGCAGCTTACAGAAGTGGTATTTTATTTAAGCATTATAGCTCTGGCACGCATATTGGAAATGGGGTTGTTTTAAACCTTAATTTACCACTAAGAAATATTTTAAAGTTTATATTTACCACGAAGAGCACTAAGTACATTCACAAAGGAGCGCTAAGAAAATACTTTGTGTGACTTCGTGAATAACCTTTGAGTTACCTTGTGGTTAATCTTTTACCACTAAGAGCACGAAGTACATTCACGAAGACGCACGAAGTAAAACTCTTTGTGTTACTTTGTGGTTAATTTTTACCGCGAAGAGCACTAAGTACGATCACAAAGGAGCACTAAGAAAATACTTTGTGTGACTTTATGAATATCCTTTGAGTGGCTTTACGGTGAATCTTTTTCTACAAAATACTTTACTATATTTAGTACTAATTAAAACCCAACACTAACCATTATGAGTATTGAAAATACATTCAAAACAATTTTAGATTGTGCCTTTAACATCCATTCTGATTTGGGACCTGGACTACTTGAAAGTGCTTATGAAGAATGCCTATTTTATGAACTTAAACAGGCTGGTTTAAAAGTAGAGAAACAAAAAGCACTTCCATTAGTTTACAAAGATGTAATCCTAGATGCAGGATATCGTGTTGACTTGCTTGTTGAAGACAAAATAATCATTGAGTTAAAAGCAGTTGAGGCTCTTGCTGATATTCATCTGGCACAGATATTAACTTATATGAAGTTAGCAGATTGCCATTTAGGTTTACTTGTCAATTTCAATGTTAAACACTTAAAACAAGGAATAAAAAGAGTCATACTTTAACCACGTAGAGCACTAAGAAAATACTTTGTGTGACTTCGTGAATAACCTTTGAGTTACTTTGTGGTTAATCTTTTACCACTAAGAGCACGAAGTGCGTTCACTAAGGCGCACGAAGAAAAATACTTTGTATTACCTTTGAGGTTTATGCGGTAAAATTATAATAATGATAGAAGTTTATTTAATTCGACATACAACTCCTGATATTGACCAAGGTTTATGCTATGGTGCATCAGATATAGATGTTACATCCGACTTTAAAAAGGAAGCAGCACATATAAAAGCAACCATCAATAATTTCGATCCTGAGCATATTTATACAAGCCCTTTGATTCGTTGTAAAAAGCTTGCTGATGATTTATATCCGCAAAAGCAAATAAGTCAGGATGCACGTTTAATGGAAATGAATTTTGGTGATTGGGAATTACAACAGTGGAAGGAAATTAACAACGAAACCATTGAGCATTGGAGTAATGATTTTGTAAATTTACCTACACCTAATGGTGAAAACTTTAAAGACTTAAACACCAGAAGTCTTGAATTTTGGAAAGATAAAATCCAAGTTCTCCCATCCAGTTCAAAAGTAGCTATAGTAACTCACTCCGGTGTTATGCGCTGCCTGTTATCGAAGTTCTTGCACATTCCCTTAGATAAAATTTTCAGACTTAAACTAAACTATGGTGCGGTAATAAAAATAACTTTGTACCCGGATTTTGAAGAAGTCGAAATTATTTAAAACAAAATTAACCACTAAGGAACACTAAGTACATTCACTAAGGCGCACGAAGAAAAATACTTGGTGTAACTTCGTGAATATCCTTTGAGGTCTTTGTGGTAAAAGTTAACCACTAAGAGTACGAAGTACATTCTCTAAGGCGCACGAAGAAAAAACATTGCGGTAAAACCTAAAAATATAATGACAAAAATAACACTAATAACAGGAGGTCAGCGATCAGGTAAAAGCTCATATGCCCAAGAACTGGCATTAAAACTAAACAATAACCCTGTATACCTGGCGACATCCCGGATATGGGATAAAGAGCATCAAAAACGTATTGAAAGACACAAAGCGGATAGAGATGGCAGGTGGACCAATATTGAAGAAGAAAAATACATTTCCAAGCACGATTTTAATAACAGAGTGGTGCTTATTGACTGTGTTACACTTTGGCTTACCAACTTTTTTTTCGATAATAAAAGCGATATAGACCAGTCACTTCAGGAAGCAAAAACAGAGTTTGAGAAACTCTTACAGAAAGATGCTCATTTTATATTTGTGACCAATGAAATAGGATTAGGCGGCATGCCTGAAAATGAAGTACAACGTAAATTCACAGATCTGCAAGGCTGGATGAATCAATATATTGCCCAACAAGCTGCTGAAGTTACTTTAATGGTGAGCGGCATCCCTGTTAAAGTAAAATAGCATTAAACAAGATAATCTCTTTTACAAAGTTCTACACACTTAATAAAAAAGAAAGGGCAGACTCTAACGAATCTGCCCCCACTCACACAACTAAACCTTTAATCTATGTGTCCCACCACAGCTTAGTTGTAAAAGGTTGAATATTATTAATGTGGTTCATCCTCAAGGAAACCAGACTTACGATATCCTGCTACAGTAAACACGTCATCTTCATCAAAATATGCTCCACCCCCAACATCTTGCAAATCTTCAAACCACAACTCAAAGTAAATACTATCAGCCTTAACACCAGAAGGTAGTTCTACTACATTATGTATTATCTTTCCATTATTAACGATAACTTTTATTTCATAATCTTCAACGACATTAATTACTGTATCAGCACTACCAAAAGTCAAATTATCTAAATTAACTGGAATTTTCACTTTGTAATCCCAAAAATGGCCTTCATCTGCAATCCATATTTCCTTGCCATTATCCACTGAAGTATTAAAGGCTATAATCTTATTAAATCCAGCACCAAAAGGGTCTTCTCCTAATTTCTCTTGATCATAACGTACATAATACTCTCCTGATGCTTCAACTGTAGATGAGTTTATTTGTACATACTTTTCCTTTTCATCACATGACACCTGTAGCACAACTACAAGTACAAGTATAATAGAGTTTATAATATTTTTCATATTTTTCATATTTTTATTTATTCAGACACATATGCAAATACATAATTCCAACCTGTACTAAAAGTTATATCAAATGTTCTACTTACTGGATCATATATACCTTCTGCACCATTAACATCAGCATAATCCCATGGTTGTTCTACAATATTCATATCATCTCCATTCATCTCAAAATACACCGGAAGAATTCCACTCCCTCCCATATCAGTACAATACCACATATTACTAGTACCTGCAACTAAACTTATCTCACCATTACGGCCTGCTGTAGTAGGTTCATGAGCTATATCATAAATTTTTCCGGCCACATCAGCACCTGAGCCATTAGGATTATGCACAATAACTAACTGAGTTACCGAACCAGTGTAACCATCAGAATTAACTGCACTATATCCTACCTCATACACACCAATCGTATTAACGTCCACATCTTCAGCTCCAGTAATTATTACTTCTAGCTCAACTCCTGCTTCTGTTGCAGTTGCAGAAGCAGTATAGCTCCCTCCTTTTTCAACGATAACTACAGGATCGTATTCTATATCCGCGTAATATGTAACTTTCGTTATAAAGTTTTCATAATCCTTCTCACAACTCGAAAGAACCAGAAAACAACAAGCAAGTATTGCTGTATATTTAAATATTTTAATTTTCATAATTTTTCGATTTATTTGTTCCACCAAACCTTTGATAACATTACATCAGCATCTGCTAAATCTTTATACTCAGCAGCATTTGAATTAAAATTCAGCTCTGAATCAGCATAAGGCAATCTTATCGGAAATACACCTCCTGTGGTTCCTCTTTTACTGTAAATCAGCGTACCCGGAACGTAACTAGCCGGAACTTCATATCCCTCTTCCACTTCATCACTCACCTCTGATTCCTTCGGATATCCTGTTCTCATTCTTTCAATATGAGCTTCCATTCCTCTACCTCCATCGGCAGCGTCCACCCATTTTTGCATAATAATGGCTTCTAGCTTGTCATCAAAAACTCCTGCAGGATATGCATATACCCCTGTCAACAAACTACCTACAGAAGCACCCATTCTGTTAAACGATTCAGTAACACCTAATTCATAAAACTCTTTCGCTTTAGCATCATTACCTTCTCGTAAATATGCCTCCGCTATAAGCAAATCTGATTCAGCCTTTGTCATCCAGTAAACTGGCATTAAAGGAGTAAGGAATGGGCGAGATATAATATCTGGCGCTTCAAACTCTGTAGAAGGAACATTATATGAACCTGTTACCATACCAAGAATATCATTATCAACCACCTCAAATAACTTATACAATCGAGTATCGATATTAGTACTTAAATAAGAAACTAAAGTGACATTTGCCCTAATGTTATTTGTTGTATTTAGTTGTCTTTGATCAGATTCGTACAATGGGTTTGATTTACTATCAGCATCTTCAAAATTTGAAACTACCGCATCTTTCGATAAGAAAGAAATGGTGCCTGCCTCAAAATCTGCTAACATTTTTGAAATTTCAGCAGAAGCAAATGCCGTATTAGCATCATACTGCCTAATTAAGATCCTTAGCTTCAATGAGTTTGCGAAACCCACCCAATCAATTGTCTCTCCATTAAAGAGCATATCTGTTTTCTCATATGGCTCCTTAACAAAACCTGATAGATCTTTAGACAATGCTCTGTTCAATAGAGAATAAATTGAGTCATAAACATCCTTGCCGCTATTAATGACAGGATTTAGATTACCATTTAAACCTTGAAATGCCTCATTATATGGCACATTATCATATAAATCAACTAAATATTGAAATCCATATGCTTTAATAGTTGCTCCCATTAAATATGCACCCCAATTTTCAGCATTTTCAACTTTCTTTAGGAAAATCTCATTATCACTTAACCCTCCTTCATATAATTCTCTATAAGACCTATCCACCACATTTGAATTACTACTTAAAGCATATGACTCGTAAGTCTTATATTGTGATGAAGTATTGTTTTGAGCCCAATGCTGAGACCAGTACGATCCTAATAATCCGTAATCTGCACAATGCACATTAGTCACTGATGAAATTGCAGCAGAAACTAACAGATCCTCAGTAACATCTAAGGGGAAGTTAGGATTTTCATTTATGTCCAAAAAATCCGTACATGACGAAAGCATTAGGACAATAACACTTATTATAGTTAGTATTTTTTTCATATTACGCATAATTTAAAATGTAACATCCAATTTGATACCATACGTTCTTACGGCAGGAGCACCATTAAATTCTCCAAACAATCCTTGAATATCATTATCCCAAGTTGTAGTTTCCGGATCCACATAACTGTTATCAGCAGGGGTCCATAAAAATAAGTTTCTTCCGAATAATGATACGTTAGCGGATGAAAGGAAAGTCGATTGTAACGCAGACTGAGGAACTCTATAAGATAAAGAGGCCTCCCTTAATTTAATAAACGTTTTATCTATAATACGCTCACTCTCTATTGGTTTATTTGTATTGCTTGAATAATACTCATGCCAGTTATCAACAACTGGAGTAGAGTTTTCCTGGTAGCCAGTTACATTACCTTCCGCGTCTTTTATTTCTGTAACCGTGTTAGGAATTAACCAAGGTCTTCTGTCATTGGTTGTAGATTGTTCATTATTACCTGACCAAAATGTTGCTCCTGCAGTTTGCGAATACATTTTACCACCAAAAGATGAATCAAATAAGAATGAAAAACGAATGCCTTTATAAGAGAATGTATTGGTTAAACCCATTGAAAAGTCAGGTACTGAAGAACCTACTAACTTTTTATCTCCTTCTACTGGTAATCCATTATCTCCTACAATAATTTCTCCATCTGGAGAATATTTGTAATCAGGGATTCTATACATTCCTAGTTGTTCTCCAGGAATCGCAACAAACTCAGCTTCATAAGCATCGTTTATTAAATATTCACTTACCCCAAGTTCTTCATTCAACTCATTAAGAATTGTGTTGGACTGATTGAAAACATAAGTTACCTCCCATCTAAAATCTTTTGTTTTTACGGCAGTTGCATCCAATAACAATTCAATACCATCATTGGTGATTTTACCTAGATTAGATGTTTGTTCTCTATAACCAGAAGATGCAGCAATATTTGCTGTTAAAATAAGATCAGTAGTTACCTTGTTATAGTATGCAAAATCCAAGCGCAATCTATTATTTAAGAAACGTAAATCTGCCCCAATCTCAAATTCTTTTGATAACTCAGGCTTAAGATTTGGATTACCCAATCTACGCGATTTTTCATACGCCGGAACACCACCAATAGGGTAATTTGAAGCACCAAAACCTCCGGCTCTTACAATAGCGGGAGCAAAGAAATCGCCTGTTTGATATGGATCAGCATCATTACCTGCAAATGCATAACTAAGTCGTAATTTACCATAAGATAAAATACTATTGTCCGGCATTAAATCCGTAAATACAAAACCAAGTGTTGCTCCAGGATAGAAAAAAGAATTATCATTAATAGGAAGCGTTGAGGACCAATCATTACGCGCTTGTAAGGTTAAGAATAAATAATCATTAAACTCTAATCCTAACTGAGCGTACATACCCACAAGTCTTCTTTTAGATTCACGAGTATAAACTTCTGCTGATCCACTAATATTCCCAACATTGTAATATTCAGGAACAACAAGACCTTTTGAAACAACATTTAGTCTTTTGAATTCTCTTTGGTTTATATTGTTTCCCAATAAGGCATTATACTTTAACACTCCACCACCTAAACTAATTTCATTTCTGTAGGTTACAATTAAATCACTATTAAGTGAAGTATGATATCTTCCTTCCTCCTTAACTGCTCCTTGAACATCATTAATTGTTGCGTAATTATTTGAACCTGGAGTTACTTTTGCTATCGCACCATGAACTTTTGAGAAACGAGAATAAGAATCCAAACCTCCCGTAAAAGCAATATCTAAACCTGGCAATATATTATGGGTAATATTAAGATTAGCCATATACCTATTCTGCTTAGCTTCTCCACCTGTTTCATTTATGGTAAAATAAGGGTTTTGAGCATAACCATTAAAGTAATTATCCAGATTATCAAATTTATCTTTGTAATTTCTATAATCAGGCAAATAATGGTTAACTGGTTGGTATAAGATATCAGCATATAGCACAGCACCTGTACCAGCATCATCACCCTGTCCTGTCGGTATTGTAGTTATGTTCTTATTAATATAAGTGGCTCCAAAATTGAATTTTGTTTTTTCATTTCCTCCATTACCTTGAAAAGATAATGTATTACGATCCAACACATCAACATCTCCAGGTAATATACCATCAGTCTTAGAATTAGCTGCTGATATACGCCACCCCATAAATTCATTACCTCCAGAAACTGAAGCTGAATTATTTAAAGAATAACCATACTCATAAAAGTCACGAATACCATTCTCTTTATACGAAAATGGGGCAATACGTTGGGAGTTATCAACTACATAACCTGTAAGTCTGTCACTTCCATCCATAACTGGTCCCCAACTACCATTCTCTTTTGAATCATATGTACCACTCCAACCTTGTCCAAATCTATCTTGAAAATAAGGTAAACGTCCAACTTCCATTAAAGCAGATGAACTTGAGAATGTAACTTGTAGATCTTTATTTTTAGAACCCTTAACTGTTGTAATCAAGATAACTCCATTTGCAGCTCTCGATCCATATAAGTTTGTAGCTGCAGCACCTTTAAGAATAGAAACAGTTTCTATATCTTCCGGGTTAATATCCGAAGCTGCATTACCAAAGTCAACTTTAGCACTTACATTCATTGAATTCTCAGTTGCATTACCACTCGCAAAGGAATTATCAATAGGTACACCATCCACAACATATAACGGTTGGTTACTACCTGTAATGGTTGAAAGCCCTCTTACGATAACTCTAGTAGAAGCGCCAGGAGCACCAGAACCGGAAGAAATTGAAACACCAGCAACTTTACCTTGCAATGCTTTTGTTGCATCGGTAACACCAACATTTTCCATATCTTCCTTTTTGAACTCCGTTACAGAATAACCAAGAGCTTTCTTCTCCCTCTTAATACCTAACGCAGTAACCACAACTTCATCCAGATCTTCCGTATCTGACTGCATGGTTACATTAATAACAGACTGTTCTGTAATAAGAACCTCCTGAGTTACCATTCCCACAAACGAAAAAACTAAATGGGTTGCATTTTCTGGCACACTTAATTCATATACCCCATCGTATCGGGTTATGGTCCCAATTGTTGTACCCTTAACAATAATAGATACGCCTGGAATAGCCTCGCCAAGATCGTCGACAACTTTCCCATTAATAGCTTTTGTTTGGGCATTCATAGTCGTCAATCCCACCAATAGGACCAGCGACAACAGTAAAGCAATTTTTTGCATAAAACAAAAGTTTAAGTTAATAGATAACTAATTTTTGTATATACAAAAGATTAAAAGACTAAAAGACAGACAGTATATACAAAAAACTAAAAGACAGATAGTATATAGGTAACAGTTTCATTTTAACAGATCAAGATCCACCTCTTAACGGGACAATGATACGTAAGCCAAAATTAAATAATGTAACCTGTTATTCTAAGAAAAGTTTTCAGAACACAAAAACTCCAACACCCCCTAACATTCAATATATCAATCCCCACACCCAATCCTTCCAAAACATTTCATTAAAACTTCATTCAATTTATTTATATATTTTAACAATTGCAATGTTTTTTTATTCTTTTTTTAACATTTGACAGATAATAGACACCCATCTTATATTTTTTTTATCAGAACAAGCTTTTTTTAATAAATTCAACCTAATACACTTAAAAATAATTAGATAGGATTTTTACTTTAAAATTTTAATATAATTAGGCTTCTTAGAGATAAGATACTGTATTACAATCACTGTAGATTTAATCTATGATGATCGCAAGATAAAAGAATGGTTTATTTTCACTCATACCGAGGCCGTATTTGTAGACATCATAAACCATTATAACAAAACAAAATTACGTAAAGACTGAACTAATTAAATAAGAATAGAGAGAAGTAAAAAATAAATTTACCCAATAAATAGAAAAGAGATTATCACATAATCATAGATAGCCTAAAAACGACTAACACCTATCCTAACGACAAAGGATTTAGTGAATTTAAAATATTCCAAATACCGTTTCCCATAAACTTAATATGATTCGTTTTCAGCTCTTGAATAGACAAAACTCATATTAAACAATGAGGTTGTAATAATATTTACAAAAAAAGAAAGGGCAGATTCTTACGAATCTGCCCCCACTCACACAACTAAACCTTTAATCTATGTGTCCCACCACAGCTTAGTTGTTTTTTTTAGTATCATAAATTAATGATAATCATCTTCCGGGAAACCTGTATATCTATGTCCTGAAAAATAGATAGTTGTATCCATTGATGCATCATGAGATAAAGTCTGTGCCTTCCAAGCAAACTCTTCAACTTCTGGATTTTCTCTATCTTCCGGATCAAGTAGATAACTAACAAAACCTACGTCACCTCCCATAAACTTAACTTTTAAGTATAAGCTATCACATATGTTTCCACCTATACTCGTCGCAGCCTTTAAGAGTATTTTTCCCTCTTCTATACCTGCTTTTATAAATTCACGTTTTTCACTAGTAACCTCACCCAATCCGGTTGGAGGAGTATCTGGAAGTGTTATTGCAGGAGTATTTTCACCTACATTAGCAAAATCTAAACTTTTCGATGTAAACGAGGCACTGCTACCATTTACAAATGACTTAAACTTAACATCAAAAAAATCTCCCCTTTCATGCGAGAGCTCAACAAAAAATTCATTTTCTACATTATTAGCGGTATTATAGATATTGAATTCTCTATGAGTGATATCTGTCACTTCCTCTGCTTCATTAATTACATCTGTGATATACCGTCCAGCGTAATCAAGAGTAGCGCTATCCCAAATCTCTAATTCTTCTTCACAAGAAGAAAGAAAGGATAAAACACATAACACTGATATATAAAACTTTATATTTTTCATGCTTTTCTTTTTAATTATCTTTTCATTTACTTTTCGCATAGAAGAACATTAGTCTTCCTCAGGAATTAATGTTAATGCACCATCAAAACTAAATCCACTTGGATGAGTAATCGTATGCGTCATTTTCTTAATGGTCGGATCGTATACTCCATTAGAGATAATCCAAGGCCCCCAAGGTGTATCATTTTCAAATACAGTGTAGGTATTATCAGTATTAAGCTTAAACAAAGCATACATTACATATGCTCCGCCTATTTTCCTACCCTCTGTATAATGTCCACAAAAGAAATCTGTCGCTTCAAAAACTCCAGGTGCAAGTTTTGTAATTTTACACACTTCTTTAGTTGGAGGAAATGCTCCATAGGATGAAGAATATCCATTGTAACCACCAGTTAAGTCAATATCTGAAACTTCCCCCTCAACTACAATCACTTTTCTAACAACACTAGATGCAAAACCATCTTTACTTACAGCAGAATACTTTACTTCATAAAGTCCTTCTGCCCCTGTATCTACATCTTCTAAACCAGAAACTTCAACAGTTTCATTTACTTCAACACCATTATCTGTAGCTGTAAATCCGGGATCAACAAACGGCTCGCCAAATTCCCAGACAAGAATATCTCCTCCGGTTAATTCTATTTTAGTCAGATAAACTAAACTAGATATACCTTCAGTATCTTTATCTCCACACCCGGTAAAAACAAATGCGAAGGCTATAATTAATATATATAATAACTTCTTCATATTTTTATTTTTTAAAAATGGAATCTTCCATAATTTATTAGGAATATAAGTACATTAAGAATTACTTACCTACTTTTTTATCCCACCATACTTTTTCAAGAAGATCAGTCTTTTGACCTGGTGCATTAATATTTCTGGTTAAAACCTCTTGTGGGTAAATTGGTGATGAAGGCAATTTCGCATTTGTCTTAGTTCGCCCATTAACAGAAACTGTTAAGTAACCAACTGGAAAATTATCCCAAACACCAGTTCTATCAGCTTTAACATCAACATCATCAACCGGAGGATACTTTGTCCTGTTTCTCTCCAAAAATGCTTCAATATGTTGGTAGTTGGCATACGCTACCCACTTTTGCATGGCAACTTGCTTTATACCTTCCTCTGGGGTTGCTATATCAACCCATTTAGCTGCACCATCATCACCTGTATAATCAAACGAAGCAATCTCAGCATCTGAATATCCATGAAGTTTTAATGATGAGGCCACAGCTCTATCGTAATATTTTTTTGCATTAGCATTATCCATTGCTCTGGCGTAAACTTCTGCAATATAAAAATCTACTTCAAAAGTTGACATTACCACTAAACTTGTCTCATTAATAAATAATGATTCACTATACTCTTCATCATCATCAGCTGTTCCATTCCCGTCTGAATCTGCTTTTGAATCAAAGTCTCCAAAAAACGCACCCTTATGACCCGAATCAGGAGCTTCAAATAACTTATCTGTTCGTGGATCTCCCAAAGATTCTAGATAATCCAAAAATGTTTTACACGCTATAACGTTAGTTGAGCGGTAACCTGCTCCTCCTTCTTCAAATTCTAACATTGGGTGTCTCTTTCCTTCTTTTTCTTCCCAAACGGAGCCTTTGATTCTTGCATGCTTCTCCAACAAATCATTATTCTCAATAAAATTAAGAACGTCAGCATTGTTATAACCCGAAGTCTCAGATAACCTTAACATCAACTTCAGCTTAACTGAATTTGCGAACTTTTTCCAATGCTCAAGATTTCCGGCATAATAAAAGTCATATTTCTCTTCTAAATAACCTTCTGATAAATCAATTTCAGTTAATGCATTAATTCTAGCTAAAAGATCAGTATAAATATCCTCTCCTTCATCAAATTTCGGAGAATCTATTCCTTCATCACCCTTTAAAGCTTCTGAATAAGGGATATCACCCCATACATCAGTCATTACCTGCCAGGTAAAAATGGATAATACTTCAGCTACATAATAAGGTGCTTTATTATCATTATCACCAGATAAAGTCTTTATCCTTTTTAAATCATTTAAAACTCCTGCGGTTAAATCTTGATAAGCGTCATCAAACTCAGTCTCTTGATATTCACAGAGAGTCTTAAATTGAGAAGCCGTATAACTTTGAGTCCAGTACTCCACCCAGTAAGCTCCACCAAAACCGAAATCCCATCCCATAAGTTGATTTCCAAGACCAACTTGCGCAGCAGGAAGTAATACAACTGGATCCGGAATATCTGAAAGCACATTCGGATCCTGATTGACATCTAAATAATCGTCACATCCCCAGGTAAATACGACCATTAGGGAAAGTGCAACTGCTAATATTTTATTCTTCATAATATACTTCATAAATAATTACAAACTAAATGTTAAGCCAAAAGTATAAAACTCGTTAGTTGGGCTAGAACCAAACTCACCAAATTTAGCATCAATATTGTTTCCGAAAGTAGTCGTTTCCGGATCAATATATGGATTTTCAGCAGGCGTCCATAAAAGGATATTACTTGCATTAAAAGACACTGCAATATTACTCATCTTCACCTTATTGCTAACACTTTTAGGAAGGTTATATGATAAACTTAAGTTACGTAACTTTAAGTATGATCGATCAATAATCGAATAATCCTCAGCATCAAATCCACCTCTACTATAAAAGGTATGTAAAGCTGTTGGATCAACTGGTACAGTATTTTCACTATAAGTACCATCTCCATTATCCACAACTGAATTTGGAACAATAAATGTTTTACGATCATTTAAAACACTTTCTGGCGAGCTACCAGTCCAATGCATATAATCTTTTGTATAAGAGAACATGTGTCCTCCTGATCTCCAATCTAATGTACCACTTAAAGTAATACCCTTGTATGAGAATGTATTCACTAATCCCATTCTAAAGTCTTCATTAACATCTTTCCCTAGCCACTCTTGATCTGGAGTTGGCTGTGGCATACCACTACCATCAACAACAGTATACTTATCCCCATCAATATCCACTTTTTTGGCCATTGGGAATTTAAATTGACCCATTGCCTCTCCTTCTACAGCATATATACCTCCAGTTCCAAAGCCAGATAAATATACTTCTCCAACATCTAGTTTCTCAACCTTATTTTCATTTGTTGCAAAGTTCCAAGAAACATGCCAGGTAAAATCTCCTTTAAAAGGGTAACCATCTACCACTAATTCTATTCCCTTATTTCTTACGTCACCTAAATTTGCACGTTGTGTGGTATAACCACTTGAAGGGTCTTTAGGTAATGAAGCAATAAGTCCATCTGTAAATCTATCGTAATAAGAAAAGTCAAATCCTATTCTATTTTTTAAAAATCTCATTTCAGCACCAATCTCAAATTCGGTGGTGATCTCTGGTTTTAAATCCGGATTACCTAAACGATTAGAGGCCATATATGAATTAACTCCTCCAAGTGGGAATTCTAAATCATCAATATCAGGATATCCTGGATTACTTGAAAATGCAGAGACATATCGGTCATATACGAAGTATGGGTCAGTATCGTTACCTGTTTGACCATAAGCCAATCTAAGTTTAGCAAAACTTACAGGTCCTGTACTAATTCCTTGATTCTCCATAAAATCCTTAACTAAGAAACTGACTGTAGCTCCAGGGTAAAAGAACGAATTATTATCGATTGGTAAAGTAGAAGACCAATCGTTTCTAGCTGTTAAAGTCAAATACAGATAGTTCTTATAACTTAAGTCAACATTTCCATATAAACCAACTAACCTTCTTTTCTCAAAATACTGATCTGATATCGATGGAGAATTACTATTCCATAACTTATATGTTCCAGGGATATCAACATTTGTTATTTCCCCTTGCAACCAATCATATTTACGTTCATTAATATTAACACCTGCAATAACGTTTACATTAAGGTCTTTTGTCAAAGACTTAGTGAAACTTGCCATGATATCCTGATTCAACTGCGTTCTTGTTCTTTTAACATGTTCATATGCTCCGGTTGTTGCAGCACTTGATCCATGATTAGGTGCTCCTGGTGTAAAAGCAATTATGGCAGTATGCTTCTCAGAGTCAGTCATTTCAAGATCCGCCCCAAAACGATAGGTTAGTTTTAATGACTCAAACAAATCATAATCTAATTGAAATTTACCAAAAATCTTATTTCTGACAGAATTTGCACCATCATTATTTAACACATAATATGGGTTAACTCCATATGGGGTAAAATAATTATCCAAGTTATTGAATGGATTATTTAAATCTTCTAAATCAACAACAGATATATCTTCTGCGATTTCATAAAGTGATCTAAACACGGACGTACCTTGTCCTGAAGGAATTGCTGATTGGTTTTCTGTACTGAAATTAACAGATGTACTTACTGTTAAATCTCCAGCTTTATGAGATCCTCTTGTAGATATTGTATAACGATCATACGAATCATTATCTGTTGGATAAACTCCATCCTGACTATTTTGAGATAAGGACAAGAAATACTGAGTATTTTCATTACCACCACTTAATGATAAGGAATTCTTAAAGTTTTCTCCATAATCAAAAAAGTCCCTTACTCTATTCTCTAAAAAAACGTAAGGTTTTACTTGTTGGCTATAATCTACAATATTACCCCACACTCTGTCTTTACCATCATATGCAGGTCCCCAGTTACCATTTTCATCCAAAGCTCTGTCTCCACTCCAGCCTTGTCCAAATTGATCTTGAACCTCAGGAAGTCGTCCAACTCTTGAAATAGTATAAGAGCCACTGTAATTAACTTTCACTTTTCCTCCGGTATCCTTACCTGATTTCGTAGTGATCATTATAACACCATTGGCAGCTCTAGATCCATACAGAGCAGTTGCAGCAGCGCCTTTTAAAATGGTCATATCTTCAATATCATCGGGATTTAAAGCATTAATACCTGAACCAAAATCCACTTGAGAATTTAAATTATCTCCTCCACGAGATTGTTCATTTGTAATAGGTACCCCATCAACAATATAAAGTGGTTGAACATTACCAAAAGAACTTGTTCCTCGAATAATAACGTTTTGCGTCGCCCCTGGACCAGCTCCAGTGGAAACCTCGACTCCTGCAACCTTACCTTGAATAGCATTCATCGGGTTTACAACTTGAGATTTAGCAATGTCATCCCCACCGATTGATGTAGCTGCATATCCTATTGCTTTCTTTTCTCTTGAAACTCCTAAAGCTGTAACAATTACTTCATCGAGATCTTCAGTATCCGATTGCATGGTTACATTTATAGTAGATTGCCCTGCAATTAGGACATCCTGTGTTTCCATTCCAACGAATGTAAAAACTAAATTTGTTGCATCTTCAGGTACACTTAGTGAATATGTACCGTCGGGACGGGATATTGTCCCAATTGTGGTGCCCTTAACAACAATGGATACTCCAGGTACTGCTTCGCCAAGATCATCGACTACTTTTCCTGTAATATCTTTTGTCTGAGCTGTCATAGTCTGTAATCCTATAAAAAGGACCATAGACAGAAATAATGCTAATTTCCGCATAAAACAAAAGGTTTAAATTAATAATTGTGTATTTAATAAAAAGACAATGCAAAATGAGAGACACAATATAGCACACTATATTGCAAGTAGAATAGTACACATCATACCCATTAAAAGGGCATAACTTTTCCTAGAGATTCGATTAATCCCTAATTCCGTAAAAATTCTTGAGTAATATTTCTGAAATTCATTAGATCAAAGGTTTTTGTAATTGTGGTAAATAAATTATGTGAGTTTTTAATTCGTTTACAAAAGTGGGGGAACACTTATAATTTGTAAACGTTTCGACAAATATATAATAAAATTCTAAAATACACCATTTTTAATAAAACACTTTTTAACAATCAACACTTAACACCCTAAATAAAATCAACATCCTAATCATCTAACTTCTCCATTATCAGACTAATAATTAACAATTAGCAATTAAACATGCAATCAGTAAAATCTCAAAAGAAAACAAAAAAATACATCAATACACCCATTAAAAAAACACCTTAAGACAGAACTGGTGTGTAAAATTTATTTTCACCCCCATTAAATTACACATCTCAATTAAAATTATGAGTATTGATATTTTATCTTGAGTAAACCAAAGCTATTAATTACACATATCTAAATAGCTGCATACAAATTTATGAAGATATTTTACAATTGCAAATAGTTATATCTTTTTGTTAATTTTTGTTAATTACACTTAAAGCCAACATCCATAAAGCTATAACAGGAGCATTTACAACTACCAAACGACCATACTACATGAAATCTAAAAATTAAAAACTATGTTAGAAACAAAACACTTGTTATTTAACAACCATAATCAAATCAATTGGGTACAAAAAAAAGGCTGCCCAACCGGACAGCCCTTAATTTCTTCCTATAGTATAATGTATATCTTATAATAAAAAACTTAGCATAATACCTGCTGCAACTGCTGAACCTATTACACCAGAAACATTAGGTGCCATAGCATGCATTAACAGGTGATTATTAGGGTCTGTTTTTAATCCTTCCTGTTGAACAACCCTTGCAGAATCCGGCACAGCAGAAACACCTGCAGCACCAATCAATGGATTAATCTTATTATCCTTACTTAGGAATATATTTAATACGCGAGCAAATAATAAACCACCGGCAGTTGCTACTATAAATGATAGAGCCCCTAAACCAAATATCTTTAAAGAATCTGTTGTTAAAAACACATTGGCTTGCGTTGACGCACCTACAGTAACTCCTAACAATATTGTTACAATATTAATCATAGAATTACGTGCAGTATCTGCTAATCGCTCAGTAACACCAGACTCTTTTAATAAGTTACCAAAAAACAACATACCCAATAAAGGTAAAGCTGATGGAGAAATAAAAGTCGTTAATAACAATGCAATTAGTGGAAACAATATTTTCTCTGTCTTCGTAACTGCTCTTGGTGGCTTCATCTTAATAGCTCGTTCTTTCTTTGGTATTATCAATCGCATAATTGGCGGCTGTATAACCGGCACTAGAGCCATATACGAGTATGCCGCAATTGCAATCGCACCCATTAAATGAGGAGCTAACTTTGATGATAAGAAGATAGCCGTAGGACCATCCGCTCCACCAATAATACCAATAGCCCCTGCTTCCTGCGGCGTAAAACCAAGTGCAGACGCGCCTAAAAATGTAGCAAATATTCCAATTTGGGCAGCCGCTCCTAAAATCATGAGCTTTGGATTTGATATTAATGACGAAAAATCTGTCATTGCACCAATACCCAGGAAAATAAGAGGCGGATAAATACCTTTTGAAACTCCAAAGTACAAATACTCAAGTACAGAAGGGCTTACCTGATCAGCTTCTAATTGACCATTGGCTACCAAGGAAAGTAAATAATCTTTTGCATAAACACCATACGCATCCGCTCCGGGTATATTACCCAGTAAAATACCAGCACCTATAGGAATTAAAAGCAATGGCTCATAGTCATATTTAATGGCTAAAAATATAAAGAACAAGCCAACTCCAATCATTATCAGGTTATGATAATCCACATTTGCAAAACCGGTAAAATTCCACAAAGTAGACAGGCCATCCATTGCACCAACCGATTCAGTAGCAGCACTAACATCTGTACCAAAAACTATTTGAAAGCAAAATAATAATGCTAACACACTATATGCTGTTATAAACTTTCTCATAGCTATTCAAAATCAATTAAAATATCATTTTGCAATACAGCATCACCTAATCCTACCTTAATTGATTTAACAACTCCATCCTTCTCTGCCAAGACATTATTCTCCATTTTCATGGCTTCCATTACAATCAGTACATCTCCTTTAGAAACACTATCACCAACTGCTACCTCTATCTTAAAGATATTTCCAGGAAGTGGAGCTTTAATAGCACCAGCTCCTGTTGCTTTTTGAGGCACTGCACCTTCTCCTGGCTCTCGAGTAACAGCCTTACGCACTAATTTTGGCGTCTTTGATACTGTTTTCTTATCTTGATGAACTTCAACTTCGTACACTGTTCCATTTACTGAAACTGTTGCAATCGAATCTTCAAAGTCCTTTATTTCTACACTATATTTATTTCCTGCTACGGAAAAATCAAACTTTTTCATATGTTTAAATTTTCTTCCATTTGTCATATGGAACTCCCAAGAAAATTTAATCATTCCCCTGTGTGGAAAACTGATTGATTAAATTTTACATGTTCGTTTCATGTGTCTAAATTTTGTTTCATATCAATCACCCGGAGGATGATTAAATGAAAATTAAACTAGTTATCGCCGGATAAAAGGGCAAATTACCCCCGACTGTAACGATTTTGCTTAGAAACATTATGTGGAAATCCATAATTTGTCATTCCATATAACTTCGAACTCCATGGTGAATAACGTTTTTTTACCTGCTTAATGGTAATTACATTACTCTCATCATCGTGGCTCTCGTTAAAAAACAGATGCAATGCGGTCGCAATAACCGCATTGGTTTCACCAGAAATATCGTTATAACTCTTAACGACCTCTTGTCCATTTTCAACGACTTTAATCTTTCTGTTTGATGCCCATCGAATTAACTTAGGGACAGTTAGAAATATGATTACTAAAAAAAGTAAAGCGATAAAAACTATTGCCCAACCTAATATAGTAATCGTCCAAGTACTTGATTCAACACTTAGTAAAGTCATATCTGTTAGTTAATTATTACAATGGAATATTTCCATGCTTTTTAGGTGGCATACTCACCTTTTTCGTTTGAAGAACCTGTAAACCTCTGATTACTCGGAAACGAGTATTTCTTGGCTCAATTACATCGTCAATATAACCATAAGCAGCTGCATTATAAGGGTTAGAGAACTTCTCAGTATACTCTGCTTCTTTGTTTGCTGCATATTGTGCCTTTTCTTCAGGATCTTCAATTTTTGACATTGCACGACCTTCAAGAACTTCAATAGCTCCTTTAGCTCCCATTACCGCAATTTCTGCAGATGGCCATGCATAGTTAAGATCACCTTTAAGTTGCTTACAACTCATTACATCGTGTGCTCCACCATATGACTTACGCAAAGTAACAGTTATTTTAGGAACTGTAGCTTCACCATAAGCAAACATCAATTTAGCACCATGAGTAATAATACCGGCATATTCCTGTCCACTTCCCGGAAGGAATCCTGGAACATCAACTAAAGTTAACAATGGAATATTAAAGGCATCACAAAAACGTACAAAACGAGCTGCTTTACGTGATGCATCACAATCTAATACCCCTGCAAGGAAATTTGGCTGGTTGGCTACAACTCCTACAGACTGACCTCCCATACGGCAAAATCCTACTAAAATATTCTTAGCATAGTTTCTATGCACTTCTAAGAATTCAGAATCATCAGCCAAAGTATGGATAACCTCTTTCATGTCGTAAGGCATGTTTGGATTATCTGGAATGATTGTATTTAATACATCATCCATTCTATCAATAGGATCAGAAACTTCTAATAACGGAGCCTCCTCAAGGTTATTTTGAGGCATGTAAGAAAGTAACTTTCTAATCAATAGAAGTCCTTCTTCTTCGTTCTCTAATTCAAAATGAGAAACACCTGATTTAGTTGCATGAACATGCGCACCACCTAAATCTTCCACAGAAATATCCTCACCTGTTACAGTTTTCACAACCTTAGGACCAGTTACGAACATATAAGCGTTCTCCTCAGTCATCATAATGAAATCTGTTAAGGCTGGAGAATATACATCACCACCCGCACAAGGACCGAAAATAGCAGATATTTGAGGAATTACTCCAGAAGCTTCAATGTTACGTTGGAAAATCTCAGCATAACCGGCTAAAGCAGTTACTCCTTCCTGAATACGAGCACCACCCGAATCATTTATACCGATAATAGGAGCCCCGGCTTTCATGGCCATATCCATAATTTTACAGATTTTGCCCGCCATTGTTTCTGACAATGATCCACCTAAAACTGTAAAATCTTTAGAGAAAACATAAACAACACGACCGTCAATAGTTCCATGTCCGGTTACTACACCATCACCCATGAACTTTTTCTTAGCCATACCAAAGTTTGTACAACGGTGCGTAACAAACATATCAAACTCCTCAAAACTCCCATCATCCAAAAGCGCTTCAATACGCTCACGAGCGGTCATCTTTCCTTTTGCATGCTGGCCGTCTATTCTTTTTTGACCTCCACCTAACTTAGCCTCACTTCTAAGGTCTATAAGCTTTTTAATTTTATCTTGACTTGACATGAAATAAAATATTACTATTTATTATTTAGAAGGATCTTCGCACAATTCTGTTAAAACTCCAAAAGTTGATTTTGGATGCAAGAAACCAATATTTAATCCTTCAGCACCCTTACGAGGAGTCTTGTCAATTACTTTAACACCTGCTTCTTGAATTGAAACTAACTTTTCAGCTAAATTTTCAACAGCAAATGCAACATGATGAACACCTTCTCCTTTTTTCTCAATGAATTTACCTACCGGTCCTTCTGGATCAGTTGACTCTAACAACTCAATTTTAGTTTCTCCTACTTTAAAAAAAGCAGTTTTTACTTTTTGCTCTGCTACTTCTTCGATAGCGTAACACTCTAATCCAAATACTTTTTCATAAAAAGGAATAGCCTCGTCTAAACTTTTAACTGCAATTCCTAAGTGCTCAATGTGCGATGGTTTCATATTAATTTTGTTTTAATTATTTAACTTACCTATAATTTTTCCACAAAAGTAAGACTTAAAATGTCCTTTTCAGAATTTTACCCCCAAAAAAATAATTGTTTTACAACATAACAAACGGCTGTGACAAGTTAAATATCAATAATTTATGACAGCATTCTTTGGTACATTCCAGTCCTGAATTTATTAAAGAATTATTTCTTTAATTGTTAATCTTCAGTGTTTTAGAATTATGAACAAGGCCATCTAATTTCAATTTAATAAGACATTTCTCATATGATTTAATCAGGAATAAAAAATCATTATCTGCGCCCTTTGATGTTATTTGTGTAAGTTTTTATAATGCCAAACATCATTTATTTTTCAAATAACATTATATAATTTCGTGGCAAATCAATAATTATTATAACATGCAAAAGTTTATAAGCTACTTATTACTGGCTCTTGTATTATCAAGTGCCTGTACCAACACAACTAAAATGAACGACAATCCTTTACTAGGTAAATTTGACACTCCATATGAAGTTCCTCCGTTTGACCTTATTAAACCAGAACACTTTGCTCCTGCTTTTAAGGATGCTATGGAAGAACAGCAAAACAACATTAAACAAATTACAGCCAATAAGGAACTTCCTACATTTGCTAATACCATTGAAGCTTTTGAATTAAGCGGCCCATTGCTAAAAAAGGTTTCCAGCATATTTTATAACCTTACGAGTGCTAATACAAACAAAGAACTTAAAACAATAGCTAAAGAAATTGCTCCTTTATTGTCAAAACACAATGACGATATTTATTTGAACCTGGCATTATTTAAAAGAATAAAATCAGTCTATGCACAGAAAGATGATTTAAAGCTAACGCAAGAGCAACATATGCTACTTGAAAAAAAATATCAATCTTTTAACAGAGGTGGTGCAAATCTTGACACTAATGCAAAAGCTAGGTTTAGAGAAATTAATGAAAAATTAGCCTCTCTAACTCTTCAGTTTGGCGACAATGTATTAAGTGAAACCAACAACTACATCCTACTGATAGATAATAAAGAAGACCTGGCCGGATTAAATGAAGGAGTTATTGAGGCAGCCTCAAAACTAGCCGACAGAAAAGGTTACGAAGGGAAATGGGCATTCTCAACACATAAACCAAGCATTATCCCATTTCTACAGTATGCTGAAAACAGAGATTTACGCAAAGAATTATTCAATGCTTATATCAACAGAGGAGATAATAATAACGAATTCGACAACAAAGAAATTATCAAGCAAATTGTATCTCTTAGGGTAGAGAGAGCCCAACTATTAGGGTATGAGAATCACGCATCATATATCCTTGAGCAAAATATGGCAAAAACACCTTCTACGGTAACAGATAAACTTTCATTTTTAATGGAGAAATCACTTGCTGTTGCAGAACAAGAGGTTGCTGATATGCAGGAAATTATTAAAAAAGAAGGCAATACCTTTAAGCTTGAAGCCTGGGACTGGTGGTATTATTCAGAGAAAGTAAAGAAAGCTAAATACGATTTAGATGAAAATGAAATCAGACCATACTTTGAATTAAACAATGTGGTAGACGGTATTAAATATACAGCCAACCAACTTTACGGCTTAACATTTGAAGAAAACAACATTCTTCCTCTTCCCCACTCAGATGCAAAAGCTTTTATTGTTAAAGAGGCAAATGGCGATCATGTAGGTGTTTTATATATGGATTTTCACCCAAGAGAAAGCAAAAGAGGCGGAGCATGGATGAGTTCGTATCGCAAGCAGTCGGTAAAGAATGGGAAAAATATTTCACCAGTTATTACTATGGTGTGTAATTTTACCAGTCCTACAGATGACACGCCTGCGTTATTAAGTTTTGAAGAAGTCCAAACCCTATTTCATGAGTTTGGCCATGCCTTACACGGACTTTTATCTGATTGCGTATATGAATCTTTATCCGGTACTGATGTTCCTCGCGACTTTGTTGAATTACCATCTCAAATCATGGAACATTGGGCATCTACACCAGAATTATTAAGATACTATGCAAAACACTATAAAACAAATGAAGTTATCTCTGATGAGTTAATCAATAAAATTCAGAACAGCGCTAAATTTAACCAGGGATTTATTACTACCGAGTATCTTGCAGCTGCTATTTTGGATATGGACTATCATACCTTAAAAAGTCCACTAAACGATAACCCAAACAGTTTCGAAAATCAAAGTATTACAAATATGAAGTTAATACCTGAAATAGTAACAAGATATAGAAGCACCTACTTTAACCACGTATTCTCAAGTCCTGTTGGATATTCGTCAGGTTACTATGCATATATATGGGCAGCTATTTTAGATTCTGATGCTTTTCAGGCGTTTAATGAAAATGGAATTTTTGACAAAGAAACAGCGAGTAAATTCAGAACTAATATTCTTGAAAGAGGAGGGACTGAAGATCCAATGAAATTATATGAAAAGTTTAGAGGTGCCAAACCTGATGAAAATGCATTATTAAATGATAGAGGTTTAATTTAAACCTATTACATTAAAATAATTAAATTAAGGCTGTTGAAACCATTTCATCAGCCTTTTTTTATCTTCAGCTAATATCATTTCCTTCTCTATACGAGTGTTTTTTTTAATGTTGATTAATAAAGTACGCTTTTCCTACAAATAGATATATAATTTCTCATCAGCTATGAAATAGCTCCAAAAATGATAGGATCTAGATAATCTATCACCGATAAAAGTAGGAACTATATCAATATAGATAAAAATTACAGGAGAGCTGGGAGAAGTAATTTCTTCATAAGTAAATCGCGCTCTTTAAATGATAAGTCAATAATATTTGTCCCCTCCTTGCATCGACAATAATGAGTTCTTTTGAATTAGACATGAGCTAATTGGGATTCTATGATTCTTTCAATAACAATCTCCGTTTATTTTCTTCATAACAACTTCGGGAATGCGTCATAACAAAATGCGATAAAACTCACTATAAACACACTATAAAGTCACTACAAACTCACTATAAACTCACTTAAAGGTGACTTTGTACTGTATTTATTATGAATTATTCATGATTCAATACTGGTTTACAGGCGAAGTCATTTCGAAGTAGTATCGGATTAATCCGGAACCAATATACACTTAAGAAGTAGTCTATAAATCCGCTTTAACACCAAAGTCTATAAACGCAAAAAAGGTTAGTCTTCTATTGAAAACTAACCTTTTTTAAAAGTCGGCGGCGACCTACTCTCCCACAGTATGCAG
>NZ_VCHY01000180.1 GCF_005877885.1 Labilibacter sediminis
ATTACTCCATCTGCACCTGAGGTAGAAGCATCAGTAGCGTTCAGCTTAGTGTCCTCAGTAGTGCGAGATGGTTCAGCGGCTCGTTGCTCTGCCATTTTTCTGTCTCTGGGATTGCAAGGCTTGCTCAATCTCCAAATTCTCAAGGGGTGGGGTAAAGTTGCCATTGAACGGAGGTGGAACACTCGAATACCCTAACCCCTTGGTCTTTTGATCTTTAAACTGATAATGCTTCTCTATCATGGACTCTACAACGACACTGGACACATCAAATTTCTTAAAGGTAAAGTCAGCATCGTTGTATTTGGCTTTTAAGGCACTGAGTTCAGCGGATAGTTCAGCAATCTGATCCTTGGCAACCCTGAGTTGGACTCTCGCAACGCTATGTTCTTCCTGAAGCTTCTTATTATCTGATTGAGTAGCTTCAAGTTTCTCTAAGGCAGCTCTAAGAGGTTTCTTGGCATTATACACCGCATTTTCAAGGTCAAAAACTTCTCTTACTAGCCGCTCATTCTGCTCACGGTATCTGTTCATCTTCTCGAGGCAGGTTTGTGAGCAGGAGGATTCACAGACATCCTTGATGATAGGATTGTTAGATGCCACAATCACTTCAGCTGGTGAGTGTGGTTTAGCAGGAGCTGCAGATGTTGAAGACCCAGAAGGTTGTGGAGAGGATGTTGAATATTCTGTTTGACCAGAAGGTAAAACATAATAAGTCAGAGCAGGTGACTTAGAGTATTGAGTTGGTGACTTGGAGTAAGGATTCGTTTCTAGCTGCTTGTCATTCAATTCGCAAGCCCTAATAATC
>NZ_VCHY01000181.1 GCF_005877885.1 Labilibacter sediminis
ACAACGTTGTCTATGACTTAAATGATTTAAATCTTTAAGGACAACGGGGGAATTCAAATCCCATAGAGACGGTGACTGGTGAAGACTATCAGAGACTGGAAAAGAAGATGGATAATTCGTTCAAGCACAAAATTTTATTTCCCATGAGCAAGGTGAATTTTTGAAGATTATGCTACAAGCTGTGTTGGATTCCTCCCCAATCAGAGTGTTGCTACGTTTGCACCTACTAGAGTGATCAAGTTGAGTCAGACTCCACAAGCTGTCAAGTTTGAAGATTCAAGACTGGAGTTGCTGATTCAAGACCTACACTGAAGCCAGATTCAAGATAAAGCCAGAAGCTTATTTCAAGATTAAAGCAATAAACCAAGGGGGAGATTGTTGGGCTAAAATTAATGGTTTATGCTTTAATAAATCATTTGGGCTTTATTTGTAATTAATAGATTAAATATGGGTATTTAGTGTATTGGGCTAGTTATTAGTTAGGAACATTTAGCCCAGGTCCATGAAAAGGCCCTAGGCCCGTCTAAACTAATGTCTTATGTATAAAAGGTGCAAATGATCCTCATTTGCACCTGTTGGTCAATCAGAGAGCCAGAGAGACAGAGAGAGGGCGAGATTTCTAGAAAGAGAGAGAGTTCTTTTGTACTTGACTATTGATCAATAATAGTGTGCAATTGAAGATTCTTGATTGTGTTCTTACTGTTTCATAAACACTGTTAGATTAGTTTTCCGCGCTTCTCTGACAGTTGGATTGATATTGTGAAGATCGGGACTTACAGATATAATCAATCTCAGC
>NZ_VCHY01000182.1 GCF_005877885.1 Labilibacter sediminis
TGTATAAAAGCTAAAGACTACTAACAATAGTAACTCGAAATCTTTTTCAAGATACATTTAAGAAAAACGATTCACTCGGATTTATGAAAAGAGAGACTGCCTTTGAATGCTCTAAATCTTCTGCATTTTAATATATATCTTTAGGTGGTGTCAATATCCCCATACCCCACACTTAGACTGTACAACGCCCTCGTTGTACAAAATAAACTAAAAGTGAAAGATTGGAACAGACTCCCCTGGGATATTGCAGCGTTGTTGCTCTCGAAGGGTCGTACAACTGTGTGTAGATCCTTGCTGAAGAGAAGTGTCACAGCCATTGTAGGCTTGAAATCAAAGTGAAGTCCATAGTTGCAGCGATGTTGCTCCACCCCACACTTGAGTTTAGGCGCGCGTGCGTAAAGTGGTAATCATAAAAATGCCTGCTTTCTGCAAAACTCGTGAATCTGATCAATATTCCATATATGCAAAAATTTGAAAGTACTAAACCATCAATATACTAATATCTCTAAAAACAAAAACAAAACAGGGAAAATAAACAAATGCATCCAAAAATCTGGCTAATACTCTTTGCCCGATCGCAAGAAGCGATGGACAAAAAGCATAGGCTCCTCGACCTCCTCTGTAACTGGCGAAATATCTCCTGTGCTCTCCTCGGAGTCGCTCAACACGATCACCTCCGGGTCATCTAGGATGATAACCTCGTACACCTCATCCTCGGAATCTGCTGCATCTGCATCCTGCTCCAATTGGACTTCCTGGAAATGTGCATCAGTGTCGTCCTCCTCAGGCT
>NZ_VCHY01000183.1 GCF_005877885.1 Labilibacter sediminis
CCTACAATCGAAAGATGGTAAAAGTACATGTCTAGTTCTTGTTTGAATCCCAACTGAATCGAAATGGATTGACACACCCTTAGTTTGGTCCATTCTTAGCCAAATACACAATAGCTTCCTTAACGAGGTTGTTTTTGTGTGGTGACCAAGTTAAAGACCTAATTGCTTAAAACATGTCATATCTTGATAACCATGACTTATGCAATGATAATCTTCGTCTAGAGAAGTATTTGTTGATGCAAATATGATAAGATTAGTGACGATTGAATGGTTTTCATAAGAAGTTGAGATGTACCACTTAAAGACATCCACAAACACACAATTGATCCTTTCAAAACCTCTATATAGATTATGCAAAAACATTAAGTTCTCCTCTCAACGGAGACAAATCAATCATACTATTTCCAAGAATGTATTCTTGATTCATATTATTATCACTCTAGTTTGGGTTTATAAAAGATTTGAGAAAGAAAGAGTAAGCCTACAATCGAAAGATGGTAAAAGTACATGTCTAGTTCTTGTTTGTATCCCTACTAAATCGAAAAGGATTGACACACCCTTGGTGTGGCCAATTCTTAGCCAAGTACCCAATAGCTTCCTTAACGATGTTGTTTTTGAGTGGTGACCAAGTTAGAGACCTAATAGCTTATAACATATCGTATCTTGATAAACATGACTTCTACATTGATAATCTTCATCTAGAGAAGTACTTGTTGATGCAACTATGGTAAGATTGGTGATGATTGAATGGTTTACATAAGAAGTGGAGATGTACAACTTAAAGACAT
>NZ_VCHY01000184.1 GCF_005877885.1 Labilibacter sediminis
GATCACCACACCTATAGCAAATTCTAATTCCAGTGTTTTTCTTTTGAGACATATACTGAGATCTATTTTTCTTCAGCTTATACGCCTCACACGAGGAGTTTTGAGAGGATGGAATTGGAACTGAAGGGGACATGGTCTCAATATTAGGACTCAAGGGGGAGATGGTCTCAATATTGGGACTGACTTGTTGAGCTGAGACACTACAGTTAGGATAGTGATCCAATTGTTCATGAACAACATGAAAGATACCATTTGAGATAGGAAAAACAATAATGTTTTCAATCAAAGCAGCAAGCCTCTCAAGGTAATCAGGATAAGATGTATGATCATTAGCAGTGATTTTTATTTTACACTCAGTTACACCCTCAGGATTAGTGACACAGTAGCTGTCAATTAAGCTTTGGTTTATAAATGAGTTGCTGACAAACTTCGTTTTAAAATCTTTGACCAATTCATCATCTGATGGAAATTCAGTTTTAGTTTCATGAATAAGTTTGTCAGCATCATCAATATTTCCACCAAGAATCTTTTCACACTGATCAGGAATTTGAGCTGATAAAAGATGACTTAAATTATTATGAGATTTAGCCCAATGATTTAAGATGTTCTGCTCTTTGGTCAAAAGAGAGATGGCATTTTCTTTATCAGTGTAAAGAAGCTCATTTGACAGACAGGTTACTCTTAGTCTTTCCTGAAGAACTTTGATGTCATCTTTTTATAAAGAATTTTTCTTAGACAAAGCATCAATTTTAGTTTGCATGTCAATCATGGCAGA
>NZ_VCHY01000185.1 GCF_005877885.1 Labilibacter sediminis
ACGGCATACGAGATAATTATTGGTTTACTTACCTTAGGGCTGAAGGTAAAGTAATAAATTGATAAATGACTGTGAAGTCATGAGTGCTGGTTGGTTGTAAAGTGGTGGTTAGAGATTAACGGGATCGTTTCCTTATTAGTTTCGAAGCCAATCACTGCCAGAGGATGAGTTGTGAAATGGATTGCTGATTTGGGTTTTGATGAACCAGATAGGTAGCTGAGATATGAGACTACCTTGAGTGAGCTTCAAGTGAGACTTGATGCTAATGTTGATGAGAGTGGAAATAGTTTACTATTTTGCCACTAGTATGTTGAAAGTTGATGGTAAAAGTGTTTTACCTTGTGAGTTAACATGATGAATCATGTGAAAGAGCATGAGATGCTATAGACTCGAGTAGTGTGTGCGTGTTACCATTGAAATGGTATGAGATTAAAGGCACATGATACGTGTGGGTAGTTAGTGGCGAGAGTGTGATTGACTCGCCCTCGTTCTTTTCGAGATGATTCCGGGGACGGAATCCTTAAAAGGAGGGGAGAACTTGTAAGACCAGAACCAAGTCAGGTGTGTGTATGTTGGTATACTATATGATTAGTTGTAATCATAGGTGCCTGGCTGGTGTTTGATTGTGACCAACGAGTGTTTTGGTCAAGTTTCGGGTGTGATGACAACTGAGTGTGAGAGTTGTTTGAGTTGTTATTTACGTTTAAATGGTTGGATTAGACGTAAATATTATTCGTATGAGGATTGGGTGAGAAAATGGTAATTGATTTGC
>NZ_VCHY01000186.1 GCF_005877885.1 Labilibacter sediminis
CTCTTTACCAGAAAATTCTTTCTCAGACTTTGAGGTGCACCCATCACTCTGACTCACGAATGCGAGTTGGCCACCTGTCACTTTGTTGTCGTCATTCATGTCAAGATCATCCTCATGATTTTTGAGCAAATCGTACAACTCAATCAAGGTACATTCATCAACTTGTTCGTTATTACGTATGTGTGAACAAATCTGCTTCCACTCCTTTCGTAAAGCTTTGAGAAACAAAACGTTAAGCTCCATCTGAGTTCGCTCAATCCCATGCTTTCTCAGGGAATCAACAAGAATACAAAATCGTGTATAACAGTCATACAACGATTCTCCTTCTTTTTGAGCAAAACCTCCAAACTCGTATACAACGTTTCTCATTTGTCCCTTCTTACGCCTATCGGTTCCTTGATACATACCTTTCAACTTGTCCCACATTTCTTTTGCAGATTTGCAATCTTGGACACGAGTATAGATGTAGGTAGGAAGACCATACCTCAGCTCCATCTTTGCTCGCCTGTCGTTGTCTTGTTGTCTCTCTTCAGCATTGGTATTTATGGCTACATCTTCTTCAGCTCCACCCATGGCAGCTGCTGTACCAACCACAACAGGACCTTTAGAAACAGACCTCCATAGATCTTTGTCCATGTTGTACAAATAGTCTTCCATCCTATCAACCCATTGATCATATTCAAGAGGGTGTAGGAGTGGAGCTTTGGTGTTAGAACCAACACTATTAGAGATGCTGTGAGCTTTTGAAACCTGAGAATGACTACCATT
>NZ_VCHY01000187.1 GCF_005877885.1 Labilibacter sediminis
ATATGTTATATCTTTGGTTAAATTGGAGTTCTTAAAGTGATTATGGTATTCCTTTGTATAAGTGTCATTTTATTGGAAAGATTTGGATTACTTTGCTATTGTTTTCCAAAGATACTCATGTTCCCAAAGTTATTCTTGAGTTCTAAGGGTATTATTGTATATAAATCTATCCTTTGTATTCAACGTGTCATCGTAGTGAATTTGTGCTATTGGTTATCATGAGTTCTCTTGAGTATTTTTTTCATTGTTTGGTCATGACATCATTGGACTCTTGTATCGGTATAATCCTTATTGTTGAAAAGCTAATGTTATTGGACTCTTGGAAAGGTTATGGTTGGACACCCGCGGCGGCTTGAGTACTAATTCGTTTAGTATGTTGAGCGGCGGACTCGGGAGTACCCGGTGGAGGAGTGGGGTATGGACCGAGGTGGTAAGGAGAGGGATTACGACTACTCAAAGGAGTCTCGTAATCACCTTACCGGGCTCATTCCCTAATGGCCTAAGAGGGGATGTTGCCACTATTGGACTTGGACATTGCTTGAGATCTCATTCGTGTATACATTGATCATTGGTTTTCGGTTATGGTTTCATGTCTTTCATTTTGTATCTCGGATTCATGTTGCTATGCGTTTTGCTCTCTTGGTCATATTGATTTGCTATTGGATTATTGTCATGGACACATTGGTAAAACTCATTTGGAAAGCTTATTGTCTTTGGTTCAACCGTTTCTTACATCATGATATTGTTGCTATTGTTCTATGTAC
>NZ_VCHY01000188.1 GCF_005877885.1 Labilibacter sediminis
GATTGTTCATCAATTAGACTTTCAGCTGCTGGACGTGATGCATCGAATTTCTTTATGTTAAATTCATTTTCTTTATATTTTTCTTTCAATGCATCTAGTTCAGCAGTTAGTTTGGCAATATCTTCCTTAGCAAATATGAGGTAGGAGCCTGTTATGCTATGTTCTTCAGCAATTCTTTTATAGTCCCTAACAGCAGCCTCACATTTTTCTTTGAGAGGTCTTTGGCCCTTTTTGAGCTGATAGATTTCATAACTATAATCCTCAAGTTGCCTATTTAAATTATCTACTTGTTCTTGATATGCTTTAGCTCTATCCTCTAAGAGTTTATTAAGAGATGCTATTTTATCTTTACAAGCTTGAGAACAAGAGTAAGAATTATCACTAACCTCAGGAGTGAACGAAGTCATGAAGGCATGCTGCAGGTCCATCATCTGTTCTTCAGCTTTAGCAGCTTCCTTTTCTTCTTCTACTAGCGCCAGATTCGCCCTGTTGTCTTCAGTCAGGTTGAGCGCCTGCATCTGGTCTTCCCACGAGAACTGTTGAGCCACCATTGCTCTTTCATTATTAGAAGGGGCTGCAGTTGTATTATTTCCAGTTGGGACCATGCTACCTCCATAGTTGACTCTGGGCTTGGTGCATTCACGAGCAAAGTGTCCAGGCTCGTGACAATTGTAGCATCTCAGCTGGTCCTTATGAAAACCCATCTTCTTATCAGCATTCACTCCCCAGTTCTTCTTACCCGTTCTCTCGGTAAACTTCTTTTC
>NZ_VCHY01000189.1 GCF_005877885.1 Labilibacter sediminis
CTTGCGCCAAGACTTTCTCTCGCTCTTGCGCAAGATCTACCTTTTTGTTCAGAGACTGCGTCTCCTTTTCAAACAATTCCTTGAGTTGATTTATTTGGAGTTCATGCTCCTTCTTGATAGACTCAATCTTTAGTGCGTGGGCATGCTCCAGTTGCTCAATTGTTTGTTGAACCAGTTCAGACTGCGTTTGTTGAGCAGTGGTACTGAACTGTCCAAGATTCTCCTTTGCAACCTTTTCAACCTATTTCACAGAAGCGAGTACCTCATCTAACTTGGCTGGCACTCCTTCTAGCTTCTTCAACTTTGCGTCATCAGAAATTTTCATGCGTTTCAAGGAACGTAGGACTTTGTTTTGTGCGTGCACAATGTCGTTCCTTGAAACATCGTTGGAAAAGAGATTCAACTCATCAGCTCTTTCCTCTTCAGACTCATCAGAAATGTCGTCTTTTGTAGCAGCAGAGTCAACAACGCGGTCAATAAAAAAGTTTCCCATCTCACTAGAGTGTGACGCACTCTCAGTGAGAATAGGAGCATCTCCAAGAGGTTCCAAATTCTCAAATATCCCTGTGTCAGATGGCATGAAAGGAGTTCCTCCTGCCTTAGAGGCATTTGGATCAGGGATATCCTCCATAGTGCGCTGAGGAGAGAAATGCGTTGTCTCCTCCTCATTGGTTTCTTCCTCTTCATATTGAGTATGAATGGATGCGTTCGATTCATCATCAGAACCTGAGCCTTGCTCCGTTGACTCTTGGACTTCAGGTTCA
>NZ_VCHY01000019.1 GCF_005877885.1 Labilibacter sediminis
CTGCATACTGTGGGAGAGTAGGTCGCCGCCGACTTTTAAAAAAGGTTAGTTTTCATTTATTTGAAGACTAACCTTTTTTGCGTTTATACACTTTGGTGTTAAAGCGGATTTATAGAGGATCAAGTACAATAACTGGGTCTAGGCAAAAAATTTAGTTAATCTATACAGGAAGATTTTAATACCTATTAAGGCTGTTCTTAGTTCTATTATGAAATCAATAAAAATCTGTAATTAATTTAATACAGAGGCGTAATGATGGTTGAAATATTACCAGATTAGATTAGTTAAACCCGGATTCCTAAGACTTTTTGAAAAGTAAAACCGAGTAGCTAACTATTTCAAGTATTTTAGTTCTATCTCGATAAAAATGAGTGTTGGCCGGTTCAATTGGCCCGAGCCGGTAATAGCGCGACGCAGTTGAATGCGGGTGAATAAGGGATGTGTGACGGCAATAGATTCAACAAGGAGGTGGGCTGAAGGATGAATTGAACTTGATTTTTTTGTTTCTTTTTGATCAAGCAAAAAGAAAGCCTGTTTGGCAAAACAATATTAGTTAGATGGAATTATGTATTAGAATTTCGTCATGAACATTGAAAGCACAATCAAACAAGGCTTTACAGAAACGAGGCATAGCATCGTTCTGGTGAGTGGCAGTGAAGCAACAAAGTGTCTTGTTTTGAGGTGATTTCAATGTGTAATAGATTTTCTAATGCATATTGCGGGTTAAAAAAGGTATTTAAGTAAGAGAACAGTTACCCGCATTTAGAGCGATTACAGAATTGTATTTATAGCTAAACATATAGGTAAAGTGTATTACCAATTAAACATGAAAATGCGCCATATAATTATATTCTAATCAGCTTGCTTATCATCATCGACTCATTCCCTAGATATGGCTATTCAATAAGTCTCTTCTTCAAGCAATCTGATAATATTTAAAATTCTAAAGTATCATTTTGAAAATCAGCTGTTATAAAAATTAGGATAGTTATAGATTTTGGACATAAAAAAAGGCAATCACTATTGGACTGCCTTCTCTGTGCTTTTAAATTAGATGACTTAATTGTTTCTTACCACACTTAAAAGCCATGAGTTTGGGAACTCGTGTTTATTAATATTTCTATAGTTATTTCTTATTTCTCGGGCCTTATCTATATTTCCGGTATTTTCATAAACATATACATAGTAGTAATCCTTATTGGTTAAAAAACCGAAATTGTTATCAAAACCATCATTTTTAAGTTGGCTACTATATATCTCAGCATTATATTTTGATTCAAATGCTCCAACAACAATATAATGACCTAGTTCTAATTCATCTTTATGATTTCCTTGTGGAACAATAACAGGCTCTGCAACTGCAACTGTTGATGCCACAGGAGCTTCTTGTATTTTAGGCTCTATTGTTTCATCGACTATCTCAAGTTCCTCTTCCAACTCCATATCAGGTTTTTCGTAGTAAGAGATAGCCGCTACTTTGTCAGGAGCGGTTACCGTTTTTTTTTTCTTCTTTTTGTTTTTGCCAAATATTAAATTGATCCCCAAACGAGCATCTATAACGCTTGCATTATCCGGTTTAATTAAAGAGGTTAGCGATTCGGTTGATGCATAAACTTGAAATGGACCCAGATCTAAAGATGCACCAACTCCAACTAAATTTAATTGTCCATTTCTAAATGCAACATTAACTACAGAATTCAATACGCGTTTAGGTTGATAATTGTAGTAAATGCCATATGCCGGAACAAACGATCCGGATGATATAGAAGCGTGTGCTATGGCACCAATATGATGATTGGGGTGAAATGAATAATCAAAACCTACATTTGCATTGGCTACAAGAGAAGATCGGTATTCTATATTGTCTGTTTCTTCTGAAGTAAAAAGGTTCTCGAGAGAATCCAGTTCTTGTTCAAAGTAATCTTCAGAATCTCTATTGTCAAGAAACTTTTCCAATTCAAATCCATTAAAGTTGTAGCTCATTGGGTTAAAATAACTTTCTTTAGTGTCGTCTTTCCAATTGATATAGCCAATATCGTTGACTGCTGCAGAAATACTTATTTTGTCGTTGAAGGAGTAATTTACTCCTAAATCAAATGCCCAACCTGTGTTCTTGTTTTTACCGGGTAAGGTATTTGTTAAAAGTGTTGAGATATCTTCATCACTATCGAAATAAGAATTACCTGCTGTATAAGCAGAAAAACCACTGTGCTCAATATGTATTTGTTCAGGAGTAGTTATAGCGTACCCATTTATATCTTTAATTTGGAGGTTGCCAACTCCCGCCAAGTATTTGGCTCTAAATCCAATGGTAAGTTTATCATTTATTTCGCGAGCAAAACCTAAAGCTATTTCATGATATACCATTTGATTTAAGGACATCTCACTAAAATCTATTTTTTTGCCTAAAACACTTTTATCGCCGTTACCGAATAAACCCAGATTAACGATATCATCAGAATAAGTAAATAAAGAGCTTATTCGCTCATTTACGGCCAATGTAAAATGACTCTTCTTTAAGTTAAGGGCCAGAAAAAATAATTGTACATCACTATTGATAGAAAGATTATTTTTACCATTAAGGCCTTCTGATATTTTATCGAAATCGAGTTTGTAATTGCCATTTGATTGCAGGCTATACATGTTATTAAAAGATAACTGGTCAGTGTTTAGTGACAGGTGAGTAGAGGCTATCACAGGTAAACCAATAACAACTGTATGGTTAGAGTTGAAGGCAGGGTTTAACTGATGTGCCTGGGGAACCGATTCATTTAGACTGTACAAAGAGAATTCTCCTTGTGCCATCAGATTCACAGTTCCTAAAAATATGATAAAAGCTATAACTTGACTTCGCATGACTTGATTCTGGTTTTTTTAGAGAAATGGTTAAAATTCAACGTTGAATTCAGTTTGACCAAAGAGGTTTATCTCTAATTTGTTTTCTTCTTTAAAGATGATAGATTGATCAGGACTATCAGGGGTGTTTAGTAAAGCCCGGATAACAAGCTTTTGCGCTCCGGATATTTTTTGAAGACGCTCACTGTTTAATACAACTATAATCGACTCGCTTGAACTGCTTGTTACTTCTCCATTCTCATCAGTTTGTGCAGCAGGAATAATAGTGGTGTTATCATAGATTAAGCTGTCTAATATGATGTTGTTTTCATCTTTAAAAATCGCTTGAACTTTTGCATCTAAGGGTAAGCTGTTTTCTGCATTGATACTTAATAAAGCATTGTCAATATCTTCAAAAACAGAACCGTCAAAGTCATAAGGTTCGGCAATCAGTACGTTTTTAATGTAGCCTTTAAGCGGAACTTCCAATAACACATTGGCCTTTATGGCAGATGTATCTGTGACAAAATGAATATCGCTGTTATTAGCAGGATTAACGATGCCATTAAAAGTATACTCTAGACTATCTGGCTGGAATTCTAATATTTCGGGAAGATTAGAGTTTGTTTCATCTATACTAACTTCAGTTCTCTTTTTATTGCCCGGTATAAGGGGATATGCTATTTCTATGGGCGTATCAAGGAAGCTTCCGGTAAGAGGTAAGATACCTTTATCAATGGAATGTGCTACAATTTGATTTAGTGCAATATTAACCGGAGCACCTATAGAATTAATAATATCAAAGTGTAATGCAGGTTCTTCCAGAAAATATCTGCCATGCTTTATTTCATCAATAAAATTAAGTTTAAAATAACTTGGATCTGCAGCTATATTTCTGTTCCCAAAGGTAGCCGTTAATAATTCGAAATCCAGATTTATTAAGTTAATGTCTATATTAAAACCATCGGTAGATGATATCGCTTTACCATTGTAATTGATGGTAAGATCTGTGTTGAAAATAAACTGATTGAAATCAGTACTTCCATCTGTTAAATCAATGGTAGCATCTGTTAAATCAATTTGTTCAGAATGACTTTGTGAAACGTCAGAAGTCCACTGATAATTAACAGTAACCGGTATATTGTTTTTTATAATAGAGGTAAAAACCAATGTTATTTCACCTGTAGCAGGTAAATTACCACTTAAACCTAAATCAAGAGTTCCACCTTTTAATTGTATCTCATACATTTGGTCGCCTTCGCTACTGGTAAGATCAAAATTGTATGTGTCTTGTATGTTAAGTGTTTGGCCTGGTCCTCCTGCAGGAAGATCAACTCCGGAATTTATTTTTTGATTAAATGTTTGGTTCGAGATGGAAAAAAGTTCACTGGCATGTTGTGAAAACACAGATGGTTGCCGATAAAAAAAAGTAGTTATCCCATCTTCATCTGTAGTAACATCAAGGTTTTGTCTGGATAATTCTTCAGCTAATTCTCCAATTGAAAAATTTCCGCTGGCTATTGGAGAGGCCAATTTAATATTGAAATCAGATTCTTCAATTTTATTTAGTTTGTCACTGAATTCACTGATACACGAGCTAAGGATTAATAACAATAATCCAAAGCATATTATGCTTTTTTTCATAGATATCACACTGAGTTTATAACAAGGAGGATAAATTGTTTTTTCCTCTTAATGCCTTGTCTACGCCGGAGTTTAAAAAGGGTTTCACTGTTTTTGATGGATTTCAAATATTTGACTTTTAGGCATATGGATTTGAAGCTTCGATTAGCAAATGTTTGATGTGTTGTGTTTGTAATATAAGTGCTCTGTGATGTGATATAACAGGCTGTTAGCTATGAGATAACGTTGGTAGAATAAAAGCAATTTATGATTTAAGCTTATTCAACATTAACTGTTCTAACAGAATTAAGTCTTTGCTGAAGTTTCTAATGCCTTGTGCAAGTTTTTCGGTGGCCATGGCATCTTCATTTAACAACCACCTGAAATTATCTTCTTTAACCTGCATTTTTGATATAGCCATGTTACGTATATGGTTGGTTGATAATTTTATATTTATGGGTATAGTACCGGCTTCAAGTTCTGCAAGTAGTTTGGGCGATATGGTAAGTAAATCACATCCGGCTAGTTCAATGATTTCCTCTTTGTTACGGAAGCTGGCCCCCATTATTTCTGTTTTGTAGTTGTGTTTTTTTAGATAGTTGTAAATGTTGGTTACAGATAATACACCAGGATCTTCACTGGCTTTTATGTGATCAACACCTCTGTCTTTTTTGTGCCAGTCGTAAATTCTGCCTACGAAAGGAGATATTAATTGAACACCGGCATCGGCGCAAGCTATAGCCTGAGTTATATTGAATAGTAAGGTGAGATTGCAGTGAATACCTTGTAGTTCAAGTTTTTCAGCAGCTTTAATGCCTTCCCAAGTGGATGCAACTTTTATTAATATTTTGTTTCGGTGAATACCTTCATTTTCATATAGATTTATAATTTCGATGGCTTTGGCTATTGTTTTATTGGTATTAAAACTTAATCGGGAATCAACTTCGGTTGAAACCCGGCCAGGAATGATTTTTAGTATTTCCAATCCAAAATTTACAGCAACTTTGTCTAAGGCAATTGCTAGCTGCTCATCAGTTTGATTGCTTTTTTTTTGAGCGTAATGAATGGCATCATCAATCAGATGCATATATATAGAATTTTGAGCAGCCTTAAGAATTAACGATGGATTCGTTGTGGCATCCAAAGGTTTAAATGCTTTCATAGATTCAATGTCTCCTGTGTCGGCTACCACTTTAGTGTATTGCTTTAGTTGCTCAAGTGTATTCATTTTATTCTTGTTACTGGTTGAACAAAAAGATGCTTTTCTTACAGAGTTGTTTTACAAAGGCATGTTTCCATGTTTTTTAGGAGGATTGGTTTCACTCTTGTTTTGCGTCATGTCCAGTGCCTGAATAATTTTTTGACGAGTTTGCTTTGGTAAAATAATCTCGTCTATATAACCTAACTCTGCAGCACGATACGGATTGGCAAAATTGGTTCTGTAATCATCTACCTTTTTACTTTTATTTTCGGTGTTTACATCATCTCTAAAAATTATATTCACAGCTCCTTCCGGTCCCATGACTGCAATTTCGGCTGTTGGGTAAGCAAAGTTAACGTCGGCCATTACATGCTTACTCGCCATTACATCATAAGCTCCTCCGTAGGCTTTGCGCGTAATAACTGTTATTTTTGGCACCGAGGCTTCGGCGTAGGCATATAATAGCTTTGCCCCATTTTTTATTATACCGCCATATTCCTGAGTGGTTCCGGGTAAAAAGCCGGGCACATCTACAAAGGTAACCAGCGGTATATTAAACGAATCGCAGAATCGAACAAAACGAGCGGCTTTAGTGCTGGAATTAATATCTAATACGCCTGCTAAAAAGGCCGGCTGATTGGCTACAATTCCTACAGATCTGCCATTGAATCGAGCAAAGCCGGTAATGATGTTTTTAGCGTATTGCGGCATCACCTCTAAAAAATGTTGATTATCGATAACCGTTGTTACCAAATCGAGCATATTGTAAGGTTTGTTCGGATCTGCCGGCACCATTTCCTGAAGATTTTCATCTTCTCTGTCCGTTTTATCGCCGGAAGGAATGATAGGTGTTTCCTCCATATTGTTGGAAGGAAGAAAGCTTAATAATTCACGAATCATCATTAAGGTTTGCTCATCATTATCTGAAACAAAATGAGCAACTCCACTTTTGGTATTATGGGTGATGGCACCACCAAGTTCTTCCTTGGTCACTTCTTCGTGAGTTACTGTTTTAATTACTTCAGGACCAGTTACAAACATGTAGCTGGTGTCTTTAACCATAAAAATAAAATCGGTTAAGGCAGGAGAGTACACTGCTCCTCCGGCACATGGGCCCATAATAGCCGATATTTGAGGAATAACTCCGGATGCTTTTACATTTAAATAAAATATCTCACCATACCCGGCTAAGCTTTGCACTCCTTCTTGTATTCTGGCTCCTCCCGAATCGTTTAGCCCTATAACGGGAGCTCCCATTTTTAAAGCCAGCTTATGTACTTTTATTATTTTATCGGCATTGGTTCTGCTTAATGAACCTCCAAACACTGTAAAATCCTGGGCAAAAACATATACTAATCTACCATCCACTTTTCCATAACCTGTAACAACACCGTCTCCCGGGATAACGCTTTTATCCATGTTAAAGTTGGTGCAGGAATGAGTGATTAGTTTATCAAGTTCAACAAACGTTCCTGTATCTAAAAACAGGTGAATGCGTTCCCGGGCAGTTAGTTTTCCACCTTTGTGTTGCTTGTCAACTCTATGTTGACCGCCACCCAATTCAGCGGCATTATTTTTATCATGATACAGCTTATACTTGTTTTTTAATGATTGCATATTTAAAACATTTTAGGGAGAAATGCCGGAAACACCGGAATAGTTATGATGTTGTTTTATTATCGATTTAGATGCCAACAGGCGTGTTTTGCTATTTTTTCACTCATGCGGATTTATTTCAACCAATGGAGCTCCGCCTTCCACCGTATCTCCTTCTTTCACATGTACTTTTTTTATGATTCCGGATATCGGTGCTTTATATTCGCTTTCCATTTTCATGGCTGAAACAATAACTACGGTATCGCCTTCCTGAACAATATCGCCTTCAGAAAAATGTAGTTTAACAATTTGTCCGGGCATGGGAGCCTCAATTACCTGGTCAGTATTTTTTAATTCAGTGGCTTTGGAGCTTTTGTATCTGCTGATGGGATCAATCACTTCAACCTGGAAATGATCGGTACGTGTATTCACTTTATAATGATTCGGAGTATCTCCTTTAATCATTTCTAAATTAATGGAGTTGCCTTTGTAAATTACTGAGTAAACAGATGCTTCTACTTTTACAACATCTAATTTATATTCTTTATTATCGATTTTAATATGATAAAGGTTTTCATCTTGCTGCAAAACTTCCACCTTAGCAATACGATCATTAATTTTTAACTCTAGTGGCATAGTATGAGGTTTTTACAATCGTAATAAATTTCTTTTTTTACCAAATTCTTTCCAGGGAGAGGGTTTGTTTGTCACATTATCCTGAACTTGTGATTCCTGACTTTTTATAAAGTCGAGATAGGTAACGAACATGGCAATGTCCTGGCATTCAAGCTCGCAAGGTTCATTTAGTTCCAGGTATTTAGTGTTTTTCTCAATGAAATGCGTATTATATCTGCCTTCAACAAAATCAGGTGTATCCATTATCTTTTCAAGGAATGGTATGGAGGTTTTTACGCCAGTTATTTTGTATTCGTAGAGGGCTCTTTTCATACGCTCAATGGCTTCAACCCGGGTTTTTGCCCAAATAATAAGCTTAGATATCATGGGGTCGTAATGCATCGGAATCTCATAGCCTTCATATACGTATCCATCTGTTCTTACCCCAAGCCCTAAAGGTTCACTGATATGCCTGATTAAGCCCGGGTTGGGCATAAAGTTATTTTGTGGGTCTTCGGCGTATATCCTGCACTCTATGGAGTGACCATGCATACTAATATCATTTTGCATATAGGTTAAAGGCTCTCCTGATGCAATTTTTATTTGTTCTTTAACCAGGTCAACTCCGGTTATGCGTTCAGTTATGGGGTGCTCGACCTGTAAACGGGTATTCATCTCCAGAAAATAGAAATTTCTTTTGTCATCCACTAAAAACTCAATGGTACCCGCACCAACGTAGTTTACAGATTGGGCCGCTTTAATGGCATATTCACCCATCTGGTTTCTGAGTTCAGGAGTCATATGGGGAGAAGGCGTTTCTTCTACAACTTTTTGGTGTCTTCGTTGCACTGAACACTCCCTTTCGAAAAGATGTATGGTATTGCCATGCTGATCGGCCAAAACCTGAAACTCTATATGATGTGGTGATTCAATGTATTTTTCGATATAGATGGTGTCATCACCAAAGGATGATCTGGCCTCTGACTTAGCCATGTTATAAGAGGATTCTAATTCTTCCTCATTTTTTACCAGGCGCATTCCTTTTCCTCCTCCTCCTGCAGAAGCTTTGATCATGATAGGGTAGCCAATGTTATGGGCGATTTGATGAAGCTCTTCAGTATTTTGAATGGATTTTTTTGTGCCGGGAACCACAGGAACACCTGATGCCTCCATCAGTTTACGTGCAGTTACCTTATCACCCATAGAAGAAATGGCTTCCGGCGACGGTCCAATAAAGATAAGTCCATTGGAAGCAACAAGCCTGGCAAAATCGGTGTTTTCGGACAGGAAACCATAACCGGGGTGTATGGCGTCAGCTTTAGAAATAAGAGCTATTTCTAATATTTTGTCCATTTTAAGATAACTTTCGTTGGAAGGCGAAGGTCCAACATAATAAGCTTCATCAGCATACCTAACATGCATGGAGCTGCGATCAGCTTCGGAAAAAATAGCAACGGAAAGAATTCCCATTTCTCTGCATGAGCGCATCACGCGTACTGCTATTTCGCCTCTGTTAGCAACTAGTATTTTTTTTATCATGGAATAGAGGTTTTTACCTCCTCTTAATATATGAACTTATTTTGAAAATAAGATACTTGTATGTCCTTAATTATGAACATTGTGTTGAAATACTGCGTTTTACTTGCTGTGTAGATGCATTCTAAATAAAAGCAGGGCTTGAGATTAACGTATTATATTACTTAAATTGTTTTAATTTTGAGTTTTAAATAGAATAGTAATCATAGTAAATTATAATAATCATGTTGAAAAAACCAGTAGAAGAAATCTTAGTGAGACAAATCGAAAGAGAAGCATACTCTTCAAATTTATATTTGTCGATGGCATCATGGGCTGAAACTAATGGATTTGGTGGTGTTTCTGAATGGATGTATGCGCAGGCTGAAGAGGAAAAACTTCATTTATTAAAATTTATGAAGTACGTGAATGAAAGAGGAGGTAAAGCAGTGATTCCTGCTGTAGCTGAGCCGCCAGCGGATTTTAATGATGTTCAGGATATTTTTGAAAGAACATTGGAACATGAGCAGTTTGTGACCGAAAGCATTAACGAAATTGTAGGTGTTTGCCTGGAAAACAAAGATTTTACTACACATAATTGGATTCAGTGGTTTGTAACTGAGCAAATAGAAGAAGAAGCTTCTGTTTCAGCAATTATTGATAAACTAAAGCTTTTAGACGGGCATAATCTTTATATGTTCGACAGAGATGTTGTAAGCATGAGAGGATCTATTCCTGGAAGTCAACAATAAAACAGTAAGTAATAATATAAAAAGCGTCGATCTAAGATTTATACTTGGGTTGGCGCTTTTTTATTGTGATAGATTAGTCTTTGGTAGGTTATTATGCTAGTGGACAATGTTTCATATAAATAAGTTATTTTTGCCACAAGTAAATATCAGGCAATGTTGGTTATCTCTAATTTAGAGATAATTGAAAAGAATGAATAGTTAACCCGGATTATGTGTTAGAATATCGTAATGAGGAATGAAAGTGTAAACAATCAAGGACTTGTTGAGACGATTCATAGCACTGCTATGGTGAATTGAAACAAGTTAGTTTACGCCTTGATTGGCAGTAGTTTCATTACGTAATAGGTTTTCTAACGCATATTGCGGGTTAAAGGCCTGACTGTTGGTAGTTATTTTGTTGATGAAACGAATTATATATAGATGAAACGAGCCATGATAAAGAGTTCTCACATACGAGAATGATTGTTTTTCTGGCGAGTTCCATATGGCAAATAGAAGAGAATATAATCATATGAAAAAGATTGTTAACCCTTTCGTACATAGTAAAGATCATAACTATGAGTGTTTTGGATGCTCGCCTTTAAACAGTATTGGTTTACAAATGGAATTTTGGGATACCGGGGATGAAATTGTTTCGAAGTGGACACCCCAAAAGCATTTGGAAGGATATATGAATGTTTTACATGGAGGAATTCAGGCTACGATTTTAGACGAAATTGCCAGTTGGACAGTTTATACCAAGTGTGAAACAGCCGGTGTAACTTCTAATTTGGATATCAAATACAAAAATCCACTTTACATAGATAAAGGAGAAATAACAGTTCGTGGTAAAGTACAAAGTTTAAATAAGCGCTTGGCCTTTATTCAGGTTTCTATTGAAAATTCAGAAGGAAAAATTTGTGCAGAGGGAGTGGTGACCTATTTCCTTTTTTCCAAGGAGCTGGCAAAAGCTAAATACCAATATCCGGGTGTTGAAGCATTCTATTAATTATTGAGTTGTTCATATGAATATAAAAAAAAGATTAAAGCAAAACATTCCGGAGGGCATTGTACCATCTCTTTTATATCTGGGGAAATGGATTGTTTTGTGCGCTGTTGTGGGATTATTGGCAGGATCAGCCTCTGCAATATTTTTAATGTCGCTGGAATGGGCTACCAATCTTCGTGAAGATAATCTTTGGATTATAGCCTTTCTTCCCCTGGGTGGATTAGTCATAGGTTTAGTTTATCATTACTTTGGAAAAAATGTGGTGAAAGGGAATAATCAAATATTAGAGGAGTTTCATAGTCCTAAAAAAATTATTCCCTTAAAAATGGCCCCTTTGGTTTTACTTAGTACAGTTGTCACTCACTTATTTGGTGGCTCAGCCGGTAGGGAGGGAACTGCTATTCAAATGGGTGGGGCTATAGCCGATCAGTTTACCAAGATATTTAAGTTAAAATCAAGTGATAGAAAGATATTACTGATTACAGGAGTTAGTGCAGGTTTTGCATCAATATTTGGAACACCATTGGCGGGTGCTGTTTTTGCTTTGGAGGTTTTTGTGGTAGGCCGAATGCGTTATGATTCTATTATTCCAAGTTTTTTAGCGGCAGTTTTTGCCAATGAGGCAGCACATTTATGGCCAATTCATCATACGCATTACAGTATTCCTGTGGTTCCTGATTTGTGGGCTCCGGAATTGATGTGGGCTTTATTGGCTGGAATCTGTTTTGGTTTGGCCGGTATGCTATTTTCTAACGCCACTCATTTTTGGGGTACCTTCTTTAAAAAGATGATTAAGTATCCACCTTTACGACCGGTGTTAGGAGGAGTTGTGATTGCCATTGCAGTTTGGTTGTTAGGTACCACTCGTTGGGTAGGTTTGGGTGTGCCTGTTATTGTTGAGTCATTTGAAGCTCAATTACCATTTACTGATTTTTTACTGAAGATTTTATTTACATCCTTTACTCTGGGTGCCGGTTTTAAAGGAGGAGAGGTTACTCCGTTATTTTTTACCGGAGCCACATTAGGAAGTGCTTTGGCATTGTTTATTCCGTTGCCGGTTGCCCTTTTGGCAGGTATGGGATTTGTGGCTGTTTTTTCAGGAGCAACCAATACGCCAATTGCATGTACATTAATGGGGATAGAACTGTTTGGAGCTGAAGCCGGTGTGTTCATTGGAATTGCCTGTACTACAGCTTATTTGTTTTCAGGTCATACAGGTATATATGGAGAGCAGATAATTGGTAGTCCTAAGAATATATTGTTTGGATCAGATAAAGGAAAAAAGCTGAAGGAAGTATAAAATAAAAAAAGCAGTAAAAATTCGATTGAACTTTTACTGCTTTCAAAATTGAAAAATCATAGGGCTTTAGCTTTTAATGTATTTCATAATAATTGGCTGTTTTTCTGATTATTTTAATGCAAAGTTTGGTGTGCAAAGACCATTTTCAATAAAGCTGTCCACATCCGTCATCCAGTTTTCAAGGGCCAATTCAGGTTCATTATCTTCAGGAACAAAAGCTTCAATATCAAACATCCAGTTCTCAACAGAAAGTTCTTTTTCTTCATTAAAAGCTACAACAGAAATAACTTCTTCAACAAACGAATCCGCATTTAACATCCAATCTTCTAAAGCAAGACTTTCATCTTGTGTTTCATTAGATAAATAGGTTAAAAAGAAATCAAAATTTGATGAAGTTACTTTTACAACTGGTTTAGGTTCCATTTTTTCGTATCCACCAGCAAAGGTTGAAGTAGAAAATACAAAAAGAGCAATTACTAAAGCAAAAAAGCTATTAAATCGGATTTGAGTTTTTGAAGTTTTCATGATCTATGTTTTTAACGTTTATATTTCAAATTTTAAATGTCTTAATTGACAACGTTCATGTTATTTCAATAGGTGTGCCATCTTTTGTAAGTGGCTATGAAATAGTGTTTTGTGGTTTATTTGTGTGTTTTTGTATAAGTCTGAAGTGTACTGTATTGAAACAAGGTGCTGTACGAAAATGAACAGGAATAAAACGGTATTTTAAATGCCTAAATTCAATTCGGATTTGTGTAAGAAATTAGTCAGATATGTTTTCTTTAAAGTGGCTATTTCATTTATGTTAGATATAATTATCTTTAGGCGATTATAAACCTAAATATCTTTTAAAATGGATAAGCTTTTATCAATGGCCATCATAAGTCTGATTCTTTTTTCTTGTACTCAGAAAAAAGCAGATACCAGAATGTTGATGTATATTGGAACGTCAAATAATAATATAGAAAAGGGTATTGAGTTGTGTTATTTTGATACTGTTAGTGGAGAGCTTTCAAAGGCGGAACTGGCAACGCCTATCTTAAATCCAAATTATCAGTGTATTGATGTTAGCAATAATGTTTTATATAGCGTAGGTAAACTGCCATTGGATAGTAATACATGGGCAACACCGGTTGTTGTTAGCTATGCAATTGATGCAAATACAGGATCGCTTAAAGGACTTTCTGCCGATTCTACCTATGGTTCTGATCCTTGTTATGTGGCATATAATGACCTAAATAAAAGTATGTATGTGGCGAATTACGGTTCGGGAAATGTTTCTGCATATGTCATTGAAAAGGGAGAAATAAAGTATAAGAATACGATACAGCATTTTGGTAATGGACCAAACGAAAACAGACAAAAAGGACCTCATGCACACTCCATCAATTATAGTAGTCCGGAGGGGTATATATATGCAGCCGACTTAGGAGCAGATAAGTTGATGGTATATAAAGGAATAAACGAAGGATTGCAACTTATTGATTCAGTGGTATGCCATCCAGGTGCCGGTCCGCGTCATTTTGATTTTTCACCAGACGGACAGCTGATGGCTGTATTAAATGAACTGGATTGTACGGTTAGTTTATTTGAAAAAGATTCAGCCGGTATTTTTAAAACAGCGTTGAATACTTTAACCATGTTGCCTGATACGTTTAAGAGTTTTTCAAAAGCTGCAGATATTCACTTTTCGCCTGATGGTAAGTTTTTGTATGCTTCAAACAGAGGTTTTCATAGTATTGCCATATATAAGATTAGTGATAAACAAATGGAATTTGTTGCATGGGAAACAGAAGGTATTAACTGGCCTCGAAATTTTACCATTGATCCAAGTGGAAACTTTTTGTTAGTAGCCAATAAGTTCTCGGATAATATCACGGTTTACCAAAGAGATATAATCACAGGATTACTGAAGAAACTACCCTATGAAACACAGGTAGAGAAACCGGTATGCCTGACCTTTTATCGATAATCTATTTATAAAAGAATAAAAGTATTAGGGGTGTGGCTCCATAGCTTGATATTTTGTCGGGCTGTTTAATGCCTGATAATCATAAATGAAGATTGTAAATATTTAGTATAAATGAAGTTGTTTTTAAAATTTATTGGGTACTTTCTATTAGCCATTTTATTGGTGATACTTGGAGGTGTTGCCTATTACTTTTTTAGTGATAATGAAAATCGGGCACCTATTTCGGTCATTCCTGAAAGTGCAGTACTTATTGTAGAAACTGAAAATGTTTCGGAATTACTCAATGAGTTAACGCAATCCACCTATTGGAGTTCAATTATCGAAGGCAATGCTTTAAAAGAAGCAAAAGAAGGTCTGGTTTCTTTTGATGAGCAACTGAAGGAACATAAATGGTTAATGCCCGTGTTAAGAAACCAAAAGGTAGCGTTTGCATTGCACCAGGTATCACAAAGTAAAAGCGATTTTATGCTGGTAGTTGATGTAAAGAAATATGCCAATCTTAATTTAATACCTAAAATATCTTCTGCATTTAAGTTACCTGTAAGCAAACACCTTGTCGACAGTGTTCAAATGTATACCCTTACACTTCCGCAATTAAAGGAAACTGTTCATCTAACGACCATTGATAATCTCTTAATAGGAAGTTCATCGTATCAATTGCTGGAGAAGACCATTAAAGAAAGAAATCATAATCATATTGAAAGTACGCCATTAAAAAATCAGGTTTATTCAGTATTTACAAAGGGACAAATAAATGTATACACCAGCACAGGTAAGCTTCAGGAAGCATTCTTTAAGGATGCAAATAGTCAGTATCTTAAAGGAATTGCATTTACTGCCTTAGGAGGTAATTTTTCGGAAACATCTATTGATTTGCACGGGTATTCAAGTTGTAATGATTCAATATCTTCACCATTTATACCATTGTTAAAATCACAAACAGGAAACCGTGAGGCAGAAAAGGTTATTCCATCCAGCGCATTGTTTTATTTAAATTTTAATGTTGCTGATTTTAATAAGTTTTACGATGATTTTTTAGTGCAGTATTCGGGCATAGATCCTGTAGGGTATGCAACCTATATGGGAGGGATGAAGATTACAGAGTCTTTTCTGGGCATAAGTATGCACGAAGATTTTTTTTCGTGGATGTCGGGAGAGATAGCCATGGCTAAATTAAAGCCTGTTTCCAATGCCCGCGAATATGATTTTATAGTGGCTATTAAGGCCAATGAAATTGAAACAGCGCATGAAAAACTGGATGAGATTTCAAAGAAAATTAAAAACCGGACTTCTGTAAAATTTAAAAAGCTTGATTATAAGAATCATGAAATCAACTATTTGAATATTAGAGGATTTTTTAAAGTGATTATGGGTAATTTCTTCGTAAACCGTGAAAAACCATATTATACTATAGTTGATGATTATGTGATATTTAGTAATTCATCAGATATGCTTATTCAGGTTATTGACAGCTATTTGGTGGGTAATACACTGGAGCGAAACCAATCGTTTAAAAGCTTTAATCAATTGTTAAAACCAGAGAGCCATATATCAGCTTATTTAAATATGCATAAGTTATATGAGCATTTATATTATTATGGTTCAGCAAAGGAGAGGAGAGAAATAAAGGATTACAAGGATTTGCTTCAGAAGATTGGTTTAGTAGGATTGCAAATGTATCCGGACAATAATTTGTTGCGTACGCAGTTGATTACAAAAATGGATACCAGTGAAAAAATTAGTCAGGAGTTGGAATTGATTGCCTTATCGGCAGAAGAAATTGTGGTAGACGAGTTTAAAACTTTGGATTTTAAAATTGATTTAGGCGATGAGTTTGTTGATTATACAGGTGATTTAGATTATTACTTAACGCATCCGCAAAGAGTACAGGATAGTGTATTAATACATGAGGGAGAACTAGATGAAGGTGAATTAGAGGGCTTATGGCGCACTTATTTTTATTCGGGTAATATTAAATCTACAGTTAACTACGAAGACGGAGAAATTGATGGGACTGCCATATTTTATTTCGACAATGAAGATCATGTTATTCGTGCAGAGATGGAGCTTGAAGAAGATGTGATTGATGGCGAATATAAGGAGTTTTACGTAAATGGAAATATAAAAGCCAATATTGAATTCAGGGATGGCCAACGCTGGGGAGATGCTTTGTACTATTACAGAAATGGAAAACTGAAAATAGATGGTCAGTTTAAAAAAGGAAAGCGATCAGGAAACTGGAAGTATTACTCTACATCAGGGGAACTGCTCAAAAAAGAAAACTGGTAGTTAAATACGTGAATTGTAAAATATAAACCCCTCATTTAAAGAATGCTATTTTTTTAATGAGGGGTTTGTTATTACGTTTATGTTAGAGAATAAAAACTGGTTAAACCCGAAATATACATTAGCTAATCCCAGCCTGCGGTTTGGCCATAGCCGACAAGCTAAAGCTATCTTATATTTATTAAGGCGTTATTACTTAAGGCTGAATATCTTTTGAGAAAGTATTTGGAATAACGTGCTGAAGACACAGCTTATCCCAGCCCCAAGCAACGCATGGAGTTATGCAAGAAGGGACAACTTAACTCTATTTTGAGCTGTCCCTTCAGGACGCTGATTAACAAAACTGACAAGCCCCAGGTGTCACTGCGTTGTACCTGGGGCTGCGATGAGCTAGGCCTTCAGCCTAATATTTTTCTACAGAAAAATTATTGCCTGAGTTCAATTTATTTGGCTTTATTTGATATTTCTATTTAGTTTAGTCGTAATGAAACCTGCACGCTAAAATCTTTATCTCCTCGTCAAATACTTGATACACCAATCTATGTTCATTGCCAATTCTTCTGGACCAATATCCAGACAGATCATATTTAAGTTGTTCTGGCTTTCCTGTGCCTTCAAATGGAGAACGTTGAATTTCTTTAATAAGAGTATTTATTTTTTTAACCATTTTCTTATCACACTTTTGCCAGTATAAATAGTCTTCCCAGGCGTTTTTAGTAAAAGTAAGAAGCATATTAGTCTTCCAGTTTTGGTTGAATCGTTTCTCCTGATTTCAATTGTTGTATGGAGTCATATAACCTATCAGCATTCTTTTTGGAGCTTAAGAGGTGCATTGTTTCCATAATCGAATTATATTCTTCTAAAGAAATCATTACAGCTCCTTTACCACTTTTTCGTTTGATGATTAAAGTTTCATTATTTTCTTCTACATCATCCAAATAGCTCTTTAGATCATTTCTGAATTCTGAATAATTTGCAGCAATCATGATATTTCAATTAAGTACTTAATAAAGTACAAATATAGGTGCTTTTACAAAAAGAAATCCTTTTAACTAATAATATTTACCTACAAATTCACCTGTTCCATTTTAGGCAATATGTCTTCAATGATTTTTTCTTTGGCTTTTTCGCGAGCATCTTTAAGTCCGTATTCAAAACTACCGGGCTGCATACCTCTTAATCCGTTAAAACCATCGGCAAATATTTCCATGTTTGTTTTGTTATCGGTTATCGACATATGAAAATCTACAAAAACAATATATAAGGAATATCCGCTACCTTTCTTTTCATCGCCGGCAACAAACTCAGTGTTTATTTTAACGATAAAATCAGCTGCTTCTTTATCCTGAGTGATGTTAAAGTAGCTTTGGGCCAGTTCGGCACGCATCATTTTACCAAATGGCTGTGATGATGATTTCTCTCCAAAGATAATCTCATTAATATCGATATAAGCCAAAGATTTTTGTACTTCAATATTAAATACAGTAGAAGGCAGGTATTCATCATGAAAAAATGCCTTTAACAGAACTTTGTTTTCTTCGCTTTCCTTGTTAAATAAAAGGTCTACGTTAAATTCTGCCTTTATTTCCTGACTCTTACGTTTCGAAATTAAACGGGTGATGTCGCATGTAGCCTTACCGTCTCTGTTTGTTGTTTCGGGAGGAGATAATTCGCCTTCTCCTTTGGTGAAATAGAAGCGTAAAGGCAGGTTGGCCAACGGCCTTGTATCGCCCATGGCATCTTTATAGCTGGCACTTAGGCTAAGAGGTACTTTAAGTTCTTTACTAAATTGTAACTGATATAGTGGCTGGTCGCTGGCCAGATCAACTTTAGCAAAAGCTTCCTGAATAGCATTGAATATTGCAGTACCCAGGTTTAGGTTTCCTTCAATATCACGATATGTTAAATCTTCACCCACATGAGGTTTGATGGCCTTTATGGCTTGCACATAAAATAAAAGCCCCTGGTATATATCGCCTTTTTCTACAGATTTATTACCATCATAGTAGTAGGTAGCGCTCATTTTTTTTGCGTAGTCGAGCTTCATTTTCTTGTTCATGGCATACTTCTGTTTAGAAAGACGTACCATTACCCAATATTCTTTTTTATTTTCCCAGGTGAGTACTTCGTAGCCTTCGAGTGTAGCCTCTACCGACTCGTAGGTGCTGGCTTCAAATTCTTCTTTTACCTCGTAGTTGTTTTCAAATTGACGGAGTATAGAATTAGATGAAATTGTAACCTTTATTTCTGAACTTAATTCTTTGAGGGCTTTGTTACGGGCCTCGGTACGATAACTGACTGCTCCACCAACTTTTGAACTCATGGCTCTGCCAATATAAAATTCAGGATCGATCGGGCGTTGTTTAACCCAGTCAGGTTTTCTTTTGGAACTTGCTGTGGATAATGAAACACAAGCAGGGAGAATTAAGAGGCTAATGATTAGCCAGACATTTATTCTTTTAAAGGCTGATTTGTTCATGGATTAAAGTTTTAATCATTCATTAGTTCTATTTCATCAATAAGCTGATAGATAAGGTCTGGTTCAAAGCCCCTGGATGATCCGAATCGGATAAGAGAACTTTTTACTTTGTATTTATCAGTTTCTTTTATGTTTCTTCGTTTTTGTTTCAATAATTGCGCCAAAGCTTCTTTGTATTCGGTTTCATCTATTTCGTTTAAAGCATCGTCAACAATGCTGCCGTAAATACTTTTAGCCTTGAGTTGCCATTTTATTTTTATCTTGCCCCAAAGGTTAAATTTAAATTTATCCTTTACGTAAAAATTAACGTATCGGGTTTCGTCAATAAATTTTTCTTTAATTAGCTGATCAATTACTTTTTGTCTGATGCCAGGCTCTACCTGCCAATCGTTTAATTTTTTTTCAATATCAAATATACATTTTTCCTGACGGGCACAAATATTTGATGTTTTCACCAGCGCTTCTTCAAATGTCATGGATTATTTAATATACACAGATTTTACATTTACAAACTCAAGTATGCCATAAATGGATAACTCTCTACCATATCCACTTTCTTTGGTTCCGCCAAATGGCAAACGAGGATCAGATTTTACAAAGTCATTAACAAAACAGCAACCGGCTTCCAGCTCATATTCGGCTATGTATTTTCCCTTTTCAATATCAGAGGTAAAAACAGCAGCACCCAGTCCAAATGAGGTGTCGTTGGCAATGCGTATGGCATCCTGTTCATCCTTGGCTTTAATAAGAGAAGCTACAGGGCCAAATAGTTCCTGGTTATACGCAGGCATGCCGGGTTGAACATCAGACAGAACGGTAGCGGGATAATAAAAACCGGGAACATCACTAATTTGGCCACCACATAGTAAATTGGCACCCATGGATATTGATTTATTGACCTGACTTAGCAGGTCTTCACGGATATTTCCCCTGGCCAAGGGACCCAGTTGATTGGTTTCATCAAAAGGATCGCCAATGGTGGCAGTTTTCATTTTTTCTACAAACAAGCTTTGGAATTGATCGTAAATTCCGGGAGTGGCGATAAAGCGCTTTGCACCTATGCAACTCTGTCCGGTATTGAGTAATCTGCCTTTTACACAAGCATCAACCGTTGATTCCAGGTCGGCATCATCCAGTATAAGGTAAGGATCGCTGCCGCCCAGTTCGAGTACACATTTTTTTAGGTATTTGCCTGCGGTTTGAGCTACAGCCTGCCCGGCTTTCGTACTACCTGTTAATGTTACGGCGGCAATACGTTTATTGGCTACCATACGCTCAACTTTTCTGTTAGAAGCCAGTACGGATCGAAAAATATCAACCGGAAAATCAGATTCTATAAATAAATCTTCGATGGCGATGGAGCATCCAGGAACATTGGAGGCATGTTTTAGTACTACTGTGTTTCCTGCCAGGATAGCGGGGACTGCAAAACGGAACACCTGCCAAAAAGGAAAGTTCCATGGCATAATGGCCAATATAACACCAAGGGGTTGAAATGATATGAATGATTCCGAAGCTTCGGTATTTACCTGTTTGCGGGCTAAAAAAGTGTCTATATTGTCGCAATAGTAGTTACATAGCCATATGCATTTTTCAATCTCAGCTCTGGATTCAATGATAGGTTTACCCATTTCAATGGAGATGGTGAAAGCCAATCCTTCCTTTTTTAAATCGAGCATCTGCGCTAACTTTTGTATGCGCTCAATTCGATCTGATATTTTTGTTTTTCGCCAACTTTTAAAGGCTGTTTTTACATCTCTGATGATGTTATCAATTTCTTCCCACTGTGATTCAGCGTATTCGCGAACGATTTCGCCACTGGCAGGATTTATACTTTTTAGCAACATTATAGTATCCGAATTAGATGCATAAATATGATAACTCTTGATGAATATTTAGTTAAACCCGGAATATGCATTAGCTAATCTATTGCACATTGAAACTACTTTAAAACAAATTGTTTTACTCACTTGCTTCAACTCACCATAGCGGTGCTATGCCTCTTTTCAGTAAGTGTTTGTTTTATTGCATTTTCAATGTTCATAACGAAAATCTAATGCATAATCCGGGTTAAAATTAAGATGAAATTATGAGTAGAAAAAGTATTGGAATGGTTTTGTTCAAATTTGGATATTCGACTTCTCCCGAGTCGAGGAATAAGGTATATGATGTTTCTATAGATATGTGATGCCTCTGGCATCGTTAAGGTATTGCTATCAGATTATAAAGCGTAATTTGGTATTTGTTCATATTACCAACTTTTGGTAATTTTGAAGAAAAACAAATGTCATGGGAAGGAATACATCTATATCGTTAGGAAGTCATTTTGAAAATTTCATTCAAAGAGAGGTGAGTTCAGGTAAATATAGTTCAGCCAGTGAGGTTGTGCGCTCAGCTTTAAGGTTATTGGAAACAGAAGAAAAGAAGATTGCAGAATTAAGAGCCGCATTAATAGAAGGTGAAAAAAGTGATATGATTGAAAACTTTAATCCCAAAGATCATTTAGCTGAATTACATAAGAAACACTTATAATGAGACAAAGATATCGAATAAGTGAATTAGCAATCAGTGACCTTGAAAAAATATGGTTATATACGTTAAAAAAATGGTCTTTAAAGCAAGCTGACAGATACCATAGTTTAATAATTAGCGAAATAGAATTTATTGCGGCACATTTTAGTCTAAGTACAAAGATTGAACATATTCGTGAGGGTTATAGAATGTCAAAGGTAAAATCTCATCTTATATTTTATAAAATGGCAGAAGACGGAGTAGTTGAAATTGTTAGGATTTTGTATCAAAGTATGGACATTGAAAATAGATTAAAAGAAAAGTAGTATTAAACTTGTATGCTCACGACGAAGCTCTAATGTATAATGTAGCATTATGATGAAAGGATATAGATTATGGTCAGGGATTTCGCTTTTAAACCAAAAAAAATTATTAAAACCACAAATCTCACGGATTAACACGAATTATTTTCCTTCGGAAAATAAAAATCTGTGCAAATTTTGTGTCAATCTGTGGTTGAATATTTTCAAATAACCCATTACTGACTTAAAGACGATTTTCCAAGTTAATGGTGCTGTGATAGGTGTTTTAAAATTATTTATGTTATACGACACCTCCGGAGTCGGTGTATGATGTATGTGCCGTTTCTATAGATATGTGATGCCTCTGGCATCTTTTTGTATTGATGTGTTATGTTTAGATTGAGTATGTACCCCGGAGGGGTTAAATCTTTATAGTGTTGCTGTAGCCGTTGCCTACTCCTCCATAGGAGTCGCATGTTTGCATCGATACCAGGGTATATCACAAAAAAAACCATCCAATACAAGCGTAAAGGATGGTTGATATATAAGCTTAAATTTAGTTTTAGTAAACTGCCTCTGCAACTTTACGTGTACTGGCTGTTGCCATCATGGTATAGAAATGGATAATAGGTACACCATTCTTTTTAAGGTCTAGCGCTTGTTGTGTACACCATTCTACGCCCACTTGTTTTACCTGATCATTGTCTTTACACTTGCGTAATTCTTTGGCAAAGGCTTCCGGAATTTCACAGCTGAATATTTTTGGTAATACGGTTAACTGGTTTGCAGTGGTGACAGGTTTAATGCCCGGAATAATTGGTACAGTAATACCTATTGCTCTACATTTATCAACAAAATCGTAATATTTTTGGTTGTCGAAGAACATTTGTGTCATGACATATTCTGCTCCGGCATCAACTTTAGCCTTCAAGAAGGCCAAATCGGACTCCATATTTGGCGCTTCTTCATGTTTTTCAGGATATCCGGCTACACCGTAAGCAAAAGGCGTAACAATAGGATCCATACTTGTGCCATCTAAATACTTACCATTGTTTAAGTCGTTCACTTGTTGCGCAAGTTCAATGGCATATTTATTACAATCATCAGTTCTTTCCGGATACTTATCTTTATGTGTATCGTCACCTCTAAGTACCAGAATATCGTGAATACCTAAAAAGTTAAGATCTATTAGGGCATATTCGGTTTCTGCCTTGGTAAAACCTCTGGAAATAATATGAGGAATTACTTTAATTCCGTATTTATTTTGAATAGATGCCGCAACAGCCACAGTTCCCGGACGCTTGCGTATCACTTTTTTCTCCACATAACCTGCATCATTGGTCTGAAAAGCATACTCTTCGCGATGTGAAGTAATGTTGATGAATTGAGGATCAAATTCCTTTAAAGCATCGATGGTTTTGAATACTTTATCAATGTCGTTCCCTTTTAAAGGAGGTAAAAGTTCAAAAGAAAACTTTGTTTCTTTATTCTTTAAAACTAACTCTGCAGCTGTCATATTATTTTGTTCTTGTATTTTTTTATTTACTGATTCCTATTAACTAATCACTGTTAACTGATCACAGATTACTGATCACAGATTACTGATCACTGTTTACTGTTCTCTGAAAACTGTTATTTGTAGCTTAAGTTTAAAGGAATCCATTTTTCCACCTCTTCAATATTCATACCTTTTCTTCGGGCTAAATCTTCAACCTGATCTTTACCTACTTTACCTATACCAAAATACATGGCTTTAGGATGAGCAAAATAGATACCGCTTACGGATGCATTAGGATACATGCTATAATGCTCGGTTAAGGTAATGCCTACATTTTCCTCAACTTTCATCAAGTCAAATAATAAGCGTTTTTCGCTGTGATCGGGACAAGCCGGATAACCCAATGCCGGACGAATACCTCGGTAACGTTCGCGAATAAAATTTTCAGTATTGAACTCTTCTTCCGGAGCGTAGCCCCAAAATTCTTTACGAACCCTAAAGTGTAATAGTTCGGCAAACGCTTCAGCCAACCTGTCGGCCAATGCTTTTAATAAGATGGCGCTGTAATCGTCGTGATCATCTTCGTAAGCTTTTTCCCACTTTTCGATACCTACACCTGCGGTAACCGCAAAACCACCAATATAATCTTTAATACCTGAGCTGGCGGGCGCTACAAAGTCAGCCAATGAATGGAAAGCCTGCTTACCCGGCTTATCTTGTTGCTCGCGCATTTGATTAAACCTTATTTTTTCTTCGTTACGATTCTCATCGGTGTAAACAATAATGTCATCACCATCGCTATTGGCTGGGAATAATCCGTAAACGGCTTTAGGCGTTAGCATTTTATCCTGCTCAATTTTGTTGAGCATTTTTTGCGCATCTCTCCAAAGTTTTAATGCTTCGACAGCTTTCCCTTTGGCACTTTCGCTTTTAAATTTTTGCAGCCATTCATCTTCCTGCTCTTTTGTTTCAATCAGCTCAATGCCGTCGTAATTACCAGTTAAGTTCCATGCCTGGTAAAAGAAAGTCCAGTCAATAAATTTTCTTATTTCAGCGATAGAATAATCATCAAAAACCTCTACGCCTAACTTTTTAGGTGTGGTGATATCTTCCTGCTTCCAATCGATTTTGTAATGCATCTCTCGCGCCTTTTCGATAGGAGCGATGGTAATCTGTTTTTTATTGGCATTACGCGTTCTTAATTCGGCATATTCTTCGCGAATGGTGTTGGCAAAAGGCTCTTTACCTGTTTTAGACAAGAGCGCACTTACCACCTGTGCACTTTTTGAAGCATCCTTTACATGAACAATAGGCTGATCGTATTCCGGTTCTATTTTAACCGCGGTATGCACTTTAGATGTTGTAGCTCCTCCAACCAATAATGGGATAGTGAAGTTTTGTTTTTTCATTTCTTTGGCTACGTTAACCATCTCTTCAAGAGAAGGTGTGATCAACCCACTCAAACCAATGATGTCCACATCCTGAGCTATGGCTTCTTTCAATATTTTTTCGGTAGGAACCATTACGCCCAGGTCTATAACCTCGTAATTGTTGCAACCTAAGATTACGCCAACAATATTTTTACCAATATCGTGAACGTCACCTTTTACCGTGGCCATTAATATTTTGCCATTGCTGGATGAACCACCGTTACTGTCTTTTTCTTTTTCGATGATAGGTTGAAGAATGGCCACCGCTTTTTTCATGACGCGGGCTGTTTTTACTACCTGAGGTAAAAACATTTTTCCATCACCAAATAAATCACCTACCACGTTCATACCATCCATCAATGGCTGTTCAATTATATCTAATGCGGTAGGATATTTTTCTAAAGCTTCGGCCACATCTACATCCAGATAATCGCTAATTCCTTTTACCAAACAATGCGTTAATCTTTCTTCCAGTGTTCCCTCGCGCCAGGCAGCTTGTTTTACTTCGCCTTGTTCTTGTTTGTCATTTTTAATGGTCTCAGCATAGTCAACCAATCTGTCGGTAGCATCCGGACGCTTGTTAAAAACAACATCTTCAACGTAAGTTAAAAGCTCTTTTGGTATATCATCATAAATCTGAAGCATAGCCGGGTTTACAATACCCATATCTAAACCTTCTTTGATGGCATAATAGAGAAATACCGAGTGAATAGCTTCACGTACCACATTGTTTCCCCTAAAGGAGAATGAAAGGTTACTGATACCACCACTGATGTGGGCATGAGGCAGATTTTCTTTAATCCACTTACAGGATTTTATAAAATCAACCGCATAGTTATTGTGTTCCTCAATACCCGTTGCGATGGCCAATACGTTAGGGTCGAAGATAATATCTTGCGGAGGGAAATCTATAACTTCGGTAAGAAGTTTATAAGCTCTTCCGCAAATTTCTTTGCGTCGTTCGAAGTTGTCGGCCTGGCCTTTTTCATCAAAAGCCATCACCACCACAGCAGCACCATATTTTTTAATGATGCGGGCATGCTTTAAAAACTCCTCTTCACCTTCTTTAAGACTGATGCTGTTTACCACAGATTTTCCCTGTAAACATTTTAGTCCGGCTTCGATTACTTCAAATTTAGAAGAATCCACCATTACCGGAACCCTGGAAACATCAGGATCGGACATAAGCATGTTTAGGAAGGTTACCATTTCTTCTTTGGCATCTAACATGGCATCGTCCATGTTTACATCCACTATTTGTGCCCCGTTTTCAACCTGATGACGAGCTATACTAACCGCCTCTTCGTATTTCTTTTCTTTAATTAGTCTTAAAAACTTTCTGGACCCTGCAACATTACATCGTTCACCAATATTAATAAAGTTGGTATCTTCGCGCATCTGTAAAGACTCCAATCCGCTTAAATGAGTTACGATAGAAGGAGCTACTTTTGTGTGTGTCTTGTATTTATCAGCAGTCTTGGCCATGGCAGCAATATGCTCCGGGGTAGTACCGCAGCAGCCACCTAAAATATTTACTTTTCCATCGGCAAGCCATTTGCTTACCAGTTTGCTCATTTCATCAGGTGTTTGGTCGTACTCTCCAAACTGGTTAGGCAAACCGGCATTTGGGTGTGCGCTAATATAAAAAGGTGCTTTTTGTGCCAGCTCTGTTACATAAGGTTCCAATTCTGAAGCTCCCAATGAGCAGTTAAGTCCAATACTTAAAATATCCATGTGCGAAACAGAATCGATAAAAGCCTGCAGTGTTTGACCTGACAGTGTTCTTCCACTGGCATCGGTAATGGTACCGGATATCATGATTGGAAGTTTTTTACCCAATGCTTCAAAGACTTCATCAATAGCAAGTAAGGCAGCTTTGGCATTTAAAGTATCGAAGACTGTTTCAATCATCAATAAGTCAGATCCTCCCTTAATGAGGGCTTCCACCTGTTGTTTGTATGCTATCTTTACTTCATCAAAAGTAGCAGCTCTGTACCCCGGATTATTTACATCAGGAGAAAGAGATAAGGCCTTGTTTAAAGGACCTATTGAACCACAAACAAAACGTGGTTTCTCAGGAGTGTCAAGTGTATATTGGTCTGCAATTTCACGAGCTATTTTAGCCGATTCGTAGTTAATGTCCCAAACAGCATCCTGCATATCGTAATCTGCTTGCGATATGGTTGTTGCATTAAAAGTATTTGTTTCTATTATATCAGATCCCGCAGCAAGATATTTGCCGTGAATTTCTTTAATAATTTCAGGTTGAGTGATAGACAGGATATCATTATTTCCCTTGATAGGCATATGATAGTCTTTGAAACGTTCGCCCCTGTAATGCTCTTCTTCAAGCTTATAGGTTTGAATTAGACTTCCCATTGCTCCATCCAGTATCAGGATTCGTTCCTGAATTGCTTTGTGTAATTTTTTTGTTCTATCCATATGTTGTTATTCCATCGCTCAGAGGTTATCCTAAAAGGCCTGACAATGTTTTGTTTTCATTACAAAAATATGACATTTATCAACCTCTCTTTTAAAATGAGGTGCAAAAATAACAAATTCTGCTGATTTAATAGGCTTTAGGATGAGGGAAAGTGAATATAATAAGTGATGATGTCATCAGTTATTAGTGAACTGTTATCAGTTATCAGTCATCAGTGAACAGTGAACAGTGATCAGTTAGCAGTTATCAGTTACCAGTTATTAGTTAGTGGTTGTTGGAATTAATTTTACTTTATTTTCATTTTTTTTGTGTAAATGTTTTGGGCTCGTTTATAGTATTTTTTGGGGGTAGGAGTAAAGTTGGTTTAATAGTGTTGTTAAAAAATAACGGTAATTTTTCTGTTACTTTTTTATAGTTGTTAATTATTGGTAATGTGGGTTTTAAGATGTGTTGTTGGTCAGAAAATGGAAACTCTATATCCAGTAAATAAGGTCAAGTGTGCAAGATTTGGTAAAAACGGCAAAAAAGTGTGCAGTTTTTTGTTAAAATCAGCCATTTGCTGTGCAGGTTTGGGGCATCTTGGGGATTTTTTCGTGCTTTGTTCGGGACTGCTTCGGGTATGGGTGCGGTTTGTTCGGGTGTTCTTCGGATAGTGTTCGGATAAGCTTCGGTCTATAGTGCCCGAACAAATGCCGATAAAATCCAAAATAAATTACGAAGAAGGTAGATAGCAGTTATCAGTTATCAGTTATCAGTTATCAGAGAGCAGTTGCTAGTTGTTGGTTGTTGGTTTTGATTTTATTTTCAATTTTTTGAGTAAGTGTTTCGGGATCGCTTTGGAATATCTTCGCATTGGCTTCGCAGATCTTCACAGTTTCTTCGCAAGTTGTTCGCAAGGCTTCGCAAAAAGGGTGCGAACAACCTGCAAAGGTATTGCAATAATCATATGGTAAATCCTGAATCAGAGTGGATGGAAGTCTAAAACGAATGTAAGCTCGTGATTATTAGGAAAGGCAGGTGTAAGGCTGCAGTTATCAGTTATCAGTTATCAGTGATCGGTTGAGGGTAATTTTACTTTAATGCTTCAATAGCTTAGAAAAGTAAACTAAAGATGCAGCTGATGATATTGAAAGAGCTGAAGATTATAAGTTAGCCTAAGTGGTCATAAAACATGGTCTTAGGTTGAATTAGCGTTATTGTAATTCTTATTTAAATGGTTTTTTAATAAATGAAATAAACAAGCATTTTGTCTTTATATTGGTTAAGAAAATTAGTATATTGGTAAATAATATCCAACCGAGCTATGAATAAGATTTTTATAAGTACCATTGTACACCGTCAGGAAAAATGTATTGGTATTGCATTCGATTTAAAATCGAATAGCTCCATTGATCGTGCTGTTCGAAATCTACCCAATAGAAAATATAGTAATTCAAAAAAGCTTTGGTATTTACCTTACAGAGACGATTATAAAGACTATCTGGTAACATATTTTAATCAACTGGATATTGCTGATGTAAATGTAGATGGGGAAGATGTATGTATTAAGAATAATAAAAAAAGCAATGCTGCAGAAAAAGGCCAGGAGCTTCAGGTTAAATTAAAGATAGACAAAGATAACCTTAGGATTTTTGTGGATCATGGGTATTTTCCGAAGCTATATGGAAGGTTGATGTATACTAAAAAAGGAACCTGGTTAGAGAAACAAAAAAACTGGTTGTTTCCCGGGAATAATGAAGTATACCTGGAGTTAATAGATATACTAAAAAGAACAAATTGTACTTATGAGGTAGAGTTTATTGAAGATAAACCTGTTCAAAAGCAAGAGTCTTCGGACTCGAATTATTTAGAAGATATATTGAATGCTGAAGAACGTGGATTATTTAAAACATTTGTGCAAACATTGCAATTAAAAAGAATGAGTCCTTTAACTATTCGGACTTACAAAAAGTACTTTGCACTATTTTTGATTGATAACAGGGGAAAGGCTATACCAGAATTAAGCTATCGTGAATTATATACTTACATTAAAAAGAAATCCGGTGAGCTAACAGATACACCATTCAGACAATTGATTGCTGCCATTAAATTTTACTATGAAAACACCCTGGATAAGGATAGGATGTTTTTTAATGTAAAGATTAATACTCAGCTAAGCTTTGCTATGGTTCATGTTCCTTTTTTGGTTATCACCGGGATAATTGAATCGATATCATCCATTGCTGACAGGATGTTATTGTTTTTGTATTTTCATGGTAATTTTGGATTTAAAGAAATATGTGAGTTGCCGTCAGATGCAGAGTCTTTGTTTACTAGATCGTATCGCTTGCCGGGTCAATCAGAAAAAAGCTTAAACTACTTTAAGGCTTTATATAATGAGTTTTGCGATAAGTTTGCGCCACGTAATAAGTTGTGGGAGGAAAATCAAAATGAGTATTCGGAGCAAAGGATACAGGAAAAGCTATATCGTATAATGCAGCATTATCGCTTAGAGCATCTTTATAAAATGAATTACAAGTATATACTTGACTGTTCGGAACTTAGTTCTATGACCAAAAGTATGTACCTGGGTGCTTTTATGCGTTTTATAAAGTATTTTAATTATAAGCATCCTGTATTTATTGCAAATGAGGATATTAGGGATTATCTTTTACTACATCGTGAAAAGTCGACTTCATCACAAGATAATATGATAAGTGCGTTTAAGTTCTTCTTTGAGCGCGTTCATGACAATCAAATATCAACAAGTTGTATATTGAGACCCAGACGTAAACATTTTTTACCGGATTATTTTTCTCAGGAAGAATTGGCTGCTATAATTGGTGTTACAACAAATTTAAAACACAAGTTAATGCTATCTATAGCTTATTGCGCGGGCCTAAGAAGAAGTGAAATTAAAAACTTACAGGTTAAAAATATTGATTTAAAGAAGAATTTAATATTTATAAAGGATTCAAAAGGAGGCAAAGACAGATACAGTTTGTTTTCGGTTGAATTACATCATTTGTTTAAAAACTACCTTCTGGAATATCAGCCTGTTAAGTATTTATTTGAGGGGCCTGAGAAAGGAAGGCAGTATAGTGCATCGAGCATGGCCAATGTTTTAAAAAGTGCTGCTAAAAGAGCAGGTATAAAGCGACGAGTTTATTTGCATATGTTACGGCATAGCTTTGCAACACACTTGTTAGAGCAAGGACATGATATTAGATATGTACAAGAATTATTAGGGCATCATAGTATAAAAACTACACAACGGTATACCCATGTAGTGAATGATGCGCTTACTACAGTAATTAGTCCATTAAACCATTTGGTTAACACTTATCGTACAGGATTTAGAAACAAATCAAGTCCGTAAGTGAAAATAATGAAATTAGTTGTTTAATATTTTTTATTTATATCTAAAAGATTTTATTTTTACGTTTCAATATCGGTGAGAGCTGATACTGGAATTACTATGCCAAAACCTAACCTGACCTTTTGTATTTGTGACTCAGGAGGCGAAGCGCACCATTAAGTGTAGGTTTCTGCACTCAAATTATTCCCTATGTTATTTATATATCATTAAAATACCAAGTCGCTTCTTTTAATAATGAAATATATAAGATTTTTATATATGATCGTTAAATCAGGAACTTACAGAGGTGTTAGCGATGTTATATAATAACGATAAAAACAATAACGTTGTCATTACGTTGGCAACCATATAAAAAGAGACTATGAAGCAAATAATTATAGTGATATTAATACTTAACTTTTGGGGGCTTGTTAATGGACAAGACTTGGATTATCTGAATCCCCAAGATTATTCAGGACACTTTGATTTATCTTACGGAGAATATGAGCGGAATAAATTTGATATTCTACTCCCTAGAAATGATTCATTGCATGGTCTTGTTGTGTTTATACACGGAGGAGGATTTAAACACGGAGACAAAAAAACAATATACAAGAGAAAACAGGATATTAAATATTTTCTTGACAACAATATTGCGATAGCTTCTATTAATTATCGATTCTATTCAAACGATGATTCATTGGGGGTTAAAGTTTGCCTTAAAGACATTCAGACAGCCATTCAATATTTACGATTTAATGCCAATGAGTTTGATATAGACAAAGAAAGAGTAGCATGTTATGGTAGTTCTGCTGGCGCTGGCTCAAGTTTATATTTTGCTTTTCATGATGATTTTGCTGTCGAGGGAGATACCACTTTAAAAGGAGAATCTACAAGATTAAAATGTGCTGGAGCAATTGCTACACAATCAACATACAATGTTTTTAAGTGGGAAAAAATAATCCCTTATATGCGTTTGATTGTTCCACTAAAACGCAAACAGTTTTATAATGCTGCAGCTAACTTTTATGGTTACCCAGACTATAAGTCCTTTAAGCAACAGATTCGAATTGCCTCAGAACAATTGGATATGCTAGCAATGATTGACTCAGAAGACCCTCCAATTTATCTAATGAACTTAATGAAAGAGAACTTCCCTGAAAATGATAATGTAGTACAACATCATAGAAAACATGCGATTGTAGTGTCTAAAACACTTGAAAAGAAAAATGTTAAAAATTACTTATATACAAGCAAAATAGTTGACATTGAAAAAGACATTGATTTCAAAATCAGAGAATTTATTGTAGATAATTTGAAATAAAATACGGTTGCCAACAATGTATATACAAAATAGGCGGGATAGTTGTAAATTCAAGGGTTGTAGCCCGCTTCAAATTTGTAACGGTTTGATAGGTTCGAAGCTCGCAATCGCCTACTTTGCATATACTAAACGTTAGCAAAAATTAAAAACATGACCCAAATAGATAAAAGCATAATACAAAAAGTAAAAGATGCTATTCAGGTTGATTCTGAATTAGAGTCAAATGAATTGTATGACCTATTATTTGACTATAGAAATACTCAACACCCTGATAGGTATAATGACGATGAATTAAAGAAAACAGCAGAAAATAAGTTTAAAGAGCTCAATAATTTATTAGACGAATTAGCCAGACATATAGAACTTGAGAAGCAACAAAGGAAGCCAAGTGAATTAATCCCGTACCAAAAACAATATGAAGTTACAAAATTTAAACAATCTGTAATTTGGCAGGAAGAAGAGCTAGAAAAGCTTAAAGAAAAAATAGAATCAAAAGACTTGAGAATTGAAAAATTAGAAGAAATTATTGTCAATTTAAGAGAAAACAAATCAGAAGATTTAACAAAAGAGCTTATTGAAAGCTATAAGCCCAGTGGGCGCTCGAAAGTTTATAGTGGATTGACATTTTTACTAATTTTTGTGTATGGAATTTTGACTAAGTCAGAAGATATCTTGGGTATCCTAAAAAAGTATTCGCCATTAGATATTGAAGTTCTAAATACAATAGTCTTTTCTACATTCATTTTTATGATTATCCTATTCGCAAAGAAATATATAGAAGAGAAATTAATAAAGAGTATTTCAAAGAGCATCATAAGTCCTCGAATAATAAATCAATTTAAATCAAAACTTCCTGAAAAGGAGGAGAATAAGAGTCAATTCTTTAGTGAATCACTTGTATATGATTTTATTATTGAGAAATACGAATCCAAGAATTTCATTGTAAGGTTTATCCTTAAGAGACTTTTTCCTATTTATAGTGAAATTTCATTAATAAATCTCAAAGATATCTTTGTTTATAACTTGCTGAATAAACAGCTGATAGAAATATACAATTCGAAAGAATTGGATAGGTGGTTTAGAGTGAAAAATAGATACTTCACCTTCTAATCGAGTTGTTCTAGAAATGAAAAAATAACTTTTGCTAACAATAAATATACGTAATGTGGGGCAATTTGGTAAATATGAGGTTTAGAGCAATTAATAAACAAAGCAGCGGTTTGATGGTGTAGTGCCTTGAAATTCCACACTACGCATATTCGAGCCGTTGTAGCCAATTAAAAAATCCAGAACTACATAATGCAATTCTGGATTTATAAAGAAATATCCTGATTTTATTTCCAAGCAGAAAACATTTTTTCAACTTCTTTTGGAGTAGTTCCATAGGCTTGTTTTATTTGTGCAGACATAACATCTGGAAAAATATCTTCTTCACCTTGCTCTAATGCACTCACTACATTTTTAGCTAAATTTTCTGGTTTGTCCAATTCAATACCTTCAAACCCTTTTGCCATATCCGTTTCAATAGGTCCAGGATAAATACCCGATACTAACACATTGCTTTCTTGCAATTCACCTCTAAGACCCTGTATCATACTATGAACAGCTGCTTTAGAAGTACAATATCCATTCATCATGGGCATACTACCTAAGCCAACTACAGAAGAAACAGTTGCTATTGTAGCATTAGGTTTATTTTCAATGTTTGGAAGGACAGCTTGTGTTAAACGAGCTACTCCCAGTACATTTACCTCCATATTTTGATTTATTGAATCTAGCATGTTTTCTGATTTATAACCTCCATGCGCCATTACACCTGCATTATTAATAAGCATTGTTAAATCAGAAGCTACCTTTGCTGCATTATCTACAGATACTTGGTTAGTTACATCTAACTGTAGAGGTTCTAAACGGTCTCCGTATTTTTCTTTAAGCTCTGTAAGGCTTTCAAGTTTTCTTGCACCAGCATATACTTTTTTAATGCCTTTATTTAATAGTTCTTCGGTAATTGCTTTACCGATTCCTCTGTTTGCACCACTTACTAAAGCAATACTGTCTTTGATTGAAATTTTTTTACTCATTTTTTTTATAATTTTTATTTTAAGTTGGCTGTTAAAACTTAATAAAAACCAACTTACTTTTATTTCGCAAGCAAATATACAGACTTAGTTTTAATATGCAAGTAATTTTTGAAATAAATTGCAAACTGCAAGTAAGAATAGAAATTTATCTATCTTTGCAATGAGAATCATTAATAATAAATATGCAAAATCAATTCAGGTGTAGCTGCCCTTGTACTTCAGCCTTAGACATAGTTGGAGATAAATGGACTTTGGTTATTGTCAAAGACATGATATTATTAAACAAGCGTACTTTTAAGGACTTTTCTGAGAGTGATGAGGCTATTGCTACAAACATATTATCTTCAAGACTGAAAATGCTATTGGAGTACGAGATTATCAGAAAAGAAAAACTCCCAGATAACAAACAAAAGAACATTTATATTTTAACTCAAAAAGGACTTAACCTGACTCCTGTAATTATTGATTTAATGATATGGAGTGATGGTAACCTAAGAGAGAATCATTCTACATTAGTACCTACAGCGCAATTAGATTCTGTAAAAAATGATAAGGAAGGTTTCATCAGTATGCTCATTGAAAATTACAAAAAGAAAAACTGGCTACAACATAGTGTATAGTGCATACCCTTCGGGATACGCACCATACACAGAACGTTGTGGGCAATATGAAAAAATGAAAATTAGATACTTAATCATACTGACTTTATTAATTTCAATTGGTGGGTGTTCGCCACCTCTATTGCAATGCTTTCTGAAATGCACTGACCTTGAGAAGACTTATGAATTTGACTATTCAAAGGAAGAGTTGAAAAGTCGAATTGTGGAAGCTTATACATATGACAAAAGCCTGCTTTTAAAGAATTTTGGACTGACACTAATTGAAAGTGAAGAGGTTAATTCAGAATACAGACAAAGTGTTGAAGTTTGGTTGGACAAACAAAATTGGGACGATGTAAAATCAGAAATCAGAAACAACACAGCGGACACTTTGAACTTGTTAATTGGAAAACATCACAGCAGAAAGCAAATTAAATTTTTAGCAATTATTGACGGTGACAACGATAAGTCAAAATTAAGGATAATAAACATTGAATATAAGAGAAGGAGAACTTGTAAGAAGGAAAAAGACTATTACAAACTCCAGATTGCAAACAAGATTGATAAGAAACTAATTGAAAAAATAAAATAAATACTGCCCACAACAAGGTATAAACTGCATTAAAACGCAGCTTATACAAAACGTTACCAGCTATTTTAGACCAGATACTTAAATATGAAAATATACGGACTTGAAAAATATAATATTGAGGAAATTGATTTGGGTACCACGTATTCAGAAAGTGTTTTTGATATAAAAATCTTAATAAGATATTTTCAAGACCTTGATATACTAAGACCATTGACTCCAAAAGAAAGGAAGCTTCTAATTCGACAAAAATTAAGGAATGACTTAAAAACTTTGTTAAATGTTTATCCAACAGAAAACCACGAATTGTTAGGAACGAAAATTCGCCCAATTGGAATCATTGGACGATTGACTGGTAAGCAGATATTGGAAATAAAAAATCATAATTCAATTGACCAAATTATAATTCAGAAAGCGGGAAAACTAAAAAAATAGAGAAGAGAAGGAGATTGAATGTTACTATAGTATTCAAGGATTATTTGCTGTTCGTGTTGAAGGTTTTGACTACTCGAATCGAATTAGATTTACAGAAGAAAGGATAATACTTGTTAAAGCTAAAAATTCTAAAGAAGCAGAATCAAAGGCGAAAATTGAATTTAAGAAATACTCAGACTTTGAATATCTAAATAGCGATTCAAGACTGACAAAATGGGAATTTATTGAAATACTAGATATTTATGAAACTGAGGCTACAGAAATAGACCCAAGCGGAACTGAAATATTTAGTATTACAAGGAATAGAAAATTGAAAGAAAAAACAGCTGGTAACAAAGTGTAATAGTTCAGGGCTGGGCTGAAGTTTAATTTGGGAGGTTAATCTCTCGCATGTCGTTTCAGTCCTGCTGGACAGAAACTATGCCCGTAGAAACGCCCCGAAACTATACACTAGCACGTTATGGCCTATTTGACTTTCAAACTTAAAAATTGATTTAACTCAGAATAATAACTAATGGATTTTATAATTGTATTCGGAGTCATTCTATTTGTGATTCTATCAAACTTGTTATTTACTCATTTGATAGTCAGAAAAGCATTAAGAAAACTTATTATTCCTCAACTGGATAAGCTAGGTTATACTTTTATTGGTTTAAAAAAAATCGGCATTTTTAAGACAGGTGATTTCAAAGAATCAACAATAACCGTAAAACCATTTAATCCTCATGGGAATTATAAATTTTCACTTTATAGGTATATTGACTATCAGAAAAACTCAAAGAAAAACAAAAGAATAACTGTTAGAATTGACTGGAACTTATTTCGAAAAACAAAGATTGTATTTAAACCTAATTTATAATCAGCACTATAACTACTTTTAAATAGAATTATAAACATTACCCTAAAATGAGAAAATTACTTTTTATAATCTCATCATTATTACTGTTTGCTTGTAATAACAATCCAAATAATCAGAAAAAGCTTACAGAACAACACCAACAAGATATTAAGGCAATTGTAACATCAAATCATATAAAAGGAATTGATCAAATTAACTACTGTGCTGATTTGAACTTTTTAATTGGAAAATGGAAAAGTGACATTGTATGGGAGAAACAAACTGACTCAACAAGAGTTGGATATAAATTTACTGATATGCATTTTGAATGTGAATTCACTAAATCAAGAAAATTCAATTATAAAATATACAGAAATAAAACTCTAACGTTTGAAACACAAGGAGAATATCTAATAAACCAAAAGAATAACAAAATTAAATTTGTGAGCACTATTAATAATGACTCAATAATAGAAATTGGAGATACTATAAGGACTTCAATTAGAAGCATCCATTTACTGAATGATTCAATCATGCGACTTGAAGAAGATCCAAGTTCACCATTTAATGATGTTATAATTCAATATAAAAAAAACAGGCCATAACAAACCGCAATAAAGCATATGGAGTCCGACTTATGGGGGAGGTTTGGTGGCTTCGGCAATAAACGCCAAATCGTTGATTTAGCTTTAAAATGTAAAAGATAAAAACAAATACAACGCTTTGGCTTCGCTCAGTTTGGAAAGTTAGTTAGGCTAAATTTCCATACGCTTCATGCGGCCGAACGTTGGGCTTCATTGCAGAACCGACTATACAAATAGAAAAGATATGACTTTTAGAAAGATTAGATTCATATTATTCACTTTGCTTTTAGTTTCTTGTTCAAATAATTTAGATAAACCTTTTTATATGATTAAACTTTACAAAACGATTGATAACGAGCTTCATTATTGGGAGACCTGGGATAATGGTAATAACTCTGCAACAATTCATTGGGGAGAAGTAGGATTAAAAGGGGTAACCAAAACTGTAAAATCAGGACTATTTTCTAATTTCCGAAAAGTAGTACAAAAAGAGATTGATAAAAGGATAAATGAAGGTTATACACAATTCGACGATATGGAATTGACATTTATTGAGATTATCTATCCAGTTGTAGGTATGGGTACAGAGGAGGATTTAGATAAAAGACATGAATTAGAAAATAGAATGAATGAATTGCTTGGTTGGACTGGATTAGGACATGTAGATGGCGGCAGTATGGGCAGTGGTACAATGGAAGTTGGATGTGAAGTTGTTGATTTCGAAATCGCACAGAGAGTGATTCAAGAAGATTTGGAGGATTCTGAATTCAAAGACTATAAGGAGATAAAGGTTCTGAAATATGAAGTTGAGACTGAAATGACATTAGCGGAATTATTGGAGACAGTTCCCCGAGAAATAATTAACATTCATATCAATGAATTAGAGAACATTACTGAAAGGATTTCTGCTGTTGGAACTATTTATCCTAATACGATTGGAGTGAAGGAAGCATCGATCGAATATATATCATATGGCAGTCCCTCTTCTAATAGTGAGATCCTATCTTGGATTTGGACTTTTCGCCCTGATTTAGGTGAAGAAATTTTAGCTTATGACATTGAACCTGAATTTAAAAAGCTTATCGAGAGTTATAAATCGGGAAATATGGATGATTTTTGGAAATATATGGCTGAAGAATAAACAACGAAAGCCCAACAATGTATAAAAATAATAGCCGGTGATAGTTGGGAATCAGGCTTTTGTACAAGTAATGAACACCGCCAAAACTTTTGTTTTGGTCAGCCATAAAACTTAAATTTATAACAAAAACAAAAGCTTCGGCTCATTGCATGGGGATAGTTGGGTGGTTTCAAATTCGGCTACTATTCTTATACGAGGCCGTTGTGCATAATACAAAGAACCGAATCTAATGGAATTTGATAGTAAGAAATATTTCAATAAAGCTCTGACAAAAATAGTTCTGAACCAACTTAAAGAATTTGGTTTCAAAAAATTTAAGACATCACATATTGCAAGAATTGAAAATAAAGAGATACTACAACTTATAAATTTTCAAAAGTCACAATATGGTGATGACAGCTTTACAGTTAACATTTCTGTTAGACCATTATATATAAAACAAGAAGACATAATTCTTGAACCAGGTGGTAGATTAGGGAAATTTGAAACTGGAAAAGATACTTGGTGGAGAACTGATACAGAGAAAGAAACAGATAAAAGTTTTCAAGAAATTACTAAAATAATTATTGATAAAGTTTTGCCTTGGTTTGACAAAAACAATTCATCACAGAAAATAATTGAATATCAACAGTCATTGACAGCAAAAAAATCAATCTTAAACTTTAATAGAAAAAAAAAATCACATACTCCAATTTGGAAACCTGATGATTTCGGGTTTGTAGCATTAAAACAAGGTGAGTACAACTTAGCAAAACAGAATTTTGAAACGACAATTAATCAATTAAAAGATAAACAGGAGATTTCTTGGTGTAAAAAGAAAACAAATGACTTTAAAAATATAATTGAATTGATTGATAAGGACAATTTGGATGACATCAGCGCTTTACTTGAAACCAATATGATTGGGACTATTAATAATTTGAAATTAAGCAAAATACAATAAAGTACTATGCACAACAATGGCTAATAAAGCATAGGCTTGCCGCAGGCGCAACACAAGCCTACGCTTCATAGCCGGTACGTTGGGCAAAATTAAACAACGCTTCTGCATATAAAACAATAAATTAGAATGATTTAGATATGATAGGAGGATCTATTTTATCAATGATAGCTTCATTGAAGAATAATGAAAGACCGAAAAGAAAACCGCTTAGTTCTTGGAATAAAGGTAAAGGAATTCCCAATGAACCAAAGAAATTAAAGTATAAAGAATTAGAAGAGGAAGACCTGAATAATATTAAGGAAAGAATTAGAAGGCAATCTCTATACGTTCGAAAAAAAAGAATAATTAGACTGTTTTCCCTAATTTCATTTACAATTATTGCGCTAATCTTGACTTTTAAATTTTGGCTTGCTGAACCCCTAAGACAAGGAATTCATGAGAGAAGTAGGAATTATAATGCCATTAGAGATTCAATAAATAATAGGACGGATTCGCTTTATTATAAATATCTAAATGAAGGTTTTACCTATTTGAATCAACAAAAATATACACAGGCAAAAGAAATACTGTATGAAGCATATCAGATAAAGCCAACTGAATTTGAAGGGATTTATATGTATACGAAAGCGTTAGTATTTGAATGTAAGAACGAAAAAAAGAATTGTAAATCAGCAAAGAAAAGTATGGACTTTCTCATATATAAATATCCTGAAAATGAAGAAGTCAAACTATTAATGGAAATCTATAACGAATAAACTTTGCCCAACAATATGCATAAGTCATAGCCACCCTGCGGGATGGCAACGCCTCATGCAATTAACGTTAGTTGCAATTACAGATGTATGCACTTAAGGTGTTGTAGAATAATATAAATAGACAATTTAATTTAATAACTAATAGCTAATCAGAATGAGGAAGTACTCTTTGACCTGTATGATGATTTTATTAATCCTTCCATTTATTTCGTGCGAAAAGGATTCGAACGATATTGAACCTAATACTTCACCTATATTAGTTGGGGAATTAATTGGTGATAATTTAGACCACTTATCGGAATTATGGAAAGTAGGAGAAGTATTGTTGGGCAATGATTCTGAAGATTATCATATTGATAAAATGTATTTTACTAGACCACAATCTACATCCGAATACGTTTATTGGATTATTCCAATAAGAAATGTATCGGATAGTAGTCATATATTCATAAAGGCTACAGATATGAAATTTTTAGATATTGCAGACAATATGTTAGACGTGAATGATCTTCTAAACTTTACTTATGTGCATGGGAGCAATGCAAAAGTCAATCATTCTTTGGTATCTACAAATGCATTTCTTAGGCCTAATGAATTAGGATATTTTGTTGGATTAGATCGTGTCAGTTTTGATAATGTCGCTAAAATAAGCATTGAATCTATCAAACATTCTGTAAAAGATTTTAGTTACCTCGATATTAATGTAATACCAACTTCGTATCAAATGAAGAGTAATAATTTAAATGTATTTATTAAGAATCTGAGTAACAAGGATGTAAGAATAATGGAATCTCTGTATTTAATGCTGAATCGGAATAATGTTCCAATTTATTGGGGCTACCTAGATCCATCAGATTATTTTTTACCTGCAGAATCATCTATAAACATGTCAGCCGATATTTTTTATAATGGTGAATGTTATAGAATTCAACCTATGTTAGAATTTGAATTATTAACAAATAATACTGCCTTAGAAACTTTAAAAGCATTTACAACAGAAAGTAATGAAAATAATTATAGGTGCTTTTTAAGGAAACGAAATATGAGATTAAACGAAATAACTGCAACTAACAAACCGTAATAATGCATAGCTTGCCGCAGGCGCAACACAAGCTACGCATCATACGGCCGTACGTTGGCAACAAGGAATAAAAAAACGAGAATTTAAACAGTTTACAAATGCAATTTAGAGAATCTATAATATTATTAATACTTGTATCATTGATTATGAATTCCTGTAAGAAGGAAAATTGGGTTGCAAAGGAAGAGCCATTTGAAGTATTAGTTTCTGTAACTGATGTATCATGTTATGGCGGGAAGGATGGAAGTATAAAAATTACTGTAACAGGGGGAATAGAACCAATTTATTATCATTGGGCTCATGATAGTAAACTAAAAACAAGCGAAATTAAGAATTTAGCTCCAGGCACATATTCGATCTATATACATGATGAAGGTGACGATAACAAAAAAACAATCAAAGATATAGAAGTAAAGCAACCTGAAAATGCTAATATATTTGATATAGACGCAAAAATAACACACAACTTATGCAATGGGTTAAAGGATGGAAAAGTTGACCTTACCGTTAATGGTATGACTACAACCTTAACATATAAATGGTCTAATGGTGCTACAACTGAAGATATAGAAGGGGTAAGTGCTGGCATATATACAGTAACCATTAATGATGAATTGGGTTGTTTACAACTTGATACGTTCAGAATTATGGAACCAGAACCTTTTAACTATGGTAATATTGAGATAACAAATCCCACGCCGGGACAAAATGACGGACAAATTAACATGACTATTGCTGGTGGGACAGAACCTTATGCTTATAATTGGTCTAATGGGGCAACAACAAAAAACATCAGTAATATATCTTCTGGATGGTATAGTCTTGAAGTAATAGATAAAAACGGTTGTAAAGATACTTTAAAAAAGATGGTTCACGGAAAATTTATGGATCCAATAAATGAGATTGAATATAAAACCATAACTATTGGCAGTCAAACTTGGATGGCAGAAAATTTAAAAGGCACTAAATATAGTAATGGAGATGTTATTGGAACCACAAATAAAGATGCAGATATTAGTAGTGAAAATAATCCTAAATACGAATGGTCTTCGAGCAGGAATGAAGGACGAATTTGGGGAGAACTTATGGGGCATTATTACACTTGGTATGTGGCGGTAGATAGTCGCAATGTCTGTCCTGACGGATGGCATGTATCAACAAGAGAAGACTGGCTTAAACTTGAAGATCATATTGTTAAAGAAGGTCATTCTATTGAAATTGGTAGTGCTCTCAAAGGAACGCAATCTTGGTTTTGTGAAACGTGCTTCAGTGATTGGGAACATTATGGTACTGGTTCTATTAATCCGTATGAAAAAAGAAATGATTCAGATGATTCTGGTATTTATGGATTTGGAGCCCTTCCAGCGGGAGCAATTGGTTATACTCAATACGATTGGGAATATTATTATTACGTTTATTTAAGCGGTTTCTGGTGGAGTATTTCTAAGGATGGAAATATTCATAGCAAGAAATTAATATATGGAGATAATAGATTATTTAATGGTGATGTAGTTCCATATAGAGGTTATAGTATACGTTGTGTCAAGGACTAGACTTACATTATTGATTAAAAATCCCAGTTGCCAACAATGGCTAATAAAGCATAGGCTTGCCGCGGGCGCAACACAAGCCTACGCTTCATAGCCTGGCCGCTAGCGGTCAGTGAAAAACGACGTACCAATGATGATAAACAGATTGATAATAATATTCTTCGTTTGCTTAATAAACATGAATCTGCATGGACAAAATGAATTGCAGTTTTCAATCGAATGCGGAGAAGCAATTAAATCACCGATTGAATCGAGCGTTTTATTAAAATTTCCTGATGGTCGTATTTCAAAATTGTACTCAGACTCTAAAACTAAATACGATTTCATTGATAAAGAATATTTTACTTCAAAAGGGGATTATACTCTTTCAATCTATTTCATCGCTGAAAATTACGGACAAGATTCGATTGAATATGATTTTGAGCTAAATGGAGATGAAATAAAAACTACAATTTCAGTGAAGTTTGATTTTAAGGAACGACTTATTAAAAAAGGGAACATATATGAAAAAGGAGAAGAAGTTCTAAATGGGTATGTTCGGATTAATAAATATTATAATGCATCCAAGACAATTGAGATTTCGATTGACAAAGAGAATATTGGAACTGAATATTACAAAGGACCTTTCTTTAAGATTAAGAACAACTCGACAGACACGATATATGGAGAACATTTGCCAGGTTATTTCTGGGGGACATTGTCATATTTAAAAAATGATTCTACATACATGACCAGAACTGGGATTCTTGATTATGAATTTGTAGATTCTCCACCTTTGTATCCTGACTCTACCAAAATTGCATCAGTCGGTTCATTTGGATTTAGAAAAAAACTAGTTCCTTTTGATTATAGATTTGAAGTAATGCTAGCAAAAGAGTGGCAATCAATAGGAATTGGAATCTATGAAGAGGATAAGAACTTTATTTGGTGGGCTGGAACGAAAGAATATTATAAATTAACACACGATTTTAAAATTGAATAAACACCGCACCGCTAACAATGTGTATAATTCATAAGGGTTTCAGAGGTTTACGAAGCAATGTCTCCCGCTCCAAATTCAGTAACGGTGGATATGAACGAAGCCCGCAATCCCTTACGAAATCATACACTCAACGTTGGTGGTAAATGAAAAATACGAGACGCAGAGAACTTTAATAAATCAATAAAGAATGGATATTTTAGTATTCTTACTTATGGGAATTTGTATTATTCCCATCTATTTGGGAAGGAAAAGAATTGGTTTTTACTTCTGTCCTGAAGAAGTAATGGGATTTCGTAAGAAGAATCATTATTTGGCAGTTTATAGTATATTACCAGCATTGCTTATTGTTGCTTTTGCTGTTTCATATTTAAGAGAACTTATTTTGAGTATTGAAAGCATAAGTAAATATGAGAATTATTCATTAGTTGTAGGACTAATGTTATTTTTCATTCTGCTTTATGCTTTTGGACTTATGACCGAAATAATAGTTTATCATTCGAATGAAAGGTATAAGAAATGGAAAGACAAAGCAGTTAGACCATAACTCAGAACTAATGAAAAAGATAAATGCTTATATATTTTGAGACTGAACAAAGAAATAGAAAAATAAAGAGTCTTACTAGACTGAAAATAAAAACATCTACCACCAACAAACCGCATAGTGCATAAGGCGTGCGGTGCAATTTGAATGGTTCGTAGCTTCGGCTACCAGCGCCAAATCGCAGATATAGTTTTGAATGAAAATGTAAACCAAAATATGCCCTTTGGCTCAGCTCAATTTGGAAAGTTAGTAAGGTTAAAATCGCCTTACGACACCATGCGGCCGAACGTTGTAACGCATTTGTCATATCGCACAAAAACAGGAGAACAATAATCCAAAATGGTAAATGGAATCAGATTTAGATAGCTATCTAGACTCTGACTTCATTGAAATTATTTAAGAAAACAAATACGACTATTTACAGGGACTTTTAAAAAATCCAGATCAGGTTAAGTATTTTGACAACGACTCAAAATTAAAAGAGTTTGTATTAGTTTAATATTTGACAAAGCCATTATTGAAAAAAAATACTGAATTTAAAGCGACTGACAATCTAGAATACAAAGGATATTACGAAAGTAATTTAGAAGAAAAGGAAACCTATAATTATAGACTTACTGTTTAAAAATTTACACAAAGACTAATTGATATGGAACAATCACTTCATCAACCAAACCCAATATTGACATTGCTACCATTTATCTTAATCATGATACCAATGGTATTTGTCATTAATAGACTTGCAAAACAAAAAGGAAAGAACGTTACATTATGGACAATTTTGGCATGTATACCTTTTGCTAACATGATTATTTTACCATACATCGTTGGAGCTCCTAGCAAGATTCATGAGGACAAAATGAACAAGATTATTGAGTTGCTAAATAATCGTGACCAACAAAAAGAAAGCATTAATTAGAAAATAAAAAAACGCGTTACAACAAACCGCAATAGTGCATAAGGCGTGTTGCGTTCCTTGTAAGGTTCGTAGCTCCGGCAAGCAGCGCCAAATCGCAGATTTGGCTTTGATAGGAATTTAAAACAAAATATGCGCTTTGGCTCCGCTCCATTTGGAAAGTTTGTAAGGTTAAATCGCCTTACGACACCATGCGGCCGAACGTTACCCACAATTGGAGAAAATGACTTACAGAATAACAAAATTTGATCCTAATAAGAGAAATGAACAAGGGCATTTTTTAGATAATTCCGAATGGACAGCTTTAAGTGATATCAGAAAACAAGAATATGGTAATGTGAGTTATGAAGAATATGAGAAAACAGAAATTGCATATGCGGAAGCAATAAAACTAATTCTTGAAGAAAAAAATATACAAAGTCTAAAAATTGACTCATTAGAATTGCACGATTCTTTTGACGATTTCGAAAACTATAAAAAGGAAGGTCGACTTAAAAATATTGATATTGATTTCAATAGTGAAATTGCCACGTTGAAAGACGGAATTATTTTGGGCTTAAGAAAAATTCAAAAAATGATTCGCTTGATTTTGAGAGAAACTGTTTGGATGAATTTACTCAACTCAGAATTTAAAATAACTTTCGGATATGATTATTATATGTATGTTGAGTGTTCGGAATTAACTAGTATGACCATAAAACAGATTGAAAGAATGGGACTTTTTGTAGAACCAAATATGGAATAGAGGAGAATTATTGTAATTGACGAAAACGGAAAAGAAATATAAAAACTGTGGGTAACAAAGTGTAATAGTTCAGGGCTGGGTTGAAGCTTAATTTGGGAGGTTATTCTCTCGCATGCCATTTCTGTCCTAGCTGGACAGAAACTTTGTCCGTAGAAACGCCCCGAAACTATACACTAGTACGTTGGCTGTAATACAAGTAAAATCCATAACTAAATGAAAAATAGCATATTGGTATTTGGAATATTAATTTCATTAAACCTCTTTGGACAGGAATTAACTAAAAAAGAATTGAAATATATTCCAAAGGACTTTAATGAATCACTGATTCAACTAGATAAAGTGATTCAGGATACAACCAGAGCAAAGATTAAGTTGATGTCGGAAGATGATTTCATCACTCAAACTCATTTTTCGACAGGAATGTGGATTCGAAACTACTGGCTTTATAACCGATATGTATTTGGATTAATTGTTATGCAATCTGATTTACGGAAAGATTTAATTTTGAAAGGATTATATAACAATGACGACATGTCTGGAGTTATTCTTCGGTCGTATCACAGAAAATTAAAAGGGAATGACGTTGATCTTGAACAGCAGATTAAAGATATTCATCAATGGTATGTGAATATGAATGATCCTAAATGGAGAGCTGAACAAGACTCTATTGCCTGGGCAAATCATATGAAGCAGTTTAATATTGGAGATACTATAGCTCAACACATTTATTACGAAAGGAATTGGCTTGGAGAACCTAGAAAGGACAATATTATAATAGCTGAAATTATTGATAAAACTGAGAAAAAAATAAAAATTGACATTGTTTCATTCGGAGAAGAAACTGAAAGGAATCTTGTTTATGAAGAAATTGAATGTGACTCGATAGATTGTTGGATTTCACCATATTTTTGGAAAAACATAAATGACTTTGAAGAATAGAAAAGTACTACAGCCAACAATGGCTAATAAAGCATAGGCTTGCCGCAGGCGCAACACAAGCCCACGCTTCATAGCCTTCACGTTATGGCCAATGAAAAAAGATCGCACATCATGAAAGATATTGAAGAACTAAAAAATAGCTACGGCCAAATAGAAGATGCCAATAAGCGGTTTCTATTTTTACTTGACAATAAAGATGACATATTCAAAATCGATGAGAATGCCAACGAGAAGAACTTTAATATAAAAGCCAAGCTCCTAACAGAATTATCATTTGAATACTCAAATAAGAGTAGATATTCTGAAGCTAATAATGTGTTCAGAATTGTAGTTGACTTATATGAGACTCATTATAAAGAAAACATAAATGAAGTGCCTTATTATGAGAATCTACTTTGGAACTATGCAAGGTCTTTATATGAACTTAAAAAATATAAGAAAGCTGAAAAGGAATTAAAGAAATTACATGGTTTATTCCCACAAAATGAATCATATAAAGATTGGTATGTCGGCACAATTAGAAAAAGAACCTGGAATGTAACTCAATATTTTGCCGGCTATATTATTTTATTCATTGTCATTAATCACACTATAAAAGACCAGTTGGATTATTGGGGTTATATGGGAATTTATGTTTTGGCTGGAATCTCTTTGGCTACATCATTGACTTTAGAGACAATAGGATATATTAAACGACTAAGAATAAAATCACAGGCCATAACAAACCGCTATAAAGCATAAAGGGCATTGAGTATTTTGGTCGCTTCGTAGCTTCGGCAACCACCGCCAAATTGCTGATTTGGCTTTAGAAATGAAAAGTTAAAAACAAATACAACGCTTTGGCTCTGCTCAATTTAGAAAGTTAGTAAGGGTAAATTCCTTTACGCTTCATGCGGCAGGCCGTTGTGCCCAATGATAAAAACGCATAATCATGGAAAATAATTGCTGGTTTTTAATTAACCAAGACCAGAAAGAGAGAGAATTTGAAGAATTAGAAAGTAAAGCTTCTAAAATATTTCAGGAATTCTTAAGCAAAAAGGAATATGGTAAAAAAGTCAAAATGTATCGTTTTGACATTTATATCAAAGAAGAAGTTAACTATGGTTTGCATAATGATAGAGTTTATGATGGATGGGCACATTTGACTTGCCATGTTGATTATGAGAAATTCATAGAATCAGATGATGAACAGAAGTTATACTTACTTTTGAATGCTTCATTTCGCTTAATTGAATTCTTAAATGAGAAAGTAGTCGTTCCCAAAGACTTTAATTCGGTCGAGTTATTGAGTGATTATGATGAATTCCTAAAGTCAAACAATTATAAGCTTTCAAATACAGACTTGGATAAATATGTCATAAAGGTATTTGACTTATTCAAATTTAGTTTTCATATAACGACAACCATTGAAGTAAAAGAAGATAAGATACACTACGACCTAATAAAGTTAAAGGATTTTATAAATAATAGTTTGGTTGGTAAGAGCTTTGGAAACTCAATTAAACAATTTGATTTTGGTTACGAGCTGTTTGATTTTAATGGGCAATTTGCTGAATTTAAAAAAGAAACACATGGACTAAAAAGGTATGGGACAAAGTATAAGAATATACTTGTAGTAAAGCAATTTGACTATTCTGTTATGGAAAAACTAACTGCCAAAGAACAATTTCACGTCCTGAAATCATCAATTTTAGAAGCAATCAAAGACGTTGAGACAATGAAAAGAAAACCAAAGGACTTTATGATTACTGATTTTTATAATGAAATTTCAACTATTATAGAGTCTTATGAAGAAATCACAGGGCACAACAATGGCTAATACGCAATATGCCTGCCGCAGGCGCAACACAGGCACACTGCGCATAGCCTTCACGTTATGCCCCATAAAAACACATAGAAGTAATAAAATCACTAGCAGAATAAACTATGAAATCAGTAGAAGATATATCGAAAATCCCGAGAACTGGGAGAATTGGAAGATTTGCAAAAATTGTTGAAAAAACTACTGGTCCAGAATCCTTTGTAAGGATAATGGAAAAATCGGATGAGTATGCGAAATATAAACCTGAAAATAAGGCCAATTGGTGGAATAGCGCAATTGAACGATTGGTAAAAGAACTTGGAAAAGAAAAAGCAATTGAAGTAATGAGAAATTGCGGGAGTAAATGTTGTGGTCAGGGACAAAGAAAAACTGCTAAGCGATTAATGAATGAATCATCTTCTATGGAAGACTTTCTTGATAAAGTAAGTAGTTATGAAGTAAGGGATGGGGAGCTTGAATACAAACTAATTAATGAAAATACAATCATCGGCAAGCATAACAGATGTTTCTGTGGTCAGGTAAAAAAATCAAAGGAATTATTTGACAGTAAAACATATTGCCAATGTTCTGTAGAATTTAATAAACAATTTTTCGAGGCTGCGTTTGAGAAACCTGTAGAGGTTGAATTAAAACAGTCAATCTTAAATGGTGGGGATTATTGTGAATTTGAGATTAAAGTAATTGAAGGAGAGCAATAAATAAAAAATTACAGGGCATAACAAACCGCAATAAAGAATGCCTTGCCGAGGCTGGTTTTGGGAGATTGGTTCCCGCGCGAGCAAAGGCGAAATTAAGAAAGCGAATATACCACACGCAGCGGCACACTTCATGCGGCAAGACGTTAGCCCCAATTGTTATGCGCAAGAAAACTTAATAGCTGCCATTAATTATTAAACAGCTGGACCAAGAATAAACTAAGTAATTATATTAAAAAATTGAACATGACCTTTAGAGCATCATTTTGTGACCCATTTAAGTCGGATATTATTGAATATGGAGTTGTTGAATCAGACAAAATTATGGAAGCCTTTGATAGAGTTCCTTGGACAGACCTCCTGACCAAGATGCAAAATGCAAAAGAATCAGAAATCCATTATTCTCCATCTTTAGAAATAGAAAATATTACAAATAACAACGGACTTTCACTTTCTGCTCTGGATGGTGGCGAATGGTACATTTTCTATAAAAGACCAAAGAAAGTAAAGATTTTATTTGGCTTAATTGAAAGAATGAACGACAACTACGTGACGGAAATACATGGTCAAACTGAAAAAGATGCAAAGGAATGCTTGGAAGCACTTATAAAAAATGAACTAGAATTTCTTGACAAAAAAGTAAAATAACTGGGGCTAACAAACCGCAATAAAGCATAAGGGATTCTTTGTGTTTGGAAAGTTTTGTAGCTTCGGCGATCAGCGCCAAATCGCAGATTTGGCATTAATATGAAAAGATAAAACAAAATATGCGCTTTGGCTTCGCTCAATTTGGAAAGTTAGTAAGGTTAAATCCCTTTACGCTTCATGCGGCAGGACGTTAGCCGCCACCAAAAAAAATAGAACCAAGTAATAATAGCCAGATTATATTGGCAAAATAAAATGACATTGAAAATTATGAGTAAAGGTTACTTTGTCTTAACAATTCTGATTGTTTTTTCAGTCTTTTCGACAAACGTTTTTTCACAAGTAGGTATGAAGGTTCATGTGGGATCATCAATTCCTTTATCTAAATTTGCATCATCAGAAATAAATGAGAATAATACAGGGGGGGCTGGGATTGGACTTAATATAGGATTACAATTGACCCAATCATTACCAATAAATAATTTGGGTTTATTTGCTGGTGTAGATTTCATATACAATAGAACTAAATCTGGACTAAAGAATGAGCTTGCAAAGAAATCTAAAGAAGACATTTGGGATGCCAATATATATATATCATCTTACGATTATGATGTTAATTCATATAGCTATATAAACTTACCTATATCAACTGGTTTATATTTTTTGAAATCGATAAATAATAGAGTTTCATTAAAAGTTGAAACAGGTCTTATATATAATTTCTTAAAGATAACAGATATGGAAACTACTGTTAGTAGGGATGAATATTATTTTGAAGGCAATGGTTTTAAAACGAAAAATGTAGTAGATGAAAGATTTAAAACGAAATTTGATTTTACATCTAACTTAGGTTAAAAAGTTGGTTGTGGATTAATCTTCAATAAAAAAACATCAGTTGCAATAGACTATTTTGCATTAGGAGAACATAATGCAGAAGGTGAAATATCAAGATTAAGTGATGGGTATACAGAAGAATGGGAAAGGAGTTTAAAAGTTGATATTATATCGCTGACTATTGGGTTGATGTTTTAATAGTTGAGCTGTTAAAATAAACCTTACAAGCAGAAAACCAGCAAAATGAAATGAAAATGGCAGCGGCTAACAATGGCTAATAAAGCATAAGTGAGCCGACTGATTTTGGTTCGTTCGTAGCTTCGGCAGACAGCGCCAAATCGTTGATTTGGTTTTAGAAATGAAAAGTTAAAAACAAATACAACGCTTTGGCTCCGTTAAGTTTGGAAGTACGTACGGTTAATATTCACTTACGCTTCATAGCCTTTACGTTACCAGCTATTTTAGACCAGATACTTAAATATGAAAATATACGGACTTGAAAAATATAATATTGAGGAAATTGATTTGGGTACCACGTATTCAGAAAGTGTTTTTGATATAAAAATCTTAATAAGATATTTTCAAGACCTTGATATACTAAGACCATTGACTCCAAAAGAAAGGAAGCTTCTAATTCGACAAAAATTAAGGAATGACTTAAAAACTTTGTTAAATGTTTATCCAACAGAAAACCACGAATTGTTAGGAACGAAAATTCGCCCAATTGGAATCATTGGACGATTGACTGGTAAGCAGATATTGGAAATAAAAAATCATAATTCAATTGACCAAATTATAATTCAGAAAGCGGGAAAACTAAAAAAATAGAGAAGAGAAGGAGATTGAATGTTACTATAGTATTCAAGGATTATTTGCTGTTCGTGTTGAAGGTTTTGACTACTCGAATCGAATTAGATTTACAGAAGAAAGGATAATACTTGTTAAAGCTAAAAATTCTAAAGAAGCAGAATCAAAGGCGAAAATTGAATTTAAGAAATACTCAGACTTTGAATATCTAAATAGCGATTCAAGACTGACAAAATGGGAATTTATTGAAATACTAGATATTTATGAAACTGAGGCTACAGAAATAGACCCAAGCGGAACTGAAATATTTAGTATTACAAGGAATAGAAAATTGAAAGAAAAAACAGCTGGTAACAAAGTGTAATAGTTCAGGGCTGGGCTGAAGTTTAATTTGGGAGGTTAATCTCTCGCATGTCGTTTCAGTCCTGCTGGACAGAAACTATGCCCGTAGAAACGCCCCGAAACTATACACTAGCACGTTAGGCTTTATTTACGTACAGCTTGCAAATCAATTTAATACTTGGAAACTGAATATAGTTCACTATCTTTGATACTATCAAATGATACTATCATTAATAGCAATTTATGAAACCACCGTATAGTTTAACAGGCAAAATTTTAAAATTAGTTGCTTCTATTTCAGAAAAAATTGGAGAGATAAATTCAGCACATCTGAGTAAACCTCCCACTGAATTAAGAAAGAAGAATAGGATTAAAACAATTCATTCATCACTTGAAATTGAAGGCAATACATTAACAATTGAACAAATAACTGCAATTGTTGAAAATAAGCGCATTGTAGGCCCAAAGAAGGATATCTTAGAGGTAAAGAATGCAATTGCCGTATATGATTACATAGTAAAATTAAATCCTTATAGTTTTGATTCCTTTTGTGAAGCACATGGAATCTTAATGAAAGGACTTATTGATTCCGCAGGAAGTTTACGAAGCAAATCAGTTGGAATTGTTAAAGGTTCAGAAGTCGCACATATTGCTCCAGGCAGCGATATGTTAAAACCATTAATGAATGACTTGTTTGACTACTTAAAAAATAGTGATGATTTACTTCTGATAAAAAGTTGTGTATTTCATTACGAGATGGAATTCATTCACCCATTTATTGATGGAAATGGCAGAATGGGGCGACTTTGGCAAACTTTAATTTTGAAAGATGAATATCCTGTTTTTGAATATCTACCAATTGAGACATTAATTAAAGAGCGACAGGATAAATACTATGAAGCATTAGGACAATCTGATAAAACAGGTGAATCAACAGTATTTATTGAATTTATGTTAGAAATAATTCTAGAGTCTTTAGATGAATTGTTGAATATTCAGAATGTTAACCTTACCAATATTGACAGAATTAGTTTATTCAAGTCAATAGTAAAAGACGACTTCTTTACAAGAAAGGAATACATGAAGAATTTTAGAGAAATTTCTTCAGCAACAGCAAGTAGGGATTTGAAATATGCTGTAGAAAATGGAATCATAGAGAAAATTGGAGATAAGAATACTGCTAGATATAGATATAAATAAAAAACAAAGCCTAACAATGGCTAATAAAGCATAGGCTTGCCGCAGGCGCAACACAAGCCAACGCTTCATAGCCGGTACGTTGTGCTTCATTAAGGTACGGTAAAGGGACATCCTTTACAAAGTTAAAGGGACATAGTTTACACTTTTAAGAATTGTAATTTGTATAAAAAACAAATTGCTATGCCTTGGAAAGAAACAACAACTATGGAACAGAAAGTAGAGTTTATTTGCGAATGGCGGACTCAGAAATACAGTCTGACGGAACTATGTAAAGCTTTTGGAATATCCAGACCAACAGCTTATAAATTAATCCATCGTTTTGAAGAAAAAGGAATTGAAGGTCTAAAAGAGATCACTAAATCTCCAAGGAATCATCCAAATAAGACGAAGCAAATTGTAGAAGACAGGATCCTTCAGCTAAAGGAAAAACACAGGCTTTGGGGCGCTAAAAAGATTAGAAAATTGTTGTTTAACGATTGTGATGAAAAAGATATTCCGAGTGTTGTTACAGTGCATAATATCTTGTTCAGACATGGCTTGGTTAAACCTCAAAAACGATTAAGGAGAGTCAAACCTATCTTTCCAATTTTTGACCCAAAGGAATGTAATGAGGTCTGGAGTGCAGACTATAAAGGGAAGTTTTTAATGGGCAATAAAGTTTATTGTCACCCATTGACAATAGCAGACTCCAGGAGTAGGTTTTTATTTGAAGCAAAAGGTCATTATCATGAGGATCTAAAGTCTGCTAAGTCCGCTTTCACAAAGGTATTCAGGAAATATGGCATTCCTAAACAGATTCACACAGATAACGGAAGTCCTTTTGGATCAGTAGCGGCTATTCAACGCTTTACCAGGCTTTCCTATTGGTTTATAGAACTAGGAATCATGCCCGTATTTTCAGACTCTGCCCATCCTGAACAAAACGGTCGTCATGAACGCATGCACCGCGATTTAAAGGCCTCTTGTGCTAAACCAGCAGCATACGATTTAAAGGCGCAACAACGACGTTTAAATCACTTTAAAGAGGAGTATAATCATATAAGACCACATGAAGCTTTAGATATGGAAACCCCAGGATCAGTACATGATTTTTCATCCCGTCCTTTTCCTGAAAGAATAGCGAGTTATGACTATGAACCAGAGATGAAAGTACTGAAGGTAACACAAAATGGAGCTATGCGGTGGGGCGCATACTACTGGGTATATTTAACCGCTTCTTTAAAGGGTAAATATGTTGGTGTACTAGAAATGGGAAATGGAATTTGGAGAGTGTTTTATAGAAACGTATTTTTAGGTTTCTTTGATGAAAAGAATATAAGAGACAAAGAAAAATCAATAAGGCTCAGTCAAAATTTAGTGTAAAGTCTAATGTTTAACTTTTGTAAACTATGTGCCTTAACGAACATTTCACAAAATGCACTAAAAAAGAAATTAAATCATGAAAAATCTTCTTATAATCCTTTCTGTTATTGCTTGTGTGAATTGTCAAAGGCAAAATGACATAGAAGCTTTTGACAAGCTTCTGGGATATGAAAAAGCAGAAGCATTTAATAGTGCAGTAAGTTCATTTCAAGAATTCTTAGTATTAAACTATTCTAATATTGACAATGAAAATGAAAGAATTAGTGAATTTTTGAAGACCATAATACACTCAGATAATATTAAAGCCGACTTCATATTTAATAAAGAACTATGTGCAAAAGTTGTTAATGATTGGGAGACGAGTGGTTTACGAAAAGAAATATGGTTGTATCAGGACGAAAAATATACTTCTCCTATTTACGGAGAAGTTACAATTGAAGAAGAAGTTATACCAATTACAAGAAATGTAGAAATTGAAACTGACACAATTGATTTAAGTACGTATTTGGAATCTAATACATATGGACTTTTCCTATACGGGCTTGAAAAATATGCCTCTAAGGACAAGGTAATTCTTGACTATGTTGATAGTAAAAGGGCAATGGGTGACATATATTATAAACCAGTTGCGGAATCGATTTATAAATTGAAAATAAAATACAATGAACCATTCTTCATGAGAATATTAATAGTTGAATTTTATTATGATTTAATGTCCTTAGCTATTGAAGAATAAAAAGAAAAACGCACACCAACAAACCGCAATAAAGCATATGGATTTCGACTTATTTTGCAAGTTTGGTGGCTTCGGCAACCAACGCCAAATCACTGATTTGGCTTTAGAAATGAAAAGTTAAAAACAAATACAGCGCTTTGGCTTTGCTCAATTTAGAAAGTATGTAAGGATAATTTCCTTTACGCTCCATGCGGCAGGCCGTTGGCAACTATAAACAGACGCAACCTTTATTAATCCATTTTCATCTAAATGAATTAATTTAAATCAAAGACAATGAAAAAGAAAATTCAAACTACTGCATGGATGTTATCAGTTATTCTAGTTCTGTTATTATCTTCTTGCGAAAAAAAGGATGATGACAAATTGATTGATGATAACATACTTATTGGAACATGGGTTGATACTGTCAATGCACTACCTAATGGGTATTATATAAACGAGCTTATTTTTGATAGTAATACTTCGTTTTCAGAAAAATCAAGTGCTTATGGCATTTATAATGGACAAGATTATAATGAACTATCAGGTTGGTTTGTGAGAACAGGTAACTATGGATTAGTTGAGAATAAAATTGAGTTTACCGCTAAAAAAGTAGTTTCATGGGATAGCTTTTTTGGTGGAGACCCTGTTACAACTAATGAAACGAGAGTGATTTTTGAGAACTCTACATTTTCAATTAATAACGACATCTTGGAATTAAACTATATTACGTATCCAGCTGATGCCCCTGAAAATACAAAAAGACAGTATGTAAAACTAACTGATAATGTAATAAATAATTAACGCCCGCTAACAATAAATAAAGGTCATAGGCTGTCAGTATCAATTTGGCAGTTTTGTTCATTAAATAAGTTCGCCTCAGCTTTTGCTTGGGTTAGAAAAAAGAATAAATTTATAACCAAAACAAAAGCTTCGGCTCAGTGGGATTTTTGGAGGTTTTGTTTTTCAAATCAGCCTACGCCCCTTATTATTAACGTCAGACTGTGCAAAAACTCTCCTAAATAGTTAATAACTATTAATCAGATACTTAAATGTTTTTGTCTATTTGTTATTATCTTGAAAGTGAATCAAATAAGAGAGTTATGGTTCATCAACAAGGAGAAGATCGCAATCAAATGTTAATGTTCAGTTTGGAGAGTGCTATTGCCCCAGATGCGTTTGTCAGGGTAGTTGATGCTTTTGTAGATGCAGTAGATCTTAAAAGTTTTGGTTTTGCCCATATCGACTGTAAAGAAGAAGGCCGTCCTCCGTATCATCCAGGCGTTTTAATGAAGCTCTACCTCTATGGCTATAGATACGGTATCAGAATATCACGGAAACTAGAGCGGGAAGCACAAACCAACCTAGAGGCCATATGGCTGCTGTCAGGTCTCAGGCCTAAGTACAAAACTATCGCTAACTTACGGAAGGACCGTGGCATGGCCTTCAGGGAAGTGTTTCGCCGTTTTGTTTGCCTGTTGAAGGAATGGAGACTAATAGACGGAGAGACCATCGCTATCGATTCGTTTAAGATACGGGGTAACAACTCGTTGAAAAATAATTTTACCGAGAAAAAGATCAAGCAGCACCTGGAATACATCGATAACAAGATAGCCGAATATGAAGCAGAACTGGAACATGCCGAGAAAGAGGAAAAAAGGCAGGTGTTGATCAACAAGATAAAGGAAAGCAAGTCAAAGAAAGCCAAGTACGAAGAAGTAAAGAAGCAATTAGACGAACAAGGTGAAGACCAGATATCCACCACCGATCCGGATGCAAAAGCCGTTGTTTTTCAGCGCAATTCGGTAAGGGTTGGGTATAATATCCAGGCTTCATCAGATTCCAAACATAAACTGATGGTTGAATATGATACCGGGGATGTTAATGACACACATGCTTTGGCACCTATGGCCATTGCCTCCAAAGAATTACTGAATGTAGAAAGCTTAAAGGTACTGGCAGATAAGGGTTACCATACCGGAGCGCAACTGCACCTGTGTAACACTCATAACATTACCAGTTATATTTCTCCCAAAGAACCTTCTACAAAAGACACTGGGCTGTACCCGGTGACTGCCTTTACTTACGATTCGTGTAACGATTCCTATACCTGTCCAAGCGGCAGCATATTGCGGAGTAATGGAAAATGGTACAAACGTTCGGAGTACCGGCGTAGAAAAAAGAGTGACACCCTGTTTAAGCGCTATACAACCAAAGATTGTAAAACCTGTACAAACCGGCAATTATGCACCCAAAGCAAGATCAATGGCAGGTATATTGATCGAAGTGAATATGCCGGAGACATAGAACAAAACAACCAACGGGTAAATAACAACCCGGAATATTATCGGCAGCGTCAACAAATTACAGAGCATATGTTTGGCACCTTTAAACGACAACGAGGCTTTGCCCACACGCTTTTACGGGGTAAAGAAAAAGTGCTGGGCGAGGTTGGGCTATTGTTTATAGGCTACAATATCAGTCGCTGCGTATCTATTATTGGTGCAAAAGAGTTGGTTAATATGCTGAAAAAGTATGTCTCCACCAGTAAGGTCTATTTACCGGTTGTTTTAAGCTTTTTTGATAACCTAAAATTCAGGCAATTAAGCTATGAACTATATGGAAGAGTTAAAAAAATATTGGCTCTATTGTATAGTCTATTATTGAATAAAAACGTTAAATCAAGTGGAAAAGCGGTTCGGATTTCTGTATTATATTCACCAGTTCTTGTACATTTAATTCTTGTTCTGATAGCTGTTGGCTTAAGAATAGAAAAAGTCAGTTTAATAACTGATGTTGTAACTCTGGCAATATATTATCCGCACAGTTTACACCATTATAAAATCGATTGTTTTTAGTTTTTAGACAGGCTTCCGTTACCAGCAATTGCCAAAAATAGTGTACCAGCTTTTGAAAAGAAATTATACAAAGAAAATGAGACATGACAACCTTCATACAGTGGGACTAAAGCTATGCTTAGTTATTATTTCAATTATTTTCCAAAATAATAATTCTAATGCGCAGACAATTTGTATTCAAGATTATTCTGATCAGATTACTGGGGAACAAGATGGTTTTCGTTATGAACTATGGAATCAAAATTCTCAAGGAACCGCTTGTATGACTCTTGGTGAAGGAGCTAAATTTAGTGGCGAATGGAGTGGAATTAAGAATTATTTGGCGCGGCGAGGTCTTGGATACGATCAAACCAAAAAGCACAAAGAAATAGGAACATTTTATACAATCTATAATTGTGAATATAATCCAACCTCAGGACTTGGCGGAAATTCTTATTTATCTGTTTATGGTTGGACAATAAACCCTTTGGTCGAATACTATATAATTGAGGATTGGCGTAACTGGATACCTTCGATGGCAAGTGGAGCTGTTTCAAAAGGAACAATTAATGTTAATGGAAGTGTTTACGATATATATGAAAATACAAGAGTTAATCAACCATCTATAATTGGAAATACAACTTTTCAACAATACTTCAGTATCAGAAGAGATCAAAGAAACAGCGGAACTATAAATATCTCAGACCATTTTAATAAATGGGAATCGTTAGATATGTTTTTAGGCAATCTACATGAAGTATCATTTGTAGTAGAAGGATACCAGAGCAGAGGTAGCTTTGAATTCAAAGAATTAAATGTATTCGTTAGTAACGACACTATTCTTAATTTAAGTAAAATGGAAGCTCTTAATCAGGTAAGATTTACCCAGATCCCCATAATGGCAATATCTTGTTTAGATTTAATAACCCTTTGATAAATGCTACTTTAAATATTTATAATTCAACAGGCAAAACCGTTTTAACTACAAATATAACAAATGACTATTCTTTTATTGTTTCTATTTTAGATAGGGGAATATATTTTGTCAATATGAATAGCAACAGGCTAAATTATCTTAATAAACTGATAGTCTATTAAGAAGTGGATTAAAGCAAAAGCTGGTAACAATAAATAAAGGGCATTGGGCTAGTTTACAAGTTCTTGCTTTTGCTCTTTGTATTTGCAGCCGAAGCTTTTGCTTTGGATAAATTAACCATCCTAATCAAAAACCTTGGCATGCCGGATTTGAGGAGTTTGGTTCGGTATGTGCGTTAACGAATATTGGAAGAGGATGTGAGAGTAGATTTTTAAAAAAAATAATGATAATATCTTAAAGAATAGTAGCTTAAAAAATTTATCGATATCTTTCTTGACATGTATATTTAAACCATTAAATCGACATTATGAATACCAAATTAATCTTTTTCATACTTTTACTTGGGATATTTTTTTCAGGTGTTTCTTTGGCACAAGATTGTAATGAAGATGGAAGCCTCGATGAGATAAAAGCATATATTCCCGAAAACGCATATTTTAAGACAGGCTTCAAGGGTTTGCATTTTGTGTTGGAAACGCACCCCATAAGCATGGTGGACTCCATGTTTTGGAAACTAATTAATGCCTATAGTTTGCCAGTGTCGCCAGTATGCGCTGCCGATGGTACTTATATGGGAGAGTCGCCCTATGATGCATACGATTATAAACATGTGGTAGAACTTACCATTGAGGACCAAAAAATTACAGCGGTGAATTACAACGAGGTACATAAAGATGGTAGCGATAAAAAATCGGATAAGAAATACAACGAGCAAATGAGCGCATCAGGAACATCGCCAGCAATTGCTTACCCCAATATGGAAAAACAACTTGTGGAAAAACAGAAAATGTGGGAAGTAGATGCCACGTCGGGGGCTACATACTCTTTATACCGTTTTAGATATGCTGTTACATTAGCGCTAATAAAAGCAGAAATGGCTGAAAAAGAAAAAAAATAATAGCCAGGTTTCTTATTATAGCCATATTTTTTCGAAATATGACAGGTCTTATGGAGAACTTTATAACTGCCTGCGCTATAGTATGAATGCCTTGTAGGGTATAGTCACATTGGCTATATATAATATTTGATAGTAGCATTGGGATAACTTGATGATAGAAGTATTTGCAAACAAATCGAATTATTCGGACCATGGAAACATACAATTAAGCATAACCCAAATAAAGTCATTGTAAGAACCCATTACATCGGTTCCGTATTTAATGACCGCTTTGACGGATTAAATATAGATGCGGATTATTTGTTGGGAATTTCTATACTTCGAGCTAAAGCAGATAGCTCCTTTATTAAATGAAACAGAGCTTAATTGTGACAATTTACAAATAGTAAAATAATTGGTATCCAGTTTCGAAATAACACTTTTCTTAATGATCTCTATTATCTTTTATTTATTTTAGCGCTTTGTAATTAAAGATGTAATCAATGGAGCAGAATAATATTTTGAGTGCGTTGTTTCTTTTTTTTGGGGTATTAATTTTTTTAGCGTCAATCCTGAATTGGTCTTATTTTTTTAAACAAAGAAAGGCACAAATATTAATCAGGTTTTTTGGTATAAACGGAGCCCGAATATTTTATGCCTTGTTAGGATGCTTCTTTGCTCTTTTAGGAGCAGATCATTTATTTAATCTTAAGATATTTAGTTTTTAGGGAGTTTCTTTGGCTTCATCATTAAAACTATCTTGTTTAAGCCAGGACTCGAAGTAATCAGGATTGCTTAATAGCATATCTGTAAACTCCTCCATGGTTTTTTCTTCAATTTTTCTTCCTTTCCCTTTTAAGAAACCAACAAAACCTTCGTTCATATATCTGCCTGCACGTAAAATAAAATCAAATAAGGCAGGGAATTCATCCTTTTTATTAGTTGCTTCATAATTTCTTTTACATGACTCAACATCAGAAGATAAGTATATTCTGCACGCCATTGGACGAACAGGGTAAATAGAACATGCATTTTCAAATAAAAAAGGACAGGCATGTTTAATTTTCTGTTTTCCTTCCTCAGTCAGGTCTTTTGTTTTCTTTAGCTTTTTTTGAGCTTTACTCTTTAAACTTGCCAGTTTAGCTTTGTCAAAAGATTGCAAAACAAATTCATTGATTAAAATTGCTTCCTGTGTTGTTAGGTACACCGGTTGAAAACAGCACCATTTACAACCTTTGCTACATGCAATTGGTTTGTTTTGTTCGTGCGTTCTCTGTGCAAACGACTGAATTAATTTACCTATTTCGGTATACTGTATTTGCATTCCTTTAAAAAGAGGAGTTAAGCTTTTAAAGTCGGTAATGTTCTGACTAGCTATTGAATACCCATCTTTGTAAAAGGACAGATTCATTTCTTTGTCCTTTTTACCAGGATCTACCTTATCGTTATTCATCTATAATAGTATTAAGACCGCCAAATTACTTTTTTTATTGGATACAAGCATTATGAACGATTAATCTCTGTAAAAATTCCTTTTAAATTTTAATCATCACAAAAATACCGAAGTATTCTATGGCAGGTTAAAGAATATCTGGTTATTAATTTAAAAACTAATCATAGCTAATGATATTAAGGTTTTATTTTTTATTTTTGTGTGGTTTAAAAATGTCAGACCTAAACATTTATGAGATATCATTCTTTTTTGTCTAGTGAGGATGCCGCTTGGGGAGAGCAGGAGGTAATTCGATTTAGATGGATTCTAGTTGCAGCCGTATTAGTTTTAATTGGCTATATTTTTCTGTCAGGTAATATTGAAAGAGGTTTTTTTTCTTTAGCGCTGGCTCTTCTTTATGTTCTTTATAATTCAGTTTTAAATTATCTCTTACGGAAATTTAATGGAGCTAAATGGATACGTTATGTATCCTCGACCATTGATGTAAGTGTTTTATCTGCTCATATTTTTAATTACTCCTATTTTTTTACACCAATAGCTGTTTCAACAGCACCTTCTATTTTAATATATGCTTTGCTTATTATGCTATCTGTTTTAAGGTATGATGGTAAGTTGGTGATATTTACTACTGCATACGTAGTTTTGTGCTCTAATATTATTTATTTCATTCGATACCCTCAAATTGATCCGGCTATTATTGAACAGGTAGCTTCAGCAGGTCCGGAGGGAGCTTTTTACAGGAGTGTTTATTTCATTTTAATGGGGTATTTCATGTTTAGTATACCCAAAATGATAAATCGTTTAGTTGAACGACAAAACCAGGTGAGTAATGAGCGAAGAGAAATAGAGATAAAGTTAGCCTTAGAAACTCAGCGCAAAGAAATGGCGATGCAGAATCTGTTGATGGAGCAGCAATTAAGTGAGCAATTAAACCATCAAAAAGATGTAATTCAAAAGCAAAAAGATGAGCTTGAAAACCTTGTTTCTACTAAAGACAAGCTATTTTCTGTTATTGGACATGATCTTCGGTCTCCTTTTTGTGTACAGAGTTCTTTATCAGAATATATGCTGCATGATTTTAATAGCATCGATAAGGAAGCCTTATTAGAGTCGATATATGCTATAAATAAAACTGCCAATAATGGATTGGCTATGCTCACTAATTTAATAGATTGGAGCAGACTACAAAATGATGTATTGGATCCGAGACCTGTAGATGTAAATGTTAAAAAGATAGCAGAACTTGTTATTGATCAACAATCAGAAGCTTGGAAAGGAAAAAATATTAATATCAAGCAAGATGTTGATAGTAAAATATATACGTACGTAGATGAACAAATGCTTAATACGGTACTTCGAAATTTGCTTTCTAATGCCATTAAGTTTACGCCGGATAATGGAAATATCCAATTAAAATCGTTTTGTGAGAATAAAAAATGTGTGATAGAAATATCGGATAGTGGCGTAGGAATGACAGAAAACCAAATAGATAACTTATTCTTACTTGACCGATCAATATCCTCTACAGGAACGAACAATGAAAAAGGAACTGGAATAGGTTTAATCTTAAGCAAAGAGATGATTGACAAAAGCAATGGGCAAATAGATGTCAATAGCCAGGTGGGGAAAGGAACCTGCTTTAGTCTTAAATTGCCACTTGGTTTTATTTATACCTAAGCCGGATTAGTATTTATATGCACACCAGTTTTGACTTTCTTTGGTAGGAGCTTTTTCATGAATAAGGCTATCTAAAAATTTACCAAACATTTTTTCATCTCTTTCAGATAAGGCCTTATTATACTCATTAATTGCTCTTTGAAGTTGAGTGAAGATAATTTTAGCATCGGCTCCCTTAAAGTTATTAATGGTCATATTTTTTAATGAAACATATGTATACTCATTGCCTGTAAGGGCATTTAGTTGTAAAAGTAAGGAATCCCTTTTATTTATTATTAATTGAAAATTTCTTGCCCACTTTTCCATCGTATTTTATTTTAGAAATGAATTGATAATTTACAAATATCTTTTTTTAAAGAAAAGAGGTATTTCAATATTTTTTGAATAATATCAAAGTGATTTTCTATGCATTAGCTAAAGATTAGATAACTTGAATGTATACTTATCGTTAAGTGTTATATTATCTATTAGATTAGAGGTGATTTCTTTAGACTGTTATTTTATTTTGAAATAAAGCTTTTTTGAGGTATAAAGAAGAAGTATCTTTGCCGAAAATTATTAGATACTATTTGTTAGAAGCCTTATGAAGTTTGAGGATTATTCAATATCATCAGAAATTAAAAAGAGTCTTTCGAAATTAAACTTTCGAAGACCAACAGATATTCAGTTTAAGTCTATTCCGCCTATTTTAAAGGGGGAGGATGTCTTAGCTATTGCACAAACAGGTACGGGAAAAACTGCAGCTTTTGCCATTCCTATCATTCACAATTTACATGTTCGTAAAATAAAAGGTCGTGGTGATGGTATTAAATGTGTGGTAATGGTTCCTACACGAGAATTAGCTATTCAAATTTTTGAGGTATTCGAAACGTTGGGTAAGCATACTAATGTAAAAAGTTTTTCTGTGTTTGGAGGCGTAGAGGAAGGACCTCAAATTGCAAAATTGGAAAAAGGGATAGATGTGTTAATTGCTACACCGGGCAGGATGTTTGATTTGGCAAGTCGTGGTTTCATAAAATTACACCGAACAGAAATATTGGTTTTAGATGAGGCTGATCACATGCTTGATTTAGGTTTTATTAAAGATATTAGGGACCTAATGACTTATTTGCCTAAAAAGAGACAAACACTTTTCTTTTCTGCCACCATTAATGAAACTATTAAGAAACTGGCGTATTCATTGGTGCGTAATGCCATTCGTATTCAGGTTTCACCTAAAAATCCGGTTGCCCGAAATATTGATCATTCAGTAACATTTATTGAGATGGATGATAAAAGGTTTTTTCTGGAGAGGTTAATTAATGAGAATAAGGAAAGTAAAATACTGGTTTTTGTCCGTACTAAAGTTAGAGCAGAGCGTGTGGTAAAAGCAATGGAAAGAGTAGGTGTTGAGGCTTTTGCGATTCATGGAGGAAAGGAGCAAACTGAGCGTAAAAAAGTACTGGATTTGTTTAGAAAGGGTGAAATCAAGGTTTTGATTGCTACAGATGTAAGTGCCAGAGGTATTGATATTCCAAATGTGGAGTATGTTGTAAATTATGATATGCCTGAATTATCAGAAAACTATGTTCACAGGGTTGGACGTACCGGCAGGGGTAAAGAGAAAGGACAGGCGGTTTCCTTCTGTAGTAAAGAAGAAAAAGAAATATTGGCAGAAATCGAGGAGTTTTTAGGTAAACCAATTAAACGGTTAAGTATTGATAAAGATGATTATTCGCAGACAATCGATTTTTCAGCTGAAAGTTCTGCAGACTGGAAAACTTTAATGAAAGAGCATGATGAGTCGCTTTCTAAGGTGCGAAAAAGGAAAAAGAAATAGAAAATACAATATGGATTGAAAACCTGCTTTGTTTGATTACGGAGCAGGCTTTTTTTATCATTAAAAAGACTTTAACATTTGTAGCTTTTAAGCTAATTATTTTTGCAGGTAATACCTTATTTTCGTTTTAATTGTCTCTTTTTTTTATATTTTTGGCACACCTGTGCTTAACGAAGTTAAACTAGTTGGTATTTAAAAGTACTTTGGTGCTAATTAGTCTTAGTAATGAAATTGAAAATTTAAACCAAAAAAAAGAAAAATGAAAAAAGTTTCTGTAGGTGTCGATATAGGAGGTACCAATACTGCAATTGGGATTGTTGATGAGGCAGGTCACGTTATTGTAAAAGATTCAATTAGCACTCCTGATCATGGCGATATTGAAAGGTATATGGATGAATTAGCTGATGCTATTAAAAAGTTAATTAAGTCAGTTAAATTAGTAAGTGACGATGTTACTGTTTTAGGTATTGGCGTTGGTGCACCCAATGGAAATTATTATAACGGAACTATCGAGTATGCACCAAATCTTTCTTTTACCGGAGTTATTCATTTTGTTGAGCTTCTACAAAAGCGTTTCCCAGAATTGGATTATTTAGCATTAACAAATGATGCGAATGCTGCTACAATTGGCGAGATGATTTATGGAGGTGCCAAAGGAATGAAAAATTTTGTAATGTATACTCTGGGTACCGGAGTTGGTAGTGGTTTAGTTGTAAATGGTGATCTTGTATATGGTCATGACGGTTTTGCAGGAGAATGTGGTCATACTACTTTAATTCCTAATGGCAGATTATGTGGTTGTGGAGCCAAAGGTCATTTAGAGGCATATTGTTCTGCACCGGGAATGAAAAGAACAGCCTTTGAGTTAATGGCAAAATATAATGCAAGTGATAGTAAATTGGCAGATAAATCGTTTAATGAATTAAATTCAAAGATGATTTATGATGCTGCTGAAGCTGGAGATAAGGTAGCTTTAGAAGTATTTGAATTAACAGGTAAGTATTTAGGTCAGGGATTGGCAGATACTGTACATCACTTAAGTCCTGAAGCTATATTTTTGTTTGGTGGACCAACAGCAGCCGGAGATTATATTTTTAAACCTACAATAGAAAGCATGGAAGAGCATTTACTTCCAATTTTTAAAAATAAAATTAAGGTATTACCATCTAAATTAGATAGTGGTGATGCTGCAATTGTTGGAGCAAGTGCTTTAGTATATAAAGAAATGGAGAAGTAAACTATTATTTAAAATAGTGTTAGTAAGGGATCTTTTAGAATAAAGGATCCCTTTTTTTATTTGTTTTTAAGTAGTTCCTGCAGTTTAAACATTTCATCGCGATATTGAGCAGCTGATATAAAGTCCAGCTCTTTAGAGGCTTTTTGCATCGATTTTTTTGTTTTCTCAATGGCTTTTAATAAAGCATCCTTGTTCATATAGTCTACAACAGGATCAGCAGCAAATTCTATATGCTCCGGTTCTACATAGGCCTTTTCTTCAGCCATGCCTGTACCTAGAACGCTGGTTTGTTTCTTATTGATTTGTTGCGGAGTAATTCCATGTTCATCATTGTATTTTAGCTGCTTCTCACGCCTGTGATCTGTGGCATCAATGGTTTTTTGCATTGACTTGGTTATTGTATCTGCATACATAATAACCAAACCATTGATGTTTCGGGCAGCACGACCTGCAGTCTGTGTAAGTGAACGCTCTGAGCGCAGAAATCCTTCTTTGTCTGCATCTAAAATGGCTACCAGTGAAACTTCAGGTAAATCCAATCCTTCTCTTAATAAGTTTACCCCAACTAACACATCAAATATTCCTTTTCTTAGGTTTTCCATAATTTCTACCCTGGTGAGTGTATCCACATCAGAGTGAATGTATTCACAATTAATGTTGAGTTTTTGTAGATATGACGTTAATTCTTCGGCCATTCTTTTGGTTAAGGTAGTTACTAAAACCCTTTCTTTTTTAATAATTCGTAACCTTATTTCTTCAAGTAGATTATCTATCTGGTTAAGACTGGGGCGAACTTCAATAATCGGATCTAAAAGTCCGGTAGGCCTAATAACCTGTTCAACAATTACGCCTTCACTTTTTTCAATTTCGTAATCGGCAGGAGTTGCACTAACGTAAATTGCAGAGTCTACAATTTGCTCAAATTCTTCAAACCTTAAAGGGCGATTATCCAAGGCAGCAGGAAGTCGAAATCCATGTTCAACCAATGTTTCTTTTCTTGATTTATCACCACCATACATAGCTCTGATCTGAGGGATGGTTACATGGCTTTCATCAATGACCATAATAAAATCATCCGGAAAATAATCGAGTAAGCAGAAAGGGCGAGTTCCTACGTTTCTCCCATCAAAGTATCTTGAGTAATTCTCAATACCGGGGCAATACCCCAGTTCTTTGATCATCTCTAAATCATAGGTAACTCTTTCTTCAATTCTTTTAGCTTCAAGATGTTTTCCAATATCTTTTAAATAATTTATTTGATCCAATAAATCATCCTGAATCATTTTAATAGCAGCATTGGTTCTTTCTTTGGTAGTAACGAACAAGTTAGCCGGGTATATCAAAATATTTTCTCTTTGCGAAATAGTTGTTCCGTTTACAGGATCAAAAATAGTGATATCTTCAATTTCATCACCCCAAAAGCCAATCCTATATGCGTTATCAGCATATGCAGGATAGATTTCTACATTATCGCCTTTTACTCTGAAATTACCATGGTTGAATTCGACTTCGTTTCTGGAATACAGACTATCCACTAATTGTCTGAGCAGTGGATTGCGTCCAATATTCTGACCAACTTCAATGTTAATTACGTTGGCATGAAAGTCTTCCGGGTTTCCAATTCCATAAAGACATGATACAGATGAAACCACAATCACATCCCTTCTTCCTGATAGTAGTGTTGAACTGGCGCTAAGTCTAAGTTTTTCTATTTCGTCATTGATGGATAAATCTTTTTCAATATAGGTATCGGTAACAGGTAAATATGCTTCAGGTTGATAATAATCATAATACGACACAAAATATTCAACCGCATTTTCAGGAAAGAAATTCTTAAACTCGCTATATAACTGAGCTGCAAGTGTTTTATTGTGGCTTAAAACTAAGGTAGGCCTTTGTACTTCTTTTATGACATTGGCCACGGTAAAGGTTTTACCAGAACCTGTTACTCCAAGAAGCGTTTGGTGCGGAATGTTATTATTTAATCCTTCCGATAGTTGTTTAATTGCTTCTGGTTGATCTCCGGTAGGTTGAAAATCTGATATAATTTTGAAATCCATAACTCTCACTTGTCCGTTAGCTTTCAAAGTTAGCGAATTATATCAATCCATTATTTCAGATATGAAATTTAGGCATAAAAAAAGCTCCGGTTTAAGGAGCTTTTGAATATATTATCGTCTGTAACGTTTTGTTTTTCTTTTTGAAGGTCTTTTGTATTTTTTAGAGTTAGATCCTTTTTTATACAAGCTTCTTGTTCTTAAATAGGCTTTTCTGTTGTACTTAGGAGAGTTCTTCCACTGACTGTCATTGATTAAATAGGTTACACCAAGTGTGGCTACATAGAAGAAGTCATTGCCATCTGTTTCAATGGTATTGTTTTCACTATCGTACCATACATCATGACCGTCTAGTCTGTCACTAAAAGCATATGTTCCAATAAATTCTGCTGAAAATGCTATATGGGAAGTAAAGTAAAAGTTTACACCTCCACCCATAGAAAAGGTTGGTGCAACTTCTCCAACCTCTCTCCATATAGAGCCGGGCTCTTCACCACCGCCACCACCGTAGTATTCTGTAGCATTGTATTGTATCATTCCAAACTGACCAACTACATAAGGATTAAATAAACGTTGTTTAAATAAACCATAGGCCAAATCAAGAGGTCTGAAACTAGCTCCTGCATTAAAGTGGATGAAGTTATTGTTAAAATAAGCATAAGGAAGTTCTACACCATCTAAAAGCTGAGTTCCTTTCATACTTCCATAATTAATATCAACACGTGCATTTAGATATGGCATTAGTTCCTTTTCAGCGGCAACACCAAAAATATAGTTGGTGCGCGACTCTGAAACCAAATCACCATAAAACATATTGATCCCTGCTTTGGGCTGTACTTTTAATCCTTCAAAAAACTTGTTCCTTTTTTGTCTGTATTGTGAGGATACAGAAGTAGTTAAAAGTAATATGATGCTAGCAAAAAGTGCCTTTTTAAGGTATTGTTGCATTTAGATTAGTTTATTGACAGGTTTAATACGTATAAAAATGACAAAAAGTTTAAAAAAAGAAAAACCTTTTTAATTAAAACTATATAAATGCCTCTAATTTAATCATATAATTAGAGGTGTGTGTGTTTCTATATTCTTAAATTATCATAAAATCAATAGTAACTTTATGATTACATTGGCTGTTAATATTCGATTTATGCTATAAATGTATGCAAAAATAAAATTTAATATTTCTCTGACAGTCTTTAGAGACTAATTTTTTGCAATAATTTGGCAGAATACTTAAAATGGATATGGGAATTGATGCAAAATATAGTTTAAATGCCATATCCCTAACTATAATTGATGAATAAATTTATTAACGTTTGCTTTATTTAGGTCATTCATTGGATTTTTGCCTTTCGGCGAATAGCAATAATCAATTTCTTTTTGAAAGAAAGATGTTATCTTATCTCTAACCATTTTCATAGTGCTATTAATAAGTTTATTTTTTTCAGAAAATGGTTCGAACCCAATAGAAAAAGTTGAAGGAAGCCATCTTTGTGGGAAAAGGGTTGAAAGTTTGCTGTCGGTTTTAAACTGAGCCAATTGTTTAATGACTTCAGAAATAATAAGATTAATATCTCCTTTAAACTGTTTTATAGATTCACTATTAAGAATAATGATGGCTATAGTGTACGCATTTTGATTGTTGTATAGCATAATTTGATCGATTAGGTCACAATGATCAATTATGGCTTCTTCGATGCCTTCGGGACTGTATTTTTCACCATCAGAGCCAATTAGTAAACTTTTAAACCTGCCTTTAACGTAAAGAAAGTTTTCTTCATCTAAATAACCGAGGTCACCTGTATAAAGCCAGTTATTTTGAATTGTTTCAGCTGTGGCTTCTTCATTTTTCCAGTAACCTTTCATAACGTTTTCGCCCTTAATGACAATTTCTCCCAGCTGATTTCGTCCTAGTGCTAATTTATTATCATCACATATTTTAATTTCTAAATTATCTACCACTTTACCTGAAGAACCAAGTTTGTGATGTTGAGGAGTGTTAGCAGAAATTATTGGTGAGGCTTCACTTAATCCATATCCTTGATACATAGGAATGTTAATAGCGTAGAAGAATTGCTGAAGATCATAATCAAGTAAAGCACCACCTCCTATGAAAAACTGCAAGTTACCGCCAAATCCCTGCTTAATCTTACTAAATACAATCCTATCAAATAACAAAAGAAGGGGTTTTGCTAATATTTTAATGTTTTTGCCTTTGTTGGCGCCATTGTCGTTGTACCAGTAAGAAGTTTTTAGAGCAAACTTAAAAATGCTGTAAATAAGCTTTCCTTGTTGGGCAATGGTATTTTCAATGTTTTTTTTGAAATTCTTGGCCATTGCCGGAACACTCATCAATATATGTGGCTGTATTTCTTTTATATTGTTGCTAAAATTTTTTAACGTTTCAACGGTTGTTTTACCAGGTTGTACAGATGCAACACTGGCCCCTTTTAGCATAAATGAATATAAGGCAGCAGTATGGGCAAAGGCATGATCCCATGGGAGTACTACCAGAGTTTTGTAATATGAAGGAATATTAATGTAGCTAAATGCCTGCTCTACATTGGCTGTGTAATTTCTTTGAGATAGCATTATTCCCTTGGGCTGTGCTGTTGTTCCGGAGGTATATGTTATAGTTGCAATGTCAGTTGGTTGCACCTTATTGCATAATGAGGAGTAGAAGTTATTGTCAACTTTCAGTTTATCAATGCCATCAGTAAAAAAAGCAGCAATATCAATTTCGTTATCTTTTAATTCTTCAGAAGGTTTAAAAACAATGATCTTTTCAAGTAACGGAAGTTCATTTTTTATTTTCCTTATTTTGGGTAGTTGATTTTGAGAAACAAGAATAAACCTGCTCTCAGAGTGTTTTAATCTAAAAACAAGGTCGTTATCTGCTTCTAATTTTGTAGATAAAGGAACTGTAATAGCTCTGTTGCTAAAAACAGCCAATTCACTAATAAGCCATAGGTTTTGTCCTTCCGATAAAAGAGCAACTTTGTCTTTGGGTTTTAAGCCAAATGAATGAAGTCCAATTGTTAATTGTTGAACAAGATTATAACATTCTTTATAAGATATAGATTTGTATTGGTTGTTTTCTTTTTCCCACAAAATTGGATTGTCGGAAAATTTATTGGTTTGTTTTTCGAAAAAACTAACTAGCGATTCCATAGGTTTTAAGTTTACGCATCCTGTATCTCGCAAAGATAAGAAAAAGAGAAGGAGCTGTCCATTTTCGTACAAAAACAGATTGAAATCGAACAGTTTAATATTTAATCTGTGATTTGTTGTTTGTTGTTTATTAGGTTGTTATGGTGATTTTGTTGGATTGGCATGGTTGTTGAAATTGTATAGATGCAATTGTGAATTTGGTGAAAGCGCACTTGTTATTCTTAAATCTTAACACATACCAAATGAAAAGATCTTTTTTTATAATTAGTCTAATAATGCTGGTTGCTATAGTTAATGCAACAGGTATGCCTGGTGCTATATCTAATGAATCTGATAGTATTGAGTGTTTAAAGAATTATTCTATTTATTCGCTGAATCTTAAGAAAAAGATGTACGCCTATACGGTTGAACCATGGAACTACATGTTCTCAAAATGCCCGGATATTAATGTGGGTATCTATTCAGATGGCATTAAATTATATTCTCATTTTTATAAAAAAGCAGATAATCAAGCTCGTAAAGCAGAAGTAGTTGATACGATTATGATGATTTATGATCAACGGATAAAATATTTTGGAAATCATCCTAAATATCCGGAAGGCTGGGTGCTTGGAAGAAAAGCATTAGACATTGTTAAATACAAGAGAGGAGATGCCAAAGCTATGAAAGAGGCTTACGATACTTTTCTGAGCTCCTTTAATAAGTTGGGTGATAAATCTGAAGACGTAGTCTTATTTAATTGGTTAAAAACTTCATTAAGTTTATATAAACATGGAGATCATTCAGATCAGCAATTTTTAAACGATTTTCTGACAATTTCTACTGTTTTAGAAACAAAGCTGATTACAGCAAATCCTAAAGTGAAAGACCGCATTTTAAAAGTTAGGAATGGGTGCGAAGAGTTGTTGGTAAAAAGCGGAACAGGCAACTGTAAATCTATAGAACCATTATTAAGCGATCAGTTTAATTCAGATTCGGATAATACAGAGAATGTAAAACGAATTGCCTTATTGTTGGAAAAGCTAAACTGTACCAAGTCCGCTTTATATTCTGAGGTGGTAGAGAAAAACTATGAATTAAATCCCTCTCATTCTTCCGCTTATCAATTGGCTCAAATGTTCTTAAAGAAAAAAGAGTTTAATAAAGCTGAAAAGTACTATCTGCATGCTATTGAAAGTTGCTTGGGCGATGTGGTTAAATCAAACTATTATTATGAGTTAGCTGTATTAGAATATGCTCAAAATAAAAATTATCTTAAAGCACGAAAACTGGCCAGAGAAGCGATAGCACTAAAAGGAGATTGGGGAAAACCATATTTGCTTATCGGAAATTTATATGCGGCAGAAAGTAAGGCATATGGAGATGATGATTTTGATCATTCCACAGTTTATTGGATTGCATTGGATAATTTTTCTAAAGCTAAAAGGGTAGATCCTCAATGTACAGAGGAGGCCAATAAGCAAATATCTCTTTATTCCCAATATATACCTGATCAGGAAACCGGATTTTTCCATGGTCTGAAAGAGGGAGATTCATATACTATTGGTTCCTGGATAAATGAACAAACTAAAGTAAGGTTTAGGTAGTAATATAATTATAAACTACTCCAATTTTTCCCTAGCCAAAAATGAGAAAGGCTGCTTGAGTGTTCAGGCAGCCTTAATGTTTTTATAGTGTTTTAGTATAACACCAATTTAAGCTTTTTGTTAGTAGTTGCTCTCTTTAATTTCAAAATAAGATTGCGAGTGCAAACATGCAGGACATGTTTTTGGAGCTTTTTCAGATTCGTGAATAAAACCACAATTTCTACATTTCCAAATTACTTTTCCGTTGCGCTCAAATATCTTACCTTCCTCTAAGTTGTTATACAGAGTGCGATATCTTTTTTCGTGCGCTTCTTCTACTTTAGCAATCATTTTAAAAGCTACAGCTACTTCTTTAAAACCTTCTTCCTCTGCAATTTTTGCAAATTCAGGATAAAGTTCTGTCCATTCTTCGTTTTCACCATCAGCAGAAGCTTTTAGATTTTCAGCAGTTGTACCAATAACACCTGCGGGATAAGAAGCTGTAATTTCTACCATACCACCTTCTAAAAACTTAAAAAATCTTTTTGCATGCTCTTTTTCGTTTTCAGCAGTTTCTTCAAAAATAGCAGCAATCTGTTCTAATCCTTCTTTTTTGGCTTGCTTGGCAAAATAATTATATCTCATTCTTGCCTGAGATTCACCAGCAAAGGCCTTTAAAAGGTTTTGCTCAGTTTTAGTTCCTTTTAAGCTATTCATAATAGTTTGTTTAAAATGTCTGTTTTATATGAGTAATGTAAATTATTTTAGAGGAATAATTAAATATCATCCAAATTGATTCATCTTCTTTATGAAATGACTATAGAATAGTCAGTAGAAATAAGGTTTATTTTTTGAAACAATGAACAAATTGTTTGTAAAAACGAAGTTACAAAATGTGATTTAATATGAGAAAAAGGTAATACTATTTAGATTGTTTCTACTTGGTATGAAGATTGCGCCTTGTGTGCATCCTTTAGTAAATTTTGTTTGTCCTTGTTGCACGTTAATAACTAGAGTGTAAATAGTGAGGATCACATTGTTGTTATGGATGGATCAGGAAATGCTTATCTTTCGGCTTCGAATATATTAGATGTGAAAATATATGGTAGTAGAGATGTATATTATAAGGGTTATCCTGAAATTACCAGCTTAATTAATGGCTCAGGCAGACTTATCAATAAGAATTAGGATTGTCTTAATATTTAACAGATACAAAGATGTTCATGAAAATAGATGATGAGTCAAACAATTTTATTGTTTTGGTGTATAAGTTATTGATATAAAAAATAAAGAAATAATTCTGTCTATGAGTAGAACATCTAACCATACAAGTACTACGAGCATAAGTTCTTTAAAAAAAGGGATACTATTGGTGGCCTTTGGTTCCGTTGAGGCAAGTGCCAATACAGCTCTTGCTAATATATTTGAAAAAGTAAGTGCTGAGTTTTCAGGTATAGACATTAGGTGGGCGTATACATCATCTTTTATTCGAAAAAAGCTAAAAGCTAAGGGAGTTGAAATAGACTCTCCTTTAACAGCGATTTCTAAAATGATTGATGAAGGTTTTACGCATATCACTGTCCAGTCGATGCATACTATTCCGGGAGTTGAATATAATTATTTAGTTGAGGTTGTAGAGTTATTAAAGAAGATGCCCAAAGGTGCACAGAGCATCGAGGTAGGAAAGCCTTTGTTATACTCACATCAGGATATAGAAAAAGTTGTGCGTGTGATGGATGAAAGTTATCCAGCACAAGAACAGGAGGCTGTTATTTGGATGGGGCATGGATCTCCACATTTTTCTAATGTATTTTACTCTGGTTTAAATCAGTATTTAGGTCACGACTGTAATCATCATTTCATATGTACTATAGAGGGGTATCCTACTTTAGATGATGCTATTAAGTGGTTAAGATTAAAAGGTGTTACAAAAGTAACATTAGTCCCCTTTGTCAGCGTAGTTGGCATGCACGTAAAAAAAGACATGTGTGGAGATAATGAAAAGAGCTGGCTTAAAATGCTTAAAGAAGAAGGTTTTTCTGTTGAATGTGTATTAAAAGGAACAGGTGAAATGGATCGTTTTGTTTCTTTATGGATTACACATCTTAAAGATGCCTGGAATAAACACCTTGTGTGATGTGATCAATTTAATATGTACTTTGGGCTTTTTAGGTGCAGAAAAATGATATGTGTATTTCTTAATTAAGGCACATATATATACTTCAATATTTAACTTGAATTATAAAAAACGACAGGCATAGGCTGTTAATCTGTTTAAAAAGTTTATTTTTGTTTTCAATTTTTAACTAGATATATAACTGCTAAATAATTAACCCAAAATAAATGATTAAAAGGATTAAAAATCTTGTTTGGATTCCGGTTATAATGGTATTGCTTTTTTCATCTTGTATACCACAGCGCGAAACCTTGTATCTTCAGGATAAAGAACCAGAAATGGAATTTAAGGAATTAACTGAAATTACTGGTAAATATGTACTTCAGCCAAACGATTATCTTTTTATTCAGGTATCTACCTTCGATCCTAAAATATCAGAGTTCTTTAATCCAACCCGGGGTGGTAGTATGCAGGGCGGAACAAATAATCTATTCATGTATATGATTGATGATGACATGAATATTGATTTTCCTTATGCCGGTAAAATTAATCTGAAGGGCTGTAATATAGCTCAGGCTAAAGTAAGAATTAAAGAGGATTTGAAGCCATACCTAAGTGATGCTAATCTAATTGTAAGGCTTGGAACAAACTATTTTACAATATTAGGGGAGGTCAGAAGTCCCGGCCAAAAAAGTATGAACAGGGATCAGATTACCATATTTGAGGCAATAGGTTTGGCTGGTGATTTAACTGTTTTTGGTAAAAAAAGAGATGTAAAGATTGTAAGACCTATGCCCAATGGCAAGGCTAAAACTTTTGTGGTAGATATCACAGATCATCAAATTGTTGACTCAGAATATTATTATATCTATCCAAATGATTTCATTTATGTTCGACCAATGAAAGCAAAACAATGGGGACTTGGTGAATCATTTAGCATCGGGATAATTACCTCATTATTGGCTCTTGGGTTAACCATTACCACTTTAACCAAGTAAATACAAAGCATTATTTTAAATGAACGATACTTCCTCTAAGGTTAATTCAGATACAGGTTTATTACTTAACCTCGATTATAAAAAACTCATTAGAGATATACTTCAGTTTTGGTGGTTGTTTTTAATTACCATTCCATTAGCAGCTGCAAGTGTGTATGGGTTGCACCGTTGGGTTACTCCTATTTATAGTGCACATATGAGAGTGTTAATGGAGGAAAGAGGGAACGATATGCCACAAACCAATATGATGGAAGGTTTTGGTTTAACTCCCGGCATGAGGAATGTGGATAATCAATTGGCTGTTCTTTCTTCATGGGATATGGTACATAAGGCGATAAATGCACTTGATTTTAATGTTTCATATTTTGCAAAAGGAAACATTAAAACAACAGAAATTTACCCGGCTACAAACTTTAAGGTGGAGTATGATACTTTACATCCTCAATTAATTCATACCCCCTTTTATGTTAAAAGGATTGATGATTATAGTTTTGAATTGAAGTATAGTGGGGAAGGTAATGGTGCCTTTAATTACAATACTTACCAAATGTATGTTGGGCCAGGTTACCAGGAAGTAACAGGTGTATATAGGTTTGATGAATGGATCACCAGCAAGTGGTTTAGATTTAAGGTGAGCTGTAAAAGTTGTCAGTTAAATGATGAGGTGCTTCATTATTTTGTTTTTAATCACCCTAATTCGTTAACGGGAAAGTATACTGGTTTGTTAAGGGCATATAAAACGGATGAAAATTCTTCTATTGTAAGGCTAACCGTAACAGGAGATAACAGAGCGAAAAATATTAAGTTTTTAAATACACTGACTGATGTTTTTATTGCTTCAAATCTTGAAAAGAAAAACCAGATTGCAACTAATACCATACATTTTATTGAGTCGCAGTTGGTGCATATTAAGGATTCTTTAAGTAGCACGGGAATGAAATTAAGTCAGTTTAGAACTTCAAACCGCATCCAAAGTATATCCTCCAAGGCTGAGTATTTGTTTTCACAACTTCAGGAAATAGAACAAAAGCTTACCGGATTGTTAATAACAAGGAATTACTACGATTACTTGAAGCAATATTTTCAAAATGAAGAACTGGACAATGATATAATTGCGCCAGCTATATACCAAACTGATAATCAGATTCTTTCAGGTCAGATTCAGCGAATTATGGAGCTGAATACAGAACGATTATCGGTTAAAGTTCCATTGGGAGAAACGAAAAACCCATTGTCAGGTCAGATGGATATGGATCTATCTCTGGCAAAGAAAACGCTTATAAAAACCATCGAAAATCAGAAAAAGATTTTAGAGGAGGAGAGGCAGCGTATAAATGATGAGAAAAAACAGTTTGAAACAGATTTGTATTCGCTTCCTGAGACTGAAAGAAAGTTATTGGGCATTGAACGCGAATTTAATTTGAGCAATGAAGTATTTACTTTCTTATTACGGAAAAGATCAGAAGCTCAAATTCAAAAAGCTTCTAACACTCCGGATCATCAGGTGCTCGAAGCTGCCAGAAGTGGAGGAATGGTTTCTCCTAACGTAAAAGGAAATTATCAGAAAGCTTTGTTAGCAGGTGTTCTGTTGCCGCTTTTGTTTTTAGTAATTCGCCAGCTGCTTAACAATAGGATAACAACAGTAGAAGATGTTGAAAAAATTACAGACTTACCTATTATTGGTCAAATCATACACAGTTCAAAACCGGAAGTGAATGTGGTGAAATTTCACCCCAAATCTGTAGTTACAGAAACTTTCAGACGTGTGAGAACCCGTTTGGAATTCATGGTGGGAGATACTAAGTCTCCTATAATTACTATTACTTCATCGATGCCTGGTGAGGGAAAAACCTTTTGCTCATTAAATTTGGCTTCGGTATTTGCATTAGCTGGTAAAAAAACAATTTTGGTAGGTTTTGATATGCGTAAGCCAGGTTTAAATAAGATGCTTAAGCTGAGTAGTTATGACGGACTTTCAAATGTGTTAATTGGAAAAGCTTCCTTGAAAGATGTGGTAATACCATCACCATCTGGATTGGATAATTTATTTGTGATGCCTTCTGGCCCCGTTCCTCCGAATCCTTCCGAGCTTATTAGTTCTCCCAAGGCAGTTGAGCTTTTTACTGAGTTAAAGGAGAAGTATGATATCATTATTCTTGACTCACCTCCAATGGGAGTTGTGGCTGATCCGTATTTGTTGGCACGACATTCAGATTCTATGGTGTTTTTGGTTCGTCATAATCACTCCATTAGAAATGTTTTTGCACATACAATCCAAAATTTAAATAACGAAGGTATTAATCATGTTGGTATTTTGCTTAACGATTTAAATGTGAAACAGGGTGGTTATGGATCGCATTATGGCTACGGTTATGGTTATGGCTATGGTTATGGCTATGGTCATGGTTATTACGAGGAGGGTTAGTATTAGATTTCCCAACTGGCTTGAATAACGCTACCTGTATTTTCGATTTGACAAATGTTTAAAAATGTTTGTATTTCTTGTTGCATTTCTTCAACATGAGAGATGACGCCAACTATTCGGTTCTCTTTCCGAAGATTTTTTAATGTACTAAAAACAATGTCAAGCGATTCTTTATCTAAAGAACCAAAACCTTCGTCTAAGAAGAAGAAGTTTTGATTGGTATTGGTCATGCTCTGAATATTATCGGCCAAAGCCAGAGCCAAGGCCAGAGCTGCCTGAAAGGTTTGGCCGCCCGATAGTGTTTTAATGCTTCTTAAATTACCACCATTCATATAGTCACGCACTTCAAAATTGTTGTCAGCATTAAGTTCTAAACTTAGTTTTTGACGAGTCATTTTGTAAAAACGCTCGTTGGCTGTACTACACAGGTTCTGAAGGTATACCGATGATATATAGTTTACAAAACCACTTGAGTGAAATAATTTTTTAAGTGTTTTTATATCATCAGCTTTGAGTTCCAGCTTTTTAAGTTTGCTTAAGAATTCTTTTTTGGAGATCAGTCTTTTTTGCATGTCTGCGACAAGAGATTGAAGTTCTCCTTGCTGTCTGATGGAGTTATTTAGTTTGTCCTTTATTTCTATAGATTGCTTTATAACCTTTTCATGGACTTCAGAATCATAAGGTTCATTACCAATTTGCTGCGTCAGCACTTGGATTTCTTTTTCTGTCTGAAGTAAATTACGGTTATAATCACTGATCTTTTTCTTTGCAGTATCAAGATCAAGATCCTGAGATAATATGTTTTTAACTTCAGTTTTGGATGAGAATTCAGAATTGTTAATTCGATGTTCTAGTATCTGTAATTGCTCCGATAGGGCTTTTGATTCACTCTGTAAATGCTTTTGGTTGGCATTTATTGATCCTTTCAATAAAGCAAGGTTATTTTGACTTTGTTCTACTTGTGTCTTCAGTTTTATATAAACTTCTTCAGTTTTATTAATTCTATTATAAATTGTTGTTTTCTGTGGTTCTAATTCTTTAGTGCTAATATTTAAATATTTTGTATAGATATCCTCATTGACCTGTTTTAAAAGTAATGAAACTGCATTTTTTTCTTTATCTATTTCTTTTTCAATTTTATTTAATTCATTCTGGTATCGATCTTTATCTTTTTGTGCTTTAGACAAAGATTCTCTAATCTTTTTAAAGTTATTTTCGACTGTTGCAATTTTGTCATTAAGCTCAGCGTATTTCTTTGTGGCTAAATTTAATTCTGCTTCAGTTCTGAAGTTTGTTTCATTTGTCTCTTGCAAAGAGCTTATTTGTTTATCTGTGTCAATAAGCTTAGTATTGAGTGATTTAAATTGATTTTTTAAAGGCTGTACACCAATTTTATATTTCTCAATAGTTTGAATTTGGAGGTCATGCTTTTTTAATTCACTCTCGTACCCCTTTACTTTTTCTTTTAAATCCTTAATAAGTGAAGAAGTCTTTTTCCCGTTAAAAGGTGCAGGATGATTGGTTGATCCGCATAAAGGGCAGGGATTTCCTTCCTGAAGTGTGCCTGCAGCTTGTTCTAATCCCGATTGGATCAATAAATGCTCTAGTTCTTCCTGCGTAGATGCCAACAGGGTAGATGCTTTTTGTTTTCTTAGATTTACTTCATTAAGGGATTCATCTGTGTTTTCAGAGTTATAAGATATTTCTGATTCAATCATGTATTGTTTATACTCAGAAATAAGTTTTTGTATTTCACCTTGTATGGCCTGGATTTCCCTTTTTGTTTCAGATTTATTTAATGATAGTTGCTTTAGTTTATGATGCCACTCTTTAGCTTTTGAGAGTTCATTAATATTAGGCATTTCCTTTTTTAGGTTTTCAAGGTTTTTTACAGCCTTTTTTTCAGAATCTTCAAGATTGTTAATGGTTTGTGACACTGAACTTACAGCCTCTTGTCCATTTTTTATTCTATCCTGATTATTATGGATAATATGTTGGGCATTTTTAATCTCTATGATTTTCGAGATATCATCTAACTCCCTTTTTAATTCATCAATTTGTTCATATTCGCTTTGAAAAACCTTAAGTTTTGCTGAATCCCTTTCAAACTCTTTGGTGTTTTTCTCTAATTCTTTTGTGTCAATTGTAAGCTGCTCTTCAATTTTTTTAACTTTATTTTCGAGCAGATTAATGGAGTCTAAGGTGCTTTTAAAGTTAATGACACAAGATTCGTAGGCTTTAATGTCTTTTTCGAGCTGTTTTATTTCAGTTTGTTGTTCATTTAGTTGTGTCTTATATTCACAGGCCTTATTCAATTTAATAGTGAAGTCTTTTTTTTCTTCAAACTGTTTTAATGTTGTTTCAAGCTGTTTTTGTTGCGCACCATATTCAGTAACATCTTTTTCAGTTTGATTATATCTGGAATTTAATTCTGTGAGCTTTTCATCTGATATATCACCAAGTTGCTCCAGTTTTCCCTGTAAATTCTGAATATTGGCATTGTTTTTATTTTCAATGCTTTTAACCTTAAATGATAATTCATATTTGTTTAGGTTAAAAAGCTCTTTCATCATTCTTGTACGGTCGGCATTTCCCAATTGCAAAAACTCTTGAAATCTACCTTGAGGAATAATAATTGTACGTTTAAAATTATCATAACTTAAACCAATAACTTCTTCAAGTTCTTCACAAGTTATTGGAATGTAGTCTTTGTCCGTTTTTTTATATACTGTTCTGTTTAAGGTTCGTACATCGTTATATTTCTTGCTGTTTCTTTTGGCCTGAACAATAACTTTATATGAAGCGTCATCTTGTCCGGCTATAAAGTCAAATTCAACGAATAGTTGATTCGACTTTAAATTCATCATATTATAATTCCTGTTGTCGCCCGATAAATTAAGTCTGTCGGTTTTACCATACAACGAAAATGTAATGGCTTCAAGTATGGATGATTTACCACTTCCCACAGTGCCAAATATTCCAAATATATGATTACTGGTTAGTTTAGTGAAATCAATAGTTTGCTTTTGCTGATAGGAATAAAGTCCTTCTAAAGTTAGTTTTATTGGAATCATTCTTCGCCTTCTTTTTCTGCAATTACTTCACTTAATAAATTGAGGATACTTTCGTTGGGTTCTTGTCCGTTGGCATGTTTAAAATAATCCATAAAAAGTTCTTTCATTCCCTTATTGATATCAATGTTTTTGTGAGTTGAGTCATCGTTTAAATGACCCTTTTTAACTTGAGGGATTAAGGTAATGATGCCTGTGTGAATCTTGTTTAACCTGCGTCTTTCCTCTGCTGTTATATATGTCTCCGTTTCTAGGGTAAGTTCTATTAAGTGATGGTTATTCTCGGTAAGTTTTACAATGGCGTCATCAATGCCTAGAGCTTTTAACTTAATCAGTTTCTTACCTTTACAAAGTTCAATTTCGTTAACAATAGGTGTTGCATCGGGTTCAAGATCTACCAGCATTACAAATTTCTTTTGATTAGCTTCTGCAAAGGAGTAGGACAGAGGGCTTCCCGAATAGGCCACAATGTTTTTATTAGAATTGATCACTTGTTTTCTGTGCAGATGACCAAGTGCTACATATTGAATTTCCTCAGGAAAATTTTCAGTGTATATGGCTTGTGCACCACCTACGTGTAGTATAGGTTTTTCGTCGTCAGGTTCCTCAGGTGCTGTGCTTCCTTTTTTAATAACAAAAAGATGTGTGGCTAAAATGTTAATCCCGTTTTTATCGCAGTGTTTTTGCGCTAAAGTTTTCCAGTTTTGTTCTAAAATTACTCTTAAGTCCTCTTCCTTTTCAAGGCTGTTTAACTGTTGCTTTAACCGATGTTCGTTGGCATATGGTGTGGTAATAATTCTTAATGGGATTTGTTTACCGGGTATTTTAAACTCCATAAAACCTGCTTCCGATTTGGTTATCTTTAAACCGGTTTCCAGTTCGTAATTAGAAGCTATTGAGTTTGGGTACCCCAGAAAGGTAATGCCACATGCGCGGGCAAGAGGATCCGCTGTTTCAATTCTATCGGGAGAATCATGGTTGCCAGATATTGCTATGACCGGGCGTTTACCATTATTGCTTAATCTTTTTAATGTGTGATAAAATAGATCAATGGCCTCTGTTGAAGGATTGAAATTATCAAAGAGATCACCAGCAATTAGTACAGCGTCGACTTCTTGTTGCTCAGTGATCTCACAAATTTCGTTTAAGACTTCTTTTTGCTCCTGAATACGAGAGTAGTGCTCAAGTTTTTTTCCAATATGCCAATCTGCCGTGTGAAGTATTCTCATTTTTGAATTTTAATATTCAGAACTTCAAAATTAGCACATTTTGTCAGGTATCATATTAAAAAGTTTTCAACAATATTTTTATATGAATAAGTAATAAGAATTAACCCCGGAATTATGCATTAGGTTTTCGTTATGAACATTGAAAATGCAACAAAACACACACTTACTGAAACGAGGCATAGCACCGCTACGGTGAGTTGAAGCAAGTGAGTAAAACGATTTGTTTTAAAGGAGGTTCAATGTGTAATAGATTAGCTAATGCATATTTCGGGTTAAAGCCTTATGATGAATGTTTACTAAAAAACCTCTTCACAGGCTTGTAGTTTTTTAATGAAGATAATTCTTGTTTTTTTTCTTTGGAGGCAAGAATGTATTCATGACAATCGTTGGAGCATGTGCCATTAAATTTCGATTTACATTTGTCGCATTGTATAAAAAGCAAATTGCACTTTACGTTGGCACAATTACTATGCGTATCACATGCTTCGCCACATTGGTGACAATGACTAATGACGTCGGAAGTAACACGCTCTGAAATACGGTTATCAAATACAAAGTTTTTTCCGATAAATTTATTTTCAATGCCTGCTGCATTTACCTGGCGCGTATAATCAATAATTCCTCCATGCAACTGATTTACATCTTTAAAACCATGGTGTTTTAAATAGGCACTTGTTTTTTCACAACGAACACCCCCTGTACAATACAAAAGGATTTTATCGTTTTCATATCCTTTTAAAGTTTTCAAAACTTCAGGAAGTTCTTCAGTAAAGGTTGATGCTTTGGGCAGTATAGCTCCATTAAAGTGTCCTATTTCACTTTCGTAAAAGTTTCTAATGTCTACAGAAATAGCCCCATTATCTAATGCATTATTCCATTCTGCAGCATTTAAATGAGTACCTACATTACTCGTGTCGTATTCATTATCGTTTAAACCATCTGCAACAATTTTTTTACGCACTTTAATTTGAAGTTTATAAAACGATTTTCCATCATCTTCAATAGCTATTTTAAAGGGTATGTCTTTTAGATAAGAATGTTTGTGTATAAGATTGGTAAAGTTTCTCCAATGGTACTCAGGAATGCTCATCTGTGCATTAATACCCTCTTTGGCAATATATATTCTGCCAAGGCAGTAAAGTTCGTTCCACTCCTTATATAATATATCTCTAAATGAATAGGGATCATTAATGTTTACATATCTGTAAAAAGAAACAGTTACCCGTTTAAAGTTTTCTGCTTGTAATTTTTTTTCCAGCTCAAATTTGCCAAATTTATTAAATAAACCTTTTTTGCCTTTGTTAGGATCCATTTTTTTAGCGCAAATATATTAAAACAGACAAAGAGATCCTAAAGTAATTAATTGGAAGAATTTTGGTTTTATTATAATGAGGAGGAGAGATAAGTGCTTATTTCATGAATCCAAGTATAAGGTTTGATGTACATCTTATATTTTGGTTTGTATAAAGCCGATTATATGGTGAAAATGCTGTGAGAAGGCCTATTTAAGGGTATAAATGTGCAAAAAAGTGCATTTTATCGGGTGTAGATTTGGTAAACACTGGAAATAATCTATATTTGTAGAGCAAATTTGGTGAACTTAGTTGTTAACCCTAAAAATTATCAGTTATTATGAACAAAGCTCAATTAATTGATGCTATCGCCGGAGATTCTGGTTTAACTAAAGCAGACGCTAAAAAAGCGTTAGATTCATTTATTAATGTTACCAGCGACACCCTTAAAAGTGGTGATCGTATTTCTTTAATCGGTTTCGGATCTTTTTCTGTTTCAGAAAGAAGTGCAAGAACAGGAAGAAATCCACAAACAGGTAAAGAAATACAAATAGCAGCTAAAAAAGTTGTTAAATTTAAAGCTGGAAGCGAACTAGGTGATGCTGTAAACTAGTTCTCTTTTTGGGAAAAAATATAAAGAGGGTGCAATTTTGTACCCTCTTTTTTTATACCCACTCTAAATTAGTTGGTAAATATAAACCTTAAGATCACCAATTTTTATATTTGTAACCGCTCAATAATGATGAATGTTTAATTATATGAGGGAATAATTGAGTTATTTAAATAGGTAATTAGTGTTTGCAATGAAAGAGGAATTAATAAAATATTTGAGTGAGAGTATTACTGAAAATAGAAATGCCTTATTTGATAAAGTTATTGAAGACAGAACAAAGTATATAACGGTGGTGCTCGAAGATATTTATCAATCGCATAATGCAAGTGCGGTATTGCGGTCGTGCGACTGCTTTGGTATTCAGGATGTACATATTATAGAAAACAGGAATAAATATAACATTGATAAAGATGTGGCCTTAGGTTCTTCAAAATGGTTGCAGTTAAACAAGTATAACGAAAAGGAAAATAATACACTGAATGCGATAAATCACCTTAAAAGTCAAGGTTATCGCATTGTAGCTACGACTCCGCATACAAATGATGTTGAATTATACGATTTTGATGTATCGAAAGGTAAGGCAGCGATTGTTTTTGGGACAGAATTGACCGGGATTTCAGATATTGTTCGGGAGAATGCAGATGAGTTTCTTCGAATACCGATGTATGGATTTACAGAGAGTTTCAATATTTCTGTTTCGGCTGCACTTGTACTTCAACATTTAGCTCATGAAATAAGAAGAGCAGGGGTTAATTGGGGATTAACACACGAAGAGAAAGCCGATATCAAGTTAGATTGGTTAAGAGCAACAATTAAAAGCTCCGAGTTGATTGAAAAAGAGTTTTTTAAGAAAAAATCTAATGATTAAATAGTGATTTTATTAGATAAACGTGAAAAATTTGTTGATTAAACTTGTTTTTTGTAAATTACTGATTTTAAAAGATTAAAAATACCTTTTACTTTAAAGTAAATTTTCTATTTTTGATAAAAAACAGGTTTGTATGAATTGTATAATAATTGATGACGATAAGTTTTCAACCAAGATTATTGCAGAGTTTGTTGACAAAACCGATGAACTTAACCTAATTGAAACATATGAGAGTGCTGTTGATGGTATCAATTATCTAAATGGAAAAAATTCAGAAGAAATTGATATTTTATTCTTAGATATTGAGATGCCGGAGATGTCTGGTATTGATTTACTAAAAACGTTAAATGTACTTCCTCAGGTAATTATTTATTCTTCCCAGGAAAAATATGCTGTTGAGTCGTATGAGTATAATGTAACGGATTATTTATTAAAACCAGTTACGTATACACGCTTTTTAAAGGCAATTAATAAGGTTCGTGAGAAGAAGGAGAAGAAGGAAGATATTACCAAAAATAGCACTGAAATTTTCATTAAAAATAACTCATCATTGGTAAGAGTTAAGTATGAAGATATTCTTTGGATTGAAGCTTTGGAAAATTATGTGGTGGTAAATACTTTTAGAGATAAATATACCATTCACTTTACTATGAAGGCAATTTCAGATAAAATGCCTTCGGATAAGTTTGTAAGGGTGCATCGTTCGTTTATTGTTAATCTTAGTAAGATTAAAGTAATTGAAGATAACTCAGTAGTGATTAAAACCGAATCAGGTTCAAAAGTAATACCTATCGGAAAGTCGTACAAAGATCAATTGATGAATGATATCAATTTAATCACGAAGTAAAATAGGGAAAAAAAGAAATTAAAAAAAGCGGCTGTCATTAATATTAATGACAGCCGCTTTTTTTAATTTTATGTATCTGAATGAGAAAATTATAATGCTTTATCATTGAGCAAGATAGGGTTCGTTAAACGAGAGTGCAAGTGCCTTAAAGGTAATTGTTAATGCGCAGCTTTTTGCCAGGTACTGAATTATGTACCAAACTGGCTATTGTTTCATTGTCATGTAAATAGACTCCTTTAAAACCTATTTATCGTGTATACCCTAATATTATTGAATATATAAAAAGTTTGTTCTTTGAGCTCAATAATATTCATTTAAAAATGAAGTACCTGTTGTTTTTTTGTGCGATTTTCAGGTTGTTAAGCCTGTGAGAGAGCTTTTACTGAATACAGTAAAAAAGTTTTATATATTGGGTGTACAAATATTTGTTTTTCAGGGAGAAATAACCAGGTCATTTCTCCCTGAAATAATTTTACTCTTTGTTATTATGAACAAAGTCTCTTTGTGACTTGGTTAAGTTTCCTATATGGAGAATTAAGTTCTGAGTTTCATGTAACAGATTTAAATACAGCATGCTTGTTTGTGTACTTGTTTTCTCTTTCTTAATTCTTTTAAGTTGTTTTTTGCGAAGTTCTTTTAGTTGTTCAGTTTCTTTCATAATCTCTTCATAGAATCCATCAAGAGCATCATAATTATTTTGAGAAATAATGTTAACTGATTTAGATATAAGAACTTGAATTTCACCAATTAAAATACTTAGATCTTTAAATTGATCCTGAGTAAATGTGGTGTGGTTGTTATCCAGGTGTTCATAACATGGTTTAGCAATAAATGTAAGAGCATGTGCCGTTTCTCTTAAATAATCGATAACCTGTACGTAATAAAGACTTGTGTCTATTTCGCTATCCTGAAGTTTCTTCACAGTCTTATAAATGTTGTTCTTAAGTTTTTTAATCTTCTTATTAATTTGATTAATGGCCTTAAGTTTATCTTTTAGTTCTCTTCTGCTTTCTGCTTGGAAATCAGTTAAAGAACCAGAGTATAAATCAGAAATTATAACTAAAGATTCTGTAACGTTTTTAGTGCACTTGTCTAATACTTTTTTAGCTAAGATCTCATCTTCAACTTCATCAATATCAAATTCTTTAACCTCAACGTTTTTAGAACTACGTTTTTGGTTAATGATGTGTGTACGGTAAATGAGGAATATAGCCAATGCTATTAAAGCAAATACAGAATATATACCGGCAAAGTTAATAATGTTAGCAACGATAAATGCTACGGTAAACGCGGAAAAGGCTGTAAAGAACCATCCTCCAATAACAGAAAGAACACCGGTTACTCTATATACTGCACTTTCACGCCCCCATGCACCATCAGTTAATGAGCTACCCATTGCAACCATAAATGTAACATACGTTGTGGATAATGGAAGTTTGTATGATGTTGCTAAAGAAATTAAGATACTGGCAACAACCAGATTTACAGAAGCTCTAATCATATCAAAAGCAGGAGCATCAGCACCTAAAGCTAATCTTTTTTCTTCGTATGCAGAAGCATCAAATTGTTTTTCAATGCGAGATTTAATGCTTTGTGGTAACAAATTGTTTGCAGCTTTAGCTGCGTTAATGGTACCTCTTACAATAGAACGTGCAAAAAATGACGAACCAAATCTTTCATCGCCTTCATGTTGACGCGCAAGATCAAGAGATGTTTTAACTACGTTTTTAGCTTTTTTAGAAGTCCAAAGGGTAACTACCATGATTAAACCGGCAATGATTAGCATGTATGTCGGCGTACCTACTTTACCGGCCATTGATTCCATTAATAGATTATCCGGAGTTGCACCTGGCGTAGAATTAAATACCATAAATGACTCAAAACCGGCTAATGGAACACCAATAAAGTTTACAAGGTCGTTACCAGCAAAAGCCATAGCTAAGGCAAAGGTTCCTACTAAAACAGTAAACTTTAAAATATCAAATTTAAATAGCCATTTACACAATTGAAGTATAAGTGTCCATCCAATAAAACTGATAAAAATTATTTGAACAGCATTTGATTTTATCCATGTTTTGGTCTCACTATCCATAAACGAAGCACCTTTTGCTCCCTTTATTAAAATAAAGTAAGTAATGGCCGAGATAGCAATACCACCCCAGATAGCACCTAAATATTTAATTCGGGTATCGTAATTAAAAGAAAAAACCAAACGCGTAAGGTATTGAATAATTGCACCAGCTGAGAATGCTACCACCACCGATAGTAATATACCAGATATAATGGCCAAGGCTTTTGCAGTGTTAATATAACTGCTTAGAGGAATCTCAGGATTGTTTGAAACTTTTATTAAAGAAATAGCGATTGCACCTCCCAGTAATTCAAAAACAATTGATACTGTTGTAGAAGTTGGCATACCAAAAGTGTTGAATAAATCTAAAAGCAACACATCAGTAATCATTACTGCCAGGAAAATGATCATTATTTCCGAAAAGTAGAAATGCTGAGGATTAAATATCCCTTTTCGGGCCACCTCCATCATACCACTTGAAAATGTTGCTCCTACAAAAATACCGATTGCAGCAACAATCATAATCACCTTAAAAGGAGCGGCCTTTGCTCCCAAGGCGGAATTTAAAAAGTTTACGGCGTCGTTACTAACACCTACGACTAAGTCTGAAATAGCCAGTGCAAAAAGCACAACCACCAGAATCAAATAAATATTTTCCATTTAAAAATTAATTTGTACTTAATTATGCCGCAAACATAGGTAGTATTACAACCTAGATTGTTCGCTAAACATTAATTAAATGTTAAGTCAATGTTAAATCCTATCGTATTGCGCGTAAAATACACTTTTTTATTGAATAATTTTGCTTGACGGTGAATTCGTAAAATGTTTTTAAGTACTAAAAATTCCATTATTTTTGCGCCGCGTTTTACATTTTATTTACTTGAAAAAATAGGTGATAAAGAGCTTAAAAGCGTAACTTTGATATGTCGCTATTAAATTTGAGAAGGGTAGCGATTCTTTTTTGCTTAATGATTAGTGTGGTTAAGCTTTAATTTGGATGGTAAATAATGAATTTGCAATATATTTTAGATGGTATTATAATTGGGTTTTCAGCATCTGTTCCACTGGGGCCTATAGGTGTTTTATGTATTCAGCGTACATTAAATAAAGGTAGATTGTCTGGTTTTTTTTCTGGTTTGGGTGCAGCCTTTAGTGATACCTTATATGCTATTATTGCTGGTTTTAGTCTTTCTTTTATTGTTAGTTTTATTGAAGAAAGGTTAATGCTTATTCAAATATTTGGAGCGTTAGTCCTTATTTTTCTGGGTGTTCGTATTTTTTTAAGTAATCCGGCAGTTCAATTACGAAAGCAAAAAAAAGGTAAAGGAAATCTCTTTCAGGATTTTATATCTACTTTCTTTATTACCATTTCAAATCCCTTGGCTATCTTTTTGTTTCTTGCTTTTTTTGCAAGTTTCGGTGCCGTTAAACCAGGCGATAATGTTATTAATCATTTAATCTTAATTGGTGGAGTGTTTGGAGGAGCTTCTTTGTGGTGGTTTATTCTTTCTTCTGTAATTAATTTATTTAGATCGAAAATTAATTTACGTCGACTTTGGTGGTTAAATAAAATTGCAGGGACAACAATTGTGGTTTTAGTGGTTATTGCTTTTGTTATTTTTTTAATAGATAGCCCTTTAGACTAGATATAAAAAAATAAGCTTTTAGCAAGAGGAGGTTTCCTCACACTAAAAGCTGTTAATTCGTTCTACTGTATACTAATAATTGATTACTGATTATTGATTCAAAGGAGAATCAGGCTCCTTAGCCATATGATTATAGGCTAGTTTATCTAATAATCGAGGCATCCATTTCTTTAACCAAACGGTTAATTTTCCTTCAACAAAAGTTAATATAAGGGTCGATTTACGTTTTTTGATGGCATTAGCTACGTGTTTTGCTACTTCCTCTGCCGACATCATTTTATCTTCTTTTCGGGGTGTTTCTCCTTGCTGTGAACCGTCTCCGGTAAGCGCCGTTTTACGTATGTTAGAAGCAGTAAAGCCTGGTGCAGCAATTAATACATGAAGGTTGTTTTTTAAATTTTCTACCCGTAGCGTTTCTAAAAAACCATGCATAGCAAACTTACTGGCAGAATACCCTGTTCGTGCAGGAAGCCCTATAAACCCAGCGATGGAGGAAATTCCGGTTACAGAACCTTGGGATTCTAACAAATAGGGGAGGGCATACTTTGTACAATAAACAGTTCCCCAAAAATTTACATCCATTAATTGTTGTAGCACGGCAATATCCGTGTCTTTAAATAGCGAACGCATAGATAGACCTGCATTGTTTATTAGTATATCGATACCAGAAAACTTTTCAACGGCCTTTGAGATTAAGTTTTTACAATCGTCTTCTTTACTTACGTCCGTAGGTACACTAATAACCTCTGTTCCTTTTGCTATAAATTCTGTTTCTATTTCTTTTAGTTTATCTGCAGATCGCGCAGCAAGAACCAGTTTCGAACCTCTTTGAGCGAATTCATTGGCAAGTGCCAAGCCTATCCCTGAAGAAGCTCCTGTTATGATAACAACTTTGTTTTGCATTTTCTTTTTTTGTCAAAAATATTAAAATCTTCAACTTGTTTAATGCTTTGTGCAGGAAGTTTGTATTTTTCTTTTCTGGTAGATTTATTTAAGGTTAAGGGTAGTATGTCATGTGTTTGTTATTTGCAGCCTAAAAAAATGCAAAGTGCCCTTTTATAATTGAGATAAAAAGTGATTAAGAAACTCATTGGCCAATTTAGCATCTTCAGTTGAATGAATACCAATAACCTGGGTGCTGTGTACAATTATATGTACCGACCCATTAAATAAATCATCAAGTTTTATGATTTGGTTCTCTTCAATTTTTATGGATTGATCTGTAAAGTCAAGATAATTTTCAATTACTTTTAATGCTTGGGGCTGATCTGTACAAGTAATAAAAAAGGCTTTATAGTTGCTTTTATTTTTTCGATACGATACTTCCAGAACTTCAGTCAAAAAACTATGTCCTAAATAATTTTTAGGATAAAATTTTGTGCTATGTTGAATCATATTCTCTTTAGGGAAGGACATTAATGCAGAAAGAGAATAGTTTGAAGATGTCGCATTTTCACAAATATACCGGGCAATTTCTTTCATGGTTTCTATTGTGCCATCTTCCTGATTATTGCCCAAAATCTTAATGTAATAATTATCAACACATAAGTTTAATGTGGTTTCTTCTAAATAACTTTCTACACCTAACTTTAAATAAGTAGTTTTTTCCGGCCGTTCGTAGGCGTATATACCAAAAGCATATAAAGGAGATTGGTGTTGATATACTTCAACAGAAATGTACTCTTTTTCTAAGTTGATATATTCCACAACATCTAGGTTTTTAAAACCATACTTTAAATAGTAATCTGCCGCACCATTTATATGTTCCCAGAGCGATTCTTTATTATATGTAATTACCGTGTCGCTCAGGTTCCATTTTTTTAATTCAGGGAATTTTATATTGGACTGGCCTGGCATTTTATTGCATAAGGATATAAGGAGGAATAGAATGATAGAGTATACCTTCATAGTCATATATAGTTAATTTTAAGTCTAATGCTTAAGGTATTAATGATAATAAAAATAACTCGCATCAGGCAAGAAATTCATCCGGAATATTGGATAATTGACTGATGTCTTTAATTTTTTTACTGACATTAAAATTTTTAACACAGCTAACTTTACACTGATTGCACCCTATACATGGATTTTGATTGATATTTAATGAAGTAAGGAGTTCTTTGGCTTGTTTAGGGTTTTGATAACCATACGAGTACATATATGCACGCATGAGTTCGGGGATAGGGAGTTTTTTTGTGCATTGGGGAACACATTTCTCACAAGCATTACAGTATAAGCCGGTTTTTTGTTTATCTAAGGTAAGGTCTTGTAGTTCCTTTTCAGTTAAGGACAGGTCAAATAAAATTGGCATGTTGGCCTGCAATTGTTCAAGATTTACCATGCTTGGGATGCTTGTATGAAAGTTTTTATCTTTTAATACCCACTTTAAAGCTGCTTTATAATTTACTGCCTGAGTTTTTTCTGTATCTAAAAAGCCACCGGCCATAACTTTCATAGCTACAATTCCAATTCCATTTTTAGCTGCCAAAGCTACCTTTTGTTTGATTTCCTCGTTATGTTCTTGTTTAAAATTAATAGCCGTTAATATTACTTCATAAAGATTACTGTCTATTGCTGCCTGTATAACTTCAGGTTCATTTTTATGAGTTGATATCCCTATGTGTTTTACCTTTCCTGAATCTTTGGCCTTTTTTAAAGCGGCGAGAGAAGTTTTGTTAAGGGCTTCATCATAAGACTTAATTGAATGCAGATATAAAATATCAACATAGTTAGTTTGTAGTCTTTCCAGGCTTTCGTCAAGCATGCTTAAGAATTTCTCTTCGGTTGACTGTGGCCTTACCTTAGTAGCAATCGTATAAGTGTTTCGATCATATGTTTTTAAGGTTTCTCCTAAAATGCGTTCACTGTTTCCTTTTTGGTAAGTGTGAGCTGTATCAAAATGTGTAATTCCAACCTTTAATGCGGCTTTAATAATTGAAGGGCTATCCAAACCGCCACAACCAATACTAAGTATAGGTACTTTAATTCCTGTCTTTCCTAATTTTCGTTTTATCGTTTTGGATTTTTTTTTGGAAGTAAGGTTGTTGTTTGATTGTAGTTGTGATGCAATAGCTAAACCAGCTGCCCCGGCTGATGTTTTTTTGATGAAATTTCGTCGATTAAAAGAATTCATAACAAAAGTCTTTTGATACAATAACCATGTAAGTTATTGAAAATTTTATTGTCATCAAAAAAGCTTTTCTTATTTCTGAGTGGGGTTTAGAGGTGTGATTCAGGGGATTGAGTTTGTTTGTAATTAATAGAGAATGCTTCCCTGTAACAAGCGCATTCTCTATGATTTGTAAGCGCTAAATATGTTATAAATGACCAACGTTTTCCTGATTAACGATGTCAATTGGCTGGTATACTTTTTTTTCAGGAATTGAATTTTGAGTTAAATAATCAATTAGAACCTTAAAGGTTTTTTCACCCTGTTCTATAGGACGCTGATTAATTAAAAAGTTGATGGTACGTTGTTGTAGGAAGAAACTATTTTTACCGAAAACTTCATATCCAACTAAAAATAAGTCCTGACGTTTGGCTTTCTCAAGATAATCTGCAATAACATAAGTTCTTGAGCTAGATACCATTACTCCGCCAATATTGGGGTTGTTTGTTAAAACTCTATCCAGAGCACTTTTTACTGTCTGCTCATCAGTATTTTCTATTTCAATACTAATTTTTAAAGCGTTGTTTTTACCAACATCCATAAAGTAGCTCAAAAATCCCTGGTTACGAAGGTTGAGATGTTGAATGTTTTCAAGGTTTTTTGCAATGTTTACAATTAATATGTCTTTGTCGGATTGAACACCCGTATCTACTAAACTAGCAGCAACGCGGCCTCCCTGATAAGCATCTTCACCTACAAAAGTTAGTGCATTTGTGTGATCAATGTGTGTATCTAAAAAGGCATAAGGTGTTTCCAAATCATCCAGTTTATGACATAATTCTATGGATTCATTTTTTAGGATAGGAGCAATGATCACCCCATTGGGTTGCCATTCAATAAGGGCAGAGGCCTGACGCATAAAGTCAGTTGGATTGTGCATCTCATAATAAAAGAACTCAATTTTTGATGAGTAGGGGTATATAGCTTCCTGACCTTGTTTGATTCCAATTGGATGTTTGCTCCAGAATTGGTTATCACCCTGACACAAGGGAATAAGCACTGCAATTTTATAGGTTGTAGACGATTTTAAAACGCGAGCTGCAATATTGGGTTTATAGTTTAGTTTTTCAGCAATAGCCATAACTTTTTCCTTGGTGGCTGCCTTAACTTCACCTCTGTTGTGCAATACTCTGTCCACAGTACCTATGGATACACCTGCTTTTTCCGCAATGTCTTTTATCCTAACGGTTTTATTCATATCTGCTAATTAATATCGAGGAACCTGTGTGATCCCTCGATTTTATCAGTACATTTTTTAAATCTTTTATTATTTGCTAAAATCCAAATACTTGTGGTAACCATAAACTAATTTTAGGTATATAAGTCACTAAAATCAAGACTAATACCATAGCTAAAAACATAGGCATTAATGGTTTTATTACCTTGTCAATTTTAATGTTGGCTACACTACATCCGATAAATAAAACTGAACCAACCGGAGGAGTGCATAATCCAACACTTAAGTTTAATACCATAATAATTCCAAAGTGTGTAGCATCTACACCCATGTTAGTAACTATTGGTAAAAAAATGGGTGTAAAGATAAGTACAGCAGGGGTCATATCCATAAAAACACCAACAATAAGCAATATAAAATTGATAATTAATAAAATAACAAAAGGGTTATCGCTTATGCCTAATAAACCGGCGCTTACATTTTGCGGAATATTTTCGTAAGCCATAATCCAGGAGAGGCCAATACAAGTGGCTACCAAAAGCAATACGATGGCTGTTGTTTTTACTGATGCTAAAATGATTGCAGGTAAATCCGATAGCTTAATCTCTTTATAAAGTAATGAAAGAACAAAGGCATATAAAACAGCAACAGCTGAAGCTTCTGTGGCTGTAAATAAGCCGCCTACAATACCACCGATTACTACAATAAGTAAGAACAAACTTGGAATTGCATCCCACAATACTTTAAGTCCCCTCTTTATGGAGGCTGGTCGTTTAATGGTAAATCTTGTAATGGCAAATAAAACCAGTGCGGATATGGCAGCCCAGATTAAGTTATAGGCTGTTGCAGAATGCGCTTTAACGGTAATGATTCCATATATGGTAATAAATGTTGCAGCGGCAGCGGTAATTACTTTTAAAACAGCTTTAACGGAAGCTTGAATGCCACTTTTGTAATATATGACAAGTGCCATAGACGTTAACATGATGGCAAGACCCGTTAAAATTCCGGGTAAATACCCTGCTAAAAATAATGCTGTAATAGAAACACCTCCACTAGCTAATGAATATACAATGAGAATATTACTAGGAGGGATAGATAAGCCTGTGGTTGCAGATGAAATATTAACAGCTGCACTAAAGTTTTCATCATAGCCATCTTTCTTCATTTCGGGTCCCATAATAGAACCGATGGCAGAGGCTGATGCGGCTGCTGAACCGGAAATGGCGCCAAAAAGCATGTTGGCAAAAACATTTACGTATGCCAACCCTGCAGGCCAACGTCCAACAAGTATTTTAGCAAGATTAATGAGCCTTATGGCAATACCGCCACGATTCATAATGTTTCCGGCCAGTATAAAAAAGGGAATAGCCAATAGTGCAAAGCTATCAAGCCCGGTGGCCATACGTTGTGCATATGTTGTAAAAGCTGGTAATGAATCAATACTTACCAGCATGGTTAAAATTCCTGAAATACCAATACTAAAGGCGATAGGTACACCTGATGACAGTAAAAATAAAAAGGAAAAAATAAGAATAAATATACCTAAGTAGTCCATTATGTAAGGTTTTCTTTTGGGTGAATAATAAAGTAAATAGAATAGAAGAGTATCAGTAGACCACTTAGGGGCATTACCATGTATACATAACCTAAAGGAATATGCAAGGCTGCAGATGAAACGTTAAATTGAAAACGTGTAATGACCAGCCACATACCTCCGATAATCATCACAGAAATTGCAAATAATGCAATGCAGAGATTAATGAAAAAGTATAGTTTTATTTTATTGGATTCCGAAGATTTCTGAATCAATAAGTCTATGGCTAAATGTTGACGTTGTCCGGCAACATAGGCTGCACCCAAAATACCTACCCAAATTAACAGGAAACCTGCCAGCTCGTCGGTAAAAGAACTGGGAGATGAAAGAATATAACGACTTAATACCTGCCATAGCACATCAATAACCAAGATGCTCATGATTAGTATTAAAATCTTCTCCAGATACCTATCTATAGTTTGTTTAATTTTCATGACTGGATTATTTAACTTTTCTAATGCGTTGAATTAAATCATATATTTCAGGCTGAGGTTTATACGACTCAAAGATGTTTTCTACAGAACTCATAAATGGTGTTTTGTCAGGATAAATAATCTCAACTCCTGCTTTTTGCACTTCCTTTAATGCTAGTTCCTCTGCTTCAGCCCAAAGCCTGCGTTGTTCAGGAACAGATGCATTGGCAGCTTCTTGTAACCACTCCTTTTCTTGATCTGTTAATTTGTTCCAAATCACAGAGCTCATTATCAGTACATCGGGAACAGCAGTGTGTTCGTTAAGTGTATATTTTTTGCATACTTCGTAATGGCGAGACGTATAAAGACTTGGAGGATTGTTCTCGGCACCATCAACTACCCCGCTCTGTAGTGCCGTATATAATTCTCCCCATGATATTGGAGTAGGTGAACCTCCCATTGCTTTAACCATGTTCATGGCGGTCTGACTTTTCATCACCCTAATTTTCATTCCGTTTAAGTCAGCTGGGTTATGGATTGGTTTATCTATGGTATAATAACTTCTAAATCCGGCATCATAAAAACACAAACCTTTTAAATTAAATTGCTCTGTTGAGTTTAAAAACTCTTTGCCGATATCACCATCTAATACATTAAATGAATGTTCCCTTGATAGAAAAATATACGGTAGGCCTAAAACTTGATAGTTAGGTGTAAAACTCTCCATAACAGCTGCAGACACTTTTGTAATCGCCAGACTGCCTATCTGAAGAAGCTCTACGCATTGCTGCTCGCCACCCAGTTGACCACTAGGATAGATTTCCATTTTCATTTTGCCATTGGAGTTTTCTGCCAGATTTTCAGCCATAAAAACCATTGCCTTATGTACAGGGTGGGAAGGATCTAATCCGTGAGCTAACTTAAGCGTGGTTGCTTTGTTTTTTTTACTACACCCTGAACTAAATAATAGAGTAGCAATAAATAGTGTTAATATTGATATTCGTAATTTCATATTCAAAATTTAAGCAGCAGTGCAATCGTTTGTATTGCCCACAAATATAATATATGCTTTCGTATTTCATAGAAATAAAACATGGAATATTTTCAATTTTAACCTATCCATGTTTTATTATTTTCTGATTAAGTATTATTCAGAAAGACTCCTGCGTATGCCAAGCTCAAGACCTCTGATTTCTGCCAGACCTTTCATTCTTCCGTATAATGAATAACCCGGATTGTTATCCTGTCCAATATCACCAAGCATCTGATTTCCATGGTCAGGTCTTACTGGGATAGAGCAATCAGTACGCCCTTCTTTCTTACGCTTTTCTTCTTCTTTAACAATGGTTTTAAGAACGGAATAGATATCTACATCTCCATTAAATAAATAATCTTCGTTAAAATTGTAGTCCGTATCTCTTTTTACATTCCTTAAGTGTGCGAAGTTGATTCGATGAGATAATTCTTCAGCCATAACACTAAGGTTGTTAAAATATCCTGCTCCCCATGATCCGGTACAAAGTGTAATACCATTAGATATGGAGTCAATGGTAGATATAATGTTTTTAGCATCCTCTAAAGTGCTGACTACTCTAGGAAGCCCAAGTAGTCCCCATGGTGGATCGTCCGGGTGAATGGCCATTTTAACACCAGCTTGCTCAGCTGTAGGAATAATCTCTTTTAAAAAATCTTCCAGGTGCTTTTTGAGTGTTGCATTATCAATGCCACTGTAGGCATCTAATACACTCTGAAATTGCTCCAAAGTATAACTTTCTTCAGCGCCTGGAAGTCCTTTGATTACTGTATTGGTTAGTGTTTCAATACCTTCTGAATCTAAACTTTCGAAGTATGCTTTGGCTTGATCCTGAATTTTTTGAGAATAGTCGTTTTCAGCTCCTTTTCGTTTTAATATAAACATATCGAAAGCTGCAAATACTTTCTGTTCATATATAAGAGCCAGAGAACCATCTTCAAAAGACGAGTTTAAATCTGTTCGTGACCAATCTAAAACAGGCATAAAGTTGTAGCATATTGTGTTTATGCCACATTCACCAAGATTTATGATTGATTGTTGGTAATTTTTAATGTAAAGTTTCCAGTTTCCAGTTTGTTTTTTGATGTCCTCGTGTACGGGAACGCTTTCAACAACCGACCACGATAAGCCGGCATCTTCGATCATTTTCTTACGAATAATAATCTCTTCTTTTGTCCACACTTCTCCGTTAGGTATATGATGGAGTGCCGTTACAATGCCGGTGGCACCGGTTTGTTTTATATCTTCAAGAGTGATACGATCATTAGGTCCGTACCATCTCCAGGTTTGTTCAATAGCCATTTTTCTAGTTTTTTAAGATGAAAGGATAATTGAGTAAAACCGGAGGTTGGTTTTTAACAGTTTATCTCGCTTATCTTTATTATTAATATTAAACTCCGCTATAAGCGCTAAAGCCCCCGTCTACCGGAATGACTACCCCAGTGATAAAACTGGCCCAGTCAGATAATAAATAGAGCATGGTTCCGGTTAACTCTTCAGGTTCACCATATCTTTCCATTGGCGTATTGTTGATGATTTTTCCACCACGTGCTGTAGCTTCTCCTGTTTTTTCATCAATTAATAAAAATCTATTCTGATTGGTTAGTAAAAAACCGGGAGCAATAGCATTAACTCGAATTCCGGTTTTAGCAAAGTGAACAGCCAACCACTGTGTAAAATTATTAATAGCAGCTTTAGAGGCTGAGTAAGCGGGTATTTTTGTAAGAGGAGTATAGGAGTTCATCGATGAAATATTGATGATTGAACCATCCTTTTTATCCAGCATATCTTTAGCAAAAACTATTGAAGGAAGTAATGTTCCTTGAAAGTTCAAGGCAAAGACTTTATCGAAACCATCCATCTCAAGTCCAAAAAAAGTATCTTCCAGACTATCCAGCTCATTGTCTGTTAAAAATTCGGCTTTGGTTGTAGCACTGGCAGCATTACCTCCAGCACCATTTACCAGGTAATCAATCGTTCCAAGAGTTTTGTGAATAATTGATTTAGCATCTTCAAGCGATTGTTTATCCAATACATTGGCAGAAATACCTATTGATTCTGTTTTGTATTGGGATTTAATTTCCTCCGCAACCTGTTGAGCAGCATCAAGGTTCAAATCAAGGATTGCTGTTTTAACGCCCTGTGAAGCCAGGCTTTTAGCCATGGTTGAGCATAGTATACCACCGCCTCCTGTAATGACAGCAACTTTGTTTTTTAAATTTAAGGACATCATGTTTTTGTAGTTTTAAGTTTTTAATATTAGATAACAGACAGATAGAGTATGAAGTATTTAAGCTTGGATAGCTAGCATATATTAAATCTAAATGCCTATTATCTGTATAAATTATTTCCTGACAGCTTCGATGTTTGCCATAAGCTCTTTAACCATTTGTGTTAAAGCATCCCAATTTTTGGCTGCCATTATTTCTTTTGGAAATAATTTAGATCCCATCCCTACACATGTAACACCTGCGTCAAACCATTTTTGCAGGTTTTCTTTTGATGTATCTACACCTCCTGTTGGCATAATGTCTGTCCAAGGCATTGGTGCTTTAACAGCTTTTACAAATGAAGGACCTCCAACTTCAGAAGCAGGAAATACTTTAACAACTTCAGAACCTAGTTCTTGTGCTTTGTTTATTTCTGAGATAGTACCACAGCCTGGAGACCACATTACTTTTCTACGGTTGCAGATTTTTGCCATGTTTTCGTTTAATAACGGAGAAACAATAAAGTTGGCACCTAACTGCATATATAGGGCAGTGGTAGCTTCTTCTACCAACGAGCCTGCTCCTAAAATCATTCCCGGTAGGTTGGCTAATGCGTATTTGTTTAATTCGCCAAATACTTCGTGTGCAAAGTCGCCACGATTAACGAATTCAAATACACGAATGCCACCATCGTAACATGATTTTAGAACTGCTTTACATATCTCAAGGTCTTCATGAAAAAATACAGGAACCACTCCGGTTTCTTTCATTGCCTGAAAAACCTCTAATCTTGAATATTTTGCCATAATTATTTTTATCATTTAATTTAAGTGATGATAGATTGTTGAATTAATTGAGGATAAGATGAAAATTCCTTTTGCCCAGAAAGAAAACCGCAATATTTTTCAATCAATCTATCACCGAACTCAAGTTGTAAATTTAAAAGCCGTAAAACCGTAATTTTAGTGCCACCTATTAACAGTAAAATCACAGCTTAAAACAGTTCTAGTTTCATTGATTAGTATGTTTGTTGATCTAAAGTGATTCGTTAATCTAAATTAAATCAGGTCTCTAAACTCCTTCAAAAACTACAGACACATTCAATAAATGAATATCTGATTAATCAAAGAACTATAACTGCTTTAAAACGTGCTTTTCTTTTTAAGAAGTTAAATACTTCTGTTATCTTGAAACTCTACCTGAAGCATCACCACCCATAAGTTTTTCAACTTCTTCAACGGTTGCCAGGTTATAGTCACCGTGAATAGTATGTTTAAGACATGATGCTGCTGTGGCAAAGTTTAATGCTTTCTGATCGTCCCCTTCATAGGTTAACAGACCATAAATAAGTCCACCCATAAATGAATCGCCACCACCAACACGGTCAACAATATGTGTAATTTGGTATGTTGGAGCCTGGAATAATGTTTTACCATCGTAAAGAACTCCCGACCAGGAATTGTGATTGGCGTTAATCGATCCTCTAAGTGTTGTAATTACTTTTTTAACCCTTGGGAATTTCTGCATTATTTTCTGAGATACGCTTCTGTAGGCTTCTGCCTCTACGTGACCATCAGTTACATCAACACCATCAGGATGGATGTCAAGCATCATAGCAGCATCTTCTTCGTTTCCTAAAACAATGTCGCATCCTGCTACCAATTCAGGCATTACTTCGCCGCCTGTTTTACCATATTTCCAAAGGTTTTTACGGTAGTTAAGGTCTGTAGATACGGTTACACCTAAACGGTTGGCTACTTGAATTGCTTCTAAACATGCATCAGCAGCCCCTTGCGATACAGCAGGAGTAATTCCAGTCCAGTGAAAGAAATCAGCATCTTTTAAAACTTCTTCCCAGTTCACCATTCCCGGCTTAATTTGTGAAAATGCAGAGTGAGCTCTGTCATATACTACTTTACTTGCACGTGCAACAGCACCTGTTTCTAAATAGTAGGTACCTAATCTATCTCCTCCATATACAATACTGTCAACGTTAACGGAATGTTTTAGTAGTTCCATTTTACATGCTTTAGCGATGTCGTTTTCAGGTAAACGTGTTACAAAAGAAACATCTACTCCATAATTGGCTAATGAAACTGCTACATTAGCTTCACCACCACCATAAGAAGCTTTAAATTCAGTTGCTTGAGAAAAGCGTTGATACTGTGGGGTTACAAAACGGAGCATAATTTCTCCGAAGGTTACTACTTTTTTTGCCATGGTTTTGTATAATTAAAATTTTAAATATGATTTAGCGTTGTTGTATGATATGCCTTCAACTAAGGATTTTAGGATAGATTCATCATCCGGGATTAAACCTTTCTCTACTTGATTTCCAATGTAATTACAGGCAATTCTTCTGAAATATTCGTGTCTTGGATAGGATAGGAAACTTCTGGAATCAGTTACCATTCCTACAAAGCGACTTAAAAGACTAAGAGATGATAGGTCGTCTAAGTGACGTTCCATTCCAATTTTTTGATCCAAGAACCACCAGGCTGCTCCGTAAGTAACTTTTGATGCAGAAGAACCATCCGTAAAGTTTCCGCACATGGTCAGCATCATTGCATTATCGGCAGGGTTTAAATTATAAAGAATTGTTTGTGCTAATTGATCAGTACTATCTAATAAGTTTAAAAACTGTGACATTTTTATACTTGGCGTTGAATCACCAATTGAATCAAACCCTGTATCTGCACCTAATAAATTAAATTTACGAGTATTGTTATTTCTAATGGCGCCAACGTGAAATTGTTGAGTCCAACCTCTTTTGTGGTTCATTCTGCTTAATTCTGCCATTACGGCAGTACAGTATTTTTCTTTTTCTTCTATGGTGATGCTATTGCCGGCTAGAAGTTTTTTAAAAATTACTGCTACTTCCTTATCTGTATATAGAGCATAAAAGAAACGGTCAGGACCGCTGTCAGATATTCGCGCTCCCATACTATGAAAAAATGCATGACGACTATCTAAAGCTTCAATTAATTCACTGTAGGTGGAGATTGAAATGTCGGCTGAAGTTCCAAGTTTTTCGATATAGGTGATAAATGATGGTATATCGTCCGTTTTTAAAACATTATCGGCTCTAAACGATGGTAACACTTTTACTTCAAAACCATCTTTAATTAATTGTTGATGATATTCTAAGAAGTCTGCCGGATCGTCTGTCGTTCCAATCATTTCTACATTCATTTTACGAATTAAATTTTTCGTGCTGAATGCAGGAGATTGTAACATTACTGAAGTTTGATTATAAATCTTTTCAGAAGAAGATGGTGATAATAGATCAAAAATATCAAAATATCTGGCTAGCTCTAAATGAGTCCAGTGGTATAATGGATTAGATACGGTGTTTGGTACTGTTGCTGCCCACTGCATAAATTTTTCTTTATCAGAAACATTCCCAGTGATATCCTTTTCATTCACTCCGTTTATTCTCATAGCGCGCCACTTATAATGATCACCAGCCAACCACATGTCTCCAAGGTTATTGAATTGATGATCTTCAGCTATCATTTTTGTATTCAGGTGACAATGAAAATCAATGATGGGTTTTTTTGACGCATAGTTGTGATATAGCTGATGAGCAGTGTCTGTTTCTAAAATGAAATCGTTATGAATAAAAGTTTTTCTTATCATGATGATATAAGATTCTAATGTGAAATTAACTCCGTTAACGAACACGAAATTACATGCAAAAATTGAATTTCCAAAAATTTTAACATTTAATTTTTTTGTAGGCATCTTGCGAAGAGTGTGTAATCGATTGGTATACAGGTTTGTGATGAATAATGAAGCGCTTCCCGGATTTGAAGGACATAAAATCAGGGTACTATCACTAATTTGTAATTATTTTGCTTGTAAGGATTGGAACTAAAAGCCTAATGGGCTTGAGGCAAGAGAGGTTTAGTAATGTGTGCTAGAGGTGTTTTTTTAAAAAAAATATTAAAAAAAAGGAGAAAAAATTTGCGAAGTGTGCAAACGATTGTATTTTTGTATCGAGATCATTCAGATAAAGTAGAAGGGTTATAAATTCTTTTTTAATCAGTTTTAAACCAATAACTGTAAAATAAGATATGTAATTTTGATTTGAAATAGTAATTATTGCTATGATTTGAGTATGCCTAAATAGGTTACGGCTCTCAAACAAATTAAATATATTTAGAGAATGAAACGAGTTACAATTAATGATATAGCAAAAGAATTAAAGGTTACTCCATCTACGGTATCGCGTGCTTTAGCGGGTAATACCCGTGTAAGCGTAAAAACCAGAGAGTTGGTTGCTGCGAAGGCAAAGGAGATGGGGTACCAACAAAATGTTATTGCATCAGCTTTAAGAAAAGGTAAGAGCGATACCATAGGTATGGTTGTTCCTCGTATAAACAGACATTTTTTTAGTCATGTAATAAGTGGTGTTGAGGAAATACTTAATCCGGCTGGCTATAGTCTGGTGATTTGTCAGAGCGGAGAAAGTTTTCTGAAAGAGCAAAAAGCCATAGATATGTTACTGGCTAACCAGGTTGGTGGAATTATTATATCTCTTTCAGAAAAAACTAAGTGTTTTGATCATCTTCAAAAATTAGTAGATAGAAATATTCCTTTGGTACAGTTTGATCGTGTTCATAATGAAATAAGTTGTTCAAAAATATTGAATGATAACTTTAATGGGGCGTACTTAGCAACGAAGCATTTGATTAAAAGCGGGTATAAAAGAATTGGGCATGTTGGAGGATCGCAGAGTTTAAAAGCATACCGTGAAAGGTATTTAGGTTATTCTAAAGCAATTGAAGAAGAAGGTTTACCTGTTGATTCGGCCTTGGTATATACTGATGCTATAACCCGAGAATCTGGATATAATACCGCTATAAAGGCCTTGAGTAGTGTAAAGCCGGATGCTCTTTTTTGTGCTGGTGATTATTGTGCCTTAGGGGTAATCGATGCCTTGAAGGAGAAGAATATTAGCGTACCAGATGAATTTGGTGTAGTAGGTTTTGCCAATGAACCCTTTGCCGAATTAATGGCTCCTACTTTATCGTCGGTTGAGCAAAATGGTTTTGAAATGGGAACCAGAGTGGCCTCTGCCATGATAAAGGATATTGAAGGGAAATATAAAGAAGAAGTTGAGGTGATCCCAACACGTTTGATCGTAAGGGAATCATCATGGAATAAATAATACATATTTATACAATAAATTTAAAGCAGTTATTATGAGCTTACAAGTAAGGTATGCAGTTCATCCAGAGGATGTAAAAAGTTATGATACGGATCGTATACGTAAGGAGTTTCTTGTAGAAAACTTAATGGTTGACGGCGAGGTAAATATGGTGTATTCATTTTATGACAGATATATCGTAGGAGGAGTTGTGCCAACAAGTAGTCCAATTAAACTGGAGACTTATGAAGAATTAAAAGCTGAGTATTTTCTTCAGCGTCGTGAAATGGGTGTTATTAATGTAGGAGGTGATGCTAAGATTACGGTTGACGGGACAGTTTATGAACTAAAGTACAAGGAAGCTTTGTATTTAGGTAGAGGCTCTAAAGAAGTGGTTTTTGAATCTGTAACTCCGGATCAGCCGGCTCATTTATACATTAATTCAGCACCTGCACATAAAGAGTTTCCTATCAGACATGTAACATTAGCCGATGCAAATGTATTACAGTTGGGAGGATTGGAAACTTCTAACGAACGTCAAATTAACCAGCTCCTTGTTAAAGAAGTGGTTCCTACCTGTCAGTTACAAATGGGAATGACAGAATTAAAGCCAGGTAGTGTTTGGAATACGATGCCTGCTCATACGCACAATAGAAGAATGGAAGCTTATTTTTACTTTGAAGTTCCGGAAAATCAGGCTGTTTGTCATTTTATGGGTGAGCCGGATGAGACACGTCATATATGGATGAAAAATGAAGAGGCAGTGCTTTCTCCTTCTTGGAGTATTCATAGTGCAGCCGGAACATCTAATTATATTTTTATTTGGGGTATGGCCGGTGAAAATCTGGATTATACGGATATGGATATTAGACAACCTAATGAACTAAAGTAGTTCAGGGATTTTTTTATATCAGTGTGCAAACGATTGTAAAGTAACGACATTAAAAAATAAGATATGATTAACGAATTATTTGATTTAACAGGTAAGGTAGCATTAGTTACCGGAGGAACACACGGAATAGGGATGGCTTGTGGTAAAGCCTTAGCCAAAGCTGGTGCAAAACTTTGTGTGAATGATTTGAATGATGAAAAGTTAGCTGAATGTAAAGTGGAGTATGCTAAAGACGGTATTGATGTTTTTACGGTTAATTTTAATGTAACAAGCGAAGAGGATGTGGATAAAGGTATTAGCATCATTGAGTCTGAAGTAGGTCCTGTGGATATTTTAGTAAACAATGCTGGTATTATCAAGCGTGTTCCTATTTTAGATATGCCCATTAAAGATTTCGAGCAGGTAATAGATGTGGATCTTGTTGCACCTCTTATTGTGGCCAAAAGAGTTGCTCCGGGTATGATTGACCGTCGTCAGGGTAAAATTATTAATATGTGCTCAATGATGAGTGTGTACGGACGTCAAAATGTTTCGGCTTATGCTGCTGCTAAAGGTGGTTTAAAACTTTTAACAGAGAATATGACTTGTGAGTGGGCTAAATATAACGTGCAAATTAATGGTGTTGGACCAGGTTATATTGCTACGTCTCAAACGGCTCCTATCCGAGTGGATGGCCATCCGTTTAACGACCTTGTTATGACACGTACTCCTGCTAACCGTTGGGGACAGCCTGAAGATGTTGGTAATGCGAGTCTTTTCTTAGCATCAAAAGCTGCTGATTTTGTGAATGGTCATATATTATATGTTGATGGCGGAATTTTAGCCAACTTTGGCTACGTGAAAGGCGAAAACGATATTTAGAGTTTTATGTTTGTGAATAGTTTTTTTAAAATGATTACGGTTGCTTGTTTGATTTTTGCATTAGGCAGTTGCAACTGTAATCATAACACAACTTTAGTTTCTGTTGTTAATACAATAGATATTGACCGTACAGAAATAGTTAAAGTGGATCTTGGAGAAAGTAGTTCTTCGTTGCATGATGTAATTGTGACTGATAACACGAGTGGAGAAGAGGTGTTGAGCCAGCTAATTGACAAAGATAAGGATGGTGTTTTTGAAACAATAGCATTTCAAGCATCATTATCTGCCAACGAAGCGAAGCAATATAAAATTAAAGAGGAGAAAACCTCTTTTGCTTCTTCAGAAGTTAAAACTTTTGCGCGTTTTGTGCCGGAGCGTACAGATGACTTTACATGGGAAAACAACCGGGTTGCTTTTAGGGTTTATGGTCCTAAAGCACAAGCTATGGTTGAGGATAATATTCCTGGAGGAACATTATCAGGAGGAGTGGATTGTTGGTTAAAAAAAGTGGAGTATTCTATCATCGACAAGTGGTATAAAGGAAATATTGATGAACCAGGCTATTACCACATTGATCATGGCGAGGGTTTAGACAATTATCATGTAGGACCTAGTTTAGGTTGTGGAGGTACTGGTGTAATTGAAGATGGTAAGCTGATAACTTCACTAAATTATACGGCTTATAATGTTCTTACAAATGGACCATTAAGCTCTGAGTTTGAGTTGGGGTATGCACCTTATGTTGGTACTAAGCATAATATTCAGGAACAAAAAACTGTTTCAATTAATTTGAATGATAATTTCACAAAATTTGAAATCAAAGTAGATGGTGCTGATACTTTAGTAGCTGGTATAACCTTACATGATAATTTAGGTGTTGTTTCTGTAGATTCAACATCTGCATGGGCCAGTTACTGGACTCCACATAAAGGTGAAGAATTGGGAACTTCAATTGTTGTTGATCCAAAGTATTATGCTGGTTATTCTCATGTAGTTTCTGATGTTAAAGATAAAAGTCACCTGTTGGTTCACTTAAAAGTGATCGATGGTAAGGTGGAGTATTACGCAGGTTTCGCATGGAGTGGTAGCAAGCAGTATAAAAATAAAGAAGATTGGGAAGATAACTTAACAAAGTTTTCTAAAAGAATTAGCAACCCTTTACAGGTTGAATTTATTCCATAGGATTTAGAATAGAACATGTTGTAGGTTTAGAATTTTATAGTTTTTAGTTGGAAAGCGTAAGTAGCCGATTTTGGTTCCTTGCGCTTTTTAATTTATGACCGTTTATTCAGAGTCTTGAGTCTTATAAGTAAAACTTATTGTAGGATATACTTTGTGTTCTGGTGAGTAAAATGAATAATAATACATTAATGTCAATAATTATACAATTCTATGAAAAAGTATAATTATATTTGAACGAGAATTTGTGTTAGTACAATGCGGGTTATTAATTCTGGAGGATTAATGCCTTGCATTTTTAAGAGTAAGTATTGGGGTATGATTGGGAATAGACAGAGTTTGGTGGAGTACAGTGGACTCATTTTTGGTTGTCCTCTGAAAGAGGATGTTAAAGGTTGTGTATTTCGTAAGCTTAGAAAAATGGAATTAAAGGACCGTTTGGCATACTGGAAGTGTCTTTCTAATGCGGATAAAGATAAATTAATAAATCATCACTTAATTTGTATTTTCAATAGAGAACAAGTTGAGGTTGATTACGCTCAGATGACTTTGGTTTGAGTCACAGAAACTTTTCTATAAGATATTTCAGAGTATAATTTGGTTGTCAATGTGCGACCTTCTTCAAAATAATAGTGCATAACAGTATAAATTATGTATGTCATACTCTAGTGTTAATATCCAGTCGATACGAGAACTAGGTTTCAAGATCACTTATAGATTTTCCTTTTGTTTCAAATAATCAATCGAAATTTACCGTTTTTTTAATATGCTAATCAGTTAGTTGTTAGGGTAAATGTATGAATCCAATGTCTAAGGAAGTAGTGATGTTGTTTTTATTTAAGTGTTTTCATACATTGAGAAGCAATAATTTCACCTTAACAGTTTAATAGTATTGAAGAACAAAATCCAACTAATCTCTTCAAATTCCACTTGATCCGTAGGATAATTGGTCCCATAAAACTAAAATATTACAAAGGATGATGGAATCCCGATTTGTTTAGTAGTCTCAATTATATCCTTTGTTTACATTCAGTGAACAATCTTTTAACCCGCATTATGTATTAGAACTTCGTCATGAACGTTGAAATCACGATAAAACAAGGCTTTACTGAAACGAGGCATAGCATCGTTCTGGTGAGTTGAAGTGAAGAAACAAAGTGTCTTGTTTTGAAGTGATTTCAATGTGTAATAGATTTTCTAATGCATAAAGCGGGTTTAAGGGCCTATTGCTAAGTAAATATGTCTTTCATTTACCTAAAGTAGGTTTTGTTGCGGCCTTGCATATATCAACCTTATATTTAGTAGTTAAGCTCGTATTAAATACAAATCCAATACAAATTAAACTCGAGTTAAATTCGATATAAATCAAATTTTCATGGACTTTATTACGTATTTAAATCCTATTTTACTATACTTAAATATATAGTAGGTATATTTTGGTATGCTAGTTGTCATACTTTAAGGGGTAAGTATAAGAGTCGATTAGTAACATAAAAAGCCATACAATGAACGTAATAGATCCTGCCTAACATTGTGACTTACCTAAACACAGAAGTTACACGTTATCCGGCTTCATTGTGTACAACCATTCTATCAGGATATAGTCCTATACCCTTTACGTTTTTTTAAAACCAAATAAAAGGTTTGCCTTCCTTGTGTGTTTTCTCATCAATCGGTTTGGAAGCTATAGTTTTGCCAATCAATCTCTAAAGTCTCATTTTGATGTTTAATTGTATAAATACGTCACTAGCAGTTTCTAGACATTTTTGCCTTAATGGTCCATGTTTCTTTTATTAGGTTATCAGAAGTAAAGCATATTATTCCGTGAAATTAAAATTTCACTTGGAATGATGGATCTCCGGGATAATGAATAAGTATCTGTCATTTTAAAGATAGGTTATCATCCCATTTTAGTTCTTGCTTCTTATAGTGCTTTAATAGGTGAAGATGTAGGGTTAATTATAATTTGGGAGTGTTTTGTCAAAAAAAAACAAGGTTTCGAATAATAATCAATTTGTATCGAAAAGTAGAATTGACATTATTGTATAACTTTTCTAAATTAACGAACGGAGTATTGAATATTTCTAAATGCTGCCTTTAAATCCTACTAACCTAATTCAAATGAAAAAACAGATTCAACTTTCAATTGCTGCAATATTAACCATTTGTATGATGGCCTGCGGTACAAAAGCCAAAAAGGAAGCTGACAAAATACAAAAAACAAAAGTTTTAAGTACAACATCTGAAAAACCATCCGATGCCGATCTTATAGCATTTAAGGTGTATCATCATATGCGGTATATGGTTACTACAGCAGAGCAAGCCGGTGGTACCAATAGGCTATTGCACACCAAAAAACTACCTACCGAAGGAACTGATCCAGTTGTAACACCGGCATTAGACCATATTTATTCCAAAGTGGTCATTGATCTTACCGAAGGGCCGGTAACTGTGGAATACCCTGAGATTACAGATGGTCGCTATTGGTCTATTCATATTACTGACCAGGAGCATTACACCATTTTTGATGAAATACACCCTAAAGGTAAATATACGTTTGTTCGCAAAGGAAAAGATATGGAAGTTCCTGAAGGTTCAACTGTAATCGAAAGCCCGGGCGATTACCCTCACCTTTTTATAAGAATTCAGGTAAGAACTGCAGAAGATATGATAAATGCACATGCTATTCAGGAAAAAATTAAACTAACAAGTGCATCCAGTAAAGAACTTAAAATTGAAAATTACATCAAACATACCATAGAAACACATGATGTGTATCCTCAAAACAAGGAAAAACTAGCCTCTAAAATTGATTTTACAAATGAGGATTATCTTAGAGTGAGTCAATATATAGGTGTAGTAGCGCCTAAGTTTGGGGTTACAGGAAATATTGGAATGTTTGGTCCTATTGATAGCGACGAACCTAACAGCAACGATGCTGAATACCGTGCTGCTGCAATTGTTGGACACTTAGGATTCCCGTTACATCATGCTTATTACGGTCCATTCTTTACCAACTGTAACGATAAGATACTCAGTGGTGATAATGTAGAAGTTTTCACCCTGCCTTATGAACCTGAGGGAGTAGAATTATTTTGGTCGGTTACCCGATACAGTGCACTTACCAGAAACACTATACCAGGCAAAAACGATTTGTTCAATGCCTATAATACCAAGCCCGATGCTAATGGTAACATTACCATCACCTTTAGTGCTGAAGATCCGAAGGATGGCACCTACTGGATGCCGGTAAATAAAGGCGAACCGTATTATTTTGTTTGTCGCTATTATAAGCCTGATATAAACAATTTACCGAAGAAGCCTTGTAATTAGTATAGTTTTTAAAGCACCTTTTGCTCAAGTAGCAGCAGGTGCTTTTTTGATTCAATAATTAGATTAACCTAACTAATAACATTATGAAGCGAGTATTACTAAAATATTTACCAACCCTATTAGTGATATTAAGCTGTGGCATGGCCTCGGCTCAAAAAAATGAATCACCAAACATTGTCATTATGCTGGTGGATAACCTCGGTTGGGGCGAACTGGGTTGTTATGGTGGTGGCAACCTGCGTGGGGCCGAAACACCTCAATTAGACCAATTGTCTTCAGAAGGAATCCGCTTTCAGAATTTTAATGTGGAGCCCCAATGTACGCCTAGTCGATCTGCTCTCATGACTGGTCGTCATCCCATTCGGTCAGGTACCACGAAAGTGGTGTGGGGTATTCTCTATGGCATGACCCAATGGGAAGTGACCCTTCCTGAATTGCTTTCTGAAAATGGCTATTCTACCGGCATGTTTGGGAAATGGCATTTGGGAGATACCAAAGGTCGTTTCCCCACCGATCAGGGTTTTGATGAGTGGTACGGCATTGCCAATACAACGGATGAATCCGTTTATACCAGCCATTATCAATATGATTCGGAATTATTAAAGCAACCATTTATTGTAGAGGCCACAAAAGGGCAAACACCCAAACAAATTAAGCCTTATAACATTGAAACAAGACGGACCATTGACAGTGAGCTGACTGAAAAGACCATCAGTTTTATGACGCGAAGTGTGAAAAATAGAAATCCGTTTTTAGCTTTTGTTCCCTTTACACAACCCCATTTGCCAACCTTCCCACATCCCGATTTCGAAGGAAAAACAGGGAACGGTCATTATGCCGATGTGTTAGCGGAGATTGATTACCGGTCTGGTCAAATTTTAAAAGCCATTGATGACTTGGGTATCAAAGAGAATACCATAGTGCTTTGGTTAAGTGATAATGGACCCGAAGAAATTGAAGGACACCATGGCACTTCAGGGTATTGGAGAGGAAATTACTTCACGGCTTTAGAAGGTTCACTGCGTGTGCCGGCTATGATGCGTTGGCCAGGCAAGATACCTGCCGGTAAAGTCACTAATGAAATCATCCACATGGTGGATATCTTACCAACGATGGCTTCTTTAGTTGGGGCTGAAACACCTCAAGACAGAATCATCGATGGGGTAGACCAGACGGATTTTCTGTTAGGTAGGCAGGAGCACTCAAACAGAGAAGGATTTCCAATCTTCAATGGCGATGAGATGTTTGCCTACAAATGGAAAAACTGGAAAATGCACCTCATAGAACTGAACAGTATGTTTGGGGCCCCTGCCAAATTAAATATGCCGCATTTATATAACCTCATTGAAGATCCTAAAGAGATGTACACGATTGATCAGATTGATATATCAGGAAGTTGGGTCTTCCCGATAATGTTTGAGAAAATTGTGAATTTTCAGAAAACATTAATTGAGGAACCTCCCATACAGTTAGGAACACCTGATCCTTATGTACCAATGGAAAAATAAAACACCATTACGATGCGAATAAAATTACTGAAGTTTGAAAAAACTGAAATGATGCGCGAAAACAGCATCACCAAAGTCTGTTTTTTCGAAGGTAATAACGATAAGGTTTATGCTGATGTTAAGGAAAGAGTGCTTAAGCTTTTAGAACTCAATCCCTGGCTGGCATCCAGGCTCATTAAAGCGAATAAAGAAGTAATGATGGAGTTTGATGAAACCAAAACTCCGGTAGAACTCATTGACCAAATACTGTTTCAGGATAATGAAATGTGTATTGATGAATCAATGGAATATGCGCAAATGCAGAAAGCTATTGAAAAGCATGTGGTAAGTACGGGTAATAAACTGTTAAAGACCGGTGATTTTGTTTTCCGGGTAACCCTCATTTCTCATGAAATCAACAATACTTCAGGACTTGCATTAATCTTCTCACTCTCGCATGTGCCGGCCGATGGCTATACCTATTATAAGTTACTAAATGCCTTTTTCGATCCGGCTCAAATGACGGCCATGAATTACACCCGTAATTTTGAAGCGGTAGGTAAAATTGAAGCATTCATCGGGAAAACAAACTACCGATTTACTTCATCGGCACCCATGATCGTGAATGTCCTAAAGAATCTGCTATTCGGAAAAAAGGTAGAGTATTTCTCTCGCTTTGTGGATGAAGAAAAAGTGGGGACCATCAAAGATGCTTATGCAGCGGATGAGAAAAGCGAATTTCCTTTTATATCCACCAACGATGTCATCACCTCTAGCCATTGTAATGCAACTAGCAGTCGCTTGTGTCTATCGGCCATTAATTTGCGTAACCGTATTGAAGGCATGGGAAGCGAAGATGCCGGGAATTACGAGTTTGTGCTCTTATTGGATCAAAAACATGCTGGTACCTCTGAAGCTATAAGACGAACCTTATCGAGCAAAGGCCAATTTGAACCTAACGATGGCAAGTTGCCAGGTGTACTGGAAGCTTTAAAGTGTAACATTACATTGGTCACCAATGCTTCCAGCTTTATAGAAGATTATAAATTGAGTGAATTGAAGCAGATACTGCACCTACCAATTTTTAACCCCAAAAGCATTTTCTGTGATTTCGCTGCTATTTATAAAGCCAAAGATGGCAGGCGGGCTATCATGTTTTTTGGAAAAAAGACCTCTGTAACGCACTATCTGGCCAACACTGAGCTGGGTGAAACGGTATGTGAAAGTTTATTTTAAAAAGAGCTAATTATTATTAACCATTAAAAAACTATGAAATGAAATTATTAACTATTCTCAGTTTGATTGTAATTCTGGCAACATCGTGTAATAATCAAAAATATACTAAAGAAAAGAAAGCATGTTCCGAATCGAAATCTAAAGTCAATACCATTGCCCTTGCCGAAGGCGCCATCATGCATCCCGAGTATGTGAAATCCGTTGGAAAAATGGCTTATATATGGGGGTGGCCCATGGTAAACATGATGAATCGTCGTGCAACCATTACACAAGCACCAGAGCCGGGGTTACTTGGAGGCGTTATGCCGGTTGCTCCAATGGGACAGTTAGCCATGTTAAACGACTATGTTAAGCCGGCTCAGCGATTTGTTGCTTGTCCAAATCAGGATGTGGCTTATGGATTGGCTATTTTTGCACTTAAGGATAATCCTTCAGTTATCCAGGTTCCGGACTTTGGTGACAGGTTTTGGGTTTATGCTCTTTATGATGCCAGAACAGATCAGTTTGGTCAAATGGGTAAACCATATGATACAAAGCCCGGTTTCTACTTATTGGTAGGTCCGGATTGGGAAGGAGAAAAACCTGAGGGAATTACAGAAGTGATTCGATCAAACACTGAACTTGCATTGGCAGGGCCAAGAGTTTTTATGGATGACACCGATGAAGACAGAACTGCAATTAAGCCTTTAGTCAATCAAATATTGATTTATCCATTGTCAGAATTCGACGGGACAATGAAAACCAAAGATTGGGATGAATTACCTCACTTTCCGGTACCACAAACCGATGAGGAAAACAAATGGGTGGTTTCTGAAGCATTTTTCGATCAACTGCCGGGAGTAATGGATTTAGTGCCTCCAATGCCGGGAGAAGAAGCACTTTATGCATCTATTCGTCAGGTACTGGCTGCAGCTGAAAAAGATCCTGAACTTAAAAAAGCCTTAGTTGAAGTGGCTGTTGAAACCGAGAAAGAAGTTATATCTCCAATGTTCAAGTGGAAATATAATGGGATACCGGCCGGAAATGGTTGGAACCGTTCATTTAACAATGCACAATGGGGATTTGATTACTTAATGCGTACAAGTACAGCGCGTTCAAATATGTTTGATAATCGCCCAACTGAAACACAGTATTTTTATACTGACAATGATTCAGAAGGGAATCAGTTGGCCAGTAAAAGTCAATATTCAGTTACATTCCCCGCAGGACAATTACCTCCGGTCAATGGCTTTTGGTCGTTAACCTTATATAATAAGCATCATTTTTTTACACCTAACGAATTAAATCGTTATTCATTGGGAACAAAAAATAAAACCTTAGTCTATAATGAAGATGGTTCATTAACCCTTTATGCAGGAGGAAATGCACCAGACGGGGATATGGAAGCAAACTGGCTCCCTGCACCTGGCGAAACATTCTCTTTATATATACGCAGTTACTGGGGTAAAGAAGCAATTCTAGATCGTTCATGGACACCTCCTGCTATTGAACCAGTGAAATAAACGTACGTTTTAAACCTTACAAGTTTCAAATCCTGTCAGGTTTATACTAAACAATCTAAAACAATGATGAAGAAATTACTATTTGCACTAAGCATCGTTTTTTTAACCCAAACTATGGGCTTTGCACAAGCACCTGTTAAAGAAACGGCTGAAACTGACAGCACTAAACAAACCTTTTGGAAAAAGCATAACGTTAATTTTGCGGCTGTACCGGTAATTAGCTACGACCCGGCATTGGGATTTAATATGGCTGCGCTTACTAATGTTTTTTTTGATGTCAATCCTAATGATACCATTTCTCCTCTTTCCATGGCAGGTGCGATGGTAGGGTATACAACAAATAAGTCCTGGTACTGGGCATTATATACAAAGATGTATTTTGATGAGGATAATTATCGTTTAACATTAGCCTATGGTGATGCATCGGTTAATTTTCAGTATCAAGAACCTGGATATGACGAATTTATTAATTTTAACTCCCTGCATGATATCTTTGTGATTGAAGCGCAATGCCGGGTGTATAAACGCTGGTATTTGGGAGCAAAATACTTCAATCAAAAAATAATGACCAGCTTTGATATTGAAGGTGCTGAAGCCGAAAAGAAAAACATGACCCATTGGGGCTTGGTGATCTCACACGATTCTCGTGACTTCATCTATAATCCGCACAGTGGTGACTACCTTAACTTTAAAACTGGCCACTATCGTGATGCCTGGGGTTCTGACTATAAATTCGATAAATATGAATTTGATTTCACTAAGTTTTTTGGTCTGAGCAAAAAGGAAGTGATTGCCACCCGTGCAACAGCCTTAATTGCTACCGGAGATGTGCCTTTTGAAGGGCAGTACGTAGTAGGTCGCGATGATATTCGTGGTTATACCAATGGTAAACACCGTGCTGAACAGGTGTATAACCTTCAGGCCGAATACCGCTATAACTTCTACAAGAAGTGGGGGATGGTTGGTTTTGCTGGTGTAGCAACAGCAGTAAACAGCCCTGGCGAAATTAAGTTTAAAGACCTGTTACCAGGAGCCGGTGTGGGTGTTCGTTACATGGCCATTCCATCTGAAAAAATTAACATAGGTGTGGATGTGGCCGTTGGTCAGGATGATTGGGGGCTCTACTTCCGTATTGCGGAGACCTTTGGGGATAAGTAATGCTAGAAAAAATGCAATGGATACCGATTACTAAAACTTTTATTGTATCGGTATTCATTTGTATCATTTTCATTGCCTAAACCCTACTGATTGTATTCTGATTGTTCTTTCATTTATTAAGCAAATGTAATTTTCAGAATTCCCCCTCACTCCTGCCCCTATTCCTTATTGGAATAACTCTAATACTATATAAAAAAACTCTTAATCAAATTAAACACATTATTATGCATTTAACTAACAACTTCCCAAACACATCTGTACAAAAAATTAATGTGCTTAAAATGTACGCTATTCGAACCCTACTATGCCTTGCCATAAGCCTAATGGTTATACCAACAATGGCACAAGACCAACCGGGAAAAGAGAAAAAATGGAAATTTGTAGCAGCCCCTTATCTTCTGTTTCCAGGCATGAATGGTGATGCAGGCATAGGCCCTCTGGAGGCCGGTGTGGATGTTAGTGCCAGTGATATCTTCAGCAACCTTGATTTTGGCGCGATGCTCTATTTCGAAGCTCAAAACGACCAATGGGCTATCATCTTCGATGGACTTTATATGAATCTCAGTAAAGATGGTAGAACTCGGATATTAGATCGAAAAACTTCGGTGGGCATGGATCAACTGGGCATAACAGTAACCGGTTTATATCGCATAAATTCCTGGGCCGAAGCCGGACTTGGTGGACGAATCAACTCCATTGGCTCATCCTTATACATAGCCCCGGGCGAAGGGGGGATACTTGAAGGTCAAGATCGCTCAATGAATGAAACCTGGTTTGACCTGATTATTGCAGCACGTGTGATGACGCGCTTTAATGAAAGCAACTGGCGATTAGGTTTATCAACCGATATCGGTGGTTTTGGCCTTGGATCTGATTTCGCCTGGCAAATTCATCCCTTTGCAGGTTATCAAATTTCTAAATTGATAGAAGTAGATGTAGCGTACCGTTGGCTGGGTATGAAATATGAGAATGGCAGTGGAACCGATCGCTTCCTGTATGATATTGTTACTTCCGGTCCTGAAATAGGGATTTTATTTCACTTTTAGGGAGTAGGAGATTATTTCACGCAGATTTGACTTCGTCGATCTTTGATTCGCAGAATGTCGCAGAACGTACTATTGTTTCACGCGGATAACCCGGATCCGGGAGGGATTAAACAACAATAGCCGTCCCGATAAAAAGGCACGGTAACCAATGTGAAGACTTAACCAGAATCCTGATAAGGTTCAATAACTAATAACATATGAATAAGAACCTAACACTGCTAATTGGATGCATATTCTTAATAGGAAGTTATGGATACGCGCAGAAAGCTCCAAAAGCAAAGTACTCAGCCAATGTACCGGAGAATATACTTACTCCGGACAAAGTAGAAACAGAGTTATTAGGAGCCCTCGAATTTTCTGATGGTATGCCCGGAGATGCGACTGTCAACAAAGTCTATGACTTCCTGGATATTTCCCGTGGCGTACAAGCATTTCTGAACGGTATGCCGGCGGCTTCAATACAAGCCATGCTCGAAGGATTAAAAGATGCTGGTTTAGAGCCTGGCGACATAGGGATTTGTGAAAGTTTAATGGATGCACGCACCTTGTTTTTAACCCCAAATTCTACCACACAATATATTACAGGCGAAATAGATTTAAAAGATGGCCCTGTAGTTATGGAGATTGGTGCACCGGTTTTAGGGTGTATTGATGATGCTTTTTTTCGCTATGTAAGCGATATCGGTTTAACCGGGCCCGACAGAGGAGCTGGAGGAAAGTATCTTTTTGTTGGACCCGGATACGAAGGAGAAATTCCTGAGGGCTATATTGTAGTCCATTCAGCTACATACAAAAACTGGTTGTTGCTGCGTGCCTTTGTCAACGATGGGGATTTAAAAGCTTCTGTTGATCAGTTTAAAAATAACTATAAAAGTTATCCGTTGGCACAAGCTGATAATCCACCTGAACAGAAATTTGTAGATCTGTCCGGAATGCAGTTCAATACAATCCATGCCAACGATGAGCATTTCTTTGAAGAACTAAATAAGGTTGTTCAATACGAACCTGCTGATGCTTTTAATCCTGAACTGGTAGGACTTTTTGCATCGATCGGCATAAAAAAAGGACAACCTTTTGCTCCTGATGAGCGCATGCAAAAATTGTTAAAAGATGCAGCAGCAATAGCGAATGCATCTGCCCGTGCTATTTGCTTCAGGCCACGTAATAATGACGTCTATTTTTATCCGGATCGCCAGTGGTATTCTTCCTTTGCAGGAGGCAGCCATGAATTTATGAACAACGGAGAATTGGTGTTGGATGATCGCTCTATGTTTCATTATGGAGCAACTGTAATTACCCCTTCTATGACATTTGCCAAACCAGGGACGGGATCGGCCTATGCATTTACTCCTCATGATTCAAAGGGTAAATACCTTGATGGAGGAAAGACTTATAAAATTACTTTGCCTGCTCCTATTCCTGCTAAGGATTTTTGGTCGTTTATGGTTTATTCTACGCAGCACCGCTCTATGTTAGAGACCAATCAGAAATTTGCAGGGCTGGATAGCAATAACCCATCTGTAAAAGCAAATGAAGATGGTTCCTATACCATGTGGTTTGGCCCTGAGGCACCAGATGGCCATGAAGGCAATTGGATTCAAACCATACCGGGTAAAGGATTCTGTGTGATTCTTCGACTTTATGGCCCACTTGAGCCCTGGTACGACAAGACCTGGAAACCTGGTGATTTTGAATTAGTCGATTAACATTTATTTAGATACGATTAATGTTTCACGCAGATCCCCGCAGATCCCCGCAGAGGGTCAATTTTCGTTTTTTTCTGCGTTTATCTGCGTGAGACTTTCACTTACACCACACTCGTGATATACTAGAAAGAAAACGGAGGAGCAATACTCCCTACACCTAATTATGGTAAGAAGGTCGTTTAGGAGTATTACCTGGTCTTTTATGGATGAAAAATGAAATGGAGAGCAAATATCTTTGTAATGTGTAAATATTTCTAACAATAAAACATTGATAACTATGAAAAGAATAGTGATAGCAATAAGTCTTGTTTCAGCTGTTTGCCTGTATAGCTGTCTTCAAGCACCGGCATCGGAAACAAAAAATAAAGATCCCCGGAAAGTACAAACCCGAATCGGGGAATTGGAATTCTCTCATGCCTTTGAGCATGGCTTCCCAACGGAAGAAACCGTTCAAAAGCTTTATGACGAAATGGATTTTCAACGGGCTTGTCAGGCTTACCTGTGGGGACTACCTTTTGTATCGCTTGCTGAGTGGCAAAAGGAACATGAAGAGGTTTTTGGTGCGAATGATGGAGATTTTGTTATTTACACTTCATATAAGGATAAGTTGGGTATATTAACAGCCAATGCCACTACGCCCTATGTCTTTTCTTTTGTGAACCTGGCCAATACAGGTCCAATGGTTTTAGAACTTCAACCGGGATTAAATGCCAGCGGTATATCAAACTTATGGCAAAGAAATATATCCGATGTTGGCGCCTTTGGGCCAGATCAGTGCAAAGGAGGTAAGTATCTGATTTTACCTCCGGGAAGCCAGATGCCTGATGTAGAAGGCTATTTTATGGTTCGCCCGCCTTCTTTGAATATTGGATTAGGATTCAGGGCATTGATGCCGGAAAAAGAAAAGGGGATAGCCTGGATTAAAAGTCTTCAACTTTACCCATATGATCAAAAAGACAATAAATCAGAATCCCGTTTCATCGAAGCCGAAGGAAGAGACTGGAGCCACGCTCAACCAAGAGGTATGGCCTACTGGGAGCGATTGGCTGATATTATCAACAATGAAATAGTACAGGAACATGACCGGGTGATGATGGCCATGCTGAAACCTTTAGGTATTGAAAAGGGAAAGCCTTTTAATCCGGATGAACGTCAAATAAGACTATTAACAGAAGCGGCACAGGTTGGGGAAGCCATGGCGAAAGCAACCACTTTTGAAAAAAGGTTTGAGGATGTCTATTACAATGAGAATACGCACTGGAAGTATCCGATGGTATGGCATTGGACACACGAAACTGAGTTTTACCATCAATTGGATGAAATGGCTTCTTATACTTACGAGGCTATAGGAACCAATGAAGCGATGTCTACTCAGATACCAGGCATTGGTCAGGCCTATTTAGGAGCTTATAAGGACAGTGAGGGCAGATGGTTGGATGGAAGTAATAGTTACAAATTGCACATCCCGCCTAATCCACCGGCAAAACAGTTTTGGTCATTAACACTTTATGATGTAGATACTCGCTGTTTAATTAAAAACGAGCAACAAATTGCAGATAAGTCATCAAGGATGGATTTAATCACCAATGATGATGGTTCAGTGGATCTCTACTTCGGACCGGAAGCACAGGAAGGGATGGAGAAAAACTGGATTCCAACCACACCCAATCAGGGCTTCTTTGCTTACCTGCGTTTATATGCTCCGCTGGAACCATATTTCGAAAGAACCTGGGCATTGCCGGATATTGAGAAGATAAATTAGTGACAATCATTCTTAAAACCTGACAGGTGTCTTCTCCTGTCAGGTTTAAGTGATAATTGTTTCACGCTGATTCTCGCAAATAATATGGAGAGTTTTTCTCTGCGTTCATCTGCGTTATCTGCGTGAGATTTACTTTGACATCTGCACGCAATATTTTTCATTAACAAATAATCTAATTTAAATCTTTAAAAAAATGAAATACTTAACATTACTAATTACAGGATTATTGATCACCACTTTTACCTATGCACAATCTTTTAAAGAAGAAGTAGATCTGTTACAAGCCGCCTTTGGGATGGAAAAGAAAGTCATCGTTGATCAATTTGTACATCCGGATGAGGCGCAGCAAGATGCGTTTTGGAAAGTGTATGATGAATATGAAACCAAGCGAAAAGATTTTGGAAAGAAACGTCTGGATCTGTTGGTTAATTATTCTGAAATATGGGAGAATATGAGCGATGCTCAGGCAGATTCTTTTATGAAAGAGTTGCTGAAGCTTAAATCATCCACTGATCGCTTACTGGTCAGCTATTTTAAAAAAGTAAAAAAAGTGACTTCACCAAAAGTGGCTACCCAATTTTTTCAGATTGAGTCTTATATCTTAACGACTGTCCGTTTTCAACTTCAGGAAAGTGTGCCTTTCGTTCACCAGGGTAGTTAGATATTGGATTTGAGTTTTTTTGTTTCACGCAGATCTCTTTGATTACCGCAGAAGATGAGGTTTGTGTTTTCCTCTGCGTTTATCTGCGAAATCTGCGTGAGACATTTTTCTACGTTATCTGCATGCAATATTTAAAAAGTAAAAAAAGACCCGAGAGCAGGTCAATACTACCCGAGAAGTGAAAGAATTTGCCAGGGGGCAGATTAATAATGCCCGGGAAGTTGAAAAAACAGGCGAGAAATAGTAAAACTTGCCCGCAAAGAAGAAGAAATGACCGGAGAGCAGGCCGATATTATTCGAGAAGTTAAAGAATTTGCACGAGGGTAGGTAAATATTACCCGAGAAGTCAAATGATTTACCAAAGGGTTGGTTAATATTGTCCGAGAAGTAAAAAAAAACAGGCGAGAAGATAAATATTTTACTCGTTAAGATTAAGAAATGACCGGAGAGCAGTGCAAAACTGCCCGAGAAGTCAAAGAATTTATCCGAGGGTAGGTAAATATTACCCGAGAAGTCAAAGAATTTACCAGAGGGTTGGTCAATATTGCCCGAGAAGTCAAAAAAAATAGAGGAGACGGGGTACAACTTGCCCGGGAAGTAGAAAAAATGACCGGAGAGATGGTTAAACCCGCATTATATATTAGAACTTCGTCATGAACATTGAAAGCACGATAAAACAAGGCTTTACTGAAATGAGGCATAGCATCGTTCTGGTGAGTTGAAGTGAAGCAACAAAGTGTCTTGTTTTGAAGTGATTTCAATGTGTAATAGATTTTCTAATGCATAAAGCGGGTTAAATCTTCCGAGGGATAGAAGAATAAAGGGTTTTGGTGGTTAAAGATGCTTCAGATGTGACATCATTACAAGGGTTGCCATCTGATATATGATAATGATTAGCACGAAATATGAATTGACCCCTTGGGAGCAGCGAACGGTTGTTTAAGGATAAATAGAATCAGTAATTGCAGATATTTTTGCAAGGTAGAGTAAAAAGAAATCCTAACATATAAAATTAAGAGTCATGAAGGAAAAAGTATTAAAGGTTTCAACAATATGGCTGGCACTTGTTATTATGCTGGCAAGTTGTGGACAAGAAAAAAAATCAGAGTGCTGTTCTAAATCAGACTTAGCCACCGCACCTGAATTCTACGAAAATGGTTACCTGACAGAGGCGTCAGTTGAAGGTTTGCGTAAAGCACAAATGGAAATTAAAGCCATATCAGCCTATGAATTTGCTTTGCCCATCGCCGGTATCCAAAAGTGGCATCGGGGTTTTCTGGAAGATGGAGAGCATGGCGATTGGGTATTGTATGATAACCTGGCCCAGAAATTACCTATTCTGACTTCCAATCAAACCACACCTTACACGGTTACTTATGTGGATTTATCAGTTTCGTCTTATTACGTGGAGATACCAGCCGGGCGTATTGGTGGTTTGGTATTAGATCTGTATCAACGTCCACAAGCTGATTTAGGGGTCATGGGACCGGATGCCGGAAAAGGTGGAAAATACTTGTTGGTTGGTCCCGGTCAGGATGAACCTAAAGGACACGATGCAAAGTGGGTGATTCATTCGCCCTGCAACCTGGTATTCCTTGGGACGCGCATCATTGGTTACGATGAAGCCACAACCGATCAATTACGCCGTCAGCATTTTGTCTATAAAGTGGGTGCTGATAAGAGTGAACAAAAATTCATTGCGGCTTCGGAAACTCCTAATTGGAACGGTGCTCAATCCACAGGCTTGCAATTTTGGAAAGATGTGTACGATGTACTGAAGAATGAACCGGTGGAAGAGATGAACCGCATTATCTTAACCCAGTTGCGTGATTTGGGTATCACCAAAAGTGGTGGATTTAATCCCAATGAGGAGCAAAAAGCCATTTTAACCCGGGCAGCTGTAAAAGGGGATGCCATGGCTATGGTGAATACCTTCTCCAAGAAGTCCTACAAAAGTCGTCACTGGCCCGATGGTAACTGGCGGTATATATTGAACCAAACCCGTTTGGATTTGATGCATGAGGACTATTATGAAATCAAAGAGATGGCCTCTTTTGCGTACGAAGCCATTACCACTTCCAAAGCCATGGTAATGCCTATCGTGGGTGATGGATCCAAATATCTGGGTGCCTACGTGGATGATCAGGAAGAGTGGCTGGATGGCTCGAATACTTACGAGATATTGATTCCCGCCAATGCTCCTGTGAAAGACTTTTGGTCCATTGCCGTGTATAATAATAAAACACGCACTTTAATTGACAATCAGCAAGGCAATGCCATTGTGAATAATAAGGGCGAGATGAAAGTGGAAGCAGATGGTTCGGTGAAAGTGTTTGTGAGTCCCGAGGCACCTGCCGGTTATGAAAACAACTGGGTGCAGTCTAATGTGAGTGAGGGATTCTTCATCTACTTCCGTTTGTATGGACCATTGGAGTCCTATTACGACAAGTCGTGGAAGATGCCGGATATTAAACGGGTGAAGTAGTAATATAAAGTGATTTAGACCTGACAGGATTTACAACCTGTCAGGTTTTTGTTTCAGGCTGATCCAGAAAATAGTAACTGAATAATACATACCTGAAAGAATTTCGAATCACAAGAGGTAATAAGTAATTAAGAACTGAACTTTAAACTAGGTAATTTGCCTCAGTGTATTTCAGTGTTTCCTTTGTGAATCTCTGTGTTACAATTCCCTCTAAGTATATCTCCCTACAAAAAACTAAACAACATCCGCCAACTTAATCACCTCCTTCGGCGAGATCCCCTTCACCTTTTTAAACATCTCAGCAAACTTAGAGAGGTTCTGATACCCCAGGTCATATCCCACTTCAGTCACCGAGTATTGTCCCGATTTCAGACGCCGGAAAGCCTCATCCATTTTGGCCAGTGCATAGAATTGATAGATAGTGGTATCAAAAAGTTGTTTGAAGTCGCGTTTTAGTTTAGAGGCACTTACCCCAAATTCGTTGGCCAAATCTTCAATGGTAATTTTCTGGTCGAAGCAACGGGTTAATTTCTTCTTAACGGCATTTAATCGTTTAAAATCTTCTACATGCAATCCATTCAATGACTTGTTGGCGATTAAATCTTTCAGGATGGTCATGAGGTTGGTGAAGATTTCAATGCCGCGCGCTATCATCATGGGTTTTTGCCCGGAAGTAAGCTCCCTGTATTGAAACAGGTCATTTAACAGCCGATCCAACTCGGGAGGGAGAGCGACATGGTATGCAATTTCCTGGTCATGGCCGAATAATTCAATCATTACCTTTTGAGCGTCGGTGAGAATATTTTTAAGCTCTGGAATGCGAAGTTTAAATCCTACCCATTTGAGGTTCACATTTGCCGGGAATTCGGCTTTGATGGGAAATTGACCGTCATATAAAAAAATCCCTTTGGCACTTCCGGCTTCCATCTGTTTGAGTTCTTCATTATAAGCCTGGGTGTAGTGGCCTTCCATGATGAGGTTGATGTGTATTAAATCCGGGTCATTATCCGGGGTTCGTTCAAATACAATGGGTTTATAGCATTCACTTTCATTAATAATCATCTCCAACTCGCCCATAATGTCATAGCTGGACATTTTTACACGAAAAGGTCCTTGATCAAGTAGATAGTAATTCTCATGAGTAGCACCGCCAAAACTCTTCTTCAGGATTTCAAAATAGTTCTGTGCGGTTCCCTCTTGCAAATGAACGTGGATAGTGTTGGTGTCAGCCATGGTTAAGCATTTTGGTTATTGGCCAATAAAGATAGTGAAAAATGAAAATATATACGGTTTGATCCTTTGGGAGCACTGGTTGACCTAAAAGGGATTAAAAATCGTATGGAAACCAAGCATCTTTGTAATGTAATTAAAAACAAACAATAACAATAAAATTTTGAGTCATGAAAAAGTTAACAGGATTATTAGTAGCAGGATTATTTGTATTAGGATTAAGTTTTACCTCTTGTAGTAATGATGATGCTTATATTCCACCAAGTGAAGATACACCTCAAATAGAAAATCCAATTTATCTGCCACCTCCAGCCTTACCGGATGCAAATTAAATGTC
>NZ_VCHY01000190.1 GCF_005877885.1 Labilibacter sediminis
ACCAATAATCATTCCAATCCTGATATTGATATTGAGAAATCTCACTTGAATTATGACTTAGTCAATCCTGGTTCAATCAATTATCGGGAGAAAATCAAACAAATCATTGAGAGCCAACGACTCAGTAAACGAGCGGTTAGAAAAGACGCAGTCCTTGTGAACGAATGGATAATCACTAGTGATACCGCCTTTTTTCAAGAGAATACAGACACACAAGCATTTTTTACCGATGTTGTCGCATATTTCTCTGATCGCTGCGGTCGACAAAATGTCGCCTATGCCACGGTACATTTAGACGAAACCACACCCCATATGCACTTAGGAATTGTGCCTATGTACGAAGGGCGATTGAGCAGTAAACAGGTGTTTAGTCGGCAAAATTTGTTAGAGATTCAAGAAGAATTGCCAACCTATTTGCAAGAACGAGGCTATGCTATTGAGCGTGGACTCCGTGGGAGTCCGCAAAAGCATTTATCTGTCAAAGAATACAAAGACGTTCAAAAGGAGCTACAAGTTTCTAAGCAGGAACTCGCTAATCAGGAACAAATTCTGGCAGAAAAAGAGAGAGAACTCCATTCTTATGAACAGGCAATCTTCCGTATTGACCGCCTTCGTGAAGAGAAGAACGAAGAAGTAAAGGGCAAAGTCCAAGCAATGAACCAACTGGAAACGAAGCGAAACGAAATCATTAACTCTCTACAAACAACCGTTTTACCTGATTTAGCAAATGTCAAAGAAAAGAAATTTAGTTTAAACGGTTTAAA
>NZ_VCHY01000191.1 GCF_005877885.1 Labilibacter sediminis
ATCCAAATAAATGAAAACTCTTTAATAGAAATCACAAACTCTATCTTTTCTCATCTTCTTGCTCCTATAAACTTGGTCATTTCGAAATCTCCAAAGCATCCAAACTCACATACACAACACCACATCTATCACCTTCTTTTTGTTTGTCACCATACTCACCTGCATAATCATAATCAAATATAATTAAATACTGATACAATTTAATCACTTGTAATTATATACACATGACTAAATATTTATAGAAAATTAAATGTGAACATAAAACACATGTACATTATCACATATGATTAAAAAAACTGTATAGTTTAATCACATGTAATTACACACATGACGTGATATTTTATATTAAAAAAATAGTAATTATTTATGATTTTTTGTATATAACAATAATCATATAATCACATGTGTTTAAAGAATAATACAGTTAAATCATATATGATTATATACACGTGATGAGATATTTTATAATAAAAAAATAATTTCCAGTTGAGATTATTCGTATTTATTAATAATAATATAATCACATGTGATTTTATGAAAAATAATTAAAATACACGTGAAGATAAAACACATATAAATAATCATATATGATTAAAAATCATATATGATTATATATACAGAAAATGAGATATGAATAATCATGTAAGATTATTTCTATTGGTATAATCTTATATGATTATTTGTTTATATACGTTTAATCATATATGATTATAAAATCACATATGATTAAACGTATAAATTTACCGGTAAATCATATATGATTA
>NZ_VCHY01000192.1 GCF_005877885.1 Labilibacter sediminis
TTTTTATTCACAGGTAATGTCAGAGGTATCTTCAATCATTATGGAAATTCCATTGTCTCTGCGATTAATATCTTCCCTAGAAAGGAAAGGGGTAGTCAAATCCGATAATTTACGATCAATTCATTCAATATTTTCTTTTTTAGAGGACAACTTTTCACATTTAAATTATGTATTAGATATACTAATACCTTACCCAGCCCATCTGGAAATCTTGGTTCAGGCTCTTCGCTATTGGATAAAAGATGCTTCCTCTTTGCATTTATTAAGATTCTTTCTCCATGAGTGTCATAATTGGGATAGGCTTATTACTTCAAATTCAAAGAAAGCATGTTCTTCTTTTTCAAAACGAAATCGCAGACTATTCTTCTTCCTATATACTTCTCATGTATGTGAATATGAATCTGGCTTCCTCTTTCTCCGTAACCAATCTTCTCACTTACGATCAACATCTTCTGGAGCCCTTATTGAACGAATATATTTCTATGGAAAAATAGAGCATCTTGCAGAAGTCAGGGCTTTTCAAGCAAATTTATGGTTGTTCAAAGACCCTTTCATGCATTATGTTAGGTATCAAGGAAAATCAATTCTTGCTTCAAAAGGGACGTTTCTTTTGATGAATAAATGGAAATATTATTTTGTCAATTTCTGGAAATCCTATTTTTACCTGTGGTCTCAACCAGGAAGGATTTATATAAACCAATTATCCAATCATTCCCTTGACTTTCTGGGCTATCGTTCAAGTGTGCGGCTAAAGCCTTCAATG
>NZ_VCHY01000193.1 GCF_005877885.1 Labilibacter sediminis
AGCCAACGGTATCTCATTTTCGCGCATTTGGATGTCCATGCACCCTTCTTCATCTGGAAGCTAACCCCAAGTTCAATTCTAAAGCTTCTGATTGCTATTTCGTTGGGTATGCTCAGAAAACTGCATACAGGGTCTACAACAAAGCTACAAGGCAAATTGTGGAATCTTATGATATACGATGGCTGGAAGACAACGTCACAGATGCCCGAGTCGGCCCTGACTGGCTGTTTAACTACGCTGACTTCTTTACACAGTTCTATGTGTTCTCTGAAAATACTACAGCCACTCCAACCATCCCACAAGTAGCACCTACCGATGATGATGAAGATGTTGTCCTGTTACCAGTCAGACCCGTCATGACGGCTGACTCTCCTAAATCATCTCCAGTGATCTCTGAATCACCAGCCTCTACATCAGACATTCCTTCAGACCCCATACTAGCTGATTCTCAGCCACAATATGACATTCCGACCTCTCCGAAAGAAGCTGACAGTGGTACACCTGCCGACTTATTTGACTCCACGTTCATGGAATCGCTTTTTCCTGAACCCATTTCATCTGAATATGTGGCAAGTACCTCACATGAATTCAGAAATGAGTCATCTACTGGCAGATCCGAAACTATAACTAATCTACCAGTATCTTCAGCATCAATTAGCCATGAGATCCCCTCCAGAATTCAAAGGGATCGTCCAATTGAAAACATTATTGGCTCTCTGGAAGATGGTGTCCAGACCAGAAATCAAAGTGGTGCAGT
>NZ_VCHY01000194.1 GCF_005877885.1 Labilibacter sediminis
TTTTTCATAAAAATAGAAAGACTCTTGTCAATCAAATAGGATAACAATACATACCTATAGGCTAAGCACCTCCTCGTTTTATATGTATTTTCATATTTTGTTTAACCTGAGGTTAAGTAATCTTTCTGCAACTGTGATTTATGTCCCATCTTATCTTTATCTGGATCACAAAAGAATTCAGTTACATTTGCATGTCATTTGAACTCAATTTAGTGCAGTTTGTGAAAAACTGAGATATGATTCCGAAAGGATTCATTCAAAATCAAACAAATATTAGACCTTGAAACAGAACCTTGTTGAACAAAAAAGATGTATTCGGATACAATGGATATGCTCTGGGACGGAAGGATTCGAACCTCCGAATAGCGGGACCAAAACCCGTTGCCTTACCACTTGGCTACGCCCATTTTTTTATTGGACACTAATACTAATAAAGAATAATATTGGTATTAAGTGTTCGTCAATTCCAGTCCAACTATTTATAGAAAATCTTTCTTCTTTAATTCTTCTTTATAGAATATATTATAGATTCGTACTAGGATTTTGACAAGTGTATATCTAGAATTCAACTTAATTTATTGATCATTACATATAATTCAATTAAGATATTGTATGAAAGTATGATTTCTTCTATTCCTTTGAGAATTGGAGGATTTTTGATTGAGCGGAAAAATAAGGATTTTTTTGTCTACCTTACTTTCTTCCTTTTTCCTTATATCAATAACTCAATCAAAATGCAATTATCTCGACGAACAA
>NZ_VCHY01000195.1 GCF_005877885.1 Labilibacter sediminis
TTCTCGATAAAGAGAAATATGACCGAGAGTGGTTCGAATATATATATATAAAGAATTTCTTTTTTTATACTTCGTACTATTAGATAGTGTCCATAAATCTCATAATAGGTCCCCACAGATTCATAGTGAATTTCGATGGGAGTTTCTCTTGCAGCAATAACGCGTTGATCTAGTCGCCACCGCAGCCACAAAGGACTACCTAAATTGATTCGTTTTTGCCGATAAGCTCCAATTGCATCATAGGGATTACAAAAAAAGGGTTCTTTTTTTTTTGTATACTTATAGTTATTATCTTCATTTTGATAGTTTCTACGATTACATGGATTATATCTATTTACACAAATACCCCGACGATTTCCACTCGTTAAGACATAGAGTCCAATAAGCATGTCTTGAGTTGGTACGGAAATAGGATCCCCAATCGCCGGAGATAAAAGGTTAATATGAGAAAACATAAGTAAACGTGCTTCCGCTTGAGCCTCCAAAGATAAAGGCACATGAACAGCCATTTGATCCCCGTCAAAGTCTGCATTGAAGCCCTTACAAACTAATGGATGTAAAGAAATAGCGCGCCCTTCCACTAAAACGGGGAGGAATGCCTGTATGCCTAATCTATGCAGAGTAGGTGCTCTATTTAGCAATACAGGGTGCCCCCGCATAACTTCCCGAAGTATTTCCCATACAATCGGTTTTTTTTCCCGAATTTTACTCTTAGCAACTCCTATATTTGAAACAAGATGTTGTCTAATTAGACA
>NZ_VCHY01000196.1 GCF_005877885.1 Labilibacter sediminis
GATGACATATTCTACTCAAAATTGCTGTATAAATTAAGATATTTGTGTGAGGAATCATGGAATGAGTATGTAGTTATAATATAACACAACAAATCACTACTACAGAAAAACTTATTAGATGCGGTGAAAATGGTTTTTGCGTGCGGTGATAACACCGCAGCTAATCATAGGGCATCATCAAATAGAACACCCGCATCAATTAAGAGGAGCCAGATTCCTTTTTAGAACCGCTTCATTTAAAACACACCGCATTATATATATATTAGCATCATTAAATAGAACACCCGCATCAATTCTAGAAACACATCATTTAAAACAAACCGCCCCTATATATAACTTAGCATCATTTAAAACAAACCGCACTATATATAACTTAGCATTATTTAACTGTCAACCGCATCTATTAAAATAAGCATTATTAAAGACCAACCCGCTCCATTAATTAAAACCACAGCACCAATAAAAAAAGCCGCATTATATGATCCATAGCACCATTTAAAAATTCAACCGCAATATATTATATTTAGAATCATTAAATAATAAGCCATCATTAAATAAGTAAGCACTATCAATTAATAACCGCACTGTAACAAAAATAGCAAAATTTATACAATTGTACCCCTAATTCACATGTTTCTCGCTATTTGTTCTTGTTTCAACTTAAATCTTCAGCATCTGATAAGCCCGTAACCTGGCCTATTCCTTGACAACTAATTGGAACTAACTCTAAGAACAAGTCTTCAATTACTT
>NZ_VCHY01000197.1 GCF_005877885.1 Labilibacter sediminis
TTGTAAACCTAATAGGCCCGGTTTCCACTCATTTCTAGACTTGTACTATGGCCACCTACCATGTAACACACGCATAAACCCAACTAAATATTCCAGCATGCATAGGTAAATCCACACAAACCATAAAGCATAGCATATGTACATTAGGGAAACATAATCATAAGCTCTAGTAGGTGTCTAGCATGCAACCTAAGAGCATTACACATTTAATATCATATCATATATATCATATTTCAAGCCTCGATCATAATAGAGGCCTATTCCGATTCTTGTTACACCCATAACTTATACCCAACCCGCAACCGGAAGCATGTAAGCCCACATAACATTATCATCATATTCCAGAAAGTATATAACTTAGCGATTAGTCAATCGAACCACAACCGAAACCATGGTCTCAACTATGTATACAAAATATAGGGTAATAGTGACTCACCTTTGATCTCGATAATAACGTCTCTCCTAAACCATCATCTTCGCATACCCTCTAAATAGACAACCACCTGGATGATATCCACGCTATTCATGTCCATGCCCATTGAACCTTGCTCTCGAACCCGCTATTTCGACATCTCAAAAATTGATGCAAGAAGTAAAACGCAGGTGGGTGGGGCTGCCACCACACGAATTCCGATCACCACTGAGTCCATCGCACCTCCGACCACCGTCATCATCGCCGGAATCGGCACAGCCGCCGGAGAACAGTACCAAACAGCAGCAAAATGTTGCTGTCGTCTCTCTCTCATTCG
>NZ_VCHY01000198.1 GCF_005877885.1 Labilibacter sediminis
TGATGCCGATTGTAGACGGCTTCACCGTGATTGACCGCGTGAAGAGCGACCCCAAACTCAGCAAGATTCCGATTGTCGTGATTACCGCGAAGGAACTAACCGTCCGTGAGCGTAACCGCCTTAGTGGGCAGATCGATATGATCTTGCAGAAGGGCGCGTTCATTGACGAGGAATTCGTAGATAACTTGGTGAGTGAACTGCGCTAGGAACAAATAGCGGATACTGCCGGGTGCATATAGACCCTGCGCCCGGCCCTCCCCGTGATATTGGCAGATGACAAACACCGTGTATTACACAACATACCGTTCGGTTGCCGCAACTTGAGAGGGAACATGGCTAGAAAAATCACCATTCTCTATATTGAGGATGACCCCGCCAGCCGATTACTGGTGGACCGCACATTGCGTTATGCTGGGTATCATGTGATTGTGGCCGAGCGAGGCTTGGAAGGGATCGACATTGCCCGTTCCCAGGACGTTGACCTTATCCTGACGGACATTAACCTCCCAGACATCACCGGGCGCGAACTCACAACGATGCTCCGCAGTGACGAACGTTTTGAGAGCATCCCCGTCGTGGCGTTAACCACGATGGACTATGCCGACCAACGCGACCTCGCAATGGCCGCAGGGATCAACGGCTATATGACAAGGCCGCTGGATATCGAGAAGCTCCCTACCCAATTGGAGTTTTACTTGGGGGGCGGGCGCGATGAGATTGAGCAGCACCGCTTAGATGCCGCGCAATC
>NZ_VCHY01000199.1 GCF_005877885.1 Labilibacter sediminis
GTCCTATGAAAAGTCATATCTTGAAAGTTACAGCTATACAGGGACAGGTGGCAAATTTTGATTGGCTGGACGTGCGGTGACATGATCTGTGTCGTTTTACAGTGTGACGTCAGAAGCCGTTTGAAATTCGAAATGATCATCATCGGACGGTCCACATTTAACCCCGCCGTTTCAGATCCAAGGGTATAAATACCTGAGAGTTATCTTCTTCTCTCACTTTTACCCAAATCGATTGCAGAAAATCTCTCAAGCCTTCAAACTTTTCTGTGTTCTTGATCGTTTTCTGCAATTCTTTCTCAAATTTCCAATCAATGGCTGCTTCCAGTTCCGTTTCGATCCCTGATGCCTCTGATTCCACCTCAAAGATCGTTTATGAAGTCCAGAAGAGCAACTTCGTCGTTGATCTTGACGTTGCTCTCTTCAAGCCTGAATCTAGGCTAATGATAACTGCTCTGAAGCATTCATCTCTTTCTGCTGCTATGACGATGTCCGCTTCAGTTCCTCTTGCCTTCGTTACTGAAGCCCTATCAACATTCAATGAAATCGACGAGAATAGTTTCTCATTCTCCGTCAACGGCAAGAGGAAAGTAATCACGAAGTCGAAGTTCTTTCGTCTTTTGAAGCTATCAGTTGAGGGGGATGTTCATACCCCCAAGAACAAGGACGTATTTGAGGTGATCAACGAGATGGGTCATCAGGACCTGGTCAATGCCTCATCAATGGTCTACATTAGCAAGTTGCCTGAG
>NZ_VCHY01000002.1 GCF_005877885.1 Labilibacter sediminis
CCCCTCGACTTGCATGTGTTAGGCCTGTCGCTAGCGTTCATCCTGAGCCAGGATCAAACTCTTCGTTGTATAAAATTATTATGCCTGATTAAACAGACTATTATTCTTTACAAGAGCTTTAACTCAAAGAATCACTTATTTTTCCTTTTTAAAGTTGCATTTCAATATTTTCAAAGAACGTTTTCTTAACACTCAGCATCAAGGCATAAGTGATCAGAAATCTTTATATCTTTTCAAGCCCGAAGACTTAAGTTTCAATCTGTCTATTCTGTCTCAACCGCTGTTGAGACTCGCTGTGAAAGCGGATGCAAAGATAACAACTTTATTTTCTAAACTCCAAATGTTTTTTGAAGAAAAATTTAAAATTATTTTTTCAAGCTAAACACCATCTCCTCTATCAAGTCAGCACATTAAAACTCTTAATCCTTAGCACTTGCTCTTCTTTAAAAGCGGCTGCAAAGATAAGTGATTTAAATTTTAAACTCCAAATATTTTTTTGATTATTTTTTCGTTTAAATCCTTAGCTTTCCTGACCTCCTCAATCTCTATAATACTATATAGAAACATTCACACTTAAGTCATTACAAAATTGTCATTTTTAGATTCACCCCTCGTTAAAAGCGGCTGCAAAGATAAGTGATTTAAATTTTAAACTCCAAATGTTTTTTGTAAAAAATTCTCACTTCTCAAACCCTATCTCATGACCCCTTTAAAATCACACATCAAGCATTCATTTAATTCCATTGTTGTCGTTCAAAATGTCATCATCTTTAAGCTTTTCTGATTCGTTAGCCAGACAACCTTTTCTTTAAAAGTGTAGTCTTCAAATGACCCGTTTTCTTCAAAGCGGGTGCAAAGAAAAGGACTTATTTTTTAGATTCCAAACTATTTTATGAAGTTTTTTACTTACCAAAACAACATCCGCAACCTAAAACACAATCTCACACAACGTTAGCCGTTGTGTTATTTTTTGAAAATAATTTCATCACTACATGAACCAACAAAGTCCAACATGAAATATAACCGGAACAATAAACATCTATGAATACTCAAACATATACTTAGCATTTATGGATTCCTGCGAATTACATTCAAAACACTTCTTTAACATTACTCAATCCATCTATAATTTTATACTACCTAATATTATAGATGAAGGTTAATTTATATCAGAAGACATATAATTAATCACACAAACATTCTTCTTTTAGTGCGTTAAGGATTGTAGTGGTTACCCCACAGCACACTTATTGACATTTTAACGAAATGTACAAAAGCTCTCTTCATACATATTATACAGACAATACCCAGACAGAAAGTGTGCGAGGAGTATTAACGTAAAGCCTGACCCGACTTATTAGTTTTTACTATTTATTAAGGTTTTTACTAAGGAGGGGAACGCCCTGTTAATGACATGCAGAAGCTTTTGTTAATATATTAAAACTCCCCTGTTTAGTTTATTCAAATTAATAAAACCGAAAAGAATACAGCCTTTTTGCAGAAAATCATTCTATGTTATTGTGGTTGTTACTATATTCGTGATTTATTTTAATTATTAAACATTTAGTCGTGAGTGATAGTTTAGTTATAATACCTACCTACAACGAAAAAGAAAATATTGAAGCTATTATTGATGTAGTATTTAATTTACCCAAAGAGTTTCATGTACTGATTATTGAAGACAATTCGCCTGATGGTACTGCTGATATTATTAAAAGGCTTCAGACAAAGTACGCAGGTAAGTTGCATATGATTGAGAGAAAAGGAAAGCTAGGATTAGGTACAGCATACTTAACAGGCTTTAAATGGGCTATAGAAAAGAAATATGATTTTATTTTTGAGATGGATGCTGATTTTTCGCACCCTCCTAAAAAATTATTAGATCTGTATGATGCTTGTAAAAATGGTGCTGATTTAGCTATTGGTTCACGTTATAAATCGGGTGTTAACGTGGTTAACTGGCCTATGGGAAGGGTATTGATGTCGTATTTTGCTTCGGTATATGTACGTTTCGTAACCGGAATGAAAATAATGGATACCACAGCTGGCTTTAAATGCTACCAAAGACATACTTTGGAAACTATTCCTTTGGATAAAATTAAACTAAAGGGTTATGCTTTTCAGATAGAAATGAAATTCACCACCTGGAAATATGGGTTTGAGATAGCAGAAGTACCAATTGTTTTTACAGATAGACAAAAAGGCGCTTCGAAAATGAGTGGCGGAATTTTTAATGAAGCCGTTTGGGGCGTGATTAAAATGAAAGTAGCAAGCTTTTTTAAGTCGTACAAAAGAGCTGCATAAAATATAACATATATAAATAGGTTAAAACTAATGGGATTATGAATACTACACTCATAAAGGATATAACCATAATAAACGAAGGACAATCTTTTGTTGGTAGTTTATTAATTGAGGACGATAGAATTTCGAAGATTTTTGGCAGTGACGAGGTTTTACCTAATACTGATGTTGTTATTGAGGGTAAAGGAAAACTTTTACTTCCCGGGGCAATTGACGATCAGGTTCATTTTAGAGAGCCGGGTTTAACACATAAAGCAGAAATACATACCGAAGCCAAAGCGGCAGCTGCCGGAGGAATTACCTCATTTATGGAGATGCCAAACACAAAACCTCAGGCAACAACTCATGCTGTGCTGGAAGATAAATATGAACTGGCTTCGAAAAAATCGATTGCCAATTACTCTTTTTATATTGGTGCAACAAACGATAACCTGGAAGAATTATTAAAAACAGATCCGGAAAAAGTTTGTGGCATTAAAGTTTTCATGGGGTCTTCTACCGGGAATATGCTTGTAGACAACGAAGAAACTTTAAAGGAAATTTTTTCGAAAGCACCGACTTTGATCGCGACGCATTGTGAGGATGAAGATACCATACAAGGTAACCTTAAAACTTACAAAGAAAAATATGGCGAAGAGGTTCCGTTTGAGATGCACCATTTAATCAGGTCAGAAGAGGCTTGTTACAAATCATCGCTAAAAGCTTCTTCTCTGGCTCGTAAACACGGTGCTCGTTTACACATCCTACATTTAACAACAGCAAAAGAACTTGAGCTTTTGGATAAGGACATGCCACTTGAGGAGAAAAAAGTAACCGGGGAGGTTTGCGTTCATCATCTTTGGTTTTCGAATGAAGATTATAAAAAATATGGTGCTCGTATAAAATGGAATCCGGCTATTAAAACATTAAAAGACAGGGATGCTTTACGCGAAGGTTTAAAAAACGGGAACCTGGATATTGTGGCCACCGACCATGCCCCCCATACCAAAGAAGAAAAGAAAGGCACTTATTTTAATGCTCCATCAGGAGGTCCGTTAGTACAACATGCCTTGGTTGCTATGTTAGAAATGGCCAAAGATGGCATTTTTACCTATGAGCAGGTGGTAGAAAAAATGAGCCACTCACCTGCAAAACTCTTTAGAATTAAAGAAAGAGGTTTTATCAGGGAAGGCTACAAAGCTGATTTAGTGATTGTAGATCCGAAAAAGAAATGGACTGTAAATAGTGAAAATATATATTCTAAATGCGGATGGAGTCCGTTTGAAGAACAAGAGTTCAGCCATACAGTAAGCCATACCTTTATTAACGGACACTTGGCATACAACAATGGTACATTTAACGAAGACAAAAAAGGCGAAAGATTAACTTTTGCTCAATAATATAGCAAAGATGGCTATTGGCTTTTGGCTGATAGCCATCTTTGTTTTGTTGCAAGACTATATATATATATTATACCACAATGAAGTTTGTTTATATTTCACTGTTGATATTGTGTTTTGGCATTTGCCATAGCTGTAAGCAACAACAACCTGCTGAAGTAACTCATAAAAATGAGAATTATATTGTTTGGGCAGATCCTATAACATACGAGGTACTGATTAACAACCCTGATTCATTAAATCATTGGGAGAGCACTAAACTAAAACATGTAAAACAACACGAACTTGTTGACCATCTTTTTGAGATGGTTTACTCCGGACAGAAACAAGCCTACGATTATAACACTCACGAGCCTATCAGCATTAGTGAAATTAAGGAGTTGGAACTAAAGGAATCATTTAGCAGAAATAAAGTAGGAAAACTACAGTTTACCGAAACATGGCTGTTTGAAGAAAACTCAGGTAAATTAAAGAAAGATGTACAATCTATTTTGCTAGCTTATGAGGTATATAATGATTTGGGAGAATTAAGAGGATATAAGGCGGCCTTTTACCTGAAAGATTTTTAACTGCCTGTGTATTTATAAAGTTTATCCCCAAAACTTGCTTGTGATCAGTTGAAAACCCAATCACTTTTCTTTATTACGTAGCGGGCAGTATTTCTACTTAGCTGCGAATCTACAATTTCTTTTCCGCTGGTTATTTCTTCGATGGACTCGGTAGTATAATTACGAACTGTTACCAACTCCACATCTTCATTGTACCTTACTGTATAGTTTACCTTTAATGCATCAATCAATACATTTACCTGCCTAATATTATTTACACATACTGAAAAATTAAGTGCCGAGTTCTGCATTAAATTTATTTTCACCTTATGCTCAGTAAAGATTGAGAAGATATCCCTCAGGTTTCCTTCCAGGATAAATGAAAAATCTTTGGGTGATATAGTAATAAACAACTGGTCCTTTTTTAAAATATAAACGGGCACCTCTGTTCGCTGATGCTCCACGGAACGAATCACAGTTCCTTCAATACTTTCATCTATAAAAGATTTCACATATAATGGTATTCCTTTATTTTGAAGAGGCTTTAATGTTTTGGGGTGAATAACCTGTGCTCCGTAAAACGCCAACTCGATTGCTTCAGGGTAAGAAATCTCTTTTAATTTTTGTGCAGAAGGGTACCATCTCGGATCTGCATTGAGTACACCAGGCACATCTTTCCATATGGTAAGATGCTCTGCTTCGAGAATATGCGCAATAATAGCACCCGAATAGTCAGATCCTTCACGCCCCAGCGTTGTTGTTTGATTATTAATGGTAGAACCAAGAAATCCCTGCGTAATATATAATGATTGATTTTTAAAGCTAAAAGTTTTATGCCCTAATTGGGCGCTTAATCCCCAATTAATAACGGCATCGCGATAGTTTTCATCCGTTTTTATTACATCTCTTACATCCACCCATTCATTTAATAAGCTGATGTTGTTTGCATAATTACTTACGATCTGTGTAGATAGCATCTCTCCATATGAAACAATTTGATCATACTCATAATCATAGTCACCCGATGAATGCACCTGAAGGCGTTTCCATAAGCTTTTAAAAAGTTCATCAAACTTTTCATTAAATGAATGATCCACTTCAAACAATTCAGAAACTATTTGGTTATGATATTCATATATTGAATCATACAACTTTTTAACAGCTAATTCATCAAGTTCAAAATATGCTTCAACAAGATCTTCCATTGCGTTGGTTGTTTTTCCCATAGCAGAAATAACCACCACCATATTATTATTGTTCCTGCTAATAATTCTGCACACATTTTTAACGCCGGCAGCATCTTTTACCGATGCCCCACCAAATTTAAACACTTGTAACATAGTTCAAAAGTTGAAAGTTAATAGTAACGAATTGTCAACTACAGCTAACAATATGCTAAGATAACAAATAGAGTATTGCAAAATCAAGCTTTAACAAGTGATTCAACTGATTTATATCAGTCGTTTCAATAGAGAAATATCATGTTTAATCTGAAATAATCCCAGTAATATTAAAACTAAAACAATACTATGAATGCATTCGAAGTAACTACCCTTAATGAGTTTATTCTGGAAAAACAAGCTCAATTCCCACAGGCTGAAGGTGACCTGTCGCACCTGTTGCACCATGTGGGTACTGCAGCCAAGATTGTTAACCGAGAAGTGAATAAAGCCGGTTTGGTTGACATTTTAGGAGAAATGGGAAGTACAAATGTTCAAGGCGAAGATCAGAAAAAGCTTGATGTTTTTGCAAATGATCATTTTATTAATTCGCTTCACTCTTGTGGAGAAGTTTGTGCTATTGCCTCTGAGGAGAACGAGAGTTTTATATTGTTTGACGACGATGTAGCCAGAAACGGAAAGTATGTTTTTTTAATGGATCCATTGGACGGCTCATCAAATATTGACGTTAATGTTTCCATTGGTACCATCTTTTCTATTTATAAAAGAAAAAGCAAGGTAGGTGAAAAAGCCACCATGGAAGACTTTTTACAACCAGGTACAGAACAGGTAGCTGCAGGATATGTTTTATATGGTTCATCAACTATGTTAGTATATACTACCGGAGATGGTATCAATGGCTTTACGCTCGACCCGTCCATTGGTGAATTTTGCCTTTCCCACAAATTAATTAAAAATCCTGAAGACGGATATATATACTCGCTTAACGAAGGTAATTACCTAAAATTTCCGGCAGGGGTAAAACAATATATTAAGTATTGCCAGGAAAAAGACGAAGCTACCCACCGTCCTTACTCATCCAGATACATAGGTTCACTGGTTTCTGATGTACATCGCAATCTATTAAAAGGCGGAATTTTCATGTACCCTGTTACCGAAAGTGCACCTCAGGGAAAACTCAGATTACTTTATGAGTGTAATCCGATTGCTTTTATAATAGAACAAGCAGGTGGCAAAGCTACTAATGGTACAAAAAGAATTATGGAACTCAATCCTACTTCACTGCATGAGAGAACGCCTTTTTATTGCGGATCGACAAATATGGTGTTAAAAGTAGAAGAATTTATTAAAGTATTTGGTTAAGATATTAATTAATAAGCAGGAGTTTGGATTACGAGCAGACTCCTGCCTAATCTACTATTAATCAACCCTCACCAACACTCACAACCATAACACAAACTATTCCCTACATCACCAAATCGCACCCATTCACCTAAATGCCAACATCTTACCCCAAAAACATTGGTTATTGTCGCATATTTTCAATAACTTTTTAAACAACAAGTTGCAAAGCACTGTTATAGATAGAAATTGGGATATGGAAAGGCATAGTGCGATAAAAGATCAAAGCAATAATCACGAATTTATTTTGTGGCTCTTTAAAAGTAATCAAAGCTACATTAAGAATCTCTTGATTGTATATATTATTTTCTTTCCCGCATTTTCATTGCTCGATTACTACAGTACGGATGGTTCTTTTAACGCTACAATCATTATTCGACTTGGCATTGGCCTTCCTGCTTTGCTCATTGCCTTTATCTGTTCTTATATTAAAAAGCTTTACCGCTATATTCGATTTATAAATGCAACCGCCCTTTTAGTCATGAACTTATGCATTTGCCTGATGTATTGCTACATACAACCTGAGGAAGATGCATTTAACAGTTATTATGCAGGACTCATTATAACAATTGCCACCATCGGAATTTCCATGAGTAGCTTTAAACTTTCGAGCTTATACATTGGTATTTCCGGCGTCTCCTTTATAGCTATTTCATATTTTGTTCATGATTTACACAACTCCAACATTCATTTATTTATAAAATCATCCACTTATATTCTGGTTGCATCATTCCTATTTGCAATAACCTCAAATATTATTGAACGCTTTTCTCTAAAGCTATATCATGCTCAAATACAAATAAGCAATGAACGCGACAAAATAACCAACGAAAAAGAAATTTTGGAAAACTTGAATACAACTAAAGACCGTTTTTTCCGAATTATTTCTCACGATCTACGTAGTCCGTTTACATCGCTCATTGGTTACTTTGATATTCTACTGAGAAATAATCAAAGTGAGTTTAAAGTAAAAAAAGAGGATATTAGACAGATATATTTACATATCAGGCGTACCTATAACTTACTTAATAACTTATTAAACTGGTCGAAAACACAATTGAATCAATATAAATTTGTTAAAGAAGAATACCTGCTTGAAGAAATTCTATCTGAGAATAAGTCATTATATAACCAAATAGCCAACCAAAAAAACATTAGTATTATTCAGGATTTTCCGACTGATGCAAAAGTATATTGCGATAAGGAAATGATTATGGTGATTGTTAGAAACCTACTGTTTAATGCCATTAAATTTACAGACACCAATGGTAAAATTGTGATTAAAGGAACTCTACATACCAATAATATAACTGAAATTGCCGTTATAGATAGTGGTATTGGTATCAGCAAAGAAAATATTGAATTAATACTAAATCCAAACGAATATATAACTACTAAAGGAACATCAAACGAAACCGGGTCAGGTATAGGATTAATTATTTGTCATGATTTATTGCAGAAACACAACTCCAGATTACAAATTGAGAGCGAAACAAATGTGGGAAGTAAATTCTTTTTTAACCTTCCTACAAAAAACGACGAATCTGATTAGGTCCAATAAATCATTATTTTTTTTAATGGTGTTGACTTCAATATGCACTTCTTCCTATAGTCAAAAAACCCAAAGTTACTCTGTCAGTCAATCTGAGATTGAGAAATACATTAAGCTTAACAACAATGAGCATCGACTTCTTGAGTATAAAGATGACAAAACATCTTTACTACTTAAACTTCAGCAATTACATCATATAAATGCGTCCAGAAAAAAATATAAAAAAGATCCTGTAGAGCTGGATATACTAGCATCCCGTGTGGCCAACAAGATTTCGAAACAAGCTGCACAAAAAAAATTTATGGGACATTTTAACACTGATGGAGAATCTCCATATCACAGGTATGCTTTTGCCGGAGGAACCCACCATATTGTGGAAAATGCATCAGCAATTTCTGCTAATCAAAAATTACCTGCCGCTGAGAATGACATTACCGCTTATATGCAGCAGTTGCACAATGCATTTATGGCAGAAAAAGCACCTAACGACGGACACAAGCAAAACTGCATTCATCCTCATCATAATTTTGTGGGCATAGGGTATTATATATATAATAATCAGTTTAGGTATTACGAAGAGTTTGTGGATCAATATCTTAAATTTGGTGATTTCCAGGAAACAGTGACCATCAACCAAAGCGTAAATCTTCCTGTTAAACCTGTTAAAAACAAACATTTATATATGGCCCTGGCATACTACGAGAAAAAAACAGGCAAAATGTCGGTTGCCGCCATCAACAGAAAAAAAGTATATAATGATTATACCAGTGAATTAACTCACCAGATACTTCCCTGGAATTTACCCCAACAAAATAACGAAGGATATACTCCTTTAAGATTTACATTTACTAAAAAAGGCTTGTACTACATACAAATATTTGTAGATGATAAACCTTACTCAGGTGGAAAGGCCACTACTAAAAATAAGATACAGGCATCGGGAGTAGTGATTGAGGTGGAGTAGCGTGACAACTACATAGTCACAGCTTCCTTTTTCATTGGGGAAGGCTTGACTACATAGTCAAAGCATTTTTTTGCCGGACAGCTTTAACTATGTAGTTAAAAGGCATTCGGGCTGAGCTTATATATTAAGCAGATTATATACATTTGCAAAAAATAAAATCATCGTGGATAAATCGTCAATACTTTCATACTATAAAAGCAATCCTTTATTTGAAAAACTTGCACAGGCACTTAACAGTCAAAAAAGGATTTTTATATCAGGCACAACAGGTTCTTTTAAGAGTATTGCTTTGGCCAACATGCTTGAAAAAAGCTCGCACCTGGCCGTATTAAATGACAAAGAAGAGGCAGCCTATTTTTATAACGACTTGGTACAGCTTGTCGGGCAGGACAAAGTATATTTTTTACCATCCACGTATAAACGATCTCCGGAATACGGAAACATTGAATCATCTAATATAATATTACGTATCGAAGCCTTAAATTACCTGAGCAATACCAAACACAACGGTATTGTGGTAACCTACCCGTTGGCTCTTTTCGAAAAAGTGCCGTCTAACAACCAGTTAAAAGATTCAACACTTAATATTAGTACAGGCGAGCAGCTGGATATTTCATTTGTAACCGAGGTTTTAACCGAATATAAATTTGAGCGTGTAGATTTTGTGTATGAACCTGGTCAGTATTCCGTTCGTGGAAGTATTATTGACATTTATTCTTTTGCTAATGAAGATCCGTACCGTGTAGATTTTTTTGGTGATGAAGTGGACTCCATCCGTACCTTCGATTTAGAAAATCAACTATCAAAAATAAAACTGGATGATATTGCCATTATTCCGAATTTAAGTTCAGATACCGAAGAAGACACTAAGGTTCCACTACTGGATTTTATTTCTGAAAACACCAAGGTTTGGGCTTATGATATCGATTTTATTACGTCTAAAATTAAAGATGCTCATCTTAAAATAGTACATCGTAGCAACCAAAAAGCGGATGACGAAAAGATTCCTTCGCCCAATTTATTTAGCAATGGGGATCAGCTCATTCAACTTCTGGAAAATAAATCGACCGTTGAATTTGGCAAAAGAAGTTTTTATAAAGATTATACCGAAATAAGCTTTAACACTACTCCGCAGCCGGCTTTCAATAAAAACTTCGATTTACTCGAAGAGGATTTAAACAGCAAGGAGGAAAAGGGTTATCAACAATTTATTTTAGCAGAAAATCCCAAACAGCTCGAACGTTTAGCCGCCATATTTGAAGATAAGGGCAGTCAGGTATATTATTTGCCCATCAACAAAACAGTGCACGAGGGTTTTATCGATCACGATGCACAACTTTGTTTTTATACCGATCATCAAATATTTGAGCGTTACCATAAGTTCAGTCTGAGAACCGACAAGGCCCAAATAGCCAAACAGGCCATCTCTCTAAAAGAATTAAGTCGTCTGAATCCTGGCGATTACGTTGTACACGTGGATCATGGTATTGGCAGGTTCGGCGGACTAATCACATCTACCGTAAATGGCAAACAACAAGAGGCCATCCGACTAATATTTAAAGATAATGATGTTCTATTGGTGAGTATTCACTCTTTGCATCGCATAAGCAAATACAAAAGCAAAGAAGGTGTTGCCCCAAAAATTAATAAACTGGGAACAGCAGCATGGCAGAAAATTAAAGATAAAACCAAAAAGAAAGTAAAGGATATAGCTCGTGAATTAATATCGCTATATGCCAAACGAAAACAAGAGCCTGGCTTTGCTTTTTCGCCAGATAGTTATCTCCAAACTGAACTTGAGGCTTCATTTATATATGAAGATACGCCAGATCAGGAAAAATCTACTCGTTTGGTAAAGGAAGCCATGGAAAAAGATACGCCAATGGACATGCTTGTATGTGGAGATGTAGGTTTCGGAAAAACTGAAATTGCCATAAGAGCAGCCTTTAAAGCTGTAGCTGATAACAAACAGGTTGCTGTATTGGTGCCAACTACCATTTTGGCCATGCAGCATTTCAATACTTTTAAGGAACGGTTAAAAGATTTTCCTTGCGAAATAGATTATGTAAGTCGCCTCAGAAAACCAAAAGAAATTAAAAATGCCCTCTCCCGTTTAAAAACTGGAGACTTAAATATATTAATAGGTACCCATCGTTTAATTGGAAAAGATGTTGATTTTAAAGATATGGGTCTGCTCATTATTGATGAAGAACAACGTTTTGGCGTAAGTATAAAAGAAAAACTTAAAAAACTAAAGGTTAATGTAGATACGCTAACCTTAACCGCAACACCTATCCCCCGTACCCTGCAATTTTCATTGATGGGTGCACGAGATTTATCCATATTAAATACTCCTCCGCCAAACCGTCATCCAATATTAACCGAACTACATAACATTAACGATGAAATTATTAAAGAAGCCCTCACCTATGAAATAGATCGAAACGGTCAGGTTTTCTTTATTCATAACCGGGTGCAAAATATTTTTGAGGTAGAAGCCATGATTAACCGGATACTACCATCTGCAAAAACAATTGTTGCTCACGGACAAATGGACGGATCTCAGTTGGAAAAAATAATGTTAGGTTTTATCAACGGAGATTATGACGTGTTAATAGCTACTACTATTATTGAATCAGGGTTAGATATTCCTAATGCAAATACCATAATTATTAATAATGCACATCATTTTGGATTAAGTGAGTTACACCAGTTAAGAGGTCGAGTGGGAAGATCAAATAAAAAAGCTTTTTGTTATTTATTGGCTCCACCACTAACGTCTATTACGCAAGAGTCGCGCAGAAGACTAAAAATTATCGAAGAATTTTCAGATTTAGGAAGCGGATTTAATATTTCGATGCAGGATTTAGATATACGTGGAGCCGGTAATCTGTTGGGTGGAGAGCAAAGCGGATTTATTGCCGACATTGGTTTTGAAACCTATCACAAAATATTAAATGAAGCTCTTCTGGAATTAAAAGAAACTGAGTTTAAAGATCTGTATCAGGAAGAGATTAACCAGGAAAATTTACAGAACGTTAAGTTTGTTTCTGATTGCACCATAGAAACCGATGCTAAGCTTCTGTTTCCAAATGAATACATTGAAAATGTTGCTGAACGAATGCAACTTTATCGAAAACTCGATGGCCTTAAAAATGAAGAAGAGCTGGAGATTTTCCGTCAGGAGCTTATCGATCGTTTTGGTACTATTCCTGATACAAGTGAAGAGCTCATGCAGGTGGTTCAGATACGCTGGAAAGCTATTGATCTTGGAATCGAAAAAATCATTTATAAAAATAGTAAGCTAATCATCTATTTTGTTTCTAACCAGGAATCGCCATACTACCAATCGGCAGTATTTACAGGAATTCTGGGCTACCTGCAAACCATGGGTAAAAAAGTAAAAATGCAGGAAAAAGGAAATAGATTAAGCATGGTTTTCCCCGTGGTAGAGAATATCCCTTCAGTTAAATCAATATTTGAAGAAATACACTCAAACATATTCAAAAAATAATATAAAAGCAGCTATAGCAAATCTTAATCTACTTTTTAAAGAATTAGCTTACAGGCATTTTTCAACCAACAGTATTTCAGCAATATTGCCAGAGATGGAACAAACAATATGTAGATTAAACTTTTTAGTTTCCTGGTTTAAAAAGGATATTTCTACCTCATGCTTATCTAGGCATTGGTATGACTTATCCTTTAATAAATCAATCCAATCCAGATTAGAAGTTATATAGTTGGTTATATTATTTCCCAATATATCCTCTCCTTTTAAAAGTTCGCGTGCATTTTGGTTCAACTGTATCACATCCATTGCTGCATTTAAAACAAAGTATGGTTTATTGATTTCGAACAAAGCATTGTTTTGGGCAAGTACTTTTTTCTCATTCAGCTTATCCTGTGATACATCGCGTATAATCAATTGCAGCGACTGTTGATTATTAAAATTCACTTTAGATCCGGTAATTTCGGCCCAATACAAATCTCCATGCACTGTTTTCATTTTAGCTAAAAAAGGCTGTATGCGTTTATCTGCTGAAACAAATGAATCAATTACCTCACAAAACTCTTCATAACTATCCTCGTGCACATAGTTCTTAATAGGTGTGGATATTACATCTTCAATATAATGTGTTTTAAACACATCTAAACCAAGACGATTCAGGTACATCACATTTCCATTTCTAACCACTACAATAGGCATTGGCGAATCGGAAATAAACTCACGATAACTTTGCTCTCTTTGTTTTTGTTCAAGGTCAACCTTATGCTTATAGTATGCCAAATCAATACTTATCCCCAGCTCTTTTTTATTAATAGGTTTTACCAAATAACCATATGAATTTGACACAATAGCTCTTTCTATCACCTGCGAACTGGTATCACTTGATATATATATAATAGGAACCTCCAACTCTCGCTTCAGCATTTCAGCAGTTTGAATACCATCCAAATCACCCTCTAAATGAATGTCCATAAGAACAACATCGGGTCTCAACTCCCTACATTTTTCCAGGGCTTCCTTACCAGAACCTGTTCTACCCACAAACTCGTGACCTAAATCACGAAGAAACATGGTAAAAATAGCTGTGATAAACCTATCATCTTCAACAACAAAAACTTTCCTCATAATATATTTAGCTTAAGATCGTGATTTTATGAAAAGGTATTTTTTACTAATTTTGGCATAATCTAAAAACATATACAACAACACTATTAGCGCTGTAATGTTTTAACTTTAACTCAGTCTATCAACAGAGAAAACTTCACGTTTTAATACTAATCATACACCTTTTATAAAACAGAATACTTGTGAATTTAGTCATAGATCAGGGAAATACATTTACTAAATACGGTGTTTTTGATAAGGGGAACCTTATTCATTTTAATTCAGGCAAATATCTTGATGAACATGAAATCTCCAATTTAGTCGACAAATATCATATCCACAGAATACTTTTATCATCAGTACAGTACTCAAATGAGAATATACAATCGGCTGTCAAAAATTTAAACATTAGTCCTGATATTAAACTAATTGTTTTAGATAGTCAAACACCCCTACCCATAAAAAACAAATACGAAACACCACAAACTTTGGGCAAAGACCGTTTGGCTGCTCTTGTAGGTGCTTCTACCACTTACCCGGGTGATCCGAAACTAGTTATTGATGCCGGCACAGCAATCACCATCGATTTCTTAAGCGAAGATTTACAGTTTAACGGAGGCAATATTTCACCCGGTATTCAAACCAGATTTAATGCTTTGCACCAAAATACAAAACAATTGCCTTTATTAAACTTAAGTGATGATTCTCCATTTTTAGGAACAAATACTCATAAAGCAATATGGTCCGGTGTACAAAATGGAGCTATTTTTGAAATAGACGGCTACATCAACCACTTCAACTCACTGAATCCCAGCACAAAAACTATTTTAACAGGTGGTGATGCATATTTTTTTGCCAAAAATCTAAAAAATCCCATCTTTGTAGATCTTAATTTGGTACTAAACGGTTTAAATACAATATTAGAATACAATGCTAAAACTAAATAGATTAGCAATCATCTTGCTAACGCTGATATCGACTTATCCAGTATTAGAAATTTCATCTCAACAGAGAACTTACTCTCCATTATCTAGGTTTGGCATTGGCGAACAACAACAAATAGGTTTCAATAGCAGTAGTGCTATGGGATACACGGGAATTGCAACTCGTTCTTCCTATGGACTTAACAATTTAAACCCTGCTTCACTTACAGCCTTAGATTCATTATCTTTTTATTTCGAAGGAGGAATATCACATTACTGGCAAGAATTTTCCTATGACGGAACATCTGCCAGAAACAGCGATATGGTTTTTGATTATATTGCACTAGGATTTTCTGTTTCTCCAAAATTTTCTTCAACAATTGGTTTTAAACCAATAACCAGTTCAGGTTATGATTATGAAAATGTTGAACAGTTCGAAAGTGGTGAAGAAGCATATTCACAGTTATTTGGTTCCGGAAACGTGACACAGGCATATTTCGGGATTGCATACCAACCGCTTAAAAGTCTCTCAATTGGTGCTAACATTGGCTATAATTTTGGCAGCTTACAAAACACTTCAAAAGCAACATTTAGTGACCCCAATGCTCTTAAACACGGAGTATACAGAGAAACCAGAGTATCCAGCATAACTTATGATTTCGGTATTCAATACGAACATAAACTTTCAGAAGAAAAATCAATTACCATTGGTACTACATTCAGACCTAAATTAGCGTTAAGTGGTGATACCACAAGGTATGTAGCAAGAGGTACCACTTTTGGAGATAACAACAATCTATTTCAGGAAGGAACACTTATTGACACGCTGGCATATGCACAAAATGAATACACAGGTGCTGATTATGAATATGCCGCTTCCTGGGGGTTTGGTTTATCGTATAAAATTGAAAACAAACTGAACATTGCTTTAGACTATCAGGTAGAATCATGGGCTGATGTCAATTTCCTTGAAAAAAACATAGAATTACAAAACAGCCACAGGTATGCTATAGGTGCTGAATTTATACCGAACGACAGATCTGCCAAAAGTTACTTAGCCAGAATACGATACAGAGCAGGAGCTTTTTATAAAAATGAAAGTATTGTAATCGATGATCATGACTTATACAATTATGGCATAACTTTTGGAGTAGGATTACCACTAAAACGATCAAAAACAGCAGTTAATATAGCTATGGAATTCGGAACAAGAGATGCTAAAAGCAATAACAGTGTATCACAAACTTATGGCAAAGTAATTGCCAGCTTTAGCTTGCACGAATTCTGGTTTGTGAAACGTAAATTCGATTAAAAATTATTTTAAACCTATAAACATCATGTCAAGAATTTTTACAAAAATTTTTATAACGGGAATGATAACCCTTTTAGCCGCCACATCATTTGGCCAAAAGGGAGTAGAAGATGGCTCAAAATATGGACACGGAGAAGATAGTATCAGATGTCTTCAAAACTTGTCTTTATTTATTGAGTATGTAAAACAAAAAAGTTATGCAGACGCAATTCCTTCTTGGGAAATTGCTTTTAACGAATGTCCGTTAGCTAATTCAAAAATTTATACTGATGGTATTAAAATTATGGATTGGCGCATTAAAAAAGAAAAAGACAAGGCTAAAAAAGAAGAGCTTTTTCAACAATTAATGGGCGTTTACGATCAACGTATAAAGTATTTTGGAGACCATAAAAAATACAATGAAAATTATATCCTTGGTCGTAAGGCAACAAAAATGTTATCCTACAAAAAAACGAATCCTGAAGCCAGAGCACAAGCACAGGAGTGGTTTGAAAAATCAATTGCCGGTCAAAAAACAAAAAGTGAAATTGCTGTATTAGCAACATACATGACCAACACTGTGGCCATGTATAAATCAGGACAAACGGATGCAGAAACTGTCGTTAACAACTATATTAAAGTAAATGACATTTTATCGACAATCCTTACTAAACTACCTGCTAATTCAAAGCACAAACCAGTACTTGAAGGCGTAAAAGGTAAAGTAGAAGAGCTATTTGCTAAAAGTGGAGCTGCCGACTGTGAAACAATTGAGCAAATTTTTGCCCCTCAGCTGGCTGAAAACAAAGATAACCTTGACTGGTTAAAATTAGTCAACAAATTATTGGCTCGTGCCAACTGTGAAGATGCACAATTACTTTACGATGTTTCTGAAAGCTTACACGTAATTGAACCTTCTTCTTCTTCAGCATATGGGTTAGCTCGTATGTATTTAAAAACTCAGGACCTTCCAAAGGCTGTAGAGTATTACAACGAAGCTATTAACCTGGAAGAAGAGGCTGAGCAAAAAGGAACTTATTTATATCAATTAGGTTTAATTAAATTTAACCAAGGTAAATTGGCTGAATCTCGTACAAATGCAAGAAAAGCCATTGAGCTAAGACCAGACTGGGGAGATCCTTATATTTTAATTGGTAACTTATATGCTACTTCGGCTAAAAACTTTGGAACAAAAGAATTTGAGCACAAAACAGCATATTGGGCTGCAGTGGACCAGTTTTTTAAAGCGAAGAAGATTGACCCTGAAGTTGCTGAAAAAGCTAATGAACTTATCAACATTTACTCTAAGCACTTCCCTGGAACGGAAGAAATTTTCTTTGAAGGTCATCAGGTTGGTGATTCTTATGCTGTTGGTGGTTGGATTGGTGTTACAACAACTGTACGTGCAAAAAAATAAAGGATACAATATACCTCAATCAAACCACAAATTAGGTTGAGGTATATAAAAGTTGAATCTGATAAATAATGCAAAATATAAACAGATGATATCTGATTATTATAAAAATATTAGAATTCATTTAAATAAAACTGCAAGTGCTATGCTACTTGCAGTTTTGTTTTTTAACCTGGCCTGTACCTCTAATAAACCTGAAGAAATTAGGGCAATAGGCGACAACCAGGATATCCCTTCCTTAGAAATAATAGACTTTGAAACTGTCATTACAGATTCGGGTAAGGTTAAATATCATATCATCACTCCACACCTGCTCGACTATGATAAAAAAGAAGAACCGTATACAGAATATCCTCAAGGCGGTCACATAATGACCTACGATACAGCAATGGTTATTGCCACTCAAATAAAGTGCAAATATGCCATCTACCATAAAGAAGAAGATTTATGGGACTTAAGAAACGATGTGGAAGCAGTAAATGAAGACGGGGTTGTTTTTAACTCTGAGCAACTTTTCTGGGATCAGAAAAAGGAAATCATTTATACCGAAAAGTTTGTTAAGATAACTACAGAAAAAGACATTAATACCGGATACGGTTTGGTTGCAAACCAAAACATGAAAAAATACAGACTTAAAAACTATAGTGGTACCATTGCTATCGACGAAGAAGAGACGGAGTAATGACCATCATATTTTATTTGCTGGCATATAATTACTACTTTCGGTTTTGCATTAATCGAATATTATAATTCATGGATCAAATAACCATAATTTTAATTGCCCTGTTATTTTCAGCTTTCTTTTCTGGATGCGAAATGGCTTTCATTTCTTCCAATAAGTTGCTCATTGAATTAAACAAGAAAAAATCACCAACCTTAAGTAAACTAATTGATATTTTCATCAATAATGCAGGTCTTTTTATTTCTACATTATTGGTAGGTAACAACATTGCGTTGGTTGTTTATGGTTTAGAAATGGCTCAACTCATTGAGCCTGTAATAAATCAACACATATCTTCTCCAACAGGTACATTACTCGTTCAAACTATTTTTTCAACTTTACTCATTCTTGTTACGGCAGAATTTTTACCCAAAGTATTGTTTAGAATTAATCCAATACTAGTACTTAATATATCGGCCCTTCCGCTCCTTATTTTCTATATTATTTTTTATCCGATATCGAAATTAACTGTTGTTATTTCCGATGTACTAATGCATAAGTTGTTAAAAACACCTCATTTGAACAGCTCTCAAAAAATGGTTTTAGGCAGAGTTGATTTATCTAATTTAATTACACAGCATCACGACAAACTGGAGAATGATGATGATGTTGCCAAAGAAGTTAAACTGCTTAAAAATGCGCTGGACTTCTCAAAGGTTAAAGTTCGTGAGTGCATCATTCCGCGCACAGAGATAGAGGCCATTGAAATAGGTGAATCATTAGAGGTTCTTCGCCAACGATTTATTGATTCGGGATTTTCTAAGATTCTTGTATACAAACAATCCATTGATAACATCATTGGATATGTGCACGTTTCGGAGCTTTTTAAGCGACCAAAGCAACTTAAAAATGCTATCAATCCTTTATCCATTGTTCCTGAAACAATGACTGCCAACAAATTACTTGAAACATTCACTCAGGAACACAGAAGTATCGCTTTAGTGGTGGATGAATTTGGAGGTACTGCAGGAATTGTGACAATGGAAGATATTTTGGAAGAAATATTCGGAGAAATTGATGATGAACATGATAGCTCTGATTTAATTGAAAAACAAATTTCGGATGATGAATTTGTATTTTCCGGAAGAATGGAGATCGATTATATCAATGAAAAATACAACCTGAACCTACCTGAGTCAGAAAACTTTGAAACACTTGCCGGCTTCATATTGCATCATAACGAATCAATTCCCAAAAATGACGAAGAGATTATCATTGATCATTTTAAATTGAAGATTCAACTCGCTTCCAACAATAAAATTGACCTGATTAATGTTGTTATCCTGAGAAACAACTAAAATTCCTCTAAAAAAAACGCAACTACAACCTCACTCTCAAACAATTACAACTCAACATAGAAAACTCTTTTTATACACCAAAAAAGCTTATCTCAGAAGGATTAACTTTTTTTAATAGTTTTTGCTTAATCCATAGGCTTACACACATCGTGTTATCCATTTTTTTGTATATTCGTAACCTAATTTTTGAAGAATTTAAACAAACAGATAATAGAATGGCAACATTAGAGAGAATTAGAAAAAAAGGCGGAGTACTTGTCGCTTTTATGGTAGGTTTTGCCTTACTTGCTTTTATACTTACTGATTTTTTCAGCAGCAAAGGTGGCAACCAGCCTAAAAGTATTGAAATAGGTGAAGTAAACGGTACTACCATTTCTTATAACGCATACCAAAACGAAGTTAGTCAGGCAGAAGAGTTCAATAAACTAAGAACAGGTCAGGCCAGCCTTGATGAAAATACTCAATACCAAATCAGAGAGCAAATCTGGAATCAAATGGTTTTAGATATTGTGATGGGTGAAAAATTTGAGGACAATGGAATTGAGGTTACAGCAGAAGAAGTATTGGATATGGCTACCGGTAAAAATGTTCACCCTGCAATTCGCCAGATGTTTACTGACCAGCAAACTGGTATGTTCAGACAGGAAGCAGTTGTAAACTTTCTTCGTAACCGCAAGTCGGACAGAAACGCAAACTTTTACTGGGAATATTTAAAAAAGCTAATTGTTAACGAAAAACTTAATAGTAAATACACTAACCTTGTTAAAAAAGGAATGTATGTTACACAAAGCCAAATTAACAGCGAAGCAAACGCTAAACTAAGAAACGTTGACTTTGACTTTGTAGCAGTAAACTACAGAACCATTCCTGATAGTACTGTTGAAGTAAGCGATAGTGAAATCAGTGCATATTACAGCGCTCACAAAAATGATTTCAAGCAAGAGGCAGAAAGAACAATCCAGTACCTTACTTACGTTGTTAATCCATCAGCTGAAGATAGAGAATTAGCCGAAAAATGGATCAACGATATCAAGCCAGAATTTTCAGATCCTAACACTAATGCAGGTCAGTTCGTTACCATGAATTCTGATCTTCCTTATGAGGATAGAAACCTAAAAGCTGAAGATGTAAGAATTGCGATTAAAGATTTTGTTGAAACAGCAAAAGAAGGTGATGTTTACGGTCCTTACCTAGAAGATGAAACTTACAAGCTAAGCAGAATTGTAAGTATTAAACAAATGCCGGATTCTGTAAAAGCGCGTCACATTCTTATTCAGGAACAAGATCCAACAAAAGGTCATGCTGTTGCTGATAGCTTAATCAAATTAATAAACAATGGATCTGATTTTGCATCTCTTGCTCGTACACACTCTAAAGACAACGGATCGGCCATTAACGGAGGTGACCTTAACTGGTTTAAAGAAGGAGCCATGGTTAAGCCATTTAACGATGCTTGTTTTAATGGTAAAAAAGGAGATGTAGTTAAAGTTGAATCTCAGTTTGGTATTCACATCATCAACATTCAGGAAGTTGGTAAGTTAACTACTAAATACAATATTGTAACATTAGCAAGAGAAATAAAGTACAGCTCTAAAACATACCAGCAAGTATACTCTGAGGCAAACAAATTTGCTGCAACTAACAACACTGCTGACAAGTTTATCGAAGGAATTAAAACGGAGAATTTAACACCTCGTTTTGCTACTCTAAAAGCAAATGATAGAAATGTAAGCGGCTTAGAAAACTCTAGAAGACTAGTACAATGGTCATTTGAGGCTGGCGTTAACGATATGTCTCCAACTATTTATGAGTTCGGTAATCAATTTGTTATCGCTGTAGTTACTGAAGCACAGGAAGATGGATTTAAAGATGTAAATGATCCAACTGTTTCTAACAATATCAGATCAATTTTAGCTAAAGATAAAAAAGCTGATATCATCATTAAGAAGTTTAATGAAAACATTGCAACCAGCCAAAGTCTTTCTTCTTTAGCTCAAAAAATGGACAGCAGAGTACAAACAGCAACCAACATTAACTTTGGTTCATTCCAGGTTCCAGGAGCTGGGTCAGAGCCTGCATTAGTTGCTTTAGCTTCATTAAGCGAAGTTAACCAACTATCAGTACCTGCAAAAGGAAACAATGCTGTATTTGTTGTTAAAGTAACATCTGAGTCAATCAGCGATACGCCGGATACAAATACTACCAAAATGCAACTTGAGCAAAGCAATGGCTATAAAGTTGATTACAGACTAGTAGAATCTATTCGTGAAGGTGCTGAAATCACTGACGAAAGATCAAAATATTTTTAAGCCCCATTAGGCTATTCCATAAAAAGGCTGTCGAATTCGACAGCCTTTTTTTTGCCCTCTACTCAAAGCCACAGACAACCAATCAGAAACAGGCATTTCCCAGTCAAAACCGAGCAGACAGAACCTTCCGCCTTACCAGCTCATAACCATACCCCACATAATAAAAAAGGGAGACCTAAAACAGATCTCCCTTCACTATATTTGTTAAATTAAACCCGGATTATGTGTTAGAATATCGTAATGAGGAATGAAAGTGCAAACAATCAAGGACTTGTTGAGACGATTCATAGCACCGCTATGGTGAATTGAAACAAGTTAGTTTACGCCTTGATTGGCAGTAGTTTCATTACGTAATAGGTTTTCTAACGCATATTGCGGGTTAAACTTATTTGGTACTCAATATTTTCTTAACCAAATCAGCTATTTCTTTACCATCAGCCTTGCCTCCCAATTCTTTAGAAGCCATTCCCATTACTTTACCCATTTCTTTCATAGACTGAGCTCCAGACTCTTCTACAATAGCAGACACTAATCCTTCCAACTCTGCACCTGTAATTTGCTCCGGCAAAAACTTCGCAATAATCTCTGCCTCGGCCGTTTCATTTTCAGCTAAATCAGCCCTTCCCTGCTCTACAAAAACTGCTGCTGCATCTTTACGTTGCTTCACCATTTTTTGTAATATTTTCATGCTCGATTCTTCGCTCACATCGCCTCCGGCACCTTCCGCAGTGTTGGCTTCTATCAATTCTTTTTTAATTCCTCTAAGAGCACCTAAAGTAACTTTATCCTTTGCCTTCATTGCAGTTTTAATGCCCTCTGTTATCTGATCTATTAATGCCATTATTATATGCTATATTTAATGAATTATTTTACTTATCGTTTATTTAATCAACATTATCATGTAAATACGGGTTATCCCTGATGATCTTTGTTTTCCCATCCTTACCTTCCGAAATAGTAAACCTCGAAACTTTATAATCCGAGTTATCTTCCTGAGGAATATTATCTAGTTTTACTTTTTTACGCTTATAAGCCGGAACGTTCTCCAACTTTTCAATATATCGGTCATCTTCCATTTCTTCAAGAGAAATTGAAAATCTCTCTCCTACACCTGTTGCAATTTTACCTTGCTGATGATACCCCTGAAAAAGGTCATTTTCCTTTTCTTCAACTACCTTCTTCTTAACAGTATCCTTATAAAACAGATTTATTCTTTCTTCTTTTGCTTTTTCGATTTCGCTAAAATCGACAACCCTACTTGAGCCTTCTTCAACCGAATCTAAATCCAAAACTATAGGTTCTTCATCAATAGGCTCCAGCTCTTCATTGATTTTCTCCTCAACTCCATCTAAAGAAAAACGCTGAACCTTTGGTTCATGACGTTGAGAAAATTCAGCAATATTTCGTGTATTAAATCCGGTAGCAATAATCGTAACATTAACCTGATCTTTTAAATCTTCATCACTTCCTGTTCCCCAGATAATAGATGCACTCATTCCTACTGTATCCTGAACAAAATCAGTAACCTCACCTACCTCATCCATGGTAATTTCATCAATACCGGAAGTAATATTTAGGAGTATATTCTGAGCGCCTCTAATATCATTACTATTTAATAACGGCGACTCCAGGGCCTGCTGAATAGCCACTAAAGCTCTATTTTCACCGGCTGCAGATGAACTACCCATAATAGCCACACCACTATCTTTCATAACAGTTTCAACATCGGCAAAGTCGACGTTTATATATCCATGAACAGTAATTATCTCAGCTATTCCTTTGGCTGCGGTAGATAAAACATCATCCGCTTTGGAGAAAGCATTGGACAACTTAAGGTCTCCATACATTTCGCGAAGCTTCTCGTTATTGATAACCAAAAGAGAATCTACATTCTTTTCCATCTCTGAAATACCATCCAGGGCCTGGTTAATCCGCAATTTCCCTTCGAACTTAAAAGGAATGGTAACAATACCAACAGTTAGTATACCCATATCACGGGCAGCCTTTGCTATAATAGGAGCAGCTCCGGTTCCTGTACCACCTCCCATACCGGCAGTTATAAACACCATCCTGGTGTTATCCTGAAGAACCTTTTCAATATCTCCAATATTCTCGATAGCAGCCTGCTTTCCCTTTTCAGGTTTATTACCTGCTCCTCTACCTTCTGTTAATGACTCTCCGAGCTGTATTTTAATAGGCACCGGACTATTAACCAAGGCTTGCTCATCAGTATTACAAACTAAAAAATTAACATCCTTAATGCCCTGGTTAAACATGTGATTTACCGCATTGCTTCCACCACCACCTACTCCAATTACTTTAATAATGCAATCCTGGTTTTGAGGCATATCGAAACTCATTAATTCCTCGCTCATATCACTCTGTTTTAATTATATTTTAAAAGATGTTGATTACATTTCAACATCTTTCTCATCAAATATTCCTGCTATTGTTTTCTTAAAACTTCCAAAAAGATCTCCGGTATACTCGGTCTTTTCTTTCTTCTTTTTCTCTTTTCTTTGACGAGAGACTTTTTGATGTCGTTCTTCTGTTTCCTCAAACTCATCAGGAAACAGCTCTTGCTCAACAACTTTTTTAACCGGATTATCCATCGCCGTTAACAACAAACCAATACTTGTTGAGTACATCGGTGTTAAATATTCCTGAATATTATTCTCTGCAAGATATTTATCAGGTACACCTATACGCACTTCCAATCCTGTACGAAACTTAATTAACTGAGATAGATTTTTTAACATAGCTCCACCTCCTGTAATCACAATTCCGGCACCAAGTTTATCATACATCCTGGATGACTCGATTTGATAGATAACGTAATCTACGATCTCTTCCATACGCGCCTGAATAATATAAGCCAATGAACGAAAAGAGATCTCTTTAGGCTCCCATCCTTCAATACCAGGAATAGTAACCACCATATCTTCACGCTCTAAATCACCCAGGGCCGATCCGAATTGCATTTTTAAGGATTCTGCCTGTTTAAGCAAAACAGCACATCCTTCTTTTACATCGGTAGTTACAACATTTCCTCCAAAAGGAATTACAGCTGTATGCTGAATAACACCATCGTAAAATACCGCAACATCAGTTGTTCCTCCACCTATATCAACCAAAACAACTCCGGCCTCTTTTTCCTCATCTGTTAATACAGCCCTGGCCGATGCCATTGGTTCTAAAATCAAATGATTTAATTTTAAACCCACACGATTAATGCACTTTTCAATATTATTTACAGAAGCAACTCTTCCTAAAACCACATGGTAATTACCCTCTAATCTGCGCCCCGACATACCAATAGGGTTTTTCACCCCTGCCTCATTATCTACTACATAATCCTGTGGAAAAACATGAAGGATATTTTCACCTGCTTCTAAAGGAATTTTAAAATTATCCTTAAACAGATGATCCACATCAAACTGCGTAATTTCATGATTTGTCTCTATATAGCGATAACCTCTGTTTGGTAAACTTTTTATATGCTGACCTGCAATACCTACATACACCTCGTATAACTTAACGCCATATTTGGCCTCAACATTAAACACCAGGCTTTTAATGGCATTAACAGTTTCTTCAATATTTAAAACAACCCCTCTTTTTACACCAGTTGAAGGAACCTTTTCAATACCCAGCACCTGCAACTTACCGTTGTCATCCTTCTTTCCAACAACAGCTACAATTTTTGTAGTACCTATATCGATGGCAGCAATTAAATTGGATAGGTTATTCATGACTCTATTTTTTTGTACAAATTATTTGACCCTCATATTTTAAACTAATCTCTTTGTAATTATTCCATTCTCTAGGGTGCAATCCCTTTGTATACAAAGCATACAAATGCTCCATCTTCTGAAAATAATTTTCGAGTGATCCTAAATAAATAATTTGATCACCAACCCTGGGAGTCAAAGAGAACTCTCCATTTTGCTCTACATACACCTGTTCAATTTGTGCATTCCAGAATTCATCATTACTAATGAACTTTGCAAATTCTATCACTTCATTCAGGCTATCCAGCTTATTCACATGACCACTCAACACCAAAACATGTGCTGAAAACTGATCAAAAAGTGGCATTTTTACACCTCCCTCATCGATATAATAAGAGCTATAACCAGAAAAAAGTCTTAACAGTGGCTTACGTTGGTCAATTTCAATATTTAAATGACCGCCAACAGTATAATAGGCTTCGCATTCGCTTATGGCCTCATGTTTCTTTAAAAACAACTCTATTTCCTCGCAATTTACTTCCTGAACCTGCCCACCCAATAATGTAGGGTATTTATTCTGCAGGACATCTCTAATCTGCATAGAAGTAACAAAACCAGCTTGCAGGCTATCGTTTACTTCCACATGAATATCTGAACAAACCACCTTACTTTTCCCAACGGAAACAAAAGCATACACAATTGGGAAATAGGAAACCACCAATATCCACAACAATGTATTTTTTACCTTCTTCATCATATTATTCAGCCTACTATAATCCGCTTAAATATAAGTTATAAAACATGTTTTTATTGACTAACATTCAACTTTTTATAAACAATTAAGCTTCACTTATCAACTTTTTTACCCAAATTGTTTCCAACATTTGTACTCATCCAAAATTAACCTTGTTGTTAAACACTAAGCTGATCGGTTATTTTATCAATTTCTTTATCGATATCACCTGCCCCCATCATCAGCAAAACTTCAGGATTTAATGCTTTTAACTGATCATACAATTCTTCCTTAGAACTTATCATCTTCACCGGAATATCAACCAAATCCAAAATCATTTGAGAGCTTACTCCTTCAATTGGCAATTCCCTTGCCGGATATATATCAAGTAAAACCAGCTCATCTAAAGCACTCAAACTCTGCGCAAACTCTTTATGAAAGTCTTTGGTTCGAGAAAACAAATGCGGCTGAAAAACTCCCGTAATTCTTTTATCTCCATACAAGGCTTTTACAGAATTTATGGTCGCATTAATTTCTTCGGGATGATGTGCGTAATCATCAATCAAAACCAAATCATTTCGCTTAATCCTATAATCGAATCTTCGTCTTATCCCTTTAAATTCGGGTAATGATTTCCTTATCTCCTCACCCTTTACTCCAACCAAAACAGCCGAAGCACATGCCCCAACAGCATTACCCACATTAACCATCCCGGGAATGCCAAGCAATAAATCTGTTACTATTCCCTCAGGCGTATGCAAATCAAACTGATACAAACCTTCCACTAAGCGAATATTTTGTGCATGAAAATCCGCCGTTTGATCATCTACAGAGTATGTATATCGTTTAATGTTACCTTTATTTTCACCCTGCAACTTAATTCTTTTCTCCAACAGTAAAATACCATCCTCCTTGACCAGGGAAGCAAAATAAGCAAAAGATTTTTTAACCGAGTTCTCATCTCCGTATATATCTAAATGATCAGCATCCATTGAAGATATCAGGGCTAAGTATGGAGATAATTGCAGAAACGACCGATCAAATTCATCAGCCTCAAGAACAACATAATCTGATTTTGAAGACAATAAGAGATTAGACTTATAATTTTGAGAAACTCCTCCCAAAAAGGCACTACAATCAACCTCAGATTGTTTTAACAAATGCGACACCATGGTTGAAATGGTAGTTTTTCCATGTGTTCCCGCAATACATATACCTTTACGTTGTCGGGTTAATATTCCTAAAACTTCGGATCGTTTTTTAATTTCAAAACCATTATCCTTAAAGAAACACAATTGATTATTGGAAGCTGTTATTGCCGGTGTATACACTACTAAGGTTGATTCTGTATCCTTAAAGGCATCACATACAAGGTTTAAATCATCATCAAAACAAATACTAATACCTTCTTTCTGTAACTCACCTGTTAGTTGCGTTTGTGTACGGTCGTAACCCGAAACATTATAGCCATTGGCCTTAAAATATCTTGCCAAGGCACTCATTCCAATACCCCCAATACCTACGAAATAAACATTTCTTATGCGATCAAAATTCATTTAATCTTTTATTTTACTAGCTTCAATAATTCATCTACAATATGCACCGCCGCATCCGGCATGGCAAATTGATTTACATTTTTTTGTAAAGATTTGATTTTCTCCTCATCTCCAAGCAATTCTATCACCTTATCAATAAGTTGATCATTCACATCTTTATCGGCCACCATTATGGCTGCTTCCTTACGTACCAAAGCCATGGCATTTTTAGTTTGATGATCCTCCGAAACATTAGGAGAAGGAATAAAAATGGCAGCCTTATTTAATATGGCCATTTCTGATATAGACGAAGCCCCGGCCCTTGAAACAACAACATCAGCAAGTGCAAAAGCAGCCTCCATCTTATCTACAAAGGCCATCACTTTAATATTTTCCTGATCCTTTATTTTATCATTAATCTGTTCAAAATAAAATTTACCCGTTTGCCAGATAACCTGAATATCCTCCTTCAATAACTTCTCATAGCCAGACAAAATTCCTTCATTAATTGTTCTGGCTCCCAAACTTCCTCCGGTAACAAATACCACTTTTTTATTTGGGTCTAGATTGAAATATCCCGCAGCCTCTTCTCTACTTGGTTGATTCAGTAAGCTTTGACGAACAGGGTTTCCCGTAAGTATTATTTTTGATTGAGGAAAGAACCGCTCCATCTCAGGATATGCCACACAAATTTTATTTACCTTTTTAGATAAGATTTTATTGGTAACCCCCGGATAAGAATTCTGTTCCTGAATGATAGCCGGTATTTTGTTATTGGTAGCCACACGCAAAACAGGTCCACTGGCATAACCACCCACACCAACAACAACATCTGGCTTAAATTGCTTAACAACCTTACGTGCCTTAAGCATACTTGCCGCCAGTTTAAAAAAGAAGGTAACATTTTTAAAGGTAAGCTTACGCTGAAAACCGGCAACAGGCAAACCTACAATTTTATAACCTGCAGCTGGAACCTTTTCCATTTCCATTTTGCCTTCAGCTCCTACAAACAATATTTCAATTGAAGCATCCTTTGCTTTAAGCGCATTAGCAATTGAAATAGCCGGAAAAATATGCCCTCCGGTTCCTCCACCACTTATAATCACCTTCATACCAAATCTTTTTAAACTTATATTATGAATACGAAACCTCTGATTCTTCTTTTAATCTCTGAGCCTCTTCCATATTATTTCGGCTTACACTAAGAATTGCCCCCAATGCCACACAGGTAAACAAGATTGAAGTTCCTCCCATACTTACCAATGGTAATGGTTGTCCGGTTACCGGGAAAATACCCACAGCTACCCCCATATTAAAGAAACCCTGAAACACAAGCAAATAAGCTAAGCCGATGGCCAGAAAGGCCGGAAATGTGCGCATACTTCCCCGAACAATAACGCCTGCCCGAAATAAAAACACGACATAACACATAATCATCAAAATAGCGCCTACAATACCCCACTCCTCTACAATAATTGCAAAAATAAAATCGCTATAAGGGTGTGGAAGAAAATTACGTTGCTTACTATTACCCGGCCCTTTACCAAAGAAACCTCCAGTAGCTACGGCCATCTGCGCCTGCCGCGATTGATAACTACCTTCGGAATCCGAATCATCATCATTTACAAAACGCTCAACACGTGCTTTCCATGTTTCTGCCCTGTGAAGAAATGGTAAATATGATGCGGCTGAAAAAATTACAACAATTAAAAGAACAGCAACAGCCATGGTGCCAAATAAATATTTAAATGGAACCCTTCCAATAAACATCAACAAAAACGCGATAAAACCAATTAGAAATGCTGTGGAAAAATCTTCAGTAAAAATCAGCACACATACAATTCCTGTATAGGTCATAATAGGCTTAAAAGCTCCTACTGCACCCTCTTCCTCATCCTGATGACGTGCCAGAGTACGCGCTATATACATGATAAGAGATAACTTAGCAAGCTCCGAAGGCTGAAACGACAAGCCTATTCCAGGCACCGTTAACCAACGTGAGGCCTGATTCAAACTCATCCCGGTTACAAGGGTTATTAATAAAAGTCCAATGGAAACCCATAAAAACAAGGTGGCATACTTGGCAAATAACCGATAATCCATTTGATGAATTAACCATATCAATCCAATACCTACTAAAAGAAACACAAAATGCTTAAACATATAATAATAGGTATTCCCTCCTTGATACTTATATGCCAATGATCCAGTAGAACTATATACTGCTAACAAAGAGATAGCCGCAAGGATAGCTATCACTCCCCACAAAATCGGATCGCCTTTAAAATATTTTTGAAGCGTTGCCTTTAACCCCATCAATTCAAATTATAAATTTCTTACACACTCTTTAAACAGTCTTCCTCGCTGTTCATAATTATCAAATAAGTCGAAGCTGGCACATGCAGGTGAAAGCAGAACAGAATCTCCTTTGTCGCCAAGATAGTAAGCTGATTTCACTGCCTCCTGCATCGAAGCACACTCTACAATTGTAGGTACTATACCACTAAAGCTGTCAACCAGCTTTTGATTATCTTTGCCCAAACACACCAAGGCCTTCACCTTGCTTGCTGCCAGATGCTTTATCTCAGAATAATCATTCCCTTTATCTACGCCCCCGGCAATCCATATCACCTTTGTTTTCATGCTTTCAAGTGCATACCACGATGAATTGACATTGGTTGCCTTAGAATCGTTAATAAACTCCATTCCTCTTACAGACAAAACTCTTTCTAAACGATGCTCAACACCTTTAAAACTCAACAGGCTTTCTCTAATTACCGGCTTTCTGATTTGAAACAAGCGGGTAACAATACCTGCGGCCATAGTATTATACTGATTATGTCGGCCCTGAATAGCTAATTGCTCAATAAATACACTCATAGCATCCTCCTTTAATTTAAATACTATTTGGTTATCTTGAAAAAAGGCTCCTTCACTAACTTCACAATCATTCGAAAAAGGAAGCTGCTGAGCCTTTATACTCCTCACTGCTAACTCCCGGGTAATATTTTCATCATCCAAACAATAAATGAAATAATCATCTTCTGTTTGGTTTTGTAAAATTCTAAACTTAGAATCTATATAGTTTTGCATCTTATAATCGTAGCGATCAAGATGATCAGGCGTGATATTCATTAAAACAGCAATATCTGCCTTAAACTGATACATCCCGTCCAACTGAAAGCTACTCAACTCGAGCACATACCACTCTTTTGGTGAATCAAGCGCCACCTGCCGGGCTAAGCTCTGACCGATATTTCCGGCTAATCCCACATTAACACCTGCACTTTTAAGCACATGATAGGTCAATAAAGAGGTAGTGGTTTTTCCGTTACTTCCGGTAATACAAACAAATTTTGCATCAGTAAATCGAGCTGCAAATTCAATTTCAGAGATCACTTCAATCCCTTTATCCCTTAAGCCAACAATTAATGCAACCGTATCCGGAATACCAGGACTTTTTACCACAACATCTGCATTAAAAATTTTCTCCTGCGAATGCTGATTCTCCTCGTAGTTAATTTGATGGCTTTCAAGCTCCTCTTTAAAAGTATTTTTTACCACAGACATATCTGAAACAAAAACATCAAAACCCTGTTTTTGAGCCAAAAGTGCCGCTCCAACACCACTCTCTCCTGCACCTAATATAACTACTCGTTTATTCATCCTTTTTATTGATAGTTTAATTATCTAACCTTAAGTGTAACAATTGTTAATACAGCCAAAATAATTCCTACAATCCAAAAGCGGGTAACAATTTTAGACTCTGTATATCCTTTCTTTTGATAATGGTGATGTAATGGCGCCATCTTAAATACACGCCTTCCCTCTCCATATTTCTTTTTAGTATACTTAAACCATGACACCTGAATCATCACGGAAATGTTCTCTACAAGAAAAATTCCACACAGAATCGGAATCAATAATTCGGTACGTATAATAATGGCAAAAACAGCAATAATACCACCTAAGGTTAAACTTCCTGTATCACCCATAAAAACCTGTGCAGGAAATGAATTATACCATAAAAATCCGATAGTTGCTCCAATAAAGGCACTCATAAAAATTACTAATTCCTCTGATTGAGGGATATACATGATATTCAAATAATCGGCATATACGGTGTTACTGGAAACATAAGCCAATATTCCCAATGTTGTTCCGATAATGGCCGAGGTACCTGTAGCCAGACCATCGAGACCATCAGTCATATTTGCTCCATTAGAAACCGCTGTAATGATGAATATGACAGCCAACACAAAAACAACCCATCCCCACTTAGCTGCCGATTCACCCATAAAGCCAACAAACCATGAATAATCGAAACGATTGTTTTTAACAAAAGGAATGGTTGTTACAGTTGATTTTACATCGCGCGTAGCCTGCTTTTCTATACTTTGTCCATCTTCAGTTTGTACAATTACTGTTTCACCAGGAATTTTTTCACGGATAACTACAGCATCGCTAAAGAATAATGTTAAGCCAACAATTAAACCCAAACCAATTTGACCAGCAATTTTAAACTTACCCGCCAAACCTTCTTTATTCTTTTTAAATACCTTAATATAATCATCTAAAAATCCGATAACACCTAACCAAATCGTAGATACCAACATAAGAATGACATATACATTTGACAACTTACTAAAAAGCAAGGTGGGTATTAATATGGAAGCAATAATGATGATTCCCCCCATCGTTGGGGTACCTTTTTTCTGATACTGACCTTCAAGATTTAAATCCCTGACAACTTCGCCAATCTGCTTACGCTGTAATAACTTAATTACTCTTTTACCAAATATGGTTCCTATTAAAAGCGATACTATTACAGCTAAACCTGAACGAAAAGAAATATATTTAAACATTCCTGCTCCAGGTAAATCCAACTGCTCAAAGTATTCAAAAAGATGGTATAACATTTAATTTTATATTTTTAGATTACAAACAACCAATATTGTTTACACTCTGATTCCTATATCATTTCAAAAAATTCCTTTACAACCTCTCTATCATCAAAATAATGCTTTACGCCATCTACCTCCTGATAATCCTCGTGCCCTTTGCCTGCTACCAGAATAACATCTCCCCTCTTGGCTAAAACACAAGCTGTTTTTATGGCCTCCTTACGATCCACAATAGATACCACTTTAATTCTGCTTTTAAAATCCACACCTTCCATCATATCATCTATAATGGCTTGAGGTTTTTCAGTCCTTGGATTATCAGATGTAAGAATAACACGACCACTATTAGCAACAGCAACCTTTGCCATCTCCGGTCGCTTAGCTTTATCTCGATCACCTCCTGCACCCACTACTGTTATCAGCTCCTGCCCAGGCTGGCGTATATGATTTATTGTTTCAATTACATTTTTTAAAGCATCAGGCGTATGTGCGTAATCAATTATAGCAGTAATACCGCCCTTTGAACGCAAAGTTTGAAAACGACCATCAACACTATGCAACTTACTTATAGCTATAAGCACTTCATCTTTACTTCTTCCTAAGGATAATGCTACCCCATACACAGCTAAAAGATTTTGAGCATTGAACTTACCTATAAACGGCGTCCATACTTCATCATCATTAATAAGCAACTGCATACCCTCAAACATGCTTTCAATAATCCTGGCCTTGTAATCCGCCATTCCTCTTATTGAATACGACTTGATATTGGCCTTGCAGTTTTGAACCATTACCATTCCATTTTTATCATCGGAATTTATAATGGCAAAGGCATCCTTCGATAAACTGTCGAAAAATATTTTTTTGGCTTTTAAGTAAGCATCAAAAGTTTTGTGATAATCAAGATGATCATGGGTTAAATTTGTAAATACTCCACCCTTATATTTTAAACCTGCAATTCGCTTTTGATCAATAGCATGAGAACTCACCTCCATAAAACAATAACGACAACCGGCATCCACCATCTGACGCATCAATTTATTTAAGGCCACAGGATCAGGCGTAGTATGTGTAGAAGGTATTTTTTCATCTCCTATATAATTGGCCACAGTACTAAACAAGCCCGACTCAAACCCCATCTCTCTAAATAACTCATAAAGCAAAGTTGCCACCGTTGTTTTACCATTGGTTCCTGTTACACCAATCAGTTCCAGTTCGTGGGAAGGATTGTTATAAAAACCCGATGCTATTTCACCCAATGCTTTAGCAGAATCCTCAACCACTACAAAAGTTACATTCTCGTATTCCTGTGTTGGTTTATGCTCACAAACAATTACATCACAACCAGCAGCTATAGCCTGAGAAATAAATGCATGACCATCTGCGCTGACGCCTTTTACAGCTACAAACAATGTATTCTCAACAGCCTTTCTTGAATCAAATGTTATAACATTAAATTCAGCCTGATCGTTACCTGTTAATTCAGATACCTTAGTCCATTCTTTTATTTGCGAAACACTAAATTTCATCAACCCAACTTTATTATTATTCTCGTTCCACTTTTTATTCTGCTACCTGCTGCAATTGATTGCTGAACCACTTTACCCCTTCCGGATACAATTACTTTAAGCCCCATATTTTCTAACAAACAAACAGCATCCTTTGCTCCCAGGCCTCTAACACTTGGCACTAAACCCTCTGCAAAAGATTTTCGTTTAAAGTTAACCTTGTGTTCCTGAGCCGTTGTTGAAATCCAATTTGACTCTACTTCTTGCCCATCAACAGTTACCTGCAGTTTTTCAAATACTGTAGCCAAATCTTCCTTTGTACCACCTTTTGAATATGGCATAACTCCGGAAGTCGGATTTTCTTTTACCCGCTCCTTCAGCATATCAAAACCTGAGGCATATACTCTGTCAGCTATATCTTTAAAGACCGTTCCGGCCACCAAATTACCGTAATACACATTATTTGATGGTCCGTTAACTACTACAATACACGAATACTTTGGTCTGTCAGCAGGAAAATAACCGACAAAAGAAGCCTGATACTCAACGCCACCTTTTTTATAACCATCTTTTCCCTTAGCTATTTGCGCAGTTCCCGTTTTACCCGCTATCTTGTAATTGCTATTCTTTATATTCTTTGCCGTTCCATTTTCCACAACCCCAACCAACAATTCATGCACCTTATCAATAGTTGACAATGAACATATTGATGGATTCAATACTTTTGGCTCATAAGATTCAACCAATTCACCATGACGATAAACTCCTTTCACAAAAAATGGCTTCATCGTTTTTCCATTATTGGCCACTGCATTGTAAAATGTTAAGGTTTGAAGAGGCGTCATTTTTACTTCATATCCAATCGACATCCAGGGAAGTGTAACACCAGACCATGATTTAGAATTCGGATATTTAATCATTGGGTCATCTTCCCCTTTAATCTCTAATCCGTTTTTCTTATTCAGGCCCATAGAATACAATCTATCTACAAACTTTTTAGGATTTGATTTATAATGTTCAACCACCATTTTAGAAATACCCACATTAGATGATTTCTCAAAAACCTGCCTGTGGGTAATTATTCCGTAACCTCCAAGATGCGAATCGCGCATGGTACGATCATAAAATTTACAGACTCCGTTACCTGTTTCAATTGAATCATCCAAATTAATCATGCCATCTTCAAGAGCCACCATAACACTGGCCAGCTTAAACACAGAGCCTGGCTCCGAAGCCTCTCCAATCGCATAATTAAAATAGTCCTCAATATACACACCTGCACTTCGTCGATGGAGGTTGGCTATAGCCTTTATTTCTCCGGTTTGCACTTCCATTAATATGGCAATACCATGATGCGCATTGTGTTTAATTAACTGCTGCCTCAAAGAACTTTCTGCAACATCCTGGATTTCAATATCCAGAGAAGTTAAAATATCATTTCCATTTTTTGGAGGCATCACCTCTTCAGGCACCCATCTGCCAGAAATTCGGGTAAAGGTATTCACCCCATTCTTACCCTTCAACACCTCATTATAGGCACGCTCTAAACCAACCATACCTCCTTTTTCTTTCTCTTCATAAAGTTTACCAATGGTACGAGATGCCAAAATTCCAAAAGGTTGCTTTCGCTGATCTATTTGTTCTGGTATAAATCCTCCCACATTTTTTCCCAATCGAAAAATTGGAAACTTCTTTACCTCTTTTAATTCTGTATAAGAAATACGTCGACGATGAATTCTGTAATATCGTTTACCTTTCTGACGTGCATCAACCAGACTTCTTTTATATGCAGAAGCAGATTTATCTTTAAAAAACTTAGATAAACAGATGCCTAAACTATCTACATTCGCATTAAAAATCTCATCTTTTAAACCATGTGCCATCAAATCCATATACAATCGATAACTTGGCACAGAGCAGGCTAACTTACGACCATCACTGGCCAGTATATTTCCCCTGTTTGCTTCAATTTCACGCTCCTTACTCGTTAACTTAGCTTCCTTGCTTCGCCACTCCTCCCCTTCTACAACCTGAAGATAAACGACCTTACCAAAGACAACGACAGCCAGCACAACCAACGCAAGGTAAATAACCCCAACTCTCCATGTTATGTCTCTCTTTATCGTCATTTATTAATGCTACTATTTTGTAATTATAATTTGCCTTGGTGGTTCAACAAGTTCTTCAAGCTCTACTCCCGCTTCTTTTACCTTTTGTAAAATCACTGACTGCTTGCTGATATACATTAAATCCGATGAAGTAGTAATTGCTTCTATTCTTAATTCCTGTATATCCTTATTAAGTGTTGCAGCTTTCTTCAGTAATTTCTCAACTTTAAAATGGTTTGATATATAAGTAAATGCCAACACAGTTAAAAACAGAAAATAAGGCAGCTGCTTCACCACAACATCACGGGTAAATATTCTTCCGGAAACGATGTCTCGAAAAGATATCTTTCGAAATGCATAATCGCCCGACCCGACAAACTCAGCCTCTTTCTTTTTCTTTGCAGCCATATCTATATTTTTTCTGATATTCGAAGTTTGGCACTTCTTGATCTGCTATTTACCACTAACTCATGTGCCGTTGGCAGAATTGGCTTACGGCTTATGGCCTTAAAAGGAACTATACTTTTCCCATAAAAATCTTTTTCCGGTTGCGTTTGATCACAATCCCCTGTTTTCATAAAATTCTTAACCAATCTATCTTCCAGGGAGTGATACGAAATAATAACCAACCGTCCTTCCTCTCCAAGCACATCCTTGGTTTGCATTAACATTTCTTTAAGCGCCTCCATTTCTCCATTCACCTCAATACGTAATGCCTGAAATACTTTAGCCAGAAATTTATTTTTATCGCGAGCAGGCACACAAGGCTCAGCCACCTCAAGTAATTCTGAAATCATTACAAAAGGCTTGCCCTGGCGATAATTTAATATTCCTCTCACCAACTTGGCACAATGCTTTATCTCTCCATAATTTTTAAAAATCTTAAATAAATCATCTTCACTGTACTCATTAAGAACATCAGAAGCTTTCAGCCTGGCTTGTTTATTCATGCGCATATCAAGCTCACCCTCAAACCGAAATGAAAATCCTCTTTCCGGAGTATCAAAATGATGAGAAGAAACCCCTAAGTCAGCTAAAATACCATCTACTTTTGAAATATTCAGATAACGTAGAAAGTGCTTTAAATACCTAAAATTGTGCTTCACAAAAATCAAACGCTCATCATCAGGTCTGTTTGCATAAGCATCTTCATCCTGATCAAAAACAATTACTTTCCCACCTTTCAGGTGCTTTAAAATTTCTTTTGTATGACCTCCTCCACCAAAAGTCAGGTCAACATACACGCCACCTTCTTTCAGTTTAAGGCCTTCGATGCACTCGTTCAGCAAAACCGGTACATGATAAACATCCTCCATTATTCCCCCTCCTTTTGACGATTAATAACTCCTCCTAAAATATTTTCTGCCATCAGAGCCAAGTCACTCTCCGACATTTCTTCACTCTCGTATACACTCTTATGCCACAACTCTATTTTTTGATCAACTCCCACAAGAACAATCTCTTTAGGAAGACCTATTTTCTCCATTAACCTTTTGGGTACTAATATTCTTCCATTGGCATCAAAAGTAACTTCTGCTGCTCCTCTAAAATATTGACGATAGAATTTATTCTCGGCCCGATTATACAAATTCACCCGTGAGCGAATTTCTTCCATTTCTTCTTCCCACTCTGGATACGGTGACAAAATTAAGCAATCTTCAAACAAATCCTTCCTTACAACAAAACGATTCTCTTCCATTGCATTCATTGCCTTTTTAAACACCGAAGGCAAAACAATGCGTCCTTTTGTATCAGATTTACAAACAAAATCACCTATAAATGTGGCCATTACGATTGCGAATTAATTTTGGTAAAAATATAAAATTTATAAACCACAATCAACCACTTTGTTCCACTTTATTACATATTGTTGATAAGTTTTATAATTACAAAGAAAAACAAGCTATCAAAACTTCTTAAAAGTAAGGTAACTTATGATTCTAACTTCAAAAATAGTCTTGAAAAAAATCATTCTTTACATTTATAGGGGTGCACAAACAATAAGCTGCCATAAATCCCCTATAAAACAGAATAATTCCAACCTCCTGTTTTTTATATGTAGGATCGCACCAATTATCCACAGGGCTATAAAAAATAACGCAGGGTAATGTATTAATTACAATTGACAAACCTTAACTCACATCGTAAATTACCTCTCAAATATTTTAATTTAAAAAATGAAAACAATGAAAACAATTGCACTATTACTAGTTATATTGATGCCACCCGTTTTAATGGCACAATTAAGTAAAGACGAAGCGGCCATAAAACAGGTGATTGAGAATGAAACAAATTATTTCCTTCAACGCGATTTTGAAAAATGGAGTAATACATGGTTACACTCTCCAACGATTCATTGGGCTGTATATTCTCCAAATTATCACTACGAATACTCAAGCTGGGAGGAGTTAGAAAAATACATTAAAGAGGAGTTTAAAAGAAACCCTCAACCTATCGAAACTGAACTAAACAAAACTGATTACAAATTTAACATTACCAAAAACGCCGCCCTGGTAAGGTTTACCGAAGCCGAAGGTAGTGGTACGCGCGTTTTAATCAAAGACGGAGGCAAGTGGAAAATAAGCCAAATGACAGTAACTAAACTAGACGAATATAAAGTTAAAAACAATATGAGATTACTCAACTGGGCACAAGGATCCTGGCAGATAAACACAGAACTATCGGAAATTAATATGCCGTGGGTCGATTCCATAGAAAAACAAACTTGCTACTTCACTAAAACACCAACCGGTTTTAAAATAAAATCAGTCTTTACAAATAACCAGGGCAATGGACAATGGCATATGTGGGAAGTAAAAGAATTGAATATCACACCTTATAATACTTTATTGCCCGTATTTATAAAAGCTGGTGGCGACAATTGGATTCAAGCAACAATGGGAAAGGCATTTTTTAAAGAGCAACAACTCAATATTATCTATTACCAACCTGAGAACTCTGAACGCGTAGTACGTAAAGAAGTTTACTCTTTTGATTTAAATGGCACACTTACGCTTGAAGGTAAGTTTATTGAGGAAAATGGCAAAAAGGAAAATACCTATAAATATGTTTTTGAACGTTGATGCATAAATATTTTACCACAAAAGATTTCTAATTCTTTGATCCCATGGAATCTTTTGTGGTTATTTTTATGAGCTCCTTAATCATAGCAAGAACTTTTTTTATTACAATATTTTGATATAGCTGATGATTTATGAAACGTATCACACTACTGTTATACAATAATAAAATAACATTGATCTAAATTATTATTGAAAAATAGTACCCATTTTAGTAACCTATCAATAGCCCTCCTCTCATCCCTTTATTTATCGACTACCTGAAACAATCTCTTCCTCTAATAGCCCCTAATTATCACCCCTAAAAAAAATATCTCTTTATTTTTTTCTTACCAAGACCTTCAGTTTTAGTATTTTTTTCCTAAAATTGACCTCTCATTTGAAGAATTAATGAACCAAAACAGTAACAAACCATCAGTAAAGCTGGATATTGAGAAAATATTTCATGACAAAAATCCAGCTATTTTAAAGTGGATACCCAAATTCGTTATCTCTTATTTAAAAAGAGTTATTCACCAGGATAGTCTTAATGAAATATTGGTTAAAAATCCGAATAGTTATAATGTAGAATTTGGCAAACTATGCACCCAACTCTTTGGAGTTAAAAGCAACTCTGTTGGCTTGGATAAAATACCTACTGATGGGCACTATTTATTTGTTGCCAATCACCCCCTGGGAGGGTTAGACGGAATTATATTTATGAATGAAGTAGGCAGCGTGTTTAATGACATTAAATTCCCCGTAAACGACATATTGCTGGAGATTGGAAGATTTAACGACATATTTGTACCCATTAACAAACATGGAGGCCACTCAAGAAAAGCAGCCATGCTTATAGAAGATGCATTTCAGTCCGACTCTCAAGTTCTGTTTTTCCCTGCTGGATTGGTATCCAGAAAGCAAAAAGGTGAAATTAAAGATTTGGAATGGAAAACTAACTTCATAAAAAAAGCAATCAAACACAAAAGAAATATCGTTCCGGTTCATATTGAAGGTAAAAATTCGAGATTCTTTTATAATCTGGCCAGACTTAGAAAGTTTTTTGGATTAAAAGCAAACATTGAAATGCTTTACCTGGTTGATGAAATGTTTAAGCAAAAAGGCAAAGACATTACCGTTACTTTTGGCACTCCAATTCCATGGCAAGAGATCAAAGAAAAGCACTCTGCAAAAATATGGGCAGAAAAAATAAAAGAAACAGTCTACACCTTACCAAAATTAGTTTAATTTTGTAGCTCCAAAAATCTATAATTTACATGGATTCAGATAAACCAATTATTCCTCCAGTTGAAAAAGATAAACTGGAGGCAGAATTAACTAAAGAAAGATTTGTTCGCAACACTAACAAGGGCGGCAATAAAATATATGACTTTGCAGGATCTGAAGCTCCAAACTTGATGAGAGAGGTTGGTCGCTTACGAGAGATTTCTTTTCGTCAGGCAGGCGGAGGTACCGGCAAAGAAGCAGACATTGACGATTACGATACTGCAGAAGTTCCTTACAGACAGCTTATCGTTTGGGACCCTATGGAAAAAGAAATATTAGGAGGCTACCGCTACATCATGGGAAACACAATTCCCAGAGATAAGGATGGCAATGTAAAACTAGCCACTTCCCGCTTATTTCATTTCTCTAAAAAGTTTTTAGATGAGTACCTCCCAAAAACCATTGAGTTGGGCAGATCATTTGTTCAACCTCAATACCAATCGAGCAAACAAGGTGCAAAAAGCCTTTACGCTTTAGATAATCTTTGGGACGGACTAGGTTCATTGATTGTTAATAATCCTGAGATGAAATATTTCTTTGGAAAAGTGACCATGTACACCCACTTTAATCAGGAAGCCAGAGACCTTATCTTAAGCTTCATGAATAAATACTTTAGCGATCCTGACTTATTAGTATATCCGTTAGATGACTTTAAAGTAAAAATAGGATTATCACCTGAAAAAATTGATGAAATTTTTAAAGGACCAACTTTCGTTGAAGATTACAAAGTACTTAATAAGAGAGTAAGAGAATTAGGTGAATCTATCCCTCCGCTTGTTAATGCTTACATGAACCTGTCGCCATCCATGAGGTCATTTGGCACGGCAGTAAACGATCGTTTTGGAGACGTTGAAGAAACAGGTATTATTATAACTATCAATGAATTTAATAAAGCGAAAACCCAACGACACGTTGAAACATACAATCCTAACGATCCACACGATTAGATAATAATTACTTACAATATTTCAAAGGCATTTCTATAACAGAAGTGCCTTTTTTCATTTTATATTGTTCAATAATCACCTCCAATCAAATATTCATTGAAAAATTTAGATAAATAATTTATTCTTACATTTAATTCTTATTATTCATACACCCTACAAACAATCAATTAAGTACCGTACTGCATGAAAAACCTAATCCTAACAATACTGCTTTCGGTAATAATACAAATAACTTCATCACAAGAGAAAAAAAGTGTTGAAGCTCTACAGATAGATAAGCCACTAACTATTGATGGTTACTTAAATGAAGAAGCATATTCCCATATTGCACCAGCTATAGATTTTGTACAATTACAACCGTATAATGGCAAACCTTCTTTTCAGAAAACAGAAGTCTATTTCTTTTACGACCAATCAGCCGTATACCTTGGAGCCATGCTTTACGACAATTCTCCGGATAGTATTTTTAATTTCCTATCAAGCAGAGATAACATAGGAATGTCAGACTACTTTGGTGTTTATTTTGATCCATATAATAAAGGACAACTAGCGTATGGCTTTTTCATTACTCCTGCGGGTGTACAAACAGATATAAAAGCCATAAAAAGCAATTACGACCGCGAAGATGGTAACTGGGATGCTGTTTGGCAAAGTAAAACCAGGGTGACTGACAAAGGTTGGATCATTGAAATGCGCATACCTTTCTCAGCTTTACGCTTCCCTGAAGTTGAAGTACATACCTGGGGACTAAATATGTTCCGAAATATCAGGCGCTACAATTCAAATAATTCCTGGAATTTTATTGATAGACAGGTATCAGGATTTATTCATCAACAAGGAGAGCTAACCGGAATAAAAAACATTAAACCTCCCATCAGGCTCTCTTTAAGTCCATATGTAGCAACATATATTGAATCGACAGGCGATGGTAAACCTGTAGAATTCCTATATAAAGGAGGTATGGATTTAAAATACGGTATAAATGAGAGCTTTACATTGGACATGATGTTAATTCCAGATTTTGGACAAATACAATCTGACGATAAGCAGCTTAATTTATCTCCCTTTGAATTATACTATGATGAGAGAAGGCAGTTTTTTACTGAAGGTACAGAGTTATTTCAAAGGGGAGATATATTCTATTCACGCAGAATTGGAGCTAAACCCAAATTTGCCTCAAGGGCAGAAGATAATTTAAAAGATAATGAAGTAGTTGATTTCAATCCCACTACAACTCAGTTAGTAAATGCTACAAAGGTATCAGGAAGAACCACCAATGGTTGGGGATTAGGATTACTAAATGCCATGTCATTATCCTCGAATGCGACAATAAAAGACACCTTAAGCGGGAAAACCAGAAGCATTGAAGTACAGCCTTTTACTAATTACAACACATTTGTAGTTGATAAATCATTAAAAAACAACTCCTATGTAAGCCTTATCAATACAAATATGATAATAGCCGGAAATCCATATACTGCCAATGTTACTGCTACCGAATTTCAAATTAGGGATAAAAACTTAACCTTTGCTATTAGCGGGCAAGGCGGTTATAGCCATCGTAAGGATGAAAATAAACAAATACAGGAAGGTAACTATGCCGAGCTTGAATTGGAGAAAAACGGTGGACAATTAAACTTTGGTGTTGAGCAGGAATATTATTCAGAAAACTACAACCCAAACGACATGGGATTTCTTCGCAGGAATAATATCCTAACTTCAGAGGCATATATTGAATACAGCATTGTAGAACCTTTTTTTATTTTTAGAGAATGGCATATTGGTGCCTTTAGTGAATATGATAGAATCGTAAATCCCAACGATTTTATGGGTAGCGAAACTAGTATTTGGACCTACTTTCAGTTTAAAAACAATTATGGTCTAAACCTTAATACAGGCTATGGTTCGTACCAACACGATTACTATGAAACAAGAGTAGAAGGTCGTTATTTTTATCAACCACACTACTTTTGGGGCAATATTTCACTTAATACCGATCGTAGAAAGAATTTAAGTTTTGGCGGCCGTATAGGAAGCGCAAACCGCCCTAAAACAGATGAGTATAATTATAGTGGCTATATTGGAATAGATGTCCGTTTGGGTCAACACTTAAGATTAGGATATGATTTACATTTCAATAATGAATTTAACAACAATGGACATGTTGACCACACAGAAAATAACGACACAATTTACATAGGAAAACGAGATGTAAGCATATTAGAAAACAAAATTGAAATAGATTACACATTTAACAACGCTTTAAGTTTAAGTTTTAGAGGACGTCATTATTGGTCTGGTGTTCAATACAAAGATTTTTTCCAATTGAATGAAGATGGTTACTTAATACATGATCCATCGTATATTCAAAATCACAATAACAACCTTAACATCTTTAATATTGATATGATTTTAAGATGGTTTTTCGCACCTGGTTCTGAAATATCCATAGCTTGGAAAAATGCAATATTTGATGAAGATGAAGAGGTTGACCATAACTTAAGAAGCAACTTTAACAACATGATGAAAGCACCAAAAACAAATACAATTTCATTAAAAATGCTTTATTACATAGATTATCATACCCTGAAAAACAGAAGAAAAAAATAAATCGATAATTATAGTTATTCACTGAACTATAATCCCCATTTCAACTTATAGTATAAACGATAAATTAAACATAGCTTTATCGATACTTTATGGTACATTTAAAAGATAATAACACTGCATTATTGATCATTGATGTGCAGAAAGGTTTTGAAGACGAAGCTTATTGGGGAAGCAACAAAAATGCAGAGGAAATTTGTGCTAAGATTTTAACCAAGTGGAGAGATTTAAAACTTCATGTGTTTCACATAATCCACAGTTCTCAAAATCCTAAATCTAAACTTCACAAGTCACATCCAGGATTTAAAATTCATGATTTAATTAAACCTCTAGAGAATAAACCTTTAATTATTAAGAATGTAAATAGCGAATTTATAGGAACTAATTTAAAAGAGAGGCTTGACAAACAAAAAATTACCCAGATTATCATTATTGGCTTAACAACAAACCATTGCATTTCAGCATCAGCTCGAATGGCTGAAAATTTAGGTTATGATACGTTTGTGATTTCTGATGCTACAGCCACTTTTGACAGGATTAGTATTAACGAAGAACAATTTTCATCTGAAACAATTCATCAAACAGCCCTAGCCAGCCTAAACGAAGAATTTGCTAAAGTTATTAATAGCAAGCAGCTATTTAAAATTGTTTAATCTAATCAGCTTCTTCATAATCAACAGAATAACTGACCCATCATTTTGATTGAGCTAAAGAATTGGTTATTTTAAACATCAATTACACATCAATAATAAGTACATTCAAATTAAAGAGATAATAAACGATATAAAACCTTCGACTTACGAACATGAACGAATACGATTTAATAGTGATTGGCTCAGGCCCTGCAGGATTTTCATCGGCTATTAGAGCCTTAGATTACGGTTTAAAAATATGCATAGTAGAAGGTGCACATCTGGGGGGTGCCGGAATTATGAACGGTGCTTTAACCTCAAAAACCATGTATGAATTAAGCATGGATTATGCCGTAGCTGCTCGTACCGACAGAGGCTATAGGTCCGGAAGCCTAAGTGTTGATTTCTCACATGTGATTAAAACCGTTGTTCATGCTGCCAAAGAAAAGCAGTATCAAATGTTGAGTCAAATAGAAACATTCTCTGAACGAAAATCAAACAAAGGATCGTTAGAATTGGTTAAAGGTTGGGCAAAATTTATCGATCCCTACACTATTTCGGTAGAGAATGAAGGATCAATACAAATACTTAAAGCTAAAAACTTTATTATTGCTACTGGAGCTAAACCGCGAAAAGCACCGGGATTGGATATTGATCACGAACGTATTATTGACTCTAATGACATTCTGAAACTTAAGAAATTTCCAGAACGTATGTTAATTATTGGTTCAGGAATTATTGGTTGTGAGTTTGCTACTATATTCTGCAACTTTAAACAAACTGAGGTTCACCTTTTAGATAGAGCAAACCGCGTACTACCAAATGAAGATAACGATGTTAGTGAGTTTGTATCCAAAAACCTGGAAGACAATGGCGCTATTATTCATCATACAGCCCATCTGCGAGCCATTAACAAACACCCCGACCACCTGGAAGTTGTGTTAGATTACGACGCTGGAAATAGTAGAGTTATTGAAGTAGATCTTGCTCTAGTTGCCATTGGTCGTGTACCGAATACAGAAAACCTGGGCTTGGAAAAAATTGGTGTAGAAACCACCGAAAGAGGTACAATAGAAATTGCTGATAACTGTGTTTTAAGAGACGGGAAAAATCAATGCCATATTTATGCAGCTGGAGATATTACTGGTCATACACAATTATACAGCGTAGCAGAGTTTCAAGGACGATTAGCTGCTGAAAAAATTGCAGCTACCCCATGCTATCCGCTTGACTACTCGCATATGTCGACTCTCATGTTTTTTAAACCCGAATTAGCTTCCGTAGGCTTAAATGAAAAACAGCTGCGCGCACGTAAAATTCCGCACAAAGTAGCATTCTACTCCAATCAACTGGTTAACAGAGCCATCGCTATGCGAAACACCAATGGTTTTGTAAAAATCATTGTAAGCAACGATGACGAACCTAAAATTTTAGGAATGAGAGCCGCAGGTCCACAAGCTTCTGCTTACATCGTATCTGTTGCACACCTTATCAACCAAGGCAACAGCCTTCAGGAAGTGCTTAAGATCTTTTACCCTCATCCCAGCGTTGCTGAAGGAATACAAGAATGCCTAAGAACACTTAGCGGAAAGTCTATCTACAAACCAGAAGCCTTCCCCAATTTAATCAACTTTAAGGAATGGCAACCTACAGAATCATAAATCATCAATAAAAATAACATGCAAAACCAACAGGCATGAAATCAAATCAAACCCTAAAAACAATTGGCATTATCGCCATTTCTCTTTTTATTCTTTACACCATAACTCCGGCCTACCTAAAGATGACCATAGTGCATCTTTTCCCCGGCATTGAAGATTATAAGATATTCAAAAACCGAATTGTGGCAACAGGAACAGTAAGTCCTTGGCAAAATGCACACGATTTTATGCAATACAAAATTACTGATCAAGAAAGAGATACGCTTGAACATTACAAATCGGTTGCCTACTTAATCATACAACACGACTCTATTGTATATGAAGAATACTGGGACAATTTCAACCAACATACTTTATCAAACTCTTTTTCTGTTGCCAAAAGCGTAGTTGGACTGTTAATTGGCTGTGCCATTGATGATGGCTACATACAAAGTATTGATCAAGCTGTGGGAGATTTCATTCCTGAATTTAAAATACCTCCAAACAATAAACTCACCATCAGGCACCTATTAACCATGAGTAGTGGCTTAAACTGGAACGAAAGCTATGACAACCCTTTTTCGATGACAACCAAAGCATACTATGGAAATGCCATTAACAAGCTGGTTCTAGATTTAAAAGTCATCGAAACTCCGGGGAAAGAGTTTCATTACAAAAGCGGAAACACACAACTACTTTCCATCATATTAAAAAAAGCCACTAAAAAATCCTTATCCGATTACGCTTCTGAGAAATTGTGGATTCCATTAGGAGCAGAAAACGAAGCACTTTGGAGCCTGGACAAAACCAATGGAGACGAAAAAGCGTATTGCTGCCTAAATAGCAATGCGAGAGACTTTGCCCGCCTGGGAAAACTAATTCTTAAGGATGGACACATCAAGAAAAAACAATTAATCAGTAAAAAATATTTACAAAAATCAATTACTGCAGCCAATTACCTCACAGATCACGAAGATCATAAACCTGTAGATTTTTATGGCTATCAATGGTGGATTATAAACCATGAAGGAGAAAACATCCCATATGCGAGAGGTATTTACGGCCAATATATTTTTGCCCTAAAAAAACATGATGCCATTGTGGTCAGGCTAGGCCATAAGAGAAGCAAAAGCAAAATAAATCATCACCCCAGCGAAATATACTCATACCTAAGCACAGCAAAACGCATATTAAAACAGCGATAACAGCTATAACAAAAACAAAGGCTGCCTTAAATTAAAAGACAGCCTTTGCTTTATAATATATTTTTACCATCCCTTAATAGGCCCTGGCATTTCTTCCTTCAACAAAGTTTATAAAAGAAGTATTCACTACTTTATTACCTCCTGCTGTTGGATACCTACCTGTAAAGTACCAATCTCCATTATCATTAGGACAAGCCTTATGTAGATTTTCAACGGTTTGATATACAACTTCCACCTCAGCATCAATATCCTCAGGAGTCAACATTTCTGCTATTTTAGCCGAAACTTCTTCAACTGTAAAAGGCTTGTAAATTTCACGTACATAGTTTACAATTTCTTCTTTAGGCAGATTTTGTTGCTCTTTACATTTCTTATACACATCGTCAATTATCGACTGCATACCCCTTTCCTTTAACAAAGCAATGGTAGCTCTAAATGCACAGAAGTCGCCCAACTTAGCCATATCAATACCATAACAATCAGGGTATCTGATTTGAGGTGCTGAAGAAACAACAATTATCTTTTTAGGATGAAGCCTGTCTAATATTTTCAGAATACTCTTTTTTAAAGTAGTACCCCTCACTATTGAATCGTCAATGATTACAAGCGTATCTTCCTGATTTTTAACAATGCCGTAGGTTACATCATAAACGTGAGCTACCAAATCATCTCGACTTTCATCATCAGCAATAAAGGTTCTCATCTTCACATCCTTGATGGCAATTTTTTCAATTCGAGGCTCAAGACTCATGATTTCCTCAAGTTTTTTGTCATCAATTTCAGAACCAAGCTCCTTTATTTTCCTCATCTTTTGATTAGTACAGGCCGACATCACCCCTTCCATCATTCCATAAAAAGCTGTTTCCGCTGTATTTGGAATATATGAGAAAACAGTATTTTTCAAATCATGATTAACCTTATCCAGGATAGATGGGGCCAATAATTTACCAAGCTGTTTTCTCTCCTGATATATATATTTATCACTACCTCTTGAGAAATAAATTCTCTCGAATGAACAAGATCTTCTTTCTTGCGGTACACGAACCAACTCCTCAGAAACCTCACCATTCTTCTTAACAATTAATGCATGTCCCGGCTTTAACTCCTTAACATCATTAATTCCAACATTCATTGCCGTTTGAATCACAGGACGTTCTGAAGCCACTACAACAATCTCATCATCCACATAATACGAAGCAGGGCGGATTCCCCATGGATCTCTGGCTACAAATGAATCGCCATGACCAAACATACCGGCAATTACATAACCACCATCCCATCGACGACTGGAACGCTCCAAAATCTTTCTCACATCAAGATTCTCTTCAATCTTATGCGAGATTTCACGATTAGAGAATCCTTCATTCTTATATTGACGGAATAACATTTGATTTTCTTCATCAAGAAAATGCCCAACGTTTTCAAGGATTGTTACTGTATCTGTAAAGTCTTTAGGGTGCTGACCTAAATCCTCCAAATTCTTAAAAATCTCATCTACATTAGTCAGGTTAAAGTTACCTGCTAAAACCAAGTTACGTGAGCGCCAATTATTTTCACGCATAACCGGGTGCACGTAATCGATGCTATGACGACCAAAAGTACCATAACGAAGGTGACCCAGATACAGCTCACCTGAGAATGGCATATTTTCTTTTGCCCACACCGGATCTTTAATCAACTCCGGTGTACTTCCTTCAACCGATTCTAAAGACTTGTTAATACCGGCAAAAACATCCTGAATAGGATTTTCTTTGTTTGACCTTTTTCGCGAAAGATACTTTGATCCTGATTTCTGATCAATCTTTAAGCTTACAACTCCAGCACCATCCTGACCTCTATTGTGCTGTTTCTCCATCAACAAATAAAGTTTATGCAATCCGTACATCCACGAACCATACTTCTCTTTGTAATACTCCAGTGGCTTACGTAATCTTATTAACACAAAACCACACTCATGCTTAATTTGATCGCTCATAATTTTTAGAGACTAAACTTATAATTTTTAAGAAAGCGCAAATTTATTTTATTTTTTCGGCTTCCCCAACAACAAAATACCTTTAATAAATTGTAATGGTACTTTTTTTACATACACCTCTACAAATACCACAGTACAGCTGCTTAAACACAAACTCAAAAACACTTTTCAATTTAAAACAACAAACGCTCTCTTTCGAGAGCGTTTAGTTATTGTAAATTTGACAATGATATATTATTAACCGGCACGGGATAACAACTAGGAAATTCTTTTTTTAAACTTCTGTATAATTCCAATGCCTCATTTTTACTTCTAAAATCACCTACCTGAACTCGCCAAAAGGGAGCTTCATACATCACATATATTTTTTCATCGCTAAAAAGAGAAAGTAATTTCTTTTTTACTTCTGTAGCTTCATTTTTTGCATTATTGCTCGAACCTAAATACAGTTGAATACGAAATCCGTCAATCCCGCCATTTCTTTTATTCATATCTATATGAACACCTACCATATTCTCAAGCTCAGGATCTTGAATAACATTAACCCTTCCACTATCTCCCTTACTATAACTCAACTCTTCAAAAAACTGTTGCCCCGTTTTATTTTGTCCGTTCAAATAAACAGCCATAAAACAGACAACTATAAAAAGCACTATCCTCATACCAAACAACAAATAAATTTAAGGCTACAAATATAGCGTTTCTTTTGTTGGTACAGCAAGAACCGGACAAGATGATTCATTAATAAGTTCATTTGCAAATGGCTTAACCAATCCTTCAAAAGGATTTGATGAATGATGTATTTTTGTAGCCACCAGATCAGCATCCTCTTCCTCTATAAATTTCATTACCAACTTAGCCTTTGATCCTCCTGAAATTATTTTTGATTCCACCTCCAGATCTGTGTTATTTTCTATAAATCTAACTGTTTGTTTGACAAATGCCCTTACCCTGCTTTCTTTTAAGCCAAATCCTTTTTCTTTTACCCCAAGGACTACAATTTTAGCATTAAATAAATTAGCAACACCTACAACAGTTGGCACTTTTTGCCTGCTTGATTTATCAACACTTATCGGGAGAACAATTTTGCCAATACCTCTCCATTTTCTTTCGGGTCTTACGGTTAAAACTGATACAGGAGCACTACAAACCAACCTATATGCATTACTCCCAATCCATTTATCCTCAAATCCTGAAGCTCCATGCGTACCTATAACAATCAAAGCAGAATCATCATATTTGGCCTGGTTAGATATCTCCTTAAAAACATTGCCCTCACGTATTTTATAATCAAAAACTCCGTTGGGCACATAATATTTACTTTTAAAATTCTCCGAGATTTCTTTCATCCAGTCTTCAACATCATCATGCAGCATAGCTTCCACATCTTTTTGCACATATCTATACTGCTTCTTTTTATTTTTTACATGTACTACCCTCAGGTCGGCGTTTAATTTATTGGCAATTTGAACACCATATCCTAAAGCATTTAATGAATTTTCAGAGAAATCAATGGGGACTAAAATACGTTTCATAAAAAATGTTTTAACAGAATTAAATTACCAAAACCCGTCTTTTTATTTTTCAAATAAAAATATTCCCCAGCGCAATTACATTTTACGCAGATAAAAAGATTTTGTTATAACTATTAATGAATACATCTGTAACTCTTACTTCAAAAAAAACAGAATGTATAATTTAAGAAAAACTTTTTAGTATCGAAGAGATTATAACTGAAGTATGAAAAAATATCCTTAAAAGAAAATACCGAGAAACATCCTGACTCCAAAGTCACAGACATTCTCGGTATCAATCAACACAACACATTTTTAATAAGGTTAACCTTTATGCATTACAAGCATCAACTACAAAGGTTTTTATTTTTTTGTAAAATTGAAAAAATACCGAGAGTTACTTCTATTTTGTGGGGACAAAGTTTATTGTAACTCCCGGTATCAATCAACACAACACTTCTTTTAGGCTGTCAAAAATATTCACTATTAAATATTTAAACAAAAACATAAACTGACAGCTTTATATTTTATTAGTTGTGTTTTTGAAAATATACCGGAAGTTACTCAAGTGGGGACAAGATATGTAACTCCCGGTATTGATCAACACAACACTATTTTTTATGCCATTAATAAGTTTTCGGAAAACGGTTTAGGTCTATCGCAAAAGAAAAACAAGTGATCTACATTAGCAGATTTAAATGATTTATACACCTTATCTTTTACATTAAACAAACTCACCTGCCCCTTATTCATCTCCGACAATCGTTGCCCTGCCATCAGAGCATCAATTGTATCTGAATCAATTTCTTTTACCTCATTGAAATCGACAATTATATTTGAAAAGGGATTAGTTAATTTTTTGATCAGTTCATTTTTAAACTGAAAAGAATGTGCCTTACTTAATCTGGCACATTTATCAAACGATACCAGAATGGTATTGCTATAGGTTTTTATTTTAATCATAACTCGTGTGTTTGTGTTTCGCAAAACCCTTTTCCAAAGCATATGCCAAAACAAAACACCTATTGACTATCAGGCACTTACAAAATATACCGCTTGTAAACTTCTTATTATTTGGAATTTTGTCCATATTTTGGAAGCTTTAAGGGCATTTAATTTAAAAACGACAAAACAATTTCGTTTCTCCAATGATTGTAATAATTTTGCACTGAAAATTTAAACTATTAAAATGGTAACAGACCAACATTTTGATTCGATACGACCATATCGCGATCATGAAATTCATAGAGTTATTGAAGAATTAATGAAAGAAAACTCTTTTGTTGAACTTCTAAAATATTTATTCCCCCATATTCCGATTAAAGATTTTATCGATAAATTACTTCAGGTAAAATCTGTTCATGAATTTCAGATTGGAACAATTTACCCGTATATAAAAGGTATAATTAAAGAAACTACAAACGGTGTTACTTGCGAAGGTCTGGATCAATTAGACCCTCAAAAAAGCTATATATTTATATCGAACCATCGAGATATTGTACTGGATTCAGCATTTTTAAATATCCTTTTACACGAAAATGGTTTTGACACCACAGAAATTGCCATTGGAGATAACTTACTTATATATCCATGGATAACTCAACTGGTTAAATTAAACAAATCTTTTATTGTTCGAAGAAACCTTCCTGCCCGTCAAATGCTTCAAAGCTCTAAGTTATTGTCTGAATATATAAGACATAACATTACCGAGAGAAAACAAAGCGTTTGGATAGCACAACGAGAAGGAAGGTCGAAAGATGGAGACGACAGAACGCAAACCAGTCTTTTAAAAATGATTAATATGAGTGGAAACGGTAGTTTTTCTGAAAATTTTAAAGAACTGCATATTGTTCCTCTTTCTATTTCATACGAATATGATCCTTGCGATTATTTGAAGGCACATGAATTCCTGTTAAAAAAGGGAAATCCGGAGTACAAAAAATCTCAGGCTGATGACTTAAAGCATATGGCTTCGGGAATAAAGGGACGCAAAGGAAGAGTACATTTTAAGGCAGGCACACCTATTAATGCTGAACTTGAAGGACTTGATAAGGTGGATAAAAACGAACAACTTAATCAATTAGCAGGTTTAATTGACGACCAAATTCATAATAACTATAAATTATGGCCTGGTAATTTTATTGCCTCAGATATCCTGAATAAAAACAATCATTTTGCCCATAAGTACACACAGGATGACATGAAAATATTCGATGAATACATTAAAGATCATTTATCCAGAATTGATGCAGATAAAGATTTTATCTACAATGCTCTTATGGAAATGTATTCTAATCCTGTAAAGAATTTCTACAAGGAGTAAAAAAACTATAGGAGAAGCTTCAAAACTGAAGCCTCTCCTTTCCTTCATCTCTTGCAAAAAAAGGACTCTATCCTCAAAAGATTTTAATCAATCTCTCCTATTTCTGTTTGCAGAAATATACTTTCCCTTATCTGTTTTTGATCATTATTTTAATATTGTGCAGCAAACATTATATCAAAAACGACAACTTTTCATTCTTACCAAACACTACTTATCCTAACACAAGCTTTGCCCGGCTTTAAAAACCACACTCTATCTAATGGGTAAATCAATTTTTCTTAAGGGGATAATATTGTTTAGCCCATACTATTTTATATACTATTGGTTTTATATACTATTGGTTTTATATACTATGTTTGTGAGTAATGCTAATTGGATGTCATTTACTCCAATAGCATTGCATTCTTAATTTATTTTCAAAACTTAATAACATGAGTCAATTGCGTATTTTGCTTGCTGCATTTTTAGCTTTGTTAATTGCAGGAACTTCGTGTAAACAAATTCCAAAGGAAACAAATGAAACGTTGTGGTTTGATGAACCTGCCCAACACTTTGAAGAAACTTTAGTTCTTGGAAACGGGAAAATAGGAGCTTCTGTTTTTGGAGGAATTACCTCTGATAAGATTTTTTTAAATGACGCCACCCTTTGGTCAGGAGAACCCGTAGAACTTAAGAAAATTCCGGAATCAGCTGAGCATGTACCTGCCATTAGAGAAGCTTTGAAAAATGAAGATTATGCATTAGCTGATGAACTAAGCAAAAAGCTACAAGGAGCATTTTCTCAATCGTATGCTCCATTAGGCACCATGTATATGGATTTTAAACATGAAGGCTCTACTCAAAATTACAGAAGGGAATTAGACCTCTCCAAAGCTGTTTCGTCTGTAAACTATACGATTGGAGACGTTGATTATTCCAGAGAATATTTTATCTCACATCCGGATAAAGTAATGGTGATAAAACTTAACAGTAGTAAAAAAGGAGCACTAAATTTTGATTTAAAATTTGAGAGCCTGCTTAGATACAAGCTTAATTTCGACAATGATATTTATGTAGCAACTGGCTATGCCCCTTACCACGCAGCCCCTGTTTATCGTAAAGATGATCCTAATCCAATTTTTTATGACGAAAACAAGGGTACGCGCTTTGCTTCATTATTTAAAATTGAAGACTTTGACGGCGAGCTTGTAAAAGAAGATAGTATTATTGGTATTCGAGGCGGTACATCTGCAACCATATACCTGGCTATAGAAACCAGCTTTAACGGACACGATAAAGATCCTGCAAAAGAAGGACTCGATGCCTTAAGCAGTGCAAAGAAAAACCTTATTAATGCAACAAAAAAGACCTTTAACAATGTTAAAAAGGATCATCTTTCAGATTATCAAAACTTATATAATCGCGTAAGTCTAGATTTAGGACCAACAGAGGCACCTGAACTCCCTATTAACGAAAGATTAAAGAGATACGGCACAGGAGCAGAGGATAAAAAACTGGAAATGCTATATTTCCAATTTGGTAGATACCTTTTAATATCAAGTTCTCGTACCAAAGGAGTGCCTGCCAACCTGCAGGGCATTTGGAATCCACATATGCGACCACCTTGGAGTAGCAATTACACCATTAATATCAATACTGAAGAAAACTATTGGTTAGCTGAAATTGCTAACTTATCTGAACTGCACTATTCACTTCTTGACTTTGTTGAAAATCTTTCTAAATCCGGAGAAGTTTCTGCACAAAGAGTTCTTGGAGCTAATGGCTGGATGGCCTGCCACAATACCGACATATGGTGCATGAGTCACCCTGTTGGTGGCTTTGGCGATGGAGGAGTTCATTGGGCTAACTGGTATTTTGGTGGCGTTTGGCTAAGTACACATATGTGGGAACACTATACATTTACTCAGGATAAAGATTTCTTAGAAAAACAAGGATATAAAATTTTAAAAGGCGCTGCGGAATTTTGCCTAAGCATGATGGTAGAGGATAAGCAAGGAAATCTGGTCACTTCTCCTGGCAGTTCACCAGAAAACAAATACATTTCATCCGATGGATACAAAGGAGCAACATTATATGGCAATACGTCAGATATAGCACTAGCCAGGGAATGTTTATCACAAACCATTAAAGCATCTGAAATACTTAACACAGATGCTGATTTTAGAGAAGAATTAAAAGCTGCTTTAAAACGCTTTCATCCATACCAGATAAGCAAAAATGGTCACCTTCAGGAGTGGTATCATGACTGGGAGGATGTTGACCCAAAACACCGCCATCAATCACATTTGATTGGTCTGCACCCGGGGCACCATATTTCTCCTGAAACAACTCCAGAACTGGCTGATGCCTGCAGAAAAACACTTGAAGTTAAAGGAGATGAAACTACCGGCTGGTCAAAAGGGTGGAGAATAAACCTTTGGGCGCGTCTTTGGGATGGCAACAGAACCTATAAAATGTACCGCGAATTACTTAAGTATGTTGCACCTGATGGAATAAGAGAAAGATACAATAAAGGGGGCGGAACATATCCAAATCTTTTTGATGCTCACCCTCCATTCCAAATTGATGGTAATTTTGGGGGTGCTGCAGCAGTTATTGAAATGCTAATGCAGTCAAAAGAAAATGAAATCAGGCTATTACCTGCATTACCTGACGTATGGGATCAGGGAAGCATATCCGGAATTTGCGCAAGAGGTGGTTATGTAGTTGATATTAAATGGAAAGATAATAAACCTCAAAAAGTAAAAGTAACTGCCAAAGCTGGTGGTGAAACAACACTTATTTTTGAAAAGCAAACAAAAAAATTAAAACTAAGTAAAGGAGAGTCTGTTGAACTAGATTGGTAATATACGCAAGCAATACCAAAAGAGGCTATCTCAGTTGAGATAGCCTCTTTTTAGTATTAATAAGTTAAGTATAAACTATTCTTTTATTTCTCTGAGTTTAATACACAATTCTTCAAGCTGATCTTCTGCTACAGGTGATGGAGAATCAATCATCACATCACGTCCTGAATTATTTTTAGGAAATGCAATCACATCCCTAATTGAGTCAATTCCTGCAAATAAAGAAACCAACCTGTCAAAACCAAAGGCAACACCACCATGTGGAGGAGCCCCATATTTAAATGCATTCATCAAGAATCCGAACTGACTTTCAGCCTCCTCTTCGGTAAAGCCTAATAACTGGAACATTTTATGTTGCAACTCATCATTATGAATCCTTATGGATCCCCCTCCAATTTCAACACCATTTATCACTAAATCATAAGCATTGGCTCTTACTTTACCAGGATCAGTATTAATTAAGTCTAAATCTTCCTTTTTGGGAGAGGTAAATGGATGATGCATTGCATGGAAACGTTCTGATTCTTCATCCCACTCTAACAAAGGAAAATCCACAACCCAAAGCGGAGAAAATTTATTTTTATCTCTATACCCTAAACGCTCTCCCATCTCTAAACGAAGTTCGCACAATGCATTTTGAGTTTTAGCCTTTGCTCCGGCCAACACTAGAATTAAATCTCCAGGCTTCGCATTAAATGCCTCAGCCCATTTTGTTAGAGCTGCCTCATCAAAAAACTTATCTACAGATGATTTAAAAGTTCCATCTGTATTAAATTTAACATACACCAGACCTTGTGCTCCAATCTGCGGTTTACGCACAAAGTCAGTTAACTTATCTAATTCTTTTCTGGAATATGAAGCACATCCTTCTGCACAAATACCTCCCACATACTCAGCATCCTCAAATACTTTAAAGCCACAGCCAGATAACATATCCTTCATTTCAACAAACTTCATGTCGAAACGAATATCCGGCTTATCAGAACCATAATACTTTATAGCATCAGTAAATGGCATTTGTGGAAAATCATAATCAAACTCCACATCTTTAATCACCTTAAATAGATGCTTAGTCATTCCTTCAAAAGCAGCAAGCACATCCTGTTGTTCAACAAAAGCCATTTCGCAGTCTATTTGCGTAAACTCAGGTTGACGATCAGCACGTAAATCCTCATCTCGAAAACACTTTACGATTTGAAAATAACGATCAAATCCGGCAACCATTAATAACTGCTTAAATACCTGAGGAGATTGTGGCAGAGCGTAAAACTCACCCTGATTCATTCGTGATGGCACAATAAAGTCACGAGCTCCCTCTGGTGTAGATTTTATTAAAACAGGTGTTTCTGTTTCAATAAAGTTTTGCTGGTTTAAATAGTTACGCACTTCAAATCCTAACTTATGGCGCAACTCCAAATTTTTACGCACCGGATTTCTACGCAAATCAAGATAACGATACTTCATACGAAGCTCATCCCCGCCATCTGTCTCATCCTCAATAGTAAACGGAGGTAATTCTGATGGATTTAAAAGAACAAATTCATCAACTAAAATCTCAACATCTCCAGTTGGAATTTTATTATTCTTATTGCTACGTTCGGCTACTTTTCCTGTAACCTGAATTACAAATTCCCGACCTAATTTACGCGCTTCTTCACTTAAGTCTTTTCTGGATTCAACATCTAAAACCAATTGAGTAATCCCATATCTATCTCTTAGATCGATAAAAGTCATACCTCCAAGGTTACGCACTTTCTGAACCCATCCGCTTAAGGTTACATTCTTATTTGCATCCGTAAGTCTTAATTCTCCACAAGTATGTGATCTGTACATTCTATACTATTTAAACATTCAATGGATAATCCTGTAATTATATCTTAATATTAATTACTAATTTCGTATTCTTTCCTCACCAGAAAAAACAAACATCAAAAATATAAAGAATTAAAATAAAATTACTGGTTTCGACCAACATAAAGTTGAAAGATGACTAAAATCAATTTCTCAGATGAATATTTTATGCAACAAGCACTCAAAGAAGCACAAATTGCTTTGCAAAAAGACGAAATTCCGGTTGGTGCCGTGGTTGTATGCAAGAACCAAATTATTTCAAAAGCCCACAATTTAACCGAAACATTAAACGATGTAACTGCACATGCAGAAATGTTAGCCATAACAGCCGCTTCAGAATATTTAGGTGGTAAATACCTTAACGAGTGCAAACTCTATGTTACTCTTGAACCCTGCTGCATGTGTGCAGGAGCGCTTAACTGGTCACAAATTTCAGAAATACACTTTGGAGCAAAAGATGAAAAAAGAGGCTTTATGAAACATACACCCCCTATAAAACACCCCAGAACCAAAATTTTTAATGGTGTTTTGGAAAAAGAATGCTCCGAAACAATCAAAAATTTCTTTAAAACTAAAAGATAAAATAATTAAACTTTTTACTTTTTTCGTAGTTTTATACACATGGATTTTAAAGCTATTTATTTAGAACTGGAAAAGTGTGGTACCGAACAAAACAGGAAAGTGTATACGCGCCATGGTGCCAAGGGTGATTTATTTGGAGTAAGTTTTGCTGACCTCAAAAAATTAAAAAAGCACATTATATCTCCTAATGGTACAAAAGGAGTTAACCATAAAATAGCGCAACAACTTTGGAACACCAGAAATATTGATGCCCGTATTCTGGCTTGTATGATTGCCGATAGCAAGAAAATAAACCGCAATGAAGCAAACAAATGGGTATCCGTTATAAACTACTATGTTTTGGCTGATTATTTTGCGGAACTAATAGCCTCCAGCAGGTTTGGTACAGACATCATGTATTTATGGATACAATCGCCCGATGAATACATCAAAAGAGTAGGATTTTCGATACTTAATTACATTGCCCGAAATGATCAGACAAAAAGCGACTTATTTTTCAATGGCTTTCTGCAAAAAATAAAACAAGAAATTCCAACATCCCCAAATAGAGCAAGAGAATCCATGAACAACTGCCTAATTTCTATTGGAGGGAGATCTATTAATTTAAAAGAAAAAGTATTAAAGGTAGCCCAAGCCATTGGTCCTGTTCACATTGACCATGGTGAAACATCATGCAAAACTTTTATTATTGAAGAGTACCTTGAAAAAATATGGAGTAGAAAGAAATAACGATACCAAGCTTGTGAAAATACAAAAAGGGTGATTCCAAAATTTGGAATCACCCTTTCTTTATAATATTCAATTTATTTTCTATCTGTTATTACCAGTTTAGTGCTTACATGACCTTTATTTTTCTCGGAGGCCGTAATTAAATAAACGCCACTATTTAATATTTCTGATATACTGTGTCGTCCACTATTAGTATATTGAGACTGATGAAGTACTTTACCAGACATATTGGCAATAGTGATAGTCACTTCTCCTGCAGTATTTTCTTCCAACAGATTTTCAACCACCTCAATTACACCACTGGCATCATAGGCAAAAATAGTAGCTTTTTTATCTGATTGATTCATTTCAATACCTCCTTCAGTATCCGTCGTTATCATCTCAAATTTAAGTTCGAAACGACCATTATCCTCACCTGCAACAGCCATAAACTCATATTCTGATTGTTGTCTGAGGTCAACGATAGTACCCGTTAGTTTATCTTCAAGATAAACAGGTAATCCAGGTTTAAAATCATTAATATTGGTAAATCTTAAAATAGAAACCCCTGCACCTTCAGTTTTTACACTATAACCTAACAAAACACCGCGATTTTCAGAAATCTCAGGCAATAAGCTAATGGAAACTTTTTTCTCACCTTTAAGCGAATATACATTTGGCACTTTTTTATTGCTATCAATTCGTTTCTCAGAATCAAACCTGGTTAACTCACTAGTTCCTATCTCCCTAAATACAACGACACCTTCATCCGTAGTATACTGATTCACCATTTTAAACCTTAACACATCATCCACACCTTCACCTCCTGTAGACTTAAGTGCTACTCCTGTTGTATGAACCCGTGCTCCAGACTTAATTATAAAATCACTTGATGCCGTATAGTTTCTTACCCAAAACGATTGCCCCGGAGGAACAAACCTCACACCGCCATTAACACCCACACCAGACGCAAGATTATAGGTTGCATACCCTCTTATATCTCCTGGTAAATCTGTACGTGTCCAAATTGATGTTAAAGCATCTCCAAAGTTCAACTCAGAAGATTTACTTAAATCGATGTACGACGGATATGGATTTGCCACTAAGTACCAACTTGCACCTAATGTACGAGTATAACTGACATCATTATTTACTAAACCTGAATGCGAAATAGTCCCTTGCTCTTTTAAGTTAACAGCATAACCCTCTAAAGGATCACTAAACGTGTATGTCGTTTTTGTAAGATTATTCCAAGATCCCGGGTAATTATATAAGAAATAGTCATTTGTACCACCCGTTATAGCATCATAACTTGCTATCACCGGATTAGAAATTGAATGACCTATATACCAATATCTCAACTCATCATAAGTCCAATCGAACTGAATATTACCAGTTACAGTCCCGTTTGTAATAAATGAAGTTGGTTTATCATTACTGTTCTCAATTATTAATCCATTGTTTGTTACTAAATTACCATTTACTGTAAATCGCGCTCCCGGCTTAACGGTTAAAGTAGCTCCTGCACTTATGGTTAAGTCATTCAACTGAACAACATCACTATTAACTGTCGGATCAATAACCGGATTATTGGAAGCAGTATTAATGGTAATATCCGATGCTGCAGACGGCAACACTCCACCTGCCCAATTTGACAATGTAAACCAGTCTGAAGTTGTACCCAACCATGTATATGCCGGAATAGAAATTGATCCAAATGTTATATAATTGGTATTAGAAAAATCGCTATATGTTAATAACGCAGCAGTTTTCACTGTTCCTCCACCTGTATCACCAGAAGGAGTTTCAATGCTGATCTGCTCCCATGCCGGAGACCCGGGAGTTGCCCAGTTTACCAATTTAAAATTCGAATCAGGAGTAACTCCACTTGCATCATCCCATCTCAATGTTAAATTACTTTTTGCTGCGTTTGGTCCTTCAACACTCCAATATTCATTTTTACTTACATACTCTACCGGCGCAATCATTGCATTAGGATCTAAACCTTCATTGGCCGGACTATTACTGAAATACCTTACTTTCCAGTTTTGAGCACCGCTGGTTTGAGTTTCGGAAATAATTATATTTCCATAACGACCTCCATCTCCAACAGGGAAATTAAAGTCACCTCCATTGTTAATCTTTTTAATTAGATAACCTTCAACATTGGAACTTGAGCTTCCTCCTACAATGGCTGATTCGGATGTATTGGCTACCGCAAAATCATAACCAAATGAATTATTCACAATACCGGTAGTCAGATATAATATATTATCTATCTCGATATTGGTATTTATATTCAGGTTATTAGCATTATTGATTGTAAAGTGATTGAACGAATTAGCTCCAGTAAATTCACCCGCACCGTTAATGTACTGAACACTACTACCGTTAAAAGTAACATTAGAGCTACCTGTTCCAGAATCGTATGTTCCACCTGTAAAGTTTAAATCACCTTTAATACTCAAATTCCTGTCATGCTCATTAATTGCATCAACTCCGTTAAAAGTAATATTGCCCAAAATTGTTAAATCCAGATTCGGAAATCTTCTTTCCCCAGAACCACTTAATACTAAATTATTCAGACTATTTATATCACTTAAAAAATCATAATTTGTTGATCCTGCATACTCAAGAGTTCCTCCTGAAGATGCAAAGAAAGAATCAAACACACCTGCCGGTAAACTTCCCTGATCTGATAACTTTAAAGTTCCGGAGCCACTTACATCCCCAATTCTATGACCGAATGTTGATCCAATATTTAATGTTCCTCCTGAATTAATTGTAGTACGATATACTGATAAGAAATTAGATGGCACATCCACATTATGGGAAATATACACCAACGATCCGCGAGGACCGCCGGCAGGAACAGTTCCTCCAGATGTAGGATAGGTATCCCAAATATTTTCATTTGTCCAATCTCCATCTGCAATTGTAATATAACCCGGTACCTGATCCGGTATGGCAGCATCAAGCCCTGCTGTGTATGCTCCGCTAATACCTGCATCATTTGTACCTAAAAAGTCAAACACTAATTCATTACTTGCCTCATCAATAACATCAGTACCGGAAAATTTATTCCAGTCACCTGTACCATCAGATAATAATCGCGCTGTATAATAATCTGTAATGTCGCTAGGTGATTCAACGTAAACATCTGCTTCATCATATTTAAATCTCATTTCCGATACAAATCCTGATATGCCTGACGCACCCAATTCCCAGTGATACTGTAACACATTGTTTTCATCTTCAACACTTGGGTGATACTCATTTGCAGGCTTAACAGTTAAACTACCTGTGTTATTATCATTATTGGTAATAGCAACGGTAACCGGTGTATATTTACCTCCAGATCCCATTGGGTATGTAAAGTTATAAACCGGATCAGATCCGCTGGTAACCTGAGGAAACACTTTCTTAACGCCATTATCCGTAAAGGATATATTATTTTGGATCATGTTAGTGCTTGAGAAGTCATCCGTTCCATGTTCAATGATACATGTTTCCGTAAGTGACAACAGATTTTTATCGATATTAAAGATACCAGCCTCAAGCCTTAGTTTGTTATTTATAGTAAACTCGTTACCCAACGGGACATCAACTCCTGCTGAATTACTAATAGTTAGCATACCAAGTGTTCCTGCTCCTGAGAACTTCTGATTTGAAGTACCGTTTAAAACAAGACCTTTACCTGATCCTCCATAAACATGTGTTCCTGCAAAAGTACAATACCCCTGAACATTAACATTATTACTATTATCATTTAATGTTCCTGATTGGAAGTCAAATATATTCTCAATATTAATTTCTGAATCGCCTGCGTTTAGAGATAAGTCTGCCGCTCCTGTTTTAGTTAAATTATAAAATACAGCATTTCCCTGTATTGTTTGTGCAGTACTACCAGTAAAGGTTGTTGTATTGTTACCGTGAGTAAAAGATCCTCCCATAGTAAAATCACCTCCAATAGACAAATTCTGACCATTGGCGTTAAATGTTGCATTACTTTCAACTTCAAAATTCTCCTCAACAGTTAATGGAACAATCCATTGTTTCACTATAAGGTTCGCATCATTTTTAAGCAATATATTTTTAAGAGGTATCGAAGAATATAAGCCTATTTCATTTATTCCTGAAGACTGAACAGGATCAAAAGTTATAGTTGTTCCATCTCCTAAATTATTGGTTTCAGGGTTTAAATACAATGATGCCACAGAAGCATTACTTTGTCCGTTAGCTATTTGTAACGTACCACCAGTATGCTCAAAATGGCTTCCTGTTCCAAGTACCTCCAAAACACCTCTCGAACTTTCTGGAGCACTATATTGTCCAACGATCACTGTTCCTCCAGATTGCTTATAAGATAAAATACCTTCATCTGTGGATGTGGCTCTTCTAATTTGAGAACCAACTGTGAGTGATCCGGAAGTAACTTCAATTTCGGCACTTCCCGATGCTGAATATTCAATGGCATTATCACCTCCAGACATATCAACAGTACCACCTGAAACCAATAGTTTACCATCTAATGAAATGCCTGAACTTCCCGATGCTATTACTGTCCCTTGCGCAATTTCTAAAGCTGCTGGTGAAGGTATAGAGAAATCATCATTGCCAGTTGTTAAATCTAATGATATGGCAGAATTATTAAGCACAAATTTACCATTTTGTAATTCCAGTGCTTTAGCTACTCCTGCTCCGGAAGTTGGACCGCTTAATAAAAAATCTTCATTAATAGTAAAGGATGAACTCTGATCTGCTCCTTTGTTCATCACAACTCGATATAATTCTATATTGGTTTGTGCCGCAGTAAAAGCGCTATTTATTGCATTGGTTCCTTCTCCTTGTAATTCCAGAATTACATTATTCTCGGTAGCAGAGTTATACAAATCAATATCCACATTGTCGCTACCATTGGCACTTGACCAATACTCCAAATCAATATCTCCCTTAACAATTAGCTTATGCTCAACACCATTAGCATTACCACTTTCAACATCAAGTGTGTACAATTCAGCTTCAGATCCCTTTCCTGTTCTTGTTAAGAAATCTTTAGTTGTAAAAGTATATGATGTAGTTCCATTAGGGAATTGAATACGTCCATAATAGGTATATCCTAATCTTGTTAAGTTCTCAACAGAATAGTTCCCTCCAACATAAAGTGTTGCACGCCCATCTACAATTATATTTTTACAATTAATATCATAATTAAAACTAACTATTCTATTGGTATTTCCCTGACCGTAAATTCTTAAAGTTGGGACCTCAGTAAAAAAATCAAGCTCGCCTACATCATAAGTACCATTTTCTGTAGTATAAAACTCAACGACACTTGTATCGTTAGATGCAAAATCTCCAATATCAGCATTTACAGTTGCTGAGTTTGATAAACTATGTTGTAAATATAGATCTCCAACTCCTGATATATGATCAGCAGTTAATACATCTGTAGTTCTAACTCTTAGTCTTGGTAAACTTTCAATATCGGTATAATTTCCTTCACGTATGAAAACAATTTCTGCGCATGCCCTATTCCCGTCAACAGTTATATTATCGGTATAATAATCGCCTCTAATTACTACCACATCACCCGCTACAGGGATCTTATTTGCGGCATTTGTTTCGTCAGCATCCATAAACCAGGATGCTTTATCTCCCCATGAGCCCTGATTATTTCTTTTATTATAGAATATTTCCACATCTCCTGTAAAGCGATTGGTTTTACCTGCTGTATAATTTGCTACATCTAAAGTAAATCTTCCACCACTTCCATCATCATAAGTGATAATATTGTTAATTTCATCTACTCTTCCTTTATCATTGATATAGGCTCTTGTATAAGGACTAACTCCCATTACCCTTCCCGGGTAGTAATTATTATCATCATTACTACCTGCAACATTCGATTCATCGTAAGTAAACTCAAACTTAACCTCAGGTTCTGCTGAAAAACTATCGTAACGAACTCTCCAATAATAACTCAATACATCCCCGCCATTCTGATCTGTGGTTTGCAATTCTCCTTCAACAGGATTAATTTGAATATATCCACCTCCTGCCGGCACATTAGCTACATTAACTTTTACAGGTGTATATTTTCCTGAAACACCCAGAGGGAAAGCAAAGTCTGTATTATCAGCCGTACCTTCAGGAATAAAATAACGCAAACCTCCATCGGAAGAGCTACCATCTGTATAAAACATTTCTGTTGCCTCATTCCCGTCCGATATCAAATAATTCGTCGTAGAATTCGGACGGTGCAGATAATCTAATGTTAAAACATTATTCCCTAAATCAATACGACCTGAATGGTAAACAATCCTGCTAATCTTTACATCACTAGTAAAAGTTATAATTTCAGTATTAGGCCAGGGATCCATCTTAATATTCCCTAACTCTGCACCATCTTCTGTTACTATATTAATATTCTCATCCTTAAGCATCAGAAGTGCATTAATATGCGTAGTACCATGTTCATACACTCCTAATTTCCCGGAAGAGGCAATATTAATTGGTCCAAATAAACGAAGAGTTTGATTTCCTTGATTTAAAATCCCACTATTTACAGTTAGAGAATCATTTACATTAATAATTCTGGAATTTATATTACTTGTAACATTTGCCGCTTCCTTTTCAAAGTCTGACTGCACCAATATGCTTTTTCCGTCCGACTTATCTACAACTATCTTTTCTAAGTACAATTCCCAATTATCATCAAATGGGTGACCAATATAAAAAACGCCATCCTCGGCTCCATTAAACGTTGTTGTATTCGGAAGAGCTGCATCATAAAGATATCCGTAATTGTTATCTCCACTATCTGCCTTACCTGCATCGGCATCAATCGTAAAATTTCTACCTATAGAAACATCATTTCCATTGTGATCCAGAAAAGTATTTGCATTAATAGTTAAATCATTTAATACAACCAATTCACTCTGTAAATCAACTGTAGTTGTCCCACTGCCATTTAACCTGCTAATTTCAAAATCAAAAATAGGAGCTGTTGTATTAACAATTGGGGATGCTCCTCCACTTTGATTAATTTTTACGGTTCCTCCTGTTACATTATAATTTCCATCCTGTGCCCCAACATAGAAGTTACCAGTTTGCATCTCAATTTCACCTCCTGACATTTGGAATACGGCATCCGTATTGCTAAGGTCAAAATCACCACTTCCAACTTTAGTTAACTTACCTCCTGTTTGTTTATAAGTTACTGTACCTGATCCTACTTGATATAGTTTTTCAACAATAACAGAACCTCCATTAATTTCAGCAGTTGGATTAGCTGAATCCCAAAATACAAAACCAAAACTATTATCCGTATCAAAAAGACCGTTATCAATCTGAAATCCTCCGTATAAAGACAATGCACTATGGCTTCCACTCGAACTTACTCCAACAGCAGTATGCGTATCAGAGCTGGTAAATCCTGGAATGTCATCAGCATTTCCGGCAGAAGTATATACCTTAACATCAGCACCTGCGATCCAAAGCTTGGCATTGTAACCAATAGCATAATCACCATTACCACCACCAGCAGATCCCTCTGATAAAGTAGGAATATAAATACTTCCTGTTAGTTTTAACGTACCATTGTACACCCAAAGTGCTTTTCTTACTTCCGGATCAGAAGAACTAAATGGTGAACTTTCATTTCTACCATAATTATTGGCACCAAATAATCGGAAATAGCTTGAGTCATCTGCATAAAGCTCTAAGTTATAAGTTCTATCCACACCTTTATCCACAACTAAATTGTATAAATCAGTTGTATTGTAGCAAAAGAATGTATTATCAGAAGCTCCAGTAAACTTAAGAGTAACACCTCCATCACTAGCAAACTGGTTATATACAGGAGCATTAAGGTTAGTTAGCTTTACAGTTCCATTGTTTGTAAAGTTACCTCCTACTGTAAGCTGGTGATATATATTATGATAGTCACCACTTGCCGGAATTGTTCCCGGAATTGAGTGTGATCCAATGGTGTTTCCTGTACCAACTATGATACTACTATTGGTCTGCACATCAACACTCCCATCTACATCCAGATTTAATATAGTTGTTGCAGCATCATCATTAATCTTTAATACCCCTTTTTGTAAGGTTAAATTACCATTAATAGATAAGTCATTTAATAAAGTAATGGTACTTAAGGATGTATTTTGATTAATTTCTACATCATAAAATTCTCTGCTACTTGTAAGACTATAATTGCCACCATTAAACTCTACTGTCCCTTCTCCCTGACCTTTAGTTATAAAGTGTGTTGCATCACCAGTAGGAAAATTATCTGCCTCCATGATAATACGTCCATCTCCTTTTATACTAAGGAAGCTATGTCCACTGGTAGTGCCTAAATCTAATCGACCTTCAACAGTTAAGCTGGTACAACTTAAATTATTTAAGTCAACTGTTACCGTTTTCCCATTTTTCACTACTATATTATCACTTGATAGATTAGGGTATGCTGATGATGGGTTGTTAGGCAAAGCACCCGATGGATCTAATGTCCAGATATCTGTATTGGTCCAATTACCTGAAGCAAGCGTATACCATGTTAAACCCGGTTTTCCTTCCACCGGACTATCATTTGCGTCAGTTGTTCCTAAAGTATAATAACCATTTATTAAATCAGCATCTGCAACTGCAAAGGAAACCTGATCATTATCTCCATAACTAACTGTTGCCGAAACTGTGCTATAATTACCTGACGTTCCTGACCGATATAAAAGAACGTAATTGGCAATCTCTGTAGGATAATCCCCCTCAATTCCTTCCGGCAAATCAAAGGTCAACTTAGCATCTAAACCTCCAGTTTTTTCAACATACCAATCTCTACTCCATCTCTCTTCTACTCCTCCTGGCAAATCAGATGTTGATGGCGAATCATTTGTCACTCCGTCATGAGCAAAGAAGATAAAGTCTCCATTAGCCAGCCCCCCATTCTCAGATATATAAAAACCTGCACTAGATGATGAAGTTTTGGCCTCTCCTGTTACTTGCCCAATCCCTTTAATGTCATTTTGATAATTACTATTGGCATACAAATTTCCACCCGACAGCGAAATATTATACTTTAAAGCCAGGTAATTTGATACAATGGTTCGTTCTGCAGCATTAAGTCTTTCTTTATAAAGAATAAATTCTGCTATATCTCCTGAAAAACTTTGCCCCAAAGCAAATTGATGTGATGCATGAGATGAGTATGTATTAACACCAGCAACATTATTTATTTGATTGTTATCGAGAAACAATGTTTTACCTGTAGAACTATTTGCCGTATAAGCCCAGATATTAAACGTACCTGCGCTTGAAAAACCATCAGATATTCTTGATGTACCATCGCAACAAGTTCCGATATCAAAATAATAACTACCAGACCAAGGCAAATGCGCCGATAACCTTTGCGTTTCTAATGGATACGTACCATAAGTAGTACTATTCTGAGAGTTATTATCCGCATTAAAAACAATAAAAGTAGTTACTTCATTGGTAGGAAAATTATCTGTAGTTAAATTAACAGCAGTAGTTAATCTATTTGATCCTGTAAAGCTTATGGTTGGCTTACTATTAAGTTCGGATGCTACATAATCAGGCATCAAACTTCCTGATGCAAAAATATCTAAATCAGCAACATTAACTGCATTAATCCATTCTGACACCTTATTTGATCCATCGTATGTAACTCCGGAATCTGCCTTATACCATGCTTTTAGAGTTCCTTCTCCATTAACATTCCCAATACCTCCGGGTCCCGATTGCGCCCATATTGCTACACTAACTAACGTTAAAACTATTGATAGAAAGTAAGTCTTTTTCATAATCCTAGGTTATCTTATACTCTTATATTATTATCCTGATTTTTAGAACTATAAAATTATAGCCTTAAAAAGTCAAAAATCAGGCAAATGTAATACATTATAGGCAACTCCTTAAATTTGTTTACATAAACATTTACAAACGAAGGTAATTAGTGACGAATTCACTTTCTTTAATGACGAATAACTTAAATCGACAACAATTAAATTCAAAAAATCAGCTTTTACTTTAATATCTACCCGTTAAATTATGGAAAACAAAAGGAGAAGAAATAACCGTAACACTTTATACTTACCTATATTTTACTGACTCTAACAATTACATCATCTATCTATTCCCTCAAAGTTAAATGCAAAGCACCAACAGCATAATACACTTTTTATGTTGTAGCAAAACAAAGAGGTAAAAAACTGAACCTCAAAAAACTAAAAACAACTTACCTCCTCCTATGCTGTAGTAAAGTAAAGTTTTCTCAACCTCAGAAGTTCTTTTGTACTGTTTTTATTGTGGTTCCTTTTTTGTTTGACATAGAAAGAAAGATTACGTTCGCCTTATCACGTGATACAACATTTTGAAACGCGACTTTTGTCTTCTTTAAGACAACTTCTCAACTAGGAAATACCCAATTTCTTTTTTTTATTTTATTGTTAAATGTTACCTATTGAATAATGAAAAAAAACTCTACAAGCAGGTTCCCTATCTTAAAAAAACCTGTTCAAAAAACCATTATTATTATCATTAACCTTCTTTTAATAAGCCAATTAAATCATTCACAAACACCTGACCCTACAATTACAAAACTATTTGAAGATGCCTATCATACCTTTGAACTAATGCGTAATGACAAAGGTATGTACCGGGATTCCAAATTATTAAATGGAAACAGTGATTATCATCCCGCTTCTATAGCGAATGTTGGAACAGGGCTCATAACTCTCTGCATTGCTGACGCAATGGGTTGGGAATCCAATGCAAGCCAACTAGTTATCACTACGCTCAATAGTGTGAATGGAAACACACCAGGATTTACTCCGGACAGGAATACCAATGGATATTTCAGACATTTTATAAATATGGATACCGGGGTAAACGAATGGTCATCTGAGTACAGCACTATAGATACTGACCTATTAGTTATGGGTGCATTATTTTGTAAAAATTATTTCTCCTCCAATACTACAATTGCTGATTTAGTTGATGAATTATGGAATTCCATAGATTACACTGCGGCTATCGCAGATGCAACAAATGGAAAAATTTACCTTGTAATGAACGCTGATGGTACGGGGGCTACAGCTCCTTTAACAGCTGCATATAATGAATACATGATTGTTGCTTATCTGGCTGCAAATGACCCTAACAATAATACAACTGATGCAGAACTTTTGTGGAATACCTATTTTGCAAATCCAACTATAAATCTGCCGGAAGTAAGTTATGGTGGATACACGACCATTTCGGATCATCCTTCTCATTATTTACCTAATTTTACGCATCAGTTTAATTACTACCTATGTCCATACTTTAAAGAATCCACTGCTTATATGGCTTATCTTGAAGAAGCAATGAACATGGATAAGGTTTGGTTTCAAGACAATGGCGGATCTGCCTATGAATGGGGATGCGGTGCAGGGATTGCTCCCGCTGGCTACGAAGCTAATGGTGTAACCCATAACAATTCAAAAGTAGTATCTCCACATATTATCGCCGGTTTTTTACCAATAAATCCGTCATCGAAAAACGATTTACTTGATTTATATAATAACAACAAAGGTGTTTTTGGTTTGCCTGATGATGCTTCAAAGGAGATCCTTTGGAGATATAGCTTAACTGATCCGGCATGGGTAGCGCCATCTATTCAGGGCATTGACTTCTCAACATTTCTTTATGGCTTGGCCAGTTTACCTGAATACCTTGGTCCTGATTTTTTTAGCAACTACAATCAATTACCTGCGATTGCTAAAACCGATGTAAATATAGCTCTAGGAAAGCCTGTGACCTCAGTTAATCCATATAACAATAATACATCTCTTAACGCAAATGTCAACGATGGAGAAATTAATACTCGCTGGTCAAGTGAATGGGCCAATAATCAATATCTCTACATCGATCTTCAGGAAGAGTATGATGTAGATAGTGTGGTAATAAATTGGGAGGACGCTTATGCTTCCGAATATAAAATTCAGATATCAAATGATGCCACAAATTGGACCGATGTATTTTACACCAACACCGGCGATGGTGGAATTGATATTATATCATTTCCAACCAACAGAGCCAGGTATGTTAAGATGCTTGGAATTTCTGCTGCTTCCTCTTATGGTTTTTCCATATGGGAAATGAAAATTTTTGGCTTAGAGCATATCAATCAAATCCCTATGGCCAATGCTGATGATGATAAAACCATTACATTACCCGCTAACAATGTTGTACTAATAGGTTCCGGTTCAGATTCGGACGGAAGCATAACCTCGTACCTCTGGTCTCAAATTAGTGGTCCTGCCTCTGCTGTTTTAAATAATGATAACACCAACTCTTTGACCGCTTCGAACCTGATTGAAGGAACTTATGTATTTGAACTTGTTGTTACCGATAACGACGGTTCTACAGGTAGCGATCAGGTTAATGTTTTTGTTGAGCCAGAACCTGCAACTCCTCTTGACCAATACTTCTTTTCAGATGGAACAGATAATACCTTTTACGATCAGGGAATCTGTACGATATCAGGTTCAAGCATATTAGAAATGACATCGCCTCCTTGTTGTCCCCAATATAACGATAAGGTGCCCTGTTCTACTGTAGCCTATGCCGGACAAAGCTCTATGAAAATCCATTATAAGTCAGCAAGTAATGGAAATTGGTCTGTTAAAATTCATGCTGCGGATTGGAGTGAAAAAGATATTACAGCATCATCCACCCTTAGTATGTTTGTAAATCCGAGCGTTAAACTCAGAAGTTCTCAATTACCTGACATCTCTTTTTTGTGTTATAAATTTGATGGCAGTCAGGTTGAAACAAAAAATTATGATATTTCATCATACAATACAACTATTAATGCAGGTCAGTGGGCCGAACTACAGTTCCCATTGGAGACATTATTCAACGATCCGGACAATACTCAGTTTGATTTTTCAAGAGTAAAAGCAGTCATTTTATCACAAGGCGAAACTAACAACAAAGACAGAACTCTTTATGTTGATGAGATAAAGACAACCAATACACTTAAAAGTTTGAATCTTGGAAAAATTTCAGAAACATATAATCATGTGTTTAGTTGTTATCCTAATCCATTCAGCGATAAACTTACCATCTCTTTAAATAATGAAGCCAATCATACAGCTATTATGCTATATGATATTACCGGCACATTGGTATGGAACACAAAACGCCAGTCGTTTCTTTCCGAAACCATTAATTTATCCAGCCTAAGCAATGGAGTGTATTTACTGATAATTAAAACCGAATCAGCAACTGAAAAAAGAAAAATATTTAAAAACTAAATCAGTTATTTATAAACTTAAGGAGGATCTCATTACAGGGATCCTCATTTAGTTTGACCAAAAATATCTCATCCTGATATTTTTTTTGATCCATATAATGATTGAATAGTGCTGTATTTAGCGACTGGATATAGTATACAAATCTAGTTGAAAAAATACAGATCAAAACAATAGAACCTCCCCTAGGCATATTATGTTGGTTAAATACGCAATTGAAACTTATAGAATTTTTAAGCTACATACATTAAGATACTCAATTTGCAAATATCATTCTTATCTTTGCAAAAATTTAAATAGATAAAGCCTTGAAGTTTACTGATTTTAATTTAAACACCCCATTACTAAATGGCCTAGATGACATGGGGTTAAGCGAAGCTACACCTATTCAGGAAGAATTATTCCCGGTAGCTATGTCAGGAAGAGATGTTGTAGGTATTGCACAAACGGGAACAGGTAAAACCTTATCATATATTTTACCTTTACTTAGAAATCTAAAATTCAGTAAACAGCGCCATCCTAGAGTTTTAGTATTGGTTCCGACCAGAGAATTGGTAGAACAAGTTGCTAATGAATTCAAGAAACTCACAGAGTACATGAATATTAGGATAGGCGGAGTATATGGCGGTACAAATATTAACACACAGAAACAATTAATATACGACGGGCTGGATGTGTTAGTGGCAACACCAGGGCGTTTAGTTGACTTGACACTAACTGGTACACTACGCCTTAAGACAATCCAGAAACTGGTGATTGATGAGGTTGACGAGATGCTTAACCTAGGATTTAAGCCTCAATTACAACGAATCATTGATTTACTTCCTGAAAAAAGGCAAAACCTAATGTTTTCAGCAACCTTAACCTTTGATGTTGAAGAAATTATTAATTTATTTTTCTACAATCCAATAAAAATAGAAGTTGCAAAATCAGGAACGCCTGTTGAAAAGATATTCCAATCAGCTTATCAGGTTCCTAATTTTTATACCAAAATAAACCTTCTTCTGTATTTGCTGGATGTTAACAGCGACATGAATAAAGTTTTGATTTTTGTAAAGAGCCGTCAAATGGCCGATTTACTTTATTCAAATCTAGAAGAGATATTTGAAGAAGAGGTGGGCGTAATCCATTCTAATAAATCACAAAATTATAGATTTAGAATGGTAAAGGAGTTTACAGAAGGGAGCCAACGCATACTTATAGCAACAGACCTTATTGCCAGAGGCCTTGACATATCTAATGTAAGCCACGTTATTAATTACGATATGCCTGATGAAGCAGAGGCATATATGCATAGAATTGGGCGTACCGGTAGGGCTGAAGCAGAAGGTAGTGCCATCGCTTTTGTGACTGAAGAAGATAATAACGTTTGGTTAAAGATTCAGAAGCTAATGAGTACCTCCATCAAATTTGATCAAATGCCTGCTGATGTTGAAATATCAAACTTAGAAATTGGGGAAGAAATTAAAGAAATAGCAGGGAAGCAACTGATTAAAACACCTAAGATAGATGCAACCAGAGGAGCTGCTTTCCATGAAAAGAAAGAGAAAAATAAAAAAGAAAATCAAGGCGGTTCATATAGAAGGAAATTAGCTGCTAAATACAAAAAGCCTAAAACACGTGGACAAAAAAGAAAGTAAAATATTTTGTATTATTTACTTCCTGCAGAACTAAGCTTAAAAATTAATTAACAATCGCAAGCATCTATCAAATATAAAATTTGATTAAATGCATTGCGATTTTTTTTGCCTTATTACAAAAGTAAACTCACCTGAATTTAAACTTACCCCTTCACACCAATCCTTCTATGTATCAAACACATAAGAAGCCACACCTCTCTTTCACCCACATACACTCACTAAACTAAAACGTAACAAACTACAGTAAATATGTTATACAACATATACATAAGGTCTATATTTATAGATACAACACACTACTTTAGTATAACCAAACCACTTAAAAAACCTAATCTAATGAAAAAAAGTAAAATCACTTTATTATTGATTTTAGTTGTCGTTGTAGCTGAAATGCTAATTATATCAAGATCTAAAACCTACAACATCTTCAATATAAAAAAACAACTAGAGTCATCGATATCTCATTCAAATCAAGAATCACTTAGCCAGAAACTCACGTCTTTTGATACATTGTTTGTTAATGATTTAAATAACAAACTTATCTATTTTGTTCCCCCGAATTATGATCCAACAAAAATATTAAATGAATTAAACAGTATACATAACAGTCAATCTTTTAAAGAGATACAAAATAATGCATGGATTGTTTCAAACCAGATTATCAAAGATAATTTTATTCATTACTTATCTCATGTATACCAAATTAAATACATTAACCTTCCAGACTTTAAGCCAAACAACAACACAATAAAAGATCAGGCCTTTTTAATAACGATAAGTTCCGATTTACTTCCCGACAAACCATCCGATATTTCAAAGATGACAGAAGAAGAAATTGAATCATACCTGCGTCACTTTGTACAATTGAATAAAATATAGACGAAGCTTATTTCTACAATAGCAATTATTATTTTAATTCATTCTCTTTCAATACTCAAGATTAACAATTAAAAAAATGTTAATCTGCTTAATTTGCTTTATACATCTTAAAATAATGTTGTAATTTTCGCAAAAAACCTGAGCTATTATAAATTCTGAAGAGGACAAAGAGAATGAATAACGAAAAAAAACGGTTAAACGATTGCTCAACTAAAGATCCTAAATGGAAAAAATGGGGACCTTACCTAAGCGAACGCCAATGGGGAACGGTTAGAGAAGATGACGGCTCTCATGAAAATCCATGGATTTCATTTTCTCATGACCAATCTCGCTCTCGCGCATACAGGTATGGTGAGGATGGAATTGCGGGAATAAGTGACGACAAACAAAACCTGTGCTTTTCCCTGGCTCTGTGGAATAAAAAAGACCGTATATTAAAGGAACGATTATTCGGACTTTCCGGTCCCAAAGGTAATCATGGTGAAGACGTGAAGGAGTATTACTTCTATTTAGATTCAACGCCCACTCACTCATACATGAAGTACTTGTACAAGTATCCAATAAATGAGTTTCCATACCAAGAACTGGTTGATATAAACGGAGTTCGCACGAAGGCTGATTTTGAATATGAACTACTGGATACCAATGTTTTTGACAACAATGAATACCTGGATATTTTTATTGAATATGCTAAAAAAGACGAAGAAAACATATTGATAAAAATAACCGCCCATAACAGAAGTAACAAAGATGCTAATATTATTTTGTTACCTACTTTATGGTTTCGTAATACCTGGTGGAACTATAAAACAACCGAACCCACCATCAGATTACTCGACGACAATTCAATTATTGCCGAAAGCGACGCTTTAGGCAGTTATGTGCTAAGTTCCGAACTGCCTCCGCTATGGCTATTTACCAACAACGAAACCAATCAAGAGCGTTTACATAACGAAAAAAACACCACTCCATATGTGAAAGATGCTTTTAACGAATTTATCGTAGAACATAAACATGATGCAGTAAACCCGAACCATACCGGTACAAAAGCGGGCGGTATGTTCGATGTACATATCCCGGCTGGAGACAAAATAGAATTAAAAATGTCTCTAAAATCAGCCAACACACCAAAATATACATTTAAGAGCTTTGATAAAAACTTGGCAACCCGCATTGAGGAAGCTGATCAGTTTTACGAAGATATTTATCCTCCAAACACAAATGAGGATGAAAAAAGAGTTATCCGACAAGCTTTAGCAGGTATGCTATGGACCAAGCAATATTACGAGTTTGATGTTTCAGAATGGTTAAATGAGTACAAAGGAGGTCCACGAAGTTCCCTTAGAAATCACGAATGGGAACATCTTAAAAACAGCGACATCATTAGTATGCCCGACAAATGGGAGTATCCATGGTATGCAGTTTGGGATTCAGCTTTCCATACCATTCCGTTAACTATGGTTGATCCATGTTTTGCCAAACAACAACTTTTGCTGTTCCTACAAAAGAACTATCAGCACCCTAACGGCCAAATTCCGGCCTACGAGTGGAGTTTTAATGATGTTAACCCTCCTGTTCATGCATTTGCTGTAATTACTTTATATAAGAATTACCGACAGATGTATAATAACATCGACAAAGATTTTTTAAAAACATGCTTTGAAGGCTTAGATCGGAATTTTCATTGGTGGATTAGCCACAAAGATCCAACAGCTACAAAAGCGTTTCAAGGAGGTTTTTTAGGACTCGATAACATTGGAGTATTTGACAGAAGTCAATCCTTACCAACAGGAGGACACATAGAGCAGTCAGATGGTAATGCATGGATGGCGCTATACGCGCAAAACATGTTAGAAATATGCCTTGAACTAGTGCATTTAGGTTGCGATGAATATAAAGAAAAAGTGGTAGATTACTACAATCACTTTTTAGAGATTGCCTCGGCAATGGACAAAATTGGTGCCAACGAAGATGAAATGTGGGATGAAGAGGACCAGTTTTTCTACGATGTATTAAGATTTCCTGATGGCACAGCAACAAGATTAAAAGTACGCTCGCTGGTTGGTCTTTTGCCGCTTTGTGCAGCAACCGTATTAGAACCAGAACACCTCAGCATATTACCTTCAATCGCTAAGGAGTATCAGTTTATGGTAACCCGTACCAAACGATTATCTAAAAACATAGCAAGCCCGCTAATTAAAGGAAAAAACAACCGACGATTACTGGGTATTTTAAATGAAGATAAACTGAAGAGTGTACTTAAGGTTATGCTGGATGAAAATGAGTTTTTAAGTGATTATGGTATTCGATCCTTATCTAAATATCACGAAGAAAATCCCTATGTATTTAAATGGCACGACGAGGAATTTACTGTAAAATATATTCCTGGAGAGTCGGACAGCTTAATGTTTGGCGGCAACTCCAATTGGAGAGGCCCCATCTGGTTCCCCGCAAACACGGTTATCATAAGGTCATTGTACCAGCAATATGCTTTTTACGGCGATGATCTAAAGGTAGAATGCCCAACCGGATCAGGAAATATGATGACCTTAATTGAGGTAGCTCAGGAAATAACCAGTCGTCTGGAAAAAATATTTTTAAAAGACGAAAAAGGATATAGACCCGTATATGGCTGGTACAAAGATTTTCAGGAAAATGAACATTGGGAAAATAACCTCTTGTTTTATGAATATTTCCATGGAGATAATGGTGCTGGTATTGGTGCCAGCCACCAAACAGGATGGACAGGTATGATTGCCTATCTGATGGTGATGTTCAGAACTTACAATTTCAACAAACTAATGAACAATCCACATTGGGATAAAGAAACGCAGATAAAAAATAACGATTAAAAATAGAGTTCTATATATCTAACAAACAGCTCCATTGGTTTTATCAATGGAGCTGTTTTAATTTACCATTAACTTAAACCCGGATTATGTGTTAGAACATCGCAATGAGGAATGAAAGTGCAAACAATCAAGGACTTGTTGAGACGACTCATAGCACCGCTATGGTGAGTTGAAACAAGTTAGTTTACGGTTTGATTGGCAGTAGTTTCATTACGTAATAGGTTTTCTAACGCATATTGCGGGTTAAAACATTACTCATTAGACAAAGGGATCAACCTTACACTCAAATCAGGTTCTTTCATATCCTTATCCAAAGGAAACATTGGGCGCATGATACGTTTATAACCTAAACGCTCCAAATCCTGATCTACCCCTCCTGGTGTTAATGCCATAACCCAATCTGCCCTCATCTCATATAACTCAGGAACCAAATAACCAATTTTAACCACCAAAATATCAGATTCTCGCGGTAACAATCCCAAATTGGTAAAATCCTTTACATGGTGATAAGGCTTACGCTTTTTTGTCACTATTACAAATGCACTCCCCGTTTTAACCACCACTTCAACTTCAGCATGTTTATCACCAAACTCAATAGATTCAATATTTCCGGATAAACTAACCGGTGGAGAAAAGCGACTATCCACATTAGCTCCTGCCAGAGCTTTAATTTTTCCTCCAACACCTATTTCAATTGCTTTCTCAACAAAATCCGGATCAGGAATAGAAGCATAAATTAATGTTGGGCCGTTTTCTGACTTAAACTCTTTTCGCTTTAAAATTTCCTGTAAAGTCCAGGTAACATCACCTGCTCCTCCTGCAGTAGGATTATCTCCCGTATCACTAATCACAAAAGGCTTCACCTTACTTTCTACCGCCTTATCCAAAGCCTCATCTAGTGAAGCCACTGGTGCCACAAATTCAAATTGATGACGAACATCCCAAAAACTCTGCGCAAGCTCCTCTGCTGCTTTCTTTACATTATTTTCATCATCACCAACAGCCATTACAACAGCTTGATTTCTTGGCTCATCAGCCCAGGCATAGCCTACCCAAATAGCTGCATCTATTACACCTTGCATAGCTGCAACAGGCTCAACCTTTGCATACAAACTCTTTCCCGGCTCAATTCGAGTACTTGTTTTTTCTCCAGGCAGTAAAATTGGAACCGGAATCCACGCCTTATATGCTGGCTTTCCTTTACCACTTTCCAAACGTTCCAACAAATTATCCACTGCTCTTTTCTTCGATATCATATAATCTTCGTGTGGAGCCATACGATAACATGTCATCAAATCGGTATGCTTTGCTAAAATCGGTGTAACATTTCCATGAAGATCCATACATGTTGATATCATGGTTTCTGTTCCAACAACTTTTCTAATTCTGGATATCATGTCTCCCTCAGCATCATCCAATCCAACTACACTCATTGCTCCATGAATATCTAAAAACAGACCGTCATAAGGCAGGTTTTCTTCCAACATATCAAGCATTTTACCCAGCATAGACTCATAGGCTTCACGCGTCACAATACCTCCGGGAATAGCTTTCCCTCTAAAAGTAGGAAACCACTCTGCTCTTTTTCGATTTAAAGAGTCCGGCGACAAAAAAGGATAGTAATTATAAATCGCATCCCCTACTAAGGAATGAAACGCCTCTTCTTGGGTTTGAGCTGGAGAAAAGGTACTCGACTCAATAGCTATACCGGCAATGGCAATGCGCGGTAATGGTTTATTGTGAGAACTCTGACAAGATGCCAGAACCAACAACAAACCTACAACAATACTAACAAGCTTATTATTCATGATGATTGCATTTTAATAATTGCGCAATTTTATCAAAACAAAATCAAAACTACCAGCCAATGCCGCTCAAACGCATTAAATCCCTTTAATAGAGATATACATTTTTATTAAACCTAAAATCCAAACCTATTCGGTTATTTCTATATGGTTTCCTTCAGGATCAGAGATCACACTTTCGTAATAACCATCTCCTGTATACCTTGGCTCACCAATAATCTCATACCCCATACTTCGTATTAATTCGGTGAGTTCATCTACTCTTTGCTTGCTTCCAACACTAATGGCCAAATGTGTAAATCCCAGCAAAACACTTTGATCAACCTTAGTTTGATGATCCGTTTTATGCATTATTTCTATACGGTCTCCCTCCTTAAAAGACAAAAAGTAAGAAGTAAAACCTTTAGCCGAATTTTCATACCTTTCTCCACAACTCATACCAAAAAACTCCTGATAAAAGGCTCTCATCTTTTCTAAATCCCTAACCCAAAAAGCTACATGATCTATTCGCATCATATTTTAATTCATTAAACTATCACTTAACGATTTCAGCTATATTCACATCCTTTTTGGTATGGTCATCATCATAATCAAAAACCATTGAGCCATTATGTTTTAGCAACACCGAGTTCAAGTCGTACCATACAATTGCTTTTCCGACGCTTACTCCATTTAAAAAATTTAGCGTATACATATCAGCTGAATTTTTCACTATTTGCATATTGCTGTTATTTTCAATGCGCATAGAAAACAGCGATACTTTTTTCCCTTTGTATGTTTCTACTTTTACCACACCTCCTTTATTAGCCACAAATTGCATGCGCAACAGACCTTCGTATACCTTAGGGTTTGTCTTAGGAAATTCGGGATTATTTTTACGAATTAAATTCCGAACTGTTAATCCGGAGAAACTACCTCCATTCTGAGACAAAAGCTTGATAGTGGCAAAAACAGGAATCATATGCCTGCTTATTCCCTGCGATTGAAAATCACTCATGTACGATTCAATTTGTCCTTCTGCACTAAAAGTACTGCTCGATAAATTTATGGGCACCTCTTTGGTTAATCCTTCAATCTCACCAACAATACCCCTAACCACTACTTCGTTATTGGAGTCTACTGTAATCTTTGAATCAAATCGCACTTTATCGGTAGGAAATGATAGTAAATCAACTTTGGTTCCATCGGAACGATACTTACCATAAAAGGCTAACTTTTTTCCTTCGGGTACTTCAAAATCAATATTTTCAGACAATATAGATTGTGCTTTATTAGAGATTCCCAAAATTAAATGCGCCGGATTATCACTTCTGCACAATTCCCTGCCATTGATATTTACTGATCCTGCATAATTAACCAGAGCATATACGTTAGCTTTTTTACCCACATTAAAAGCCTGAACAAAACCATAGTTAGAACATTTAACAGGTAAAAACCATTCCATAGCCCCCTGATTATTGAAGGTAGCAAACCATAAATCACGCGTTCCGTTTGATGCGTAGTAACTTTTATTGCCAATTACAACCTCATCATTAAACCATCCCGAAACAATATACTTCCCATTTTCGGCTATCATCCGATCGCCAATAAAAATATTTCCTTCATTATTTTGCTCAACACTTTTAGCTATCATCTGCCAAACATTATTGAGCTGACTGTTATTATTAATCCTGATGGCAATGGGTGTATAACCTTCATAATCGGGCATAACCGAACCGATGGGTGCATTAATATATGTAGGATCGGTAATGGTATATTGTTTTCCGGCCACTAAAAAACTATAACCTTCAACCTCATCATTAAACGCAACTGCTGCTGCCATATGACTAAAGTAAGTTAGTGCCACCACATCCAGTCCGAGCAGATCATTGACCATACGGGTAAAGAGAACCGTTCTATCCTCACAATCGGAATAAGGGTAATAGAATATCTCGTCAGGAAAAAACATTTTTTCTTTACCGAACTGGTCTCTATCTGTCTTATATTCGAATGAATTATGCAAATAATTAAGCAGATACGTTACCGCTTCTGTTTCTGATTTACCCTGAATATGTGGCTTTACATGAGCATACAACTCATCCTTAACCTTACCCGACATAGCTGCATTTAAATAAACCGAATTATCTGTTTGCGGATAACTGGCCAAAAATGCCATGGTGGTTTTATCTAAACTTAATACCAAAGGCTTCTCTTCACCGGGTAAAAGTGTTTTCTTTAAAACAATATTATCCTTCTCATTAAAATTCAAGGCATAAGGCAAATGCAGATCCACTTTTTTAATGGCTCCTCCAAAATCTTTCTCATAGGTATAAATACTTTTACCCTTTAACTTATCGCTCATCAGGTAGTAGTTATAACCGCCTATTTGGTAGTAAGGTTTTTCATAAACCTCCTGCATAAACGGAAGCATCAGGCTTACCTTATTTGCATTATAACCAATCTTTGCCTGGTACCCTGCCTGATTGAGCATAGCCCATTTCCAAAGTTCCTGATCATTTACCGAGGTATAAATCCCTTTGGCTGTTTTATCAATCAATTGATAAATACCCCAGTCATTTAAATTTTTCTCAGATGCATATTGAACTACCGATTCGATATAAACCTGGTAGTATGTTTTGGTAAAACTGCCCCAATAGCCGGCAAAAGCCTCGGGAGATACCTCTTTTAAACTTAAAGCATTCATACGAGAATCAAGAGACAACCGAACTGTTGTTCCAAAAAAATCAATACCAATAACCTGCCTGTATTTTTCAATCCCGTCTGGTGTTTTTAAAATTGGAGCAATGGAATATGCAGGTGCATCTGTTAATTCAATCTTTGGCGCTACCGGCTCCGGAATATCAGCCAACTCTTTTGAGGGTTCATCAACCTCCATTGGAATATATTTTGGTTGATCGATGGGCTTTGGCACCTCCACCACTTTTTCTACTTCTTCTTGCTGTTCAACTTCAGTAAATCCCCCTTTTAAATAATTTTTAAAAGCATCATTCATTTTTTTTAAACGAGCATCATACTCCCTTTGCATACGTTTTGTATTCTGCTCATAGTCACGATTCATACGCTGCATAGTGGCCTCGTATTTTTTATTCATCTTTTCAAAAGGATCTTTTTCATCCACCTGGGCGTGAATCGAAACAAAGAACAAAGACACAATAAAAGCAAGGAATAATTTCTTCGTAGTCATATAAATGATTTATGGGATGAATTATCTAACTGTAAAGATATTGTTGATTTAGATACCATCAAAGATAATTTCATAATGAAGCTCCCTGGGAGGACGGCGTAAAGAAACCGGAGGACAGCTCCAATTTCAGGGAGGACCACCCTAAAAACAGGGAAAACAAGACCTGGTATAAGGAGGATGAGGTCAGAATTCAGGAGGATGTAGTTAAACTTCAGGAGGACGGCTTCAATAAAGGGAGCTCGTCGAGAATTTAAGGAGGCTAAATAGAAAGTGATGTAGAGATAAATTAACTACACTTTATCGATATAAAGCAATATCATGATTAACAGGTAAAACGAGTTGAAATAAATAAACATTTTCCGTAGTTGCGGAGAATGTTCTTCTTTACTGGCTATCATTGTGGCACGCAACGACCATACCATCATATATACACTTGATAGCGTTAATATCCAAACCACGGCCAATTGATCTACCAATTCAAATACTGGTAAAAACAGTGCAGAAATATAAGTAGCCAGAAACCAAATCAGATTAATTCTAATGACCTGCTTTTTTGACAACACATCAGTAATTACCGGAAATCCGGCTTTTTTATATTGGTCTTTATATTTTAAAACCAGCAACCAAAAATGAGGCATCTGACCTAAAAAAAAGAAAAATGCCAGAAAGTGAATTCGTGGATCGAGAATAGAACCACCTGCTGCCACCCATCCTGCTACAGGAGGGATAGCACCCACAACAGCACCCGGAAAAACAGAAAAAGCACTTCGTGTTTTCATGGGCGTATAAACTAAATTATACCAAAACAACCCAATCCATCCCCATGCAACTGCTGCCCAGCCAAAAAACCATAAACAAACTGATCCCGTGATTAAAAACAATGCTACAATCAACATGGCCATTTTCATAGTCATTGATCCCGAAGGTAAGGGACGATTAACCGTGCGGGGCATCAAGGCATCCAACCTTATTTCCTGTAACTGGTTGATTGCAGATGCTCCTGCAGATAAAAAAAATATACCCAGTGATGCCAGCACCCCTTCCCATGAAAGCCTTTCATCAAATAATACAAAACCCGCATAAGCCGTTAATCCTATGGGAAAGGATATGGAGAATTTCCCGAATGTTTTTATTTGTTTATATGACAGCATATTTTTTGTTATTGGCTGATAGTTATTGGTTATACAAATAAACTATAGAAACGCGACTAATTCACTTCAAAAGAACCTCTTTATCAATTCTCTGAAAGCGATTGAAAATATTCCATCAATTGCTGCAATTCTTCTTCTGTTACCTGATCTTTGTACGAAAGCATTAAACCTTTATCATATCCCTTTACAATTTCATAATTAGGATCGTATATAGAGCGTCGAATATATTCTATATCAGCCTCTACCTCATACTCCTGACCATCTTTAACGACAGTACGTTTATTACTTAAAATATTTCTATAGGAAGGTCCTACCAACTTGGTTCCATCAGCAGTATGACAAGCGTTACAACCATACTTCCGCAAAACACCTTTACCTGCCAATCGCTTATTAACTTCTTCATTTCCGGTATCCATAGCCACAGAGTTCAGTTTATACCAAGCTTCAAATTCATCTTGAGGTAATACTTTCACCACCGATTTCATATACGAATGGCGCAAGCCACAATACTCAGCACAAAATATTTCATATTCTCCTATCTTGCCCGACTCAAACCAAATATTGGCATCCTTGCCCGGCACCATATCCTGCTTAACCCTAAAAGCCGGAATATACATACTATGCAAAACATCTTGTGCTATTAAGTCAAGACTTATTGCTTTATCAATGGGTACAAAAAGTGTATCAGTAACCAGCCCGTTTTCGTATTGGAAAGAAAAACTCCACATACGCGCAATACTCTTTATTGGCATCGCATCGTCCGGAACATCTTTCTGCATTTTCCAGCCTGACCAGCCATAGTAAAACATTAACAACACTAATATAGTAGGTATCACGGTCCATACAACCTCCAAGGTATTGTTCCCCTCAATATGTGTTGCTTCGGGATTTCTGCTTTTTCTATACCTAATAATGTAATACACCATAACAATGGTAATGGCAAAGAGAAAGAACAATGAAATTCCAAAGATAAAAACGAAAGCTCCATCTACTTGATCAACAAAATTCGAAGCATTTTTTGTAGTTTCTTCAATCATATCTAGCGGTAATTATAGTCGAGAAATGTGATAAAAATAACCAGTGCCACCAATATAAAAATAGCTGTCACAAATATTTGCAATACCTTATTATCGAACTTTAAATGCATAAAATAAACCAGCACCAAACTCGATTTTACAGAAGCCAGAAGTATGGCAGCAAAGACACTTAACTCTCCAAATTCGATATGCGTAATAGCCACGGAAAGTAAGGTTAACACAATCAGTCCTGCTAAAATGAGCAGGTACGTTTTATAAGGTACTATATGCGATTTAGAATGATCTTCCATAATTTTTAAAGTTTAGGTGATTAGATAAAATAATGGAAACAGGAATATCCAGATAAGATCAACAAGGTGCCAGTACAAACCCGAATTATCCAGTAATACAGGATTATCATCGTTTAGCGAATTATTGTTTACCCGAACCAACACAATGGTAATTAAAACTATACCCACAAGAATATGTAAGGCATGTAAGCCTGTCATAAAAAAGTAAAGACCATAAAACAAAGTATCGCCATTACCCATGCTTTTCAGTATATCGCTGCTCGGGAACAAGCCATGCTCAAACTTACCCATCCATTCGAAATATTTATTTACCATAAATATGACGGCCATTGCCAGGGTAATACCTAACAGTATGATGGTAAACTTTTTATTTTTTAATCGAATGGCTGAAGTTGCCATTGCAATCGTTGCACTACTAATTAAAAGGATAACAGTGTTAATCGTTCCTACAGTAACACTTAACTGTTCTGCGGCCAGACTAAATGCAACAGCATTTTGATAACGATAAACACTATACACAATAAACAATCCTGCAAAAAGAAGGAGCTCTGTAAATATAAACAGCCACATTCCGAGTTTGGAAGCTTCATCATCGCGATGAATATGCTGTATTGCTGACTCTGTATTCATAATTTAAGGTTTATCTGTAATCGTAAGGTCCTTTTTCAACAACAGGTATCTCTTCAAAATTCTCCAGAGTAGGAGGTGAATCAACCGTCCACTCCAGCGTTTTTCCTCCCCATGGATCTTTTGTTGCTATTTCTCCTTTTTTCGCTGACCTGATCAGGTTAATGATAATAACTGCCAAACCGACAAACAACACCCACGATCCCATGGTAGATATAATATTAGGCCCGTGAAAACGATCTACATAATCGTAATACCTGCGAGGCATACCTTGTATTCCCAACAAAAACATGGGAAGATATAAGATACAGAAACCTATAAAAAACATCATCCAACCTGTGGTGGCAATTTTTGTATTATACATTCTTCCCCATATTTTCGGAAACCAATAATGAATGGCACCCATAAAGGCAAAACCAACACCACCGAATACAATGAAGTGGAAGTGTGCTACAACAAAAGCTGTATCATGCAAATGTACATTGGTTGTTAGCACACCTAGCGCAATCCCGGACAATCCACCTATCATAAAGACAAACAAGAAAGATGCGGCCCAAAAAAACGGAGGTTCTAATTGAATAGATGCCTTATGCATGGTGCTTACCCAGTTAAAAACCTTGATGGCACTTGGTATAGCTACCAACATGGTTAATAACGAAAAGGTATACAGTGCTGTGCCGCTCATACCGGAAGTAAACATATGATGTCCCCAAACAAAATATCCTACAAAAGCAATAGCCAAGGTAGAGATAACCACGGCTTTATATCCAAAAATAGATTTATTGGCAAAGGTTGGAATGATCTCAGATATGGCTCCCATGGCAGGCAAAATCATAATATAAACAGCAGGATGGGAATATATCCAGAATAAATGTTGATAAAGAATCGGATCTCCGCCCAAAGCAGGATCAAAGAATCCAATATTAAATAACCTTTCTCCAACAATCATTAACAATGTGATACCTACAATTGGAGTAGCTAAAATTTGTATCCAGCCAGTTCCATATAAAGTCCAGGGAAACAACGGCATCTTTAACCAATTCATACCCGGAGCACGCAAACGATGTATAGTTACCACAAAGTTTATACCGGTTAGGATAGATGAAAATCCTAAAATAAAAGCACCTAAAACCGCAGGCAACATATTGGTATTTGTTTTAAAACTATAAGGCGCATAAAAAGTCCAGCCCGTATCCGGCGGACCACCAGCCATAAATAACGACGAAAGCGCAACTAAAGCCCCTAAAACATAAACCCACCAACTAAGCAGGTTTAACCTAGGAAAGGCAACATCTTTAGCCCCAATCATAATAGGCAAAAAGAAATTACCAAAAACAGCCGGCAAACCAGGCACTACCACTAAAAATATCATGATAACACCATGCAAGGTAAATACCGCATTATAGGTTGCTGGATCCATCACTGTTTTTCCCGGGGAGATTAATTCCAGCTTCATGGCAATTCCCAACAAAACTCCGGTAATAAAAAAAGTAATAATTGAATAAAGATAAAGTAGGCCTATCCTTTTGTGATCAGTTGAAAATATCCATGCAAATAAGCCCTTATAGCGCCCCTTATAATCTCTAAAGCTAACATGGGTTTGTGTAGATTCTTGTTGTGACATATATGGTATAAGTTAAATTTTTGCTTTTTTAGGTTTCACCGTCAACACAAATAACACCAACCCCGCAATCACCAAAATTAAAATACCGGCTACCTTTGTAATGTTTAATACGTACGCCTGACCCACTGGATCATAACTATAACAGAACTGCAAAATACGATTCACCGTTGGCCCTGGAATTCCTTTGGAAGATTCAATCACTGCTAACTTTAGCTCAAATGGCAGAAAATACGTTCCATTTAAATACCGCGTTATTTTACCATCCGGACTAAGAAGTATGAGTCCTGCAGTATGAATAAAATCGTTGCCTGTTCGTTTATAAGTAAATCCGGTTGCCTGAGTCAAACGACTGACATTAGCACTATCGGATGTGAAAAATAACCAACCATCCTCAAAACCTTCTTTCTCAACAACCATTGAATAATTGTTTCTTTTCTTTTTGGCCAATTCATGCCCCTCATTATAATCAAAACTCACAGTTACAATCTGATAATCTGAGCCCAAAGTCATATCCGACAGATTTACCACCTCCGTAATTCCATCCATTAAAGGTGTACATACTCCCGGACATCGATAATAAACAAAATTTAAAACTGTAGGTTTATCCTTTACTATAGAGCTTAACAAAACTGTATCTCCATCAATATTCACTAATTGAATATCTTTGGGCACATACTCATCAAGACGTTCTGTAACTCCTATCTTTTTTACTTCCTCAGCATGGCATATTAACACCGATAACAAAAGGGTAAATACTAAAGTAAGATGTTTCATAAAGAGTAATTTTTCGTTATTTATGGTTCATCACCTTTTGCAAAAACTAAACTTATAAGCATAAGTTAATGATATATGAACCATTAAACAATAACACATGTTTTTTTTAAAATCACTATTTAGAACAATGAAATTGAAATAATGTTTAGAGTTCTTAAATATTGTTTAATGCTGTAACAAAATTAAAACCATACTAACAGAATGAATTTGTTAGTATCTTAAATAAAGATAGCCCCCTGCTACTACTCTATCATCCAACAAAAAATATTGATTGATTACTTTTAGGTTTTCTCAAAAGTTAATTTATTGCCAAACCTGAACGATATTGCGCTAATTCTATAAAGCAAAACCTATTGAATTTTAATTCTTAACTCTCCTTGCATACTCAATGCATTACTTAGTTTAGAAAATATTTTTAGTTTTCGAACATCACTTTTTCATTTTAATTTGTGAGAAACGACATAAATCAAGTTCTACACTTTATTAAAAAAAATAAGTCAATGATCTATCCATACAGTAAAAACACAGAGGTTTTAAAAACTGATAAAGCCAGAGGACTTCTGATAGCAGAACAGACAATAACGACATCGTACAATTAGAGATTCAGGAAGAAAGAATGATTCCGACACACTCACTTCCTATCGACGCAACCTTTTATATCATATCGGGAGCTGGCAGCATCACTATTTCCAACGAAATTATAAACGCTTCAGAAGGAGATGTAATTGAAGTTAAAAAAGACCTGGACAGAACTTGGTATAACCCTAATCCTGAAACTTTAAAACTTTTGGTAATAAAGCAAAAGCCAACAAACTAAATAGGCTGTCCATTTTACTTTTTTGGACAGCCTCATACTTTTTCTTTAAACAAATACTACTCAATGTTTTCAAGTAATGTTTTTTTGGTCCTTGGTTTTCTGGCATGATGCGTTACTTCGCGTTTGTTCTTCTTCTCATTACGCTTTTCTTTTAATGATTTCTGCGCATCCTTTTTTTTCTTGCCATCGTGAAGCGATCTTTCGTGTGACATAATATGATTTTTAAATTACACAATAGGTACTAAGGTTTATTACAAATTTAGGATGGATGCCAGGTGATGTCAAGAAAACCTTTTTGTACAGGGTTAACTGTTTTTTTATATTGAACCAAAATTACAAAAGCATTATAATACTAATGTCCTCCTGATTATTTTCTATTCGGCAATGCATTTAAAGGATCATCAGGCCACTTATGCTTAGGGTACTTTGATTTTAATTCCTTCTTAACTTCAAAATAAGCATTACCCCAAAAACTACTTAGATCAGATGTAATTTGAACAGGTTTAAAACCGGGGGATAAAAGATGCATGAGCAAACCAACTTTCCCACTATTAATTGTTGGGGTGTTTTGCCATCCGAAAATCTCCTGTAACCTCACAGGCAATACAGGCACATCGCCATTAGAACGATACTGAATTTTAATTTTAGATCCTGTTGGAACCTCAATTCGTTCAGGAGCCAGCTCATCAAGCAATTTCTGCTTTTCATAGCTAAGATGATGCTGAAGCACTGACTTCAAGTCAATTTTCTTTAAATCTTCAGGTTTCTTTATTTGTGATAAGTATGGCGATAACCAAGTATCATTTTCCTCAAGCAAAGCTGAGGTACTTACATCCGGCCAAGCCTCTTCCGGATTCCACTCCCTTAAACTCAGAACTCTGTTTTGCCATTGCACAACATCCTTATTCCAATCTAACAAATGACTACCATCTTTAACAATAGCATTAGAAATTGCTTTAATCTTCAGGCTCTCATCATACTCTGATAAAGGTTTTGATTGCAGTACAATATGACCAACACACAAATTACTTACCGCAGAAAATCCTCCTTTTCTGGTATCCCATTCCACCAGCTCCTTTTCCTTAACCATAGGTGCCAAATCGCGAGGATTTAAAGGTGAGGCTAAAAATATTTTACCAATAGCATCTCTCATGTTTGCATGTGCAACAGCCAACCATGGTTCATAGGCCAAATCATCTTTATGTCCTGCAGCCGCAATAGCTCCATTGGCCATTTTAAACTGTGCATTATTTCCAGGCTTGGCATGAGCAATACGCTCAGGATAAGCATGTACCAAAAGCAATCCGGTTTCAAACGGATCTACTTCAGAATTATCAACAACAACATTTAACATTCTACGATATTGAGCCGCTACTTTTTCTATCCTTCCTAATACCTTATTGCTCACCCCCCCCCTCCTACTCTTTCTTAAAGCTTCAATTCGCAAATTAATATCCACCCCTGCTTCTTTATCCAAAGGATCTCTTTCTTCAAGGATGGCAGCTACATCAGTAGCCAACTCAGTCAAACCTTCTTCCTGAGCCATAATAAGCATATGCGCAAGTCGTGGATGACATGGCAACTGATTAACAGCTTTGCCATGAGGCGTAATTTTGCCATCTTCCAAAGCTTCAAGTTGATGTAACAAATCTGTGGCCTGGTTCACTGCACCTTTGGGAGGAGGTGTCAACCATACCATGTCTCCAGGCTTTGAAATGCCCCAGACTGCTAAATCAAGTACCAGAGAGGCCAGGTCAGCCTCTAAAATTTCGGGCGTTCGGTGATCCTTTAAATGTAATTGCGAAGCCTTGGTCCACATTCGATAACATACACCTGGCGCTAACCTGCCTGCGCGTCCGGCACGCTGATCGGCAGCATCTTTGGTAATTTCAATGGTTTCAAGTCTCGACAATGCACTCCTGGGATCAAACTGCATGGTTCTTCCAAAACCACTATCAATAACCACTTTAACGCCTTGAATAGTCAAGCTTGTTTCTGCAATTGAAGTAGCTAACACTACCTTCCGTCTGCCATTTCTATCAGGCATTATGGCAGCCATTTGCTTTTGGGGTGGTAACTGACCATATAAAGGATGAATGGCTATATTCTTTAAACCCCTTTTTAAAATACCCTCACATTTTCTTATCTCTCCTTCACCGGGTAAAAACGCCAACACATCCCCCTCTTCCTTTTCAATAACTTTTTTAACCAAACGCGCACTCAACTCCGGCAGCATCATTATATCTGCTTCTCCCGCATATTTTATGTCTACAGGATATTGACGTCCTTCACTAATAATCACTTTCGATTTCAATAGCGCAGAAAGTTTTGGCATATCCAAAGTTGCTGACATAATCATGATCCTTAGATCGGGTCGTAACACCTGTTGCGATTCTCTTGACAAAGCCAAAGCCACATCAGCAAATAAACTACGTTCATGAAACTCATCGAAAATAATCATCCCCACACCCTCCAGACTGTTATCGCTCTGCAGCATTCTGGTTAAAATACCTTCTGTAACCACCTCAATACGGGTCTTCTCAGAAACACAATTGTCAAATCGAATTCGATACCCAACTGATTCTCCAACTTTTTCCCCTAACAATTGAGCCATACGTAAAGCAATTGTTTTGGCTGCCAAACGACGCGGTTCGAGCATAACAATCTTATGGTCATTCAACCATTCTTCATTCATTAATACAAGAGGCAACAACGTACTTTTTCCAGCTCCTGCAGGCGCATTAACTATTAAAGTATTTTCTCTGCTTAACTCTTCTTTTACCTCATCAATTATTTCAACAACCGGCAAATCGGTTTTATAAGGATCCAAACTCAAACCTAAACGATTAAAATGATTACTAATGCAAAAGTAGATAAAACAAGCAAGTAATTAACCATAAACAAAACATACCGAAAGAACATAGTCCATATCATTTGCTCCATTTTTCAGATAATATCATCAAATCCATATTATGTGCTAACTATTTACTATTTTAGCCGCGTTTTTATAGTGAGTTATCTACGTGTTATTTTAAATTGAATTGTCTATATATCTGTAGCTGCAATTTATTACAAAATAAAGCATAAATTAAGCGCCCATTATACTAACGTAGAGGATAAAAAATACATGACTTTTCATGGTGATTATTTCATTAATCCTCATTAATTTCGCTAAGAACAAAAAGGCATATTGAACGCATGAAGAATATCAAAGTTGGCCAACAAGAGTTTGGCAAAGACAAGCTGTTTTTAATCGCTGGTCCTTGTGTGATTGAAGAAGAATCTATCATGATGGAAACAGCTGAAAAGCTAAAAAAAATGGCTGAAAAGCTTGACCTTCCTTTTATTTTCAAATCTTCTTACATAAAAGATAACAGAAGCTCGGTAGAATTTTACCCTGGCCCGGGATTAGAAGAGGGTCTTAAAATACTTGAAAAAGTTAAAAACACTTTTGATGTGCCTGTTATTTCAGATGTTCATATGGCATCTGAAGTTAAAGCCGCTGCCGAAGTACTGGACGTTATTCAAATACCAGCTTACCTGTGTATGCAAACCTCATTGGTAACCGAAGCTGCTAAAACACAAAAGGCCATCAATATTAAACATGGTCAGTTTTTAGCTCCGGAAAACATGATTAAGCCGGTACAAAAAATTGAACATTTCGGTAACAAAAACATCATGGTAACCGAACGTGGTTATGCCTTTGGATACAATGATTTAATTGTTGACCCTCGTAGTTTTTATGAACTGCGTCAAACCGGATATCCTGTAGTATTCGACATCACCCACTGTATTCGCAAATATGGTATTCCAAGTTCTGATCCAAGCGGTGGAACTCGTCAGTACCTGGGACCTATTGCCCGAGCTGGAGTTGCAGCAGGTGTTGATGGTATTTTTATTGAAGCACACCCTGATTGTAAAAATGCACTTTGTGATGCTGCCAGTCAATATCCATTAGATCAATTAGAGGAATTCTTAAAACCTTTAATTGACATCCATAACATAGAAAAACAAAATAGAACTGAAGTTTAATAACACCAAACAAAAATATTTTACCATGGAATTATATCTTGATTCTGCTGACATTAATGAAATTGAAGAAGCATTTAAGTTAGGTTTTATTGATGGTTTAACTACCACACCAACTTTTATGCACAGACACGGCATTACCGACATTGATGGTGCAATTGTAAAGCTCTCAAAAATGGTGCCTGTACTAATGATTGAGGCACTTGGAGACACTGCTGATGAAATTGTAGCAGAGGCAAAAAGATTGTTGAGTCTTGGCTTAGACAAAAAGAAAACGGTTTTTAAAATTCCTGCTTCTTTAATAGCTGCTGAAGCCTGTAAAAAGCTTCGTAACGAAGGTATGATGGTCAACATTCATTTGGTATACAATATTCAACAAGCATACATGGCTATGGCAGCCGGTGCTACATATGTTTGCGTATTGGTAGGACGTATGCAAGATCAAGGATACGATGCATTAAAATTAGTTGATGATTGTGTGAAATTGGTAGATAAATACAACTATGACACAAAAATCATGTTCTCTTCGGTTCGTCACCCTGAGCACATTAAAAATGCCATCGAAATTGGTGCACAAAACATCACAATTCCTTGGAATATTATGAAAAATCTTAACAACAATAACTTTACCGAGATAGGTACACAACAGTTTGTGAATCACACTCGCCAAATGACAATGCTTGTTGGAGAAGTTGTTGGAAGCAAAAACCCAACCATTGGTCTTGATGCAAAAGTTACTGATGCTACTGTTGAAATGACTAAATATGGTACAGGTGCTGTTTCTGTAGTTGATGCCATCGGAAATTTGGTCGGAATTTTTACCGATGGTGATTTGCGTCGTCACATGAACATTGATGGTGAGAAAATATTAACCATGAAAATGAGTGACTTTGAAATGAAAAAACCAATCACCGTAGACATTGATGACAAACTACATACTGCGGTAGGTATTTTTAAAGACAAGCAAATAGACAACATTATTGCAGTAAGCAATGATAAACCAGCTGGTATGCTTGATGTTCAAGATCTTGTTAAATTAGAAATTCTTTAAGTAATTAAAGATAAATCTACTTTATCCCTTTAGTGGATAGGAAATTATATAAGCAACTAAAGGGGTGATTTTTACAAGTCACCCCTGTTGCATTTAAATAGACATAGAAAAAGCTTTACTTAAGTCTTTTATCTTTTGTCTTTTGTCTAATAGTCTAAAAACAAAATTATGCCGGGTACAGAATTATTTGGTAAAGAAGAAAAAGAACAAGTAATGGAAGTCCTTGAAACAGGAATTCTGTTTAGATATAACCACGACGAACAAAGAAAAGGAATTTGGAAAGCCAAGCAGTTTGAGCAAGAGTTTGCAGAATATCATGGTGCTAAACATTGCCATATGGTATCAAGTGGTACTGCTGCGGATTCCGTTTCATTAGCATCAGTTGGAGTTGGCGCCGGAGATGAAGTTATTGTTCCTCCATTTACTTTTATTGCTCCGATTGAAGCAGTTATCAACTGTGGTGCAGTTCCGGTATTTGCAGAGATAGACGAAACGCTTTGTCTAACAGCAGCATCTATTGAGGCAGCCATCACACCAAAAACTAAAGCTGTAATGTTGGTTCACATGGTTGGAGCCATGGCTCAAATCGATGAAATTGTTGAAGTTTGTGAAAAGCACAACATTATTTTAATTGAAGATACTGCGCAAGCTTTAGGTGGTTCTTACAAAGGAAAAATGTTGGGTACCTTTGGTAAGGTAGCTTGTTACTCATTCGACTTTTTTAAATTAATTACTGCCGGAGAAGGTGGTGCTGTTTTAACTAACGATGAGTGCGTTTATACTACCGCTCATACATGGTCTGATCATGGTCACAGCCATATCGGTAACAACCGTGGTGCTGAAGATCACCCAATTTTAGGAACCAACTACCGTATCAGTGAGCTTCACGCAGCTGTAGGTTTGGCACAGTTCCGCAAAATTGACTATATCCTTGAAAAACTTCGTGCGAACAAAAAAGTGTTGAAAGATTACCTAAAGAAATTCCCTCAGGTTGTGTTTCGCAATGTACCAGACGAAGAAGGAGATTCTGCTACAGTATTAAACTTCTTTTTACCAACTCAGGAAGAAGCGAAAAAAGCTTGTGCTGAATTAGGTGCAGAAGGCGTTGCTGCTGCTTATTGGTTTGATAACAATTATCACTTCATTAAAAACTGGGATCACTTAAAAGAGTGTAAAGTTGCAGGTCCTGTTGGAATGCAGTTTTTAGATAAACCTCAAGACTATAACAACCTTGAATTGCCAAAATCATATGATTTAATAGGTCGTTTAGTATCTATTAACATGAATATTGAAATGTCTCCTGAGCAATTGGAAGCTATTTGTAAAACTTTCGATAAAGTTTTAGGATAATAATATCAAGTATAGCCATAAGTTAGGTATTTTCTGCACCCAACTTGTGGCTTTTTATTAATTAGTAGTTGATGGATGAAATTAGGTTTCTAAATCATGTAAATCAACTTTTAACTTTCAACTTTTAACTTTCAACTAATTATCATGCTATACGACTTTAGAAGTTTTGTAAACCCTGGTCATTACGCTTTTGGTAAAGGAAACCTTAAGCACTTGGGTGAATTAATTGATAGAAGAAAAAATGAAACCAATGATTGGACTGTGTTTATGATTGATCATTTTTTCCAGGATAAAAAAGAAACACTGGATCGACTTCCTATCGGAGAAAAAGACCTTGTGTTTTTTATCGATACCAAAGATGAACCTAAAACTACCCTGGTAAACTCATATCGAGATCAGATTTTAGCTCACCAGTCTACTCTTCCTGCTGTTGTGGTTGGAATGGGTGGTGGTACTACCATGGACTACGCTAAGGCAACTGGTTTAATGGTAACAAACCCTGGCGACTCAAAGGATTATCAAGGATTAGATAAAATTAAAAACGAAGGTATTTATACCATCGTTATTCCTACTGTTTCAGGAACCGGAGCAGAGGTTTCTATGACTGCAGTATTAAGCGGTCCGGAAAAGAAGTTAGGTATCAAGTGCGATTATACTATACCTAACGAGGTGCTTTTCGATCCTGAATTATTGGCTACAGTATCTGATGAAGATCGTTTCTTCACAGGAATGGATAACTATATTCACAACGTAGAGTCTTTAAACGGAACGTGGATTACATCAATGGGTAAAGCATTTGCTGAAAAGTCAAATGAAATTTGTGTGGATGTTTTCATGAACAAATATCCTGATCGCCTTGAGGCTGATGAAAAAATGATGGTAGCTTCTTTAATGGGTGGAAATAGTATTACTTACGCTCAGGTAGGAGTATGTCATGCCATGTCGTACGGATTGGCAGTTATTTTAGGCACTCATCACGGAGTTGCAAACTGTATCGCCTTTAATCAGTTAGAGAAATATTATCCTGAAGGATATAAGCAATTCAAAGAAATGCAGGCTTTTCAAGGTGTTGAAATACCTACTGGCATAACAGCAGAGTGTACCGAAGAGCAATTTGATCAAATGGTTGAAGTAGCCTGGGCAAATGAGCATATGTGGAACAATGCCTTTGGACCGGATTGGGAAAACCACATCTCAAAAGCTGAGTTAAAAGAAATTTATACGAGAATGTAACTTTTAGTATAAAGTATCAAGATATAAGTATAAAGACTTTATACTAACATTTAAAATCATAACAAAAAGATGAAAGATTAATTCTTTTGTCTTTCATCTTTTGTCTTTTATCTATTATCATGAACATTGTAGGAATCATACCTAGTAGATATAGTTCGAGCCGCTTACCAGGTAAACCTTTAGCTATGATTGGTGATAAACCAATGGTGCAGTGGGTTTACGAGAACTGTAAAAAGGGGCTTGAGCATGTTTTTGTTGCCACAGATGATGAGCGAATTGTAAAAGCCGTTGAAGCTTTTGGCGGAAAAGCTGTAATGACCAGTATTGATCATACCAGCGGAACTGATCGTTGTGCCGAAGCTGCTGAAAAAATTCAGGAGAAATACGGTATTTCTACCGATGTAGTCATCAACATCCAGGGCGACGAACCATTTTTCGAAGCAGAACAACTTAACGACATTAAAGCCTGCTTTGAAAATCCGGACACACAAATTGCAACCTTAATTCAGGAAGCCAAAGATCTGGATCAGGTATTAAGCCAAAGCGAAGTAAAAGTTGTTCTTAACAATTGGGGCGAAGGTATTTATTTTAGCCGTTCTCCTATCCCGTTTTTAAGAAATGTGGATCAAAAAGATTGGATGAAAACCCAAACTTTTTATCGTCACCTGGGAATATATGCCTACCGCATGGATATCTTAAAACAAATTGTTAAGCTGGAGCAATCATCACTCGAAAAAGCTGAATCGTTAGAGCAACTACGCTGGATTGAAAACGGATTTCCGGTTACCTGTGTTGTAACTGATTTAGAAGAAACCATGTGCGTAGATACTCCTGAAGATTTAATCAAAGCCAATAAATTCATACAATCTTTATAATATGAATATACAAGAGCAATTTGAAAAAATTGGAGGAACCTTTATCACTCCTGAAATTGAGTTAAGGAAGAAGCTTTCTAAAATTAAAGCTTATATATTCGATTGGGATGGCGTTTTTAACAACGGATCAAAAATAGGCGATGAAGGCAGTAACTTTTCGGAACCGGATGCTATGGGACTTAACATGCTAAAGCTCGATTACTGGTTACGTGAAGGCAAAGTTCCTTACACCTTTATTGTCACCGGAGAAGAAAATAAAAGCGCACAATTCTTGGCGCAACGCGAGCATATGAATGCCGCTTTTTATCGCTGTAAATTTAAGGTAAAAGCACTTGAGCGCATCTGTATTAACTATCAGCTAACGCCTGATGAAATTGCTTTTGTTTTTGATGATATTTTAGATGTGGAACTGGCACGTTCTTGTGGTGTCAGCTTTCAGATTAGCCGAAATGCCAATCCAATTTTTAATCAGTATCTCGAAGACAATAAGAGCTGTGATTACCGAACTGGTCATACCGGTGGTAATTTTGGAGTAAGAGAAGTTAGCGAACTAATTATTGGACTAACCGGAAGCTTGCCAAATGCCATTGAAACACGCATTGAATTCACAGGCGATTACACAAAATATCTTAACGACAGAGATCTAATTAAAACAGTTTGCGAACCTGTTGTTTAAAAATTTATTCAATTGTCAGTGAAAGATTAGTCTTTCCTGACAATTGTTTTCTCCTCCTTCCTTTCTCATCTTTTCTTATTAGCTGTGAGCCAAAACAACTATACTTAAATCCCCTATAATAGGGATTGCAAGCCTCCACTCTATCCGTTAATTTTGTTATCTGGAATCATTCTAAACAAAACACCATGTCTCTAAACAATAAAAGGATGTAATCGTTATATGAATAAGATGAAAGAGATCGGTACAAAATCAGTTAACGGACATATGTTTACATGTAGCAAATGCGATAAAATTCATTTTGAGTTTAATCAGATTGGCATTGACTTCTCTTCAATTGATATTTTAAGAGATTTTTATAATTATTTAGTAAAAATTGATGGCGTTGAGTTTGAAACTCTTAATAAAAAGACAACTTATCAACGGAAAATTCACATTCCATTTCCGAATACGGCCATCAAACTCTTATTATCGCTAAATGATCTTAACGAACTGATAACTCTTATACATAAATTCATTCATAAATATAATTTAAAAGTACAGAAGAGAGTTTTTATGCGAAAGTTATCGAACATTTCGTCCAAACAGTTGAATTAAATTATAAAAATCATTTTTAACAATTATTTACTTTTAGGTAATTCATTACCTAATTTACCTGATTAGTAAACTCATACAAGCTATCTTCCAATTTAAATACTGAATTACAAGGATAAAATCTTTACTTACAGATTTTATATCTAGATATTTAGCTATACTTTTGCAAAAAATTTAAAAAATGGAAACAAAAGATTTTGTAGCGGGAAATTGGTGTAATGCCATTGACGTTAGAGATTTTGTAAAGCAAAACATTTCTCCATATACCGGAGATTACTCATTTTTAGAAAAAGCCAGCCCTAAAACTAAAAAGCTTTGGGATGCTTGTCTTGCAGCTTTAAAGGAAGAGCGTGCAAACAACGGGTTAAGAAGCGTAGATACTGAAATTGTATCAACAGTTAATTCTTTTCCTGCCGGATACATTGACAAGGATAACGAAGTAATCGTAGGATTACAAACAGATGAGTTGCTGAAGAGAGCTATGAAACCTTATGGTGGTTTTAAAGTCGTTCAAAAGGCGTTATCAGAGCATGGTCTTCGCCCTTCTGATATGGTAACTGAAGCCTTCGGCAAATATACAAAAACACACAACGATGGTGTTTTTGATGCTTATACTGATGAAATTAGAAAGTTTCGCTCGCTTGGTTTTTTAACAGGTTTACCTGATAATTATGCCCGCGGACGTATTATTGGTGATTACCGTCGTGTAGCTTTGTATGGTATTAACCGATTGATAGAAGCTAAAAAAGAAGACCTGAGAGGAATTACAGGTCCTATGAGTGATGCTACAATCCGATTAAGAGAAGAGGTTAGCGAACAAATTAAATCGCTTAACGAGATGATTGAGATGGGTAAAAGATATGACCTTGATCTTTCTCGCCCTGCCGAAAACGGAAAAGAAGCAGTACAATGGACATACATGGCTTACCTGGCTGCTGTTAAGGAGCAGGACGGTGCAGCAATGTCGTTAGGTAGTGTATCTTCATTTTTAGATATTTATATCAACAGAGATTTACAAGCGGGTATCATTTCTGAGCAAGATGCGCAGGAATATATTGACCAATTTGTAATGAAACTACGTATGGTTCGTCACCTTAGAATGGAAGCTTACGAGCAAATTTTTGCCGGAGATCCTACCTGGGTAACTGAGTCGATAGGTGGAATGTTAGTAGATGGAAGAAGTAAAGTAACCAAAACTTCATTCCGTTTCTTAAATACATTGTACAACCTGGGGCCTTCACCAGAACCAAACATTACAATCCTTTGGTCGAACAGCTTACCACAAGGATTTAAAGATTTTTGTGCGAAAGTATCCATCGATACATCATCTATCCAATACGAAAATGATGACTTAATGCGTTGTCATCGCGATAGTGATGATTATGGTATCGCTTGTTGTGTATCATTCCAGGAGCTGGGAAAACACATACAGTTTTTTGGTGCACGTACCAACCTGGCCAAAACATTATTGTTAGCACTTAACCAGGGAAGATGTGAAAACACAGGAACTCCTATGGTTGACGGCATTCCGTCAATGGCTAACGATGAGTACCTTGATTACGATAAAGTAATGGAGCACTTTAAAATATCCATGAAAGAAGTTGCTCGTGTATATAACGAATCAATGAATATTATTCATTATATGCACGACAAGTACTACTACGAGAAAGCTCAGATGTCATTAATCGATACCAATCCAAAAATTAACTTAGCTTATGGTATCGCCGGCCTTTCAATTGTAGCTGACTCATTATCTGCCATTAAGCACGCCAAGGTAAAACCAATTAGAAACGAAGACGGATTAACAGTTGACTTCCAAATTGAAGGTGATTATCCTAAGTATGGTAACGATGACGACCGTGTTGATTTAATTGCACGTAGCTTGGTAAACCACTTCAGCGAAGAGCTTAAAAAACTGAATGTATATAAAGATGCAAATCCTACTTTATCAGTGCTAACCATTACTTCAAACGTTGTTTATGGTAAGAAAACAGGAGCTACTCCTGACGGTAGAGCTAAAGGTGTTGCTTTTGCTCCGGGAGCAAACCCAATGCACGGTAGAGATACTCACGGTGCTATTGCTTCTTTAAACTCTGTGGCAAAAATTGATTACCAGGATTCGCAAGATGGTATTTCTAATACTTTCTCAATTGTACCTAAATCACTTGGTTCAAACGAAGAAGAAAGAATTAGCAACCTTGTAGCTGCCTTAGACGGATACTTTGGAAAGAATGCCCAACACTTAAATGTAAATGTGTTAAACCGTGAATTACTTCAGGATGCTATGGAAAATCCGGAAGAATATCCACAGTTAACCATTAGGGTATCTGGATATGCTGTAAACTTTATACGTTTATCGCGTGAGCAACAGCAAGAAGTATTATCTCGTTCGTTCCACGATTCTATGTAATCGAATAGTATAAAGTATTAAGACGAAAGTATAAAGACTTTTCTTATGTATTCCCGGTCTAATTAATTAGACTGGGAATCTTCGTTTAATACTATCTTTGCATTTTCGTTTTTTATGATGTTAATATTGTCTTTTATCTTTTGTCTTAAGTTATGAATACACTAAAAGTACATTCTATTGAATCATTTGGTACGCATGACGGGCCAGGCATCAGAATGGTTATTTTTTTACAGGGATGTAATTTAAAATGTCTGTATTGCCACAATCCGGATACCATTAAATTACAAGGAGGTAGCGAGTACGAGATTGATGACTTGGTAAAACGAGCCATCAACATGAAACCTTACTTTGGCAAACTAGGCGGTGTAACTATTTCAGGAGGAGAACCTTTATTGCAAAGCAAAGCATTGATCCCTCTTTTTAAAGCTCTAAAGGCTGAAGATATACATACTAACATCGACACCAATGGTTCTGTTTTTAATGCCTCTGCTCAGGAACTTATAGATCATCATGCAGACTTATTAATGATTGATGTTAAAAATACGGATGAAGCAGGTTATCATCAACTGACAGGCGGTATTGGTATTGACAAAGTTTTAAAACTGGTTGAACATCGCGAAGCAACTCAAAAACCTTTTTGGTTGAGGTATGTACTTATACCAGGCCATACGGATTCGGATGAACAGTTAAATACCTTAATTGAAAGATATTCTAAATTTGAATATTGCGACAAAATTGAGATTCAACCTTATCATCACCTTGGCATTCACAAATGGGAAGCCTTAGGCGAAGAATACCAACTAAAGGATGTGAAAGAAAACACTCCTGAGCAAATAGAAAGAGTGAAGAATCTTCTTACACCTTACTTTAAAGAAGTAAAAATCAACTAACTGTTAACAGTGATCAATTAGCACTGATCAGTTAACAGTTAAAAGTAAATTCATAATTTACACCAATTTTATTATGAAGTGAGCTTTAAGAAATTTTAGAATTATTGCTTTAGTATAAGGGGAAAAATAGAGGTATAGCATATCTATGGCGATATTTTGTAACGATGCAGAAAAGCGATAAAATAGAATTATGAAGCTCAGTTCATGGTAATATTGGTATTAAAACTCACAATTAATAAGATGAGCTTAAATTCTCCCAAAGAGATCATAAAAATAGCCGGTAATCTGGCTATTGAAAAAGATAATTACTCAGCAAAAAAAATATTAACACTAAGTTTCTTAGGTGGTGCTTATATTGCCATTGGAGGTTTACTTTCAATATTAATAGGAGGTGGTATTCCGGGTATTGCTGCCGAAAATCCAGGTATTGCCAAATTCTTATTTGGCGCGGCCTTTCCGGTTGGACTAATGATGGTAGTGATGGCTGGTGCCGAACTTTTTACAGGTAACAATGCCTACTTTATGCCTAATGTTCTTAGCGGCCGGCAAAAGTGGACAGCTCCTTTACGCAACTGGGGATTGGTGTATGTTGGCAATTTTATAGGTGCAATTTTTGTAGCATATATCCTCACTCACCTTACCGGTGTTCTTGCATCTGATCCATGGTCGGGTGTAGTTGAAAACATTGCCATTGGAAAAACATCTAATCCGTTTTTCAAAACACTGATTAAAGGAATTGGCGCTAACTGGCTGGTATGTCTGGCCCTTTGGATGGGAATGTCCGCTCAACATACCAGCGGAAAAATCATGGGTATTTGGTGGCCTGTTATGACCTTTGTTGCCTTAGGTTTTGAACACTCCATAGCCAACATGTTTTTTATACCGCTGGCAATTTTTGAAGGTGCTGATATTAGCTGGACTAGCTTTATAATAAACAACTTAATACCAGCAACCATTGGTAATATTATTGGAGGTGCTTTTTTTGTCGGTACTATTTACTGGTATGCCTACGAGAAAAACAACTAAGGTATACTTGAAAAATGATATACAGCCTTATAAAAAGTGATCAATTCGATCACTTTTTTTTATATCCTATAATCATCTCCTCACTAAAAAACAACATATCCTGATAACATTTTATATGCATTTTTTCTGAGTATCTGATAATAGTTTTTCTAAAGAAAACTATGTTTCAATTAACTTGTTGTACTTTTACATAGCATATCAACAAAAACCTATAACCATGAAAAACTTACTTCTACTTCTTATTTGTTTGTGTTGCATTATTGGAAATACCCATGCTCAAACTACAAACAACGAAAACAACCAACAAGAATCAACAAAAAACAAAAGCTTTAAAGACAAACTTTATACGGGAGGTAGCTTTGGGTTATCTGGTAATTTTAGCGACTACCTGTCTTTAAGAGTTAGTCCAATTATTGGTGCCCGCATTTCACCTAAGTTTTATACCGGATTAGGCTTTGAATACATATACACCAAAGATACAAGATACTCCAAAGACATTTCTTCCAATGATTATGGAGGCCGATTTTTTGGACAGTACAACTTTGTACCACAGCTATTTGCTCATGCCGAATTTGCCGGCTACAGCTACGAATCATTTTTTATAACAGGTGATAAAGCCGGCCGAAACTTTGTTCCTTTTATTTGGCTGGGAGGAGGCTATCGGCAATACATCGGCAAAAATAGCTTTATTTCAGCCCGTTTATTATTTGACGTACTTCAGGATAAAAACAGCCCGTATGATGCAGGCGAACCTGTATTTAGCATTGGAGTTGGCGTAGGACTATAAGCTAACCCCATAATTCAACCTCTACTTATGAAGAAATTACTGTTCATACTACCATTGATTATAAGCATTGCAGCAATTAATGCACAAGAATATACCGGAATACATACCAGCAATTATTTTCCTCTGCAAAACATTAGCAACAATCCTTCAGGCATTGTAACAGACTCGGCAAAATGGCACGTTAATATATTTTCCGGGCAAATCATTTTTGTTAACGATATCAATGCACAACAGGGGGATGATTACAAGAAATTGGCAAACATGGGTATACTCAGTCTTGATAAATTATTAACATCAACCAATAATGCCACAGTAATTTCAGGCAATATTTTATTTCCTTCTGTATCTTATAAATGGAATCACAAAAATGCCATTTCCATGCATCTTGATTTAAGAGCAAACGGAATCTTCAGATCATCGCATACTAATATTTCCGATTTATTTTCTGATGTAAAAACACCCGATAATTTGGAAGACCTGAAAGATGAAAATCTAAAAGGAGTAGTCAATACATGGACAGAATATAACATTACCTATTCGCGTTTATTAGTTGAAAACGAAAAACATATCCTTGCCGGTGGTATTACACTTAAGTTTTTACAAGGCGGTGGTTCAGGTTACTTTGATATGGATGGCATCGATGTTAGTTATGATAAAGATAAAATTAAGCATCTGGAATTTGATTTAACCTATGCCTTCAATGAAACCTTATGGGATATTACCGAAGATGGCAAAATTAAATTTGATGGCGATGAAGGGTTTGGTGCAAATATTGGTCTGTCCTACTTTTATAAGAGCACTAACCAACCGCATAAACCTTACTTATTTAAAGCAGGATTATCTGTTCGCGACATCGGCTATATAAGGCATAAAAGCGACCGAGGTAACAAAACATACCACGTTAGCATGGATGATGTTCCTTATAGCAGGTTTCAGGGAGTAGAAACCATTGAAGCATTTATTGATTCTGTTAGAAGCTCTGTTGATTTTAAGGAGATCAGAAACGGATCGTACAACCTTGGTTTACCAACTACATTTCTTTTAAATGTAGATTACTGCCATACGCCAAAACTATTTTTAAATGCAACTCTAAACTATCAGCCAAGTGTATATAAAAATGTAGTTAAAAGCTTTAAAGCTAACTTTTTTAAGATGACACTTACACCTCGTTTCGAGAATCGAACATGGGGATTTTACTTGCCTTTAGCTCACCAAAATTATTTAGGCTTTAGCGCTGGTTTAGCTGCCAGATGGAAGAGCATTTTTATGGGATCGACTACACTTGTTAGCAATATATTTAAAGACGATCCGGATTTTAGTCAGTTTTATTTCGGATTTAATATACCTATTGGTAAGTCGAATTAAAACTACTCCTCTAAAGTTAATTTATTTCCACAGAGAAGATACATATCTATAGCATATAACATTAAACCTTTTACTACTCCAAAGGAGTAGTAAACAACTAAAATTCCAGTACTCCGCTGCTACCTAATCATTTTAGAAGCTAATGAAGTCGGATTACTTTCATTTTTTCTATTTTTACGTGAAAATTAAATTTCTATGGATAATTCGGCTCTTCAATCAACCATCAACAAATTGTCTACTCTTTTAAAAGGAGAGGTATCGTATCGTAATATTGACAGAGCCCAACATGCCACAGATGCCTCTGCATTTCGCGAAAAGCCAATGGCTGTAGTTTGGCCAAGAGACCATTCAGACTTAAAACTCACCATTGAGTTTGCTCATAAAAACAAAATTCCAATTATACCACGCGGTGCAGGAACCTCATTAGCGGGTCAGGTAGTGGGAGATGGTTTGGTAATTAACATGTCGAAATACATGAATAACATTATCGAACTTAATGAAGAAGAGAAGTGGGTAATGGTTGAACCTGGTGTTGTACTGGATGAACTTAACAAATACCTAGAACCTTATGGTTTATTCTTTGGGCCGGAAACCTCTACTTCAAACCGATGCACTATTGGCGGGATGACCGGAAATAACTCTTGCGGATCGCACTCATTAATATATGGTAGCACCAGAGATCATTTGCTGGAGGTACACGGATTCTTAGCCAATGCCCAACCCATTGTATTTAAGGAAATCCAACAGTGGGAGTTTGAAAAAAAATGTCAGCAGCAAAATCTGGAAGGTAGCATATACAGAGAAATTAATGAAATCTTATCGAAAGAAGAAAACAGAAAGGAAATAGATAAAGAATTTCCTAATAAAGAAATACACCGAAGAAACACAGGGTATGCTCTGGATTATCTGGCACAAATGATTCCTTTTAAAGATGGTGGTGATAATTTCAACATGTGTAAACTTATTGCCGGATCAGAAGGTACCTTAATGACGGCGAGTAAAATTAAACTCAACCTTGTTGATACGCCACCAAAACATAAAGCTTTATTATGCGCCCATTTCAAAACATTAAAGGAATCTCTAAAAGCTAATCTTGTTGCCTTAAAACATAAACCACGTGCTGTTGAATTAATTGATGATAAAATCATTGAGCTTGCCGGACAAAGTTCAGCGCAGGAAAGCAACCGTTTTTTTATAACTGGTGATCCTGAGGCTCTGTTAGTCATTGAATTTGCTGATGAAGATCCACAGATTGTTCAAAGTCAAATTCAAGATTTAATTGATGATTATAAAAAACAAGATTTGGGTTTTGCATTCCCCATCATTGAATCGTCAAATATTAAAAGAGTTTGGGATTTTCGTAAAGCAGGCTTAGGTGTTTTATCCAATATGAAAGGAGATAATTTACCTGTTGCCGTAATAGAAGACACTGCGCTTCGCCCTGAAGATTTACCAGCCTTTGCTGTAGATATTAAAGAAATGCTGGCAGCCTATGATAAAGACTGTATCTTTTATGCTCATGTAGGCTCAGGTGAACTTCATTTACGTCCTGTATTAAACTTAAAAGATCCACAAGATGTCATCTTATTTAGAAAGATTGCCAAAGAAACTGCGCACATCGTTAAAAAATACAATGGTTCATTAAGTGGAGAACATGGTGATGGAAGATTAAGAGGAGAGTTTATTCCTTTGATGATTGGTGATTTAAATTATAAATTGCTTTTACGTATAAAAAAAGTTTTTGATCCGGAAGAACTTCTCAATCCCAATAAAATTGTCAATACCCCGCCAATGAATACCTCATTGAGGTATAGACAAGCCAATCCTTTAAAAAAAATAAATACCATTTTTAATTGGAGTGATACAGAAGGAATAGTCAGAGCAACAGAAAAATGCTCCGGAGCCGGTGACTGCCTTAAATCTGAAATCATCGGAGGTACTATGTGTCCAAGCTATATGGCTACCAGAGACGAGAAACACACCACAAGAGGAAGAGCTAATATTTTAAGAGAGTATTTCACAGGAAACTTAGAATCCGATAATTTATATTTAGAAGAAGTATATGAAGTATTAGGACTGTGTTTATCCTGCAAAGCATGTAAATCAGAATGCCCTTCAGGGGTAGATATTGCAAAACTTAAAGCTGAATTTTTACAACATTACTATACGCAAAAGGGTACTCCTTTAAGTGCGCTGGCTATAGGATACATGCCATTAATAAACCGCTTATTTTCCGTTGCGCCCTGGATATATAATGGTATTTTATCAACCCCGGGAATAAATAAAATTGCACCTCGATTATTAGGATTTAGCACAAACAGAAGGCTGCCTAAAATGAACAATAAAACCTTAAAAACCTGGGCCAAATGGCATAAGACTTCTGCAGCAAAACAAAAAACTGTATATTTCTTTGCTGATGAATTTACCAATTATATGGATAGTGATGTTGGCATTAAAGCCATCTTACTATTGGAGAGACTTGGTTACAGAGTAGTTGTTCCACAACACACCAACAGTGGTAGAACATATATTTCTAAAGGACTCATAAAAAAAGCCAAAAGAATTGCTAACAGAAATATTGAATTGCTGGCACCAATGGTTTCGCCTTTAAGCCCCCTTATAGGGATAGAACCTTCTGCTGTATTAACCTTTAGAGATGAATATATTAACCTGGCTAACATAGACTTACAAGACGAAGCTGAAAAAATTAAAAAAAGTATTTTCACCATTGAAGAGTTTTTAGCCGACGAAATGCTTAAGGGAAGAATAAAACCTGATCAGTTTACACATGAAAAACGCAAAATCCGCTTTCATGGACATTGCTACCAAAAGGCACTCTCAAACACTAAATACATTAAGCAGGTTCTTTCGTTTCCAACAAATTATGAGGCCGAAGAAATTGACTCAGGATGCTGTGGTATGGCCGGATCCTTTGGGTATGAAAAAGCATCCTATGCTGTCTCCGTTAAAATTGCGGAGATGAAACTACTCCCAGAAGTGAGAAAGACTCCTCAAGATACATTTTTAGCCGCTTCAGGCACCTCCTGTAGGCATCAGATTAAAGATGGTACAGAAAAAAATGTAAGACATCCTGTGGAGATTCTATATGAAGCTTTAAAATAGCTTATGGATATTATACCGGTTTAAATCCAATAACTATCATATCATCAACCTGCTCGTAATTATCCATCCATTCTTCTATCTTTTGATGAAGAATGGCTTTTTGATCTTCTGCAGGTAACTTGTGGATATTTAACAACAGGTGTCTAAACCTACGATATTTAAATTTCTTACCTTCAGAACCTCCAAATTGATCGGCATATCCATCAGAGAAAATATAAAAAGTATCATTAGGTTCCATGCTAATCTCATGTTTCGAAAAACGAAGGCTGTCATCATATTGATAACCTACAGGAAACCTATCTCCTTTGTAAACAAATATCTCATTATCCCTAACCAGATATAAAGGACTATATGCGCCTGAAAAAGTCATTTTTTGCGTCTTTTTATCAATAATACAAAGCGCAATGTCCATTCCATCATTCACAGTTAAGTCGTCTTGCTCACTTGCAGGAGTATTCTTCTTAAACGTGGCTATAACCTCCTTACTTAACCTATCCAATATTTCAGCCGGATCCGCATTAGTGTCCGTTCCCACAATACTCTTAAGCATATCATAGGCAATAATGGACATAAAGGCTCCAGGAACACCATGACCGGTACAATCCACTGCTGCAACAAAAATTTTATCATCAGCTTCGTGCAGCCAGTAAAAATCCCCACTCACCAAATCCTTAGGCCTGTAATAAATGAACGACTCTGGTAAAACATTCTTTATTTTTTTCTCGGAAGGTAAAATCGACTCCTGTATTCTTTTTGCGTAATAAATGCTATCTGTTAAACTCTGATTAATCTTAGATAATAATTCCTTTTGCGCCTCTATTTTCTTTTTATCAATGGCCTTTTCCTGAAGCGACTTATAGGCAGATTTATAATGATGAACCCTATAATTAATAATAGATTGCACCAGAAAAACCAATGCAATAAGATAAAATGCATAGGCGTAATTCGACATCCATATTGGTGAAATAATCGATATTCTCAATTCTATGGGTGAATTGGTCCATACATAATCACTATTTGAGCCTTTTATATGCAATACATAATCCCCTACCGGCAAATCCGAAATATTAAGTTCGTTGTTAGAGGTAATTGGTCTCCAGTCATCATCAAAGCCTTCAAGATATACCTGAAATTTATTCTTCGTCGGCTCTGTGAAATCTAAGGCTGCAAAGGAAAACTTCAGCATCGAACTTTTCTTATACTTGATTGAAATTTCCTCTTCATCTCCTTTAAAACGTTCTACCAGTTTTCCTTTATGATAACGCTCTATTGACGTTAATACAACATCCGGTCGATGCAGATTATATTTTATTGAATCAGGATTTAAATAAGCAACACCGGCAACCCCTCCAAAATAAATACTTCCTGAGGGCGACATCGCTGTAGCTCCTTTACTGAACACATACCCTGGTAGTCCGTCTGATACGTCAAAGTTAAATATATCCCCATCCTTTTGAATAAGAGATACTCCTTTATTGGTGCTTAACCACACACTGTTATCATCACAAACAACACTATAAATCATGTCATTTGCCAATCCATCCGCTTGTGTATAAAACCCAAAATCATCTTCTTTCTTATTATAATAAGTAACGCCAGACCTGGTCCCAAACCATATTTTATCATCCTGGTCTTCACTAATAGATAAAATATGATTGTTACTTAAAACAAAAATAGAATCACTTAAATTTTTTAAATGACCAATTTCTTTGGAAGTATCATTTTTGGAATCTACAAAGTTAACTCCGTCACTTGTTCCAATCCATAAAATACCTTCCGTATCAAGATACAGTGCATTGATTTCATCATTACAAATACTATTCTTATTACCACTATCAGAAAAGTAATTGGTTATTTCATATCCATTATATTTATACAGACCAAACTGTGTCCCAAACCAAATATTCCCTTCGGTATCTTCTTCTATGGCATTAATCGTATTGTTTATAAGTAACGACTTAAAACCTTCGCTATTTGTATATGAAAACTCCCTTATTGTTCCTCTTTCTAAGTAAAATATATAAATCCCCTGCCCTGTACCTATCCATATACGATTTTTAGAATCGTTACACATAGAAAGAATCACGTCTTCTCCCAGGTAATTTAAGGTTCGATTTACAGGATAACTATATACATCACCTTTTTCTGTATCTAATATTTTTAATCCTTTATCAGCAGTACCCAACCATAAACGCTCTTCTTCGTCAATATGTATACTCTTAATATCAAAACTTTTGAGACCCTGATATTTTTTAGAACCTTCTTGTATACTACTAAACTTTTTAGGTTTAAAATTTACTTTAAGCAAGCCATCATATCGGGTACCCACCCAAAGCAAACCCGAATTATCTTCAAAGAAACAAGTAATTTCACTCGTACTAATTCTGTTTTCCGATATATTAAAATAAGATTTTGGATCATAACCTAAGCTTTGCTTGTCAACATCATAATCCAACTTAAAAATTCCCTTTTTAGTACCAAGCCATATACTTCCATCGAGATGCCTTAAACCCGTTTTTACAGCCCCTAATACTCCCCTTGGAAGATATACTTTTTCATCCTGTAAAACACCGTCTTCTGTTTGTTCTAATTGATATATACCGGCAGAACCTCCCAATACAGTAGTTTCCGGATTAATTTTAATAATGAACGATACACTACCCAGTTTTGGTAATACATCACTTTCCTCGTTGAACAAAATGCGTTCATACAATCTATCCTTTTTATTAAACTGGGAAATTCCATCATTTGTACCTACCCAAAGGTGAGATGAAGATTTATGAACAATAGGGACATTTAAACTTTCCTGATGCTTAAATATTGTACTATATAAACTATATGAGGATAATATGGATGATTTAATATTATAATTAAGCAGATAATTATCAGTTTTAATCCATAATGAAGAATCCGGATCAAAAGAAAGAGCGTAAATATTCTCTTCAGGAAAATGTAAATGCTTATAGGTATGTTTATCTATTGTTACAAAACTATCAGTTTCTCTAACCCATTTATTCAGACCGCTTCCGATAGTTCCCACCCAAAGATTTCCCTGATAATCCTCTGTAATAGACTGAATATAATTTCCTGATATTGATGTATTATCTTCTAAGTTATGTCTGTAAATTTTAAAAGAGTAGCCATCGTATCTGTTAAGACCATCTTCTGTTCCAATCCATAACAAACCTTTACTATCCTGAAAAACAGCAGTAATACCATTACCTGAAAGGCCATTATGAATTGTATATGTACTAACACTTATTCGTTGCTCCGTATCTAATGCGGCAACTTTTGCGCTCAGCACAATGGATAAAAACAGAAACAAGCACCCTATTTTTGCACTCTTTTGTGATATTAGATGAGATAAACGACATTCCATATTGAGAACAAAATTAACAAAATGTCTTCATATTAATATTTCTTTCTGACAAAATTAAAAAAAACATTTATTTACCTCTCCATCAATACCTTTAGACAGGATTAAAGGATATATTTAAAAATATAAAAAAGACCATATCTTGATCTTTCTTATATTTTCTGGCATCTTATTCAGAAGCTTTATCTATGAAATATTGCAGATTTTGCGATTTAGGCCTTTCGATAGGAAGTCCGTACAATCTATCCCACACCAATTGCGTTAATACACCCAAAGCCCGAGAAACACCAAACAAAACGGTATAAATTGGAAACTCTGTAATGCCATAACTTGTCAGTAAGGAGCCTGATATCGCATCAACATTAGGCCAAGGATTTTTTACTTTACCTGTAGCTAATAACACATTCGGCACCACATTATATATTTTATTTACTAATTTAATATATGGAGCATCAGGAATATACTTATTAGCAAATTCAAGTTGTACAGTGAAACGCGGATCTGTTTTACGTAATACTGCATGACCATAACCAGGTATCACACGCCCCTTCTTTAATGTTTCTTCAGCATATGCCTTAATTTGCTCTTCAGTTGGATCTTCACTTCCAATCTCTCTCTTCATCTTATTTAACCAGTGCATCACATCCTGATTTGCCATACCATGAAGTGGTCCGGCTAAACCATTCATGCCAGCAGAAAAGCTATAATAAGGATTTGACAATGCAGAACCAACCAAGTGTGTTGCATGAGCTGAAACATTCCCTCCTTCATGGTCCGAATGAATCAACATATACAAACGCATAAGTCTTTTTACTTCTTCTGTATTATGCCCCATCATATGCGCCAGGTTTCCGGCCCAATCCAAACTTGGATCCGGTGCGATATGGTTACCATTATGAAATACTCTACGATATATATAAGCTGCTATGATAGGCAATCTGGATATCAAGTCCATTACTCCTTCATAAGTTGGATCCCAATAATCCTTTTTATCCATACCCACCAAATAAGCTTTCCTAAACTGAGACTCCGTAGACATAGCGAGAATGGCCGTATTAAACTGAATCATAGGGTGAGCATCCTTAGGCAAGGCTTCTATAACATCATAAACATGAGACGGGATTCCCTGAGCTCTCTGAGCCCATTGATTACTAATATATTTTACATCTTCATCATTCGGTAATTCACCCGTTAGCATCAAATAAAAAACCCCTTCAGGTAAAGGTTCACCACCCTCATGAAGACAAGGAAGCTTCTCCTTAAGTTCTGGTATAGAATATCCTCTAAAACGGATACCTTCTTCCGGATCTAGTTTTGAAGTACACGTAAGTAAACCAACAACACCTTTCATTCCGGTTAACACCTGAGACATAGTTATTTCCTGTATTACCTTGTCTCCATTCTTCTTAACAAGATTCCGAACAATTTCAGCCTTCGGTAAGGCAACGTCAATTAACTTTTGCTTTAAATAGTCCATAGAATTATATTTGATGCTATTAAATATAGTAAAATAATGATGAGGTTAATCATGTAGATGAATAAGATATTTTACCCAAAACAATTCATCCTATATCCTTTCATCATTTACATATACTGAATTGATTTTTTTAACCCGTATTATCTATTAGAACTTCGTCATGAACATTGAAAGCACTATAAAACAAAGCTTTACTGAAACGAGGCATAGCATCGTTCTGGTGAGTTGAAGTGAAGCTACAAAGTGTTTTGTTTTGAAGTGATTTCAATGTGTAATAGATTTTCTAATGCATAAAGCGGGTTTAAAACATAAGTCAAACACTAAATCGGCTTATTTGTTCGTCAGAATAAAACAAAAAAAGGGGTGCCCGCCGGACACCCCTTCATTAAAATTATGTGTTAAGCAATTATGCTTTTTTCACTTTTTTATAACCATAAATAGCGCTAGCACCTAATTCTTCCTCAATACGAAGTAATTGGTTATACTTAGCCATACGGTCAGAACGGCTTAATGATCCTGTTTTAATTTGACCACTGTTTGTAGCAACTGCAATGTCAGCAATTGTTGAATCTTCAGTTTCACCAGAACGGTGAGAAGTTACTGAAGTAAATCCAGCTCTGTGAGCCATTTCAATTGCATTTAAAGTCTCAGTTAAAGTACCAATTTGGTTTACTTTAATTAAGATTGAGTTAGCAGCATCTAACTCGATACCTTTTTGTAAGTAATCAACATTAGTTACAAATAAGTCATCACCAACTAACTGGCACTTGTCACCAATTAATTTCTTAGTAGCAACCCATCCGTCCCAGTCATTCTCATCACAACCGTCCTCGATTGAATCGATAGGATACTTAGCAACTAAGTCAGCTAAGAATGCAGCTTGCTCTTCAGAAGTAAGTTTAGCACCATTAGGCTCAAAAATACTATAATCGTATACACCATCTTTGAAGAACTCAGAAGAAGCACAGTCCATAGCGATAGAGATATCACCACCGTCTTCTGTACGACCAGCTTTGTAACCAGCGTTTTTAATTGCAGTTAGAATACAGTCAATAGCCTCTTCAGTACCACCTAACATTGGAGCGAAACCTCCTTCGTCACCAACAGCAGTAGAAAGACCTTTTCCTTTAAGTACTTTTGCAAGAGCGTGAAATACTTCAGCACCCATACGTAAACCTTCTTTAAAAGAAGTAGCACCAATTGGACGAATCATAAACTCTTGGAAAGCAATAGTAGCATCAGAGTGAGAACCACCATTAATAATGTTCATCATAGGAACAGGAAGAGTACGAGCATTAGCACCACCAATATAACGATATAAAGGCATTTCTAAGTACTCGGCAGCAGCTCTAGCTGTAGCTAAAGATACACCTAAGATAGCGTTTGCACCTAACTTGCTTTTAGTTTTAGTTCCGTCCATTTCAAGCATTTTGGTATCAACACCAACTTGATCAATAACACTGAAACCAACTAATTCAGGGGCAATAATCTCGTTAACATTAGCAACAGCTTTTTGTACACCTTTACCTAAGTAACGACCTTTATCACCATCTCTAAGCTCTAAAGCTTCGTGCTCACCAGTAGATGCTCCAGAAGGAACAGCAGCTCTACCCATTACACCGCAATCTAAAGTTACTTCTACCTCAATAGTAGGATTTCCTCGTGAATCAAGAATTTCACGAGCATGAACATTTGAAATTTGTCCCATAATATTGACTTATTTAAAAATTGAGTATTGTTTTTATAAAAAAAGGATAATGGCACGAGGCAATTATCCTTTTATATTTTAAGAATGCAAATATGTACTTACAAGTTCACTATTCTTTTGTACTTTCTTCATCTGTAGAAGCCTCTTTTGATTCTTCAGCAACTTTAGCTTCAGGAGCTTCAGTTGTACCTTCAGTTTCAACAACTGCAGTTTCAACTGCAGCAACAGAGCTCTTACGACGTCTACGACGTGTTTTCTTTTCTGCAGATGGCTTGCTAGAAGATAACATATTCTCGTTATAATCAACAAGCTCGATATAACACATCTCTGCGTTATCACCTAAACGGTTACCCAACTTTAAAATACGGGTATATCCACCAGGCCTGTCACCGATTTTCCCAGCTACTTCTCTGAATAACTCTGAAACGGCATACTTATCATTTAAATATCCAAAAACAACCCTTCTTTGTGCAGTAGAATCCTCTTTAGATTTAGTAATAAGAGGCTCCACATACATACGTAATGCCTTTGCTTTAGCTACAGTTGTCTTAATTCTCTTATGCATGATAAGAGAAGAAGCCATATTGGCAAGCATCGCTTTACGGTGAGCGCTCTTTCTACCTAAATGATTAAACTTTTTTCTATGTCTCATCGCAATTATTCCTTGTCTAATTTATACTTAGTAATATCCATCCCGAAGGTTAAGTTCATCACCTGTAACAAGTCATCAAGCTCAGTTAATGATTTTTTACCAAAGTTACGGAACTTTAATAAATCGTTACGGTTAAACTGTACTAATTCACCTAATGTTTCAACATCAGCCGCTTTTAAGCAGTTTAATGCACGAACAGAAAGGTCAAGGTCAACCAACTTCGTTTTTAATAATTGACGCATATGAAGCACTTCTTCGTCAAATTCCTCATTACCAAATTTCTCATCTGAATCAAGAGTAATTCTTTCATCAGAGAATAACATGAAATGGTAAATAAGAATTTTAGCCGCTTCTTTTAATGCATCTTTTGGATGGATAGAACCGTCAGTTTCTATTTCTATAATTAATTTCTCGTAGTCAGTTTTTTGTTCTACACGATAATTTTCAATCGCGTATTTTACATTTCTGACCGGCGTATATATAGAGTCAATCGCAATAACACCAAATTCAGCATCAACTGAACGATTTTCCTCTGCAGGAACGTATCCTCTACCCTTGTTAATAGAAATTTCTAATTTCAGATTAACATCAGGATTCATTAAACAGATTGTTTGATCTGGATTCAAAACTTCAAAACCAGTCATGAAGTTATTCAACTCCCCGGCTTTTAATTCTTCCTTACCCGACACATTAATAGTTACTTTTTCACTATCAACCTCTTCCACAATCTGCTTAAATCTGATTTGCTTAAGATTAAGAATAATGTCGGTTGTATCGTTAATTACGCCAGGAATAGTTGAGAATTCATGATCAACTCCTTCTATCTTTACAGATGTAATTGCGAAACCTTCTAATGAGGATAACAAAATTCTTCTTAAGGCATTTCCAACGGTAATACCATATCCTGGTTCTAGCGGACGAAATTCGAAGCGACCGAATTGTTTGTCCGCTTCAAGCATAATTACTTTGTCAGGTTTTTGGAATGCTAATATTGCCATAAGAATTAATTATTTAGAATACAATTCAACGATCAATTGTTCTTTAATATTTTCAGGAATATCTTCTCTTGTTGGTACATTAAGGAATTTACCAACCTTAGAGTCATTATCAAACTCTAACCATGAAAAGCTATGCACTGAAGATGCTGCCAAAGAATTAGTAATCGCTTCAAGTGATTTAGACTTTTCGCGTACACCAATAATTTGATCTGCTTTTACTGAGTATGATGGAATATTTACAATTTTTCCATCCACAGTTATATGCTTATGAGATACAAGCTGACGTGCGGCAGCTCTTGTAGGAGCGATACCTAAACGAAATACTACGTTATCTAAGCGAGACTCTAATAACCCAAGTAATACCTCACCAGTAATACCTTTAGCACGTGATGCCTTTTTAAACAGGTTACTAAATTGCTTTTCTAATACACCGTAAGTATATTTAGCTTTTTGCTTTTCTTTTAACTGAAGACCATATTCTGAGGTCTTTCTTCTACGATTGTTCCCGTGTTGTCCGGGAGGATAATTTTTTCTTTCGAAGCTTTTATCCGAACCATATATTGCCTCTCCGAATTTACGGGCAATTTTAGTTTTTGGTCCAATGTATCTAGCCATTCTTCTAAATTTTTGTTTTTAAATTTTTGTTTTCAAATTATGAATATGAAGGCCGCGTGATTATAGAGAGGAGGTTCTATATATAATCATTCATAATTCAAAATCCAAAAGCTCAATTTATGGTTAATAACTAGTAAATAATTATACTCTACGTCTTTTGGGAGGACGACATCCATTATGAGGCATTGGAGTAATATCTACAATTTCTGTTACTTCAATTCCACTAGAATGAAGTGAACGGATAGCAGACTCACGACCGTTACCTGGTCCTTTTACATATACTTTCACTTTTCTTAATCCAAGATCAAATGCTACTTTAGCACAATCACTTGCAGCAGTTTGAGCAGCATAAGGAGTATTCTTTTTAGAACCTCTAAAACCCATTTTACCTGCGCTTGACCATGAAATAACCTGACCATTTTTATTGGTCAAAGAGATAATGATATTATTGAAAGATGAGTGAATATGCGCTTCTCCCTGAGCCTCAACTTTTACGACTCTTTTCTTTTGACTAGCTGTCTTCTTTGCCATATCTCAATTATTATTTAGTCGCCTTTTTCTTGTTAGCAACAGTTTTCTTTTTACCCTTACGTGTACGAGCGTTGTTTTTCGTTTTTTGACCACGTAATGGTAAGCCAATACGATGACGAATCCCACGGTAACAACCGATATCCATCAAACGCTTAATGTTTAGCTGAATTTCAGAACGAAGTTCTCCTTCGATTTTGAATTGTTCAGCAATTACTTCACGAACTTTAGATGTTTGTTCGTCAGTCCATTCGCTAACTTTTAAGTTAACATCAACCCCAGCATTACCAAGGATTTTCTGAGCACTGGTACGCCCAATTCCGTAAATATAAGTTAACGATACCTCACCTCTCTTATTAGTAGGTATATCAACTCCAGCGATTCTTGCCATAATATTAATCTTTATCCTTGACGTTGTTTAAACTTGGGATTCTTCTTGTTAATCACGTATAAGCGCCCTTTGCGTTTTACAATTTTGCAGTCGGCACTTCTCTTCTTAACAGATGCTCTAACCTTCATTTTATTATAGAATTAATTTTTATATCTATAAGAAATTCTACCTTTTGTAAGGTCATATGGAGACATCTCCACCTTTACCTTATCTCCTGGTAGGATCTTAATATAGTGCATTCTCATTTTACCCGAGATATGCGCTGTAATAACATGCCCGTTTTCCAATTCCACTCTAAACATGGCATTAGAAAGGGCTTCTATTATCGTTCCGTCTTGTTCTATTGAGGCTTGTTTAGCCATATCTTATATCTTTTTTTTAATTTTCAGACTGCAAAGGTAACACTTCTTCTACAAATTTAAAACTAGAAAGTATATCTGCTTCATTTTTTCTTATCGCAACAGAGTGCTCAAAGTGAGCAGATACCTTTTTATCGATGGTTCTAATGGTCCATCCATCACTTTCCTGAACAATGTTTCTTTTCCCTAAATTAATCATTGGTTCAATGGCAAGTACCATTCCTGGCTTTAACAAAGTACCATTTCCTCTTCGACCATAATTAGGAACTTCGGGTGCCTCATGTAAGTTTTTACCAACTCCATGGCCAACCATTTCACGTACAACAGAATATCCTTTAGCCTCGCAATGATTTTGAATCGCAAAACCAATATCGCCTAACCTGTTACCTGCAACAGCTTTTTCAATGCCTTTATAAAGGGATTCTTTGGTTGTTTTTAACAAATCATTGATTTCTTGCGCAACCGCGCCCACACCGAATGTATAGGCTGAATCTCCATGAAAGCCATTTAAAATAACTCCACAATCAACAGAAACAATATCACCATCCTGAAGAGGCTTATTGTTTGGAATTCCGTGAACTACCTGTTCATTAACAGAAGTACATAGAGTATTGGGAAATCCCTGGTAATTTAAAAAACCAGGAATTCCTCCATTATCTCTAATATATTCTTCAGCGATTTTATCTAATTCTAAAGTAGTTACCCCCGGTTTGATTATTTTGGCAATCTCTCCAAGAGTTTTTGCTACTATAGTGTTACTTTCTCTAAGTAACTCAATCTCCTCGTCTGTTTTAAGATATATCATTATTGCGAACGACTTCTCTTATTAGTAAACTGCCGGTCCACCGCCAGTTCTGCCTTTAATTCTACCTGACTTCATTAATCCATCATAGTGTCTCATCAACAGATGACTTTCTATTTGTTGAAGCGTATCTAATACAACTCCTACAAGGATTAAAAGCGATGTTCCACCATAAAACTGAGCAAACATACGATCTACACCTGCTAACATGGCAAATGCCGGTAAAATAGCTACCAATGCTAAAAATACAGATCCCGGTAATGTAATTTTAGACATTACAGAATCCAAAAACTCAACAGTTTTTTTACCCGGCTTAATACCTGGAATAAATCCACCGTTACGCTTCATATCTTCAGCCATCTGCGTTGGATTAATAGTGATTGCAGTATAAAAATACGTAAACGCAATAATTAATAAGGCAAAAACTAAATTATATACCCAACCTGTTATGTCGGCAAACATAGAAGCAATTCCTGTTGTTGTTTCGCTCTCTGCAAAACCTACCAAGGTAATTGGCACAAACATAATTGCCTGGGCAAAAATGATCGGCATAACTCCGGCAGCATTTACCTTTAACGGTATATACTGACGAACTCCACCATATTGTTTGTTTCCTACAATACGCTTCGCATATTGAACAGGAATACGGCGAGTACCTTGAACCAATAATATTGTTCCTGCAAAAACAAAGAACAAAATAACGATCTCAATTAACAACATTACAGGACCACCAGACTCATTAAAACGTGATACACCTTCTGCAAATGCAGCAAATGGTAAACGGGCTATAATACCAATCATAATGATTAGAGAAATTCCATTTCCGATACCCTTTTCTGTAATTCTTTCACCTAACCACATAACAAACATTGTACCTGCTGTTAAAATGATGATCGATGTTAATTTAAACATAAATCCTGGTGAAGAAATAGCTACTTCAGGAAGGTTCGCTAAATAAGCTGGTGCTTGAAACAATAATATGATCACTGTAAGATATCTGGTAATCTGATTTATCTTACGTCTACCACTTTCGCCTTCACGCTGTAGTCTTTGAAAATAAGGAACAGCGATTCCTAAAAGTTGAATTACAATAGATGCAGATATATAAGGCATAATACCAAGTCCAAAGACGGATGCATTAGAGAATGCACCTCCTGAGAACATATCTAACAGTCCCAAAACTCCATCAGAGGTTTGGCTTTTTAATGCACTTAATTGAGTAGGATCAATTCCCGGCAATACAATATATGAACCTAAACGGTAAATTAATACCAATCCAATAGTTGTAAGAATACGAGATTTAAGATCCTCAATCTTCCAGATGTTGCGAATTGTTTCGATCAGTTTCATTGAGTTTACAGTTTTACAACAGTACCTTGAGCTGCTTCAATAGCACTCACTGCTGATTTAGAAAAGGCATGAGCTTTTACTTCAATTTTGGCAGTAATATTACCATTACCAAGTATTTTCACCCGGTCATTCTTACTTATAAATCCAGCTTCGTATAATGTTTCAACATCAATTACAGTAAGGTTCTTTTTTTCGGCAAGCAATTGTAATACATCAATATTAATCGCCTTATACTCTACACGATTAATATTTTTGAAACCGAACTTAGGAACACGTCTCTGTAATGGCATTTGACCACCTTCGAAACCAATTTTCTTAGAATAACCAGATCTGGACTTGGCTCCTTTGTGACCGCGAGTAGAAGTACCCCCACGACCGGATCCCTGTCCTCGACCAATTCTTTTTCTTGTTTTGGTCGAACCTTCTGCAGGTTTTAAATTACTTAAGTCCATATCTAATTTTACTTAATTCGTTAAAAACTATTTTTCTACACTAACAAGGTGTTTCACCTTTTCAACCATACCAAGAATTTGAGGCGTAGCCTCAAATTCTTTAGTTGCATTTATTTTTGTTAGCCCAAGAGCTGCCAAAGTTTTCTTTTGACGTTCGGTGGAACCGATTTTGCTCTTTACTTGAGTTACTTTTATTTTAGCCATTTTTGCTATACTTATCCGTTAAATACTTTGTCTAACGTAACGCCTCTTTGTTGAGCTACTGTTTTAGCATCTCTTAATTCTTTAAGAGCCTCAATAGTAGCTTTCACAAGGTTGTGTGGGTTAGATGATCCTTTTGACTTAGCCAAAACGTCAGTTACACCAACACTCTCCAGTACAGCACGCATCGCACCACCGGCTTTAACCCCGGTACCATGTGAAGCTGGTTTCATGAAAACGCTAGCGCCACCAAATTTGCAATACTGCTCATGAGGAATTGTTCCGTTTAGTACAGGAACTTTTACTAGATTTTTCTTAGCTGCTTCAACACCTTTAGCAATTGCTGTAGTTACTTCGTTAGCTTTACCTAAACCCCAACCTACAACGCCGTTCTCATTTCCAACAACAACTATAGCCGAAAAACTAAAAGTTCTACCACCCTTAGTAACCTTAGTTACACGGTTGATGGCAACTAACCTATCTTTTAAATCAAGGTCGTTATTACTTCTTACTTTTTGATTATCTCCTGCCATTGTAATTAAAATTTAAGGCCTGCTTCACGTGCAGCATCGGCTAATTGTTTAACTCTACCATGATATAAATAACCATTACGGTCAAAAACCACAGTTTCTATACCAGCACTCTTTGCTTTTTCAGCAATTAAAGCACCTACTTTAGCAGCTTGCTCTCCTTTAGTTCCCTTAGCAGAGGCAATATCTTTCTCAAGAGAAGATGCAGCAATAAGCGTCTTTCCAGTGATGTCATCTACAACTTGAACAGCAATTTGTTTGTTGCTTCTAAAAACCGACATTCTGGGCTTCTCTGTAGTACCCGAAATCTTACCTCGGATATTTCTCTTTATTCTTTGTCTTCTTTCTAATTTAGAAAAAGCCATAATTTAATTTTTAATCAGATTAAACTTTTGCAGATTTACCAGCTTTACGTCTGATTTGTTCTCCAACAAACTTAACACCTTTACCTTTATATGGCTCAGGCTTACGAAGTGAGCGGATCTTAGCACAAACCTGACCTAGCAATTGTTTGTCTGCAGATTCTAACGTAATAATCGGATTACTCTTTCTGTCGGTTACAGCGTCAACTTTAATTTCTGCCGGTAACTGTATATGTATTGGGTGAGAGTATCCTAATGCTAATTCAAGAATTTGACCTTGGTTAGTAGCTCTATAACCTACACCTACTAACTCAAGTTTCTTAACATAGCCTTTAGAAACTCCTTCAACCATATTATTGATTAATGAACGATATAAACCGTGCTGAGAGCGGTGTTCTTTTGACTCTGAAGGTCTTTTAACCTCAACTATAGAGCCATTCACCTCAACAATCATTTCAGGATTTACTTCTTGCGTAAGTTCTCCTTTTGCGCCTTTAACGGTAACTACACTGTCTTTAACTGTTACGGTAACGCCGGCTGGTATTGTGATGGGTTGTTTTCCTATCCTAGACATAATACTTTTCCTTTATTAATATACGTAACATAAAACTTCACCACCTACTTGCGCTTGTTTAGCTTCCTTATCGGTCATAACACCTTTAGAAGTAGACATGATGGCGATTCCTAAACCGTTTAATACTCTTGGAATACCCTTGTGTCCCGCATATTTACGAAGACCTGGTGTACTTACACGTTGAAGCTTTTTAATTGCAGCAACTTTAGTTTCTGCATCGTACTTTAACGCAATTTTGATAATTCCTTGCTTGTTGTCATCAATAAACTTAAAGTTAAGAATATAACCTTTGTCATAAAGAACCTTGGTCATTTCCTTTTTTAAGTTCGATGCAGGAATTTCCACAACTTTGTGTTTTGCCATAATGGCATTTCTGATTCTAGTCAGAAAATCTGCTATTGGATCTGTCATTTTAAAATAAGTTTAAATTAATCCCGAAATCGAGACAATATTTATACTTGAAACCTAATTTTTCTACCAACTGGCTTTTTTTACTCCAGGGATTAAACCTGCAGCAGCCATTTCGCGGAATTGAATTCTACTAAGACCAAACTGTCTCATGTAACCTTTTGGGCGACCTGTAATTTTACAACGGTTGTGCATACGTACAGGAGAAGCATTTTTAGGCAATTTCTGCAATGCTTCATAATCTCCAGCTTCTTTCAATGCCGCTCTTTTTTCAGCGTATTTGGCAACAAGCTTGGCTCGTTTTACTTCACGAGCCTTCATTGATTCCTTGGCCATATCTAACTCTTTTTTGTGTTTTTAAATGGTAAACCAAAAGCTTTTAATAAAGCAAAAGCTTCCTCATCGGTATTTCCAGAGGTCACAAAGGTAATATTCATACCCAAAATCTTACTAACTTCGTCAATATTTATTTCAGGAAAAATAATTTGCTCCTCAATACCCAGGGTATAGTTCCCACGTCCATCAAGCTTGCTGTTGATTCCTTTAAAGTCGCGAATCCTTGGTAAAGAAACACGAATTAATCTTTCAAGGAACTCAAACATGTTGTCTTTTCTTAAAGTTACTCTAACTCCAATAGGCATTTTTTTACGCAACTTGAAGTTAGAAACATCCTTTTTAGATAAAGTGGCAACAGCTTTTTGACCTGTGATAGCGGTAAGCTCTTTGATTGCAATATCAACCATTTTTTTATCGGCCACAGCTTGACCGATACCTTGGTTAATAACAATTTTCTCTAATTTAGGAACTTGCATTACAGTTTTGTATTCAAATTCCTTCATCAATGCAGGAACTACTTGTTCCTTGTACATTGTTTTTAAACTAGGTGTATAGCTCATTACTTGATCTCCTCCCCTGATTTTTTAGCAAACCTTACCAATTTACCTTCATCATTAGCTTGTCTACCGATACGGGTAGACACACCTGTTGAAGGATCTTTAAGGTTTAAGTTAGAGATGTGGATAGGAGCCTCTTGCTTAACAATTCCCCCTTGCGGGTTATCAGCGTTTGGCTTAGCATGCTTTGAAACCATGTTAATTCCTTCCACGATAGCTCTATTCTTACTTTTAAGAATTTCAAGAACTTTACCTTCTTGTCCTTTATATTCACCGGCATTTACAATTACTGTATCGCCTTTTTTAATATGTAATTTTCCCATTGCTATCTTTTATTAAAATTTATAGCACCTCAGGAGCCAATGAAACTACTTTCATGTAACCATCACGTAACTCTCTGGCAACAGGGCCAAAGATACGAGTACCACGCATTTCACCTGCTTGGTTTAACAGCACACATGCATTTTCATCGAAACGGATGTAAGAACCGTCAGCTCTTCTGATCTCTTTTTTTGTACGAACAACTACTGCTGTGGTAACGGTTCCTTTCTTCATATCAGTAGAAGGAAGGGAACTTTTCACAGTTACAACGATACGGTCACCAATGGTGGCGTATCTCTTTTTAGTACCACCAAGTACTCTGATGCAGAGTACTTCTTTGGCACCACTATTATCGGCTACAGCCAATCTGGATTCTTGTTGTATCATGTTTACTTAGCTCTTTCGATAATTTCTACAAATCTCCAACGTTTCGTTTTACTCAACGGACGAGTTTCCATAATTTTTACGGTATCCCCTGCGTTGCAAGTGTTGTCTTCGTCATGTGCGTGAAACTTTTTAGTTTTCTTCACGAACTTTCCGTAGATAGGGTGCTTTTCACGGATTTCTACTGCTACAACAATAGACTTGTCCATTTTATCGCTTGCCACAACACCGATACGTTCTTTTCTTAAGTTTCTTTTTTCCATTACTTAACTATTTTTCGGTTAATTGCTTTTGACGCAAAATAGTTTGCAATCTGGCAACATTTCTACGTAAGTCTCTTATCTGCAAAGGATTTTCCAATGGAGATATGCTATGATTGAGTTCTAAACGAACAAGTTCAGCACTTTCGGTCTCAATCTTCTCGATGATCTCATTGATCGCCATTTCTTTAATTTCCGAAGTCTTCATCCTTATACATTTTGAGATTCAACATAGTCGCGTCTTACAACGAATTTAGTAGTAACAGGCAATTTTTGAGCCGCTAAGCGCAAAGCTTCTTTTGCTGTTTCATATGGTACTCCATCACACTCAATAATGATTCTTCCTGGAGTAACAGGGGCAACAAATCCTTCCGGGCTACCTTTACCTTTACCCATCCTTACCTCTGCAGGTTTCTTGGTAATTGGTTTATCAGGAAATACTCTAATCCAGATTTGTCCTTGACGTTGCATGTAACGGGTTACCGCAATACGAGCCGCCTCAATTTGGCGTCCGGTAAGCCATTTACTTTGTAAGGCCTTAATACCGAAAGATCCGAATGCTAATTGCGCGCCACGTTGAGCATCGCCCTTCATTCTACCTTTCTGCCTTCTTCTGTATTTTACTTTCTTTGGTTGTAACATCTTTCTAACTCATTTACATTAGCTGATGACTACTTTCTTCTCTTCTTAAAGCTCCCACCTTTACGTTGCTTGTCTTGTGTAGCAAAATTTGGTGAAAGATCTGGTTTCCCGTAAATCTCTCCTTTACAAATCCAAACTTTAATACCTAACAAACCTGTTTTGGTAAGGGCTTCAGCCTGAGCGTAATCGATATTTGCACGGAATGTATGTAGAGGTGTTCTACCTTCTTTATACATTTCCGATCTGGCCATTTCTGCACCGTTTAAACGACCTGAAATTTGAATTTTGATACCTTCTGCTCCCATTCTCATGGTAGAAGCAATAGCCATTTTTACAGCTCTACGAAAGGCGATACGTCCTTCTAGTTGACGAGCAATATTATTGGCTACGATAATAGCATCTAATTCAGGTCTCTTAACTTCAAAAATATTGATTTGAACCTCCTTATCGGTGATTTTTTTCAACTCTTCTTTTAGTTTATCAACCTCTTGGCCACCTTTTCCGATAATGATTCCCGGGCGAGCGGTATGTACAGTAATCGTTATCAGCTTTAGTGTACGTTCAATAACTATTCTAGAGATACTAGCTTTGGCTAGACGAACATTTAAATATTTACGGATTTTAGTGTCTTCTAATAACTTGTCTCCGTAATTTTTTCCGCCAAACCAGTTAGAGTCCCATCCTCTGATGATACCTAACCTGTTACTTATTGGATTTACTTTTTGTCCCATCTAGCTAACTTTTATTTCTTCTTTGTTATTCACGTTGCTATCAATATAAATGGTTACATGGTTAGAACGCTTTTTGATACGATGAGCACGCCCTTGTGGAGCTGGTCTCAATCTTTTCAAAATTCTTGCTGAATCAACGTTAATTGATTTAACAACAAGGTTTGCATCTTCCATGCGTACCCCTTCATTCTTCTCCTTCCAGTTGGCAATAGCTGATAGAAGTAGTTTTTCCACCCTGCGAGAAGCTTCTTTAGAAGAAAACTTCAACAAGTCAAGGGCTAGATTAACCTCTTTACCTCTAATCATATCTGCAACCAGGCGCATTTTACGTGGAGAAGTAGGCACATTGCGAAGTGAAGCAAAGCTCACTTGCTTTTTTGCTTCCTTATTTTGTTCTGCTCTGAGTCTTTTTCTTGCACCCATTTTTAATTCTCTTTATTAAGTTACTTTAAGTTAGGTTACTTTTTCTTGTTACCTCCGTGACCTCTATAGGTACGTGTTGGAGAGAACTCACCTAACTTGTGACCTACCATATTTTCGGTCACATAAACAGGAATAAATTTATTTCCGTTGTGCACTGCGATAGTATGTCCTACGAAATCAGGAGATATCATCGATGCTCTAGCCCAAGTTTTAATTACAGATTTTTTACCTGAGTCGTTCATTTTAAAAACTTTGTTCTCAAGCTTATAGTCTATAAAAGGGCCTTTTTTTAGTGATCTGCTCATAAGTTCTTCAGATTAACCGTTATTTTTTACGTCTCTCAATAATGTACTTACTAGTGGCTTTTTTCTTATCACGAGTTTTAAAGCCTTTAGCTAATACACCTGTACGTGATCTTGGATGACCTCCAGACTGTCTTCCTTCACCACCACCCATTGGGTGATCAACTGGGTTCATGGCCACACCACGAACTCGAGGACGACGTCCTAACCAACGAGAACGACCGGCTTTTCCTGATCTTTCTAATGCATGGTCTGAATTACCTACCGCACCAATAGTAGCACGACAAGTAGTAAGGATCATTCTAGTTTCACCAGAAGGTAACTTAATAACGGCAAATTTACCGTCACGAGCAGCCAATTGAGCAAATGTTCCCGCACTACGGGCCATAATTCCACCCTGTCCTGGGCGCAACTCAATGTTGTGGATGATCGTTCCTAATGGAATCTCTTTCAAGGTTAATGTGTTACCAAGATCCGGGCTAACGCCTTGACCTGACTCCACCTTTTGTCCGACTTCTAATCCGTTAGGAGCGAGAATATAACGTTTTTCGCCATCAGCATAAGCTAATAATGCGATACGTGCGCTACGATTCGGGTCATATTGTATAGACTCTACTGTAGCTGCAACACCGTCTTTATTTCTCTTGAAATCGATTACCCTGTAACGTCTCTTATGTCCACCCCCCATGTTACGCATGGTCATTTTACCGGTGTTATTTCTACCGCCGGTCTTTTTTATGGGCTCCAGTAAGGACTTCTCTGGTGTACTTGAGGTAATCGTATCAAATGCACCAATAACTTTGTGTCTCTGCCCCGGTGTTGTGGGCTTTAGCTTTCTTACTGCCATTTTAATTAAATATTGCTATAAAAATCAATCTTATCTCCTTCTACCAAGGTAACAATTGCTTTTTTGTAAGCAGCAGTTTTACCTACCTGCACACCACTTTTAGTATAACGGCTTTTTACTTTGCCGGCATAATTCATGGTATTTACGTTTTCAACAGTTACATTGTACATTTCCTCAACCGCTTTTTTAATTTGTAGTTTATTAGCGTTCTTGTTTACTACAAATCCAAAGCAATTTAGTTTTTCGCTTTGCTCGTTGAGTTTTTCAGTAACTATTGGCTTAATTAATATTTGCATTTTTAAATCTCCTTAAGCTTTAAATTAAAGATTACCTAATCCTTCAACTGAACTTTCAACTAGAACTAATGCTCCGGCTTTCATAATACTGTAAGTATTTAATTCAGCTAATGTTACTACTTCCGATTTTTGGATATTTCTTGAAGCAAGGTAAACATTCTTATCAGCTTGGTTTAAAACAACCAATGAACGTTTTCCGTCTACTTTAAGACTCTTACGGATTTGAGCGAACTCTTTTGTTTTAGCAGATTCCATACTGAAATCTTCTACTACAATAATATTACCAGTTTTAGCTTTATATGACAAAGCCGATTTACGGGCAAGCTCTTTAAGTTTGCGGTTTAATTTAAATCCGTAATTACGTGGACGAGGACCGAAAATACGACCACCACCACGGAACACACCAGACTTGATGCTACCTGCACGGGCAGTACCAGTTCCTTTTTGTTTCTTAATTTTACGAGTACTTCCAGTGATTTCTGCTCTCTCTTTTGACTTATGGGTTCCTTGACGTTGATTTGCAAGGAACTGTTTTACATCAAGATAGATAGCATGATCATTGGGCTCAATACCGAAAACAGAATCTGCTAACTGAACAGTCTTTCCGGTCTCTTCTCCTGTTATGCTTAATACTTTTAGTTCCATTACATTTCAACAATTACATATGAACCTTTTGCTCCGGGAACAGATCCTTTAATAATTAAAAGATTATTTTCCGGAATCACTTTTAAAACTCTAAGGCTTTCAACCATTACTCTATCACCACCCATTCTTCCGGCCATTCTCATACCTTTGAATACACGAGCAGGATACGAAGCAGCACCAATAGAACCTGGAGCTCTGTCGCGGTTATGCTGTCCGTGAGTTGAACCACCAACACCACCAAATCCGTGACGCTTAACTACACCTTGAAATCCTTTACCTTTAGAAGTACCTGTAACATCTACAAACATATCTTCATTGAAGATATCAACAGTTACTGCATCTCCTAAATTCAATTCTTGTTCGAACCCTTTGAATTCAACAACACTTCTTTTTGGTGTTACGCCCGCTTTTTTAAAGTGACCTAACTCCGGCTTAGATGTGCTCTTTTCCCTCTTTTCGTCGAACGCCAGCTGTACAGCCTCATAACCGTCTGTTTCCACAGTTTTAACCTGTGTAACTACGCATGGGCCAGCTTCGATAACAGTGCATGGAATGTTTTTTCCATCGGCACTGAAAACGGAAGTCATTCCGATTTTTTTTCCAATTAATCCTGGCATTGTTACAAAAATTTAATATTAAATAATCGATTCAAATAGCTCATTAAAGTAACGAGCTATTTGAACTTATTTGCTTTTATCACACTTTGATTTCAACTTCAACTCCACTAGGAAGCTCCAACTTCATTAAAGCATCAATAGTTTTAGCAGTAGAGCTATAGATATCGATTAAACGCTTGTAAGAAGAAAGTTGAAATTGCTCTCTTGATTTTTTGTTAACGAATGTTGAACGCAACACAGTAAAAACTCTTTTGTGAGTAGGAAGAGGAATAGGACCGCTAACTACAGCACCTGTTGTTTTTACAGTCTTAACGATTTTCTCAGCTGACTTGTCAACTAAGTTATGATCGTAAGATTTTAATTTGATTCTTATTTTTTGACTCATCTTGAGATCTTATTATAATAATTCTACTTTACCTTCAGCTTCCTTCACTACTTCAACAGCAATTGCTTTAGAAACTTCTTCGAAGTGAGAAAACACCATTGAAGAAGTCGCACGTCCTGATGAAATTGTACGTAAAACTGTTACATATCCGAACATTTCGGCAAGAGGCACCTTAGCTTTTACTACACGAGCACCAGCTTTAGATTCCATTCCTTCTACCTGACCACGACGCTTGTTAAAGTCACCAATGATATCCCCCATATATTCTTCTGGAGTAACAACTTCAACTTTCATGATTGGTTCAAGAAGAACAGGCTTCGCTTTCATAGAAGCATTTTTAAATGCCTGACGACCTGCGATCTCAAAAGATAACTGGTCAGAATCCACAGGGTGAAAAGATCCATCAGTAAGTGTTACTTTAAGGCTATCCACAACGAATCCGGCAAGAACACCATTAACCATAGCATCTTTGATACCTTTTTCAACAGATGGTATATATTCTTTTGGAACATTACCACCTTTGATTACGTTAATGAACTCTAATCCTTCTTTACCATCATCAGCTGGCCCGATAGTTACATGGATATCAGCAAACTTACCACGACCTCCAGACTGCTTCTTAAATACCTCGCGGTGCTCAACAGTTTGCTTAATAGCCTCTTTGTATGTTACCTGAGGACGACCTTGGTTACATTCAACCTTAAATTCACGCTTTAAACGATCAACGATAATTTCAAGGTGAAGTTCACCCATACCGCTAATTACTGTTTGTCCGCTATCTTCATCAGTTTGAACACGGAATGTTGGATCCTCTTCAGCTAATTTAGCCAAAGCAACACCCATTTTATCCATATCTTTTTGTGATTTAGGCTCTACAGCTACACCAATTACCGGATCTGGAAAATCCATTGACTCTAATGTAATAGGATGTTTTTCGTCACAAAGTGAATCTCCTGTACGAATATCTTTAAAACCTACACCTGCACAAATGTCTCCAGCTCCAATTACATCTTGAGGTAACTGTTTGTTAGATTTCATTTGGTACAAACGAGATATACGCTCTTTTTTACCAGTACGAGTATTTAAAGCGTATGATCCTGCTTCAATTTTACCTGAATATATACGCATAAATGCTAAACGACCTACGAATGGGTCAGTAGCAATTTTAAATGCTAAAGCAGATAGAGGTGCATCAGTATCATGCGGACGAGATTCTTCTTCTCCTGTTGAAGGATTTGTTCCTGTAATTTCAGGAATATCACTTGGAGATGGTAAAAATGCAACAACTGAGTCTAATAAGCGCTGAACTCCTTTGTTTTTAAATGCAGAACCACACATCATTGGAGTAATTGTTTGATCGATAGTAGCCTTACGGATTACTGCAATCATCTCCTCTTTTGTAATCGATTCTGGATCTTCAAAGTAACGCTCCATCAATTCTTCGTCAGATTCGGCTACAGCCTCCACTAACTTATCTCTCCACTCTTGCGCTTCAGCCTTTAAGCTCTCACGAATTTCTTTTAATTCGTAACGAGATCCCATTTGAGCATCGTCAAACCAAACAACCTCTTTGAATTCAATTAAGTCAATTACTCCTTCGAAATCGTCTTCTGCACCAATAGGTATTTGAAGAGGAATAGGATTAGCTCCTAACATCTCTCTTACCTGACGAACTACTTCGAAAAAGTTAGCACCTGAACGGTCCATTTTATTTACGAAACCAATACGTGGCACACCGTATTTATCGGCTTGTCTCCATACAGTTTCAGATTGTGGCTCAACACCACTTACAGCACAGAATAAGGCAACAGTACCATCTAACACCCTTAATGAACGCTCAACCTCAACAGTAAAATCAACGTGTCCCGGGGTATCGATAATGTTAATCTTATACGATTCGTCGTTATAGTTCCAGTTAGTAGTAACAGCAGCAGAAGTAATTGTAATACCTCTTTCCTGCTCTTGCTCCATCCAGTCCATAGTGGCAGCACCATCATGAACTTCACCTATTTTATGAGTAATACCAGTATAAAACAGAATACGCTCTGTTGTAGTGGTTTTACCAGCATCAATGTGAGCCATGATACCGATATTTCTGGTATATTTCAAATCTGTATTTCCCATTTTATTTTTCTTAAAAGATTAGATGATTAGAACCTAAAATGAGCAAATGCTCGGTTAGCCTCAGCCATCCTGTGCATATCTTCTTTTTTCTTGAAGGCTCCACCTTCATTGTTATATGACGCTACGATTTCAGCAGATAGTTTTTCTGCCATAGATTTCCCACTTCTTTTACGAGCGAAAAGAATCAAGTTTTTCATGGCTACAGAAACCTTTCTTGATGGACGAATTTCAGTTGGAACCTGGAAAGTTGCACCTCCAACTCTACGACTTTTCACCTCTACAGCAGGGGTAATGTTTTCTAAACCTTTTTTCCACATCTCTAAAGCAGACTTACCTTCTTTTTCAGCTTTATCTGCCATGCGGTCTAATGCATCGTAAAAAATACCATAAGCGGTTGATTTTTTACCATCTAACATCAGGTTGTTAATAAATTGTGTAACCAAAGTATCATTAAACTTTGGATCAGGAAGCAATATTCGCTTCTTTGGTTTACCTTTTCTCATTTCTTCTTGTTTATTAGTCTCTTATTGGCTGTCAATGTTTCTGTGTCTTCAAAAGCAATCTCTCACCTTTTACTCAACCTTTTGTTTTAACCACCAATAAACAAAACCACTCGTTAAACACTAAAAATAAATTACTTCTTCGGACGCTTAGTTCCGTACTTAGAACGACGCTGAGTACGTCCTTCCACTCCTGAAGCATCTAAAGCTCCACGCACTAGGTGATAACGAACACCTGGAAGATCTTTTACCCTTCCTCCACGTACTAATACAATAGAGTGCTCCTGTAGGTTATGTCCTTCTCCTGGAATATAAGCATTCACCTCTTTTCCATTCGTTAAACGAACCCTAGCAACCTTTCTCATCGCTGAGTTAGGTTTTTTTGGTGTAGTAGTGTACACCCTAACACATACACCTCTTCGTTGCGGACAAGCATCTAGCGCTCTAGATTTACTTTTCTCAACTAATTTGGTGCGTCCTTTACGAACTAACTGTTGAATCGTTGGCATATAACTATAATTGTTTAAATAAAATTTCTTTAATCAGCTTAAAACAAGCACTTTTCACCCGATAAAACACACTGATTTTCAGCGCCTTTTAGTTAAAATGGACAAAAAAGCGATGCAAAAGTACTAATTTTCAATGAATAAACACTAGTTCCTCCAATATTTTTTCAAGAAAACTTTCCGAAGACAAATAGGATAATTACTAAGGAATGAAGAAGATATGTCAAGTTTACAATTCCAAATTATATTAAAGTTGATATAATATAGCGGAGTAAGAAAATAGAAAACTAACGAGTAGATTATATGCGATTTATCGCTCCTCAATCTTGGTTAAGATACTTTTTTTAAGATCATCAACACTTTGCTCATTTATGGTTCTATCCGAAATCTTTTGTATAGCTTGATCTAAAATATCGCTTTGCACCTCATATAAAGCACAAGCCTTACACATTGATTTATGAACACTTAACTGCATTTTTTTTATAACAGAAAGACCTCCTTCCTTATCTTTTTCGATAAGCTGGGTAGCCTTAAAGCAGGACAATAATAATATATGCATTATTTTTTTCATCACTATATTATATATAAAACGAGTTTGATGACTAATTTTGCTTTATCCATTTATTTTGAAGACAATCGCGAAGTTGCAACTTTGCTCTATGAATCATTTGCCAGTAATTAGACGAAGTTATCCCCAATTCCTTACAGATATCTTCTCCTCTTTTTTGCAATAGATATTTCATTTTTACTGTGGTATTCCAACTTTCCGGCAAAGCATCCATACAGGATTTTAACACCTTATGAAACTCTAGATTATCTAACAGATGCTCATCGTCACCTTCCCAGCCCATCGGCATACTTTCCTTTTTCCACTCCCCATCCTTATTAAAGAAACGAGAATAAAAATTTTCTTCCAGAGAAAGGTGAGACTTGGTTTTCTTTCGATAAAAATCAACAATTTTATTATTCAAAATAGAAAAGAGCCATGTTTTTACCGAGCTTTTTCTCTGAAACGAATCAATCCTTTCTGTAGCTGCCAAAAACGTATCCTGCACTAAATCCTGAGCCACCTCGACATTAGACGTTTTATGATAAGCCCATGAATAAAGATCACTGGTGTAAATTTCTACCCACTGTGTTAACTCACTATTTGCCATACTACTCAAAGATATTTTTACCACAATATAAGAATATGAATTTACATTCAAATCAATTTTCACATAACTATATAGCCTTGCAATATTTTATACTACCCTCAAAAACCTTTTGCCAATAAATTAAACCAACAAATGACAGTCCTGATTTTGTAGTGTAGCATTTTTATTATATTTGCGCAAATTATTCAACTCTAGCTGGATATATTAATTTTAGAAAACCATTCTTTCAATGTAATGATAGAATTGAGGTCCATGAAGAAAAATAATAATCAGAATTGAATGTAATTGAGTGTTTAACTATAGCATAACAACAGGCTTGCAACACTAAGCCTAGTTTATAATGTATAAATACTTGATACTAAAATTTTACACATGAAAGCATATGTATTTCCTGGGCAAGGAGCCCAATTTGTTGGTATGGGGAAAGACCTATACGAAAACTCAGAAATGGCTAAAGATCTATTTGAAAAAGCAAATGAGATTTTAGGTTTTAGCATTACTGACTTAATGTTTGAAGGAACCGATGAAGACCTTAAGCAGACAAAGGTTACTCAACCAGCAATATTTTTACACTCTGTATTACTTGCTAAAACATTAGGCGAAGAATTTAAACCAGAAATGGTAGCCGGTCACTCTTTGGGTGAATTCAGTGCTTTAGTAGCTGCAGGAGCTATGTCATTCGAAGATGGATTAAAACTAGTTTCTCAACGTGCCTTAGCCATGCAAAAAGCATGTGAAGCAGAACCATCTACAATGGCAGCGATTGTTGGTCTTGAAGATGCTATTGTTGAAGAAGTATGCGAAAGCATTGATGAAGTTGTTGTTGCTGCTAACTATAACTGCCCGGGACAACTTGTTATCTCCGGTTCATTTGACGGAATTGACAAAGCTTGCGAAGCTTTAACTGAAAAAGGTGCAAAAAGAGCTATTAAGCTTCCTGTTGGAGGAGCATTTCACTCACCTCTTATGGAACCTGCACGTGCAGAATTAGCAGCAGCTATTGAAGCAACTACATTTAATACCCCTATCTGCCCGGTATATCAAAATGTAAGTGCAACTCCTTTTACAGACCCTGCACAAATTAAAGAAAATTTAGTTGTTCAATTAACTGCTCCAGTTAAATGGACTCAAACAGTTCAGAATATGATTGCAGATGGAGCTTCTTCTTTTACTGAAGTTGGTCCTGGTAAAGTATTACAAGGATTGGTTAAAAAAGTTGACAGAAAAATGGAGGTTGCAGGCATTAGCAGCCTGTAAGCCATTTACCATATAAAAAAACCCGAAAGCTTATTTCATTGCTTTCGGGTTTTTATTTTATTGCCTTTAACCCGGAATATGCAATAGCTAATCTATTGCACATTGAAACTACTTTAAAACAAATCGTTTTACTCACTTGCTTCAACTCACCATAGCGGTGCTATGCCTCGTTTCAGTAAGTGTTTGTTTTATTGTATTTTCAATGTTCATAACGAAAATCTAATGCATAATCCGGGTTTAATAATTTACAAGATTATTCTTACATAACCTTAGCTCTCAACTCATCTCATAGTCTATAACTGTAGCCCCATAAACAAAACATCATCAATTTGCTCTAGATCACCCTTCCAGTTCATAAAATGATCCCTTACAATATCTCCTTGTTTATCCATCGGCTTATCATGAATTTCTTCGAGAAGTTTTTTAACTCCAACCTTCATTAACTTTTTGCCTTTTGGACCTCCAAACTGATCTGTATATCCATCAGAAAAAAGATAAATAGTATCCCCTTTTGAACAATCATACTCGTAATTAATGAAATTAGATGCCGAGGCCAAATCGTCATCACCAATACTCCTGCGCGTACCATTATATACTGTTAATTCATTATTTATATATAAAAACACAGGACGTTTAGCCGAAGCCAATCTAACCTTACGTGTATTAAGGTCTATTTCGATAACAGAAATATCCATGCCATCTTTTGCATACTGATCTCCACTTTCTTTTTGCAGCAGAATACGAATATTATTATCCAATTTCTCTAAGATATCTGCAGGTGACTTAACATTCTCAAACTTATTTATATCATTTAGCATAGTAGTACCAATCATGCTCATAAAGGCACCCGGAACTCCATGACCTGTACAGTCGGCACAACACAGCACAAAACGATCTTTCGTTCTGTTAAACCAATAAAAATCACCACTTACAATATCACGCGGCGCAAAAAAGATAAAGGATTCAGGAAAAGTATCCCTAAGATTCATTACGGGCGGCAAAATAGATTTCTGTATTCTTTTTGCATAATTGATACTATCCGTTATATCCTGATTCTTCCTTTCAATTTCAGCCTTTTGCTTCCTTAAAACAACAGTTTGAGAGGCAACTTCCATCTGTAGCGCTTCTTTTTGCAGACGCAAGGCTCTTTCCCGATATTTTATAATCCAATATACTAACGCCACAAGCAGTCCAATAAAAATAAAATAAGCCCATATCTTTTTCCAGAAAGGTGACTCAATTTCTATTTGAATAGCCAGAGGACTTGTATTCGGAATTCCATCTGCATTAAACGCCCGAACCTTAAGTACATACTTTCCATCAGGTAAATACTCATATTCCCTGAAATTAGTAGAACCCAGATCTACCCATTCTTTATCTTCATCCTCACCATCTTTCTCCATCTTATATTGATAGGTTACACCCTGAGGATCCTTAAAACTAATACCGGTAAACTCAAACTTAAACTGGTATTTCTTAACTCTATATGGATATGGAAGTTCTATTTTTTTACCAATCGGATACGAGGTTCCGGAAATATCTATATGTGTAAAATTAAGCTTTGGCGGCACTAAATTTTTCCTATCTCTATCCGGAAAGTATTTTATTACCCCGTGACTGGAAGCAAACCAAATATTCTGTTCATTATCTTCCCAAACACGATAAAAGTCACCCCCCATTTTATCTTTAAATCCAAACTTTCTAATCTGATTTGTTTTTAAATCAATGGAACTAATACCAGGCCAATGACAAACCCATAAGCGATCATTCTTATCACAAATAATGTCATAACAATAGTTCTTTGCCAATCCATCAACTACGGAAACAGAAACCAGGGTATCCTGATTATATTTCAATACACCCTTACCTACTGTTGACAACCAAAAATTCCCTTCCTTATCCTTTGTCATGCCGGAAACATTGATTGGCGATTGAGACAACTTATGTACTTCAAAGTTTGTACTATCTACACGACAAATACCACTTGATTTAGGTCCAATCCAAATCTGCTCCTTTTCATCAACATAGATAAAATTAATATTGTTGTGAGGTAACCCTCTCAAGGTAGTTAGGTGCTCAACATTTTTAGTAATCGTGTTTACGATATAAAAACCTCCCGCTGTGGCCAAAAATATCTCATCTTTAACAATGGCCATGTCGTTAATTTTCTTGCCTATGATGCTTTGGGTATATTCAAATCCCTTAAACGTCAATTTACCGGGGCTTCTATAATACAAACCTTCATTTAAGGACGATACCCATAACACACCTTGATCATCATACTCAAAACCGGTAATTCTATCATTTGGAACACCTAATGCTTTATCATAAAACTCATGATCTGCAAAACAATAAGGATCAGTACGAAGCATTCCATTCTCTAAACCAATCCATAAATTATGAGCATTAGAAATAACCGAAACAGCTTTATTCTGTTTAAATCCAATATCCTCAAGATCATAATGAATAAAGTAATCATTCAACAACACCGATACACCACCACCATAAGTTGCAAACCAATAATTGTTTTCTCTATCACCTAAAATATTCTTGATAAAATTATGATTCAATCCGTTCTCAGTAGAAAAATTAAAGGATTCTGTAAACGCCTGTGTTGCCGGATCTAAAAATAACTTTATTACTCCATTACCCCACGTAGCCAGCATTAAATTACCATCATTCTCCTCGTAAATATCCAGGATATTTTCATGTTCAATATTAAACTTTATACAGAGCTTATTATTAGCAAAATGCTCAGATGATTTATTATTAAACTTAAACAAATAAAATCCTTCATCCTCTGTAGCCACCCAATACTCTCCTTCCACAGCACGCCTCTTTACAATTGTATTAATATTTGTAGGCGGAATACTTGTAACCTCATTCAGACTATTAACAGAAAAGTCCTGTCCTAACTTAAGCACTAAAAGACCTTCTGAAGTTCCAAGAATAAAATGAAAAGGATTTATAGACTCAATGGAATAATACAGCTTATCTGAAAAAATTTTCCTATCGAAATAAGTTGTGATTTGCTTTTGAGGATTAATTTTTAAGACTCCATTATTTTGAACCGTAGCCCAAATATTTCCCATATCATCCTGACATATATCCTTTATGGGACTGGTTGCTCTTTCTTCAGGTATAACTTTATGAAAACCATTGTCGTAATAAGACAATGTTCCATTACCATGTCCTACCCATAATACTCCCTGCTTATCTACAAATAAGGAATGTACAAAATCTGACGCTAAAGAATCATTTTCGGTATATGTTATAAACTGAATACCATCATACCTTACTAATCCCTCACCAGTACCAATCCAAAGGTATCCCTGATGATCCTGGGTTAAACAATACACAAAGTTTTGAGGTAGACCCATGTCGGAATCAAAACTCTTAAAATCAAAAGATTGAGCACTTAAATAAGCACAACAATTAATCACAAGAAATAAAAATATCGAGCTAAGACTCTTCATAATCATCCGGGTTAAAAATATCTTATCTGGTTATCTGAGGTTTTATACCAATACTGTACTTATACTTTGGAATTCCACCAATTGGCACACTGTAAAATGGCATAAGTTCACCATATTGATTCTCGAGGAAAATAACCACGTTATTATTTTTTATCTGTGCTGATTTCTTTTTGATGATTTGAATATCATACGAGGTATTTTTTTCTGTCGGATGAATGACATGTTCACTTTCACTCCAAGCATTATCTCCCGATATTTTTAAGAACTCACCATTTTTAGCAACCGAAATAATTCTAATAATACCATCATTATCCCAATCGAAATTAGTTTGCTTGATGGCCAAAACCTTGTCATCAATAAACGGATAAATATGAGATATTTCATTCACATCATCGTGTAACCTAAACTTATATTTAAAATAAAAGGCAAATGCCCCCTCAACAGGTTGGTTTTCTGTAGCTGATGAACTCATAAACAGATTATACAAATTACCATCATCTCCAGAAATACCTTCAACTATAAATTTAAAGATATAACCACCATAATCTTCCAGGTACTCACCCTCGGTTGGGTTTATCGGACCAAATGTATACCAATTTTGATCATATCTTGGATTTTCGGCAAAAGACTTACTCCCCAATAAGGTACCACTCTTGTATGCTCCCTCTAAATTAATTCTGCGCGCATCTTCGTTTGAGCAAGCTCCTTTACCTCCATAAACACTATACTTCATTCTGGTATCCCACTCACCTTTCTGCTCATCTGTTTCTCCTCCAATATCCGGATCGTAAACACGAATATAAATTGGTTCAGTGTGATCTTTAGGAACCGAAAAGAAAATCATTTGGCAAAAATCATTGTCGCCCCATGCATGGTCGCCCTTATTTCCAAATGTTACTAAATGAGGAATATTTTCGTCAACCGCAGGAACCGGCTGAGCGATGAGCTGATAAGAAACAAATACTAAAAAAATAAACAATAATAATCTTTGCATAAAAATAAAATTACTCGGTTACCACAATCTCTCGTGTTGAACTCATTTTATTAGTAGGATCATCTTTGGAAACCGCCCCACATGTTATAATATATATACCCTTTTTTCGAAAATTATGACTAATAGTTACACCTTTCCCCATATTACTATCACCAAAATTCCAATAATACTGTTTTGTCTCAAAGTCTTTTAGAACGGATTTTTCAGCTGAAAAGTTCACTAACTCATTCACCTTTACCGTATCGGGAGCTGTAATATAAATTTGTTGTGTGTACTCTAAATTGATTTCATAATTCGCCACTGTATACAAATCAACATTGGCTAGGGTATCCACTACATTTAAATGAATATTATACAATCCCGGCTTAGGAAAACAATGATCTACCTCTAAACCTTTAGCTGTTTGTCCATCTCCAAAATGCCATTGATATACATATGGCAATGTATCTGAAATAAATGGTCCGTTTTCGTAAATGGTAAAACAAAAATTATCATCTACCTGCGATTTAGCATCCGGAAATGATGGAAATGGATTTGAGAATGAATAAATATTATCACTCCCATCTCTATTGGAAGCAAAATACCCTCCAGTTACACTTTCATTAACAAAACATGAAAAATCATTATGAACTGAATTAATGGGCTCTTCCAATGCAACCGGACTTCGCCATTTCTCTCCATCCCAACTGGTATAAAAAATATCGAAACCTCCTAAACTACCATGGCTGTTTGAAGAAAAGTACAACTTCCCTGAAGGGTGATAAAAAGGAAATAATTCTTTACCAATCGTATTGACAACTTTTCCAAGATTTTCAGGTTCAGTCCATTCTCCATCTACTAATCTGGATTGATATATATCTGTTTCCCCAAAACCATCGCTCCTGTCTGAAACAAAAAACATAGTTTTTCCATCAGGCGTAACTGTAGGATGTGCATTGGAGTAGGATCGCCTGGAATTATGCTTAAAAGCTACCGGTCTGCTCCACTTTCCATTTTTATTCTCTATAATAAATATCCCTAACAAGTTCTCCCTACCTTTACTTCTGGCAACAGAACTATACTGATTTTGCGTTATATAAACCGTGTTTTTATCAGGTGAATAACTGATTGTAGCAGTATTTAATTTGGATAAAGCGTTTGTTCGAAAAAGAGATTCAGCCCCCATTTCGTCACCCCCTTTAATAGGTGCATGATATAAACGATATAACCATTCATTATTTTGATCGAGATACGATCTGATAAATTCATGCTTCCGGTTTGATGTATAATATAAAACCGAATCCATTACGTATGGAGCAAAATCGTTTTTTAATTCACTATTTACAGGAAGCTTTTCAACTACAATTGATTGCCCCTGAATACTATCTATTGTCACAGTTAAGGTCAACAGAATAAATAAATATCTTAAAATAACTGAATTCATAGCTTAAAAGAATTTTGGATTTGGGGTATTGATCTTATAACCAAAATCAAATTGAATTGCTATTTCGTGGGTTCCATTATTATACGAACCTATAGGATCGATATCATAATCTAAACTATAAGTAAACCTAAACTGAGGTGTAACCTGATAACCCAAAATCCCAACTACTTCATTGGTTGTACGGTAAGATACGCCTATCATTAAAGCATTCATTAAAACTCCCGTACACCCCATATCAACATACGATTTCTGACTACCATTAATTCGAATTAATGATGAAGGTTGAATTGAGAATCCTGATGATAACTGAAAAAGATATCCTGCTGTTAATAAATAGTCAATGCTCGCAAAATCAAGAGAATTGTCACCGGTACCGAATCGATCATGAAACAAAAAAGAAGGAATTGAAAATCCGGCAAAATACTTATTGTGATATACTCCTACGCCAAATCCTAACCATGGCGCCATGGACTGCTCCGTATTGCCAAATGCTTCATCAACCGGATCAACAAGGGCTACATCGCTCCAATTTGACTTATAGTTAACAAGCCCAGCCGAAACACCAAGTGCCAAATTTGCTTCATTGGCAAGCTTAATCCTATAAGTGTAAGAAGCATTAAAACCGGTATTGTTGGCAACAGCAATGTTTTCACTAAATACCTGAATTCCCAAGGCTACCTTTTCATTATTAAGGGGTGAGTGCATCGAAAAAAAAGCGCCCTGCGGTGAATTTTCAATACCTATCCATTGCTTTCGGAAAGATCCAAACAAAGAAAGCGCTTCATGCGATCCCCCAAATGCAGGATTAATAACATACTTATTGTACATATACTGACTCATCCTCACCTCCTTTTGCGCAAAGGAAACTGTGGCTATACATACAATAAATATAATTAGGAAATTTTTCTTCATAAATCAGATATCATTAACAGTTAGCCATAAACCAACATTATCTTTTTATAATTAAATAGTTCTTAATGGGCTTAGACAATTGATCCCCCTCAAAAACATAATAGTATGTTCCCACAGGTAAATCTTCACCTCCGGCATCAGTTCCTTTCCAGTCATTTTTGTAATCTTCAGCACTAAAAACTTTCTTTCCGTTTATATCAAACACAGTAAGCTTATTTTTAGTGATATTACCAGCACCTAAAATCATAAAGGTTTCATTTAAAAGATCACCATTTGGTGAAAAACCCGTAGGCGTAAACAATTCCTTTGCCACAATCTTTACTTCATCATATATATCAGGACAACTACTACCTGGAATAGAGGCAGTCCATCTTAAATGATGCTCACCTGTTTTAATATTTAACAACCGGGAATTATATACATTCTCAAATTCGATATCAGCACTACCAAATTCCAGTGTCCAGGTTCCTATAACTCCTTCATCTTTGGATTGGTCATTAAAATCCAAGGCCTGAAGTGTATAATTATCCGTTGCGTAAATTATCGTATCCTCACCTGCATTAACCGGCTCCGGAGAGGCAATAAAATCAATCACTACCTGATCCGCATCAGAACACATTCCATTTACCTCAGTCCAGGTAAACACCTTTTCTCCGAACTCAATTACTTTAACTGTAGTATTAGGATTTGATACTTCATCAAAATCCCCCAATCCACTCCAGGTGCCATTTCCAATTGAAGCTGTTGCATTTAACACATACGACTGCCCACAAACTTCGTCATCCTCGCCGGCATTTGTTTCAGGCATTTCATCCACCAATACATTGTAAAATAAATCAACAGGATTACTAACACACCCAAATCCCCCTTTCACCTGAGTGATTTCATAATTCGTATCAACAACCGGGTTAACATCAACAGTATGATTGGACGAACTTATATTACTTTCTGTTTCAACCTTTAATCCATCTGTATAAGTAAAGGACCATGGAGCATTGCCCTCCAAACTGACCTCCATAGGGGATATTGAACCTATACAAATCTGGTCGTCAGTTTCAACCAACTTAATAACAGGCGGTTCAGCAAAATTTATGGTAACTTCATCTGAGTTAATACATCCATCTCTATCTTCCTGCCAAATTAGAGTAGCTACTTGATATACTTCTGAACTAACAATTGTATTTGGATCTGAAATTAAACCAATTTGCAGTTGATCATCCGGGTTTACAATCCATTGACCAGATGCACCATCAGATAAAGTTGCCTGCAGAGTATATTCTTTACTACATTCCACAACATCATCTCCTGCAAAAGTTTCAGGCTTACGGTCAACCGCTTCTTTTTGGCCGGTCAAATCAGCTTGCTCTGCAAAACAACCGTTTCCATCCTGAACTGATAACAGGGTAAAAGTTTCGGACCGTGTCACCAAATACGTAGCTATTTCCGAAGTATTTGATGTTGTTTCTGGTGGGTATGTTTGAGAATTATTCTGCATTACGTAAGTAAAGTCTCCTACACCGGAAAACGTAATATCCACATCTGCATAATCATCAATGCCATCAGTAGAACAAAAACTTGAAGTAACGGAAGCAATATTGGCAGTGGGTGAACCCAGAAGATTAATGTCGACATTGCTGGCTGCTGAACACTCTCCATTTTTTTCGTTTAAAGTAAGCTTATACAATCCTTTGTTGTTACCTGTAAAAACAGCTGTGGGAGAATCCACATCATCAAAAGAACCTTGCCCTGTCATGTCGGTCCACCAGATGGTATGATTAGGATCGGTAACCGTACCCTTTAACTCATAACTTAATCCACAATTTTCATCATTGGCTCCTGCAAATGGAACTGGCATTTCATCTATGCGAACATGCATACTTCCGGAAACATTATCAGAACCACTACCAAGAGGATTATCCGGATCTAACTGATAGCCTGGAGTATTATCATAAACCCTTTCCAGAATTATATCGCTTGTGCTACTTATACTTAGGTTTAAACTATATGAATTCTCAAAAATCCCACCTCCATCTTCTGTGTAAATAAATCCCCCAATTCGGTAAGCGAAAGCAAAAGGAGCTTCTCCTGTAAAATTTACGGTAAAAGTGGCCATTCCTGATTCACAAAAAGCCGCATCACCACTTACTACTTCTGCTGAAGGTTCTTGTGAAAATAAAAAATAAGAGGGTAAGTAAATCGTCAAGAATAATACAAATAGTCTTAATTTCATGCTATGTGGTTGTGTAGTGACTTAAGTAATACAAACATAGCCATTTTTAATCGATTTATTTTTAACGAATCCGTCAAGACAAACGGCATTAATAAAGAAAATCGTCCCTTTTATCAAAAAACAAGGCGATTACACATCATGCTATCATAGAAAAGTCATATTTTATACTGTAGACCCTAAAAAAGCAGAGGCTTACAGATCGTAAATACTTCTGGTTTTTGGCTTCTCTTTTCTTAATTTCTTATACCTGTATTCATTATAAATTTCAGAAAAGATTGGCACAAACTCCTCTTCAGGTGCAGGCGCAGGTGCAAGAATTATATTCCCCTCAGGATCAATCAGGTAATAAGTTGGGTACGCTCTTAAATTATAATCATCCAACACTTTACCATTCTGATTAAAATGAAAAAATGTCCACTTTAGCTTATTGCTTTTTACATATTTAGTGGCCTGATCAGCATCATCATCCATTAAAACAGTAACCACCTGCATATCTCGCTTGTAAGTATCAGCTAACTGACTTAACACTTGAAAATCTTTTTTGCAGGAGTAATTTTGGGTATTGGCAAAATTCAGATATACGAATTTTCCTCTAAAATCGCTCAGTTCCTTATCTTTCCTGCTTAACAGAGGTAATTTAAAATTTGGGGCCTGTGTTCCAACCCTCAACTTTGAGATTTTAGTTAAAATATCCTTTGCAATTGCCTTATTTCTTTTCCCTTCACAATCAGACACTGCACCATTAACGATATCAATCACACGTTCCTTTTCATAATGATTGGAATAAAACGCATCATATAGCCCCTTAAGCACAACTAACTCAGCCAACTCTTTATTTTTACTAAAAAGCACATCGTTACTTAAAGCACTACAAATGGTATCAAAGGAACTTGAGCCCGCCAAACACTTTTTAAAATCTTCTCCATATTTAGATGAAGAATAAAAATGAAAAAAGCCTTTAAAGACATGATTAAATGCCTCCCAATATGGATCCAGATTATATTCGACCGGTCTTTCTGAGAAACCTTCCTTAATAACCCTTCGTTTTTGATTAGAGTAGATGTAGCTTTTTAAAATTTGATATTTATAATGCTTATAACTGTCAAACCAACTTCCTTTATCGGCTGGAAATTTCACATCTACATCCTCAATTAGCTTCTTGGCAGCCTGATGATCTCTGGTTAAAACAATAAGCTGAATATTTTTTGAAAAAGCATGATTATATTTTTCCTCAAAATCACGAACTGTTCTATTGATTTCATCATCCTGATGCAAACCCAACATGATAGGTTCCGGAACAAAAAAAGGATTTAATTTATTTTCCGGCTTTAATGGACGATAAGGGGGAAGCGTTATTTCATATGATTTGCCTGGCTCTACAAGCAAATGACCAACAGATTCTCCGAGCTTGATAAATATTTTAGTGGTGTTTGACACACCAAACTCGGTTCTGAAGGTACCTTTTTTATCAACTAAAAATCTTTTTAATTCCGTATGCTCTCCTGTAATGTAATTACTTTTACACTCAACGATCAGATGCATATTGGCATACTCAGGTGCATTACCCTGAATAACTACACTATCCCTGGGGATAGAAAACACCATTAATGGACAAAAAAGCAGAATAAAAAGGAAGATATATTTACCCATGAATTAACGTTTATACTCTGCCATTTTCTCCCTGATTTTTTCAGGAATAAACTTACTTGCATCGCCTCCATGACGAATGATATCTCTAACTATAGATGAATTAACCGGTGTATGTTCCGGGGTTGTTAAAAGAAATACAGATTCAATACTGGTCATGGCTTTGTTTACCTGTGCGATGGCCCTTTCATATTCAAAATCGGCTGCCGTTCTAATTCCTCTTAAAATAAAACCAGCACCCACTTCTTTAGCAAAATCAACAGTCAAACCCTGATACTTACTCACTTTTACTTTAGGCTCATCACTAAAAAGGTGCTCTATCCATTCAATACGTTGCCCAACAGGAAAGAAATCTTGCTTGGTTGCATTATAACCTATCCCAATAATTATTTCATCAAAAAGATCTACTGCTCTATGAATAATATTTTCGTGCCCTATGGTAAACGGATCAAACGAACCGGGAAAAACTGCTATACGCTTCATCTAATTTTTATTAATTTATTTCTATCACTTGTTAGCTAACTTAAAAAGCGCCACAAAGTTGTAAAATTACCAATATAATCTCAAAGTCAACTTACCAAAACTTAATTTTAATTGTTGCAAACATAGACATTCGCAGCAAAATTATACCATGCCTAAATCTACTTATGTTAGTATCACCATACTTACGCTCTCTATATCTGATCGGTAAGTCTATAATTTTTAAATTTAACTTATAAGCTCCAAACAAAAGATCAAAGTCACCAAATGGATCAAATTCGCCAAAAAATTTCCTATTGGCTGCCAATTTCTCATAATCCCACCTAAACATCACCTTTGTTCCACATAGCGTATCTTTAATTGGACGCTCCAGTATATAACTAAAAAACTTACTAAAGAAATGATTCCCCATGGTATTCAAAGGGCGCATGGCATTTTTCTCCATAGGGTATACTAACCTTACTCCATTTATAAACTCACCCTTGCCTGAAGCAATTGCATTATAAAATTTTGGTAAATCTTCCGGTGGAACAGTTAAATCCGCATCCAGAATCATAAGTATATCACCACTTGCAGCCTCATACCCCTTTCGTACCGCATCTCCTTTACCCTTACCTTCCTGCTTTAATATTTTTATATTATGAGAGCTGGCATACTTTTTCTGTATACGCTGAATTGTTTCCCAGGTATCATCTGTTGAGTTACCTTCCACAAAAATAATCTCAATATCTTTACCAAACTTCGGTAACCTCAGAATTGCCTGTTCTATATTCCCACTTTCATTACGAGCCGGTATCACCACTGAAGTTGTATATTTTTGCTGCAATTCCTCATCTGATATAGATTGAGGTATTGGCCGTGCAAAAACAAACTGATTTAAACCTAATTTGTTAATCAACGGGAGTCGACTAATTATTCGATTTAGAAAAGGCGCCAGCATAGGAATATTATAAGGCATGAGCATACTTCTATTTTCTTTATACGTCTCAAAACCTGACAGGTAAAGAAGATTCTGAATATCGTTCGAAGACAACCAATTTTGACGAGGAGATTTTCGTTTTATACGAAAAAATTCAGCCAAACGAATTACAGGTTCCCACAACCTGTTGTAATAAGTAACTATGATTCTGGTTTTTTCATGCGACACATGATTCAACTGCCCAAAAACCTGCTCTATATCAGACAATACACCAATCACATTAGACATTACAATGGCATCGAATTTTTTATTGAGCGTAATATTTTCGGCCTCCATTTGATGAAAGCTAATATTGCTAAACCTGTTTTTGGCCAGCTCAATCATTTTTGGTGAGAAATCTATTCCGATCTTATCTTTTCCATTTATCGAATCCAGAAGATCACCGCTTCCACAACCTACTTCCAACACAGAACTATCAGGATGGATGAAATAATTGCAATACTTTGATATTGAATTCCAATAATATGATCTTCTTTTACGATACTTAACCCATCGTGGGGCAAAACCATCCCAATATTCTCTAATCTCAGAACTTACCAATGCCATTATTTTATATTGTGTTTAGCCTACTCTATTTCATTTTCTTTTGCATTACAATTTGCATATTCTATGCGAAACAAATAAGCCGGCTCATTATTACCATATTTTTTTTCAAGGACGAAAGCCTTTGGGTATTTTTTAACAATCACCGACATATAACGCTGTACGGTATTTATTGTCTGCCCGGTATATATGTATGGGTTTTTACGAAGACTTCCCATGATCACATGAGTAACGCCTCGTTTTTTTAACTCCTCAACCAATTTATCCGCATCTTGGGAAGGAATACGATATATCCCATAAAACTTTTTCCCTTTTCCATAGATTCGGGCCATATTAGGTTTACGACAGGCCACATAACTTTCTGTTGACAACTCATGCTTACTATACTCTGCCATACTTAAGTAACTTTGCCAGTCGGGTGTAAAGCCGGCATACTTATCTCCCTTAATGTTTTTTGCTAAAACAGGAATATCAATTGTTTTTATTCCTCTACCCAATACTGCTGCCAACATAACCACAAATATTACCGGAAGAATTTTTCCCAGTTTAGCATTACTCTTCATCTGCCCCAAATAAATTAAGCCACTGGCAAATAAAATGACCATATATGGCAAAAATGGAACTATAAGTCTGTACTGATCCCATAATTTTTGCAATGAGAAAAAAGTAATCCCAAGCATTATTGCCAAATAAACTGCTATTAGAAAAAGAAACTTATTTGTTTTGAAAAACCAAAAGAAGCTGAATGCAAACAACAAATACAGCAGAATGGTAATCATCGGGTAAATCGTATTTACACTTCCTGATCTCAGCCCTACAAAACGCATAAAATGCTTTGACAGGTATAAATTAGAATTATCCTTAAATCTATTTAGAAAACCAATTACATCTTCTTTCCCTTCACTATCCTGATAAGGATTTTTATTAAGTAACTGACTTGTTTGTTCTCCTGATTTAATTGAAACATCCCACACCGCACTCCTCACTATTAAAAACATTCCCATCAAAACAACAAAACATACTGTGATGTAAACAGCACGCTTATAATTTCGCGAAATCACAAAATACACTAATAAAGCTAACAACGCTCCAAAACCGATAGTTCGTGTTATAAACAATAAAAACGACAAAACTGAAACTATCAGAATATACTTTAACTCCCGCTTATCCGGCTTCCATGAATCAGCTGTATTGGCTTCAATCCACCTGAAGAAAAACAGAAACAACATAGCCTGAAAAACCATAAATAAAGGCTCAGAGAATGTTTGACTCGAAAAAAATAAAAAATAGTGACTTACACTTAAAACTGCAATTGTAAAAAACAAGCCAACATACGACACACTTCCTTTCAGAGACCTGTAAAACAACACAATAAAGCCGACCATTAACAACAAGGAAGCAAACTTTAAGACTAAAACATTCAAGCCTACAATACCAACCAGAAGCGAGAGAAAAATAGGATATAGAGGTGCCTGATAAGTTGGAAATTTACCGGCATCCCAAAAATTAATGGCTCTTGTAATATAAGAAGAATCATCACCGGCAATACTTAAACGAGCATTAAAGTAGAGTAAACTAAAAACAACAAAAACAGCCAGCAAACCATAAAAAACTACATCAGATCTTTGCTCTAACCATAATTCAATTTTAGAATTTTGTTGAACTTCTTCTTTCTTCTTACTTTTCTTCATAAATGAATTGACTGTAGATTATTCTATTTCCTTTTTGCGGTACGCATTTACGAATAAAATATTACCCATACTATCGTATTGTGTAAAACGCTCGGTTCCCTTCTTTATTTCCTCTGAAGAAAAACCTAAAATAGTTAAATCGGCATCGTGACTTTGTTTTTTAACAATATCCTCCTTGCTGTCTCCCTCATTAAAAGGTATCATTTGTACATTACCCGAGGCAATAGGCAACCGTCCTGATTTAATTCTATCAAGCCACTTACGCCTCTCTTCTTCCGATTCCTTTGAAGAAACCAAAGAAAATATTTTAATAAAACCCTTTTGCCACTCTGGATGCCCCATTATAATATAAGCTAAAAGTATCATCAGATTAGCATTATGGAAATCATGGCGCCCAATCCAAACATGAATCTCCTTTTTATAACCAAAACCTTTTAGCGATGTATTTAAAAAACAAACATCCATCTTACACGAATCAAATAAAACGTAATTATCCAATGCGTTCTTTAAGGCCTCCGGATTATCACTAGGAAACTCAAACAAAATTAAATTACTTCCCTTACCTGAGATACCCGATAATTGAATTACCTGAGCAATGGCCGATGTATATGACGGACTGATTATAGTATCAATATACACACGGGTATTACTCCCTTTCGCCCTGGTAATAAGACGTTCAAGTGTCTTTTTCGATTGATGATAAGTTTGATTGGTAAGAAATCCCTGCACATAATGAATATATGTTCCAAATCCATATTTATGAGAAATCCACCCCAGCAAATCAAAAGCTGATTGCCGTTCAAAAGAATCTGCACTAACGCAAACTGCAAAAGGACGCCAGTTGTACTCCTGCTCTTCTTTATTGGCTTGCTGAACAAATATTTGTATTTGACGGCTCAACTGAAAAACAACTCCTTTAAACAACTTCTCTAAACCTCTCCGTTCGGGCCTATATTTACTAATTATAAGATAAATAACCACCATAATAAATACTGACAACAAGGCGTAGCTTAAATTCATTTTAAACATTAACCAAAACGAAAGCACCGCTCCAGCCAAGGAATAAAACCATTTATTATGCTTAAAAGTAGGACGGTAAGACGGATCGGCAGCAAAATATTCCAGAAAACTAATTAAACATATAGCTCCATAGGTAACCATAAAAAACATAGATATAATCTGAGCTACAAAGTTTACATCACCAATTATCACAAAGAAATAAGCTATAACGATGGTAACCACAGTTCCGTTTAAAGGATCATTATCTTTCTCCTTTCCTTTCGCCAACCATTTATTAAGATGCGGATATGGTAAGATATCGTCGAAACCAATTGCCTGTAATGTACGTGGAGCAACCAATATAGATCCAATTGCTGACGACAAAGTAGCTGCTGCTAAACCAATGGGAATGATTGGCCCCCATAAAGCAATATGTTGCATAATTAAATAATCATCCGCTAAATCGCTAGGCGTTGCTGATATCGTAAGCTTATATGCCACAGCAATGTATACAATCATACCAATCAGGGTTGCCCACAACGTTCCTCTTGGTATAGACTTTTTAGGATCCTTTAAATCGCCTGAAAGCCCTAAGCCTGCAGCAATTCCGGTAAAAGCCGGGAATATTATTGTAAAAACAAAGAAAAAACTCTCAGGATTTGGTGCTGTTTCATTTAGCACAAATGCAGAATCTTTACCCTCCGAGGATCCCATGAAGAATAGTATAATTGATAAGAACAGAATTCCTACCACCACGTAAAGTGCTTTCATTCCGATATTAGCCCCTCTAATGACCACCACTATACTTAACAGGGTCATTACTATTAAAGTCACTCCTTTTTTAAAGATAGCAGGAGAAATCTCAAATGGAATATATGGAATTACAGCATCGAAGGCCTCCCCAAAGGCGATAATATAAAAAGCCACACTAATAGCCTGAGAAAGATATAACGCTATACCTATGGCTCCTCCTATATTCAATCCAAAGGATCTGGATATAATATAATAAGCTCCTCCTCCTTGAACCTTCTGGTTGGTTGCTATTTCTGCAACAGCAAGGGCGGTTGGTATAGTTACCATATGCCCTACCACAATAATAGTTATGACTCCCAGAAAACCGACATTTCCAACTGCCCAGCCAAATCTTAAAAAAAGTATAGCTCCAAGTATGGTTGAAATAGCTGTCATAAAAACAGGCATCGATCCAAATGAAGCATTGGGGTTTGTTAGTGTCTTTCGCATATACTCTGTACCGTTTAGTGTAATCTCAAAAATATAAAAAAAACGCTAATGTACTTATCTTAAAAAACCGGAATAGCAAGCCCAAAAGAAATACATGGCTTACCAAGCTGTAAAAACAACAATTACCTGCTTTATAAAGTTCAAATACTTTACTGACATAAATCATGAATAATTTTACTCAAACCATTGACCTTAAGGCTTAAATTCAATATATTAGTATCTACTCTACAATAGGTTTAGTTTTACACAATAATCTTTGAGGAAGCCGGAAAGTCAGGGGTGTCTTTCCGGCTTTTTTAATGGTTGTGTGTATAATCATATTCTGCCAATTATTTTTTTTATACTTTCGCTGAAATTTCCAATATAAATAACTTATGAATTCATCCAATCAATTATCAAATCCTAAACAGATCCTGTTAGGTGTTCAATTTTTATTTGTTGCTTTTGGAGCAACAGTTTTGGTCCCCCTTTTAGTTGGAATTAATCCTTCTATTGCGTTATTTTCAGCCGGAATTGGTACATTGATCTTTCATTTTATTACCAAAGGCCGGGTTCCTGTTTTCCTTGGCAGTAGTTTTGCTTTTATCGCCCCCATAGTTGCATGTACTGAAAAATTTGGCTGGTCAGGAACTCTTTCCGGAATTATTGCTGTCGGAGTTGTTTATTCCTTAGTTTCATTTTTAGTTAAATGGAAAGGTGTAAAACTTATTAAAAAGATATTTCCTTCAGTTGTGGTAGGACCTGTAATTATGGTTATTGGATTATCCCTTGCTCCTGTCGGGGTCGATATGGCCAAAACCAATTGGTTAATCGCCTCAGCCTCTTTACTATCCGCAATCATAGCTGTAGTATACTTTAAAGGAATTATCAGGCTTATACCCGTGTTTATTGGTATTGCTTTTGGATATGCAGTTTCATTACTTATGGGCAAAGTTGATTTTACTCCAATTCAAGAGGCATCCTGGTTTCAACTACCTGCCTTTACTTTACCTTCTTTTAGCTGGGAAGCCATATTATATATGATTCCAGTAGCTATTGCGCCTTTAATTGAGCATGTTGGTGATATTTATGCCATTAGCGCTGTTGCAGAAAAAGACTTTATGAAAAAACCAGGGCTTAACAGAACCATGTTAGGTGATGGAATTGCGACAAGTATTGCCGGTTTTATAGGAAGTGTACCAAACACAACCTACTCAGAGGTTACCGGCGCTATTGAATTAACCAAAGTAACCAATCCCCGTATTTTAAGAATATCTGCCATAACTGCTATTCTTTTCTCGCTGGTTGGTAAGGTTAGTGGCTTTTTAAAATCTATTCCTACTGAAGTATTAGGAGGAATTATGCTTTTACTTTTTGGTATGATTGCCAGTGTAGGTATTAAAACATTAATTGAATCAAAGGCTGATTTTCATAAAACACGTAATATGGTAATTGTTTCTATCATATTAACTGTAGGTATTGGAGGTGCTGCAATTGACATCCCGTTAGAAAACATTAAAGTACTTCGTGAATTAGGCCTTAACTTAGGAACATTTTCTTTAGAAGGAATTGGCTTAGCTTCTGTTGTTGGAGTTATTCTTAACCTTATTTTACCGGGAAAATCAAAAGAAGTACATATGGAAAGTGAATAAATGATTTTAACAATCATACAAAAGCCTTCTCTGAGTCATCAAAGAAGGCTTTTTTTATTCTATTTCTAAAGTCTCAAAATCCTTTATTGGGCGTATCCAGATATCTTTAAACTTACCCTCTTTAATCAGCTTACGTTTTAATTGCAAGGATGGTTTATAACCGCTAAAAGTACCAAATGTATAACGAGTAAATCCATCAATACATTTATACTCAACTACACCTGTAATTCCCCTCTCTTTAAAAAAGTTATAATCCTTTAGAGGAGCTTTTTTTAGTGCCAGTAATTGCAGGGTATAACCTGAACTCTGTTTTGAAGAATACTTCGCAACCACTTCTTTAACCTTAGGCTTTTCTATATCCTTTTCTACTCCTGTTACTCTTTCGGTCACCACAGGTTTTGCAACCACAACTTTTGAAGATTTTGAAGTCACAGGTTTCGACACTGCCTGACTGACCGGCACCACACTTGAGCTTTTAACAGGCTTAGTAGTTACATTGGCAGAATTTACCTCTTTCAATATTTCATTATTAGCAAATTCTGTAAAATTATTTAATTCTGTTTGAATTATCCTTCGTAGTGGAGCATCCATAGCTACATCATTAAAAACTACAGACTTTTTATGATGTAGATAACTCATTTCTGTTGTTACATTTAAAAAAGAAACCTCAGCACTATCCTTATCATTGGTTTCCTTAACTTCGTATTCATAACCAATTTCCAGAAACATCATATAGGTTCCGCTTTCTGCATTTGGTCGATAATCACCCACTAATTTATTATCTTTTCTACGTGTAACCAGAATTCTCATATTCTCAAAATCATCCCCGAATTCATCGCTAACCATTCCTTCAACTACTGCCAGTTCAGTATTTGCATCAGCATTAAATTTTACATGATATATATCTGATCCTCCATAATTATCGGCAAATTTTGATGATGCATAATATGCATGACTCTTATTTATTGTTGGTACAAAAAAGAAGTCATCATCGGGAGTATTAATAGGGTAACCCATATTTACCGGTCTTGTCCAGGTAGAATCTTCATTCATCTGACTATAAAACACATCTAACCTACCCATGGTATTATGGCCTTCTGAAGAAAAGTACAATGTTTTACCATCATAATGAATCATTGGCGTTTCTTCATCAAACTCAGAGTTAATGGTAGGTCCTAAGTTTTTAGGTTCACCCCAAACTCCATTCTTATTTTTTTTACTCATATAAATATCCAAGCCGCCCAAGCCCCCTTCTCTGTCACTGGTAAAAAAGAAGGTACTTTTATCAGCAGATATTGAACCATGCGTTTCTTGCGCATAACTGTTTATTGGGAAAGGCAATTTTTCAGGAGATGACCATGAATTTCCATCAAAATGACTTAAATACAAACTCTTTCCATGCTCATCATTTCTAAACAAAACCATATCATTGCCATCAGGAGAAAGAGAGGCAGCTGCCTCATGTTCGTTTTGCTTAAAAAAAACCTTTAGCAAACGTGCCGACTCCCAATTATTTGCAGCCAACGGTACCGAATAAATTTTTTCTGCATACTGCCCATCTGGTAATAAAGACAACTTAATCCAATTTCTGCGTGAAGTAAAAAACAACTGACTTTCACTAACTGCAATTAAGGGGCTATGGTCATCATACATTGAGTTAACACCACTACCCATATTTTCAACAGTAAGCTCTATAGGATTGTTAATGAAAAAATTGGCATGATGACAAATTTGAATTTCTCTTTCCAACTCCTTCATAAAAGCAGTATTGGTACTATCTGCATACTGAATTAATTCCTCATAAATTGCAATTGCTTTTAAAGGCTTAAGTAAAACCTGATATGCTTTGCCCAATGACAAACCCAGTTCTGCTCCAAGATACCCCTGCTTTTCTTCAGTAGTAAGAATATCTAAACCTTTATTAAAACAAATAACAGCAGTATCAGCTCCATCTGTTGTATTCAAGTAACAAAGGCCCATATTAAAAAGAGCATCTAAATCCTCCGGATTATGCTCTACAATAATTTTAAACACTTCAATCGCATCCTTGTAATTTTCCTGCTCTGCCAATGACATGGCCCGCTTAAACAATTTCGTACTGCGAGTGCTTCTGACACCATCCTTTGTTTGCGAAGTAGAAATGGCTACAAACAAAAGAATAGACATCAATAATAATGTAAGTTTATAAAACAACTTCTTCATCATTTTTAATCTCAAACAACTGATACAAAGTACAATGTACTATATTTTATATACTTTGTAAATAATACTGATAATGGTTTAGGGTATCTATTGTTTGAATCATTGACGTGAATAACATTATAGTTAATTCACACTCATATCCTCAATTGTACGAGTCAGATTATGAAGAGGTTACGTTTTTTCCAATATTTGGAATGGATTTATAACTAATGAATAAAAACTCCTGACCAACTAATGTTTTTACAGGATGAAAGGCTTTTTCATCCTTGCTTATTACCGCTAAAAACTATGATTAATATCGGTCATTTATCCGACAATACATAACCCACACTTGGCACATTCTCGATTTTTATTTGCGGATCGGATTTTAAGTACTTTCTGAGTTTAGCGATAAAAACATCTAAACTCCTACTGTTAAAATAGTCATTGTCTCCCCAGAGTGAAAGCAAGATATCATCGCGCTTGACCACTTTATTCTTAGCAAAAGCCAACATCTTTAGAACTTCGTTTTCCTTTTGGGTAAGACGTTTATTTTCAGAACCTTTTCTTAGACATAAGTTTTCGTGGTCAAATTCAAAAATACCAATATTCAATACCTTAGATTGACTCTCGAACTTCTCATCTGGTTGACACCTGCTCATTATAGCATTAATACGACACAAAAGCTCCTCCTCATCAAAAGGCTTGTTGATATAATCATCCACACCTATATTGAATCCTTTGATTTTATCTTTTTTCTGATTCTTCGCCGTTAAAAAGATTATAGGTACTTTTTTGTCTTTTGCCCTTATCTTTTCTGCGATAGAAAAACCATCTAAACCGGGAAGCATAACATCAAGAATACAAAAATCATACTTTGACTGCTCAAATGCTCTTAAGCCTTGTACACCATCTTTATAAAGCTTAACATCAAAACCATTGGATTCTAAATAGTCAACTAACAGGAAACCCATGCTAGTATCGTCTTCTACTAATAATATTCTGTTTTTTTGTGTCATTCAATTAAACTATCCCTGCTTAAACTTAATAACAAAGGTACTACCTTTTCCTAACTCACTTTCTATGTCAATTGTGGCTTGGTGATTATCCGCTACTTTTTTAACAAAGTCGAGCCCTATTCCAAAGCCTTTAATATCATGAACATCTCCTGTAGAAACCCTGTAATACTTTTCAAATATATTTCTATAATCTCTGGATGAAATACCAATTCCATTATCTGAAACAGCTAAATAGAACTTATTGTTTTTTGAATAAGTATGAATAAGTACTTTCGGTTTTTTATCATTATACTTTAAAGCATTATCAATTAAATTACAGACAGCATGTCGAATATAGTCCTCCTGGCCTAGAATGAATGAATTTGATGCATCTAACTTTAAAATCAGCTCACCTCCTTTCTCCTGTACCAGTAGCTTATATATTTCTTCGCATCGATACAAAACGGAATGAAAATCAAATTTGGTCTTAACATTTTTTTGACTGATCATTGAAGCTACCCTTAAGATATCTTCCACAAGACCTTCCATCTTATCATTTTCAGATTGAATTAAACCAGTATAACCAATGGCTTTCTCATCAGAATCCTTGTTTAACTTCTTTTTTAGCAGATTTGATGCAAAACGAACATTGGCAATAGGCGTTTGAAACTCATGCACCATATTATCAATAAAATCCTTGGTGTTTGCAAGTATTGCTTTTTCATTTCGAAATAATCGAGAAGTAAAAATGAAGGAAATCATTACAAATAATATGGCTCCAATAGAAACGTAAAACAAGCCTCCCATTTGCGCGTATAGAAACTTACTATAATTAGGAAATTCAATCTGTAGTTTTATTCCGTTTTGCTCCAACAAACCATTTAGCGACTGTTCATAACACGTTATACACAACTGATGATTTTCTAACTCATGCTCATTTATAAACTCAAATTTATAATCTAAATTAATTTGATGAATAGATAAATTGGAACTTAAAATACTATCTACCTTTTGAAAGTTGATATACTGTAATTCGGCTGAACATTGTTTACCACAAACGTAGTTATGCATATAATTACATGCTCTGGCTTCACGTGCTATTTCATTTCGTGATTCCCTTAAAGCCAAAACTACCCTATGGTTAAAATTTTTCTCCTCAAGTTTACTCGCCCTATATAAAAACAATATTTGAATTACCATCAGGCTCACTAAAACAGAAAATGTAACACCTGCTAAAAGTGATTGCTTGTCAATTTTTTTAATCATAAACTTCACTACTTCATAGAGAATTCGTAGAACTCTATTAATATCTTGGCATCAAAAATATAAATAAATACACTGACAATTAAGCACTTTAACAACTCATTAACATGGATTAACAGCAAAATAACATAAATTGTGCCTGGATCATACAATATTTGTATTGATAACATTTATTAATAATTACAAAAACAACAATTATGAAAAAGTCAATTGCAGTATCGTTTCTTTTCTTATTTATGGTAGCAATCGCTTCACCAGTAATGGCAACAGATTCAATTCAAGAGCCTGAAAAAACAGAAAAAACTGCTGATAAAAAGTGCGACAAAGAAGGTAAAAAAGAATGTTGCAAAAAAAAGTGTGATAAAGAAAAGAAAGCTGAATGCAAAAAAGAATGCAGTAAAAAATAGTCTGCTCTTAATATATTAGCCTACAAAAGCTATCCTTTCGGGATAGCTTTTTTTATTTAAATTAATGATGTATTTTAGCATAGCCACACAAAATCATGCTAATGCACAAGCTATTAACTTATCTTCTATTTGCGGGATTACCATTCCTTTGTTATGCAAACCCAATTGATAGTATAAACCAGAAACTTGACCAATTAAGCAGAGAGGAGAAGCTGGAGGCATTACATGAACATAGCATCTCTTTGGCTCCTACAGATCCTATACAGGCGCAAATTTACGCTAGAGAATTACTTAAATTATCAAAAAAAGACCAATATAGATATAAAGGGCTCGCGCACTACGATTTAGGTGAGACTTATTATTACATGGAGCTTTATAAGGAAGCATTGGACAGCTACAAAAAAGCAGAACCATATTTAATTGTTGCAAACGACAGCTCCAGACTTGCAGGAAACTATAGTAATATTGGTTTAATTTATTTATATCAGGCCAACTATAAAAAATCCTTGTCATACTATGAAAAAAGCTTACAACTGGAAACTAAGCTTAACGATAGTTTAGGCGTGGCTAAGAGCTTGCAAAACATAGGAATAATCTTTGGTAACTGGAGTCGTTACGAGGTTCAGGAAGATTATTACAAAAAAGCCCTTAAGATTTACAAAAAGCTCAATGATACTCAATCCATTGCAGATATATCACTAAACCTTGGCGTAACCATGATAAGACAAGGTGCAACTAATGAGGCTTACGATTACTACAAACAAGCACTTAAAGCATATGTTACAACAAAGGACAGTAGCCGAATAGCTTCGGTATATACAAACCTGGGCTATTACTGCACCAACGTAAGTCAATATGATGAAGCTCTCTCCTATTTCCAAAAATCCATACAAATATTTAAACAAATAAATGAGAAATCAGGATTAATTCATGCCTACACAGGACTTGGAGACCTTATGGCTGTACAAGGGAACAACAAGGGTGCCATTGAAATGTATATGAAATGCGAAGAAATAAATGCTACGGTTGGATTATTACACACACAACAGGAGAACATATACAGCCTATACGAGAATTATAAAGCTATTGGTGATTTTGAAAATGCCATAAGGGTGCTTGAGGAATACCACCAAATAAAAGACAGTATTTATAGCAAGGAACAATTCAACAAAATCCTTCAGCTAGAAGATAAGTTTATCCATCAAAAAAATAAAAGTGAATTAACTGCACTTAAAGCCCAGAATAAGCTATATGCAATTTCCTCCATACTTCTTTTATTTTTTCTTATTTCAGGAGGATTATTTGCTTTTTACTACAAACGAAGTAAGCGATTAATTAAAAACCAAAGACTCATGAGTCTTGAACAAAAAGTACTTCGCACACAAATGAATCCTCATTTTATATTTAACTCGTTATCAGCCATTCAATGCTATGTTTTAGATAATAAAACCATGGATGCTGTTGACTTTTTAGCCGACTTTGCAAGTTTGATGCGAATGGTTTTACAATACTCGCAAGAAGAATATATTACACTGGAGCAAGAAAGAAGTATACTTGATCATTATATTAGCCTGCAAAACAAACGATTTGGAGATAAAATTAAATACAAAATTGTGATTGATGAACATCTGGAAAAGTCAAAAACAATGATACCTCCAATGCTTGCTCAACCCTTTATTGAAAACTCATTTGAACATGGTGAGTTATACAGACGAGAAAATGGAAATATTACTGTGAAGTTTGAGAAAAAATCTAAAAATATTTCCTTTTGCATTGAAGATAACGGGATTGGTATTTCCCGAAATACTTCTTCGAAAAACCACACAACAAGTACTCATAAATCGTTAGCCATGAAAATTACAAAAGAAAGGCTAAAACTCATCAACAAAAACATCCATAACAAAGTTGGCCTTCAGGTGGAAAACAGAGCCAAATATGGACAAGATGGCACCCGGGTTGAATTTACTATTCCATTAGTAGAAATGAATTAAGCTCTCTACTTTCTACCGAAATCTGCAGGTATTTCACCCCAGTTTTTAGTATCCCATTTAAGCAACTCTTGCGAGTAGGTGTTTGTTTTTAACCAATCTTCTGCGCGTTTGATCACATCAAATAGATCTTTGGTTTGATGATTTAATGGCAGCTTTGACCTACACTTTTTAGCTTTAATCCAGCTTAATGCAATTTTTGAATCGGTATAAATAGGAATATTTAATTTATGTTGTTTTAAATAAGCTAAACCATGTACAATCGCCAAAAACTCACCAATATTATTAGTTCCTAAAGGAAACTTTTTTACAAAAACCTGTGTACCCGATACTGTATAAACGCCCTGATATTCCATCACCCCGGGATTTCCACTACAGGCCGCATCTACCGAAAGACTATTGGATACTATATCCGGGTTATTATCGTAATCATCAAAGCTTAGTTGTTTTTTAGCTTCTTTATTTCCCCAATAATTATCAGCATCGTCTTCGAATGCAGCCTCAGCAGCCTCTAATGTCGGAAATCCTTTGTAGCGAACATTACTTACCCCTGTAATATTTTTCTGACATTCAGCCCAGCTTGTATATATACCCGGGCTGTGTCCATTCCAAACAACGTAATACTTATTTTTTTTTGCCATGCTAACCTTTAAGTGCAGGTAAGAATTGTGTTAATAAGTTTGCAAAGTTAGATAAGAATAACCTAATGGCCATAGCCAATAATATAATTCCAAAAAACTTTTGCAATACATAAACCCCGCCTTCACCTATTATTTTTTCTACCTTATCAGTTGATCTTAGCACCAAAAAAACAATAAATATATTCAGAACCAAAGCTATAATGATATTAATCGAATCAAACTCTGCCCTTAGCGACAGAATAGTAGTAAAAGAACCAGCTCCGGCTATCAAAGGAAACGCTATAGGAACAATACTTGCTCCGGCTGGCGAATCATGTTTAAAAATATGAATACCAAAAATCATTTCAAATGCCATAACCAGCAGAACAAATGAACCCGCAATGGCAAAAGATGATATATCCACTCCAAAAAGTCCCAACAACGGCTCTCCTAAAAAGAAAAACAACAACAATATACCTAACGAGATTGTAGATGCCTGATAAGCATTAATTTTATTTCCCTTCTTCTTTAGATTAATGATTAACGGAATGGATCCTAAAATATCGATAACTGCAAACAACACAATAAATGCCGAAACGATCTGAAGAAATTGAACATTCATATGAAAGAGATTAATAGATTATAACATCAACATAAATTAATTAAAAATACAAGAAAGGGGATGAAATACTCACCCCCCTTAACTATTTAATGATATTTTAACGGGGGTTATTTCACCAAAGTCATTTCTTCAATTAAGTTGGTTGCTCCGGCATATTTGTCAATGATAAACAACACATACCTAATATCAACATTAATACATTTTTGAAGTTGCGTTTCAAAAGCAAAATTACCACTCATAGCTTCCCAGTTGCCATCAAAGGCTAAACCAAACAGCTCCCCGTCAGCATTAATTACAGGACTACCTGAATTGCCTCCTGTAATATCATTATCTGTAGTAAAACAAACATGCATACTGCCATCAGCATCGGCATACTGTCCATAATCTTTTTGCTCATACAACTCCTTCAGTTTTGCAGGTACCTCAAACTCATAATTGCCAGGCTGTTCTTTTTCCATCACACCAGCAAGCGTAGTGTAGTGCTTGTAAAGAACGGCATCTTTTGGCTTATAATTACCTACTTTACCATAACTCAAACGCATTGAGAAATTTGCATCAGGATAAAATACTTTATCCGGTTTCATTTCCATCATTCCTTTTAAGAATAAACGATTGTACTCATCCTCATCTGCGTTGGCTGATGCTAATCCGGAATATATAGATCTATATAACTCCACTGTTGACTTAGCAGCAATAAATACAGGATCTTTTTGCAAAGCCTTTAAATCAGGCTCGTCAAGAAATGCTTCAAGTTTTTCCTGATCAACAAATATTGACTTCTTAAATACTACATCAGCATACTTTTTAAAGTCGCCTTTATATTTTTTAACCACCACATCATTAAAAAATGTTGGATGAAAATCTTTTTCTATCTCATCGAAATAAAGTTTTAACATGGCCGAGAAAACTTTATGATCGGTACTTACACTATAATTCTTGTAGAATTCAGCCAAAGAAGATTTTATGGTTTCAACAGAACTTTCAATCTTTCCTTTATCCTCTTCTTCCAGTGCCTTTTGCAACTTTAAGGTACGTGTTCCCAAGTTAATTATTTCAGTACCTCTTAACATACACTCTACTAAATAGTACTGCGCTCTTAAATCTGAAGCTCTGCTAGTATATGCTTTTTCTAAACCAAGTAATACATCTCCGTACTCTGCTATTCTATCACCTGAGGCAGCCACCCACTCAGCAAACTCTTTTTCTATTTGTCTTTTGCTTTCAATTACCTTCAACTTCTCTAAACCTCGATTCATTCCGATACTGTTTTTCCAGTAATTTGAACTACGGCTGTATTTAGATGCATACTGAATATTAACGGCTTCACTAGCCATCATATCCTCATGCCAAATCTCCTGCTTTAACCCACGAGGTACAATAAGAGCATTGTTTATAATATTCATTCTTTCCTCAATACCCCATGAGGTATGGTAACGATTTGTACTTCCTGGAAATCCGACAGTCATGGCAAAATCTTCCATTTCAACGCCTTTTAAAGAAACAGGAAGATGATACTTTGGTGTTAATGGTACATTGTCTGCAGAATATTTTGCAGGCTTACCATCTTTATCGGCATACACTCTAAACATACTAAAGTCACCTGTATGTCTTGGCCACATCCAGTTATCAGTATCAAAACCAAACTTACCTATTGATGAAGGTGGAGCACCAACAAAACGCACATCAGTATATTTTTCATAAACGATTAAAAAGTATTGATTGCTTTCTAAGAAGCTTTGCACTTTTACAATAAAATCATTATCCTTAGAAGCCTCTTCTGTAATCGTTTTAATGTTGTCATCAATAACTTCGGCTCTTTTAGCTCTATCCGCATCCTTAGGCAATCCATCGAGTACCTTGACAGTTACATCCTCCATCTTTTTAAGAAAGGTAACAGACAATCCTTCAGCAGGAAGTTCCTCTTCAAAAGATTTGGCCCAAAAACCATCTTTTAAATAATTATGCTCAACCGAGCTTAATGCCTGAATATCTCCATAACCACAATGATGGTTGGTCAAAATCAATCCTTTATCAGAGATTAACTCTCCGGTACAACCGCCACCAAAAATAACAATGGCATCTTTTAAGCTTGAATTGTTGATACTGTAAATATCTTCAGCTGAAAGCTTAAGACCCATCTCATTCATTTTATTAATGTTTAGCTTCGAAATAAGGGGAAGAAGCCACATTCCTTCATCTGCCTTAACGGCTCCTGAAAACCCAATAACAAGGGCCACAAGTAAAATTGTTATCTTTTTCATTAATTGGTTTTTAATATTCGTTATACTACGAATGAGTTATGAAAAAACATTGGTATTTATACAAAACAAGACTTTAACTAACTTTAATTTACATTAGTCGGGCCGAAATAAACAGAAAAAACGAGGAAAAACAATGATAAATATTAATGATTTGCCCGCTTCACAAGATAAACGCACAATTCATAAGCTTTGTTTAGGAGATAGAACATGAGTATTTAAACAAACACCCATCCCATTTAAAAAATTCAATAGATGGATTAGTCCTAGAAGTCGAGTTTTAATTGATTAACCGTTAGCTTAAAGGTTTGACGATGCAAAGGTGTTGCACCTAACTTTTCAATGGCAGCACGATGCGCTTTTGTCGGATAACCTTTATTCTTGCTCCAATCGTAACCTGGATACTCACTATCCATCTGTTCCATCATTTCATCACGATGTGTTTTGGCAAGAATACTTGCGGCTGCAATGGGCATATATTTGCCATCTCCTTTAACAATACAGGTATGTGGAATACCTTTGTAAGGTTTAAAACGATTTCCATCGATTAACAAATGCTCCGGCGTTGTTTTTAACTCCTCTACAGCTCTCTGCATTCCAACAATTGAGGCATTTAACACATTAATTTGATCAACTTCGGTATTATCAACAACCGAAACAGCCCAGGCAAGAGCTTCCTTTTCGATAATAGGACGTAAAGTATTTCGCTGCTTTTCAGTTAACTGCTTGGAGTCATTCAATAAAGGATGGGTAAAATTGCGAGGTAAAATAACAGCAGCAGCAACCACTGGTCCGGCCAGACAGCCTCTGCCTGCTTCATCACAGCCTGCCTCAACTTTATCTTTATTCAGGTATAGCTCAAGTTTTGATTTTGCCATTATAGTTTAATCCTATACAATTACTAAAACCTATTTCTCATTGTACAATACTTCAAGCAGGGTTTGTCCAACTGCCTTTAAAGTAGCCTTATCAATAACATCCATATTATCATCATGAGTATGCCAATAACTTCCAAAGCTGGAACTGGTTGATGGATCATGCTGAATAATATCGATACATGGAATATTCAAATACTTATTCACATATACATGATCATCAGTAATTGCACCCCCTTTTTGATACACAAAATAATTACCATACCCTAGTTTATTTGCTGTATTCCAAACCTTTCGAACTAACCTTGGAGCATATTGTAGTGAATGTAGTTCCTGATAGAACGTAGCTCCTTTAGCCCCCACCATATCCAGTAAAATACCATATTTTGCATAATAATCTTTTCTATGCGGATTTTTTCCCCAATACTGTGAACCCAAACACCATGTGTCTGGCTTATAATCCGTTTGAATGTGGTCCGGAATTCCATAATCTTCAGCATCAAAGAAAATGATATCCACACCATAATCCAACTGCTTAACATTAAGCTGTCTGGCAATTTCCAGCAACACACCAACTCCACTGGCTCCATCATTGGCTCCCAAAATGGCTTCATTGCGTCTACTCACATCCTCACAATGATCTGCAAAAGGGCGACTATCCCAATGTGCGAAAAGCAAAACCCTGTTCTTCACCTCAGGCTTATACTGTCCTATAATATTTTTAGCATTCAAAAGGGTATTATCAAAAGCTCTTACCTGAGCTTCCTGCACAATTACATCTGCTCCATATCCCCGTAGTTTATCTGCCAGATAAGCAGCACATAACTCATGCGGTTTTGAGTTAGGAACCCTTGGTCCAAAATCCACCTGTCCCTTCACAAAATAATAAGCCGAGTCAGCATCAAAAACAGGCACATCCACAACACGGGCAGACTTGTTTTTGGTATTGGTTTTATTTTTCACCTGAGATAAGTTGCAGCTAACCAATACCACAAAACTTAATACTAAAATATATTTGATCATACTTAAAAACCTAAATTAGTTTGTGCATTCATTAATCGATGAGCTCACCCTATTTTAATTCCCAAGTGGCACCTTCAGCACCATCCTTTATGATGAATCCTAAATTTTGTAGCTCATCACGAATTTTATCGGCCATAGCCCAATCTTTATTTGCTTTTGCTTCTGTTCTCATATTTAAAAGCAAATGAATTACCTCATCCAGTTTTTCATCATTACCTGCATCCTGAGAGGTCTCTACTTCTAATCCTAAAATATCGTAAACAAAAGCATGCATTAAGTCTTTAAAATAAACCAAGTCTTCTTCTGAAATTTTTTGTTTACCCGCCAATACTGAATTGATGATCTTTACTCCCTCAAAAAGATTTGCTATTAATATTGGACTATTTAAATCATCGCAAATTGCTGTCAAACATTTTTCTTTTAAAGCCTTAACATCAACATCCGATTCTTTAGAAGTAACCAGTTGCTCCAGATTATTCATAGCATCCATTAACTTATTCAAGCCTTTTTCTGCAGCTTGCAGAGCTTCATTACCAAAATCTAAAGTACTCCGATAATGCGCCTGTAAAATAAAGAATCGAATAGTCATAGGACTATAAGCTCTTTCCAGCTTATCATGATTACCAGTAAAAAATTCTTCGAGAGTAATGAAGTTACCCAACGACTTACCCATTTTTTGACCACCAATAGTAATCATATTATTATGCATCCAATAACGAGCAGGAGACTTACCATTATCAATTGTACTTTGGGCAATTTCACATTCGTGATGAGGAAACAATAAATCCATTCCTCCTCCATGAATATCAAATTCCTTACCCAGATACTTTTTACTCATGGCAGAACATTCCAAATGCCAACCCGGAAACCCATCACTCCATTCTGATGGCCATCTCATAATGTGTTCAGGTGCAGCTTTTTTCCATAAGGCAAAATCTAAAGCATCCCTCTTTTCACTTTGCCCGTCCAAAGCACGGGTATTATTCATCAAATCCTCAACCTTACGACCTGATAAAATACCATAAGGATGATCTTGATTATATTTCTTGACATCAAAATAAACAGAGCCATTACTTTCGTATGCATAACCCTTATTTATTATTGACTTAATCACTTCTATTTGTTCAATTATATGACCAGATGCCCGAGGTTCGATGCTTGGACTCTTAACATTAAGCTTGCTCATATAATCGTGATACCTTTCGGTATAATAATGCACCACCTCCATTGGCTCTAACTCTTCAAGCTTGGCCTTTTTAGCAATCTTATCTTCACCCTCATCTCCATCATTTTCTAAATGACCTACATCTGTAATATTTCTAACATACCTAACCTTATAATCAAGGTAAGTAAGTAAACGTGTTAGCAAATCAAAAGTGATAGCAGGTCGGGCATGACCCAAATGAGGATCTCCATAAACTGTAGGACCACATACATATAACCCAACCCGGTTAGGAGTTATGGATTTAAACAATTCCTTCTTTCGTGACAGTGTATTATATATGTATAACTGGTTCTTCATTTCGTTTTATATTTCTATTTAAGGATGTCAAAATTACAAAAAACTAGCAATAAGCGTTCATTTTAATATCTTATTCTTAAATCACCCTACAATAGGCTTTTCTTATTCTCCGCAATCATTACAAAAAACTGTTTGTTTTTAATTTTTAGAGTAAGTAACCTGAGTTCGATTAAAATTAAAGAGCTCAGATTTTCATAGATAATTGATTTACAATACTAATTTTAGAAACATAGTAAGCTATGGTGATAAAACTTAAAGTAGTAAATCGATTATTTAAGGAAAAACATTATTGTTTCACTTATAAACATCAATTTTCATCGTCATGTTTGCTAGTCATAGCCCGCCCTGCCTGCCGGCTAGGCAGGTATTTCTGCGCAAATATTCCTTGAAACTTAATATTTATAAGTGATCTGAGCCAATAATTTTATGTCGAACTCAGGTTAAGTACACACATCACACACAATTATCGACAAACGATAAATAGCATTAAACCTCTAAATCCTGCTACTTATCAAAAATAAGTAATAGTTTATGAACCTTTTTATTTCTTTGAAGTAAAACATAGCAATAGATAAGTGAGGTAAAAACTATGTCTGAACAAAGGAACGAACAAATATATTCACAACAAATATCCTTGGGTAACGATTGGGAATCATGCATATATGATCTTTTCAATCCTCAGAATGCAGTTATTGGTGAGGAATTTATGGAGATAACTATCCAAAAACTCAATAAATATTTAAATGCAGACTTTATATTTATTGCCAAAGTGGATAAAGAGGAGAAAGTCCTGGAATCTGTAGCCTTTTGTGACAGAGAAAGTGTTCTAAAACCTTTTACTATACCTTATAAAAACACGCCGTGTGAAGAAGTTCTGGCACAATCTCACATCACCTTTAAAAACAATGTACAAGTTAATTTCCCTAATGATCATAGGTTACAAAATCTAAACGTTGAAGGATACAGCGGTGTGCCATTATACAATTCTTCTCGTCAGCCTATTGGTGTGCTTACCGCTTTGTTTTGTGATCCAATTATCGATGCTAAGAAAATTGAGTCATTGATGTTTATGTTCTCTTCCAGAATCAGCTCAGAATTAGAGCATATGGAGAAAGAACGTGAACTGAAAAGACGAAACCTTGAATTATTGGTTTTTAAAGAAGAGCTAATCCGTAAAAACAAGGAACTTGATTTAATTAACGGAGAACTTAAACAAGCCACTTCCAAAGCAGAAGAAAGTGTAAAATTAAAGTCCTCTTTCCTGGCAAACCTAAGTCACGAAATCAGAACACCGATGAATGCCATTATAGGTTTTACAGAACTGCTTAAATCAAATAACTTAAGCAATGAGGAGAAAGCATCCTACCTGGATATCATTCATCAAAATGGCAACCAGTTAATGAGGGTAATGGATGCCCTTATCGACATCTCTAAACTACAAGCAAAGGCTTATGTTGAAACCAGAGAGAAAATATCTATTAACAAAATACTCTCTGAGATATATACGAATTTTAGTCACGAAATTAAGGTAAGACAAAAACCAATAAAATTAGTACTGGAATTTGGAGAAGATGATGGCCATGATGAGCTTTGCATCTTTAAAGAAGCCATTTTTAAAATATTCGATCACTTATTGGGCAATGCCATTAAATTTACACAGGAAGGTCAGATAACCTTGGGATACGATGTATACGAAGATTACTTTGAGTTTTTTGTGCAAGACACAGGCATTGGGATTCCTAAAGGAGAAGAAGAAAGAATCTTTGATCTTTTCAGACAAGTAGATATTAAACACACACGTGAATTTGGCGGCAATGGCATTGGATTGTCCATTGTAAAAAAATATGTAGAGGTAATGAATGGTGAAGTTTGGGCAGAACCGATGCAGGAAACAGGCGCCTTAATCAAGTTTAGGCTACCAACCAACAGTCAAGAATAATAAAACCTATCTTTCCATTTTTTCACCCCTTTTAAAAGGCTGCCAATAACAAACCAATATCTTTTGATGGAAGAGAGAATGTTTCACCAATATAATGATTGGTCAAAATTCCCTTATATATATATATTCCATTACTAAAACCGGAATCTTCTTTTACTAAAGTATCGATATTACCTGAATCTGCCACCTGCAGAATCATTTGTGCAAATATATTACTTAATGCAATGGTTGCGGTGCGAGCCACATGAGATGCCACATTAGGAACACAGTAATGAATTACCCCATGTTTAATAAACACCGGATGAGCAAAATCTGTACACATTGACGATTCAAAACAACCGCCTTGCCCCACGCTTAAATCAATAAGAATAGAACCCGGTTTCATTTGCGCCACTTGATCTTCGGTAACCATATAACTTAATCCCGATTGTAAGTAGCGTAAATTTCCAATGACTGCATCAGCCGATTTAAGGGCTTTAGTTAAAGCCTTTGGATGAAGCACTGACGTAAATACTCTTTGACCGATATTCGTTTCAAGTTCTTTTAAACTTTTAAAAGAATTATCAAACACCTTCACTGTAGCACCCAAACCCAATGCCGCCCGAGCTGCTGACTCTCCAGCAGTTCCAGCACCAAGAATCACTACTTCGGAAGGTGAGATACCTGTAACTCCACCCAATAATACACCCTTACCATTATGCGCCTTACTTAAGTATTCGCTGGCAATCATAATTGAAGCCGCTCCCTCAATCTCGCTCATACTGCGAATAATTGGGTAACAGCCATTATTATCCTTTATAAGTTCAAAAGCAAATGCATTCACCTTTTTACTCATGAGCCTTTGAATTGATTCGCGCGATTGCTGATTCAATTGCACCAATGAAATTACAGTCTGATTTTGTGTTAGAAGGGCAATTTCTTCACTGGTAAATGGCGATATTTTAAGAATTATTTCAGCCTTAAAGACTTCTGTTGAATTTTTAACGATGGTAGCACCGCACTCTGAAAAATCATTATCGAAATAATTAGCTGCTTCACCAGCTCCGGCCTCAAACAAAACGGTATGACCATTTTCAACAAGCAGCTCTACACCTTGTGGAGACAGAGCAATTCTATTTTCAAACTTTGATTTTTCTTTAGGAATACCAATAACAAGTTTTTTATTGGTCTTTTTTACTTCTAACATCTCTTCCTGAGGAAGAAGACCTGTATTATACAGAGGAAAATTCGATTTGTTAACTATACCAGCCATTTACACCATTTAATCAGAGTAACAAATATATTTGGAAAGTTACTAAATATTTCCAAATATATTGCCTCTAAACATTGATCGTAATATAACTTTATAAAGCTCCTTTGGTACTTGGCAGGGTATCGTTAAAAACATCCTTTTTTATGGCCATCTTCATCGCTCTTGCCAGGGCTTTAAAAATACCTTCTATCTTATGGTGTTCATTATCACCATTAGCCTGAACCTGAAGATTACTCAACGATGCATCAGAAAAACTTTTAAAGAAGTGTAAAAACATCTCTGTTGGCATATCTCCTACTTTCTCTCGTTTAAAATCTGCATCCCATACCAACCATGGACGACCTCCAAAATCCAGTGTCACCAAAGCCATACAGTCATCCATAGGCAAGCAATAACCATATCTTTCGATACCACGCTTATCACCCAAAGCCTCTTTAAAAGCTTGACCCAGTGCCAGGGCAGTATCTTCAATGGTATGATGTTCATCCACATGCAAATCACCGTCCACCTTAATCTTTAAATTACACCCTGAGTGCTTTCCTATCTGCTCAAGCATATGATCAAAAAAATGCAAACCTGTTGAAATATCGCATTTCCCGGTACCATCCAGATTTAAATGAATCTCAATATCTGTTTCTGATGTTTTTCTGACAACACTCGCTGTTCTTTCTTTAGAGAATAAAAACTCACATATTTTATCCCAGTCTTCAGATACCAAAACACAAACCTCCTCGAGACTTTTGTTTTCTAACTCAGCCGATACCTCTGCGTTATTGGCAACAAAAATTGCCTTACAACCCATATTTTTAGCTAACTCAACATCCGTAATTCTATCTCCAATCACAAATGAGTTGCCCATATCATAATCCGAAGAAAAATATTTTCCTAACATGGCTGTACCTGGCTTACGAGTCGGAGAATTATCGCAGGGGAAGGAACGATCAATGAATATATCATCAAAAACAACCCCTTCATTCTCAAGCGTTTTTAGCATTTTATTTTGCGCAGGCCAAAAAGTTTCTTCTGGAAACGAATCTGTCCCTAATCCATCCTGATTGGTCACCATGGACAACTCAAAATCAAGCTTTGCAGCTATCTTTTGCAGGTTCGTAATGGCTTTAGGATAAAACTCTAACTTCTCCAGGCTATCCACCTGAAAATCCACCGGAGGTTCATTAATAATCGTTCCGTCTCTATCTATAAATAATACTCTTTGCATATATTTTTCCCGCTTAAATCATTTTTATCAATTAGCTATTCACAAAACACTAATACTACATACATTCTTGTTCGTATTTACCCAATGCCTGATACAAACTATTGTTTTCTTCCTGAGTTCCTATAGTAACTCGCAAACAACCTTCACATAAAGCTACTGTTGAACGATCCCTGATAATTACACCTTGTTCTACTAAATAATTATAAATCTCTCTCGGTGCTGTAGTCTTAATTAAAAGATAATTGGCATCAGAAGGATAAATTTTCTCCACAAAAGAATACCCATCAAATTGTTGAGTCATCAGTTTCTTTTGCTCCATCAAATCAGCTACCCATTTATTTTTATCCTCTTCTGCAGCCAATAAATCAAAGGCTTTCTCTTGTGTAAGAATATTAACATTATAAGGATACTTGATATGGTTAAAAATGCGGATAATTTCCTGTGAAGCAAAAGCCATTCCTAAACGGATACCTGCCATTCCCCATGCCTTACTAAAAGTTTGAAGCACTATTAGGTTAGGATAAGTAGGCAGCTTCTTCAAGAAACTTTTTTCAGGTACAAAGTCTATATAAGCCTCATCCAGCACAACAATTCCCTCAAATTGCTCGATCAACTTCACAATATCATCAGCCTTAAAACTGTTACCTGTTGGATTATTAGGCGAACATATAAATAAAAGTTTTGTATGATCGTCAGCTGCTTTTAAAAGAGCATCCACATCAAGTTCAAAATCACTTGTCAGCTTAACTTTGCGGGTTTCAATATTATTAATATCCGCTGCTACCTGATACATACCGTAAGTAGGATCAATGGATACCACGTTATCTAAACCCGGCTCACAAAACGCCCTAAATGCTAAATCAATGGCCTCATCACTCCCATTTCCTAAAAAAATAGAATCTTCTGAAACATGTTTTATTTCAGCAATACGTTTTTTCAGCTTACGCTGATAAGGATCGGGATAACGATTGTATGGCTGGTTATATGGATTTTCATTGGCATCCAAAAAAACTGCTTCTTCTCCTGAGAACTCATCTCGAGCTGAAGAATATGGTTTAAGCGATTTTATATTGGGACGAACTAATTGATCGAGCGATTTCATAATGATGTACTTTAGCACCCACCTTTAATTCTGGATATCCAAGAATATGCAGGTGCTTTGAATAAATATTTATTTACTTTTTAAGAGAGTTCAACCTGATGGTAACAGCGTTTTTATGCGCTTCGAGTTGCTCCGTGGCTGCCATCACCTCAATAGAAGGACCGATATTCTTTAATCCCTGAGGTGTAATTTTCTGGAAAGTAATTTTTTTCATATAACTATCCATATTAACGCCACTATATGCTCTTGCATAACCATGTGTTGGTAAAGTATGATTTGTTCCTGAAGCATAATCACCAGCACTTTCAGGTGTATAGTTCCCTACAAAAACAGATCCGGCATTAATAATCTTATCAGCAATCTCATCCTCATCCCGCATAGCAATAATTAAATGTTCAGGAGCATAATCATTAGTCATCTCAATCATTTCCTGATCATCCTTTAATAGTATAATACGACTATTCTCTAATGCCTTAGCAGCAATCTCTTTACGTGGCAAAGCATCTAGTTGAACCGCCAACTCCTGCTGAACTTCAGAAACAAGATCCTTACTATTGGTTACTAAAATCACCTGACTATCTACACCATGTTCTGCCTGACTTAATAAATCTGATGCTATGAATGCAGGATTTGCTGACTCATCAGCCATCACTTCTACTTCAGAAGGACCGGCGGGCATGTCAATGGCCACATCCTTTAAACTCACTATTTGTTTTGCTGCAGTAACATAGCTGTTACCAGGACCAAAAATCTTATCCACCTTCACAATACTTTCGGTACCGTAGGCCATGGCTCCAATAGCCTGAACACCTCCCAGCTTAAACACGTTTTTTATTCCTATTAACGAAGCAGTATATAATATAGCAGGATTTATATTTCCATCTTTATCCGGAGGAGTACAAAGAACGATTTCTTTACATCCGGCAATTACTGCAGGTACAGCAAGCATAAGAACTGTTGAAAAAAGAGGCGCTGTTCCTCCGGGAATATAAAGTCCCACTTTTTCGATAGCCACACTTTTTTGCTTACATATCACCCCGGGCATGGTTTCAACCACCTTTACCGGAGAAAGCTGAGCTTCATGAAAATTCTCTACATTAAGCTTAGCTTTATAAATGGCCTCCTTTAAAACAGAAGGCACTTGCAAGCAAGCCTCATCCATTTCTTCTTTTGATACCTTTAACTGTTGAGCCGCAAAACCATCGAATTTTTCGGAATACGCTTTAGCTGCAGCATCTCCATTGGCCTTAATATCATTCAATATATTTTGAACGGTATCAAATAAATTACTTAAATCATTTTCCGGACGCTGAAGCAATTTAGCCCACTCACTTTTTTCCGGATATTCATATACCTGCATATCGCTATTATTAAGATCGAATTGATTAAAATCTTCAATTCAGTATCGTAACTCTTATTTAACTGACCGTATTACAAGATCATTTTTTCAATAGGGAAAGTAATTATTCCTTGAGCTCCACACTCTTTTAACTTACCAATATTTTCCCAAAATTGTTTTTCTGATATTACCGAATGAATTGAACTCCATCCTTCTTCAGCTAAAGGAAGAACAGTCGGACTCTTCATTCCCGGAAGAATTTCAGCGATTTCATCTACCTTATTATTCGGCGCATTTAATAAGATATACTTATTTGAACTTGCTGTCATTACCGAATTAATACGAAATAATAGCTCATCTAATAAAGCTTGCTTTTCAGCTGATAAATCATCTGCTTTTACCAATAAAGCTTCCGATTTCATCACAACCTCTACTTCTTTAAGCCTATTAGCTACCAAAGTACTTCCTGAACTTACGATATCAAAAATACCATCTGCTAAACCAATACCCGGAGCAATTTCCACAGATCCTGCAATTTCGTGTATTTCAGCATTCACATTCATCTTATCGAAATACTTCTTTAAAATCACCGGATAAGAAGTAGCTACTTTTTTATTTTGAAAATACTCCAGTCCATTATATTCATCAGCCTTAGGAATAGCTAAAGAAATACGACACTTACTAAAGCCCAATCTTTTTGCAATGGCAATTTTAAAGTCTTTTTCTTCTACTTCATTCTCACCCACTACACCTATATCAGCAACTTTATCAGCAATAGTTTGTGGAATATCGTCATCTCTTAAAAACAAAACTTCAATAGGAAAGTTTGGTGATTGTGCAACCAACTTACCACTACCAATATTAAACTTTATTCCAGCTTCCTTTAAAAGCTTCATGGAATCATCGTGCAATCTTCCTTTTTTCTGTAAAGCAATTCTTATTTTCTCCATCTTAATATGTCTTAAATATAATTCTCAATTATTTGATAAAAAAAAGAGGGCTCCCAAAATTGGTAAGCCCTCCTATATTATTACATACAACAATCTCGGCCCACCTATAGTAGATAAAAATGATGTCCGTGATGATGTGTGATATTTGTCATTGTTCTTTGTTAAATCGATACAAAAGTAGACGTAATTTTTAAAAATACAAATTTACAAGGCTTATAAATTGTTAATTTATCATTAACAACAAAAAACCTTATTAAGATTAGGTATAAATTAGCAAGCACTTATCGATGTTAAATCTTAATGAAGTAAATTAAAACATGAATTTTTATATATTCGGCATTGCATTACCTAAATAGATTTTTACACTGAAAGTATTACAAAATATAATCAACCATGAGTTCTGAACAAAGCAACAAATCCAATGCCCCAAAGAAATCTAAAGGCTTAAACTCACGCCGCGATTTCATGCGTAAAATAGGTTTAATTGGAGCAGCAGCTACAACCGGCGCTGTATCATCCGGTTTTACCTCTTCTTCATCTGCCAATAACGAATACGTAAAAGTATTAACTTCAGACAATAAACTTGTTGAAATCCCTAAAAGTCAGGTACAGGAAGTAAAACTAAACACTGCAGCTTTACAATCGCGTGGCAGAATCGGGATCCCCGGAAAAAGATGGGTAATGGTGATTGATTTAGCCAAATGCAGAAATGCACGTGAATGTATAAAAGGTTGTCAGGAACACCACCACCTGCACCCTTATCAATATCACATTAACACTTTAGTTATGCAGGACAACCCTCAGTCGGCTCCATACAATATGCCAAAACCCTGTATGCACTGCGACAATCCTCCCTGTGTATCTGTTTGCCCTGTAGATGCAACTTTTAAACGTCAGGATGGAGTAGTATTGATAGACAATGAGCGTTGCATCGGTTGTAGATTTTGTATGGCAGCTTGTCCGTATTCAGTTCGTGTATTTAACTGGGAAGAACCTTTTCAGGCTCAGCTATACAAAGAAGAACCTATGGAGTATGATGTGGAAACAAACATACCTCAGAAAAAAGGTACCATTACCAAATGCTTATTTAGTGCAGATTGCCTAAGGGATGGCGAATTACCAACCTGCGTTAGAGCTTGTCCGAATGAGGTATTTTATTTTGGTGACCAAAATGAAGATGCTGTAACCAACGGAACCACCAGACAAACTGTAGTACTAAGTGAACTTTTAGAAAAAAACGCAGGTTATCGTTTAATGGAAGAATTAGGAACCAAACCACGTGTCTATTACCTGCCTCCTAAGGATAGAGTTTTTGAAACACCTGAGAAACCAGATAATCATCATAGTTAAACCATAAATCCTAGAATATGTCCGGACACAATATTAAGTTTAACAAAGAAAAGTTAGACAAAATTGCTACAGATGTTCTTAAACCTCTTGGCTTCAATGGAGCCTTTAAGGTATGGATGTCCTTTTTAACCGTGGCGCTCTTAGCCTGTTTATATGCCTATTCGATTCAATACCGCGAAGGATTAATTGTAACTGGAATGCGCGACATGGTAAGTTGGGGAATGTATATTGCCAACTTTGTATTTTTTGTAGCTACGGCCCTTGTGGGTATGCTTATAAGTGGAGTTATCGGCCTGTTAGGTTATAAATGGATTAAGCCCATCACACGAATTGCAGAAATCATAGCGGTGGCTTTTGCTGCAGTTGCCGGCTTGGTTATTGTCTCTGACATGGGACGACCTGAAAGACTCCTTCACGTTTTCATGTACGGTAGAGTTCAGTCGCCCATTTTATGGGACGTAACCGTGGTAACAACATACTTAGTTATTAGTACTTTATTGTATTTACTTCCTCTTATACCTGATTTAGCCATAGCACGAGGAAGAGGACATGAAATGCCTAAATGGCAGGCAAAAATTTATGAGCTTTTATCTTTTAACTGGACGCATCACCCAAAGCAATACCAGTTACTTTTTAAGTCGACTCGGTTACTTTTTATTTTGGTAATTCCAACAGCCTTTGCCATACACACAGTTACCTCATGGTTACTAGCGGTTAACTCTCGATCGGGGTGGGATAGCACTATTTTTGGGCCATACTTTTTAACCGGGGCATTTGTTACCGGAATGGCTGCTGTAGTAATTGCCGTTTTCTTTTTCAGAAACAGTTATAAGTTAAGAGAATACCTGGATGACAGTCTGTTTGACAAAATGGGCAAATTACTGGAATTTGTATGTGTCGTTTATTTCTACTTTAACCTGAATGAGTTTGTTGTACCTGCATATAAAATGAAAGAATTTGATGCCGTACATATTCATGAACTCTTTGTTGGCAAGCATGCGATTATGTTTTGGTTTTCACAAATCTGCGGATTAATTATTCCAATGATTATTTTACTATGGAAACCATTCCGTAAGCCGGTACCATTGTTTATCATCTCGTTATTTGTGATTGTTGGTGCGTGGTTAAAACGATATATCATTGTTATTCCAACCATGGAACACCCATTTTTACCCATCCAAAATTTACCAAATGAATGGATAGTTTATTCTCCTACGGTTATTGAAACCATGGTAACCATTGGATCAATAATTATGGGTGTGATGATTATTTCTGTTTTAGCCAAACTCTTCCCTGTGATTCCAATTTGGGAAATGGCCGAAGAAGAAGATCAAAACGAAGACAAAACAACCAAAATCATTTAAGAACAGTACAATGAGAAGATATTATACAACATTAATTCTAAGTGTATGTGCTGTTTTTGGATTATCAGCACAAAGCACCTGGTCAGTACCTCAGGATCAAAAAGAAAAACTCAATACTATTGAATTTACTGAGTCAATGGAAAAATCAGGAGCAGATGTATTTGCAGGCAAATGTAAAGTTTGTCATGGAGTTCCTGGCCAAAACAATTTTAATGCCCTTTTAAATCCTTCTCCGGGGGATCCGGCTGGTGACAAATTTCAGAAAAACACTGATGGTGAACTATTTTATAAAATTAGTGAAGGAAGAGTAACCATGCCTTCTTTTAAAACAGCATTAAGTAAAGATGACATCTGGAATATTATCGCTTACGTAAGGAGCTTTAATCCTACATATGTACAGGAAACATCTGAAAAAATTGAGACCAATATCCCGGAAGGCACTCAGCTAGCCATGGATATCTCATACAACACAGACAAGGATGTAGTTGAAGTTTTATTAACAGGAACTTTAAATGACATTACCAATCCTGTTGGAGGGGTGAACATCAAACTTATGGCCCAAAGATATTTTGGAAATCTTCAGATAGATGAAGCCAAGTCTACCAACAAAAGAGGTATCGCTACCTTTAGCTGGAATAAGGAATTACCAGGTGACTCTTTGGGTAATATAGAATTGATGGCATCGTTTGTTGATTCAGACATCTACGGCCCTTTATCATCAGAGAAAAAACTGGTTATAGGAAAACCAAATAACAATCCTCCTTTAAACAAAGGCAGAGCCATGTGGAACACCGTTAAAAAAGCTCCTCTTTGGATTATTATTGGATACACCGGGGCAGTTTTAATTGTATGGATATTTATTTTTTACGTTCTATTTTCACTAAAAAACATTTTTGCTTTAGGTAAAGAATCTATTAGCGAAGATGAAAAATTAATTTAATTCACCTGGCTCAAATGAACATTCTGTATTTGTTGGTAGGCGTTAGTTTGTGTGCAGCCCTTTTCTTTCTGGGTTTGTTTATTTGGGCAGTAAAATCGGGTCAATACGAAGATATTTATTCTCCTTCGGTTCGAATTTTATTTGATGATGAAGATAATTCTGATTCTAAACAATCAGAGTTAAAAGAAGAACAAAAAGAAGAAAACAAATTGTAAATCTTTTTAGCATATATAATGGAGATTCAAAAATTTAAATACGACAACGCAATTGTAAGATGCTTTATTGTTGCCACCGTAGTGTGGGGAGCAGTAGCACTGATTGTAGGGTTACTGGCTGCTCTTCAGCTTGCCTATCCTGTTTTTAACCTTGGATTAGAATACACATCCTTTGGACGCGTTCGACCAATCCATACCAATGCCGTTATCTTTGCCTTTATTGGCAACGCCATGTTTGCTGGAATTTATTATTCGTTACAACGAGTACTTAAAGCACGCCTGTTTAACGACATCATTAGTAAAGTTCATTTCTGGAGCTGGCAGCTTATTATTGTTTTAGCAGCTGTAACCTTGTTCTTAGGTTTTACTACTGGAAAAGAATATGCCGAACTCGAATGGCCTATTGATATTTTAATAGCAGTTTCCTGGGTACTATTTGGATGGAACATGATAGGGACCATCATTAAACGAAGAGTAAAACATATTTACGCTGCAGTATGGTGGTATCTGGCCACATTCTTAGGTGTTGCTATCTTGCACATTGTTAACTCAATTGAAATACCGGTTTCTTTATTTAAAAGCTATTCAATATTTGCCGGAGCTCAGGATGCCTTAGTACAGTGGTGGTATGGACACAATGCAGTAGCTTTCTTTTTAACTACGCCTTGGTTGGGGTTAATGTATTATTATTTACCCAAAGCATCTAATCGTCCTATTTATTCCTATCAACTATCCATTATTCATTTCTGGACGTTGATTTTCTTATATATGTGGACTGGCCCTCACCATCTATTATACAATGCACTTCCCGACTGGTTACAAGCCTTAGGAGTTACTTTCTCCGTTATGCTGATTGCTCCTTCATGGGGAGGAATGATCAACGGGTTATTAACCCTTAGAGGAGCCTGGGACCAGGTACGTGATCGCGCTGACTTGAAATTTATTGTGGTGGCTTTAATTGCATATGGTATGGCCACTTTCGAAGGCCCAATGATGTCGCTAAAAACGGTTAACTCCATCAGCCACTTTACCGACTGGACCATAGCCCATACTCACATTGCAGGAATGGGATGGAATGGCGGCCTTATTTTTGGTATGTTTTACTGGTTGGTTCCAAAACTGTTTAAAACAAAAACCTATTCAGCAAAACTTGCCAATGCTCATTTCTGGGTAGCTACACTTGGTATTTTATTATTTGCCATCCCATTATATTGGGCAGCCATTACACAATGGTTAATGCTTAAAGAATATACACCGGGAGGCGCATTAGCATATCCAAACTTCCTGGAAACAACCATACAAATTCTTCCAATGTATGCATTCCGTATAATAGGAGGTGTGCTATTCTTTATTGGGTTCCTGCTATTCTTATACAATATGATTAAAACAATTGGCAGTGGACAAATGGAAGCCAATGAGGATGCAGAAGCACCTGCATTAGAAAACCCTAAAAAACGAAATTTAGCAGGAGAAACTGTTCATCGCTGGTTAGAAAGAAGAGGTGTTCGCTTTGCGGTATTTGTATTTATAGCTGTAGCCATTGGTGGTGCTGTAGAAATAATCCCACTGTTAAGCGTTGAATCTAATATCCCTAAAATTGAATCCGTTAAACCATATACTCCTCTTGAACTGGCAGGTCGAGACATTTATATTTCCAACGGATGTTATAACTGCCACTCACAACAAATCAGGCCGTTGCGGTGGGAAACTGATCGTTACGGAGAATATTCGAAAATTGGTGAGTTTGTTTATGACCATCCGTTCCAATGGGGATCACGAAGGACTGGTCCTGATTTGGCCAGAGCCGGATATTTAGGTGATGTTTCCATTGGAGGATCTACCACGTACAAAACGGCTATCTGGCACTACAACCACTTTATGAAACCGCTGGAAATGAATCCGCAATCAATAATGCCTGCATATACCTGGCTGGCAGAAAACGAAGTGGTTCTTGATCTTATCCCTAAAAAGATAAGAGTAATGCAAACACTTGGCGTGCCTTACGAAGAAGGTTTTGATGAAAAAGCTATTGAAGCTTATATGGACCAAGCCAACCAAATTGTGGCAGACTTAAAAACTTCCAGGGTTGCAATTGAACCAACCAAGGAAGTAATTGCTTTAATAGCATACCTTCATAAATTGGGTAAAGATATTTCTGGTGTTGAAGAAGAATAATACAAAATGGGATTTGTAAGCGAAGTATTAAAAGACGTAAACGGCCTGCAATGGTACTACATTATAGGGATATTTATTTTTATAGCCCTGTTTATTCTGATCGTATACAAAACTATCAGAACACCCAAAGCCGATTTATTAAAATATAAAAATGCCATTTTAGAGGATGAGAATAAAACTCAAACTCCACTAAATAATTCAAACGAATAATTATGAGTCAAGATAACAATAAAGACCCTAAGGAATTCCACGACGATATTGAATCTCACGATTACGATGGAATCAAAGAGCAAAACAATCCTGCTCCGTTTTGGATAACGCTGCTTTTTTTAGTGACTATTGGATTCTCTCTGTTTTACTTAGTTCATTATTTTGGATACCCTGGTAACAAAATGGATCAGGCGAGCGAATATGCCAAATCAGTTGAGGAACACGAAGCTAAACAAGCCGCCATAAAAGAAGCAAACAAAGCAAATATGCCTGAGCTGAGTCTTGAAGAGATGGTAAAGAATGGCAAAGCCTTATATATAAAAAATGCATGCATGGCTTGTCATGGTGCAGGTGGCGAAGGAAACAGCATTGGGCCTAACCTAACAGACAATTTCTGGTTAAACGGGTGCTCTGAAGAAGAAATAATGAACATCATTGCCAATGGTAAACCCACCAAAGGAATGACTCCATACAAAAGCATGATGAGTGAAGAAGAAATTAAGTATGTAGCCAATTACATTCTTAATGAACTGGTAGGTTCATCGCCGGCAAACCCTAAAGATCCACAAGGTACAGAATGCAAGTAATCTAGTTACTATATCTTATGGGCATACCCCTGTCTTAGTGTTTTACTTTGACAGGGGTATGTCGTTAAAACACATACCCTTTAATGATATGGCCCACAATAAAGAGAAAACTTTCCGAGACAGACCGGACAATATTGATGGAACAGGGAAAAGAAAGTGGATAAAAGCACGACAGCCCAAAGGTAAATGGTACACCAGAAGAACCATTATTGGCTTTTCTTTATTGCTATTTCTAATTCTCGCTCCAATTATTAAAATAGGTGACCAACCTTTTATGTTACTGGATGTAGTCAACAGGAAATTTCATTTATTTGGTGCAACGGTATACTCACAGGACACTTACATTATGGCCATTATTATGGCTGCAACCGTAATATTCGTTGTATTATTTACGGTTATTTTTGGTCGCTTTTGGTGTGGTTGGACTTGTCCGCATACGGTATTTATGGAAATGGTATATCGCAGAATCGAATACTTATTTCACGGAAACTACCAAAGAGGGAAAAAAACCAAATACCCGGGGAAAATAACCATTGGTTTAAAATATATGATATACTTTATGGTTACCCTGTTTTTCACCAACATGTTTATCATGTGGTTTACAGGTCCCAAAGGCTTATTGTTAATATGGCAAAGTTCCTTTTCTGAATATTGGCAAGTATACACTGCAATGGCCGCTGTAACAATTTTTTACTTCTGGATATACAGCTATCTAAGAGAAGGGGTTTGTACCTTATTTTGTCCTTATGGCAGAATGCAGGGTGTTTTACTCGACTCCAAATCCATTACCGTTACATATGATTACAAACGCGGCGAACCCCGAAGAATTAAAGGTGATTGTGTAGATTGCCGGGGATGTATTGCTGTTTGTCCCACAGGGGTCGATATTAGAAACGGATCGCAACTGGAGTGCGTTGATTGCGCAGCCTGTATTGACGAGTGTAATACCGTAATGAAAAGAGTTGGCAAACCGAAAAACCTGATAAGACATACTTCTTCTTACAGCATCGAAACGGGAAAAAATAGCATTAAAAACATTAGAACGTATGCTTATAGCGGTGTATTGTGTATTTTACTGGTAGCTTTAGTTGTGGCCTTATCCGGCAGAACAGAAATTGACGCCTCCTTATTAAGAATGCCCGGAACAATTTACCAGGAAGCGAGTGTAGATTCTGTCACAAATATCTACCAATTGAAAATAATTAATAAAACAGCCGGAAATAAAGAAATAAAACTTAAGCTCCTGAAACCCAATACCGGCAAATTCTTTTTGGCAAACTATCCCATTGATCTTAAAGAAAACGGAAGTTTTGATGGTGTGATTATTGTTAAGATGCATAAGGATAATATTAAAACAAAAAACACACCGCTTGAAATGGGATATTATTATCAGGATAAACTATTGGAAAGTACATTAACTAACTTTATTGGACCAACGAAGAAATAAAAAGGATTCAGAAATAATATGCATAACAGATTATCTCTGCATGCTCAAACTTCTTAATACTTTTTACTTTTGTTTTTAATACTAAATTTTAAAATATGAAATTCACCTGGGGACACGGAATCATCGTTTTCTTTATCATTTTTTTAACCTGGATTATTGGTTTTGTCATCTTCACACTCGGCGAAAACAACGATCTGGTCACCAAAGATTATTACAGACAGGGTGCAGAATATTCTCTACAAATGAATATTAATAAAAGATCAAAACTGTACAAAGACAGCATTTCTATATCCAACAACAATAACAAGGTTCAATTAGACTTTGCTTCTTCTTTGTGTCAAAACAATTTAGAAAAACTAGTCTATTTTTACAGGCCTTCAGGCAAAAGAGATGACTTAAAGGTATTGGTTCAGGCCGGGAGCACAACTGCCACCATCAATAAAGAACAACTTAAAAAAGGCAGATATAAAGTATCCGTTAAATGGGAAATGGATAATAAAAAATATGAAATCATTAAAGACTTTGCTGTAAATTAACTATTATGGAGATTGTAATATCCGGATTTATATTAGGATTAATGGGAAGTTTACACTGCGCAGGAATGTGTGGTCCAATAGCACTTAGCCTGCCCCTCTATGGAAATACCTTGACACCTAAAATTATTGGAGGTATATTATATAACACAGGACGTACCATCACCTATGGTATTATGGGGGCCATTTTCGGCTTACTTGGCCAGGGCTTGTCATTGGTAGGTTTTCAGCAATGGATTTCCGTTGCCATGGGTGCCTTAATGATAATATCAGTTATAATGCCTTCCCTATTTAAAAATATCAACGCAGGTAATTTTCCCATTGCAGGTTGGGTACGAAAAGGTATCCAGCGCTTATTCATTAAAAAATCATTTGGAGGATTATTCTTCATTGGACTGTTAAACGGTCTGCTACCATGCGGATTAGTATACATGGCTATTGCCGGCGCTATTGGAACGGGCGATGCAACCACAGGCACTATTTTTATGGTGTTATTTGGGCTGGGAACACTGCCTCTTATGCTGGCCATTTCAATGTTAGGCAATATGGTAAGCTTATCTATCCGTAATAAAATAAATAAACTCATACCTGTATTGGTGGTTTTTATTGGCCTCATTTTTATATTAAGAGGACTTAGTTTAGGCATACCATATTTAAGTCCGCCAGAGAAAAAACTTAATATTGAAATGCATATGGACAAAGGAGAACAAACCATACAGGAAGCAGTCCATGGTTCATGCTGTCATACAGAAGAGTCAAAAATTACGAATTAACAATTCTGAATTACGATTTTGGTTAACAGCATATCGTTTCTCTAACAGGTAAAAAAGTTGTTTCCTAATGTATGTATTTACTAAAAGCCAATAGCTAATATCTAACAGCTAAGAAGTAATAAATGTCAAATAACAACAGTTCAAATCAATGCGTTCATTGTGGTGCTGATTGCGGCAAAAGTCCGGTCATATGGAATGATATAAAATTCTGTTGTTCGGGATGTAGTTCTGTATACCAATTGCTTAATGATAACCAGATGCAGCAATACTATGAGTTTAACAAACAACCCGGAATCCGTATAAATGAAGTTCCTCACCAAAGTAAATATGCGTATCTCGACAAAGAGGAAGTAAAGGAAAGGTTATATGAATTTTATGATAACGGCATTGCCAAAGTTACCTTTTACATCCCAACAATACATTGTGCCTCGTGCATATGGCTTTTGGAGCACTTAAATAAATTAAATGATGGAGTAAAGCAGGCCACCGTAAATTTCGTTCAGAAAAAATATACCGTAAGTTTCGATACCAATATTATATCCTTACGTCAGCTGGTGGAACTACTGTCATCTATCCATTACGTGCCTGATATTTCACTTCAAAACCTGGATAAGAAAACCGAAACCAAAACGCAGAATAAAAAGCTTCTGTACAAAATAGGCGTGGCAGGATTTGTGTTCGGAAATGTAATGCTATACAGCCTTCCGGAATATTTTAATGGCGAACCCATTGAAGGCTCATTCGGCAACTTTTTATACTACCTGATGTATGTACTTACTATTCCATTGGTATTTTATAGCGGCAGCGATTACCTTATTTCAGCGTACAAAAACTTACGCAAGGGAATTGTTATCATCGATTTACCCATTGCCATTGGTATATTAGCTCTGTTTTTTGTTACCAGTTATGAAGTATTGCTGGGTATTGGACCTGGCTATTCAGATAGCCTTTCAGGCTTTCTTTTCTTTCTACTTCTGGGCAGATGGTACCAAGGCAAAACCTATCAGGCGCTTGCCTTCGACCGCGATTACAAATCTTACTTTCCGGTAGCTGTTACACGCTTAAACGGACAAGAAGAAAGTATCCTGCTCGAAGAAGTACAAGAAGGCGATGCACTTCTCATCAGAAACAAAGAACTAATACCAGCCGATGCCGTTTTAGTGGAAGGTACCGCATTAATAGATTATAGTTTTGTGACCGGAGAATCTGCCCCCGTGCTAAAAAAGAAGGACGATTTTTTATATGCCGGTGGAATACAAACTGGCGGAGCCATCACCATTAAGGTAAACAAAGAAGTAGCACAAAGTCACCTTACGCAGTTGTGGAACCAAAGTGAAAAAGATGCACCTAACCCCAAATCACTTACCTCTTTAATCGATCGCATCAGTGGAAAATTTACACTAGCAGTAATCATTATTGCTTTGGCAGGATTTGGAGCATGGCTATATCTTGATAGTTTTAAAACCGCTTTAATGGTGCTTACTTCTGTATTGATAGTAGCATGTCCTTGTGCACTGGCTCTTTCTATTCCATTTACCTTTGGGAGTACCATGCGCATTTTTGGCCAGCACGGCTTATATATTAAAAACGCCGAGGTTATTGAACGACTGACGCACATCAACACCATTGTTTTTGATAAAACCGGCACACTGACCAAGCCGGAGGAAAACAGTATTACATATCATGGCGAACAATTAACGAAGGACGAACTGAGTATGGTGGTATCACTGGCCCGACAATCAACTCATCCACTAAGCAACGCCATCAGTACTTTTTATGCAAACATAGCATTGCTCAAAACCTTTGGTTACACCGAAGTGGCAGGCCGGGGTATTTTTGCCACCATCAATAACATAGAAATTAAACTGGGCGCAATGGAGTATGTACATTCGGCATATACAGCCCAACAAAACCCGGAAACCTCATCAGTATATCTATCCATCAACGGCTACTACAAAGGATTTTTTAAAATTGGCAATCAATACCGCAATGGCATTAGCAAAGTACTTCAAAACCTAAAAAAACAATACGATCTCTTTCTCCTGTCCGGCGATAATGACGCAGAAAAAGAAAACCTTGGGCATTTCTTTAATGAAAACAGAATGCTCTTTAACCAGAAACCTCGCGATAAGATGAATTTTATTGCACAATTAAAAAAAGAAGGCAAGTCAGTATTGATGACAGGTGATGGCTTAAACGATTCCGGTGCCTTTATGAGTAGCGATGTAGCCTTGTCTTTAGCCGACGACATTTACCACTTTTCGCCTGCCGGCGATGCCATACTCGAAGCCGGTCGCTTTGCTCATTTTCATCAATACATCAGGTTTGCTAAAAAAAGTTTAACCATAGTTAAGCAAAGTTTTTTAATTTCGTTTTTTTATAATGCCATTGGTTTAGGATTTGCCATCACCGGCAACCTGTCGCCTGTTGTGGCTGCTATATTAATGCCGGTAAGCTCCATAACAGTGGTGGCCTTTACCACTTTTTCAACACGTATTAAAGGAAACAGAATACTAAAGAAATAACAGAAGATAAAACAATGAAAATAAAACAACATATCCCCAACTTTATTACCAGCTTAAATTTATTTTGCGGAGCTCTTAGTGTTTTCGCTGCCTTTCACGGCTTTATATCAGAAGCTGCCCTCCTTATTTTTGCAGGTGCTCTTTTCGATTTCTCGGATGGTTTTGCAGCCCGTGCGCTTAAAGCCTATTCGCCCATGGGAAAGGAGTTGGACTCATTAGCCGACATGATAAGTTTTGGTTTTGCACCTATGGTGATACTACATATGATGCTAAAAAAAGTAATGCTTGGAAGCTATGAAGCCGATTTTTTTAAGGAAGAAACGCTTACGCAGATCATTTTAATTGCACCGTTTGTGGCTACTGTATTTTCAGGATTACGCCTGGCTAAATTTAATGTCGACACACGCCAGTCAGAAAGTTTTATCGGCTTAACGACCACTGCCACCGGATTATTTTTAGCATCACTTGGATTTGTTTTTGCCAGAGAAGGCGATAACTGGTTATTTGAACTGCTTCAAAACCAATGGTTATTATTGGCTTTTGTTCCTGTATTCTGCTTTTTACTGATCTCTGAGATACCCATGTTCTCCCTAAAGTTTAAGAACTTTTCACTGATCAAAAATCTAGACAAATACGCCTTACTTGTGGGAGGATTGTGCTTTATAATTTGGTTAGGTGTTGGCGGCATTGCTGTTACCATTGCTTTATATGTGGCTTTTTCATTGGCGAAATTGGTGATGAAAAATTAAACTCTTTTTTTAAACACTAAGGAACACGAAGGGTTTTCACTAAGGTACACTAAGAGCATTACAATTTGCTTGGTGGTACTTTGTGAATGCACTTTGTGTACTTTGTGGTTTACATTACATATACACTAAGACTTAACTTCATAAAAAAGCCCTGTGGCATTCCCCAGGGCTTCAAGTTGAAATTGACTAGATTAATGAATGTTGAAAAAACATTGCTTTTTATCGGACTAAATATCAAAATAATCCTCTTTCTTAACAGCATTGGCTTGCACCTTTTCAAATTTTTTAAGCACAAACCTTACGGCCTGATAACTAATTACAATCAGCAATGGCCAACTTAAGTACCATAGTATTTCGTGTAAGTATTTCATTTTATTTAGTATAAAGTATAAAGACACAAGTATAAAAACTAAAGATGCATGACTTGAAACAACCTAATAACTCCTTTCTTTTGTCTTTCATCTTTATACTTTTGTCTAAAATCATTTAATAAATATGAATATCGTCTGACTCTATTTCTTCCTGATCTATCTTACGGTTGTTGATGGCTTTCCATACATACCAGATATAAGCTAGCACAAACGGTATCATTAACGAAACATAGCTCATTACCGTAAGGGTAAAATGACTTGAACTCGCATTTTCAATGGTAAGCGAACTTTGCAAACTACTTGCCGAAGGATAAAATGATGTATTGTTATATCCTGCCAACAGAAACAACATAAGAACCGTGAGTATTGTTCCGGGACCTGTAAACCAAATTCCTTTTGAGCTGGTTTTTAACAGACTCGATATTATACCAAACAACACCAAAGCAACTCCAGTCAGAAAACCCAGCGCAACAATTGGCATCTCCATAAGGTTATGAAAATATTTAAAGGCTTGTAAAGACACTTCTTTGGTTTCAGGATTTACCGCAAATCCATCGCGAAGTAATAACCAGATGGTAAACGTTAAAAACATAAACACAAAAACAACTCCGTTGTATAACAAGTGCTTTTTAGCTCTTTGTAATATTTCTTTATGATCTACCGAATTCATAAAATATAAAATAGCCATAACTCTGGCCAAAAAGAATACAGTTAATCCTAAGGACAGGTTATGCAGATTCAAAGCCGCTTCTAATCCATGATAGGCATTATCCCACTTAGACTGGTTGTATTCATTCACCGAAAAGTTGGCTCCGGTAAAAAAGGTAGCCACGGCTGTTCCAATAAAAATAGTTCCTATAAATCCATTGATAAACAAGAAGCTTTCGTAGGTTTTGGCACCGTATACATTACTCGGACGATTACGAAACTCATATGCTATGGCCTGAACCACAAAAGCAAATAAAATAATCATCCACACCCAATATGCACCACCAAAACTGGTACTATAGAACAAGGGGAAAGAAGCAAAAAAAGCACCTCCAAAAGTAACCAGGGTAGTAAAGGTAAACTCCCACTTTCTTCCTAAAGCATTAATCAGAATTGTTTTTTCATCTTTGGTTTTGCCTAAGGTAGAAATCAGGGTTTGTCCACCCTGAACAAACATTAAAAACACCAAAAAGGCTCCAAGCAACGAAACCAGAAACCACCAGTATTGTTGCAAAGCTAAATGTGATAAATTTTCAAACATTATTGTTTCCTCCCTTCTTTTTTAGGTCCAATTTTAATTTGTTTGGTTAAGATTTTAATCTCTGCAATTAATAAAGCAGTAAAGGTGAACGCAAATAAAAAAAATGTTAACATTACCGAGCTGGTATCTATTTGCGAAACAGCTTTGGACGTAGTCATTAAATCCTGAATTACCCATGGCTGTCTTCCCACTTCAGCCACTATCCATCCTGCTTCAGAAGCTATATAAACCAAAGGAATGGTCCATACTGCCGTCCATAATACAATCCTATTATTCTCCAGCTTGTTTTTAAACAATAACCAAAGAATGGCCAGAAACAGCATAAAGAAATGCCCTCCCAGGATAACCATAATATGAAAAGCATAAAAGGTTAAAGAGATAGGCGGAATCATTGTAAAAGCATTTTTTTCGAGCTGTAAAGGATCCGGATCGTAATAACTTCCGTACCCAAAATACTTAAAGTAGTTATCAATCCACTGAGGATCATCAAACTTAGCACGCAAAACAGCTTCATCAGCTGACTTTTCCTTCTTTGCCTTTTTATATGCCACTAAAGTTTGCTGCGCTTCATAACCTCTCACGATTTTTTCCTTGTAAGACATGATACCCCGCTCTTTGTTACCCAAAATTAAATCCTTAATACCGGGCACAAAAGCATCCACCTTTAAAAAGGCCATGTACGAAAGCATGTTGGGAATTTCAATCTTCAAACGAAAATCTTCATGAGCTGTACTGTCCATTGGATCGTCTTGCGGATCGCCTATTAAACCGATGGCTACCAGGGGAGCATTTGTTTTACCCTCATATAAAGCCTCCATTGCCGCAAACTTCATGGGTTGGGTATGAGCCATTTCTCGTGCCGAGCTATCGCCGGATGCTATTAGCATAACCGATGCTACAGCACCAAAAGTAGCAGCCACTACCATACTTCTTTTGGCAAATAAAATTTCTCTTCTTTTAAGTATAAACCATGCACTAACACCTACCACAAACACCGAAGCCAAAACAAATCCTGAAGTACTGGTGTGTAAAAACTTAGTGACGGCACTTGGAGAAAGAAATACTTCCCAGAAGTTAACCATTTCATTTCTGGCAGTATCCGGATTAAATTTCATCCCTCTTGGATCCTGCATCCAGGCATTGGCTACCAATATCCATACCGCCGACAAATTAGCGCCAATAGCTGTAAGCCAAGTAGACATCAGATGAAACTTTTTACTCACCTTACCCCAACCAAAAAACATCACTGCCACAAAGGTACTTTCCATGAAAAAAGCCATAATGCCTTCTATAGCCAAGGGGGCACCAAATATATCGCCCACAAACCAGGAGTAGTTACTCCAGTTTGTTCCAAACTCAAATTCAAGAATAATACCGGTAGCTACACCAATGGCAAAATTTATCCCAAAGAGCTTCATCCAAAATTTGGTAATTCGTTTCCATTCGGGATTTCCGGTTTTCACATAAATGGTTTCCATAAAGGCTATAATAAAGCCTAATCCAAGAGTAAGAGGAACAAATATCCAGTGGTACATTGCAGTTAATGCAAACTGTGCCCTGGACCAGTTCACTAATGAGAGGTCAACAGATTCAAACATTTAAATAATTATTTAAGGTATTGTTATTTGTTCAATGACGTAATTGGCACGATCCTCATCATTAGAGAATTCTTTTTTAAGCTTATTCTGGAAAAAGAAAAGCTTAAAAATCACAAACATGATAAGTAATTTTAGCAAGATGATAAACCAAACCGATCTGGCCCAATCGGGCAGGTTTGTAAATCCTTCCACATAAAACTCAACGATTCTTTTCATGCGTTTATAATTTTCAATTGCTGCATGGAACTCCCAAGAAAATTTAATCATTCGCTTGTGTGTAAAATTGAATAATTAAATTTTACATAGTCGTTTCATCTGTCTAAATTTATTTTTCAATTGTCAGATGGAACTCCCAAATAAATTTGATCATCCGCCTGTGTGTTAATTTTGATAATCAAATTTGCATGGTCGTTTCATATCAATCACGACTTAGTCACAAATAAACATCTAGAAATATGAATTGTTGTGCCTCTTAACAAAAATTAAAGATTTTTTTCCGTAATTATTTTAAACCACAAACTCTCCTTATATACAGGCTTCCCTTACAAAACCAAACTGTCTAAACACAAAAAAGCAGCCGGAAAAAATTCCGACTGCTTCACATCAAATATAAAAGCTATGGTTATGTGCTTATTATTAGTTGTAAGAACTTTGTCCGTGCTCGTGGATATCAAGTCCTTCTCTTTCCTCTTGTTCAGAAACTCTAAGTCCCATTGTAGCTTTAAGAACTCGGAATAAGATTAATCCTAAACCAAAGGCCCATGCACCAATTGAAACAACTCCTAAAGCCTGACTTCCTAACAAGGCAAAACCACCACCGTAAAATAAACCACCGTCTGTTGCGAATAAACCTACTAATAAAGTACCTATTGCACCACATACACCGTGTACAGAGATTGCACCTACAGGATCATCCACCTTAAGTTTCTTATCGAAGAACTCAATAGAGAATACTACTACAAAACCTGCGATAATACCGATGATAGTAGCTCCGGCCGGAGTAACAATATCACAACCAGCAGTAATTCCTACTAAACCGGCTAATCCACCATTCAGTGTCATTGAAAGATCAGGCTTACCATAACGGAACCAGGTTACAAACATAGTTACTATAGCTCCGGCAGCAGCCGCAAGGTTAGTGGTAATAAAGATGCTCGCTACAGCATTTGCGTTATCTCCACTTATAGCCAACTGAGAACCCGGGTTAAAACCAAACCAACCCATCCAAAGGATAAATACACCAAGTGCACCTAACACCATGTTGTGACCAGGGATTGCGTTTGCTGTTCCGTTATATTTTCCAATACGAGGTCCAATTGTCCAAGCTCCTGCAAGTGCTGCCCAACCACCAACAGAGTGAACTACTGTAGAACCTGCAAAGTCATGAAATGGCGTATCTAAAGTAGATAACCATCCACCACCCCAAACCCAGTGTCCTGAGATAGGATAAATAACTACTGTAATCACTACGGAGAAAATAAGGTAAGTACTAAACTTTGTGCGTTCAGCCATGGCTCCTGAAACAATAGTTGCAGCTGTTGCAGCAAAAACTGTTTGAAAAAACAGGTTATGATAGTCACCCGGTTCGTTATAAAAGAAGTCGAAAGCTCCGAAAAAGGCACCTTCACCTCCATACATGATACTATAACCTATAATCCAGAATGTTAATGAACCTAACGAGAAATCCATAAAGTTTTTCATGATAATATTACCAACGTTTTTAGCTCTGGTAAAACCTGCCTCAACCAAGGCAAACCCTGCCTGCATAAAAAACACCAGAATACCTGCCAGAAGTACCCATAATATATCTAAAGCGCTGTTTGCATCCATAATATTGTAATTTTAAATTTTTTAAATCAGATTAATTTCCAGATGAATTACTTGGTATATAGGGTCTCAGGACCAGACTCCCCGGTACGAATCCTATAAGATTCTTCCACTTCAGAAACAAAGATTCTTCCGTCACCTATTTCTCCTGTTCTGGCAGCTGACATTAGCGCTTGAACTGTTTTCTCTAAATTTTCATCACGAACAATAATGGAGATTAATCGACGCTCAATGATACTTGTATCGTACACAGTACCTCTATAAAGATGACCTTCTCTGGCAGTTCCCACACCTCTTACATCCCAGTAAGAAAAGAAAGTAATATCCTGCTCCTCAAGGGCTTTCTTTACACTTTCGTATCGTGTTAACCTGATAATTGCTTCAATTTTTTTCATGCTATAATGTTTTTATAGTTGAATGAACTACTAATATTTTTAGAAAAAAGAAGATGAGATAATTGCTCTACCTATAGAAAACAGAGTTGAAAAATAAACCCATTCCTATTTTTAATTAACGCATATTGGAGAGAACAATCGCTTGTAATTTAGGGTTGAGAGAAACGATATGGAGAATCAACAACCTCACCTTCTTCTTTTATTGTTGTAATTGTATTGCTATTTCTTAGAAAGAATAAATAGCGGCTAATAAGAACTGCGTAGCAGATTTAGTAGGGTCACCATTTTCTTTAGAGAAGATTTCTTCTTTAGCAGAATCCATTCTTAATTCTCCCAAGAAAGTAAAAGGACCATAGTAATAATTTAAAGTAACAGTATTAGAGAATACACTTTCTGTATCAACCATCCATGTTGCATCAACATCTTTTTCTTTAAAATACTCACCTCGGTATCCAACAGATACTTTGTCTGATAATGCAAGTTGTGGGTATAATGCAAATCCTGTATAACCTGAATCACCATATTTATCAGCTACTGAGTAGTCAGCTACGTTTAAGCCTAAGTAAAATGCATCAGTAATTTGATACCCTGTAGTTAAGTCGATAATTGTACCAGACTCAGGACCAGTAACAAAGTTGATATAAGCATCCCAACCATCTACTGGAGAAAGAGATAACTGAGCTCCAAAATCAGAAATACCATCAACATCCTGGTATACATTCCAGTCATTAAACATACCAACCATTAAACCAACTCCATCAGTAATAGACCAATCAACTTTGAATCCGGCATTTTGGAATGGACCAGCTGAGAACAAGTAAGAAGTAGAGTAGTTAAAGTTGGCTGCAGGAGAAATTACTTCATATCCAACAAAAGTACCCATATAACCCGCAGTTAAAGAGAATGCATCACTTAACTCATACGACAAGTATAAGTTTTGAATGTTTACACTCTGATCTTCTGGACCTCCCGCTGCTTCAGCTCCTGGAATTGACTTGAAAGATCTTGGACCAAAAGAAAGCTCTCCAACGAAACTTGCTTTACCAAAAGATTGAGAAATACCTAAATCAATCATACCAATAGACACCGAATTGTGATCATCCGCAAAAGAAGTTGGGATTTGGCTCATTCCAGCAAAGTCATACTTAAAGTAAGTATCTACAGAACCTGTAATTTCCAGTTCTGATTTTTCTTGCGCTTTTACAGCTAAAGTTCCAAATGCGATTAGCATCGCAAATACAAAAAATACTTTTTTCATCTTAATAGGTTTTAATATAGGTTACACATTCATATCTATAAGTGTCAAAATTCACAAGGCTGTTTTTCCAGGGGTGACATTCTTAAAAAAGGAACTTTTTCCTCATAAGGGGCCTTGTTTTTATATGTTGACGTTACAAAAGTGTAGTTTTTTTTATTTACCCCCAAATTTTTTAGGGGTTATTTTAAAATAAAATGCTTTTTTAAGCATTAACCCCTATTTTTTGACACACCATAGGATGTATTTTTTCATTTTTAAGCAAAATCATCATCATTTTAGGGGGTATCTCCAAATATTTTTACTTTTTCATCTATTTTTCGTAGAAAAAATGACTTTTTATATAAAAGTTTGTCTAAAACCAATTCTTTTACACCCCCAAGAAGACATTACCTGTTTTTCTAAAAACAAAAAAGCCGCAGCAAAAATTGCCACGGCTCATTCTCTAAAACTGATAAACGACTGCTTAGGTGAAAATAATTTGCGTATTATCTCCTCCGCACATACCATAAAAGTCACCTACCGTAAGAACTGCACTAACCTCGTCCCATAAGTCTTCTTTAGTCAGCTTAAACATATCCATAGCCAGCTTACACGCATAGATCTCTCCCCCTCCAGCGGTAATCATCTCTAAAAACTCATCCACAGGAGGAATATCCAATGCCTCCATCTGGCTTTTCATCATAGCAGAAACACCTGCCTCCACTCCAGGGATAGCCCCTAACAAGGTAGGAAAAGGTAATCCTCCCGGCATTCTCATAGCCGGATTTCCAACCGTAGACGTATGTAAACGATTCATTTGCTTTTTAGTAATGGCATCCAACCCAAAAAATGTAAAAAACACTTTTGCTTCTATTCCTTCCATTACAGCTCCATTTGCCATTACCAAAGTTGCATATACGTCTTCAATATTTCCCTTGGCACATATTATACATACCTTTTTTAATGCACTTTCTTCTTTACTCATAATGCTACATTATTTAAAGAGTCAATTATACCTATATATAATTATACACAACTTGCAGGTTTAGGAATGCCCGCAATTTTAGATGAATACTTCAATGGTCCACCCGGAAATAGTTTATATAAACCTTTTATATCTACAATTCCCGATTTACCAACCTTACGAATGGTCAGCACTTCTCCTTCAGTATGCTTTTGCCTTAAGTATTCCAAAACCTCAAAGTGCTTATCTGTTAGTTCAATTCCTATTTCCTTTGCAATAGCATTAGCTACATCCTTATTCCATTGCGAGGCATCAGTTAAATATCCTTCATCATTAACATCTACCATAGTATTTCCTAATTCCATTTGTCCCATAACATGTATATTTTAAAATTTAACAATACCAACCAAAACCTAAACTTATGAGGCTGAGGATAAATTCTTCATGAATTTTACCATAAAACCCATTGTCTTTTTCATTTCAGGTTTATTTAATTCCCTTATTAACTTAAATACAGAATACTCCGGCACAGATTCCATCTCCATGCTATTATATACTTTCAATGCATTTTGAATTGACTGCATCATTTCGGGTTGTGTTAAATTCTTAACCGTAGTTAATATTGTAACAACATTCTCGGCAAGGTTTGCCACATCCTCATTACTGAAATGGGTAATTATATTATCTATGATTTTACCTCCTTCAGAAATAAACTCGAAGTACCCTTTCTGATCAAATTCGTGCAGCTTACTTGTTAAACCAATAATAGACTCATTTACTATCGGTTCCGCATCTTTCACAAAATCAACGGTACTTTCAAATAGCGATAACATCACTGATATATTATCAATATTTTGAAGCAGCTTAATGCCCATTTGCTTTATCTGATCCATATCTAGCTCAACCTGCTGATTTTCTAACTCAACCACAGCAGTATCGTACATATCCTTACCTACAATCTGTAAATCAGCCAGCAAATCCTCAACTCGCTCCGTTTTTAAACGCTGTTGCGTAACAGACTCTAACACCAAATCCATTTTTTGGTGCAAGGCATTTATCTGTTCCTGTATATTTTGCTCGTTCATTGCTCTGAGGTTTTTAAATTAAAATGTAACGCGTTTTTTACCCGCCATAGTCATATCAGCCTCCACCGGCAAAGCTTTACCCCTCAATAACATGTGCCAATAGATCCAACGAAACATTATTTTCCCATAATGATTGATCTTGGTATTTTTCAACAAACCAAACGGACCAATACCCGGTAAAGGAAAGGTTCCTGGCAAAGGTTCTGTTTCATAGTTAAAATCAATTAAGGCTCCCTTACCATAACCTGTTTCTATATAACAATTGGCATGGCCATCAAAAGATGCTATCAAAGGCCGTCCCTCTATGGCATTCATTAGATTATCAAAAAGTATTTCGGAAGCAAAGTGAGCAACAGATCCTGCTTTTGAAGTTGGAATATTGGCTGCATCTCCTAAGACAAAAATATTTTCGTGATCGCGATGCCTTAAGGTATGCTTATCTGTGAATACAAAATTTAAATCATCTCCCAAACCACTTCTCTCAACCATCTCATCACCCATATTTACAGGAACAATGGTTAACGTATCAAAGAGCACCTCTCTCTCATCATATGAAACAAGGGCCTTTTTCTCATTATCTATTTTTTCAATATAGAAATCGGCCACAACATTAATGTTCTTCTCAACCAAAAGATCAGAAAGCATTTTTGTGGCAATAGGTTTCGTAAACACACCGGCCATAGGAGTAACAATGGTAATATCTACTTTATCTCTAATTCCTTTTTTAGTGAAGAACTCTTCGGCCAAAAACACAAACTCCAAGGGTGCCACAGGGCATTTATACGGAATTTCACTAATGGCCATCACCAGCTTACCACCCTGCCAGCTTTTAAAATGCTTTTGCAAGGCAAGCGCTCCTTCAATAGTATAAAAATCAAAAATATCCTTGTACCATAACTCTTCTTTTAAACCGGGGGTTTCTTCAGGCTTAGTTTGTGTTCCTGTTGCAATAATTAAAAAGTCATAATATAGAATCTTGCCTCCATCCAATAATACCTTTTTATTTTCCGGCTCTATCTTATCAACGCCTGTATACATCACATTTACGCCTGCCGGGAAAAAGCTGCTCTTTGGCTTCTTGACATCCCTTTCATTATATATCCCAAATGGAATAAACAAAAATCCCGGCTGATAATAATGTGTTTTGTGTTTGTCCACCACAGTAATATCCCACTCTTCTCTGCGTAACGCATTACGAAGTTTATTTGACATCATGGTGCCTGCGGTTCCTCCTCCTAGTATTACAATTTTTTTCATACCAATACGATTTTAAATCATCTTTATTCCCAAAGCCAATACATTTTATAATTGTGATATTTTTTCTACATTTAGTTTGAAGTTAGCAAGTATATACAGCTCTCTGATAATGAAACATGCTAATAATTATCAGTTTATGATATATATCAACTTGCAAAATTCGTAAACACTAAACCGTATAATATGAATCAAGAATGTAGCTGCGAAAATTGCGAACTCAAAGAATTGTTTTTTCACAATATATCGAGCAATGAAATGATGAGCCTTTGCAACTCCAGAATTGAGCGTAATTACGAAAAAGGGGATTACATTAACGAACAAAATAAACCCATTGAAGATTTCACCTATTTAAAAAGCGGATTAGTTAAATTGTTTGTTACCAACAATACCGGCAAAGAACAAATACTTTACTTTGCCAAACCTTTCGATTTTGTAAGTCTTTTAAGCGTCTTTTCTCACAGCACATATAGCTACTCTGTTATGTGCATTGAAGAATCTACCACCTGCAACATTCCTATTAAAGAAGTTAAAAGACTAATCAATGAAAATGGCAAGTTTGCCATGGGCATACTGGAAAAAATGAGCACGGTAAGTGACAATGTAATTAAAGAATCCTTAGAAATCAGGCGTAGAAATTTAAGAGGACGAGTGGCTTATGTACTTTTACACTTTGCTGACAACATTTATAAAAACCCTTCTTTTGAACTCCCCATAAACAGAAAGGAAATTGCCGAATATATTGGCATGACTACCGAAAACGTTATACGTGCATTAACCGAATTTAGAAAAGATGGTATCATAAAAATTTTTGGTAAGGTTATTGAAATAGTTCAGTACGATACACTGAAACAAATCTCGGAACATGGTTAATTTTAGCCAAAGTTGATATCCTTTGTAAAGGATTATTCAGCAATCCCTTCATTAGAAACACTAAGTATTCTATATAAATTTTTAATATCATGATAAAAGATGATTTTTATCAAAAAAACTTAATTAAACATATCCCAAAAATGAAGAAGAAAATTTTTAGTGCCTTAATCCTTGCCCTATTTCCCATTTACGGTATTTGGGCACAAGATGTAACAACAGTTGAAGCTACCGATAGTGACATTAGCGACAACCTTGATTTGGAGGCTGTAGCTTCTGTATTCGGAGAAGCGAAAGATCTGGAAGATTTTGAAAAAAAATTAAATGATCCGGATACGCAAATTTCAAATCTTGATTTAAATGAAGATGGAGAGGTTGATTACCTCAGGGTAGTTGAAGCTTCTAAAGATGATACACATGTAGTAACCATTCAGGCGGTTATTGCAAAAGATCAATACCAGGACGTAGCCACCATTGACGTGGAGAAAGACAGCAATGGCGATACACAAGTTCAGGTAGTTGGTGATGTATATATGTATGGCCCTGATTATATCATTGAGCCGGTATATGTACACCCGCCGGTTATTTGGGTATGGTTTTGGGGTCCTTATTACCACCCTTGGCATTCACCATACTACTGGGGATATTATCCTCCATATTACCACCCTTGGCGTCCATACCCTCCACACAGATATAGAACCAATGTGCATGTTCACATTAATGTAAACCATACGTATCGTCATACCACAGTCAGAAGAAGTAAAACATCTATTCATTTGCAGAATAAAAACAGTCGCAATGACTATGGCATGAAACACCCTGATAAGTCTTTTGCTAAAAGGAACGAGGGTATTAAAAACAAACAGGAGTTGAATAAGCAAAAAACAAAACCTACAAATACCAAACAGGTAAATTCAAAAGATAAAATTTCGACTGGCAAGAAAGTTCAGAGCGACTGGAAACCTCAGTCAGAAAGAGATGGTGGCAAGAGTAACGTGAAAAACAACAAGGTTTCTGTGCCAACACAAAAGCCAGGCAATAAAACAACTAAAACACCAAGTACAAAACCTACTCAGAAAACAAACAAAGTCAACAATAATATTAACAAACCGAATACAACGCCCCAGGCAAAACCTAATGTACCAGTAAATAAGCCACAAGCTAAACCTCAAGCTGCACCTAAGGTTAATCCTAAAAAAAGATAACAGACATAATTATTATATATACGGTTCAAAGACTTATCACTTTGAACCGTTTTTTTTGCCTTTTTACTGCAGTGATTCCTGATAGATCACATTTTTTTAACTGCTGCAATTGTCTATCTTGCCTGAAATTTTTTAGGCTATGTTCAACAAAGACACTTACATTAACCGTCGTACCCAATTAAAATCGAAACTTAACAAAGGTGTTGCCTTGATTTTAGGAAATGTAGACGCTGGCATGAATTGCAAAGACAACATTTACCATTTCAGACAAGACAGTACTTTCCTTTATTTCTGGGGCCTTGACTATCCGGGATTAGCCGGAATTATTGACTTTGAAAGCGGCGAGGAGATATTGTTTGGAGATGATTTTACCGTTGATGACATTATTTGGATGGGACCTCAGGCCAAACTAAAAGAAAATGCTGAGAAGGCAGGTGTCGAAAAGACTTTCCCTTTATCAAAACTCAACGACTATATAACCAAAGCTATTTCTCAAAACAGAAAAATCCACTTCACTCCTCCATATAGAGGAGAAAATATGATGAGAATTGGCGACTTACTGGATATTCATTCGGCCAAAGTAAAAGAAAAAGCTTCTTTAGAGTTTATTCAAGCCTGTATTTCGCTTCGTTCGGTAAAGGAACCAGAGGAAATAAAGGAAATGGAAAGGCATATGGCCACTGCCTATAAGATGCATACTATGGCCATGCAGATGGCTCACCCGGGAAAAACAGAACAAGAAATCACTGGTATAATTGAAGGAATTTCCATGTCGGGAGGCGGAATAGTTTCATTTCCTGTAATTTGCTCGGTACATGGCGAAACGCTTCATAACCATTATCATGGCAATACATTACGCCAGGGAGATTTACTATTGGTTGATGCAGGTAGCGAATCGCCCCGTCATTATGCTACAGATAACACAAGAACAAGTCCTGTTGGGGGACAATTTACCAACAAGCAACGTGAAATTTATGAGATTGTATTAAACACCATAAACACAACCATAAAAGCAACTAAACCAGGCATCACATACAAAGAGGTGCACTTGCTGGCTGCCAAAACAATAGCTGCAGGTTTAAAAGACCTTGGCCTAATGAAAGGCAACGTAGATGAAGCTGTAGTTGCAGGTGCACATGCTTTGTTTTTTCCTCATGGCTTAGGACATATGATTGGCTTAGATGTGCACGACATGGAAGATTACAACGAAACTTTGGTAGGTTACGATGATGAAGTAAAAAGAAGTACACAATTTGGCTTGTCTGCATTACGCATGGGGCGAAGGCTTCAACCCAATTTTGTAGTCACAAACGAACCAGGCATTTATTTTATTCCAGCTTTAATAGATAAATGGAAGTCTGAAAATAAATTAAGCGATTTTATTTCCTACGACAAGGTAGAGACATATAAGTCTTTTGGCGGCATACGTTTAGAAGATGATATTCTGATTACCGAAACCGGAGCACGTATATTAGGCGATCGTATTCCTATAGACGTTAAGGAAGTTGAGAAAATGGTAAAATCAGGATATTAAAACACTTACCTTAATAAACCACGAAGAACACAAAGTACATTCACAAAGTAGCACTAAGTAAGTTTTAATATTTTTTTAGAGCACCTTTGTGAAAAACCTTTGTGTTCCTTTGGGGTAAATATAAAACCATAAAGAGCACGAAGTACATACGCCAAGGTCACCAGGCAATACTTTGCGTCCCTTTGTGAAAATCCTTGGTGGTCTTTGTGGTTATATAGATAAACAACAAAGGAGATCCAACAAGGATTTACGAGTCTATTTCTTTATTTTTTCTTTTTGAAAAGATCTTTCATCTTCTTGAGTAAACCTTCTCCTTTTTCCTTTTTCAGTTCTTTTTCCTTTTGCCTCTCCTCCAACTTCTTCAGTCTTAACGAATCGGTCCTAACCTTACCTATTCGAAATAAATCAAATATAGACCTGTTCGGATCTGTTTCGAAATAATCTGCACAATCCACCATTGACTTTAAATCCTTATTCAGATCAGCAAATTGAGGTCTTACAAGATGATTATATGCAGGATTCCTCTCTACTTTTTTCATAAACAAGCCATAAATAGGTAAAGCCATATGTGCTCCCTGACCAAGTACTGTAGTTCTAAAGTGTACTACCGGACTTTCTGCTCCCACCCAGGCTCCTGCTAATAAATTTGGCGTATAACCAATGAACCATCCATCGGCATTATCTTGCGTGGTCCCGGTTTTTCCGGCAATACTACTCTTTAAACCATAAACATTTTTTAAGTCCTTTCCTGTTCCGTTTTCAATAACACCCTGTAGCATATGATTCATTAAAGCTACTGTTTCCTGCTGTAGCACGACATCTATATTTTCCTCTGGTTCAAACTCATAAAGAACATTACCTTTTCCATCTTCTATACGCAACAATCCAAATGATTTTTGCGGAACTCCCTCATTGGCAAAACAGGAATATACCGTCAACATCTCATTTAGTGATATTTCTCCCGCTCCAAGACTTAAGGAAGGAACTGCCGGAATATTAGATTCTACTCCCATCTCCTGGGCCAGACTCAACACTTTGTCTACACCGGTTTTAACCATGATTTCAGCTGTAATTGTATTTACCGAATTCGCTAAACCTCCTTTCATGGAATAGTAGCCTAAATGATCCCCTCCAGAATTTGCCGGTGACCAATCATTGTATTCCTCATATATCCTGCGCTCATTAGAAATATACTCGCAGGGCGACATTCCATCCTCAATGGCAGCAGCATAAACAATAGGCTTAAAGGTAGATCCCACCTGTCTTCGTGAAGTAACATGATCGTACTGAAAATACTTATGATTTACCCCTCCAACCCAGGAAAGAATTTTTCCGGAATGAGGATCCATCACCATAAAACCTGTATTCAATATTTTCAGGTAATGTTTTACGGAGTCTAAAGGAGACAAGTTCACTTCCTTTTCATGAGGATAGGCAAAAACACTCATTTTAGTCAGCTTTTTCATCTCAGCTATGATCTCACTCTCTGATTTGCCTGAGGCCTTAAGCTTTTTATATCTATCTGACGAATGCAGTGCTTTAGTAAAAACAGCAGGATGCTTTTTCCATGGATCTCTGTTATGCCAATGGTGCTTAAACTCTTTTTGTAAAGATGCCATATGCTGCATGACAGCTTCATCCGCATATTTTTGTAATACAGGATCTATGGTAGTATAAATCTTTAAACCATCTTTATAAAGATTATAATGATCTCCATATTTGTCAATTAAAATCTTTTCTACCTTTTTACGAATCACCTCTCTAAAATAAGGTGCTATACCAGTATTGTGGTCCATTCTTCTGTAACGTAATCCCAAACCAGCCTGCTTTAATTTGTCCGCTTCCTTAAAAGACAAAAAACCATGCTCCAACATACGAGAAAGCACAACATTACGTCTTTTAATGGAACGCTTTGGATTTAAACGCGGATTGTACGCAGTATTTGCGGCCAGCATACCTATTAAAACAGCAGCCTCATTAGGCTGTAGAGTAGCCGAATGCTTACTAAAGAAACGCAATGAAGCAGCCTCTATTCCATAAACATCTTCTCCAAAGGGAACTGTATTTAAATACAAAGTAAGTATTTGCTCTTTTGAATAAACATCCTCTAATCTGCTGGCAATAAAAATTTCTCGCGACTTATTTACCAGCATCGAAAAAGGGCCATACTTCTTACGAGGATACAGGTTTTTAGCCAACTGTTGACTGATAGTACTTCCTCCGCCTTGTGCTTTATTTCGAAGTAAAATGGTTTTAAAAATTACCCTTCCAATACTTACAACATCAAATCCTTCATGCTCAAAAAACCTCTGATCTTCGGTGGCAATCAATGCATTAATGGCATGCTCTGATATCACCTTATTTTCGATGCTCATTCTATTGCGATAATAGTATTTACCCATCAAAACGCCATTCTCGGTAAACACCTCCGAAGCCACATCATTATCAATGCGGGCCAATTCATTTGTATCCGGTAATCGCCCGAAAAGCCCCAGATAAACAAACAATAAAAACAGAAAAACAAAACCTATTAAAAATACACCTCCTTTAATCAGAAGGAAAATTGACTTTTTTATGAAACCTGATTTCTTCTTAGGTGATGCCTTTCTTTTTGTCTTTACTTTTTTCTTTGCCATTAAGGAGTTATTAATTTGAAAAGAATATTTAAAATAAAATACCAGTATTTTTTAGCAGCTCTAAGATACAAGATTATAATGAAAAGCCTTTTTCTCCAATTTCAGCATAAAACTGTTTCAGGAAATTAAGCATAAAATTGTGCCTTTCCTCAGCCATTGTTTTTCCTGTTGAAGTTTCCATTTTATCTTTTAAAAGCAATAATTTTTCGTAAAAATGATTCACTGTTGGCGATTCACTTTTTCTATAGTCCTCAGTTGAAGCATAAGTCTTTGGAGGAATTGAGGCATTAAACAACTCTCTGTTTTTACTCCCGCCATAATGAAAAGTTCTGGCAATACCAATGGCCCCCATCGCATCTAAACGATCTGCATCGCGCACAATCATCTGTTCTTTACTTAAAACTTTAGACCCGTTAAACTCACTCCCAAAGGATACTGAATTGATTAAATTAACCAATGTAGAAATCAACTCTTCCTCTACTTTTATCTCTTTTAGAAAACTTATCAAGTAGGCCTCTGCCTTTTGCTTATCAAACAATTTTTCATCTGTTACATCATGCAACCACACACCTGCTTCAATTAAAAAAGCATCCCCTTTCTCAATTTCATTAATCCTTCTGGCATTTTCTAAAACCCTGTGAATATGAGTTAGGTCGTGCCCTGCATCTACAGCATTTAATTGATTCGATGCGTACTTTTTAATTTGATTAAGAAGAAAAGATTGATGACTTGTCATAGGTTAAAAATAAGAATCCCTGATAAGAACAACTTCTTTCAGGGATTTCAATGAAAAACAATTTCTTTATTTAAACAGCTTCTTTTGCAGCTCTTTGTCGACACCATGTTTATGAAGCATAATTGCCACGGTATTCATCCGCACATAAGCCTCTGACATATAAAGATAACCACTGTATGGATTTTTTTTACTCCCCCAACTGTTCTTGGTTTTAAAATATACCGTTCCGTTCTTATCCTTTACCACACCGGTAATATGCATCAAATGATCATCGGTGGCTTTCCATGAATAAAAGGCCTCTTGACGATCACTTTGCGTTACCTCTTTTTCTGTTTGTTGAACAAATCCCAGCTCCTCATCTACAGGCAAAAGTGCAACCCCATTTTTATGCGAAAAAAAACTGTCCGAAACATCTCCATCCCAAACAATAGAATACCCTTTAGCTAAAGCCTCTTTCATGGTATTTATCAATTCATCAATTGGCACATTATAATATCTGTCATGCGACCAGTTATCCGGAACTTCCAAGTCGAACTGCTCATAAAAAGGATGATGCGTATATGAAGTTAACTCTACGTAATTCAATTTATCAATACCTAAACCTGCAGCAAACTTAGTTGGAGTATAAGTTCTTTTATTATACTTTAAATCACCGGGAACCTCACCTAAATAATTGGTCAATATTGACTCAACATTTGTATACCAAACTGCAGAAGGCGAAGCATCGTCTCTATCAATATAATTATCCAGCATAACTTTAATGGTAGATTCCATTTCGTAATGGTTATGCATCTTTGATGTATCCGGTCTTCCAAAATAATCAGTCTCTCTAACAAATCCATGCTCTGCAATCACATTCATTACATCATGAGCCTGACCTCCCTGGCTAAAGTTTCCCATTCCATGCAGTAAAACATAGCGCTGTGCTTTATTCTGATAAGCATACTTTACAATGTACATTTCCGACAAATCCATTTCCGGGCCACCCATTCGCATAATTTCAGATTCTACGAATGACATGGTACTATACGCCCAACAAGTTCCGGTTCTATCCTGACTTTTCACCGACGAAGTTTCCACCTCTGCTACCGTTGTAAAACCAAAACTATCCTGTGCTTGTAATGCAGCACCCATAAAACAAATTCCGAACAAAAATGCTGCTTTCTTTCCTATCTTCATAAACCTATTTTTTTCAAAAAAACATCGCAAAATAATAAAATCTAGCCATAAAAATAAAGCCATTGAGAAAATATCCCAATGGCTTTAAAATCCTTATATCTATTGATATTATTATTTGTACTCCTGCCAGCTTTTAATCGTAATATCCTCTTTACCCATTTTAGCAAATGCACGAATAAAGGCTCCTGCCAAACGAGCATTAGTAACCAAAGGAATATTAAAGTCAATAGCGCTACGTCTGATCTTATATCCATTATTCAACTCACTCTTAGTTAAATTTTTCGGGATATTAATAACAAGATCTATTTCTTTTTCGCGAATCATTTCTAAAGCATTTGGATGCTTATCTGCCTCACTTGGCCAATGAATCAATGTTGTATCAACACCATTTTCTGCGAAAAATTTCTGCGTTCCACCAGTTGCGAAAATATTGAATCCTTTTTCTTTTAAGATTTTAGCAGCACTTAACAACTCCATCTTAGAACGAAGTGGTCCGGAAGAAATTAAGATATTCTTCTTAGGAATTTCGTAGCCTACAGATAGCATAGAAGTTAAGATCGCCTCATCAAAATTATCACCAATACAACCTACCTCACCGGTTGATGACATATCTACTCCTAAAACAGGATCAGCTTTAGCCAAACGAGCAAATGAGAATTGAGAAGCTTTAATTCCGACACAATCTAAATCGAATAAGTTTTTATTTGGCTTTTCAACATCCATACCTAACATCACCTTAGTAGCAAGGTCAATAAGGTTTACTTTAAGGATTTTGGAAACAAAAGGGAAACTACGCGATGCTCTTAGGTTACACTCAATAACTTTAAGTTCATTGTTTTTACCTAAAATCTGCATGTTAAATGGCCCTGAAATATTCAATGCCTGCGCAATTTCACGAGCAATTTTCTTCACTCTGCGCATTGTCTCAATATAAAGCTTTTGCGGAGGGAATACAATTGTTGCATCTCCAGAGTGAACTCCGGCAAACTCTACGTGCTCAGAAATCGCATAAGCGATTAGCTCACCATTTTTAGCCACAGCATCAACTTCAATCTCCTTAGCTTCCTCAATAAATTCAGAAACTACAACAGGATACTCTTTAGATACATTTGCTGCCAAGGTTAAGAAGTGCTCTAACTCGTCTTTGTTACTTACCACGTTCATGGCTGCTCCGGAAAGCACATAACTTGGACGAACCAATACAGGAAAACCAACCTCATCTACAAAGCTAAAGATATCCCCTACAGAGGTTAACTCGCTCCAACGTGGCTGATCAATATTTAAGCTATCAAGCATTGCTGAAAACTTCTGACGGTTTTCTGCATTGTCTATAGATTTAGCCGTAGTTCCAAGGATAGGTACATTCTGTCCATCTAACTTCATAGCCAGGTTATTTGGAATCTGACCACCCACAGAAACAATAACACCTTTAGGAACTTCAAGATCAATCACATCAAGCACACGCTCAAAAGAAAGCTCATCAAAGTACAAGCGATCACACATATCGTAATCGGTACTTACTGTTTCCGGATTATAATTGATCATTACAGAACGATACTTCTGATCGCGAATGGTATTTAATGCGTTAACACTACACCAATCGAACTCTACAGAAGAACCAATACGGTAAGCTCCACTACCAAGTACAATTACCGATTTATCATCAGCTTCGTAATCAATATCGTGCTCTGAACCACTATAAGTTAAATACAAGTAGTTAATTTGAGCAGGAAATTCTCCTGCCATGGTATCAATTTGCTTAACTACAGGTAATATATTTCGTTTCTTACGCTCAGCTCTAACTTTTAAAAGGTCATCACCAATTACCTCACTTGTGCTCTTAAATACACAACGAGCTACCTGGAAGTCAGAGAATCCTGAACGCTTAGCATCTTTTAAAAGATCGCTAGATAAGTCTTCTAGTTTAGAGAATTTCTTCAACTCAGTTTCCAGGTCACTGATATTTTTAAGCTTCTCTAAGAACCAGTGATCAATACGGCTTAATTTGTGAATTTCTTCAACCGTCATTCCATTAGCAAAAGCCTCAGCAATAGCATATATACGTTGATCTGTCGGTTCTGCCAACTCTGTTTTTACATCTATTCCCTTTAACGGTTGGTTAGCCACAAAACCATGCATACCCTGGCCAATCATACGAAGACCTTTTTGTATAGACTCTTCGAAAGTACGACCAATAGACATGATCTCTCCAACCGATTTCATACTTGAACCGATTTGCTTGCTTACTCCGGTAAACTTATTTAAATCCCAACGAGGAATTTTACAAACCACGTAATCAAGTGCAGGCTCAAAGAAAGTAGATGTCGTTTTAGTTACAGAGTTTTTCAACTCATGTAATCCATAACCTAATCCTAATTTAGCAGCAACAAAAGCCAATGGGTAACCTGTTGCCTTAGATGCCAAGGCACTTGAACGAGATAAACGTGCATTTACCTCAATTACCCTGTAATCCTCTGAGAAAGGATCTAAAGCATACTGAACATTACACTCTCCAACCACACCAATGTGACGGATAATTTTAATGGCAAGTTCACGCAACTTATGGTATTCCGAATTAGATAAAGTTTGAGAAGGCGCAACTACAATACTCTCTCCTGTATGAATTCCAAGAGGATCGAAGTTCTCCATATTACATACTGTAATACAGTTATTGTATTTATCACGTACCACCTCATACTCAACCTCTTTCCAACCTTTTAAAGATTCTTCAACCAAAATTTGGTTTGAGTAAGAAAATGCATTTTCTGCACGAGCAACTAACTCCTCCTTATTATAACAGAATCCACTACCCATACCTCCTAAAGTATAGGCTGCTCTAACTATTATAGGAAAACCAATCTCATCAGATGCTTTAACAGCCTCCTCTACCGAAGTTACGGCGATACTTACAGGTGTTTTAACATCAATTTCTCTAAGCTTGTTGGCAAAAATCTCCCTGTCCTCTGTATTAATAATAGATTGAACAGGCGTACCAAGTACTTCAAGATTATATTTTTCTAAAACGCCACTTAAATAAAGTTTAGTTCCACAGTTAAGTGCCGTTTGCCCACCAAAAGCAAGCAATATACCTTGTGGCTTTTCCTTTTTAATTACTTCCTCTACAAAATAAGGGGTTACCGGTAAAAAGTATATTTTATCGGCAATCTTATCTGAAGTTTGAACAGTAGCAATATTAGGATTTACCAATACTGTTTCGATTCCCTCTTCCTTCAACGCCTTTAGGGCCTGTGAACCCGAATAGTCAAACTCCCCGGCTTCTCCAATCTTAAGCGCGCCTGATCCAAGAATAATTACTTTTTTGATCTCTTTGTTCATCTTTTTAAATTGGCTATTATGAAATTGATGTAAACGTATTCTTATACATTATTTTTACAAAAAAAATAGTTAGTAAATGTAATTTTCATTCATTTTACTTAGCTACTTTTCAACTTTCATCCATCTTAAACCCTGAGTCTAACGCTCCTAATTACTGATGGCTAGTCATTTTTACACATTTATGCAATGTATTTCGGCTGCAAAAATACAAATATTTTGCAAAAACCTTTTGAATATTTTAAAAAAGTGAATATTTTTGCATCGCAACTGAATAAATATACACAATGAAGATTAAGGCTCAACGACTGGCAGCGATTAAAAATATTATTAGTGCTCAAAAGGTTAGTAGCCAGGAGGAACTATTAATGCTTCTTGAAAAAGAAGGATTTTTAACGACACAAGCTACCTTATCGAGAGATCTTAAATTTTTAAAAGTTGCAAAGATACCACACACCGACATGGGGTATATTTATGAACTACCTGTAGGAAACACTAAAACCACAGAAGAAGTTCATGAAGATTTTCCTATTGGAGGACTGGAATCAATTGATTTTACAGGTAATTTAGCTGTGATAAAAACCAGACCTGGTTTTGCCAACGGCGTTGCTTCAATAATCGATAGTCATGATCCTTATGAAATTTTAGGAACTATAGCCGGAGACGACACAATCTTATTAATTAACAGAGAGGGCGTCTCAAAAAATCACATTATTGAGGTATTATCAATGTTTATACCTGGTTTAAAAAACAAAATGCTTTAATGCTTTTGGGGGAGTTGAAAATAAATGGCACAAAATTTTATTATAGATGTAGCAACCGAACGTCATCTGGCTTATGTAGATGAAATTCTGAATACTATTGCTGATGCAGCAAAAGTACGAGGAACAGGTATAGCCAAAAGAAGCCCTGGCTACATCATTCAAAAAATAAACGAAGGCAAAGCAATTATTGCTCTTGCAGATAATGTATTTGCCGGCTTTTGCTACATCGAATCATGGGGACACAACCGTTTTGTGGCCAACTCAGGATTGATTGTAGTTGAGGCATTTAGAGGTAAAGGCTTAGCAAAAGCCATTAAATCTAAAGCATTTCAATTGTCGAGGGAAAAATTTCCCGACGCCAAGCTTTTTGGTTTAACAACCGGCTTGGCTGTTATGAAAATTAACTCCGAATTAGGATATAATCCGGTTACATTTTCTGAACTAACGGACGACGAAATGTTTTGGAAAGGCTGCCAAAGCTGTGTAAATTATGATATACTGGTAAGAACCAAACGTCGTCATTGTTTATGCACTGGTATGCTTTTTGATCCGCAAAAGGACGCAAAGAAAAAAGAAGAAAAAAGCCTCAACGTTTATAGCCGCTGGCTAAGGTTTAAACAATCTGTTTTTTTAAAAGGAAACAAAAAAAAGAATAGTAACAGGTTTTCTTATTTAAAAAAACTACAAGCCAAATTAATATCGTAAAAATTAGAAATGATTCTTGAATCATCTCAACAATAAAATAAAAAAATGGAAAAAGTTGTATTAGCATTTAGTGGTGGTTTAGATACTTCATTTTGTGTGAAATATTTAAAACATGAAAAAGGATTAGATATTTATTCTGCAATTGCTAACACCGGTGGTTTCTCCGATGAAGAGCTACAAAACATTGAAGAAGGTGCTTATAAATTAGGCGTAAGCAAGCATAAAACCTTAGATGTAACAGATGTATATTACCGTAATTGTATTAGATATATGATTTATGGTAACATTTTAAAAAACAACACTTATCCATTATCTGTAAGTTCTGAGCGTATTTTCCAGGCTTATGCTATTGTTGATTATGCACGTAAAATTGGTGCTAAATACATTGCTCATGGTAGTACCGGAGCAGGAAATGACCAAATACGTTTCGACCTGACTTTCCAGATTATTGCGCCTGAGATTGAAATCATCACGCCAATCAGAGACTTAACACTTTCGCGCGAAGCTGAGATTGATTACCTGAAAAAACACGGGGTTGAAAAAGATTGGAAAAAGATGGAGTATTCTATCAACAAAGGTCTTTGGGGAACAAGTATTGGCGGAAAAGAAACATTAACTACCAATGAGAACCTTCCTGAGGAGGCTTATCCGTCACAATTACAAAAAGAAGGCTCAGAAGAGTTAACAATTGAATTTGCTAAAGGTGAAATTTCGGCAGTTAACGGCGAAACTTTTGAAACTCCGATTGACGCAATTAGAAAAATTGAAGCTATTGGTGGTGCTTATGCCATTGGTCGAGACACACATATAGGTGACACTATTATTGGCATTAAAGGACGAGTAGGTTTTGAAGCTGCCGCTCCAATGCTAATCATCAAAGCACATCACCTGTTAGAAAAACATACGCTTACTAAATGGCAAATGTACTGGAAAGAGCAATTAAGCAACTGGTACGGAATGCTTTTACATGAAGCTCAATACACTGAGCCGGTAATGCGCGACATAGAGAAATTTTTAGATAATTCTCAGGAAAACGTAAATGGAAAAGTAATTATCAAATTACACCCTTACCGTTTCGAACTTGTTGGAATTGAGTCTGACAATGACCTGATGAATTCTGGATTTGGCGATTACGGTGAAGTAAACAAAGGATGGTCTGGTGACGATGTAAAAGGATTTACATCAATACTTGGCAACCAATTAAAAATATTTAACAGCGTAAACAAAGGTCAGTTAGACATTAAATAAATTGTTTACCTAAGAATAGATAGCGAGGTGGATTAACTTCCTCCTCCCTTCTAACAAACACAAAGCTAGAAAATGATTAAAGTTGGAATAGTAGGTGGCGCAGGATATACTGCCGGAGAGTTATTAAGAATATTACTTAACCACCCTCAAGTTGACATTACATGTATTCAGAGTACAAGTAACGCTGGAAATAAAATTTCTTCAGTGCACACCGATCTGTTAGGTGATACTGAATTGGTTTTTGATGCAGAGTTAAACACTGATATTGTAGATGCCATTTTCCTTTGTATGGGACATGGAAAATCAAAGGAATTCTTAACAGAAAACACTATTCTTGAGCATATCAAAATCATTGATCTTAGTCACGACTACAGGCTAGAGGCTGAAGGAAATGACTTTATCTATGGTTTACCGGAAATTAATCGTGAAGCAGTTAAAAAGGCCAACAAGATAGCCAATCCGGGATGTTTTGCTACTGCCATTCAGCTTGCATTGGTTCCATTAGCGGATGCTCAAAAACTAAACGAAGTACATGTAAATGCCATCACCGGTTCAACCGGAGCAGGTCAAAAACCAACTTCTACTTCTCATTTTAGCTGGCGAAACAATAACGTATCTGTATACAAGGCATTCTCGCACCAGCACTTAGGTGAGATCAAACAATCACTAAAGCAACTTCAAAATGGTTTTAGTGAAGATGTGAACTTTTTACCTGTGAGAGGAAACTTTACCCGTGGCATTATGGCTACGGCATATACCGAATGTGATTTAACGCAGGAAGAAGCTGTAAAACTTTACAAAGACTATTACAAAGATCATCCTTTTGTTACAATCTCGGATGTGAATCCAAATCTTAAACAGGTTGTAAACACAAATAAAGGAATCATTTACGTTGAAAAGTGCGACAACAAATTACTTGTGATTAGCTTAATTGATAACCTAATTAAAGGAGCTTCAGGACAAGCTGTTCAGAACATGAATTTGATGTTTGGACTTGAAGAAAATACAGGACTTAAACTGAAATCAGTTGCGTTTTAATCAGACAATCTGAAAAATAAAATACTTGATATACATTAAGTATTAAAACAATAGAATTACAGATAATCCTGCAAAGCCTTTTGAGTTCTGCAGGATTATTTCATTCATAAATAAACGAAATCACATTGAAGAAGGAGTTCTCTCAATGAGTGTTTTTTTTATCTGTTACAGATAAAAACAGTACAATGCTCCGCAAAGCAACAAAGCTCATTGCTGAGTAAATAAATAATAAAACAAAAAATATAATCATATGAAACTATTTGATGTTTATCCCCTTTTTGATATTGAACCGGTAAAAGCACAAGGAAGCTACATCTGGGACAAAGAAGGAAACAAGTATTTAGATTTATACGGAGGTCATGCAGTTATTTCCATTGGACATACTCACCCAACCTATGTAAACCGAATAACTGATCAGCTTAATCAAATTGGTTTCTATTCTAATTCAGTACAAAACCAACTCCAAAAGGATTTAGCCCAAAAGTTAGGCGAAGTTTCCGGAATGGTTGATTATGATTTATTTCTGTGCAACTCAGGTGCCGAAGCTGTAGAAAATGCTTTAAAGCTGGCTTCTTTTGCAACAGGCAAAAAAAAGGTTATCTCTTTTAAAAAGGGATTTCATGGTCGTACATCTGCTGCTGTAGCCATAACAGATAATCCAAAAATTATTGCTCCTATTAACAGCAATCACGAATCTGTAATATTACCACTCAATGATCTGGATGCTGTTGAAAAAGAGCTTCAGAAAAAAGATACCTGTGCCGTTATCGTTGAAGGAATCCAGGGAATTGGCGGAATCATCGTTCCTGATCCTGAATTTCTTGAAAATCTGGAAACCCTATGTCACAAGTATGAGGCACTTTTAATTCTTGATGAAATACAATCAGGATACGGACGTTCAGGAAAGTTCTTTGCTTTCCAGCATAGTAATGTAAAACCAGACCTGGTTACTATGGCCAAAGGTATGGGTAATGGTTTTCCTATTGGTGGCGTTTTAATTTCCAACAAGTTTGAGCCTTGGTTTGGCATGCTGGGAACTACCTTTGGCGGAAATTACCTGGCTTGCGCTGCTGCTTTAGCCGTACTAGAAGTACTGGAAAAAGAAGATTTAGTTAAAAATGCCCAAAAGGTAGGTGATCATATTATTAATAAAGCTAAAAAAACCTTAAAAGGTTGCGAAGTTAGGGGCCTTGGCCTTATGATTGGCCTGGAATTTGATACCGAGATAGTCGCTTTAAGAAAAAAACTTCTCTTTGAAGACAAAATATTCACAGGAGTATCAGGTACAAAAACAATAAGAATTTTACCCCCTTTAAACCTCAATCTGGAAGAAGCTGATTTATTTTTAGATAAGTTGGCCGAATCAATTTAAAGCAGCTATGTACCTGACTTGCTCTTTTAAATTTATTAATAAGCGCAAGCTATGGTTACACTATTCTGGAACGAGGAATGGAAAGAAATAAACTTTGAAGAAGGTGCCTTAAGAAAAAGGTATGCTATTTCAAATTACGGCAGAGTTATTAGTTATACGGAAACGATTAAGGATGGTATCTTAATTAAAGGAGGTAACCTAAGAGGTTACGGTACTTTACCAGTACGACCATTCGGAAAATCAAAAACGTTTTACATCCATAAACTAGTGGCTAAGTATTTTATTGAAAATGATAGAAATGATGCTACTTTTGTTATTCACTTAGACTATAACAAAAGCAACAATTATATCGACAATTTAAAATGGAGTACCAAGGAGGAAGTTTTTGAACATCAGCAAAACAATCCCTTTGTACTAAGTGCCAGAGAAAAACAAAAAGGTCGAAAAACTGTGCAAGGGCACAAATTAACCACTACGGAGGTTATTCGACTTAAAAAGAAAATATTTGACCCTAACAGGAAATCTCGTTTAAAGATTATCGCCAAACAATTTGGAATTAGCGAGATGCAACTATATCGCATTAAATCAGGCGAAAACTGGGGGCATGTAAAAATTGAAATTGATGGTATAGAGTATTAAACCGATGAATATCAATAACTCTGTTGATTATTCAGGTTTAATACCGAATATCAAACAGAGTTATATTATGAAGAATAAAAAAATTGCTATTATCGGTGGAGGTAACCTTGGTCAGGCCATTGCAAACGGCCTTATTAATTCTGAAATTATTCCGGCTGCCAACCTTACCGTTACACGACGCAGAACAAACCTACTGGCAAGCTTAAAAGAATTAGGCGTTAATACCATTTCGGACAATAAAGAGGCCGTTAAGGAAGCCGACATTATATTTTTAGGCGTTAAACCTTATCAAATTCAACAAATCATTGAAGAAATCAGCCCTGAGGTAAATGATAATGCCATCATTATTTCTCTGGCCACAGGTATTGACTCTCTTGAAATTGAAAAACATTTTGGCAAAGAGCTGGCCATATTCAGAGCTATGCCAAACACTGCCATTGCCATAGGTCAGTCTATGACCTGTATCTCGTCGCATAACGCCACTGAAGAGCAAGACAAGATAGTATTAGCTTTATTTGAACAAGTAGGTCAGGCACTAATCATACCTGAAGAATTAATGGCTTCTGCTACAGTATTAGCTGCTTGCGGAATTGCCTTTGCATTACGTTTTGTTCGTGCAGCCACGCAGGGTGGAATAGAAATCGGATTTGGTGCAGAACTTGCTTTAAAAATCGCATCTCAAACAGTAAAAGGAGCTGCCGATCTATTAATTAACGCAGGTACTCATCCCGAACACGAAATAGATAAAGTAACTACTCCGCGTGGAGTAACCATTTCCGGTCTTAACGAAATGGAGCACCAGGGATTTAGCTCTTCTTTAATTAAAGGGCTCTTAACCTCATTTAACAAAATCGAAAACGGCAAATAAATCTATCTGTGTTTAAATCTATTACCATAAAAATTGGCTCTAATGTCCTCACCGATGAAGAGGGAATGCTTCATGTGGAACGAGTATCGCATTTAGTAGACCAAATTGCACAATTACATAAGAATAACAAGAAAATTATTCTAATTTCTTCTGGCGCTGTTGCTGCCGGAAGAGCCATGGTAAAGGTGAGTAAAAAAACAGATATGGTTTCATCACGACAACTTCTATCATCCGTTGGACAGGTGAAACTTTTAAATACGTATTCATCTCTGTTTGAAAATCACAATATTCAGTGTGCCCAGGTTTTAGTAACTAAGCAAGATTTCAGATCGCGTGAGCACTACTTAAACATGAAAAACTGTTTAACGACCTTACTCGATAATGGTATTGTTCCAATTATCAACGAAAATGATGCTGTTTCGGTAACTGCACTCATGTTTACAGATAATGATGAACTTGCGGGATTACTGGCCTCCATGATGAGCAGTGAAGCTTTGTTTATTTTAAGCAATGTAAACGGTATTTATAATGGAGATCCCAAAAATCCGGATTCTGAAGTTATTCGTACTATAAACAGCCGCAGCACTAATCTGTCGGAATATATCTCAACTACAAAATCTGATTTCGGCAGAGGAGGAATGCTCACCAAGTGTAGAATTGCTCAAAAAACAGCTGCCAACGGAATATCGGTTCACATTGCCAATGGAACACACAAAAACATATTGGTTGATTTAAATAAAAGCCATCAAAAGGTAGAGCATACACAATTTATACCCGGAGAAAAACATCCTGCTATAAAAAAATGGATGGCCTATTCGGAAAGCTTTACCAACGCAGAAGTTCATATCAACCAGGGTGCTTATGATGCACTTAACTCCAATAAGGCAACCAGTTTGCTTTTGGCCGGTGTGATTAAAATTATTGGTGAATTTAAAAAAGGCGATCTCCTGAAAATAATTTCAGAAGATGGCGAAACTGTTGGCATTGGCAAAGCCAAATACGACCGCCTAAAAGCGGAAGAACACATGAGCGACGAAAAATACCAACCGCTCATTCATTACGATTATCTTTATTTATTTTCAGACATTTAAGCAAATAAAATCCAAAATCTAATATATCATGCAGTGTTTACCTCAATTCGAAAAAGTAAAAGAAGCAGCTCGTGGATTAGCCAGAATTAAAAAGGCTGACATCATTAATTTGCTCAACAAATTAGCTGATGAAGCAGAAAAAAATATCCCTGAGCTTTTAATCGCCAACCAAAAAGACCTGGATCGAATGGATGAAAACGATCCCAAATTCGATCGTCTTAAACTGACCAAAGAGCGTATTGAAGGTATTGCAGCTGATATTAGAAACGTGGCTAAACTGCCTTATCCTGTAAGCGAAATATTGGAAGAAAAAGCTTTAGACAATGGTATGTCTCTTCAAAAGGTACGTGTACCTTTAGGTGTTATCGGTGTTATTTACGAGGCACGTCCTAATGTAACTTTTGATGTTTTTTCTCTTTGCATGCAATCCGGAAACGCCTGTGTGCTTAAAGGAGGAAGCGATGCGCAGTATTCAAACAAAGCCATTGCAGGTTTAATCCAGCAAGTGTTAAAAGATGAAGGTTTTAATCCTGATGTTTTACAGTTTTTACCACCTGACCGATCTGCAGCAACAGAATTAATGAATGCCATAGGTTATGTAGATATTTTAATTCCTCGAGGATCTCAGAATCTTATTAACTCGGTGCGTGAAAACGCGAATATTCCGGTAATTGAAACAGGTGCAGGAATTGTACATACTTATGTAGATGCTTCTGCTGATGTAAAAAAAGCGACTGATGTTGTAGTAAATGCCAAAACCAGAAGGGTTAGTGTTTGTAATGCTTTGGACTGTCTTGTTCTACATGAAAGCCAGTTAAAAAATCTTCCTCATATTGTTGAAGGAATGAAGCCTTTTAATGTGGAAATTTTTGCTGATGACAAAGCTTTTGCTGAATTAGATGGAAACTACAGTGCCGAGCTACTTCAAAAAGCTAACAATGAATCTTTCGGAACTGAATTTCTTTCTCATAAAATGTCCATAAAAACTGTAGCCAGCATAGATGAAGCCTTGGATCATATTTATGAATATAGCTCTAAGCACAGTGAAGCCATCATTGCAGAAGATCCTGAAGCCATCCAAAGATTTTTTAACGAAGTGGATGCTGCAGCTGTTTATTCAAATGCATCCACAGCATTTACCGATGGAGCCCAGTTTGGACTTGGAGCAGAAATTGGCATTAGTACGCAAAAACTGCATGCCCGCGGACCTATGGCCCTTCGTGAATTAACCAGCTACAAATGGTTAATTAAAGGAAATGGAAATACCAGGCCTGCTTAAGTTATTTAATACAATTATCCTGACTAAGCATTTACATGCAAGTCGTTTGTGTTTACACTCAATACAATTGAAATGAAAAGATATTTAAAAGTAGACGATATAGGTGATTTAAAACAAGCGCTTAAAGATGCATTTGAAGTTAAAAACAATCCATATGCATTTAGCGAGCTTGGAAAAAACAAAACCATAATTCTGGTATTTTTCAACTCGAGTTTGCGTACCCGTTTAAGTACACAAAAAGCAGCCATGAACATGGGCATGAATGTAATGGTACTCGATATCAATAAAGACGGCTGGAAACTGGAATCGGAAATGGGCGTAGTGATGGATAGCGATAAGCCAGAGCATATTAAAGAAGCTGTTCCCGTAATTGGGCAATACTGCGATTTAATAGGAGTTCGCTCATTTGCCACATTCGAAAGCAAAGAAGATGATTACAATGAAAAAATAATCAACCAGTTTATCGAATATTCGGGCGTACCTGTTATTAGTTTAGAATCAGCTACCCGTCACCCTCTTCAAGCTTTTGCCGATCTGATTACCATTGAAGAGCATAAACAAAAAGAGCGTCCGAAAGTTGTATTAACCTGGGCTCCACACCCAAGAGCGTTACCTCAGGCTGTGGCCAACTCTTTTGCCGAATGGATGAAAAAAGCTGATGTTGAATTTGTTATTACTCATCCCGAAGGATATGATTTAGCTCCTGAATTTACAGAAGGTGTTACCGTTGAAAATGATCAGCGTAAAGCTTTTGAAAATGCAGATTTTATTTACGCCAAAAACTGGTCATCATATAACGATTACGGACAGGTAGTTTGTAAAGATATGGACTGGACTGTGAATGAAGAAAAAATGGCTTTAACAAATAATGCCAAGTTTATGCATTGTTTACCTGTACGTAGAAACATGGTTGTAAGCGATGGTGTTATTGAAAGCGAAAATTCACTTGTTGTGCAGGAAGCTGCCAACCGCGTTGTTTCGGCACAAACAGTTATAAAAAGAATGCTTGAGTCTCTATAAAGAATACAGACATATAGCATCTTAATTGAAATATTTATTTTTATCAGGCATCCATTTAAATTAAAGCTACTATTCAGTCTTGATACCTGATACCTGATACTTGATACTAAAAACATGCAAGAAATTACCATAGTAAAAGTAGGCGGAAAGGTTGTTGAAACACCAGAGTCATTACAAGAATTATTGAATGATTTTGTGGCTTTACCGGGCTTAAAAATTTTAGTTCACGGAGGAGGAAGGTCTGCCACTAAGATAGCAGCCCAGCTTGGTGTTGAAACCAAAATGGTAGAAGGCAGGAGAATTACCGATCTGGAGACGCTTAAAGTGGTAACAATGGTTTATGCCGGTTTGGTAAACAAAAACATTGTCGCTTCACTGCAAGCCAAGGGCGCTAACGCTGTTGGATTAACCGGTGCCGATTTAAACCTTATTAAAGCAGTTAAACGTCCGGTTAAAGATATTGACTATGGATATGTAGGAGATGTTGAGTCTGTACAAGTAAATGAATTGATGGATTTAATCAATAAATCTGTTGTTCCTGTTGTTGCCCCACTTACACATGACGGACAAGGAAACATGCTAAATACCAATGCAGACACTATGGCTTCAGCTTTAGCAAGTGCTCTTGCCAAACATTATGATGTAAATTTAGTGTACTGCTTTGAGAAAAAAGGCGTATTGAGTAACCCTGATGATGATGATGCGGTGATCGAAACCTTAACACATAGTTTATTTAAAGAACATCAGAAAACAGGTGTAATTATAGAAGGGATGATTCCTAAATTAGACAATGGTTTTAATGCATTGGAAAACGGGGTTAAAAAAGTAAACATCACCAACACACAGGGATTAAAAGACGGTTTAAACTCCGGAACATTATTAAAAACTGAATAAGAATGAACATTAAAGCCTATAGCGAAGAAGCCATTGCGCTTTTAAAAAAACTGATTTCAATTGAATCATTAAGCCGCAAAGAAGATTCGGCTGCTGATTTAATGGAATCGCATCTAAAGCAAAAAGGTCTTGATGTAAACAGGAAAGGAAATAATGTTTGGGTTTGGGCAGCTAAAAAAGACAATACCAAACCCACAATACTATTAAACTCTCATATAGACACAGTTAAACCATCTTCAAAATGGACATACCCTCCTTTTGAACCAACGGTGGAAGAAGACTGTCTGTATGGTCTTGGTAGTAATGATGCCGGAGGACCTTTGGTATCACTTTTAGCTACATTTTTACTTTTGTCAGAAAAAGAACAAGCCTACAACCTTGTTTTTGCAGCTACTGCGGAAGAAGAAATATCAGGTGCTAACGGAGTGACCTCTATACTGGGTGAGATAGGCCCTATTGACCTTGGTATTGTTGGAGAACCTACACTTATGCAAATGGCTGTAGCCGAAAAAGGCTTATTGGTTTTAGACTGCGAAAGTAAAGGTAAAGCCGGCCATGCTGCTCGTGAAGAAGGTATTAATGCCATCTATAAAGCTTTGCAAGATATTGAGTGGTTTAAAACCTATCAGTTCCCTGAAGTTTCGGATCTCTTTGGGCCGGTAAAAATGAGCGTCACACAAATTGAAGCCGGATCGCAGCACAATGTAGTTCCTGATTCCTGTCGCTTTGTGGTAGATGTTCGTCTTAACGAAAAATATTCCAACAAACAGGCTGCTGAAATTATTCAGCAGAAAGTTAGTTGTCATGTTGAACCACGAAGTTTAAGATTAAACAGTTCTTATATTCCGTTAGATCACCCTGTTGTAAAAAAAGGATTGAACTTAGGTAGGACTTATTACGGTTCGCCAACTACATCTGATCAGGCATTAATGAATTTTACAACCTTAAAAATAGGTCCCGGAGATTCAGCCAGATCGCATACTAGTAACGAATTTATTAAGTTGAGCGAGATACACGAAGGCATAAGTATATATTTTGAATTGTTGAATGGATTAATTCTTGATTAATCTGTTCGTTACATAATAGTGACATATATCATAAAATAAGGTGGTTAATTTGAATTTGTAAGTTTTTAAAATTATATTTGCGACAATTATAAGAATTTTAGAGAGCGCAATTAACAAATCGTAATCATCTCCATATTTTATTAGAACAAAGAAATCAATGAAAAACGATAGTTTGCATTTCGCAATAACTATGTTCTTCAGTGAAAAAGAATAAGAATGAAACTCTGGGATAAAGGAATTAAAGTAAACGATAAAATAGAGGACTTCACAGTGGGTAAAGATCGTGAGATGGATCTTTATTTAGCTCCTTTTGATGTGCTTGGAACGATGGCTCATATCACCATGCTTGAAAGTGTGGGACTTCTTGAAAAAGATGAGCTTGAAAAATTACTTAAAGAGCTTAAAAACATCTATTCTTCAGCCTTAAAAGGTGAATTTATTATTGAAGATGGTGTTGAAGATGTTCACTCTCAGGTTGAGTTAATGCTAACACAACGTTTGGGCGACATCGGAAAAAAAGTTCATAGTGGAAGATCGAGAAACGACCAGGTTTTACTTGACCTTAAGCTGTTTATCAGACATAAGGTTGAAGAAGTAGTAATTGCCGTAAATGACTTTTTTGAAGCTTTACAATCGCAAAGCGAAAACTATAAAGACAACTTAATACCGGGATATACCCACCTTCAGGTAGCTATGCCTTCATCGTTTGGCTTATGGTTTGGTGCATACGCAGAGAGTTTAACCGACGACATGCAAATGCTTAAGGCTGCCTGGAAAATCACAAACCAAAACCCATTAGGTGCAGCCGCCGGGTATGGTAGTAGTTTCCCATTAAATCGTCAGTTGACAACTGATTTATTAGGATTTGATAACATGAACTTCAATGTAGTTTATGCACAAATGGGAAGAGGGAAAACTGAAAAGAATGTAGCCATGGCTTTAAGCTCTGTAGCTTATACAGTAGGTAAATTTGCCATGGATGCCTGTTTATATATGAGTCAGAATTTTGGGTTTCTAACTTTACCGGGAGAATTAACTACCGGTTCAAGTATTATGCCTCACAAAAAAAATCCTGATGTATTTGAGTTGATCAGAGCAAAGTGTAACAAAATACAAGCTCTGCCTGAAACAATTGGAATGATCACAACAAATCTTCCTTCGGGATACTTTAGAGATCTTCAACTCATTAAAGAAAACTTTTTACCTGCTTTTGATGAGCTGATAAGCTGTTTGGAATTAGCTACATTTGCAGTAAAAAACATTACAATAAAAGAAGATATCCTTAACAATGAGCTTTACAAATACGCCTTTAGTGTAGAGGAAGTAAATAAACTAGTGTTGCAAGGTGTTCCATTTAGAGATGCATACAAACAAGTGGGAAGCGCCATTGAAGAAGGAAATTTCGAACCAAAACTAACTGTTAACCACACGCACGAAGGAACCATTGGTAACCTTTGTAACGATAAGGTTAAAGAAAAAATGGTCGACCTCATTGATTCATTTAATTTTAAAGGAGTAAATGAGGCATTAAAAACATTAAGCAAAAAATAAAAATAAGGGACAGAAATATGGTATTATTGGAGAACTTGGCTAAACTAGCTGTACAATCATGTGAAATCGACAAGCAACTTTTTAATGACTATGGCGTTAAAAGAGGATTGCGTAATGACGATTTTTCGGGTGTATTGGTTGGTTTAACCCATATTGGCAATGTGGTTGGATACGATAACAAAGATGGAAAATTACTTCCTCGTGAGGGAGAATTATACTATCGAGGCATCGAATTAAAAGACCTTGCCAAAGGATTCCTTTCTACCGGTCGCCATGGATTTGAAGAAACTGCCTATTTATTATTAACAGGTCAGTTACCAAACGAAACAGAACTAAAAGATTTCACTGAATATTTAGGAGAGCAATACGAATTACCTTCATTCTTTTCAAAAAATATGATTCTTTCTTTGAGAGGTCGTGATGTAATGAATATGCTTGCCCGATCAGTACTAGGCTTATACGCTGCTGATGAAGATGCAGAAGATTTTAGCCATGTAAACCTGATGAAACAAGCCATTAGCTTAATTGCTAAGTTTCCGGTGATTGTGGCTTATTCGTATTACGGAATGCGTCACTCTTTTCAGCGTAAATCATTAATTATTCGCCACCCGCAAAAACATTTAAGCTTAGCCGAAAATTTCCTTTACATGCTTAAAGGAAATGACTACACTAAACTTGAAGCAGATCTGCTTGACCTATCATTGGTGATTCACGCAGAACATGGTGGTGGTAACAATTCATCATTTACAACCAGAGTAGTAAGCTCGGCACAAACCGACACTTATTCTGCAATAGCAGCTGCTCTTGGATCTCTTAAAGGTGGTTTACATGGTGGAGCTAACCTTAAGGTAATCGACATGATGGATAACATCAAAGAAAACGTTAAGGACTGGACTGATAAGAAAGAAGTTTCTGAGTATTTATTAAAACTCCTTAAAAAAGAAGCTTTTGACCGTACTGGTAAAATTTACGGTATTGGTCATGCCATTTACACTCTCTCCGACCCTAGAGCTGTTCTGTTAAAAGAAAAAGCACGTGAGTTGGCAGAAGAGAAAGGCAGAATGGATGAATTTAAATTATACGAAATAATCGAAGAATTAGCCCCTGAAGTATTTTACCAGTTTAAAGGAGCAAATGCCAAGGTTATTTGTGCTAATGTTGACTTTTATTCAGGATTTGTATACCAATGTATAAAAATCCCTAAAGAAATATATACTCCAATATTTGCAGTAGCCCGAATTGCAGGATGGGCTGCGCATCGTATAGAGGAGGTTACATTCTCAAGTCGTCGTATTATCCGACCGGCTTATAAGTGTGTAATTGATCGATCTACTTATCTTCCATTAGGATCTAGATAAGTGTTTTTGTTGATTGGGTAATGAAAAGGCTGTCTTTGGGGGAAACATAAGACAGCCTTTTTTATTAAAACACATACCCTATCTGAACGGAAAGATGATCGGCTACTCTTCCATGGGCCTTCAAGTTAAATCCCGTAGTTAAATGCTCTCCTAGCAAATACCTCAAATAATACTGTTGAAAGAGGTTATTACCTGCATAAACACCTTTTAAAAGGTAAATTCCCAACTGTTGCCCAAACCTCACTTTCCCAAAAATAAATTCATTGCCTACCAAAGGAGCCACACTCCATTGATCAATCGAACTTTTTGCATCATTAGATTGCTGATACTCCACTAATCCGGCAAGTGTAAAGGAATTAATTCTACCTCCTCTAAAAGATCTGTTATAACAAACTTGTATTACCTGCTTGCTTGTACTTGAAACCGTATCACTTTTAGCTGAATAACCAAGTAACAACTCCTGCCTTTTCTTTTTTTCAAACGGATCTAAATTATCCAGAGATTGTATTTCATACCGATTGGCTGTATATTCAACACCTAAGCCCGCCACAGGATAATTAATTCCAAGATTTGGCTGCTTTAATCCTCCATTTGAAATATGCCGAAAGGAAAAGGATGCCTTTATTCGCCATTGTTCATTTAATATATAATAAGAGGATATAGAACCTGCCAAAGGAAAAGCCAGGTGAGTACTATTGGTTTTATTTTGGGGATTTGTTTCTGGATGATATTTTTCACTAACAAATGCTATACCCATTCCTATTTTACCAGAAAACCACCACCTTGATCTCACCCAAAGCAGAGGCTCAAAATAAGCCACTCCATGTACAGAATATCCTAAATCGTCATGACCAAAATCTACATAATTTAAACCGACACCCCATTTTGAATAAAAACCCAATGCATTTAACACCTGCTCATTCATTAAAAGCTGACTCACTTCAAACTCTAAACATATAGGGTTCACACCTTTATAAGGCGACAACTTATCTGTATGCACCTGAAAGAATCCATAATAAGAAGATAAACTATAAAAAAGCGGTTTATCAGTTATGTTATTTTGTGATTGAATATTCAAAAAAAGTATAAACAGTAGTATAAAGGCACTACGTAAACGTAAGCTCCACCTTTCAGAAACCAAACTAATCTGTTTACAAAATCTGCTCATAAACAACTAATATTCAAATCAAAAATCAGACACTTAAATAAAGATAAATAACTTTACAACCAATCTCCAGCCCCAATACACAACTTTTTACGCAAACACAAAATGCATAAATATTCATTTCATATATTTAACATTAATATTTATGCATTTGCACCTGTTTTATTAGCGGGAAAAGTATTTATTTACTAACTTTGCCCCCCGAATTAAAAACTGGAATTTATTAAAATATAGATTCCACATTATTAAATTGGATTATCTTGATGTTATGCCTGAAGTAAAAGGAATTAAGTTGGTGCTCGAAGATGGAACTGTCTTTGAAGGAAAATCGTTTGGATATCATAAATCAATTGCCGGAGAAGTTGTATTTAATACCGCAATGACAGGTTATCCTGAAAGTTTAACTGACCCTTCATATAAAGGTCAGATTTTGGTTTCTACCTACCCATTAATTGGTAACTATGGTGTACCTAAAGACGACAAGGACGAGCATGATGTTCCATTGTTCTACGAGTCAGATAAAATTCACATATCAGGACTAATCATTTCGGACTACTCGTTTGAATATAGTCACTGGAATGCTAAGAACTCATTACGTGAATGGTTAATTCAAAATGAGGTTCCAGGAATTTTTGATATTGACACTCGTGCTCTTACAAAAATACTTCGCGAAAAAGGCTCTATGCTTGGTAAAATATTAATCGATGACAATGACATCGAGCAATACGACCCAAACACTGACAACCTTGTAGCTCAAGTAAGTACTAAAGAAAGAAAAGTATATGGTAACGGTAAAAACAAAGTTGTTTTAGTTGATACCGGAGCTAAGTATAATATTTTACGTTGCCTTCTAAAAAGAGACACAACTGTAATTCAGGTACCTTGGGATTACGATTTCACACAAGAAGATTATGATGGTATTATGCTATCTAACGGACCAGGAAACCCTGAGATGTGTGAAGTAACCATTGCCAATATCAAAAAAGCTATTGAAATTGGTAAGCCAATTTTCGGCATCTGCCTTGGAAACCAATTATTAGGAATGGCATCAGGAGGTAGCACTTACAAGCTTAAGTATGGACACCGCGCCCATAATCACCCGGTGATTAAAGTTGGTACAAACAATTGTCACATTACATCTCAAAACCATGGTTATGCGTTAGATAACGATTCTTTAACCAATGATTGGGAACCATTATTTGTTCATATTAATGACAATAGTAACGAGGGAATTAGACACAAGTCTAAACCTTTCTTTTCAACTCAGTTTCACCCAGAGGCATCTAGTGGCCCAACTGATACTGAGTTCTTGTTTGATGACTTTATCGAGTTAATCGAAAAAAATAAAAACTAAAAAACTAAACCCTGAAATGATATCGTTTCAGGGTTTTTTTATACCCTTTATATTACCACATTGGTTTCTGTTTTTTGTAACTTTATTATATGTAATAAGTCTTAAAAACCATACCAATGAAACAGTTTATTATACTCTCGTTAGTAATACTTGCATGTATTGCATGCAACACAACTAAAAATGTAAGCACCGACAACAAAGCTTCGGTTCAGGTTTCCGAATCAGCTGAAGATAGTACCCAATACGAATTAATCATTTTCGATAACAGATTTGATACTTACCTCATCACTCAACCCTCAAAAGAATTTTACTCAAACCAATATTACCAATCGTGGAATATCAGATATGTAACAGAATGGAATATCAGACATAATAATCCATTAAGGTATGGGGACTTCTATGAAACGCACATCGATTATCAAAACACCATTGACTATGGGATTGATTTAAATTACCGCCTGTACTATTACTTTCTTTTTATTGAAAAAGAATATGGCATTACATTAATTAAAAGAGCAAAAACAGCAAACTAATTCTTTATTCTTGTCATAATGCACAAGAATAAGGAATTAAAATCTAAAGTTTGACGAACTACACCTTACATTACAACATAATTTGTAATTTGCTTTAGCCATAAAACAAAGTGCATGTACCTACCTCAATATTAAGATGCTCGTAAATTTTATTTATGGGTTTAAATTTTTTATGCTCCAAACAAATCTTAATTTTGAGAAAAAATTAATACATACAACCCCCAATGAACTTACTTGAAGCAACAGGCGTGGTTAAAAAGTATGCAAACCACCTGGCCTTAAATAACGTGGATATTCACGTTCCTGAAAATGAAATATTTGGTTTACTTGGTCCTAACGGAGCCGGAAAAACAACATTCATCCGTATTATTAACCATATTACAATGGCCGATCAGGGCGAAATCCTTTTTAACGGCAAACCTTTAACCTCAAAGGACATATATAGAATAGGATACCTGCCTGAGGAACGTGGTTTATATAAAAAAATGAAAGTTGGCGAACAAGCTCTTTATCTGGCCCAGTTAAAGGGGTTGTCAAAAAAAGATGCTTACAATAAACTGAAATATTGGTTTGAGAAATTTGAGATAGGTGCCTGGTGGGACAAAAAAGTTGAAGAGCTATCCAAAGGAATGCAGCAAAAAGTTCAGTTTATCGTTACCGTTCTTCATGAACCTAAACTTTTAATCTTTGATGAGCCTTTTAGCGGCTTTGACCCCATTAATGCAAACCTCCTGAAAAAAGAAATTCTTGAGCTTAAAGAAAATGGTGCAACCATAATATTCTCAACTCATAATATGAGCTCTGTAGAGGAACTTTGTGATAACATTTGTCTCATCAACAAATCAAAAACTATTTTAAAGGGGCATGTTAATGAGGTAAAACAAGCGTTTAAAAGCAATCAGGTTATGATTAATTTTATTGGTGATGAAGAACTGTTTAAGCAACAACTTAATGGTAATTACCACTTGCAATCTATTGATGAAAAACAAGGAAGCTTTTTGGCCAAAGTACAAATGAAAAAAGAATCGGAGACAAACCAATTGATCTCTTCTCTTCTTCCTGATTTTAAAATCCTTGGTTTCAATGAAATTCTCCCAAGTATGGATGAAGTGTTTATAAAAGCAGTTCAACAATCAAATGCCAACCAATAATCACAACTAAGCTATGAATAAAGTATTCCTTATTATACAACGAGAATATCTTACACGAGTAAAAAAGAAAAGCTTTATTATTATGACTCTTTTGAGTCCGGTAATATTTGCTGCCATGATGGTTGTACCTGCCTGGTTATCATCCCAGAAAGACACCAACGAAAAAAACATCGCCATAGAAGACAACTCGGGCTTATATCACTCCGCTTTTAAAAGCTCTCAATATATTAAATACCAATACCTCAAGCCTGAATCTGCCAGCAATAAAAAAGAAATCATCAACAATAAGATTGATGCTTTACTGGTAATAAACAGTAATCTTCTGCATAATCCTGACGATATACATTTATACTCTGACGGACAGGTAACCCTGGATGTTATCAATCACATTAAGCAAAATATTAACAGTCATTTAAGAACAGAAAAACTATCGAGTTACAACATCGAAGGTTTAGATGAAAAAATAAAAGAAATCAACAAAGTAAAAGTAAAGATAAACACCATTAGGCTCGATGATGATGGCACCGAAAAACAAAGCAGTGCAGAATTTGCCCTGGCCATTGGTATGATTTCGGCACTATTAATTTACTTTATCATGATTATTTATGGTACTCAGGTAATGCGAGGTGTCATAGAAGAAAAAACAAACAGAATTGTTGAAGTCATTATTTCATCGGTAAAACCGTTTCAATTAATGATAGGCAAAATAGTTGGAATAGGTTTAGTAGCCTTAACGCAATTTTTTTTATGGATTGTACTTACTGCAGGAGTAGTATTTTTTGTACAGCTATCGTTCTCTGGAGGTACATCGGATAAAGTGGAGATAACACAAACTGTCGATACCCCCCAGGAAGTTGGCACCCAATCTGCGGATCAAGCACATGAAGTACAGAAAACCATTAACAAAATATTAGGCATTTTAAAAGATGCAAACATGCCGCTAATCCTGGGTTTATTTATATTTTACTTTATCGGAGGGTATTTAATTTATTCAGCACTTTTTGCAGCTATAGGGTCAGCCATCGACAACGAAACAGAAACACAACAGTTTGTTATGCCGGTATTACTGCCACTAATACTTTCTATTTATGTTGCTATGGCAGCATTTCGTAGTCCGCATGGAGATATTTCATTTTGGTTTTCTATGTTTCCGCTAACATCACCCGTTGTAATGATGTCGAGAATACCTTTTGATGTTCCTCTTTGGGAACTTTTATTATCAATGACTATCTTAACCGCCTCATTTATTTTCTTTACATGGTTTGCCGGCAGGGTTTACAGAACAGGCATCTTGATGTACGGAAAGAAAGTGAGCTATAAAGAAATTTGGAAATGGTTTATCCAGGCGGGTAAATAAATTAACGTTACACACATATGCAAATTGCGATTATTGATCTGGGCACCAACACATTTAATTTATTGGTTGCAGAGGTTTCAAAAGATAACAATTACACAATTTTATTGGAAACTAAATATCCGGCTAAGCTGGGTAAAGGTGGTATCAATAACAAAACAATTACTCCGGAGGCTTTTGAGAGAGGCTTAAAAGCAATAGAAACACATCTTGATACCATTAAAAATTTTAATATTGAAGCTATACATTGCTTTGCAACTTCAGCCATAAGGTCAGCCACAAACGGACAGGATTTTGCCAATGCAGTGCAACAAAAATACAATCTGCACATTAATGTAATTGAAGGCGATAAAGAAGCCGAATTAATTTATGATGGTGTTAAGCAGGTTATCCCTATTGGTTCTGAGAAAGTGCTGATCATGGATATTGGTGGTGGAAGTACCGAATTTATTATTGCCAATAAAGATGGTGTTGTTTGGAAAGAGAGTTTTAACGTTGGTGCAGCACGAATGCTTGATTTGGTTAAGCCTTCTGAACCTATAAAAGATTCAGAAATTGAGCAATTGGAAACATACGTGACAAATGAATTAAACACCCTGTTTAAAGAAATGGCCAAACATGATATAGTTACTTTAGTGGGATCATCGGGATCGTTCGATACAATTGCTGCAATGATTGCTGCCGAAGAACATCCTCATTTAGATATGGGCAAGCTAACTAGCTACCCTATTGCCCTAGACTTGTTTTATAGTTTGCACAACAAATACCTAAATAGTACTATTGAACAACGAATGAAAATGAAAAGAATGGACCCTCATCGTGTAGAGATGATTGTTCTAGCCTCTATTTTCATTAAATTTACCATTGAAAAGTTTAATTTGACTCACCTTTATCAATGTAATTATGCATTAAAAGAAGGGGCAATACATCAGATATTAAATAACAAAATGTAAGACTATTTATGGCAAAGATATTAGTAATTGACGACCAGAGAAGTATCCGTAATACACTTAAGGATATATTAGAGTACGAAAGCCATGAAGTAGTTTTAGCTGAACATGGTGAAGAGGGTGTTGAAATATTTGAGAAAGGAAAATTCGATATGGTTTTATGTGATATTAAAATGCCAAACATGGATGGTATGGAGGTATTAGATATCATCATCAAAAAAAACCCGGATATTCCGGTTGTTATGATTTCCGGCCATGGAAATATTGACACTGCTGTTGAAGCCATAAAAAAAGGAGCCTACGACTTTATTGAAAAACCTTTAGATTTAAACCGCTTACTGGTAACCATCAGAAATGCCAATGAACGCAAAGACCTTGTAGTGGAAACTAAAGTGTTAAAAAGGAAAGTAAGTAAAACTTACGATATGATCGGCGAATCTGAGCCTATTCAGAGGGTGAAAGATATGATTGAAAAGGTAGCACCTACCGATGCCCGTGTACTCATTACGGGAGGCAACGGCACGGGTAAAGAACTTGTAGCCCGCTGGTTGCATGAAAAAAGTAACCGTGTATCACAACCTTTTATCGAAGTTAACTGTGCAGCTATTCCTTCCGAACTAATTGAAAGTGAACTATTCGGGCACGAGAAAGGGGCTTTTACCTCGGCCATTAAACAACGTAAAGGAAAATTTGAACAAGCCAATGGAGGAACCATCTTTTTAGATGAAATTGGTGATATGAGTCTTAAAGCACAAGCAAAGGTTCTTAGAGCATTACAAGAAAACGTGATTAGTCGTGTAGGTAGTGATAAAGACATAAAAGTAGATGTAAGAGTTCTTGCCGCCACAAACAAAAACCTTAAAGAAGAGATTAAAGAAAATAACTTCCGAGAAGATTTATACCATCGTCTGAGTGTTATTTTAATTCATGTTCCTGCATTAAACGATAGAAAAGAAGATATTCCATTACTGGCATCACATTTTAATACATTAATATGTGGAGAACTGGGCATCCCGGAGAAAAAACTGGAAGACTCGGCCATTAAAGAGTTACAAAATCTTAACTGGACGGGAAACATCAGAGAATTTAGAAATGTGATTGAACGCTTAATTATTTTAAGCTCAGATGCCATTACTGCTGCTGATGTTAAAATGTATGCTGTTCATCAAGGATAATATACTGTTGTATGCGTAAGGAAAGCGATTTTATTGGATCCTGTGATATCCCCAAAGAAGCACTATACGGAATTCATTCGGTTAGAGCAACACAAAACTTCCCTCACTCCTCGCCCTTTTCCATTGAGTGGTATAAGAGCATAGGAATGGTGAAGCAGGCCTGCTACGAAACCTATTTAAAATATAAAAAGGCTGTTCAACAGAAATACCCGGACTCTCATCTTAGTTTTATCGACAATGAGATAATTGACGCTTTGGTAGACTCAGCCATTGAAGTAAGTCGCGGTGAGCATTATAATCACTTTATTGTTCCGGCTATACAAGGAGGAGCAGGTACAAGCATTAACCTCAATCTAAATGAAATCATTGCCAATAGTGCTCTTCTAAAAATAAATAAATTACCGGGAGATTATAACAGCATTGATCCCTTTGAACATGCAAATATCTTTCAGTCAACTAATGATGTAATTCCCACAGCACTTAAAGTAGCTGTGATTACTTTATTTAAAGAGTTAGATGATTTAATTAATGAAGTATTGCTGGCTCTTGAAAAGGTTGAAGGTCAAACTCGCAATTGCTTACGTCAGGCCTATACTCAAATGCAATCTGCCGTTCCTTCGTCATACGATAAATTATTTAGCACTTATAATAATGCTTTATCTCGCGATTGGTGGAGAGTAAGCAAGTGCTTTGAACGAATTAAAGAAGTTAATCTGGGTGGTGGCGCCATTGGAACAGGAATCTCAATACCGGGATTTTTTATAATGGAAGTGGTGAACCAACTTCAAAAACTAACAGGATTACCAATCTCCCGTTCTGAAAACTTATCAGATAACACCGCTAATTTAGATAGCTACGTTGAAGTACATGCTACACTTAAGGCGCATGCAGTAAACCTGGAGAAAATGGTTTCTGATCTCAGGCTGATGAGTTCTGATTTGTTCAACAATAGAGAACTCACAATACCTAAAAAACAAGTTGGAAGTTCAATAATGCCGGGGAAAGTTAATCCTGTTATACCTGAATTTGTTATTTCTGCCACACATAAAATATATGCCAACGATCAAATAATTAGCAGCCTCTGTTCGCAAGGATGTTTAGACTTAAATGCTTACCTGCCAAGTATTGGAGATGCTTTGATTGACAGCATCAAACTACTGATAGCCTGCAACAAAACCATTAAGGATAATTTATTAGCAGGTATCACTTTTAAGAAAATTGACGATATTGCGACCGTTTTTAAAAATCCGTCTATAACCACTGCCTTATCTCCCTATATTGGTTACCATAAAGCAAGTGAATTAGCGCAATTGATGAATAAAAACAAATGTACCATTCAGAAAGCCAATAAGGAACTAAATTTAGTTGATGAATCCTTTCTGGATAAGCTTTTAAAGCCGGAACAACTTCTTAAATTAGGTTATCGACTGGGAGATGTTATCGACAATAATTTATCCTGATTGTTATGAAATCAAAACAACTTTGCTATTTTTAAGCAATATTCTAGTGATAACTATCAATGAATAAGCAGGTACAATTCGTTTATCAGATTAAAAAAGCTGGTGTAGCCCATGGAAAACTGGTTATACACGATAGTACTGTACCTTTTGAAGTGACTAACGTTAGTAATCCTTTATACGATCTGTTAAAAGGATTGGTGGGCCTGATATATGAGCCTTCGCACCTTTGGGATGAAGAAAACATTTGCTGGATAGACTGGTATTGTGATCAGAAGGCACTTAAATGGATACTTCGCACTCCGGATGGAAAAAACATCAACATTAAAATTTTACAGTTAGAAGATATCTTTGACGAATCTACGGCTAAAGTCGTTCTCGAAAGCACTTGCAAATTCACAGAATTTTATCAGGCTATTATATTTGAACTAGACCACTTTATAAAGGAAATTGGACTTCTGAACTATGAACAACTTTGGCAAAAAGATGAATTTCCTTTGACCTACTTTTTAATCTTAAAGAAGCACCTGATAGAACATGGAAGATGGGATGCCTCCGATACAGAAGGCACCAATTTATTTGATGAGATAAACCTGTTACAGGCATAAAAATTACAGATAATCCATCGAATTATCTTCCAACTGAACAAAAGGAGCTACCGCCCTTTGATAAATGCCCAAAACATAAGCAATGGTCATTCCATAATTAGTAACCGGAATATTGGCATCTATTGCCGGCTTCAATCTGTTTACCAATTGCTTTCGAGAAATCACACATCCACCGCATTGCACCACTAACGAATAACTTTCAATAGGGTGAGGTAAATTATCAAACCCTGAAACAACATCGTACTCATGTTGCTTTCCCGTATAGTTCGAAATCCACCTTGGAATTTTAGAACGTCCTATATCATTGCAAGATACATGATGCGTACACGACTCTAAAAGAAGAATCCGATCTCCATCCTTTAAATTGGATATCTGTGGTGTACCTTGTAAGTAGCTCGTAAAATCACCCTTAAAACGGGCCAGCATAATGCTAAAACTCGTTAAAGGAATATCTTTAGGTATGGATGCATCCGCTTTTAAAAACACCTGACTATCTGTAATAACCAAGGCAGGCTTTATTTTAGTTTTCATTAAAAAAGCATCCACTTCACGCTCCTTTAATACAATACAAACTGCATCATTATCTATTACATCTCTAATAGCCTGAACCTGAGGCAATATCAAACGTCCTTCCGGAGCCTCAATATCAATAGGAGTAATGAGCAATACAATATCTCCATGTTTAACCACATCGCCTAACAAGGATGGATTGGTATAAGCAGATTCCGGAATTGACTTTTTAATGGCTTTAATAACAGGCGTGATATCCTCATTTCTATTGAAAACCAAATAATCTGAACATCCTTTTTCAATAGACTTTTCTCTCATTACGTTAGTTGGTGCTGCAAGGTCACTCTTACTATATACAACAACAAAAGGCACATCATACTTTTTAAAACGCTGAATAATGTCTATTTCCTGTTGGTTGAAGGTATTATTGCTGATCAACAAAATGGCTAAATCAATAAGCTTAATGGATTTTTCGGTCTTTTCAATACGCTTTTTCCCTAGGTCACCAACATCATCAAAACCTGCGGTATCAATCAAAATCACCGGACCAAATCCTGTAATTTCAAAAGATTTTTTAACCGGATCGGTAGTTGTTCCGGCCACGTCAGACACAATGGCAATTTCCTGATTGGCAAGCAAGTTTATTAGCGTGCTTTTTCCATAATTTCTACGTCCAAATATTCCTATATGTGGTTGCCTGTCTTTAGCCATTTTTGTTTACAAAGAAACAAAAATCTTTTCAATCACACCTCCATTAAGTATGGCCTACATTAAACTAAGGTTAATTTAGCACCTAAATACTCTTTAAAAGGAATCAATTACATAAAACATCCCCAACACATTGCACAAATTAATTTAATTCACGTACTTGTATCTCTAAACTTCATTTCAGTTGATGTAATAAAGAGAGTATGATTGAATCAGATGAACTACTGTTGGCGCTAAATCAGCTTGAGAATATTGTAGTTGTTTCGGATAATTTTGGAAAAATTAGATATGTCAACAAGGCATTTGTTGATAAATATGGCTACACCCGAGAAGAGGTCATTGGAAAAAATCCCAATATATTAAAAACCAACTACCACGATAAAAGCTTCTATCGTGAAATGTGGAGAACCATATTGAATGGTGAAACCTGGGAAGGTATTTTCCGCAACAAAACAAAATCAGGTAGATTAATTTGGGAAACCGCTAAAATATCTCCCATTCAAAAAAATGGTGACATTAGAGGATTCATTGCTGTTAAAGAGGACATTACATATAAAAAAGAACTGGAAGAACAGTTTCATAAAGAGAAATTCTTACTTGATGAATTATTTGACAATGCTCCTGTAGGTATTATTTTATTTAAACCTATATATACACCTAAAAACACTATTGAAGATTTAATCATTGTAAAAGCAAATCCCATTGCTGGTGCAGTTTTTAATAAACTTGGCATTGTAGGATTACGATTAAAAAACATACTTCCGGACTTCCCGGAAATCAATAAAAAATCAGCTGAAATGCTCAGCTTTAAACAAACTTTTGAGCATCACTTTTTAAGCATTGGTAAACATCTAAACATGAGAACATTTCCTTTAGGCAGTGAACGTTTCTGCATGTTTGTACATGATATTACCGAATATAAAAATAGCATATCTGCACTTGAAGAAAGCGAACACAGATACCTGACACTTGTGGAAGATTCTCCGGCTCTGATCAGAAGATTTAACAAGCAGGGAATCATTAGTTATGTAAATGGTGCATACGCTGGTAGCTTTAATAAAACACCAGAACAACTTATTGGCACAAACCTTTTTAATACGATAAACAAGGAGAAACGACAAGACTTTATCAATAACCTAAATTCCTTAAGCAGCAGTAATCCTTTTATTGAATACGAACAAGAAAATTCGTTATCCAATGGAAACTTAAGATGGTATAAATGGGTAGATCGTGCCTTACTGGATTCAACCGGTAATATTATTGAATACCAATCGGTTGGAATGGACTTTACTCAAGTTAAAAGTGCTGAATCACTTCTTGAACAGCAAAAAAACCGCTTAGATACCATTTTTGAAAATTCAATAATGGGGATAGGTGTAATTAACAATATGGGTAAGGTAGTTTTGGCTAACAAGAGATTAAAAGAGTTACTAGAATACAGTGACTCTGAAGACATCATTGGAATTAACTTTTACGACCATATTTTAGAGTCAAACATAAAAGACGCCAAAAAGAACTTCGTCAACCTCTTTTCTGGCAAACAATCCAGTATTAATGTGCAACGTAAGTATGTTAAGCGTGATGGAACAGAGTTTTGGGCAGATTTATTTGGCAGTCCAATATCCATTAAAGATGGAAAAATAGAAGAAGCCGTTGCTTTAATTATAGATATAACCAGAAAACATGAGATAGAAGAAGAACTTAAATTAAGTGAACAAAAACTCAAAAAACTGAACAACACCAAAGACAAACTTTTCTCTGTAATTGCGCATGACATTAGAAATCCTTTTAATGCTATACTTGGATTCTCAACGCTATTAGAAAAAAATATAGACAGCTTCTCGGCAGCGGAAATCAAAGAATTTGCTCAGAAAATTGTTGAATCGAGCGAGCAGACATATAAACTTTTAGAAGATTTACTAACATGGGCTAAATCTCAACTGGGACAGCTAAAAGTAAATCCACAAACATTTTCTATCAGATCAGCAGTTACTGAATGTATGGAGAATGTATCCAGCTTGGCCAATAGTAAAAATATTGATCTGAGAAACATGGTTCCGGAAGAATATGAATTCACACTGGACCTAGAAATGTTTAAGCTTGTGATTCGAAACTTGTTACACAATGGTATAAAATTCTCTCACCCCAACAGCAAAGTAAAGTGCGGCATCATAGAAAGCCCTTCAACTGATACATTTACTGTCTTTGTTAAAGATTATGGCATTGGCATTCGTCCTGAAAAACAAAAAATTCTCTTCGATTTGGATCAATTTCTGACTACTGTAGGTACATCCAGTGAAAAAGGCACCGGGCTGGGCTTATCGCTATCCAAAGAAATGATAGAACTAAATAAAGGAACCATTGAAGTTATCAGCAAAGAAAATGAAGGATCGGAATTTAGATTGACATTACCAAGAACAAGAAAAGCATCAAATCATTGATGCTTTTCTTTAAGTATATTTTTAAACCTTAAGAGTGTCTTGTCTTTAACTCTTTAGCCAGGTCTTCTATTCTATATCCCTTATGTGTTAACAATACAATTAAGTGATACAATAAATCAGCCCCTTCGTAAAGGAAATTTTCATCATCATTGGCCATTGCACCAATCACCGTCTCAATTGCTTCCTCACCTACCTTTTGCGTAATTTTACGCGTTCCTTTTTCAAACAAAGAAGTAGTATAAGAACCTTCCGGCATTTCTTCTTTACGCTTATCAATAAAATCCTGAAGGTGACTTAAAAAAGAAATATCAGCTTCATTTTTCTCATTAAAACAAGTATCAGCACCTGTATGACAAGTAGGGCCAACCGGATTGGCTTTAATCAATAAAGTATCTTTATCACAATCAATGGCTATGGATACTACATTTAAAAAATTACCAGACTCTTCTCCTTTAGTCCATAATCTGTTTTTGGTACGACTAAAAAAAGTTACCTTACCTTCAGCCTCTGTTTTTTCAAATGCTTCCTTATTCATAAAGCCAAGCATCAATACTTTACTGGTACTTGCATCCTGAATGATTGCAGGAACAAGGCCATTTCCTAATTTGTCAAAATCTATTTTCATCATCTAATAGTATCAAGTATAAGTATCAAGTATCAAGATGAAATAAGCCGCTGCGCTTATTAAATTAACCTTGACAAATTCTACTCTCTAATTAAATTATATTCTTACGTTAATTCCCTCTTTGTTCAAATAACTTTTTAAATCCGGAATACCAATTTCTTTGTAATGGAAAATACTTGCTGCCAAACCAGCATCTGCCTGTCCGTACGTAAACACATCTTTAAAATGCTCCATATTTCCTGCTCCTCCACTGGCAATAATCGGAATCGATAAATCAGTTGACAATTTAGCCAAAGCTTCGTTAGCAAAACCTTGCTTTACGCCATCATGATCCATTGAGGTAAAAAGAATTTCTCCTGCTCCACGTTCTTCAGCTTCTTTGGCCCATGAAAAAAGACGCTTCTCTGTTGGTATTCTACCACCATTTACCGTTACAATCCACTCGTCTCCTTCAAAATGTTTGGCATCGATGGCCACTACAACGAATTGGCTGCCAAAATTTTTAGCCATATCGTTAATGAGCTGTGGATTTCTTACTGCCGATGAATTAATGCTAATTTTATCGGCTCCGGCATTTAATAATGCTTCAGCATCCTTTAACTCACTAATACCCCCTCCTACTGTGAACGGAATATTGATATGCTGCGCAATTCTTTGCACCAGTTCCACGAAAGTTTTTCTTCCCTCGTGACTAGCCGTAATGTCCAGAAATACAAGCTCATCAGCACCTTGCTCCGCATATAGGGCTCCCAACTCTACAGGATCACCAACCTCTTTTATTCCAACAAACTTAATTCCTTTTACGGTCATCCCGTTTTTAATATCCAAACAAGGGATAATTCTTTTCGCTAGCATTGTTTTATGTTTATGCGTATTTCTCTAATTGCTTTAAATCAATCTTTCCTTCGTAAATGGCTTTACCTGTAATTACAGCAGGCACCTTGGCTTCAATAAGTTTATCGATATCTTTTAAACCACTTACTCCGCCACTTGCCACTAAATATAAATCAGGAAACTGAGCCAATATTTTTTGATACAGATCAGTAGCAGGCCCCTGTAACATTCCATCTTTACTAATATCAGTACAAATTACTTTTGAGATCCCCCTTTGGGTATAATCTTCTACAAAAGGCATTAAACCAAGATCTGATGTTTCTGTCCAACCCGAAACAGCAATCATTTCATCTTTTACATCAGCTCCTAAAATAATTTTGTCGGCACCGTATTTTTCAATCCAACTGGTAAAAATCTCTTTATTTTTTACAGCAATACTTCCTCCGGTAATCATCTCAGCACCACTCTCAAACGCAATTTTTAAATCCTCATTTGATTTTAATCCACCTCCAAAGTCAATGATTAAATTGGTTTTAGTTGCAATGGTTTCAAGCACTTTATAATTAATAATATTTCCGGCCTTGGCGCCATCTAAATCAACCAAATGAAGTCTTTTGATCCCATGATCTTCAAACATTCGGGCCACCTCCAAAGGATTTTCGTTATATACTTTCTTTTGGTTATAATCACCTTGACTTAACCTTACACATTTTCCGTCAATAATATCAATCGCCGGAATTATATCTATCAATGCCATCTTACAGTTTTATAAAGTTTTCCAGAATTCTTGAACCTACATCACCACTTTTTTCAGGATGAAACTGAGTAGCGTAAAAGTTATCTTTATGCAGAGCAGAACTATACGGTAAAATATAATTTGTAGTAGCTGCAGTATGCTCTCCCAAAGCCACATAATAACTATGTACAAAATACACATATTCCTTTTCGAGGGAAGCATCAAACAATGCACTATTCACATTCACCAATGCATTCCATCCCATGTGTGGCACTTTTATATTTTCTGAATTTGGCGAAGGAAGCTCAAACTTTTTTACTTTCTCATCAAATATGCCCAGGCACTTGACATCTCCTTCTTCTGAGTGGCTACACATTAATTGCATTCCCAGACAAATACCTAACACAGGTTGCTTTAGACCTAAAATAAGTTCATCCAACTTATTCTCTTTAAGATATTTCATGGTTGAACTGGCTTCTCCAACTCCCGGAAAAATAACCTTATCTGCACTTCTTATCTCCTCAGGATCTGCAGTGATCACATGCTCAACACCCAAACGATCCAAGGCAAAACTTACGGAACGAATGTTTCCGGCATTGTATTTTATAATGGCAATTTTCATGCGTTTAAAATTTTCAATTGCTGCATGGAACTCCCAAGAAAATTTAATCATTCACTTGTGTGTAAACATGAATAATTAAATTTTACACGGTCGTTTCATTTATATTTTTCTTCTATTCTATTCCTCTAATAAAGTTGCAATCTTTGCTTTCATTGCATCAAATTCTTCCCTGTTAAATAACCGGGTCAGATAAATAATTTTACCTGTTTTATCTATGATTACATTTCGTGTAATACCGGCTTCTTTTTTAGCGTATAATCCGAAAATATCGGCTCCGGGATCCAATGCCAATGGATAAGAGATTCCTGTTTGTTGCGAAAACTTTTGAAGCGTTTCCAAAGGCTCATCCCTATCAATTCCCACTACCACAAGACCTTTATCTTTATGCAGCTGCCATATCTCCGACTCAATAAATGGCATCTCTTTTCGACATACGCCACACCAACTTGCCGTAAACTGAAGCATAACTACCTTACCTTTTTGATCAGATAACTTAAACACTTCTCCATTATCAAGCTTAGCTGTAAAATCAGGAGCTTCATCACCCACCTTTACTATATAACCCCGGCTATCCTCTTTTTTTGAAACGCAAGCTGCAAGCATAAAGACGCTCAAAAAAATTACAGTTAATCTTGTCAACATATCTTGAATTAGTTAAAAATGATAGTTCTGTTTTTGTACACCAATGTTTTTCTGGTAATATGGGCTTGTACGGCTCTTGCCAACACAATCTTCTCCACATCTTTACCTTTCTGAATCAACGTTTTAACAGAATCATGATGAGAAATACGGTTAATATCCTGCTCTATAATTGGACCCGCATCTAAATCTGAAGTAACATAATGACTTGTTGCTCCAATAATCTTTACCCCTCTTTTATGTGCTGCATGATAAGGCTTAGCTCCTGCAAAAGCAGGTAAAAAGGAGTGGTGTATATTAATCACCTTCTCCGGAAATTCCTTAATAAAATCCTTTGAAAGCACCTGCATATACCTGGCCAACACCACAAAATCCACCTTATGCTTTCTGAGAATCTCTATTTCCTTCTTTTCTTGCTCTGCCTTTGTTTCCGGAGTAATCGGAATATAAACAAATTCAATCCCAAACTGCTTTGCCACCGGCTCTAAAGTTTTATGATTACTAATAATCACCGGTACTTCAACATTGTACTCACCCGACTGATACCTGGCCAGCAAATCGTATAAGCAATGTGAAGCTTTTGACACAAAAATGGCCATACGAGGTATCTCCTCAGAAAAATTCAGAGTCCATTTCATTTGATATGGCTCACCTAAAAACTTACCAAAAGTAGGTGCTATCTCCTCTTTAGGAAGGTTAAATTTTGATAATTCCCATTCCACTCTCATGGAAAAAAGATTATCATCATGGTCTACATGCTGATCTACAGCTAAAATATTTCCATGATGAAGGTTTATGAAATCAGTAACCCTGGCTACTATTCCACTTTGGTCGGGACAGTGTATTTTTAATATTGCGGTATTTCCGTTATTTTCCATTTATGCTATTGTTGATATAAGCAATACTTTAATGTCTAATGCATTATTTATAAGCTATTTATTTTTGAGCCTGTAAAAATAGCCATTAAATATAAGTTGAGAAACAAAAGGATGATAAATGTCAGGTGTAATTTATCCCTTTACCTCCTGAATAAAGGATTTAACCTCACCCTTTATATCCTTTGCGTTACCAAGTAACTTTACAAAGGCACTACCAATGATAGCACCGTCTGCATACTTACATGTTTGCTTAAAGGACTCATTATCACTAATTCCAAAACCTATTAACGCAGGATTACTCAAGTTTAATTTATTTACACGATCGAAATAAGCTAACTGCTGATCCGAAAGTCCCTTTTTAGCTCCAGTTACCGCAGCCGAAGAAACCATATAAATAAATCCATTTGTATTTTCATCAATTAACTTAATTCTGGAATCGGGAGTTTGTGGTGTAATTAAAAAGATATTACTCACACCATACTTCTCAAATGTCTCTTTGTACTCATCCAGGTACTCCTGAAAAGGAAGGTCTGGCAAAATAACACCATCAACACCTACCTCGTTACACTTCTTTGCAAAAGCCTCAATGCCATATCTATAAACAGTATTGATATATCCCATTAAAATAATCGGCATCTTCACTTTATTCCTAACGTCAGCCAATTGCTCAAAAAGAACTTTAAGACTCATCCCATTTTTTAAAGCTGTTTCTCCACTCTTTTGAATGGTAGGACCATCAGCCAATGGATCAGAAAAAGGAATACCGAGTTCTACTAAATCAGCACCTGCTGATTCAAGAGTTTCCAGGATAGGCACAGTATCATCTAATTTTGGATATCCTGCAGTATAATAAATGGATAAAATATCTTTTTTATCCTGAAATAATTGTTTTATGCGGTTCATACCTTAATCGTATTAAGTATTTTACAATTTAAACCTATCCATATAGGTACTCATATCTTTATCTCCTCTACCTGAAAGCGTAATCACAACACTCTCTTCTTTTTTAAACGCCATCTTTTTTAGCGCCACAAAAGCATGCGCCGATTCCATAGCCGGGATAATGCCCTCTAATCGAGTGATCTCGATGGCACAATCCAGTGCTTCCTGATCAGTGGCATCTATAAAAATAGCCCTATTGGTATCCTTTAAATGAGCATGCTGAGGACCAATGCCCGGGTAATCAAGTCCGGCTGAGATAGAGTAAGGTTCTATAATCTGGCCATCATCATCCTGCATTAAAAATGTTTTACTTCCATGGATGATACCCACACCTCCTAAGGCAATGGTTGCTGCTGTTTCTCCTGAATCTACACCTAAACCTGAGGCCTCTACTGCCACCAGCTTCACCTGCTCATCATCTAAAAAATGGTAGAAACTACCTGATGCGTTACTACCGCCCCCAACACAGGCTACAACATAATCAGGGAATTCGCTTCCGGTTTTTTCCTTCAGCTGCTCTTTAATTTCCTGACTGATAATACTCTGAAAACGCGCTACCATATCAGGATAAGGATCAGGCCCTACCACAGAACCTATGATATAAAAAGTATCTTCAGGGTTACAAATCCAATCTCTTAAAGCCTCATTAGTTGCATCTTTAAGGGTTTGATTTCCTGATTGTGCTGCCACTACTTCTGCCCCTAACATTTTCATACGGGCCACATTGGGTGCCTGACGTTCAATATCTAAAGCTCCCATATATACTACACACTTAAGTCCCATTAAAGCACAAGCTGTAGCCGTAGCAACACCATGCTGACCTGCACCTGTTTCGGCAATAATACGCTCTTTACCCATTTCTTTAGCCAACAATATCTGTCCCAGCGTATTGTTAATTTTATGTGCTCCGGTATGGTTTAGATCTTCACGTTTTAGATAAACATTTGTTCCATACTTTTCTGACAATCTTTTGGCATAATAAAGTGGAGAAGGGCGACCCACATAATCTTTCAATAGCTGAACATACTCCTTCTGAAACTTTTCACTATTGATGATATCCAAATACACCTTTTTCAGATTATCGATGTTAGGTTGTAACATTTCCGGGATATAGGCTCCTCCAAAGCGACCATACATCCCTTTTTTATCCACATTATATTTTGAGCTCATTGCTTATAATTTTTAATTTTCTGAATAAAACCGGCTACCATATCAACATCCTTTAAAGCAGGTTCAATTTCAAATCGACTATTGATATCCACTGCATATATATTCAGGTGTTGCAATTTCAATATATCTTCAACATCATTTTGAGTGATGCCTCCGCTTAAGAAAATTGGTTTATTGTTATCGTAATTGTTTAATATTTTCCAATCAAATTTATGACCACTGCCTCCAAAATGTTTTGTTTTGGTGTCGAACAAATAATAATCACATACCTCAGTATAAGGTTTGAGGGTAAAAAATTCAAAATCCTCATCAACCTGAAAGGCTTTTATCACCTCAACACCCATCTGCTTTACCATTAAACAAAGCTCTACCGATTCGCTGCCGTGCAACTGCACTGCATTTAACTCATACTTTGTTACTGCTTTGGAAATTTCCTGCTCTGAAGCATTCACAAAAACACCGGTTTTTTTAACAGTATCTGACAAATGATGAATATTTTCTGCTGAATAATCTGTCCCGATATAACGAGGAGATTTAGCGTAAAATATGAATCCCATATAATCAAGGCCTAAAGATGCAATGGCATCAATATTAGCCCTGTCGCGCATTCCGCAAACCTTTATTTTTGGCGTTTTGATCATGATACTATTTAATGGCATTGGCAAAATCAATACAAGCTTGTCCCGGATTGTTGGTTCTCATAAAGTTTTCGCCAATTAAAAATCCCTGGAATCCATGCTCCCTAAGCAAAGCAATATCTTCAGGTGTATAAATTCCACTTTCTGAAATTTTAACCACATCCTTTGGCATTTCTTTAGCCAAAGAAATACTCTGCTCCAAACTCACTTCAAAGGTCTTTAGGTTTCTATTGTTCACCCCCACTACATCAACTAAAGGATTTACAATTTCCAGCTCTTCTTTACTATGGACTTCCATTAAAATATCCAGTCCTAAATCTTTTGCCAGTTTCGACAAATCTTCAGCTTCCTGATAAGATAAGATAGCCGCAATTAATAAAATAGCGCTACCTCCAATAGCTTTAGCCTCATACACCTGGTATGGAGAAATCATAAAATCCTTGCGTAAAATTGGCACCGTTGTCACTTTACGGGCAGCAATTAAATCACTCTTGTTACCCCCAAAAAACTCAGAATCAGTCAATACAGAAATACCACTTACCCCGGCCTTTTCATACAAAGGAACTACATCTTCAACCGTTGACATGCTGTTAATAATTCCTTTTGAAGGCGATTTTCTTTTGTACTCAGAAATGATACCATTATGTTGTCCATCTTTTAAATATGCCTTTAAAGATGGTACTTCACGCTTAAAAAAATCGTAAGTTTTTAATTTATCTATAGGAGTAAATTCCTGTTGCTGTTCAACTTCAATTTTCTTTTGCGCAACAATTTTATCTAATATATTCATTTTAATAAGTATCTAATTTAAGCAACATCGTAAGGCAGACAACATACATCATCTTTCTTAAAAATTTATTGTACTTCGATTAAAGTTTTTAACACCTGTTTAGCCTTGCCTCCCAATAAAGAATCTTTGGCAACAGCAATACATTCTTCAATGCTTTTTGAATGATCAATACACTGAATAGCCATACCGGCATTTGCAATGATGGCCGAATTCTGTGCCTCAGTTCCTTCTACATTTAAAATATCCTGAAAAATCTTAGCTGCCTCAGGCACAGTGTCTCCTCCAAAAATATCCTCTTGCTGAATACGTGGTAAACCAATCTGCTCCGGAGAAATAATCTGCTCCCCCTCGTTTGTTACAGCCTTAAAGTCACTGGTTAACGATATCTCATCATAACCATCTAAACTGTGAATAATCACATAGTTTTTATCCGTATTTTGATATAGATATTGATACAAACGTGTTAACTCTAAATTATATACACCCAGTAACTGGTTTTTGGGGAATGATGGATTTACCAAAGGCCCCAACATATTAAAAAATGTTTTTAACCCCAGTTCTTTTCTATAAGGAGCTACCGCTTTCATCGCTGGATGAAAAAGTGGGGCATGCAAAAAACAAATTCCGGCCTTATCCACCTGGGTTTTTAAAGCACTATCGTCATTAGTAAACTTATAACCCATATACTCCATTACATTGGATGATCCACATGATGATGAAACCCCATAGTTACCATGTTTGGTAACTTTATATCCGGCACCAGCCACTACAAATGAAGAAAGCGTAGATATGTTAAAGGTATTTTTTCCATCACCGCCGGTACCAACAATGTCAATAGCATTAAATTCTGATAAATCTATTTTACGACACAGTTCCAATAGAGCATCTCTAAAACCTGAAAGCTCCTCCACACTAATTGGACGCATCATAAACACCGACAAAAATGCCACTATATGTGAACCATTGTATTTTTCGCCAGCAATATCAATAAGAATTTCTTTTGCTTCAGCCCTGGACAGCTTTTTATATTCAAACAGCTTTTTAAGCGTATCTTTTATCATGATAGTAAACCTCTTGAGTTTATATAATTTCAGTAATTAATCCTTTAACCAATTTTCCATCATCTTTTTACCATGCTCGGTCAATATAGACTCCGGGTGAAACTGAACTCCTCTTACATCAAACTCATTATGATGAATTCCCATAATCTTTCCTTCTTCATCGCGAGAGGTAATTGTAAAACATGAAGGCAGATCATTTTCATTAACCACCCAGGAATGATATCTTCCTACATTTATTTTTTCAGGCATATCATTAAAAAGTTTCTCGGTATCAGTCGTTATTTCAATAGGAGTTGCCACACCATGATACACCTTGGAAAGATTTGAAATTGAACCTCCAAAAGCTTCGGCAATAGCCTGATGACCCAAACAAACACCCATAATACTTTTGGTAGCCGCATATTTTTGAATCACCTGTATAAGAATTCCCGCATCGCAAGGAATTCCGGGCCCTGGAGAAAGTAATATTTTATCGTATTTTTCTATGTCTTCCAAAGGAATCTGGTCATTACGAACTACATCTACCTTATAACCTACAATTTCTTCAATGTAATGAACCAAATTATATGTGAATGAATCGTAATTATCAAAAACTAATATTTTTTTCATCGTTAATGCTTTGTCAATTAATTAAAACTCAGTAGCTAGTTCAACGGCTCTTTTCAATGCTCCTAACTTATTATTCACCTCTGCCAACTCACTCTCAGGCACTGATTCTGAAACCACTCCGGCGCCAGCCTGATAATACAAAGTGTTATTTTTACACAGGAACGAACGAATCATAATGGCCTGATTAAACGAACCATCAAATCCTAACATACCGATACAACCACCGTAATAACCCCTGTTTTGGTTTTCGTATTTATCAATGAGCTCCATAGCCTTAAACTTAGGCGCTCCGGAAAGTGTTCCGGCAGGGAAAGTATCTGCCATAACCCTGCAGGTATTTGAGTTTTCCTGAAGTTTACCACTTACATCCGATACTAAGTGTAATACATGAGAATAATATTGCACCTCCTTATAGGTATTTACTCCTACGTTTTCGCAATTACGGCTAAGGTCATTACGGGCCAAATCAACCAACATCACATGCTCTGCATTTTCTTTAGGATCGTTACTAAGCTGCTCAGCCAATTCACGATCTTTATTATCATCTCCAGTACGCTTAAATGTACCTGCAATAGGATTTATGGTTGCTTCACCTTCCTCTATAATCAACTGTGCTTCAGGCGAAGAACCTAATATTTTATAACTACCATAATCAAAATAAAACAAATAAGGAGAAGGATTTACATTACGAAGTGCACGGTAAACATTAAACTCATCTCCGGTATAATTACGCTTGAACTGACGAGCTAACACCATTTGAAAAACATCCCCTTTAAAGCAATGCTCTTTCCCTTTCTTTACCATTTCAATATACTCCTCATCTGTCACATTCGACACCTCTTGTCCAGTGGGTTGAAAGCTAAAATTCGGAACCGTTCTGTTGTGAAGTAAATCTAAAATCTCATCTAACTGACTCTCTTGTCCGTCCGGTAAATTTTCTATTAAATGAAGCTGGTTAGAAAAGTGATTAAAGGCAAGTATATATTTGTAGTAGTTATACCTCATTTCCGGAATCTCATATTCTTCCTTAACCTCATTTTTAAATTTAATAGATTCAAAATGCTGCACTGCATCGTATGAGGAATAACCAAATAAACCGTTTATTTTTAACTCGCTTTCAGAAGAGTCTACCTTAAAAAGTTTTAAAAAGGCATCTAATTGAGAAGGCACATCAACATCTTCCGGTGTCTGCCCCTGCTGCAAGCTACCATCGGGAAATGAGGCATCCACTTTTCCTTGTGTAACTTTAAATTCAGCTATCGGTTGAAAACAAATAAATGATTGAGAATTGTTGTTCCCATGATAATCTGAACTTTCGAGTAAAATAGTATTCGGATATAAATCGCGTAACTTTAAGTAAATACTAACCGGCGTAATAATATCAGCGATATTAGCAGAAACTCTTTTAGTTAAACTATTGATATTTATAGACTTCATCGTCGAATTGTATATTAGTATATTTTATTAAATAATGATATAAAAAAAATGGCTTACCGAGGTTTCGGCAAGCCATTCATATATTTTATAAAAGCGCAGCGTCGAACCTCTCTTAATTAAGAAAAAGCCAATGCCACCACCATGTATTTTTAACTATTTTTGTCATTTTGCTTATAATCTATTAGCGAATGCAAAGTTTAGGATATTTTTTGAAATATCAAAATTTTAATATACTAATAATTGACAGTCTTTTAAACAAACTAAGCAGAAACACATTGAAGGGCTTCTCCCAGGATATGTGCATAATATATGCCAAACTCTTTTTTTACCCACAGATAAAGTTCCTCTACCTCCTGAATACTTAACCAGGATAATGATTTTAAGATTTCTTTTCGGAAAAGATAAGGGTTATCTGCAACTCCTAAAAGTACTTTTTTTTGATGCTCCAGCATGATAATTCTTTGGTTTTTAAGGTTTAAGTTTATCACAACAAAAATGAGGGCTAAATTTTAATAAATTGATAACTCAGTATTATTTCTAAATTAAAAACTAACTGCCCTCATTTTGCATTGCACAGACAAATAAATGATGTTAAAAATCCGCATAAAACGGACCATTCTACGGTCCTGCAATCTCAATTTTAATTTACAAAAAAGAATCCTTCAAAACGAATTCTCAGGCAGCTATTTTACCCGGTTTTGACAGATGCAAAATTTACATTGATATAATAGAGATATGGTGATTTTATCGTATATTTTGCGATGATAAAACCTTTCAATTAGAATAAATATGAGACTCCCCATTTACCAAGTTGATGCTTTTACAAATGAATTATATAAAGGTAATCCTGCAGCCGTTGTCATCCTTAATAAATGGCTTGATGATGAAACCATGCAAAACATAGCCATGGAAAACAATCTGGCTGAAACGGCATTTGTTGCCCCCCAAGGCACTGATCTACACATTAGATGGTTTACTCCAACAACAGAAATGGATTTATGTGGACATGCTACCCTGGCTGCAGCTCATGTATTATTTGAATATGAAGATTTAGAAGGTGATGATGTAATATTTAACTCTCGAAGCGGAATTTTAAAAGTTTTTCGTAACAGCAACCATTTAACGCTGGACTTTCCGGTGGATGAATACTCCTATGTTTCTGAATTACCGGAACTAATGAGGTTAGACAACAAAAACCTGGTTAAAGAAGTATACCGCGGAAAAACAGATTTAATGTTTGTGATGGCCAGGCAGGAACACATTGAAAATTACATCCCATCGTTTGATGACCTAAGGAAATTAAACTGTCGTGGAGTAATTATTACTGCGCCCGGAAATGAAGTAGATTTTGTGTCTCGTTTTTTTGCTCCCCAATCAGGTATCAATGAAGATCCGGTGACAGGCTCTGCACATACCACACTTACACCGTATTGGTCTGGCAAACTTGGAAAGCAAGAACTAAAAGCAGAACAACTTAGTCCAAGAGGTGGTCAGCTAGTTTGCGAACTCAAGAACGACCGCGTTTTAATTGGCGGCAGTTGCAAAACTTTTTTCAGAGGTGAACTATATATTTAGTTCACCTTCACCAATTACTATCGAATACTCTTAATACTTCCTCTTTCGCGTGGAGTAAGATCTAAGTTAACGCCAACTCTGATACCCATTTTTGACAGTTTTACATCATCTGCCCCCATTAAACTTCCATTATAAGTAAAGGGATCAGCTATTAACCCACCTTCAGCAGGGTTAGTTACTGAAGAGAAACACGACTGATAATACAAAGAAGCAAACACATTTAATCTTTTACTAATAAAAATCTCAGCCCCAGCCTCAATAGTCCAGGCCAAAGAAGTTTTTGTATCTATTTCAGGCATATCCCCCGCTAACTCATTGTCAAAAAAACCATACTCCGGTACATCATCAATGATCAGGTTCCATTCAGGATAAAAACCTACATTTTTCACACTCCCCGAAGCAATTTTACTAGAGGAGCTTCCAGGTAAAATAAATACCGGTCCGGTTGCTCCAAACAACATGATATTATCAGTCACCCAATCCTGATAACGAAATAATAAAGGTATCTCAATGGCTGAAATCTTATGTGACTCCTCAATATTCGTTGATACAGATGTCATCTCATAGGCATCCCCGTCTTTATCAACCCCTGCCTGCTCGATTGAATAATCATTTATACTGGCAGTGGCTTCATATGATGTCATTCTAAAACCTGATCCCAGAGCCATATTTTCATTTAAGTAGATATAAACATCTGCCCCAAAATTAATTCCTGAGGCTCCATCAATTGTGGCATCATCGAAAGAATACTTCACAGACTGATTACCAAATCCGACCCATGGAGTTAAACGAACCTGACTAAATAATGGACTCACCATCATTAATAGAAGAAGGGTAAAGAATATATTTTTATATTGAATTTTCACAGCTATTGTTTTAAAGTATTAGACTAGTAAAGAGGCTTAATTACTTTACAATTATTTTTTTAGTGAGATTACCTACTCCCTCTGTTCGCAGGATATAAACACCAGACTTTTGAATACTTAGTTGTTTTACATCCTGAGGCTGAACAATCCTTTGAATCAAATTACCAGTAAGAGAATACACAAGAATAACACACTCTCTTGACTCTTCTTCATCAAAGCCATTTAATTCTACATTAATATTTCCTCCTGCAAGGGCAGGTGAAGGATATACCTCTATTGATTTTACTGAAGAAGTACTTATTTTATTACTCATAAACTGATCGCCTCTTTCGGTAGTCACCATACAGTAGTACTCACCGGACAAACCATCTTTCGAATAATAATACTGTTTCGTTTCTCCTGAAATCATTTTATCATTTAGATACCACTGATACCCCGTAAACTGCTCCTGAAAATTGTTGATCAACAACATATTTTCACCCTTACGAAGCGCTTCAACATCAAGCGAAATCATTAAAGCTGCAACCACAGAATTTGCCGCCTTGTAATTGATGTTTCCACTTTGACTGGCTGTTATTTCTACAGATCCATATGAATTAATCGTTAAAATATTTCCTGAAATACTTACTACACTTTCATCGGAACTGGCGAAGGACACATCTAAACCTGAACTGGCAGTTGCCGAAAGATTAATTGTTTTTCCTGGTTCAAATTCAACAGGAGATTCAAGACTGAAATCAATTGCATTTTGTGCCTGATGAATCACAAAATCATTGCCGGTGAATGAAATAACATAATTACTACTGATATCCAGGCTGCCCTGTACAATAGCGTATGTACCTGCATCTTCTCCTGCATCCCTGCTTAGCGAACCTGTAAAATTATCGCTCCCTATAAGACTTCCAGAAGTAATAATATAGGAAAGAACCGGATCACCCTGACCATAAGTTTTTGATTTTGCATCAGCTGCAACACTAATATTAATAGTTTGGATATCTCCTAATAAAACAGGCTGAGTGAGATGATAATTTCCTTTATCGATGCCAGCCAGTACATACCCGGAAAAGTTTACCTCCTTTTCTACTCCGGCATTGACATCGGCAAATTCTGCAGACGCAGCTGAGGTATTTAAATATACATTCTCTGAAAGAATTACACCTTCCAATTGGGGCGTACCGGTAAACGAAGCCGACACAGTGGCGTCATAATCTTTATTCACAACAGTTAAACCACTTATGGTTAATTCCTTACTCAGAATAGAAGCCACTATCGAACCCGGCATAAGCAAATTATAATTATTTGCATCTGCTCCTATAAGAATATATCCACTATAGTTAACAACCTTATCAACACCAATATTTTTATCTGTAAAATTAGCACTCCCCATATTGCTATTTAGCAATACATCATCTCCATCTAATAACCCGGTAACAACTGCAGTTCCGGTAATTGTTGTTTTAGTTGATCCATCATATTCTTTATCCTCTGCCCCCACGCCACTTAAATTAACCAATAACTTTGTAATGTCTGCAACGGAACTAACAGGCTGCGTTAAATTATAATTGTTCTTATCCACTCCTGCCAAAGCAAAACCTGAATAAGTCACTGTTTTATTAAAACCGGCATTCTTATCCGAAAACACAGCACTTATATTGCTATCATCAATAGAAACATCATCTCCTGAAACAACGCCGATTAAAGTAGCTGTTTCAACATATGTAGCATTAGAATTTCCGTCGTACACTTTATTATTTGCCGTAAGTGTATTGATGGCTAATGTTTTTGCCGTAATAGACGAAACTGTTGTTGGAACGGATAACAGATAATTATTTTTATCAGCCCCTGACAAAGAAAAACCACTGTATGATACTGTTTTATCTACACCAACATTTTTATTATCATACGTAGGAACGACACTTCCTACATCTAAACTTACATCATCATCTCCAACAATACCTTCTAATACCGCAGTTCCACTATAAGTTGCAGTAGTATTGCCATCATATTCCTTGTCATCAGAACTTAAACCTGACAAATAAAGTGTTTTGGCTGTAACAATTACCATGATACTATCATACGACACCGGATATTTGCTTAAATCTCCAGGTGTAAACGAAACCCTGTACTTTTCATCTTTTCCGGTTATCGCCGGCATTACTCCAGTATCCGTAAAAGCATAAGCTCCGGCAATTGTTGAGCCATCACGATTATCAATGGCACTACCTCCTTCAATCGTCATTTCTCCGAGTGTTAACCCGTACTCAATGGTTTGTGTAGCCGGCAATATTAGATCAACAAACCTGCTTTCGTAAGCCCCAATATCAACATGGAGATTAAAAAGACGAAGTTCGCCAGCTAAATCCACGAAATTATTGATGTCATCAAAATTATCTCCGTCACCATTTAAGTCGGTGTTCACATAAGAATGTGATTCATTAAAGGCTACATTATCTCCTTTTTCAATCAGCGATGATGATTTTTCAATATCCCAATTGGCATTAACTAAGTTCTCCTCTTTTGTTACATCGCCACCAGTACATCCCACGAAATTAGTTGGTGATACAAACTTTGGATACAACTCATCCGTTACCACTCCTGTGTTATCGTTTGATATATTCAGGTTGTTATTCCCTGTTAAATCTTCTCCTTCTGCTGCGCAATTATTGGCTTTTCCACCTGTAATCAAGCGCAACTGAGCCGAAGTTCCAGATGTTTGGTTACCCCAAAAAACTGTATTATAAAAAGTAGTTTCACTATCACCATAACCTCCTCCTCCAATCGCATCTTTGCCTGTAACTTTATTATTTACAACAACACAATTGGTGTAATAACTAGAAGTACTGTATACTCCTCCTCCATACATCTCTGCTTCGCAATTATTGATGATAGAATTGATAAAGGAGCTAGAAACACTATTTAGTCCACCACCTTTACCATCAACTCCTACCACTTTGCAATCATTAATAAGACTAGCCACCACGATTGAATTGAGAGTATACATTCCTCCACCCCAAGCTTTATTGTTATCCTCGGGTATTGCCGAACAAGCACTAATCTGACAAGAATCCATCACTGCTCCTTGTGCATATATTCCACCTCCAATTACCCCACCTGCAACAGCAGAAACTGAGTGACAATTAGAAACTTTTGTACCTTTTAATTTTGAATCCACCAGAGAGACACCTCCTCCTGAACTCATTTTACCTTTAATAGAACAATCTTCAACTAAACTAAAACGCACATTTGAATTATAAGCAAAAAGCCCACCTCCGTATACATTTGACGTAGTTACACTTTTACATTCTTTAATCACACAATTTTCAATCGTCCCTCCTAAAGCAAGAATCCCTGAAGCATAACAATTTGTACCATAAGCTATGGTCGATTGTTCGTCTGAATAACCTGAAGTAATTTCAAAACCATCAATCAAAGTACCAGCATCAGCCCCGGAAGGAATGATAATAATATGCTGACTATTATTGGTTTCTACCCCATCATTTTGAATATCCCCACTAATGACAGTTGGAAAAAGAAACTCCCATGGATCAGTAATGCCATTGCCATCATTATCATTCAGAGACCTGTCTGTAATAGTTGATTCGTTACCCTGAAAGCCGCCATAAAGTTTAACTCCGGACTTTAATATAATAGATACAGAGCGGTCACTTTCATGAGGTTTATAAGTACCTGTCTTTACCCAAATTTCATCACCAGAAACAGCTAAATCAATGGCTGCCTGAATACTACCCAAAGCATCAGTCCATGAAGAACCGGTTCCTGCACCATCAGAAGTCACATAATAACGGGCAGATAAAGCATGATGAACAGGCAAGAAAAGTAAAAGCAATAGAAATGCGCAAACTTGAAGAAGTTTCTTTAGTTTCATTAGTTTCATAATTGATTATGGTTTCGAGCTTTTCACGATTTCCTTTAAAAAAATGTTCCCCAACAATAAAAAGAAATGGCTCCTGTTTTGATACGCAATTATGTATGATCGGTTTCAATAAAGTGTAGTTTGATCAAACTATATTAAGCACATTAGATTAAATAAAGTATACTACATGTCCTCTATACCCCATAAGTATGGAGATCCTACACACAAAAACGTGCTGCCAATTATCAGGTCATTCTGCATTACTTTGGTACTAATCTGCATCATTTTAACCTGGCGCTGCATAATACTGAAGCCAACTTGCATGATTTTCATGAGGCTTTGCATGGTTTTGATGGCACATTGCACGACTTTCGTATGGCATTGCACAACCTTGAGATGGTCCAGCATGATTTTGAAGTACCCTGCACCATTTTGTCGTGTCCTGATGCGGGTTACAGAGGGTTTAAACGTCTCTGTTAATTAATATTCTCCTCCACATTCAATCCTTAAACAATCAGCTGGTCGACAGACAAGTATATGTATTTTACTATAATATCAGTTGGACTTACCCTAACATATATAAACCTATATACCCTCTCCAGATAACTTATCAACCAGGTTTTTAATCCATCTAGAGTAGTTTTTATTCCATCTAGTGGCGTCGATAAACCATCTAGTGAGGTTTTAAAGTCATCTAGAGGCGGCGGAAAGCCATCTATAGACGTCAGAGAGTCATCTAGTGCCGTCAGCAAGTCATCTAGTGAGGTTGATAAACCTTCTAGAGGCGTTAGAGAGTCATCTAGAGACGTCGGAGAGTCATCTAGAGGTGGCAGAAGACCATCTAGTGACGAAAACGGAGTTGAAAGGCACAATTCTTACATCAACCTACCTTTAATTTTATGATTTTGTATTTGACAGTAATCTACTTTCCCAAATATCTTATACCTGAATCGGGCCACCATATCGTAAACCCCATCCAATAAAAATGATGGTACAAACTTAAATAAGCGAAACCATGAGTATGGCGTTTTTAAAAATAACGTTATCTCAACTAAAGCCTTACTCTTTACAAATGCTTTCTGGTTAGAAATAAAAACAACAGAATCAATATGTATCGGATCGATATTATATTGTTGAAGAAGCTTTTTAGCGTAATCGGATTCCAATGCAGCAAACTGAATTACAGAACATTTTTCATTTCGAATAACAAAACGAACCGACCAATGGCATAAATTACAATATCCATCGTATAACAATATGTGCTCTTCTGATTTCATAAACTTTACATTACCTATGTAAATAAAGGGTTGAAACAATTCAATTAAATACCCAAAACACTCAGGGATTTTACGACATAAATAATTATTCATTTTTTTGAATGTCATAGATTTTCAATTCATCCCTAAAACCCTGACTTACTTTCTTAGCTTGATCTAAGAAAGTAAGCAAAGAAGATCAAGACTGCGCCTGCCTCGCTAAAAAAACTACCGTTATCTTGCCTAAATCGCTAAAACTCGAGCTCTTCTCTATCGAGCTCTCAAACAGGTCGCGATTTTACGACAAAACAACCTTGTTTTTATGCTCACCAGACGAGGTCGAGGCTGAAACAAGAAGATATAGTAATTTGAATCCCGTTTTTAAACCTTTATTCGCATTACCAGTAAAACATCATAAAACGTAAATTGTTAACTCATATATAAAGCAGTGCGTTAAACCCGGATTATGCATTAGATTTTCGTTATGAACATTGAAAATGCAATAAAACAAACACTTACTGAAACGAGGCATAGCACCGCTATGGTGAGTTGAAGCAAGTGAGTAAAACGATTTGTTTTAAAGTAGTTTCAATGTGCAATAGATTAGCTAATGCATATTCCGGGTTTAAATGGATGCTAACATAAATCATTTGGGTGTGACACTAATTTACTACCTTAGGTTCATCTAAAAACAAAAGCATAATGGAGCACAAAAACCAATTTGAGCTAAACGAGATATACAAAAGAAAAAAAAGCGATCAGGATATTTTTGCCGAACTCATGGAATTTAAGGTGAAAGAAGTATTGTTGGTAGCCAATTATTATGATGCTTATTCCATTGTACGTGAAGGAAGATTTTTTGATAAAATATACGGTGAATTCTTACAACTCAACCTCTATACCGCTCCTCGAATTACCTCTGTAACCTCTGCCCAGGAAGCCCTTGAGCTAATGGACAAACGTCATTTTGACATGGTCATTTTAATGGCTGGACTGGACAAAAAAGCACCTATTCAATACAGCAAAATGATTAAAGAGGTTGCTCCCAATATGCCATTATTGGTGATGGTGAACAACAACAGCGACCTTAAATTCTTCGATGAAACAGGTCCTAATGTTGAACAAATTGACAAGGTATTTGTATGGAACGGCGACTCAAAGGTGTTTTTAGCCATGATAAAATATGTGGAAGATAAAATAAACGTGGCCAACGATACCAAAATAGGAAATGTGCGCGTGATTTTATTGGTTGAAGATTCTCAAAAATATTACACACGCTACCTTCCCATGCTCTACTCCATAATTATGAAGCAAACGCAAAATATTTTAGCGGAGGAAGGTTACGATCAGCTCCATAAAATACTTAAAATGCGTGCGCGTCCTAAAATACTCCTTGTGAGTAATTACGAAGAAGCCATTGAAATCATTGAAAAATATAAAGAATACCTGATCTGCGTAATTTCTGATGTTAAATATTCCCGTAATGGAATTTCCGACGAAAACGCCGGTGTTGAACTGATACAATACGTTAAAAACAAAATTAGTTTGCCAACATTACTACAATCGTCAGATCCTGAAAACAGAAAAAAAGCTGAAAAAATTAATGCTGATTTTGTAGATAAAAATTCTGAAACACTTTCTCAGGACATCTCCGATTTTATTCACCAAAAGCTGGGATTTGGAAATTTTGTTTTTAAAAACTCCCGTGGCGTACCTGTATCTACAGCACACAACCTTAAAGAATTTCATAAATGCATCCAGGAAGTTTCGCCCGAATCACTTTTATACCACGCCAAAAGAAACGGTATAAGCACATGGCTGATGGCCCGTGGTGAAATAAATATGGCCAAGAGGTTACGACCATATGGCATCGAAGATTTTGAAAGCTCCAATAAGCTCCGCAAAGCCATTCTGAATGTTTTCGATATGGTTAAGATAGAACGACTGCGCGGCAAAGTGATACGTTTTGAATCATCACTCATTAACAACAACAAATATATAACGCGTATTGGAGAGGGTAGTTTTGGCGGGAAAGGGCGAGGATTAGCTTTTTTAAGTCATTTTGTAGAAAATGTTGATTTTAAAAAGATACTTCCCGAATTAAATATAGCTATTCCAACAACTGCAGTTATCGGTGCTGATGAGTTTACAAATTTTATTCAACGCAATAAATTATATCACAAAATATATGTAGAAAAACAGTACGACAAGGTTAAGGAGTTGTTTTTGAATGCCAAGTTTACCGAGCGTTTAAACAACCAGTTGCATAAGTACGTTGAAATCATAGATCAACCACTGGCTGTGCGATCTTCAGGTTTGTTTGAAGACTCCTTGCTTCAGCCTTTTGCAGGGGTATATGAAACCTTTATGCTTCCTAATAACCACCCTGATCCGGAAGTTCGCTTTCAACAACTGGCTATGGCCATAAAACTGGTTTATGCATCTATGTACAGTCCATCAGCCAGAGCTTACTTTGACGCCGTAAACTACAAAATTGAAGAGGAGAAAATGGCGGTAATTATCCAAAAAATGGTGGGAGAAAAGGCACACAACCGCTTTTATCCTCACATCAGTGGTATTGCTCAGAGCTATAACTACTATCCTTTTTCGTATATGAAACCCGAAGATGGCTTTGCTGTTTTGGGAGTCGGACTTGGTAAGTATGTTGTAGGCGGTGAAAAAGCCTGGCGCTTTTGTCCTAAATACCCTAACCTTGAACTCAATTCTATTCAAGATCAGATTAAAGATTCGCAAACGCACTTTTATGCGCTCGATTTGGAAACAAGTGAGTTTGATATAGGTCAGCAAACAGAAGATTCCTTTATTCAAAAACTATCCATCAAAGAAGCTGAAGAAGATGGCAATTTAAAACTTTGCGCTTCTGTTTACGATTATAATTACGACAGAATTATTAACAATCTCAACAAAAAAGGTCCGCGCATCATAAACTTCTCCAATATTTTAAAGTACGACCACCTTCCTCTGGCCAAGAGTTTGGAGCTGCTTTTAAAATATTTTAAAGAGGCCATGGGTGCCCCTGTTGAAATAGAATTTGCAGTAGATTTAAATACGGATAATAACACCTTAGCTACTTTATATCTATTGCAGATAAAACCAATGATCAGGATAGAAAATCATACAAAAATAGATTTTAGCCAGGTAAATGAATCAAAGATTATACTCGCGTCTGAAAAAGGTATGGGCAACGGTAAAATTGATTATATCAAGGATGTAATCTTTATGAATCCTGAAAATTTTAGTCGTACCTCAACCGATGAAATGGCTAAAGAAATGGCCCTGCTCAATAAAAAAATGGAGGCAGAAGACAAAGAATACCTTTTAATTGGACCAGGCAGATGGGGTACCAGAGACCGATTTACCGGAATACCGGTGCTGTGGTCGCAAATATCCTACGCTAAGGTAATTGTTGAAATGGGACTGGAAGATTTTCCTTTGGATGCTTCGCTCGGCTCACACTTCTTTCACAATGTTACATCTATGAATGTAGGTTATTTCTCTGTTCACCACAACAAGGCTTCAGAATTTGTGGAATTTGATATGCTTAAAAAACAAAAGATAATGCATCAATCACATTACTTTACTCATGTGGAGTTTAAAAATCCACTCAATATTTTAATGGATGGTAAGCAGCAGAAAGCTGTTGTGGAATGGAAGTAAGTCTGAGCTAAAATTCTCAAATCAATAAGCTGATACGTATTGAAAATTAATATATTTTAGCACATAACTAAAATAAGATTAATGGACATTCAACACTTAATCATTTTTTGTGGAGCTCAGGTTATTGGCTTACAACTCATATTATTTAGAAAAAAGTTCAGAACTGTACCAAACCAGATGCTGATGCTTATTCTCTTTAATATCGTAACCCATTATATATATTACTACCTTTTTTACACCGATAAAATTCAATATAACTCAAACGGTACATTCCTGATTATACCATTTGCCACCCTTGCCCCTGTCGTGGTTTATTACTACGTAGTATCTGTTATTTACGGAAAGTTACAATTTACCCGCCGCAGTGCATGGCATTTAACGCCCATATTTATCAACGCAGTTATATTTATATTCTTTATCACATCAAACCAGCATAAACAAGGCCTATTGTATCTGGCCAAAAGTGTTACCATATCCCTCTATATTATTTACCCTTTTATCATGGTTAAAATGTTATCCGATTTTTACAATTACAAAGGGTTTATGCTTAACGTGTTTAAGTACAACAAAAAGAAAACTGTATTAATACGGCTGCTCATATTTATGATGACAGTGCACTTCTGTATTTTAGTGGCAAAATATACGGTTCCTTTATTTATAGAGGGATCTGAAAAAACAATGGACATCATTAACCTTTGTTTTTTAATGTTCTTAGGCTATGCCATTAGTTATGTAATAATCAGCGAGCCCAAAACAATACAGCACTCACAAGATAAAATAGGCCTGGGAGGATTTAAAAAGTACGACAAATCAAAATTAACTCGTTCGGAAGCTGAAAATAACGTCCGGATACTTAATAAGATAATGGAAGACAACCAACCATATCTAAACCCCGATTTTAATCTGACTGAGCTTTCATCATTAAGTAAGATTTCTACACATAAAATATCTGAAACCCTGAATGGATTAATTGGACAGAGTTTTAACGACTATGTAAATAATTATAGAGTAGAAGAATTTAAAAAGCTCACTATTAAGGAAGAATTTAAACACTTCACCATTCTTGCATTGGCCTTCGAAGCTGGTTTTAAATCAAAAGCCACCTTTAATGCTGCCTTTAAAAAGTTTACAGGAGAAACACCTACTCAATACACAAAAAAGAGATAACCCACACATATCCAACATGTTTGCGAGTACGAAATTATTAGCAAACGTCCGAATAAATTAGCGTGTCGATAAATTAACTTCTTGTTTATTTCTTCATGGTGTAACTATAACATCAGAACAATGAAAGAAAAAAACAAGATGTCGAACGTAAACCGAAGAGACTTTTTTAAGATCGGCAGTTTGTCTGCTGTAGTTGGGGCTTCAGCAATTGCAGCCCTACCCAAAAAAGCAGCGGCAAACAAGCTGGATAAGGAAATTACCAATAACCTGGTTAAAATTCATGATGATTTTCCAGCTGAAGTAAGAGATGATTATGTTCCTCCGCGAAATTGGGACCATGTACAGGCACGTTCCTTTTTTGTTGATGCCGTAAAAGCCATTGGTGAAGATGTAGAAGATGATATAGTGGCCGATGGACAAGCATTTGTGCAAAAAATGAATTTTGCCTACGACAACTCAAAAGCAGGTTATACCCAGGCCGATAAAGCTTTGTTTGCCGGTGCGTGGGCCATGAACAATTTTGCAGCAGGCCCCAGTCCCGCAGCCATACCCGATTATGGAGTAAACAGTTGGGAACAAAAAACACAGAAAAATCCCCATGCCTTATTTGACAACGACTACGTAGTTAAAGAAAAATGGAAGTTCAAGAATAAACAAGAAGCTGCCAATCAAATTAAGAGAGCTGCAAAACTATACGGAGCCGACCTGGTGGGCATTACCAGAAGAGATAAACGATGGGATTACAGCAAATTTTTAAATCCTGTTCCTCCATTGGCACGAAAAGCCTTTGCCGGTCCCCCAACTCCAGAGCAGTTAGAAGAAATGAAAAACTGGGGCCCTGATAAATTTGTTACTGACTGGAGCGACTTTCCTTTTGAGCCTAAAACAGTTATTGTAATGGCCTTTGAAATGGATTACGAAGGTATTTCGGCCAGTCCTTCATATGTAGGCAGTGCGGCTGCCGGTGCAGGATATTCTCAAATGGCAGAAACTCCTTACCAATTAGCAGTATATTTAAAAAACCTCGGATACAATGCTGTTTCTGCGGGTAACGACATGGGACTCAGTGTTCCTTATGCTATTGCTGCAGGGATTGGAGAAAACTCCCGACTTGGACAAATAGTATCTTATAAATACGGTCCCAGAGTTCGCCTGGCAAAAGTATATACTGATTTTGATTTTGTTGAATACGACAAACCTAAATCTTTTGGGGTAATGGACTTTTGTAAAAACTGCATGCGTTGTGCAGATGCCTGTCCAACAAAAGCTATATCGTTTGATAAAGAACCCAGTTTTGAACCTACCCATAAAAACAAGGATAAAGCCTGGTACAATGTTAAAGGAGTAAAAAAGTATCATGTTGATGCTAAAAGCTGCTTTAAACTATGGGGAGAATTAGGAGATGATTGCGGAATGTGCATGGCATCCTGTCCATACAACAAACCCGATTTCTGGCATCACAGACTCGTGGATAGCGTAACTGCTGCCATGCCTGGTCCTGTTCATGATTTTATGAGAGAAATGGATAAGCTGTTTGGATACGGAAACGTTGAAGACAAAGAAGCTGTTAAGAAATTCTACAATCCCAAAGGAAGAAGTTATGACGGCCATTAATTTTTGCAAACACTAAAAAGCTATTAAAATGATTTTTACAGGAATAGAAATATTGTTTTTTGTACTAGGAGTTATTACCACACTTGGAATAGCAACTACTGTTTATTACCACCGGAAATTTAAATTCAATGCAGGAGCATGGGCCAGCATTGGCATCGGATTATTCTTATTTGTTTTTACCATTGCATGGTCTGTTAGTTCTGTTTTGGAAGGAGAACCCAGGGCATCGAGCATGGGAATGATAATTTTTGGAATCCCTTCGATTATTCTATTGGTTTTGGGAAGAAAACTGGCACTTAAGAATAACAGATCGTAAACACAGAATTAATGAAAAAGTATATCAACTGGCTAACCTACATTTCGCTAACCATCGCGTTTATTATTGGCTACGTTAATTTTAATGACAATAACACAGAAAAAGTAAACCATTTAAATTGTATTGTTGAAAATAAGCTCACGCTTACTCATAACAACTCAGGCACTTTTTCTGCACAAAAAAAGGATAGTTTGGTTGGTTATTTTGCTATTGGAGATGCTCAGGGGTACGGTGGTCCCCTGAGTGTTGCCGTGCTGGCAGATAGCAGCGGAAAGATTATAGCCACCGAACTTATTAGTAGCTACGAAACAGCCTCATTTTTGGCAAAGCTGGTCAACAAAAAATACTACATCCAATACCCCGAAAAAGAAGTAACCAATCGCTTTATTATAAAAGACGATATTAATGCCGTTTCGGGAGCAACCGTAAGTTCCAAAGCTATTGCTGATGCTGTACGGAATGCGTCTTATAAAATTGCAGAATACAATCTCAATAAAACTACACCACATATTAATAAAATATTCCGCTTTACGCCCAAAGAAGGTATTGCTTTACTCATATTTTTGCTTGGATTTGTTGCCATATTTATCCGAAAAAAGAATTTAAAGTACTTTAGTTTATTCTTAGGATTTATCTTCTTCGGTTTTCTATTTAACGCCTCTCTGTCCATTACTCATTTTGGTCGCCTGCTATTAGGTTATTTTCCTGACATATATACTCATTTTATATGGTGGTTATTAATGGCCGGAACATTTACAGTCATCATCATTTGGGGAAGAAATCTGTATTGCAATGCCTTATGCCCTTTTCATGCAACACAAATTCTATTGAACAAAATTTCAGGCATTAATCTTAAAATTCCGTCTAAAGTAAACAGCCTGCTTATTAAAACACCCAATATTTTACTTTGGTTGTCATTAATAATAATCTTCCTTTCCGCCAATCCAACTATTGCGGCATATGAACCATTTGCCATGCTCTTTTCCCTTGAAGGAGCCGGAATACAATGGTATATTCTGCCTGCATCACTCATCGGATCACTCTTTTTTTCAAATTTCTTTTGCCGTTATTTCTGTCCTGTAGGCGGCGCATTCAGATGGATACTAAAAGTAAGAAAACAAGTAAAACTGCTTATCTCAAACAACTAATAAATAATTTGATATGCAAAATAAGGAAAAGTTAAACCTACAAACAATTGGAGGACTGGCCATATACCTGGTCTGTTTAATTTCTATACTTCTTTTTATTATTGGTAATTTATAAACCAGTTAGCAATTTCCTCTTTATATTCAAAAAGCTCCTCCGTCGCATTGACTAAGTAAAATAAATACCTTAGTTTTGCATCATCATGAAGAATCTCAATTACATACAACCCACTGTCTGTTATACCGTCTGGTAAAACAACTTCCTCTCACAAGGGCATGGAGATTCCTATTCACTATTTCTTATTTTAAATAAAGACTAATTCATTTTAGCCTTTCATCATTATTCACTTTAAAAAAATTACTATGAGCACTTATTTAAACAAAGTAGCCTGTGTGTATACATCCACACCCAATAATCTAATTTCAATGCTTAAACAAGCCTTTGTTTTCAAACGTTTAACATTCCTAGATCACTATAAAAATGAATGACATCCATATACCATCAACAGATAAATCAAATCATCGCAAAAAGATAACTAACATCTTTACATCCTTTTGGCAAGCCATTAAAGGAACCTCCAATGATTACACCCAAATAAAACTCATTAAAGCCATTTTCCTTCTTTCAGTACCAATGGTGTTGGAAATGATCATGGAATCTATTTTTGCTGTGGCAGATATTTACTTTGTATCTAAGTTAGGGGCCGATGCGGTAGCAACTGTAGGTATCACGGAATCGGTTATCACTATCGTTTATGCCATTGCCTTTGGCTTAAGCATGGCTACTACAGCTTTGGTTTCACGAAGAATTGGCGAACACCGGCCTCAAAAAGCCTCTCATATTGCCTGGCAGTCCATCATGGTAGGTATTATTGTATCCATTATTATAGCCATCCCGGGCCTCATCTTTGCACAAGATATGCTGCGACTTATGGGTGCCTCTGAAAAAGTAGCGCAACAATTTGGCGGCTACCCAGCCATTATGCTTGGAGGCAACATTGTTATTATGCTATTATTTATTAACAATGCCATTTTTCGTGGTGCCGGTGATGCAGCCATTTCCTTACGCGTATTGGTATTGGCCAACGGGCTAAATATCATTCTCGATCCATTACTTATTTTTGGTATTGGTCCATTTCCGGAACTGGGTATTGAGGGAGCAGCCTGGGCTACGAATATTGGCAGAGGTATAGCGGTAATCTACCAGCTATATGTTTTAGCATCGGGTTCGGCCAGGGTAAGACTGCTTAGAAAAAATCTACATATCGACTGGAAGAGAATCATAAAAGTATTAAACATCTCAGCAGGCGGAATCTTTCAATCGCTAATTGCAACGGCCAGCTGGATAGGCTTAGTACGTATTATTTCTACTTTCGGTAGCGAGGCTGTGGCCGGGTATACCATTGCCATCAGAATCATCATATTTATACTTTTGCCTTCGTGGGGATTGAGTAATGCTGCAGCTACCTTAGTCGGACAAAACTTAGGAGCTCAGCGTTCTGACAGAGCTGAAAAGTCAGTTTGGTTTACAGCCAGAGCAAATATGATTTTTTTAGGAATAATGAGCATTCTATTTATCTCTATACCTGAAGTATTTATTCAGTTTTTTACAACAGAGCAGAATGTAGCCAGCATAGGTTCAGAATGTTTGCAAATAGTAAGTTACGGATTTATATCGTATGGTCTGGGTATGGTACTTGTGCAGGCCTTTAACGGTGCCGGCGATACCAGAACGCCAACCCGAATCAATCTGCTGGCATTTTGGATTATTGAGTTGCCACTTGCCTACATACTGGCTATTCACAGTCCGCTACAATACCAGGGCGCCTTTTATGCCATTATTATTGCCGAAGTAACAATGACCCTAATTGCATTATTGCTTTTTAAAAGAGGCAAATGGAAGAAAAATGATGTATAATCAGTGAACAGTCATCAGTGAGCAGTAAACAGTAAACAGTTATCAAACAAACTACTAATTGTTAACTAATTACTGGTTACTGATCACTATTAACTGATGACTGTAAACTGTTAACAGATGACTGAAGTAAGTTTAGCAATTCTTTAACACTGGGATAATATATACTTCACACTTATACTATACTTTTACACATGTAAACGAAAGGTTTTTACTTGATAATGCGTAAGTCATCCCGATGGACGGATGACAGGTTATCTTGATAAAAAACCTTTTTTTATTTTATCGGGGTCCGAAAAACTTAAATTTTAAACTCTTAAAGCTCACCACACCAATACAGGCTCCAATCACCATAGTGGCGCCAATCCATTCTTTTGTAGTAAACGCCTCTTCAAACAACCAGTAACCCAATGCAATATTAATAACAGGAACCATCATATGCATTGTTGATCCTTTAGAAACCTGCACATATTTATAACCTTCCGTCATAATTAATTGCCCAACTGCCGACACTACACCAACAGCAATTAAAATTACACCAACAGATAAGTCACTTTGGTGGCTGTTAATATTCGCAGGAAAAAGAAATAACCAAAATCCAACAATGCTTTGAGAAAAAAATATGGCATAGGACGAATCGCTATTATGAAGTTTTTTCACCAGAATAACAGAAACTGCTGATAACAAAGCCCCACAAATCGCTAGTAATTCATAAATAGATATTTGTGTTATATCAACTCCCTCTTTAACCGAAAGCATAAAAACACCGACAAAAGCCATTATCACAAACAACCACTGAATAAACTTAACCTTCTCCTTAAAAATAATTACACTCAACAATGTGGCAAAAATGGGATAGGAATAAACAAAAACCGTGGCCTTGCCAACACCAATCTTAACAATAGTGAAATACAGTAAAAAAACAGCTAAACCTCCGGTTAAACCGCGTAATAACAATAAAGGACTATGATTAAAATTGAGTTTTACTTTCTTGGTTAGCGCTAAAATACCCAGGATGCCAACACCTACTGCAAATCTTACAAAAGTAGTGATGGTAGAATCAACATTGGGGATTGATTTAACCAATGCCGACATAACGGCAAAAGACAATACCGATCCAAAAATTAATAAGTAACCCTTTACCGAACTCATTAGATGAATATTAGAGAAATCAAATTAAACATTGCTAAAGATAATATCATACTACTTCTTCACAAACGATTCAGTCATAACAAGGGCAACAAAATAAAGTGTATGGTGTAATGAATAATAGCTTCAACAATGACAAACTCTCCCATAATATTTTGTAGATTTATATTTTTTAAAACTTAAAATAGATATAGATGAAAAATAAAGTATCCCCAATTATTTTAGGACTATTTATAGGTGCTGCCGTATTGTTAATTGTTTTTAGTAGCAGAATGTTTCATATTCTTCAGCCTGGAGAACGCGGCGTAATTTTTAAACCCTACACCATTGGTTTAGATGTTGACAACATTAAGCTACCAGGACTAGTCGTTATTGCACCTTGGAATCAGATCATTACTTACAAAGTAAAAGAGCAAACCAAGGAAGAAACCATGGATGTATTGGATAAAAACAGTATGTCGATAAATATGGATATCACAGTCCGATTTAATCCTATTTATAATAGAATTGGACAATTACACCAGAAGTTTGGCGTAGACTATATTAATGTTTTGGTAATCCCAGAGGTTCGATCGGTAGTGAGAAGTATTACGGGTAGGTATACTGCCGAAGAATTATTCTCTACCAAAAGAAAAGAAGTAGAAGACTTAATTGAATTAGAAACTTCGCAAGTATTAAAAGACAATAACATTGAGTTAAGAGCCTTGTTAATACGTTCAATTACTTTACCTGCACAAATTAAAGCAGCCATTGAAAGTAAGCTTCAACAAGAACAAGAAGCTTTGGCATACCAGTTTAAACTGGATAAAGAAAGAAGTGAAGCTGAGCGAAGAAAAATTGAGGCTGAGGGTATTGCGAACTACAACCATATTATTAATGCAAGTTTAACACCTAATATTATTAAGCAAAAAGGTATTGATGCCACATTAAAACTGGCCGAATCTCCTAATGCTAAAGTAGTAGTAGTTGGTTCTGGTAAAGATGGTTTACCTCTTATATTAGGCAGCAATTAACACATATAAAAAGGGGTTGACACTGGATCAACCCCTTATTTTTTTAATAGCCTGAGTTCGACGTAAAATTATTGGCTCAGACCGCTTATAAATATTGAGTTTCAAGGAATATTTGTAAAGGCATAGCGGGCTATGTCGAACAAATATGAAGCAGAAAATCGATGTTTATAAGTGGTTACCATTGAGCTTTCATTAAAAACACTCATCTACTTCATTAAATTCTATTAACATAGCTCGCTATGCCAATAGAATTTAACTTGTATATCAGTGTTTTAATAAAATCTGAGCTCTATAATTTTAATCGAACTCAGGCTAATAGTAGGCCTGACTGCCGGTTGTACTGATTCCGGTAATTACAATATCTCCCTTTCCTACTTTAAGCGATTTCTTTTTGGATTTTCCCATAGCTCGCAAATAAGAATTCTCCGATTTTAACACAAAGGCCAAGTTCGACTTGGTATTCATTTGTACCTTAATATTTCCTTCGGTTGAGGTAAATGATGAAGAACCAGTGAACTTAACTCTTGTTCCGGTAATGTTACCCGAAGATGACTGAAGAGAATAAGTGCCATTTGTTTGAAAGATCTTAAGATCGCCCGTAAAAATACGACAAGCAACATGGCCTTCTGATAAAGAAATTTTAATATTTCCGCTTGTTGCTTTCGTTGAAATATTACCCTTTACATTCTCAATCTCCTGAAGGCCTCCACCTCCATCTATAGTGATATTTCCATTTAAATTTAACACAGTAATATTGCCCTTGTTGGTACTAACATTCTGTTCCCCCTCTACATTACGCAAAATCACCTTTCCGGTTTTTGATTTAGCTTTGAGGCTTCCTTTAAAATTGTCAACAATAATATCTCCTGCCGGTGTTACTGCCAAAACATTACCTTCAATCTCCTGTATAGATACATGCCCCGACTTTGATTGAATACTTAACTTTGCTTCTGAAATATTGGCCACATCCACTTTCCCGGAGATAGTGTTTAACTCTATTTCAAGCTGGTTAGGCACAGCCAGAACAATTTCTCCCCAATGCGATTTCCATTGTGCCGGCTTCTCAACATCAATAGTCAAAACTCCTTCTGCCACATTTGTATTTAATTTATAGGCGTCCAGGTTTTCACCTGACTTAATTACGCCTTTAAACTCAACAACCCCGCCTTCACTCTTATTTATTTTTAAGGCACAAAAATCTCCATTAACTACAATTTTTGATACCTCATTAAAACTTGATTCTTTCTGAACTGCTATTTCCTGTGCTCTGGATGTGAATACATTTAAAGCTAAGAGCATTAAAAATACAACTTCAGATAGGTGTAAAAATCTTTTCATAAACTGATTATCCTTATATTTACTAATTCGTGAATTATAATTTTAACTCTGAATAAGTACGGAAAGTATTTTGTTTAGTTTCAGCTTTTACGTCATTTGCAACATATAAAATTGCCATAGGGCTTTGATAAAAATTGTCAACACACCATTGGCATCACTTGAAAAAAGAAGCCTGGATCATCATTTATATCGGAATTTCGTTATTTTTACAATTGTCAAATATTTATCGCAGTGAATTTCAACAAATTAAAAGTACTCTTTGTATATAGTAGTCAAGGATTGTTTGCCCGTACACACCTGGTAACCACACAAGGCAAATCACTTGAAGAAATTGGCGTTTCTGTTGATTACTATGAAATAAGCGGAATTGGCATTTCTCATTACTTCAAACACATAAAAAAACTCAGAAACCACATTAAGCAAGAAAATTACGATTTAGTGCATGCACAATTTGGATATTCAGGTTTTACAAGTGCCCTAGCTACCAGAAAGCCACTGGTGGTATCGTTAATGGGATCCGATTATCATCTGGAAAAAGCAGCTTCCTTAATCACTAAAATTTTTGCTAAGCTGTTTTGGGACTGCACCATTGTTAAATCCCAAAAGATGTTTGACGATCTTAAAATTAAAGATGCTAAGATCATTCCGAATGGCATTGATTTCTCCAGATTTAAACCCATCGACAGGGAAATAGCACGTCAGCAGGTCGGCTTTAGTTCTTCGGCTCATGTCCTTTGGGTTTCTGATCCCGACAGAAAAGAAAAGAACTTTGACCTGGCTCGTGAAGCACTGGCACATCTTAAAACAGAAGACATTGAGTTAACTGTAGTCAATAATGTTGAGCTCGACCGGGTTCCGTTTTATTATTATGCTGCTGATGTACTGCTGGTTACCTCAAAATGGGAAGGTTCACCAAATGTTGTTAAGGAAGCCATGGCGTGCTCCTTACCCATTGTTTCGACCGATGTTGGTGATGTAGAATCCATGACACGAGATGTAGATGGTTGCTATATTGTAGATGCAAACCCTGAAGCTATGGCAAAAGCAGTTGACACGGCACTGCACTTTGGGAAAAGAACCAACGGAAGAGACAAAATAAAATATATGGACGTTGAATATATTTCCGAGCGTTTGCTTAACACTTATAGAGAAGTTTTAAAAAAGACCTAAAAATGATCAAAGCACATAACCTAATCCTCTTCATTTCTATTCTCTCTTTATCCATTAACACATCAAAAGCACAAGATGTCCCCTATCATCTCGACAATGAAGTGGTTTATGATTTTATCGATGAACTTGCGAACCTGAACATTATTGATGTAAATACATGCGTAAAACCATATTCGCGTAAGCAAATTGCGTTCTTTTTACAAGAAGCTGAACAAAGCAACAAGCTTACTAAGCGACAAAAAAAAGAGATTGCCTTTTACCTAAAAGACTTTAATAAAGAATTACATATAGGTAAAGATTTCGATAAACGATTTGATATTTTTTATCACAGCGACTCCCTTTTTAAATTCTCCATCAATGCTATAGCAGGTGGAAGAGGTTACTACAACAGTAATGGATTTGTGCAACACAGATGGAATGGAGCAGAATTCTTTGGCACCATAGGCAAACATCTGGCAATTTACGGAAGTCTTAGAGACAACCACGAGAGCGGGGCCATTGGTGGACCTGAATACTTAACCCGACACCGTGGCGCGGTGTACAAATTGGGGGCAAATAAAAAAGACTATAGTGAAAGTCGTGGAGGTATTGTATATAGCTGGAACTGGGGAAACATTGGGCTTATAAAGGACCACATTGCTTGGGGAAACAACTATAATGGATCAAATATTATTTCAGGACACAACCCTTCTGTTGCTCATTTAAAGCTAAATATTAAACCTGTAAAATGGTTTGAACTTAACTATACACATGGCTGGCTTGTATCTGAAGTTGTGGATAGTGCCCGATCATACAGTCACTATGAAGACACACGCAGAGTATTTCAGAATAAATTTATTGCGGCCAATTTAATGACCTTTAAACCCTGGAAAAAACTTAATCTATCCATAGGAAATAGTATAATATACAGCGATGGAAATGTAAACCCGGCCTTTATGATCCCTTTTTTATTCTATAAATCTGTCGATCATACTTACAATGCCTCACGCAATAGCGCCGGGCACAATGCACAAATGTTTTTCGACATAAGCAGTCGTCAGATTAATAAACTCCATCTTTACACCTCCGTTTTTATTGACGAGATAGCCCTCTCAAACATGTTCGATAAAGATGAACATTCTAATCACATAAGCATAAAAGTAGGTGCCCGGGCAACAAATTTATTGCCAGACTTAAGTTTAACCGCTGAATACACCAGGTCTAACCCTTTTACATATACACACTTTATTCCTTCGTTAACTTATGAAAGCAACCGTTATACATTGGGGCATTATTTAAAAGACAATTCGGATGAAGTTTATCTTTCAGCTCGCTATAAACCCGTAAGAGGTTTGGATATATTAGTATCCATGACCCATGCCCGCAGAGGAAGGGACAATCAAAAAATACTGGATGAAAATGAGGAGTCAACAAACCTTTGGGGCGATGACAGAAAAGGATTCCCTTTTATGGAAGAAGCCAGGTACGATAAAACATCTTTTAAAATAAGAGCGTTATATCAAATTATTAATGACGCTTATATTTTCACGGAGCTTGAAACATATACTTTATCAGGTGACGATGCGGAACTATACACTCCATTGCCCTATTTAAATGATGATAAAATGTTTGTGTTTGGATTAAACTTTGGATTCTAGATAATAATTGAAAACACTATTAATCTGATGGTGAATTAAGAATTCACGCACAAAAACTCTCATTATCAACACGTACTAATCAAAGCTTTTTGTCACTCAATCAAAATTAATCACATCCCTCACTAAATATTATAGCTTTGTATAAGCAGTAAATCATTGTACCTTAATTAATCAAACGTTATATGTTAGAAAAACTGTTAACCAAACAAACCAAACTATCGGTGATAGGTTTAGGTTACGTTGGATTACCTATAGCCCTGGAATTTGCCCGTAAAATGAAGGTCGTGGGATTTGACATTAAGCAAGATCGTGTTGAACTCATGAAACAAGGTATTGATCCTAGTAAAGAACTTGAAAAAAGTGCTTTTGACGGATGCGACATAGAATTTACAAGCAATATTGAAGACATAAAAGAAGCGAGCTTCCATGTAGTGGCCGTTCCCACCCCAATTAACCAACATAATCTGCCCGACCTGAATCCATTATTAGGCGCAACCAGAACTGTTGGCAAAGCTTTAAAAAAAGGAGATGTTGTTGTATTTGAATCAACCGTTTATCCGGGATGTACAGAAGATGACTGCGTACCAATACTGGAAAAAGAATCGGGACTCAAATTTGGCACAGACTTTAAAATTGGATATTCTCCCGAACGAATTAACCCGGGCGACAAAGAACATACCCTGACTAAGATCCTGAAAATTGTATCGGGTAGTGATGAGGAAGCGCTGAATATTGTAGCTGATGTGTATGAATCAATTATTACCGCTGGCATATACAAAGCCAGCACCATAAAAGTTGCCGAGGCTGCAAAAATCATTGAAAACACCCAGCGCGATGTTAACATTGCCCTGATGAATGAACTTTCGCTCATTTTTGACCGAATGGATATAAATACCTACGAAGTACTTGAAGCAGCCGGAACCAAGTGGAATTTCCTTAAGTTTTTCCCCGGACTGGTAGGTGGTCATTGTATTGGTGTTGATCCTTATTACCTCACATACAAGGCAAACGCATTGGGTTATCATACTAAAATTATTGATGGCGGACGTGTAATTAACGACTCCATGGGTAGTTATGTTGCCGAGAAAACAATCAAGAAGTTAATTAAGAACGGACACAAAGTTAACGGAGCCAAAATCTTAATTATGGGTGCTACTTTCAAAGAAAATGTTAGTGACATTCGTAACTCTAAAGTAGCAGATGTGTACAACGAATTAATCTCTTTTAGTGCCAATGTTGATGTTGTTGATCCTTATGCGAGTTCTGAGGAACTCATGGAAGAATATGGCTATGGGCTTATCTCTGAAATAACCCAAAAATACGAAGCCATCATTTTAGCTGTAAATCATAAAGATTACCTGGCTCTTGATGAAGAATATTTTAAAAGTATCACAAAAGAAAATGCCATTTTTGTTGATATCAAAGGGGTATTTAAAGAAAAAATAAAAGATATGATTTACTGGAGTTTATAATTAATAACTCCAAGCATATGGTAACGTTAAAAGTCTGGATAGGAATATCCGGACTTTTTTTATTCATCGTACTACCTAAATATAGGGATCGTAAAAAATAGCAAGGCTGCTGCTATTCATTAATTTACCCACCTCTTCCATATCCGCACTAAAACACTGCACATCTGCACTTTACACAATCATCATAGATTCTACAAGCGCTCACCCTAATAGTACTTTCAGTCTACCTGTCAAACACAACCTATAAATTAAGCAATTATTTACCTATTTATAGGGATTTCATATACATCCTCGTCTCTATACTTTTGCCCACAAATAAGAACATATAACAATTAAACCACATGAAAAAAGGAATTTTTCTCTTTATCGTATTAATGCAAGCAGTTGGTATCTTTGCTCAAGATCAAAACACAACCAACCAAGATGAAAACAGATACTTTAATTCAGCAGAGCGACTTTTAGCCACTGATGGCAAACTTACCATTGGTGGATATGGTGAGGTACATTACAATCAACCTCTTAGCAGCGATGTGCGAAACAATGGCACATTAGATGTACACAGAGTAGTTATGCTCTTCGGATACCAATTTAACGAGCGCACTCAGTTTATTACAGAACTTGAGTACGAACATGTTAGCGAGGTTTATGTTGAACAAGCATTTTTACAATACAAATTAAACAATGCTGTAAATCTTCGCGCAGGATTAATATTAACACCAATGGGTATCATTAACGAATACCATGAGCCTAATACCTTTAACGGTGTTGAACGTCCTCATATCGACAAATATATTGCACCTACTACCTGGCGCGAAATTGGAGTTGGTTTTACAGGAACCTATATCCCTGCAAAAATCAGATATCAGGCCTATGTAATGAATGGCTTTGATGGGTACGATAAAGATGACAAAGATGGCAACTATGCCAAATTTAGTGGTAAAAACGGACTACGAAAAGGCAGACAAAAAGGTGCTGAGTCTTACATTAGCTCACCTAATTTTGCAGCGAAAGTAGAATATTTTGGAATCAGAGGTTTAAACCTTGGATTATCAGGATATGTTGGAAAATCGCAAAGCACATTGTATGACGGGATAAGTAAAGATGATGCTGCAGAAGAAGCTATAGCAGACTCTTCAACCGTTAGTATTGCCATGGTAGGTGCAGATGCAAGATATTCAAGAAACGGATTACAACTTAGAGGACAGTTTTATTTTAACAGCTTAGGTAATACAAAACAATACAATGAGTTCACTAAAGAAGAAGATGGAGAGCTTAATGACTTGGGTAAATCAATGATTGGATATTACGTTGAAGCAGGATACAATGTATTTAATGCAAACAGTCAAATTAAATCAGAGCTTATTCCATTTGTGAGATATGAAGGATATGATACCCAGCACTCATTAGAGAGTGGTATTGAGCGAAACAAAGCGTATGCCGCTAAGGTAATTACAACTGGATTAACATGGAAAGTTACCCCAAAAGCAGCTTTCAAAACAGATTTACAGTTCGTAAAAACAGAAGCCGATGACAAAGCTCAAACTAGATTTAATGCTGGTTTTGGTATTATGTTTTAACGTAACCATTTATAATCATAACTGTATACTACAGTAGATTTTAAATTTTAGTATTAGAAAAAAAATATAGCTTGTTTTGTATTTGTTCAAATACAAAACAAGCTTTTGATATAAAAAAAGTTTTGGTGAGATATCAATTTAATCCTGGTATAAATTAGTCAAAACATAATCGATTAGATAAAGCTTATGAAATTAAAGTATTTGATTTTGGTAATGGTTTGTGCAGTTGGTATAAATGCTTTTGGACAAAAAGAGGTTAATTTTAAACATAAAGCAATTCAAAAAGAAATTAGAAAAACTTTTGATCTGGAACAAGTTAATCTTAAACCATTTGGATTAGAGGAAGAAACTCACATGCAAGGCAAATTTTTTAAACTTGCAGAAACAGATAATAAATACGTATACATAGGTAGAGTAAATAGCTGTAGAGCAGGAGGATGCTCAATTGACAGAGACATAAAAGGCCCTTCTGAATACTTTGATTACTTTATTTTATTTGATGAGAAAGCAGAAGTTAAACTTGTAAAGATATTTAATTATGCGGCTACCCACGGTCATGAAGTAACATCAAAAGGCTGGCTTAAGCAGTTTTTGGGTCATGAAAACGGAGAAGAACTTGAAGTTGGAAAAAACATTGACTCTATTTCAGGTGCAACAATATCTGTATATGCATTAACCTCTGATGTAAAAGAAAAAACAGATTATTTAAACAAAATCCTAAGTGAAATCCAAAATAACTAACACATACGTACAAACCAAAAATTATACAAAAAACTTACCTTATCAAATTAACATAGTCATTTATGGGTAAAAAATGATTATTATGCCAGAAACTCTTTCCTCGATCATTATATTTTATCGCAATGCCTCCTATTTTGCACTATAGTTTTTGCCGACAAAATCATTGAATCACTACTTTTTATCCATTCATCACACAGCATACTTAATTACTCAAACTTCCTTATACATAAAGCGCTTATTCTCGTAAATTAATATTAACAGCCGATTAGATTTATGATTTAGTTACAGATTGTTAAAAAACGATTAAAGACTTAAAATTGCTTCGAATTCTCAAATCATTTTTATATTTTAGAACATATAGTTGAAACGTTCAAATATTAATTTAATCTATTAAAAAATGACACATTATGATTAAAACAAACGACGCAAAAAACAAAAATCTCGAGGATAAAATTTTATCTGTTGTAAACGAGAAACAACCAATTCACATTGGCGAAATATTTAAAACACTACGTATCTCTCAAACCAAAGGGATGAATTTTGTATTATCATTAATTAATCAAGGTAAATTGAATTATGCAGCCCATAATCAAGTACACGTATAGCATTATAATTAATTGGGGTACACCCCCCCTCAAACAAGACAATTAACTTCCCTCATTTTTTGATAATGACGGGAAGTTTTTTTTGCCCCAACAAATTCAAAATCATAAAAATGCTAACATCTAAATAAAATAAAACCCCTTTCTTATTTAAAGAAAGAGGCTTTGAAATATAATTTACTTTAGTCCTAATCTCTACTACCCAAAAACATCATCACATAATACAATAAAGTAACCAGTGCTGATAAGGCCGCAACTACATATGTATAAGCTGCCCACTTTAATGCATCCTTTGCTTTATCATGTATTGCTCCGGTAACTACTCCACTTTTATTTAACCACACCAAAGCGCGTTTTGTCGCATCAATCTCAACCGGCAGAGTAATAAATGCAAACAATGTAAATATGGAATAACACACAATAATTATTTGCAACGCCAAATCATAAGGCATAAACTGTGGTAACATAAAACCCCCAAACATTAATGCTATAAAAATAAAGTTTAGCACCCTGGCACTAACATTTTGTATAGGTACCATTGCAGACCTCATCTCTAAAGGTCCATAACCCATGGCATGCTGAACTGCATGACCACTCTCATGAGCTGCTACAGCAGCGGAAGCAACACTATGCCCTGCATAAACCTCAGGACTCAAGTTTACTGTTCTATTGGAAGGGTTGTAATGGTCGGTAAGTTTTCCGGGTACAGATATAATCTGCACATCATGAATCCCATTATCACGCAACATTTTTTCAGCGACATCGCGACCTGTAAGACCATAATTTAATGGTATTTTTGAATACTCTCTAAACTTTGACTTGAGTCGTGAACTCACCACCCAGCTCAAAATCATAAATCCAAGAAAAATAAATAACAAATTCATAATCATAATTTTTGTACACAACCAATTGTCAGATTGCAACTGATCAAAAACTTTGCCACAAATAGCAAAATAGATTATTACCTACAAAGGAAACTGTACTATAAAAGAAGCTCCAAAACCACTGATACTTTCACAAGATATCTCACCATTCATGATGGTCACATATTTTTTTACGATATACAAACCTAAACCTGATGATTTAATTTCCTTTTCCGTATCCTTATTCAATTTGATATATTTCTCAAATATCTTCTCCTGTTCCTGTTCGGTTAAGCCAGGCCCTTCGTCATGAACCTCAATTCTTACCTTGCCGTTGAAAGTGGTAACAATAATTTGAATACTTTTATTGTTAGGAGAATACCTTATGGCATTGGACAAAAGATTCTCAACAATTTTAACCAGCAAACTTAAGTCAAGATTAACCTTAATCGCCTTTCCGCTAACATTAATATTAATCTGCTTCTTTACTGCTTCCTGCTCCAATACACATACAACTTCCTGGATAGCTTCTATTAATTCAAATTCCTGAGGCTGATACTCATAAAAGTCCATCTCTATATTCCTGACTTCCAAAACCTTACCCACAACTTCATTCTGCTGTTTTAATATATACATTAGCTCTCCTAAAAACTCCAGTTGTTCAGGGGTACAATTGCTTGATTGAGACAGAAAAGTTGTCATTTGACCAATAGCCATATTTAACGGTTCCTGAATACCTTTTACAAAAAGCGCAAATAACTTATTCTTTTCATTATTCAATTCTTCTAACTGTTGCCTTTGCAAATCAAGTGCATCTTTTTCTACTAACACATGCTCGTGTTTATCCTGCAATGTCTTTTGCTCATCCACAAGGTTCTGATACATTAATGCATTTCCCAAAGCAATAGAGGCATAATTAGCAATATTCTGAAGAAAATTAAGGTGATAGTTTGTATAGGCCCCTTTCTTTAAACTCTGAACGGAAATAACACCTACGACATCCCTTGACGTTTTCAGCGGGATATATATCACAGACTCAGACTCGGCTCCTTCAGGCACAGGTCTTATCTCTGAAATATAATTGGTATACTCCTTGTAAAAATCATTCACAAAAACCTCCTGAACGTGCGTAAAGCAGTAAATGGCCAAACGCTCTTTATCTTCAATCAGATATCGTGTAAATGGCTGCCTCTCTCCACGCAGATATGAATAAGAAAAATCAATAGACTTCTCATCACTGTTATACAGCCCAATAGAGAATATATCGGCACTCATTACTTTTGATAAAGATTGATAGAGCAATTCCGAAATTTTGTCAACTGACAAATTAGCAGCCACCAACTGTCCAATCTTAGTTAATCGTTCTAAATCTTTATTTGAACCTTGCAATGATTCTGCCTGAGCCTGAAGCTGTTCTTTTTGTTTCTGGAGCGTATCTGTTTTACGAATTATCTCTGCCTGTTGTTTTTGAATTTCTATCTTGTTATTAGCCAGAATTTCTTCCAAGGCATATTTCATCTTACGCTCTTTTCTAATTCTGCTCCTAAGCATTAACACCACCAATCCAAACACTATAATAAATCCCAATATCTTAACCCACGCATACTGATACCAAGCAGGGCTTATTTCAAAAGAATAGACTATACCTTCCTCATTCCATACTCCGTCATTGTTACACGCCTTAACCCTAAATGTATAATTTCCGGGGCGTAACGAAGGATAAAAAGCCTTGTTATATTTATTCTCCGGCGACCAATCTTCTTCAATCGGTTCTAATTTCCATTTATATCTCACCTTTTCGGGTACAGTATAGCATAAGCCATCAAACTGAAAAGAAACATGATTCCGATAATGCGCTAAGCTTAAGTTCTCGGGAATTTGAAACCATGGCATAATAGAATCAAAACGTACACCTTCAACTTCTTCTTTCCACTCCGGATCCTTAAAATTAAGCAGTACTTCGGTTATATAAACAGGCGGTTCCAGATAATTGAGTTTTTCTGCATTGGGGTTATAAACCATGGCCCCTTTAATTGTTCCAAACCATAAACGGCCATCTCTATCGAGTAAATTACACCCTCCATTGTTTTCTATTCCAATAAATCCATCATCTTTATCAAAATTATGAATAGAGCTAACCTCTCCATTTGCACCAATTGTTATTTTATCTACCCCATTTTGAGTTCCTGCCCAAATATTTCCTTCAGCATCAGCTAAAACAGAGTATATATTATCAGACTTAACTCCCCTTGAAGTGTCATAATATTGAAAGTCGGTACCATCAAATCTATTTAGTCCACCTGTAAAGGTAGCAAGCCAAATATTCCCGACTTTATCCTCAGCAACTTGTAAAACCCATGCAGCATTTAACTCTTCCTTATCAGAAAAATGCGTAAATACATTACCATCGAATTTATAAGCTCCATTGGTTGTGGAAATCCATAAATTTTTATTTGAATCAATAAATAAATTAGAGATAAACGGCGATGACAGTCCTGAATTTTCGGGGTTATACCATTGACTACGGCCACTTTTCTCATACTTTAAAAGCCCTAATCCATATATCGCAACCCATAAATCTCCATTATCCTGTAGTAAATCAATTATCGGCATTTGTTGATTTAAACCATATCTGCTCGATACATCTTTAAATGTATTGTGATCATACTCAAACAAGCCATTTAAAGCGCCTATCAACAAACGATCATTACTTAGCTCGATAAATTTTCGAGCTTGTCCAATTTCTACACCTTCTGTTTTTTCTATATTCTTAACAGATTCTCCATCAAAAATTGAAATCGTATTGTTATCGTCACCCAGATAAAAATTACCTTTACTATCTTGAAATATCGCCCTTACAATATCTCCACCCAATCCACTTTGTCTATTAAAAGCTACGAAAAGATCTCCTCCATATTTAAATAAACCTGATCCGCTTGTTCCTAACCACATGTTTCCTTCCCTGTCTTCACCAAAGCTTGTTACCAAAGAGGTTTTTAATCCATTAGATGCACTAAAAAACCTAACCTCATTATTTTTGTAACAAACAACACCGGAAGAGGTAACAGCCATCCAAACACCACCACTACGGTCTTCATAAATTCTAAAAACTCTATTTAAAGGCACATGGCTTGGCCACTCAACCTTCTGTATAGAACCATCAAATTTTAATTGTAAAAGTTCTCCCTGCTTATCCCTTTCAAAAGATAAGATCCACAGATTTCTAAACTTATCATAGAGTAATGGTACATGTATTCCTTCGGACAAACCATACCTACTTTTTAAATCTGCCGCTTTTACTTGATTTCCCTCAATTTGAAATACACCTTTATTGGTGGATACCATTAATTTGTTTGATCCGGCCTTAGTGGCAAAAAATATCCGTTTATCCTTAAATATATCCGCATGCAATTGCGTAAAATTAACTATGCTATCATTAGTAATTTGATAAATACTTCTATTGCCTCCAACCTCACGAACCAAAGCCCAAATATTACCATCAATGGTTTCAATAAATTGCATTCTTTCCTGAAACAATGCTGTGTCTGACTGGATAACATGCTTAAATTTCTGACCATCATACTTTGATATACCTCGTTGAGAGCCCACCCAGAGATTATAGTTATTATCGCTGTACAGGCCCATAATAATATCTTCAAGCAAGCCATTTTTCTTGGTCATCACTTCAAAGTCGATTCCGTTAAAACGACACAAGCCGCCACCGTTGGTTCCCAACCACAAATAACCGAACTTATCCTCTGCAATATCATTTACCTCTGACTGTGGTAAACCCTGCTCAAGAGAATATTGACGAAAGAAATGATGCTGCCCTTTTACAACAAAAGCTGTACATCCTAATATGATAATATATAATAATCTTAATCTCATCCTTTAAATATACTTTCAATGGTCAGATGGCTACTGTCCTTCAGACCAGGATCATTCAACCAAATTTTATGTCTATTTATATTTCAAATTAAATAATGAAATTTATAAGCTGGTTTTATCTGTTTTAATTTATTTTTCAATAGTCAGATGAAACTCCCAAATAAAACATAACAAGACAAAACAACCTGAAGCTTTATTCTACATTGTAATTACACCACAATGTAAAAAATATTAAGCATTTAAAACCTAAAATAGATAAATGGCTTGACGTTTATTAGGCTAAACTGATAAATTACTACACCAAAAACAATAACCAATATCAATTTAATAACAACATGACTTTGAATTAGGTTGACTTTAATAGTTTTTTTAAGCTCTACAGGTAACCAGTGGAGCATATAACCAATAAAAAAAACCACTAAGACATAAGCATATGACTCAAACATATGTTGAAAGGAATAAATAGAGAATGCACTTTGTATACGAATAAAAAACAATCTGAGTGTTTCAAGATTAGGAGACCTAAAAACTATCCAGGTTAAAACCACAAAATGAAAAGTAAAAAGAAATCCTATAAACTTAGGCATTACCATTCCTTTTAGCTTTAACAGACTTTTAAAAAGCTTCTCCAGCAGCAAGCCAAAACCATGAAGAGCTCCCCATACTACAAACAACCATCCGGCACCATGCCATAAGCCTCCTAGTACCATCGTAATCAAAAGGTTTACACTTCTGCGAACGGTGCCATTTCTGTTTCCTCCCAAAGGAATATACAGGTAATCACGCAACCACGAAGAAAGAGAAATATGCCACCTCCGCCAAAAGTCAGTCAGTGACGTAGCCATATAAGGGCGATTAAAATTTTCGGGCAGGCGAAATCCAAGAATAAGTGCCACACCTATAGCAATGTCAGTATAACCTGAAAAATCACAGTATATCTGTAACGCATATGCATAAGCACCCACAACCAGCTCTATTCCACTGTACATCATGGGGGCATCAAATACACGATCAACAAGGTTAACGCTGAGGTAATCTGATATCACCATCTTTTTAAATAAGCCTCCCATAATAAGCCAAACGGCCCACCAAAACCACCTATGCGACAACTGATACTTTTGATACAGCTGAGGAATAAACTCCCATGCTCTTACAATTGGCCCTGCAACCAATTGTGGAAAAAAGGATACGTAAAAACCAAAATCCAGAATATTTGTTACCGGCTTAATTCTGTTTCGATAAACATCTATTGAATAACTTATGGTTTGGAAGGTAAAAAACGAGATACCAACAGGCAATATGATTTTAGAAACATCGAGCTGAGTATCGAAAACTGCATTAGTAAATACAGAAAAATAATTTTGAATATTAAACTGGTATCCTGACAATTGCTTTATTAAATCACTTAAAAAATACGTGTATTTAAAATAACCAAGAAGTCCCAGGTTTACCATCAAACTAATTAACAAGAAAACCTTACGAAAAAGTTTGGTTTTACTTTTAGCAATGGCTAAACCAATACTATAATCAACTATCGAAGAAAATATAAGTAGAAAATAATAGTAACCGCCCGCTTTATAATAGAAGAAAAGACTAACCAGAAAAAGAAAGGCGTTTCGTAAAACGCTTCGTTTGTAAAGCAAGGCATTACCTAAAAGAACAAAACCAAAAAACAGCCAAAACAAGTAATGCGTAAATACAAACGAGGCATTAGGGTTATATTTTAATATACCAATGAGTTGTTCCAAAAGCTGCTGTTGAATTAATTTGTATTAAAAGTAGTTGAATTATTCCAGTTATTATAATCGTGCATAATGGCAGTATAAATCCAGCTGGCCACCTGCTCACCACCCCTGCTGTTAAAATGCGTATAATCTGACATGGCTTTGCGAGGCTCTTCTTCTACCCATTTTAACATAGATCCTTCACCTCCCATCGCCTCAAACAAATCGAAAAAACCAAAACCGGCTTTAAAAGCTGCCGCCTTTTGAGCCTCTTTTATTTTATATATATGCTGATATGACTTGGCTTCTCCTCCTTCCCTGCTGGCGACATCTCCAACACCAACTACCACTACAGGAACATTTGGCATGGTTTGCTTTATTATTTTGAGTTGCTTATAAAAAGTACGGCTGTAAAAAGTATAGTTATCCGTTATTGTGGGCACCATATTGGTACCATATTGCAGAATCACCAATCCAATATTCATATAATCAGCCATAGCCCTGTACAATACCGTATCCGTTTTATCTAAGCGTGGTGATGATTGTCCTCTCATAGCAATATTATCTACTGCTACCCCAGCCACGCTATCTAGACTCAATCCTAAGAACAAAGGACTTTGTTTAGCTTCAAACTCAAGAGAAAATCTTTGAGGCGCTTCTTTAAAAGTCCAGTTGATTTCGGTTATACCATCCTCTTTTCCCAGCGAATCACTACTAATTTTCTCATTTTCCCATAAGGCATTAACCACCAAAGGTTTTTCGATGCTTTTTAGAAACAATCGAGACTTATAAAACTTACTTGCTTTAGGTTGAGCCAGAGATGACCTGGATATAAATATTTTTGAAATCCCGACGGAATCAATGGTTGCTACTCTCCCCAACAAACCATATTGATTATCTTTAATTAACCGGGGCACATTATAAATAGCATGCTCACTCCAATAACCTACATTACGAATCCATACAGAAGGAAATTGTTTTTGCGGATCATAAACCGTTATTAAACCAGGTCCTGTTCCTTTAAATTTAGATTGAAATGATTCGCGCAGATAACGTGTGATTCTATCTCCTTCTATCTGGGAATCGCCCATATGCAGCACCCTAATCACTTTAGATGAATCAATAGCACCAGCTGCTCTTTTATAAAATGAATAAAGGGATTTTTTAAAAACCTGAGGATAGCTTAATAATATATTCTTATTACCAATAGAATCTTTAACAATTGTATCCAATACTACCGGTAATACTTCGGGAGCAATCGTATCCTTTATATCAGATATCGTATCAACTAAACTAAATTGAATGGAGTCCTTTAAATAACCAGCGCTATCCTCAACAGTATTGATCGAATATTTATTAAACAACTGATCGACAGAAATCCACTTTACACGAAAAGATGAAGACCCAATTCGAAAACCTTCATGTGGCGTAAAATAACTCAATACACCAAATACAATAACTACAATGACATAGTATAAAAATATTTTAGGAGGCTTAAGCATTCTGTGATTTTAGCAACCATTAATATACACCACCTAAATGGTACTACCAACAGCTCCAGAAAAAATATACGATTCTAACTCTTTGGTTTGATCTTCAACCTCTGTCCGGGACTGATTTTAGAACCATTAGTAAGGCTGTTTAGTCGCATGATATCATTGTTTGAAACGCCCGGATACTTTTGGGCAATGGACCATAAATTATCTCCACTGCGTACTGTATAATATTCGTACTCTGAGCTTACTGTTTGAGATAATTTTTTATCCGCTGGTACAGGTTTTGAAGCATTTACTGTACGCCCACTTATAGCCTGCTTTTGAGCATAGCTCATCCCATTTATCTTTTTATAATGATCCACTTTATTTTTTGGAACATACACCACTAGTTTTTGCCCTACCTTAATTAAATTTCGGCGGATATTATTCCAGTAACGTAAGTCTGATGAATACACATCATACCAGTCGGCAATAAGACCCACGGCATCACCGGATTTAACGGTATAATATACTTTGGCTTTGTTTTTAGGTGCTGCAGGCGCATTGTAATGATTCGAAGGGGAAACCACCAACCTGTCAGACGCAAAATATTTCTCACGCTGATATGCAAAAATACTATCCTCTAAAGTGATAAACTTTTCTGTTGCATCAACCGGAATTGTTAACGCATATGCTTTCTTTTGTGCTGGCACAACATCTCTTCTGTACTGTGGATTTAAATCACGCAAGGTTTGAACAGGAATACCCGTCACTGCCGAAACTTGTTTAAAGTGAAGCAGTTCTGAAATCATAATGGTATCCGTAGCCTGAACGATATCAGCTTCTCTTGGATAAATCACATGTTCTTCATGATAATTCATTGCATAAGCTGCTGCTATAAATGCCGGCACATACCCCCTGGTTTCGCGAGGGAGGCGATAATAAATTTGCCAAAAATCACGTTTCCCTCCAGAACGATAAATAGCCTTATTTACATTTCCCGGGCCACAGTTATATGCTGCAATAACCAAGTACCAATCTCCGTATTGCTTATATAAATCTTTAAGAAAATTAACAGCTGCCTGAGATGATTTAACCGGATCCCGTCGATCATCTATGTATGAATCAACTTTTAAACCATACATCTTACCGGTTCCATACATAAACTGCCATAAGCCTGAAGCTCCGGCTCTGGAGAAAGCTCTGGGATTTAATGCTGATTCAATAATTGGCAGATATTTTAACTCCATCGGTAATTCTGCTGCATCCAGGGCTTCTTCAAAAATGGGGAAGTAATAATCTGACAGCCCCAACATTATTTCAACCTGCTGACGCTTCTTTTCAGTATATAACTGAATATATGCCTTAACTTTACTATTAAATGGAAATTCTAACGGAGATTCTAAAGATTGAAGTCTTTGTATATAAACAGAATCAGGTAATTTAGTCGGATAACCACTCGTAAGCGTTACTTTAGGTTCTTTAAATTGCTCAGTAATCTTAACACTATCCAGATTCTCTGTAAAAAAACCTTCTTCTACGTCATTTCCTAAATCAAGTGTATCACTGGCTGTAATTAACGAATCAACCTCTGCACTATCTTGTGCTTGTAAAATATTTAATGAAACAGCAAATACTCCTGCAAAAATAAAAAACCTTAACATCATCCTTCTTTTATTGTTTTAATTAAAACACCAACTTCAACTGCAACCCAACACTATTCATTCCTACTCCGGGATTTACGATAGGTTCAACATGCAAACTTAAATCATCGCTCACATCAAACGTTTTAAAGTGAGCATCTACACTGGCATCTACCAGGTTTAATACGTAAACCAAAGCAAAACCAACATAACTAATATCTCTATACTTTTTATAGTATTTCTTTTTATTATTCAGTGCATTTCCGAACCAATCGGCATATGGCCCGTTATTTTCTACATCCTCCAGTGATAGTCCAACAGGAAGTACATCTTCATAACTTTTATTTCCCGGATCCTGAATAAGGAAATCACGATAAGCAGTACGATAAGTATTATACCATTTAGTGTTAAAATGAATGGCATAAATAACACCTCCAAAACCGGCATACAGAATAGGTATTTTCCAATACTTACCATTATAAGCCTGCCCCAATCCCGGTAACACCGCAGAATAAAAAGTGGCTTTATGTGGTGAATGGGGTTTTATTACAACAGGTTTTGCATCAAGAGTATCTGCCGATACAATGGTTACCGAATCTGATTGTGCTTTTAAACCTTGGGAACAAACCAACAAAAAGACAACAAATATAATGTGGTAAATGATTCCTTTATTCTTCACCAATAGATAGTTCAAATTGTTTATTATACGAGCAATAGCTGCTATAAACATTTAAAATTTACTTTGTATTTGCCTTGTCCAGAATATCAATGATTCTTTCAAGATCATCATCTGAACTAAACGGGATAACTATTTTCCCATTTCCATTATCTCCCCTGGAAAACTGAACTTTGGTATCGAAAACACTGGATATTTGATTGCTCAAGTGCTGATACTCTTCCGGTAAAACACTTTTCTTTTTAGCAGGCTTTTTATCGGCACTTTTATCACTGTTTAAATCGCGCACCACCTCCTCTACTTTACGTACAGAATAATCATTGGCCACAATTTCTTCATAAATCTTTATTTGAACTTTTGAGTCAGCAATACCAATAATGGCTCGTGCATGTCCCATACCGATTACTTTATCTCTTAATCCCAGCTGTATTTCTCCCGGAAGCTTTAATAAGCGTAGATAATTGGTTACGGTAGATCTCTTTTTTCCCACGCGTTCAGACATGCTTTCCTGAGTAAGATCACACTCATCAAGTAAACGTTGGTAACTAATGGCTATTTCAATAGGATCAAGGTCTTCACGCTGAATATTTTCAACCAAGGCCATTTCAAGCATGGTTTCATCATCAGCAGTACGAACATAAACAGGGACCTTTTCTAAACCTACTAACTTAGATGCTCTAAATCGACGTTCTCCGGCAATCAACTGATACTTATTGCCATTTTTACGAACGGTTAAAGGCTGAATAACTCCTATTTCTCTTATTGAAGCTGCCAATTCATCTAGTTTTTCTTCATCAAAACGAGAGCGTGGCTGCCACGGGTTAGCCACAATTTTACTCACCTCAATCTCATTCATTCCTGCCAAAGGCTTATTATTGCCCCTGGTTACTTCATCAGCATTATCTATAAGAGCTCCCAGCCCTCTTCCTAAAGCACTTTTTTTAGCCATTCTATATTCTATTGGTAGTTGCTAGGTATCACTACCGGCAAACTACATCTATTTAAAATTCTATCTTCTAATACTTTACTTTATGACTTTATCTTTACTGTCGATTTTTGTCATATTGTTTTTTTGCAATAATTCGCGAGCTAAATTTAAATAACTAACTGCTCCTTTACTAGTGGCATCATACTCAACAACGGCTTTTCCATAACTAGGAGCCTCACTTAATTTAATATTACGGGTGATTAAAGTTTCAAATACCATATCCTGGAAATGTCTTTGAACTTCCTCCACAACCTGATTAGATAATCTTAAGCGCGAATCATACATTGTTAATAAGAAACCTTCAATTTCAAGTGTTGTATTTAACCTGCTTTGAATAATCTTAATGGTATTTAAAAGCTTACCCAATCCTTCAAGTGCAAAATATTCACACTGAACAGGAATAATTACCGAGTCGGCAGCTGTTAATGAATTAACCGTGATTAAACCCAATGAAGGAGAACAGTCTATTAAAACAAAATCGTATCTGTCCTTAATTTGATTTAATACCTTTTTAAGTACATTTTCTCTTTCGGGTAGATTTAGCATTTCAATTTCAGCTCCAACTAAATCAATATGCGAAGGCAACAAATCAAGCCCTTCAATTTCGGTATTTAATAAGGCATTAGACGGATCTATCCCGTCAACAATACATTCGTAAATACTTGCTTCAATTTCTCTTAAATCAAACCCTAATCCTGAAGTGGCATTAGCCTGAGGATCGGCATCAACTACCAAAATCTTATATTCCAAAACTGCCAAACTTGCAGCCAGATTAATAGCAGTAGTTGTTTTACCTACACCTCCTTTTTGATTTGCCAGTGCAATGATTTTTCCCATATGATGGTAATTAAAATGAAAATTTAATTTAACAAAATTCTACTATTCACTTGTCCTAAATCACAACCCTTCTTATTCTTCTTCTCAATTAAATAACACAAGTAATTGACATACTCCATGTTGCTTTTTACTTTTTATTAAAGCCTGTCAAAGTTAAACTTTTAATTAATAAAACATATACGAAAAACAGCATAAAAGTTTCACTCATCCCAGAAAGTAATCAAACACTCACATTAAGGTATTAATTCATCAATTATTATTATTTCAAACCACACAACCTAATCCAGGTCATTTGTGCTATTCCGCAACAATGTATTCCTTTTCAGGATTTATTTTACGAATACACTCATTCAATAACAGCTCCTTATTTACCGGCACCACTCCTGATTCTTCACAAACCAATCCTCCTGCCATATTAGAAATACGAGCAATTAATTTTGGCTCTACTCCTTGTACTAAACAAAGCGCGCTAACACTGATTACAGTATCTCCTGCACCGGAAACATCTGCAATATTTCTGATCTCTGCCGGAATAATTGATGCTGAATCCCCTCGCTGGTTAATCATTACGCCATGCTCCGAAAGGGTAATCATTAAAATATCAATATTCTGTTTTTCCTGAAATTCTATTCCTGCTGCCACCAACTCATCAGCGGCTCCTTTATTCAACTCCAGTTTACACCCTTCGTTAAACTCCTTAAAATTGGGCTTAAAAAAAGTTACACCTTTATAATCGTTGTAGTTTCTTTTTTTAGGATCAACCAAAGTTGGAATACCACTTTCATTGGCCACCTTCACCACCTTATCAATTACCGATGGCGTAATCACCCCTTTGTCATAATCTTCGAATATGATGGCATCAATACGGTGAGTTTCCAACACATAATTTAACTTGGCAATCAACTTATCTTCTGAATCTTGCGCAATAGGACTGCAAACTTCTTCATCGACACGAAGTAAATGTTGATGCTGACTAATCACCCTGGTTTTAACTGTTGTCATACGATGATGACATGTCACAATGCCTTCAGAACTTAACTCCTGTTTTTTTAATAATTCAAAAAAATCGTGGCTTCTAAGATCGTCGCCAATTACCGAACACAAGATCGGATTAGCCCCCAAGGCCTGAATATTTAATGCAACATTGGCCGCACCACCCAGGCGATTCTCTCTACCAACCCCTGTAAGCACAGGAACAGGAGCTTCCGGAGATATTCTATTCACGTCTCCCCACAGGTAGGAGTCGATCATTACATCTCCAAGAATTAGTATATTTTTATTATTGAAAGACTCAAAAAGTTGTGTAAAATAATTTTGGGGCATGCTATTAATTTTTGCACAAATATAAAATAAAATGAGGAATTGAAATAAGTGTAAAATGCAGGATCAATTTTCTCTTACGAACACTCATTAATATGTATCTCAACACATAAATCTTTATTTAATTACTTTAATTCCTTCTTCTTTTGGAATTCTTATCAGCTGGGCAAAAAATAAAGAAAGTACAGCAATTCCTGCTCCGGCTACAAACGGGATACGCCAGTCAAGCATCCATAATAACCCTCCAATAACGGGTATAACTACAGCTGAAATATGATTAATAGTAAAACCAACAGCCATAGAAGGAGCAATATCTTTAGAGTCTCCTGTTTTTTGAAAATAAGTATTAATAGCCATTGCTGCACTAAAAAAGATGTGATCAGCAACATACAATACAGCCACTACAATTTTATTTTCGATAAAAGCGTATGACAAAAAGATGACAATTAAGAAAATATATTCAACCGATAACATTTTTCGCTCACCATATTTATTGATAGCCTTAGCAATTAATGGCGCAACAAAATAGGTAATTATATTATTAGCGATAAATAACATGGCAACTCCTTCTACTTTAAACTGATATTTCTCTACCAGCATAAACACAGCAAACACCACAAATATTTGCCTGCGCGCACCTCCCAAAAAGTTTAAAGTATAAAACAGCCAATACTTACGTTTTAATACCATCTTTTTATGCTGGGCGGCAACTTCCTTTTTTATGGGGTTACGAGTCAGCGCAATGGTTCCGGCAACCATTACCAATATTCCAAAAACTACAAACAAGTGAGAAAGCTCAAAATACTTTGATACCGCCCAAATAATAGCACCTACACATATATTGGTAAGTGCACCATAACTTTTTATACTACCTATAACTACCGGAGCTTGCTTTCTATTGAAGTGTTGTAGTGTGAGACTTTGATTTACTGTTTCGAAATAGTGAAAACCAAGCGACATCAGCAGGGTAGAAAACACCAAACCCCAAAACGAAGGAACCAAACCTGTTGCAACGACACCCATACCCATTACCAATATTGAGATAGCTCCCAAACGATGCTCCTTTACAATCAGCAACAAATACACTACCAACAAAGCTAAGAAACCCGGAATTTCTCTTACAGATTGTATTACTCCAACCTGAAAACCATTAATCCCAATTTCATCCACACCGTAATTATTAAACAAGGTCCGCCAGGCTTGAAAACCAGCCGTCATTGCAATGGTGAGCAATAACAGGTAAGCATACATTGGATTCTTCCTAATTTCTTTAAGCATACAATCTTTTCAAATTAAATTTCATAATATATACGCAATAGCCTTTATCACGATGACTCTTTAAAACAGCACAAATCTATCATCAAATTATAACATATAAGGTCACCTATTAAAATTTTCTTCATCTACTGATAGATTAATTTTTCGTTAATTTTTAATGGAATATTAAAACAATCACAATTGCATAAATATACATTAGCCTATGCATATAATATTGCACAGAAAAATAACCTCCCAAAGCAAAGTCACCCTAACCAACTATTAATCAAGCCATTTTGAAAACCCACACACACTAATTAAATATGACATTTATCATGGTTTAAACTTAAGATTTGTAATCTTTTAACGTATATTAAAATACCGATCTTGGAAAATATAATTAAAAACGCTACTTTTGCTTCCGTTTTCAAAGTAAATAAGTATAAAAATTTATAATTATCATTTTTATACCCGATGTTTATTTATGGTTTGATAGACATTTAAAATGGTAATGGGTTTGTGAGATAGACCGCTTCGCTTGGTGAAACGGATTTTCAGTAGTATTCCTTCTTTATTAATTTATATATATGATGCATAATAGATATCCTAAGGCAATAGGATTGTATGATCCTGCCAACGAGCATGAGAACTGTGGTATTGGATTTGTTGCTAATATTAAAGGTAAAGCATCGCACGATATCGTGCAGCGTGGACTAGAAGTATTATTCAACATGACCCATAGGGGTGCAGAAAGCTCTGACAATAAGTCGGGTGATGGTGCTGGTATATTCCTACAAGTACCGGATGAATTTTGTCGTTCGTTAGGTTTTGAATTACCTGAAGCCGGAAAATATGGTACCGGTTTGGTCTTTTTACCCGAAGAAGATAGAGAAGCTCTTCTTTGTCAGGATGAGTTAAACAAAAACTTAGTAGAAGAGGGGCTTGAATTAATTGGCTACAGAGATGTACCGGTTGACAGCAGCGTGATTGGTGAGATCGCCAAGCGTACAGAGCCACGTATTCGTCAGATATTAGTAAAAGGTAATTACGAGCAAGATAAATTAGAGCGTAAGTTATTTATTGCACGGAAAGTTACTGAAAGAAACTTAAGAAACTCTGATCTTGAAGCTAAGGATGCTTTTTACATTCCTAGTTTATCGAGCAAAGTAATGATATATAAGGGTATGTTAACTCCTGCACAAGTAGGCGAATACTTCCTTGATTTACAAAACCCTATATTTAAGAGTGCTATTGCATTAGCACACTCTCGCTTTAGTACAAACACTTTCCCACGTTGGGATCTGGCTCAGCCTTTCCGTATTATGGCGCACAATGGTGAAATTAACACCATTAAAGGAAACCGTTTATGGATGCAGGCTCGTGAGTCTTTATTAAAGTCGGACCTATTTGGTGATGACTTAGATAAATTATTCCCTGTAGTTGCTCCGGACATGAGTGACTCGGCATCTTTAGATAACGTACTTGAGTTCTTAGTACTAACAGGTCGTTCTCTTCCTCAGGCATTAAGTATGCTTATTCCTGAATCTTGGAATGATAAGAACCCTATTCCAAAAAGTTTAAAAGCTTATTACGAATATCACTCTACAATTATGGAGCCTTGGGATGGTCCTGCTTCAATTGTATTCTCTGATGGTCGTTATATTGGTGGTACTTTAGATAGAAACGGTTTACGTCCTTCGCGTTATGTGATTACTAAAAATGACATGATTGTGATGGGATCGGAAGTAGGTGTGCAAACATTCCCTGCTGAAGAGATCAAAGAAAAAGGTCGTTTAAAGCCAGGTAAATTATTATTAGTTGATACCAAGTTAGGAATTATTATTCCTGATGAAGAAATAAAAGAAGAGCTTGCTCACAAACATCCTTTCGAAAACTGGTTGAAAGAAAATCGTATTCGTTTGAAGGATATTGAAGTGAAGCAACGCGTGAAGTCTTCTATTGATGGGTTCGATACTTATTTAAAAGCATTCGGATACTCACGTGAAGATGTTAAATCATTGATTGGTCCTATGGCACAAGCCGGAATGGAACCAACAACATCAATGGGTAACGATACGCCAATTGCGGCAATGTCTGAAAAACCACAGCGTTTATTCAACTATTTCCGTCAGTTATTTGCTCAGGTTACTAACCCTCCTATCGATCCTATTCGTGAAGGATTAGTAATGGCATTAACAAATTACATTGGTTCTGCTTCGAAAAACATTCTTGAATATAGCCCGGAGCACTGTCGCTTAATTAAGTTTGAGAGCCCGTTGGTGACCAATACCGACTTAGGTAAAATTAAAGATTATCATCGCGAGGAGTTTACTCACGTTACTATCCCAATGCTTTACAAAGCCTCTGAAGGCGGTGCAGGCATGGAAAAAGTAATTGAGGAGATGTGTGCTGCTGCTGAAAAAGCTGTTGATGATAAAAACAACTTTATCATACTTTCTGACAGAAACATTAGTGCGGATCAAGCACCAGTTCCTTCTTTACTGGCAACTGCTGCTGTTCATCATCACCTGATCAAAAAGAAGAAGCGTATGCAAATTGGTCTTATCGTTGAAACCGGTGAGGCTCGTGAAGTAATGCATTTTGCTTTATTATTAGGTTATGGAGCTAGTGTTATCAACCCTTATGTAGCTTTTGCTGCTATCGACGACTTAGTGAAGAAAGGCGAGATTGACATGGAATATGGCGTTGCTCGCGAAAACTACATTAAAGCTGTTGATAAAGGATTGATGAAGATTATGTCGAAAATGGGTATCTCTACATTACGTAGTTACCATGGAGGACAGATCTTTGAAGCTGTTGGTATTTCAGACGAATTGATTGAGAAGTATTTCACTGGTACATCATCAAAAATTGGTGGGGTAGGTTTCGAAGAAATTGCTCGCGAAACACAAATGTATCACGAAAGTGCATACGAAGATAAAGTTGACAACGACTTTTTAGATAGTACAGGACAGTATGCTTACCGTAAGTACGGAGAAAAGCATGGATGGAACCCTGAAACTGTTGGATTATTACAGTGGTCGACCCGTAACGGTGACTATGAAAAATATAAAGAGTTTAGCAAGGCTGTACAAGCTGATAACCAAAATCCTTTATTCTTAAGAGGTTTCTTAAAACTAAAAGACAGAAAGTCAATTGATATCAGCGAGGTTGAACCTAAAGAGAATATCACTAAACGCTTTGTAACCGGAGCAATGAGTTACGGTTCTATTTCAAAAGAGGCGCATACTGCATTAGCTCTTGCCATGAACGAAGTTGGTGGTAAAAGTAATACGGGTGAAGGTGGTGAAGATGCTGAGCGTTTTAAATCTCCTGCACGTAGTTCTATTAAGCAGATTGCTTCAGGTCGTTTTGGTGTAACAAGTAACTACCTTACCAACGCTGATGAGCTTCAGATTAAAGTAGCTCAGGGTGCTAAGCCGGGTGAAGGTGGTCAGTTACCTGGATTTAAGGTAGATAAGATTATTGCCAAGTTGAGAAACTCAACACCGGGAATTACCCTTATTTCTCCTCCTCCACACCACGATATTTATTCGATTGAGGATTTAGCACAGCTTATTTACGATTTAAAATGTACTAATCCAAGTGCTCAAATTAGTGTGAAGCTTGTTTCTGAGTCGGGAGTAGGTACTATTGCTGCAGGTGTAGCTAAAGCACATGCTGATCGTATTATTATTGCAGGTACTGAAGGTGGTACCGGAGCATCTCCAACAAGTTCTGTAAAACATGCAGGTATGCCTGTTGAGATTGGTTTAGCTGAAACACAACAAACGCTTGTAATGAACAACCTACGTGGTCGTGTGATGTTACAAACAGATGGTCAGTTAAAAACCGGTATGGATGTGGTTAAAACAGCCATTTTAGGAGCTGAAGAGTTTGGTTTTGCTACCTCTGCACTAATCACTCTGGGATGTATCATGATGCGTAAGTGTCACTTAAATACATGTCCTGCAGGTATTGCCACACAAGATGAAAGCTTACGTAAGCGTTTTATCGGTAAATATAAATACACTGTAAACTACATGAACTTTATCGCTGAAGAGGTTCGTGAGATCTTAGCTGAGCTAGGTTTCAAATCTCTTGATGAAGTTGTAGGTCGTACAGATTTATTAGAGCAGGATTCAAATGTTGGTAACTGGAAAACTTCAGGAATCGACATGAGCAAATTATTACACTTCCCTGAAGAAGGTAAGATATATCCATTACACAATACCAGCGCGCAAGATCATGGTATTGATGAAATTATGGACTGGCAGTTAATTGATGAGGCACAACCTGCCTTATTAAATCAACAAAAGGTTTGGATTGCCAAAAAAATCACTAACCTTGATCGTGCCACAGGATCTACTTTATCAGGAGAAGTAAGTAAACGTTATGGTGAAGATGGTTTACCTAAAAACACCATTAACTGTAAATTCGATGGTTCAGCCGGACAAAGTTTTGGTGCTTTCCTTGCAAAGGGTATTGCATTTAAACTTGAAGGAGATGCCAATGACTACTTAGGAAAAGGTCTTTCGGGTGGTAAAATTGTAGTTGTGCCTCCAGCTGGTTCAACCTTTAAGCCCGAAGAAAACATTATTATTGGTAACACTGTTCTTTACGGTGCAACAGAAGGTAATGTATATGTAAGAGGTGTAGCAGGTGAGCGTTTCTGTGTACGTAATTCTGGAGCTAAAGCAGTTATTGAGGGTGTAGGTGATCACTGTTGTGAGTATATGACCGGAGGTAGAGTTGTTGTGATCGGTAAAACCGGACGTAACTTTGCTGCAGGTATGAGTGGTGGTATTGCTTATGTATTAGATGAGGAAGGTAACTTCGATTATTTCTGTAACAAAGGTTTAGTTGAATTATCTCCGGTTGAAGATGGAGCTGATGTTCAAGAATTACAGTTCTTGTTACACAAGCACTTACTGCATACCAATAGTGAGAAAGCACAAGATATTCTTGTAAACTGGAACAAGTACTTACCTAAGTTTGTTAAGGTAATTCCTTTCGAATACAAGAAGGTGCTACAAGAGGAGAAAGTGAAAGAGCTTGAGCGTAAGCTTCAAAACTCAGAAGACACTCCACACGTTAACGAATAATTATAAATAGTCTTTTAATAAAGAAGGAAGCTCTAAGTAAGTCGGTACCGATGGGTATCGACCCTTAGACATTCTTTAAAAAAATATAAAATTATGGGTAATCCTAAAGGTTTCATGGAGGTTGGTCGCAAAGAGAGCGGCTACCGTCCGATTAGTGAGCGAGTAGATGATTACGGTGAAGTAGAACAAACCCTGAATCAGGAAGATCGAATACTACAGGCATCCAGATGTATGGATTGTGGTATCCCTTTTTGTCACTGGGCTTGTCCTGTTGGTAGTAAAATTCCTGAATGGCAAGATGCCGTATATAAAGGAGACTGGAAATTAGCAAGTGATATACTTCATTCTACAAACAGTTTCCCTGAGTTTACAGGACGTATCTGTCCTAACCCATGTGAAAAATCGTGTGTATTAGCTATTCATGACGAAGCTGTAACTATTCGTGAGAATGAAGCTTCTATTGTAGAAAAAGCTTTTGCCGAAGGTTATATTGTACCACGCATACCTAAAAAACGTACAGGTAAAAAAGTAGCTGTTATTGGTTCTGGTCCTGCCGGACTTTCAACTGCAGACAGGTTAAATCAAATGGGTCATGAAGTAACCGTATTTGAAAAAGACGAAGCTGTAGGCGGATTGTTACGTTTCGGTATTCCGGATTTCAAATTAAATAAAAAGGTGATCGATCGTCGTATCGAAATCTTTGAGCAGGAAGGCATCAAATTTAAAACAAACCAATATGTAGGTTTCGATGTTAAAGGAGAAGCTATTCTTAAAGATTTTGACGCTGTAGTATTGGCCATTGGAGCTATGGTACCTCGCGATTTACCTGTTGAAGGCCGTGACTTAAAAGGTGTTCATTTCGCTATGGATTTCTTAACGCAGCAAAACAGAGTAAACAGAGGCGCTAAGATTACGAATAAAGACCGCATTGAAGCCAAAGGCAAAAATGTATTGGTAATTGGTGGTGGTGATACCGGATCTGACTGTGTAGGTACTTCAAACCGTCAGGGTGCCAATAGTGTAACTCAAATTGAGATTTTACCTAAGCCTCCAAAAGAAAGAGCTGAAGGTAATCCTTGGCCTTACTGGCCTACTACGCTTAAAACATCATCTTCTCACCAAGAAGGTTGTGAGCGCAAGTGGAGCATGTCTACCAAGCGTTTTATTGGTTCAAACGGATCATTAGAGCAAGTGGAGCTTGTTGAAGTGGAGTGGACCAAAGACGATAATGGTACATGGAAAATGAACGAAGTTGAAGGCACGGCTAAAATAGTTGACGTAGACTTAGTGTTCTTATCTATGGGATTTGTTCATGCTGTACACAAAGGGTTGGTTGAAGAACTAGGTGTTGAGACTGATCAAAGAGGTAACTTAAAAGTTGATACTAAATATCAAACTACTGTTGATAAAGTATTTGCTGCAGGTGACTCGCATAATGGTGCCAGTTTAGTTGTAACAGCTATTCAAAAAGGTAAAGAAGCTGCTGTAAACGTAGATAAATTTCTTTCTAAATAATTAAAGAAAGATTCACAATATTTAAAAAGGGAGGCTGTTTAGTCTCCCTTTTTTTGTGCCAAGTTTATAACCTTTTCCAAAGTTTAAAACTTTGGAAAAGATACCCACAAGCATTAAAGGATTACGTGTGCCACTCCAACAGGAGTCGTATATTTATAGAATAACCTACATCTATAAACCTGCAAAACCTACGGGAGTCGAATACCTTATTATACTTCCTACCATTCCTTTTTATCACTAACCTTCTCATCCACGCCTGAACTACATTAAAAAATTATATTTTTACACATATTACCAAACCACAACAAACATGAAACAATTCCCAGAAATAGATAAGTTCGATGATGATGAACTCATAATCATTGTTTGTAGAGAAAGAAAATATTGGCAGCAAGATGCCATTATCTATGCAGAAAAACGTTTACGTAAAAACGGCATTACTGCTGAATATGCCAAGCGTAGACTGATTGAATTAGAAAAACAAGAAGAACAGTTATGGGAAAAGGAAATTAAAGATAGAAAAACAACGGGTTACGATTTACTTGAGTTAATATTCATGACTATCTCTTGGCCAAAACACATTTTATATGACTGGTATTTAGAAAAAGAAGGATACCTAAAAAAGAAAAAACAAAGGCGTTTTACCATTGGAGCCGGCATATTATTGTATTGCATATTTATATTACATGCTGATTTATCATACGATAAAAAAGAACAAAATAGAATTGAAGAAATTAACAACTTTGCAGTACAAGACAGCATAGCAATATCTAAGGTTAACTGGTCAGGTTTATACTCCTTTGTCGATTCCTCAACCTTAAATAAAAACAAAGTCATTTGGCAACTGGAACTAAATAAAAAAAACGGAAAGCATAAAGGAATACTAAAGCTAAATAACGATGAAGTAAAATGTACGGGAATACTACACAATAACCTTATTGAATTTTACCCGGACACTACCTTTACTTTTATAGATGGTAGAAAGATCTCATATTACGACAAGCTATTTAGTTTTGATAGAGATAGTTTAAACACATATACCTTATGGGGAAAATTAGGTCCAATCTATCACAAAAAGAAAAACATTCACGAACACTTTATAAAAAAGCAACTATGAACAAACTCACAAAAATCACCTTTATCGCCATGCTGGCTATTGGCTTATTAAGTTTTGCAAAAGCTGGCAAATGGTTTCAGTTTGAATCAAGCGAATTTGGCTTTAAAATTGAATTTCCTAAAGAACCAACTTCAAATCCTCAAGTGATAAACTCTGCCATCGGCGAGTTAAAAATGAATATGTTTATGTACCATGCCTCATCAAACGGTAAAGATGACAACCTGGTATATTTGGCCAATTATACCGAATATCCTGACTCTTTGGTTAACTCAGAGAACACAGAAACATTGCCTACTTTTTTCAGAAACTCAATAGATGGAGCTGTTACCAATGTACATGGCAAATTACTTTCCGAGAAAAATATTGCCATCGATGAATATCCCGGTCGTGAGGTGCGTATAGATTTTCAACAAGGAAAAGCAGTAATTACAATGCGTATCTTCCTTGTTAAAAACAAAATGTATATGCTGCAAACTATTACGGCAACCAATAAGGATTTTAACAAGTCAATCACTCAATTCATGGATTCATTTAAGCTTTTAACCCAAGAATAGCGCAACAAGTGCGACTCCCATGGGAGTCGTATCTCTATAGAATAAGCAACGACTATAAATATTTGACTCCAGCGGAGTCGTACCATAAACTAAAAGTTATATCCTTTTTGTTTTACGTAGAAATATAAAATACAAGACAGCATGACAACAAAAAACATTGTATTTATTGCTACCAGCCTCGATGGTTATATCGCCGATAAAGAAGGAGGCCTGGATTGGCTCCATTCAATACCAAACCCTGATAACAATGATATGGGATATGGCGCACTCATTAAACGCGTGGATGCCATTGTAATGGGCCGAAATACTTTTGAAACAGTTTGTTCTTTTGGTATTGATTGGCCGTATACCATTCCTGTTTTTGTACTAAGCACAACGCTTAAATCAATCCCTGAAAAATATATTAAGCAGGTACAATTGGTCAACGGAAGCCTTACCGAGGTATTAAACAAGATACACAATATGGGTTTCAACAACCTGTATATTGATGGCGGCACCACCATTCAAAGCTTTTTAAAAGAAGACCTAATTGATGAAATGATTCTGACAACTATACCTGTTTTATTGGGCGGTGGCGCTCATTTGTTTACCAATATTCCTAAAGAGCTGGAATTTGAGCATGTTAAATCGGAGTTATTTCTTAACCATATTGTGCAAAACCATTACAAGCGGAAAAGGTAAATTGTGCGAGTAATCAAGGCTGATAATTAAAGCCCTTCAGCTTAATTTCTTGCCGGGGATAATAAACTATGCTCACCCCATATTAAAAAAAGGATGTTAGTATGGTTAGTTCCTAGTTAATATCCGTGCAAGCTGATGAGATTTTCCTCTACACTGATTGATCCTTTTTAACAACTCTGGCGTTTATGGTTTGATTGTACTTATCTACAAACTTATTCATCGTTTTAATTAAAAACGTTAACTCCTCCGATGGGTTTAAGACTGTATAGGCATTTAAATACGCCTCTAGCTCGACCCATGCAACTTTTGCCTTTGCAATAATTTCTGTGGCAAATACTGTTTTATTTTCTGCCTTATCTCTTATTCTATCCACAAAAATATCATCAAACTTTCGGTTCACCTCCACCATATGATCAACCACATCCTTCACATTTAATACTGAAACTGCATCTATTAATGATGTTTCTGTTTGTAACTCTTCACCCAAACTTGCCAACACGGTTGTTTGACCTGAATAGTTCAACTGGTAAATATTTTTTCCATACTTGTCTATCGATTGCAATAATAGTATTGCCGCATTACGCTTATGCTCCGCAAAATGCCGCAAATAAGAATTGGACACCTGACGTAATAACTTAATATCCGCTTCCCTCTGCTTATCCAGCATTTCTAAAGCTTTACTCAGCTTATTTCCACGCTTGTTAAATAAATTACCAACCATACTGTCCGAAAAAACCTTTAGTTCTGCCACCTGCTCAGTTATTCCTAACTGAGCCATATCCGCCTTTTCACAAACATCAACAATATTCTCAAAAAAGCCCATATATTCGGAGTTTCGGAATCGGGAAAATAACGGTTTTCGTATCATATCTTAATTATCAGGTCTACAAACTCAAGAATGTGTATTAATCGTATCACAAGCAATGAAATACCAATATAAATATATGAATTAATTACATTTATTAATTTCTATTTCTAGATATTTTTAAATCAAATTACATCATCTACTGTTTATTATATACTTTTATTAATTGTTTTAATATAATTAATTCCTATGTCTGATATCTTATTTTTAAGTTAATTTATATACTTCTTTAATATTATATTATATAAATAGTCTGATTTCTATATTTCTTAAGTAATATTTATCGGTACTAAGAGAATTAATTTCAATCCTTTAAAGTTTGATAAATACATATTAAGGAGCATAGAATACCTATATCGCCAAAAAGAAATAATAATTCCCCTCTTAACTTAACCTAAAATTTCTAGAACGACGTAATCATTTTATTACGATTATAGCTCTTATAATATCACACCACAAGTTGTCTTTTAACTACTAAAATCTTTTTCCCAATCAATAATAAATAAAGGATGCTCTAACCAAACCGTATTTTTTTTAAAAAACTTCACCTCTCCTATCCCTTGTTCATAAAGGGATTTATCACCTTTGACTATCCTTGTTTCAAAAAAAAGAAAAAAAATTTTAAGCTCTTTTAAACCTTTTTCATTTTTCAACATCCAAGAAAGTGAACAAGGAAATACAGAAGACATTATAAAAACAATTTAAAAAATTACGACCTATGAAAACGAAAAATCTATTATTAAGCGGAACACTTGCACTTGGATTAATCATGTTTAATGCTTGTAGCGAAAATGATGCAGATGCACCTTTAGTACCACAAGTAGAAGTAAATACTGATATTACCGAACAAGATGCTGAAATTGAAGACTTGGTTGAAAGCGTTTTTGATGAGTTAGATGCCTATTTATCTGCCGATACGGAAACTTCAACAAGCGCTCAATTAAAAAGTGCTGAGGAAAACCCAATTGGATGCCCAACAGTAATAGTTGATCGCCCTGAAGATGCCAGATATCCTAAAGTAGTTACTTTTGATTTTGGTACCGAAAACTGCGAAGATCGCCATGGTCGCCTTAAAAGAGGTAAAATAATCGTAACCAAAACAGGACCACATTTTAACGCTGGATCAGAAAGAACCGTTGAATTTGACGACTTTTACGTGAATGACAACTCCGTTGACGGAACCCGCAAATACAAAAACGAAGGACAAAACGATGATGGCAACTGGGAATTTTCAACGGACATTGACGTAACCATTGAAACTACCGAAGAAATTTCGTGGACACGCAAAGCGGCCAAAACAAGAACTATGATTGCCGGTGCCGACACCAAAAGATACCCTTGGGACGATGAATTCCTTATTACAGGTACTTCATCAGGAACATCATCGTTAGGCTTTGGTGTTGAGCGCGAAATAACTACCGCTATCTACCGCAAAAGAACTTGTAAATTCCCTGTATCAGGAATTGTGGAAGTAGTTAAAACTAAAGATGACGTACAAACGAAAACATGGTTAGATTACGGAGCCGGTGAGTGCGACTATAACGCAACCGTAACCGACGAAGAAGGTAATGTAAAAGAAATAACTCTAGGTAAAAGATTCAAAAAGAGAAAATAGGTATTGATTTAAATATGTGATTTAGGGGATGTTCTTAACGGGGCATCCCCTTTTTTGTGCAAGTACTTTTAACCCGCTTTATGCATTAGAAAATCTATTACACATTGATATCACTTCAAATCAAGACACTTTGTTGCTTCACTTCAACTCACCAGAACGATGCTATGCCTCGTCTCAGTAAAGCCTTGTTTTATCGTGCTTTCAATGTTCATGACGAAGTTCTAATACATAATGCGGGTTTAACCTTTTCAAAAGTTTTAAACTTTGGAAAAGTTATATCCATAGCATCTATACAAATATAGAATAGCAGATAGTACCAATCGTCATATAAATCATCATTCCAATAATATCATTCAAAGTGGTAACAAAGGGTCCGGTAGCCACCGCAGGATCAATCTTCATCTTTTTCATCAACAGAGGAATAAAAGTTCCCAATAACGATGCAAATATCACCACCGAAAACAAAGCAATACTCACGGTATATGTTAAGGCCGGCCCCTCGTCAATTAAATAATTAAAGCATAATAAAATAAGTGAAAGAACTGATGCATTGAGCAATGCAATGGAAAGTTCTTTTAATAATTTACCCCAGGTAGTTTCCAGTCCCATGCTTCCCGACGCCAAAGATTGCACAATGATAGCTGATGACTGCATACCTACATTACCCGCCATAGCCGCAATTAAGGTCATAAAAATAGACACCTGAGGGTTATCATTCATAAAATCACCGAAACCATCAATAACCCTTGAAGAAATTATTCCACCAAGTAATCCAATAAGCAGCCATGGCATACGAGCCCGGGTATGTATCCAAACGCTATCCGTACTTTCCACATCATCGGTAATACCGGAAGCCAGCTGGTAATCCCTTTCAGCTTCCTCACGAATCACATCCACCACATCATCAATGGTAATTCTCCCTACCAATCGACCTATACTATCTACCACAGGCAAGGCTACCAGGTCATACTTTTCCATGATTACACTCACCTCCTCAGCAGGAGCATCGGTTTTTACGGAAATTAAATCGTCATTATAAATATCTTTTACCGTTTGATTTCCTCCACTAAGCAGCAATCTTTTTAAAGAAAGGGTACCTGTTAAAATACCATCGCTATTTACCACGTACACGTAATAAACCTCATCCAGCTCTTCTCCCTGGCGGCGCATACTGCGTATACAGGTAGGCAGGTTCCAGGTATCTTTAACTTTTATATATTCTTTGGCCATCAAACCTCCGGCCGTATCCTCATCGTAGTTTAACAGATCAACAATATCGCCGGCCGACTTCACATCGTCCATATGCGACAGTACCTCTTGCTGCCTGTTATCATCCATCTCTCCCAGTACGTCGGCCGCATCATCCGATTCCATTTTATCAATGAATCGTTTGGCAATAACCTCACTGGGCAGAGAAGCCAAAAAGCGCTTACGCTCGTCCTCCTCTAATTCGGTCAGAACATCGGCAGCCGTTTCATCATCCACTAAAAGATAGAGATACTTTGCCTCCTCCATCTCCAGTTCGCGATAAAGGTCGGCTATATCGGCGGGGTGAAGAGCTTCTAATAACTCTAATGTTTTAGCTTCGTCTTTTATTTCTACCAGATGCTTTACCTGATCAACAAACTCTCTGGTTAATTCGAATTGAGCCATCACCTACCTACTTTTAAATATTAACAATAACTATTCAAGCAAATTAAGCTGAATAAATTTCGTGAGTTCCACAAACTGCTCCACTGATAATTGCTCAGGACGCTTTGTGAATATTTCCATCTCAGATACTTTTTCTCTGTTAAAAGGAATTCCTTTTAAGGAGTTACTTAATGTTTTTCTGCGCTGATTAAAGCCTGCCTTTACGACACGCTTAAATAACTTTTCGTCGCAATCCAGCTTCTCAACATTATTACGCACCAAGCGAATAACGCCCGACTTTACTTTAGGCGGCGGATCAAAAACATGCTCATCTACGGTAAACAGATATTCTACATCGTAATAAGCCTGTAAAAAAACACTCAGTATTCCATATACTTTGCTTCCGGGAGGAGAGGCCAATCTTTCGGCTACTTCTTTCTGAAGCATACCTACCACTTCAGGAATTTGATCTTTATAATCTAAAACCTTAAAAAATATCTGACTCGATATATTATATGGAAAATTACCAATGATACTTAACGAATCAGTAGTTATTTCTTTCAGGTCCATTTTTAAAAAATCACCGGAAATAATATTTCCTCTCAACGAAGGATAATGTTGTTCGAGATAAGCTACCGATTCGGTATCCAGCTCAACAACTTTAAAGTTTATTCCTTCTTTAGGAATTAAGTATTTAGTTAAGACACCCATTCCCGGACCAATCTCCAAAACATTTGTTTGGTGGTTTATTAAACCATCTGCAATGTTTTTAGCGATTAATTCATCAGTTAAAAAATGCTGCCCTAAATGCTTTTTTGCCTTAACGTTTTTCATTACTCCATTTTAGATCTATAAATCAACAAGATACAACAATAAACCTTTTCGATTATTTATACAAAATAAATGTAAACTAATACATCAATGATTTTGGTGGAACAAATAATCTTTTATAAAATTGCAGTCGCTAATTTCTGCGCAAAGGTAAAATTTATATCTAATAATTCCTTTAAAAATAAACGCAGGAACATCCATAAAAATATAACACCTTGAAAAAAGTCATTATCAATATCATAAAGTTCTTAATTTACCTTTCAATAGGCGGTTTTTTAATGTGGTTTGTATATCGCAACTATGATATGCAGGAAATAAAAGCCACCCTAAGTCGTGGAATTAATTACTGGTGGCTCTTTGCATCAATGGTGGTTGGTTTATTAAGTCATTTTAGTCGTACCATACGCTGGCAAATGCTTATTGAACCAATTGAGAAAAAGACAAGAATTACCAATACGTTTTTAGCAGTAATGGTTGGGTATTTTGCCAACCTGCTCATTCCGCGCATGGGAGAAATATCGAGATGCGGAGTTTTAAGTAAGTATGAAAAGATATCTGTTTCGCGTTTAATTGGAACCGTAGTTGTGGAGCGATTGATTGATGTTATAATGCTATTATTTTGTCTGTTGTTAGTATTAGTTCTTCAATTTAATGTAGTATCTGACTTTCTGTCGCAGAATACTGATATGAGTGGCATAAAAAACATATGTACTTCAATATGGACTTATGTAATTCTTATCACTCTGATATTTATTTTCAGATTATTTAAAAAATGGTTTTCAAAAACTTCGCCTTATATGAAGCTAAAAGGTCTTTGGGCAAAATTTGCCGAAGGATTTTTAGCCATTAAGAATATCAAAAACAAATGGGCTTTTATCTTTCATACCATTTTTATATGGGTGATGTATTTCTTTATGATATACGTTTGCTTTTTTGCTTTTGATTTTACCTCTCACCTTACACCACTAGTTGGTCTGTCGGCATTTGTATTAGGAAGTTTAGGCATGGTTGCTCCGGTACAAGGTGGCATGGGCCCATGGCACTTTATGGTGATAGCCACACTTGGCATGTATGGTATTGCCAAAGAAGAAGGAGCTGCTTTTGCTTTAATTGTTTGGAGTTCCATCAATGCCATGATTGTTCTTATGGGAATTATCTCACTTATTGTCCTCCCTATTATAAACAAGAAAAATGCTTAATGGCTTTTTTAAAAGTCGCTTAAAAACCATTGGGCTTATTATCCTTGTTTTATGCTACGGATATATCAGCTACAAACTCATTCAGTTTAAAGATTGGCAAGCTTTTAAAAGTCTTATAACTAAATCGCCTTTGTATTTTATACAAATACTTGGCCTACAGCTTTGCCTGGCATTACTGAATATCCTTATTGAATCAAAAAAATGGCAGGTGCTTTTAAATAGCATCACAAAAGTTAAACCAGGCACATCATTTAAAATGGTTTTGGCCGGCTTTTCCACAGGCATTTTTACTCCGGCTAAAATAGGAGAACCCTTTGGCCGACTCATGAAAGTCCCCAGGCATCTATGGGGTAAAGGAGCTGTTTTAAACTACTTTGGTGGGATTATTCACAATGCCGTGATATTTTTAACAGGTATTTGCTGCACCGTTATTCTCTGGATAGAAACTGAATACCATCCTTATCAGAAAGTTTTGCTATATGTTATTTCTGTTGCAGTATTTATTGCGCTGGTTTCTATTTCCGTATGGCATTTCAGAATTCACATAAAAGCCATTCTGAAGCATTTTAATATTCATGACAGAATAAATCATTTTCTTTCTGTTCTTAAACTAATATCCATACCTAAAGGACTGTGGATATTTACTTTAAGTGCCCTTCGCTTCTGCATATATTCATTACAGTTATTTCTATTTTTCGTGGCATTTGGTTCGGTCAATACAGAATCTTCATTTCTACTAATGATACCGGTTTACTATATGGCCATCACCTTAATTCCTTCATTTTTACTGGCTGATATTGGCATACGAAGCTCTGTTGCTTTGCTTCTGTTTGCCTCAACATCTATTTCAGAACCGGTGATATTGCTATCAGTGTTTATGACGTGGCTGGTGAATCAGGTGTTTCCTGCAGTTGGAGGATCTTTGCTTTTATATAAAAGAACAATTTCAGCAGAATAGATTTATCCAGGTATCCTTATTATCGTTTTACTTCTACTATTTAATTCTGAACTTAAAATACAGGTCCATACTCATCGAATATGAAACCAAAATCTGGATTTGACATAAAGATTTTAGCTTATATTCTTAAAAACTCCTTATATTTAGTTCGGTTTTTTCCATTATAAACCAATAAAACCTTATTCATACATCAAAATGGAAAAATATATATTAGAACTTATAACCGAAAACAACCGGGTAATCATCCCTAATTTTGGTGCATTTATCATATCAAAAGAACATGGCTTAAGCATCCTGTTTAATAACTTCCTGAGTTTTAACGACGGCTTGCTGGTAAATTATATTGCCGAAAAAAAAGGTATTGATACTATAGTGGCCACCGACGAAGTTTTTAACTACGTGGATAATTTAAAGAAAGACCTTGACGAGAAGGGTGAGTACTCGATTGATAAACTAGGTACCTTTAAAAAGGACGAGAATGGTATTTTACGCTTTCAGCAAGCTGAGGACTTCGCTGAACTGTTCGAAAAAAAGGAAGAAACTACTGATGAAGAATCTGTAGAAAAACAGGAACAAGAAACTGCCTTACTTGACATTGATGATGAAATTTCTCCAGTTCCGGAAGAAGAAAAAACGCAAGAATCATCTACCGAAGAAGAAAAAGGTACAGAGCCATTGTTGTCCATTGATACTGAAACAGAAGCTGAAAAGGATGAGGAGAAAAACAAGACAGCCGATACTGTTTCTGCAAAAGAAAACATAAACACCGACAACAAGCCAACTGAAAAACCTGAAGAAACAAAGCGCAGCTCAAGTTATTATGCTGAAAAAGTGATTCAGGAAAAAAGACGCAGAGACATGATAACATTTATTGTTATTGCTGCAGTTATTTTAATCGGACTGGCCATTTACTTCTTATTTTTTACCAATAATGATGAGAAGAAAAAAGAAACAAAACCCACTAAAACCATTGTTAAGCCTGTAGTTAAAGAACCGATTAAAAAAGATACTGTTGCCGTTGAAATTAAAAAACCGGAAGTAAAAGCTGAACCGGTAGCTACTCCTCCTCTTGCTAAAAAAGGTGAAATCCATATTATTGTAGGCGGATTTAAAATAGAAGACAATGCAATTAAAATGGTAGAGAAACTTCGCAAATCAGGACATAACAAAGCGCAAATGATCACCAAAGGAAAAATGTTTTTAGTGAGCATTGATTCTGATGTATCGTATCGTAAAATGGAAGAGAAACAGCAAATCCTTTTAGAAAAAGAGCAAATGGGAAGCTGGATGTATAAAGTCAAATAAATTTAAACGCTATATTACCATCCCGATCCTTCGTCTGGGTCGGGATTTTTTATGCCTATTGATATAAGGATATGCTTCAGCTGATTGTTATAATATTTACCGCTCTTGTTTTTACAGCATACATTTTGCTGATTGTATATTTTACTCAGGGATGGCAGGCAATTAAAGAAGTAAAGGTCAATCCCTATTCGAATTTGACACCCTCATTAAGCATTATTATTCCATTCAGAAATGAAGCGCACAACCTTGAAAATTTAATAAGCTGCTTAAATGCCCAATCATATCCTAAAGATCAATTTGAAATCATATTTATTGATGATGAAAGCTCAGATGATTCCTATCAGATGATGAAGGAACTCATCAAAAACCACCACAACTATAAGCTTATTAAAAATGAAGGTCTTGGAAAAAAAGATGCCATATCCTCAGGCATTAAAATGGCCGCATACAATTACATCGTAACCACCGATGCCGACTGTCTTTTTCACCCCAACTGGCTATTGGCAATAGGGCAACATATTGAGCAATACGATGCTGACCTTATTATTGGGCCGGTAATGCTTCAAGGACCAGATTCTTTCCTCAGTCAGTTTCAAACCATCGATTTCCTGAGCCTTGTTACTTCGGGAGCAGGAGCTGCCGGCTGTGGCCATCCCATCATGTGTAATGCAGCTAACCTAACTGTAAAACGTGAAATTCTTCAAGAGGCCCAACAGTCCGTACAAAACAAATATGCTTCCGGTGACGATATTTTTTTACTGCAATACTGTAAAGCCCGGAACAAGAAAATACACTTTTTAAAAAACAAAGAAGCTATAGTTTCTACGCATACTGTTGAAAGAATAAAGTGTTTTTTTAACCAACGAGCCCGATGGACATCTAAAAGTAAAGCCTACACCGATAAGTTCACTATTGCAGTGGCCTGGCTTGTTTTTATTACCAACGTTTTCATGCTTATGACTCAGATATATGCCATTCTTAAACCGATACCTGGGATCTATCTACTACTCGCTCCTATCATAAAAATTATAGCTGATTATGGGCTTTTAAAAAAAGGAGCTGTCTTTTTTAATATTAGTTTGTCGATACCCCGCTATATGAAGATGCTTTTAGCTTACCCCTTTTATATTATTATAACTGTTGTATGGGCAACTTTTGGGATGGTTGAATGGAAAAACAGGAAAATATAACGGGAGTAATAACTCTCTAAAATAAACAAAGGGACATTCAATTAAGAACATCCCTTTCTATTATAATTTTCTGATGTCGAAACCGACATCATATCAGTATCAACTTAAGGCATTATATACATATATGCGTTAATGTTCATTCCTGCTCCAACAGATGTCATCATCACACAATCTCCGCTTTTAAGCGATTGTCCTTCTAACTTACCTCTAACAATAAGGTCAAAAAGAGTTGGTACAGTAGCCACACTACTATTACCTAATGTATTAATGGTCATTGGCATGATGCTATAATCCACATCTTTTTTACCATATAAGCGATATAGTCTTTTTAAGATGGCCTCATCCATCTTGGCATTGGCCTGATGTATCAATACTTTATCCACATCTTCCAAAGTCATATTATTGGCCTCCAAACACTCTTTTGCCAAGCTAGGCACATTGGTTAAGGCATAATTATACAACCTGCGACCAAACATTTTTAGGTACAAATGATCGTGCTTTAACTCAGTGTTATAAGAATCACCCATCTGTAACAAATCAAGATGCTCTTCTGTGTCTGTGCGGGCAGCATGTTTTAACATTCCTACAGGCTTCTCACTCTCAACAGCTTCTAACAAGGCAGCTCCTGCACCATCGGCAAATAACATAGAATCACGATCGTGTGGATCCAACATTCTGGTTAAAGTATCTGCGCCTATCACCAATGCACTCTTGGCATCTCCAGACTCAATATAATACTTCGCCTGAATCATGGCCTGCGTCCAACCCGGACATCCAAAAGTAATATCGTAAGCAACCGTTTTAGGGTTTTTAATATTTAATTTCTGCTTTACCCTTGCAGCCAGTGTAGGTAAGATATCCGGAAATCTGCTTCCGTGTTTGATATCGCCTAAATTGTGCGCTACAATAATGTAATCAAGATTTTCCTTATCAAAATTAGCTGCCTCCAAAGCATTTTTCCCGGCAAACATAGCTATGTCGGAAGTTACATGCTCATCCTCTACACGTCTTCTTTCTTTAATATCGGTGATCTGCTCAAATTTTTCAACAATCTCCTCACCCGGAGCATCGATTTTTGTGCCATCACTATTTAAAAATTGCTGATTGGCAAAATCAATGTTTTTCACTACCACTGGGGGTATATATGACCCTGTACCCGTGGCAACAGCATAAATTTTCATTACTTTCGATTTTTTGCTAATACAAATTTTGTATACCCTCCCTTAACACGGACAAAACAAAATTCATTGCTATATAACTACTACTTTTCTAAATACTTTAATTCAAACTTTTCTCCATCCCAAACGCCATATGATTTATGTCGAACCCAATCGCCCAAATAAATAAACTGACTTTTGTTAGTAAAATTTTGGTGCAAATATATATGTCTATGTCCAAATATAAAAAAGTCGAAATGTTCTTCTTTTAATACATCATTGGCATATCGCATCAACCACTCTTTATCTTCACCTAAAAACTTTGATCCCTCAGAGTTTTCATTTTGCAACCTGCTATGCTTTGACCATCTGCGTGCAAAACCCACACCAAAGTTAGGGTGAACTCTGGCAAAACACCATTGTAAAAATTTATTGGTAAATATCTTTTTAAGGAAGTTATACCCCTTATCGTATGGCCCTAAACCATCTCCATGGGCCAAATAAAACTTCTTACCATCTAAATTCAGCTTTAAAGGATCGCGATGTACAATTACGCCCGTTTCTTCAGGTAAATAATCAAAAATCCAGATATCATGATTTCCGGTAAAGAAATGCACTGGAATTCCACTATCAGTAAATTCACATATCTTGCCTAAAAAACGGGTAAATCCACGGGGTACCACATGACGATATTCAAACCAAAAATCAAAGATGTCGCCCATTAAATACAAGGCCCCAACATCTTCTTTAATTGAATCTAGCCAGTTTACAAATATCTTTTCATGCTCCTTATTATCTTTAATAGAAGGAGCACCCAGATGTACATCAGATGCAAAGTATATTTTTTTCCCCTTTTCCAACAGCTCCATTATGGTAAATCAGCAAGTGCTAAATATTTATGAACGGCAAAGATATTAGTTTTTTAATGTAAATAACAACTTTACACTGCATTGCTTTTTCTTGTATAGTACACTAACATAAGTTTTGACCAAAAATCCAAAAAGTTCAAAATGTTCGCATCTTAGAATATATTTCAACAAAAAGGGAGACCCAAATGAATCTCCCTCATATTATTTTATTTCAACTAACTAGTTTAAAAGATCGTCCAGCTTTTCATCCAGAATACGTCCAAACAAATCTTTACCTATAATTTCACCTTTTTTACTAATCAGGTAATTCGCTGGTAATTGTTTTACATTATACAAACGTGCCGGATACGAATTAGTATACTGAAGATCGCTTACATTTATCCATGGATATTTATTTGTTTCTACAGCGGATTCCCATAATATTTTACTTCTATCAAGCGATACCGCATACACTTCAAATCCTTTAGACTTATACTTTTTATAGATATTTATAAGTCGTTTATTTTCAAGCATAGACTTTTCATCCCATGATGCCCAAAAAGAAAGTAAAACCATTTTCCCTTTTAATGAAGATAGTTTTACTGTATCTCCTTTTAAATTTTCAATGGCTATTTCAGGAATGGTCTTCACCTCCTTTGCACTTTCAACCAATCTTTCCTGTAAAGCGGTTTGCTGATTTTCATATCGAATGCCCAATACATAATTTTTTAGCTGCTTTACTCTTGGCGACTCCGGATACATTAAATCTAAACTTGTTGCAACAGCAGATATCATATTAAAATCCCTTTTGTCATAAGCATTCAGAACCAATGTCTCATCATCAAATCTTTGAAAAACAGCATAATAACTTGCAAAAGAACGAGGATTGGTCATTATAAAATCAAATACAAAATTCTTTTGCTCATTAATTACATCCACCATATCTTCTCTTAACTTCCCTCTTAACTCTGTTTCTTCTTCAGGAGTATTATTATAAAGGTTTACTAAACTATCAATGCCTTCTTTAGTAACATCCAGTTTTCGGTTTAGTGTTTTCACATAAGATGAACCCATAGAGTTTTGCACTGTATAACTATTGGGTAAACTTGAAGCATCTGCTATAACTTCGATATTTTCTGTGGTATCTGCCAACAAAGTAATAAAGTTATTTTCTGACATTTTAAGGACAAAAAACGAAGGATACTCCAGTCTTGGCACTGAAAAATTAAATTTTCCGTTTGCTTTAAGTACTACAGAATCTACGGAATAGGTTGAATCTAAATCTAATTTTTGAAAGTATAATGTTTTTCCTTCACCATTTAAAATTTCTCCAGAAACCTTACATTTTTTTTTATTGGAACAAGCCGATAGTAAAACGACAAATGTTACAAAAAGTATAATTCGGAATGTATTCATGTTCGATTAGATATTTATTTTTTTGCGTGTTGTGGCATCAAATATATTAATATTTTTTTAAATAGCTATCGATTGCCACCTGCAGATCCTTGCCCCAAACATCCCTGTTTATAATGGCTCCTGTAGTATCCACAATAAAGTTAACAGGCAAAGCCCTTACCCCCATTTCAGACAAATCAACAGACTCCAAAGCTGTAGTATCAACCAAATGCCAAAATGGTAATTTGTGATCTTTAATACTTTGTAACCAAACCTCTTTATCTTTCTGAAAAGCCACCATTAATGTCTTAAGTCCTTTACGTGCATATCGGAGATTCATCTTTTTAACCTGCGCCATCTTTTCCTCATCTGATAAATCAGCACCTGTCCAAAAAACAATATGTAAAGGCTTTCCATTTATTTTACTTAATGGCACTTCTTCATCCCAGTTGGTACGTGCTTTTAAAGCTGGAAACTGACCACCCGCATCATATCTCTGCTCTGCCCGTATGGAAGAATAAACAGTCATTAATTCCTGATCATAAGCTGAAAAAACATGCTTTAACTGAGCATCTTTCATAAGCAACTCTGCATTATTTAAAAACAGCTGAAGATCACCTTCTAAAGAAAATAATGAAATGTTTCCATATTTCTGATTAAGCATTAAAAAATCAATAACCGGCGATTTTACTTTCTTTGAAATTTGAATGCTCTGTTTCTTATAATGCTGAATTAAACTATCCCTTTGAACTTTAAGATGATTATAAACACTATCATTATAAGCTAAGCCCGATAATTCTTTCAACTGCCGGGTCAGCTTGTCTAGTTCGACTCCGAATGAACTTGTATTTCTTTGCAAGGCCCATATGGCATTGGATAGTTTTGAATTATTACTTACGCATGACTCCCTTATCTGTTCCTCGTTAAATTGCAGAGATACAAAATTAGTAGGCAATAAAAATAGCAACACCGGATGCTTATCTTTAAGCTTTAAGTGATAAAATCCGGGCTCACTCACACTTTCCTTATACACCTTAAATAAACCTTCTGTTGAAACTGATATAGTATCTACCGGCACTGAAGGTTGGTCGTTTTTATATAAAAAAATTTCTTTCTGTGTACAGTTTTCAATACGTCCCTCAACAACAGGTACCTGCTTAACCTTTTCTTCGAAACACGAAGAAAACAAAACGACCAAAAGAATATAAATGCAATTTTTCACGCTCTCTGTTTATTTATGATTGTGGTTAAAATCCTTCAACAAATCTTCTAAAAATTGTTTTGCTGTTCCTTTAACTTCCTTAATGCCTAATTTGGTTTTAATGGCATTTTGTGTTTTTAATAACATCGGATGATAATCTCGCACCTCACCCTTATTTCTGTTATCACGATCAACAAACACCAACACCTCTTTAATAACCCTGGCATCTTCATCGCTTAGATTTACAGCTTCAGAATATTTTGTTTCATAGTCTTCAGGAACATTAACAAAAGTAGTACTTTCAAAATGATCAGTTGTATCTAATTTAATTACCGTTGTTCCGGCAGCCAAGTCTCCCAAACGCTGCCCTTTACCATTTATTAATACACATACAAATGCCACCAAACCCGAAAAAAGTGAAATATCCACCAATCGCATCACCCACCTAATCAAGCAACTAGCAAAGGTCAGCTCTGAACCATCTAACTTAGCCACCTTAATTTTTAACACCATCTTACCAAAAGATTGGCCGTTTAAAAATACCTCACATAGCAAATTGTAAAAAACAACAGGAACATAAAAAACCAAATGCCAAAACTGGGGACCGGACGGTTCAACAAAAGCAAAAAAACAAATAAGCATCCAGGCTATCATAATCAGGCTATCAAACAAATAAGCCAATATCCTGTCACCAACGCTGGCTATCTTATATTGCAAATCGATGTTTTGGGTAGTTGAAACATTAACGTATTCCATAAAAAATATTTTGTAGGTAATCTGAAATTAAAGATTTTCAAATGTAACATTTTTACATCTATTAGCTATATTTGATGGCTACGATGATGAAAAGTTTCAAAACATCATTCTACTTGATAAGAGACAACTTAACCATACATCATATTACAAGTAGTTTATAAATATTATTGGCAATAACCCTGGCTGCGAAGATGAAAGAAATCACCTTTATAAATAGAAATAAATCACGCTGGCAAAGCTTTGAGCAAAAAATAAAACACCACAGCAAATTAAATCCGGATGAACTAGCCGATCAATATATCCAGCTAACCGATGATTTAGCTTATGCCAAAACTTATTTCCCTAATTCGCCTACAGTTTCTTATTTAAATTCCATAACATCCAACTCTCACCAACAGATTTACAAAAACAAAAAAGAAAAATCGAGCCGTCTAAAAAACTTTTGGATTAAAGAACTGCCTCTTGAGCTTTATCATAGCCGAAAATACTTTCTCATCTCCTTTATTGTATTTTCAATTTCAGTAGTTTTGGGTTCTGTTTCTGCTTTAAATGACGATGGTTTTTTACGCATAATTTTAGGAGATACATATGTTAACACCACCTTAGACAATATTGAAAAGGGAGATCCCATGGGAATATATAGTAGCATGGGTGAGTTTGAGATGTTTTTAAAAATTACCTCAAACAACATTTGGGTATCTTTTGTTGTTTTTGTATTTGGCATGCTTACCCCCCTTGGAGTAGGATTTCTTTTATTTAGAAACGGTATTATGCTCGGGGCTTTTCAAACATTTTTCTATCAGAAATCGCTTTTCTCTGTTTCAAGTTTAGCCATTTACATTCACGGAGCACTGGAAATTCCCGGAATAGTTTTAGCCGGTGGTGCAGGAATTATATTGGGCAATAGTTTTTTGTTTCCCAAAACTCTGCCACGCATTGTGTCCTTAACGAGAGGTATGAAAACCGGACTAAAAATAATGATCGGACTTATACCTGTATTTTTAGTGGCTGGTTTTTTAGAAAGCTTTGTAACCAGATATTACAATACCATTCCATTATCCATTAACATCCTAATCATTGTTGGATCATTGGGCTTTATAGTTTGGTATTTCTTATTATACCCATTCATTGTATTTAAAAAAGAAAATAGTGCCCAAAGCACTAATGAAAAAAATTAACGCAGGAATTATATGATTGAAGAAAGAGTAAAAGTTAACCGTAAAAGAGATTTTAGTGATGTGTTAAATGCATCTTTTGGTTTTATTAAGCAGGAATATAAAAGCTTATTTCGCATGCTGTTTTTATATGCAGGAATTCCTGTTTTAGCCGTAGCTATTTTAAATACTATCTATGTGCAAAACCCCCTTAGCGAAATTTTAAATTCCATCACCGATCCTCAGTCGGCACAAAATATGAACAGCGGAATGGAAGGCAAGGCCTTTCTGGTTAATCTGATCACCAATATTGTTAACATCTTTCTTACCGGATTAACATATTGCTATATTGTATTGTACACGCAAAATGAATCCCAAACGCCCGACTTAAAAGAGGTATGGCATAAATTCACTTCTCTTTTTGCACCTTACATTGGATACAATATTTTAAGCTCAATTGTAATTATTCTTGCATTCATTGCTATCATCATTCCCGGTATATACGTTATGGTTCCCTTATCGTTTATCCTGATTATAAAAACCGCGGAAAACGAAAGCTTTGGAGAAAGCTGGAACAGGTGTTTTGCTTTGGTAAAAAATCACTGGTGGGAATCATTTGGACTAATAATAATTGGAGCGATTCTTATTATGGTTATCGCAGGAGCGCTTAACCTACCAGCAAGCTCTTATGTCATTGCTGAAGGACTTTTATCTCAAAAACCAAATATAAGTACCATACCGTTTGTCCTTACTTCATTCTTCTCTACCATCGGAACTTCTATCATTACACCAATACCATCAATAATTTTAGCCTTTCAATATTATAGTTTGGTAGAACACAAAGACAACACTAGTTTACTAGATAGAATTGAACAAATTAATAAACCTTCAGAATCTGACGATGCATAAAAAACTTCTCTATACATTTCTATCATGCCTACTTTTTTTGATTTTTTCTGCCAGCCTTAACGCAAAAGCAAAGGAAGCAGATAAGGTAGATGCCTGGGATCGTTCTCAGGTAGAATACAGGCATCCCGAAGCCGGCATTATGGAAATGTATAAAGAGATGAGCATATACAGATATGATCGTTATGAAAATCCGGAAACCATTTGGGATAAGATCAGAAAATGGTTACTCTCCAAATTCATAAATTCCGGTATTGGGCCAAAATTCATCATTTACACTTTGATTGGTTTGGCTATTTTTATTTTAGTTTTTGTGATTTTAAAATTACTTGGCGTTAGATTGTCCGGACTGTTATTATTTAGTAATGACACCAAGGTAACTAACCTTAATTTTAAGGCTGGAGATGATGATATTTACAATAAAAATTTAGATTCCATACTTAAAACTGCCATTGAAAGAAAGGCTTACCGCGAAGCTGTTCGGATTTTATACCTCCTAAGTATTCGCGCTTTGGATGCCACTTCACTCATTGACTGGAAACCATGGAAAACCGACAAAGAATATTACTACGAATTACAACAACCTGATCATAAAACACAATTTAAAAACCTGGTTATCAATTACGAATATATATGGTACGGGCAATTTTCACTAGATGAAAGAAAATTTGATCAGATTCATGCTGAATTTAACGCATTTAACCATTCTATAAACCCAAAGTAAGTCAGCGCTATACATGAAAACAAAATCATCAAATAAACTTTTGATCTCTGGCGTTATCTTTACACTGCTATTGTACATCGCTATCTTATTTTTATCTCCCAAACCAATTGATTGGCGTTTAAGCTTTTCAAAAAACGATCAGATACCATTTGGCAACAGTATATTATTTGAAGAACTCAAAACCCTTTTCCCTCAGGAAGAAATAAAAACCTGCCATTCGCCCTTATACAATTATCTTGAAGATTTTTCGGTTGAAAATACCGGCTTTATCTACATCAACCAATCTTTTGAGCCCGACCAGCTCGATGTGAATAAACTGGTTGATTTGGTTAATTCAGGCAACAACGTATTTATTGCCGCCAAAGAATTTGGCGAATCAATTATGGATACTCTGGGTTTTAAACTCGACCAAAACTTTAATATATCGATTGTAAATTTAGATTCGAGTACTGTTAATCTTGTCAATCCCATATTAAAATCACCATGGGGATACACATACAAAAAAGCATACAACAAAGTTTATTTCGAAGCATACGACACCCTAAGAACTACAGTACTAGGCTTAGGTAATCAGGCCAAAACAAACTTTATAAAAATAAAAAAGGGACAGGGTCATTTTTATATCAATCTGAATCCCATGGCATTTACCAACTATAATCTGCTGATTGAAAACAACTATGAGTATGCTTTTAAATCATTATCATACCTTCCTGAAGGACCGGTTATATGGGATGAACATTACAAAGGCAAAGCACTCCTTTCAAGCTCTGCACTACGTTATATCTTATCGCAAAAAGCACTAAGATATGCCTGGTATATATTCCTCTTTGGAACCATCATTTATTTAATATTTGGTGCCAAACGCCGACAAAGAATTATTCCAATATTTACAGCTCCGGTCAACACCACTCTTTCTTTTATTGAAACCATAGGCCGACTGTATTACAAAAAACGTAACCACCTGGATATTGCACAAAAGAAATACAAATATTTCCTGGAGTTTTTAAGGTCGAGATATTATGTGAACACTTCGATGATTAATTCTGAGTTATTTGAAGAAATTGCAGAGAAATGCGACGTACCGCAAAGAACAGTTAAACAGCTTTTTGATATCGCAACCAACCTTAACAATGCTTCAGGTATTTCGGAAGAAGACTTAGAACAGTTCAATAAAAAAATAGAGTTCTTCTACGAAAAGTGTAAGAAAAATCAACAATAACTAAATACAAAGAATAAAACATTAAATATATGGACGATCAAACTCCTTTTGAAAACAGACTTAATTTGGAAGAGCTTAACCGTGCTGCGTTTCAAATTAAAAGCGAAATAGCCAAGGTAATAGTCGGTCAGGAAAAAACCGTTGACCTAATGCTTACGGCATTACTGGCCAATGGACATATCCTTCTCGAGGGTGTCCCCGGAATAGCCAAAACAATGATCTCTAAATTGATCTCTAAAACCATTTCCACTGAATTTAACCGCATTCAGTTTACTCCTGATTTAATGCCATCGGATGTTTTAGGTACTACAATTTTTAACATGGGTAAATCAGAATTTGAGTTTAAACAAGGACCCATTTTTTCGAATTTGGTATTGATAGATGAGATAAACAGAGCTCCTGCCAAAACCCAGTCGGCCCTTTTTGAGGTGATGGAAGAACGTCAGGTAACCATTGATGGAGAATGCAGAGAGATGAGTGCCCCATTCATTGTTTTTGCCACCCAAAATCCGGTTGAACACGAAGGTACCTATCGCTTACCGGAAGCACAACTCGACAGGTTTTTATACAAAATTGAACTTGACTATCCTTCGCTCGAAGAAGAGGTGCAGATATTAAACAATGCACAAAGCAGAGAGAACCAGGATGAGCTCTCTCAGGTAAATCCGGTTATTTCGGCACAAAAAATAATAGAGCTCCAACAGGTGGTGAAAAAAATATTGGTTGAGCCTAACTTAATCAGATACATTGCTCAGGTTGTTGAAAAAACCCGCAAATCAAATGCTTTATTTTTGGGTGGTAGTCCTCGTGCCTCACTGGCCATACTGAATGCCTCCAAAGCATATGCTGCCATTGAAGGACGAGACTTTGTGACTCCTGAAGATATTAAATTTGTTACAACTCCGGTATTAACCCACAGGGTAATTCTTACACCAGAAAAAGAAATGGAAGGTGTGCAAACCAATACTGTTATTCAACAAATTGTTGATTCTGTAGAAATACCGCGATAACCGGGATTAAAAATTTCATTCACTAACAAAAAGCCTAATGCGTAAATTCTGGAAGTCACTTTTTATCTCAAATCGTTTTTTTGCCTCATTGGCATTCGTGATGCTTTTAATGATATTGGGACAATATTACCAGGTATTTTTTGTAGCTGCACAAATCTGTTTTTCATTATTGATACTATTAACAATTATAGAGTTTGTTTTACTTTACGGCAAAAACAGTAACAAAAATCTAACGGCCAACAGGTTACTTCCTGAAAGATTTTCGAATGGAGATCATAATGTAATAAAGCTGGTATTTAAAAGTCATTTTAATTTTACAATCAAGCTTATTGTTATTGATGAGTTACCTGTTCAGTTTCAGAAAAGAGACTTTAAGGAATCCTTTACATTAAATCCGGGACAAGAAAAAGACTTTTCTTATCAGGTTCGACCGGTTCAAAGAGGGGAATATCATTTTGGAGCTTTAAATATTCTTATCAAATCACCTGTTTCTCTAATTTGTCGACGATTTATTTTTAACCAGGATGCGATGGTTAAGGTTTATCCTTCTTTTATTGAACTTAAGAGGTTTGAATTATTAGCCATATCAAACCGTTTAACTGAGATAGGCGTAAAAAAGATACGGAAAGTTGGGCATCAAATGGAGTTTGACCAGATTCGTGATTATAATGTGGGTGATGATTACAGAACCATTAATTGGAAAGCCACTGCACGTAAGGCACATTTGATGGTAAATCAGTATCAGGACGAAAAATCGCAACAGGTTTTCAATTTAATTGACATGAGCCGTTCCATGCAAATGCCATTTGAGGGAATGACTCTTTTAGATTACGCTATCAACACCAGTCTGGTGATATCAAATATTGCTATGATAAAACACGACAAGGCCGGTTTAATCTCCTATAGCAATGTTATTCACTCCATGATTCCTGCAGCACGTAATGGAAGGCATATGCAATCCATTATGGAAGTATTGTATAATCAGCAGACTCAATATAAAGAACAAAATCTGGAGTTGCTTTATACACAAATTAAGCGCAAGATACACCATCGAAGTTTACTAATGCTGTATACCAACTTTGAAAGCTTAAGCTCCGCTCGTCGACAAATTCCATTTTTACAAAGCCTGGCCAAAAACCACTTATTGGTAGTGGTATTTTTTGAAAACACCGAAGTATCAAAAATTACCCAACAAAAAACAGAAAGCATAGAAGATATCTACATTAAAACCATTGCCGAGAAGTTTAGTTTCGATAAAAAATTAATTATTAAAGAGCTTAAACAACATGGTATCCATGCCATACTTACAGCGCCGGGCGACCTTACGGTAAATACAGTAAATAAATATCTGGAAGTTAAAGCGAGAGGGTTATTGTAAAACGATGCTCAATCCCTTGATTTTACTATCCCCCGGAGGTTTTTACCCCTCCCCGGGAACATTTATAGGCTTTACACGCAATATTGACCTTCCCCGGGGGACTCCACACCACTTTTTACGCAATAAAATTAGCTTTACACACAGCTCTTACTGTCCCCGGGAGGAATAAATTCCTTCTTTACGTAATAAAACTGCCTTTACACACAACATTTTCTTTCACCTGAGGACTTTGCTCCACTTTTTACGTAATTTCTTTTGCTTTCCAAAGGTAGCTTACCCTCTTATAAGAAGCTATGTTAAAAATTATGCCATAAAAAAATCCGATACATTACTGCATCGGATTTCTGTATATTACCTTAAATTCTTTATTGAAAATCTTCAACTGAAATTTCAAAAATAATTACAGAATATGGAGCTATTGGTCCTGCTCCTTTATATCCATAGGCTAATGCAGAAGGTATAAATAATTGTACTTTCCCTCCTTTGGCAACTTTAGGGATACCTATCTTCCATCCTTCAATTAAATTATCCAAAGAAAAAGTGACTGCTTCTATAGCCTCATCAAAAACCTCTCCATCTAATAAATAACCTTTATACAACACATCTACTATTGCATCTTCCGGCACATTATCTCCTTCTCCTGCCTCAATGATTTTATAATAAAGTCCTGACTCATCTTTCTCTACACCTTCAATATTATTCTCCTGAATGTAATCTAGTATTATTTGCTCATCTATTTCTGAATAATCCAACTCTTCATCAATAACCTGAACTTCAAAAATCAATACTGAATTTGCAGGAATAAGACCTCCCGATGCATTTCCATATCCTAACGCAGAGGGAATAAAAAGTTGTATTTCTCCTCCTTTAGCTATTTTTGGAATTCCTATTTGCCATCCAGGAATTACCTGAGATAGATAAAAGCTTGCGGCTCCTCCTTGCGTTTGATCAAAAACAGTTCCATTGGTTAAATAACCTTTATATGTTGCTGTTATATAATAGGGGTATGCAATTTCAGCACCTTCACCCGGGTTAATAATTTTATAATATAAACCGGAATCATCTCTTTCAACTCCTTCAATTTCATTTTCAGCAATATAATCGAGTATGATTTGCTCATCTCTGGCAGAGTAATCCTTTGGTTCTTCAAATTTATTACACGCACTAAAAACAACAATACCACTAAATATTGCCAATAATAATTTCATCCTTATCATACCAACCTATTTAAAATTTGGTTAGCAAAGATAAGTTTTGAAACGACATTGCAAAATGATTTTAAGTTGCTTTACATGGGATCAACATCGGCCTGAACCACCACCGATTTAAACCCGGGATGCGAAACCAGGGTATTAATGGCATCGCGCAGCAAATCTTTAACTTTAATCAAAGAAACACCTGCTTCAAGTTTTAACATGATCTTTCGGATATGCCAATTTTGTATTTTACTGATTGGGGGCGCTTGTGGGCCCACAACCCTTTCATTGAAGGTACCCCGCAAATACTGACCAAAATAATCGGATGCCTGGTTGACTGTATTTTGGTTTTTATGCTTAACCGTTAGGTGAATCAATCGATAAAACGGAGGGTATTTAAAGGCCTCGCGTTCTTCCATTTGTCCGCGATAATGCGCCAAAAAATTATTGTTGATCACATCTAAAATAACCGGATTATTCGGATTTGATGTCTGCAAAATTACCGTACCCTGCTTATATTTTCTACCTGCTCTTCCACTTACCTGGGCCATCAATTGAAAACTCCTTTCAAATGCTCTAAAATCAGGATAATTGAGCATACTGTCGGCATTTAATATTCCCACCACACTCACATTATCAAAATCCAAACCTTTAGATATCATCTGGGTACCAATAAGAATATCGACCTCTCCCCGCTCAAAATTACCAATAATGGCTTCGTGCGATTTGCGGGTTCGCGAGGTATCCAAATCCATCCGGGCCACCTTAACATCAGGAAACATGAGCTTAATGTCCTCTTCAATTTTTTCGGTGCCAAAACCTTTTGTTTGTAATGAAGGCGATTCACATGCCTTACATGTTTTAGGCAGATAATAAGAATGGCCGCAATAATGACAAATCAGCTGACCATTATGCTTATGGTAGGTCATACTCACATCGCAATAATCGCACTTTGGCACCCACGAACACTGTGCACACTCCAGATAAGGCGAAAAACCACGTCTGTTTTGAAATAAGATAGCCTGCTCACCATTGGTCATGGCCTTATTCACGTGCTCTACCAACGTTGGCGAAAAGTGCGAATGCATCTTCTTTTTACGCTGTTCTTCACGCACATTCACAGTAATAATATTTGGCATTTTTATGCCTTCATATCTTTCCAGAAGCTCAACCAAACCATATTTGCCTAACTCGCAATTTCGGTATGTTTCTATGGATGGAGTTGCTGTTCCCAACAACACCTTGGCACCGTGCATGTGCGCCAGCACCATAGCAGCATCACGGGCATGATAGCGTGGCGCCGGATCAAACTGCTTATAAGTATTCTCATGCTCTTCATCAATGATAATTAAACCCAGATTATCAAAAGGCAAAAACACCGATGAACGCACTCCGATTACGACTTTATAATTCTCTTTATTTAAAATATCATTCCATACCTCCACTCTTTCAGCATCGCTGTACTTTGAATGATAAATTCCTATTTCGTTACCAAAAACATTTTTTAGGCGAGAAGTTATTTGTGTGGTCAACGCTATCTCCGGCAATAAATACAGCACCCTCTTTCCTTTATCAATCTGCTCTTTAATCAGATGAATATATATTTCTGTTTTTCCGCTGGAGGTAACGCCATGCAGCAAAACGGCATCTTTTTCTTTATAATGATTTTCTATTTCATGCTTAGCTCGTTCCTGTACTTCATTCAGCGTATGCAATGCTGACTTTGAAGTTTCTCCGGTTTGTAAACGAGATACCGCCTCCTCTACTTCAATGAAAATCCCTTTCTTAATCAACTCATTAAGCACTGAGGCCGATGCTCCACACTTTTCCTTTAACTCATTTTTACCAATCGCTTTTAAAAAATTCTTTGCGCTGGCTCCTCCTATCAGGGTAAAAAATGTCATTAATAGTTCCAGTTGCTTTCGTGCTCTGCTCAGCTCTGTAAAGGCGTTTTGTAACTTTTGCTCATGGCGATATTCTTCCGATAACTGAACTAACTTTTTGGTTTTTGGCTTATAGCCGTCCTTCAAGCGCTCACTAATAAACAAGGCGCCTTTATCGAGTAACATTTTTATCACCGGCAAGGAGTTCTTCAGCTCAGTATTGCTATTTACCTCCTGAATAGTGCTTATTTTTTTCTCTGAGAGAAAATCGAGCACCAAATTTTCTTTCTTGCTCAGCACTTCCTCCGGATGCCAATCTACATTATAATGAACCTTGGTTTCACTCTCTAACTTTAAGCCCGATGGCAATGCTGCCTTATACACTTCTCCCAGCGTACACATATAGTACTGTGCCAGCCAGTTCCAAAAATTAAGCTGAATTTCATTGACTACAGGCTGATGGTCCAATACGGATATTATTGGTTTGGTTTCATATTCTAAAGGTTCATTATCGTGTAGTGAATAAACAATACCGGAATAAAACTTCTTTTTTCCAAATGGAACAACCACACGCATACCAATATCTACCTGACTTTTCCACTCTTCAGGAACTTGATAGGTAAACAAGCGCGGCAATGGCACGGGCAAAATAATATCTGCAAAACAGGTTGTATCCATAAATCAAAAAAATTCACACAAAGGTATTTCAAACAAAAGTATTTTCATGAAGAAATTCAAATTTGTTTAATTAGTCGATAAAAAGCCATACCATTTCCCAAACATTTATCATCTTATTCATTCGCTAAAACCTGTACTTTTGCACATTAAAATAACACAATGGCAAAAGGTAGTATTTCTTCGTATCTGAACATTTTGTTCTCCATGGTATTTTGGGCGTTTTCTTTCGTTTGGATAAAGATTGCCTACGAATCCTTTGGTCCCATCTCTACCATACTACTGCGCCTAATAATTAGTTCGGCTGTTTTATTCCTGTTTTTAGGCTTAACGAAAAAGCTAAAAGCCATAAAAAAGGAAGATTACAAACTATTTTTTGTTCTTGCTTTTTTTGAACCTTTCTTATATTTCATGGGCGAAAGTTTCGGACTTCAGCTGGTATCGAGCACCCTGGCAGCAGTAATCATATCCACCATTCCTCTTTTTGCCACGCTGTTTGCCTTCCTGTTTTTTAAAGAAAAAATTTCGTTTTTAGCCATTGCAGGAATTATCATTTCATTTTTTGGAGTGGGTGTAATGATTTTTGAAAATGGTTTTCAACTGAGCGCTTCACTTTTAGGAATAACACTGATGTTTGTAGCCGTACTTTCCACCATTGGTTATTCTTTAACACTTAAAAAATTAGCACACAAATACCCTCCTGTAAACATCATAGCCTATCAGAATTTTATAGGTTTATTTATGTTTTTACCCATCTTTTTTATGTGGGATTATAAAGCATTATTAAATTCTGAAATTCAAACTTCATCCATATTGGCCCTTATACAACTGGCTCTTTTTGCCTCATCTCTGGCCTTTATTTTATTTACCAAAGCCATAAAAACTTTAGGTGTAGCAAAATCTAACATGTTTATCAATCTTATTCCGGTTTTTACTGCCATATTTGCATGGTGGCTTAGAGGCGACATTATTGATATGCAAAAGATCATCGGGATAACAATAGTCATCATTGGATTATTTGTTTCTCAGCTCAACAGACAAAAGAAAAATGAAATTTGATTTAGAGAGATACAAAGAAATGGCCAATAACAAGGCCAAAGAAAACAAAGCTTTTGTAACTCGTTTACGTAAAAAGAAACCCAAAAACCTAGATGACCAAACACATGCAGCTCACACTGAAGCGTTTGAAAAAATAGATTGCTTAGAATGTGCAAACTGCTGTAGTTCAATTAGTCCGATTATAATAGACAGAGATATTGACAAAATTGCCAAACATTTAAAAATGAAACGTTCGGAAGTTATTGATCAATATTTTAAAATTGACGAGGACAATGATTATGTGTTTCAGGAAACACCCTGCCCTTTTCTAATGCCGGATAACTATTGTATGATCTATGAATCGAGACCCAGAGCCTGCAGAGAATATCCACATACCGATAGAAAACGCTTTTACCAAATTTTAAACCTCTCATATCGAAACTCTTTTGTATGTCCGGCTGTTTATGAAGTACTGGAAAGTTTAAAACAAGATTTTCAATAACCTTTTGTCAACTTTTTAAGTATCCAGCAATTAAGTGTATCAGCAAAAAGTTTGATTCAAACTAACATTAATACACTAAAATTATATTTTTGTCGTTTTATTGAGGTAGATCAGGATAAATATGCGAAGATTATTATATACCATGCTTTTACTTGTTGTAGTGCATTTTGCTAGTGCACAGCGAGGCGGAGAAAGCACTTACGACTTTTTAAACCTAACCAATTCTGCCAGGGTAGCAGCACTTGGGGGCACCAATGTATCTATGGTAAATAACGATCTTAACCTGGCATATCACAACCCGTCTTTATTGAACGACACCATGAGTAATTCCCTTGTTCTGAATTACGTTCCTTATATGGCTGATATAAACTACGGATATGTAGCTTATGCACATCACTTTGAAAATGTTGGAACTTTTAGTTTGGGCGTGCACAATATTAACTATGGCGATTTTTCCCGAACAAATGATATAGGAGAATACATGGGTATTGCTTCGGCAGCAGAATATGCCTTCAACTTAACTTATGCCCGTCAGTTATCACCCCGTATTTCCATGGGGATGTCCATTAAACCCATCTACTCAAAATTAGATGTGTATACATCCTTTGGTTTAGCAACAGATTTTGGTTTTCATTACAATAAATCAGAAAGTTTATTCTCATTAGGTATAGTGCTAAAAAATATGGGATCACAAATCTCATCATATCACGATACCCAAGAAAAATTACCGGCTGATTTACAAATCGGAATCACTAAAAAACTGGCACATGCCCCATTCCGCTTTTCATTAACTGCGCAACATTTGCTTGATTGGGATTTAACCTACACAGCTGTTGATAAAGAAAATGAAGGAGGTTCTGGTTTTGAGGATACAACAGACTCTCCTGGTTTTGGCGATAAACTTATGCGACATATGGTTGTTGGCGTTGAATTTCTTCCCTCTAAAAACTTCCATGTTGACTTTGGATACAACCATCGCCGCAGAAAAGAACTGGCTTATACCGAAAGAATGTCGACAGCCGGTTTTTCATGGGGATTTGGTTTTCGTGTATATAAGTTCTTATTTTCATACGGATCAGCCAGATACCATCTTGGAGGTTCTTCAAATCACTTTTCAATATCCACTAATCTTTCAAACTTTTAAAACATAAATTGATTCAATAAAGCATACTACTTTTAGGTGCTTATATTATTTTTTTTAACACTAACCTGCAAAAAATCACAATCCGAACTATTTTTCCTTAAATATTCCATTTATCTACCCCATAAATCAAACATTCATCGTATTTTTGTTGACTTAAATTTTTTACGATGACAAACAACAATTCCAAATTGGTTATTGCCATTGACGGATATTCTTCCTGTGGAAAAAGCACTGTTGCCAAAGATTTGGCCAAACTCCTGAATATCATCTTTATAGACTCAGGGGCAATGTACAGATGTGTAACACTATATGCTTTAAAAAATCAAATTATATCTGGGGGAACAATAAACCAGAATCTCTTAAAAGATGGACTAAACAAAGTTAACATCAGCTTTAAATTTGACGCTTCAACCAAAACCAACGAAACTTACTTAAACGGAAAACTCGTTGAAGATGAAATTAGAAGTCTGGAGGTAAGTAATCATGTAAGTGCCATAAGTGCCCTTGGTTTTGTTCGTAAAAAAATGGTTGATCTCCAGCAAGAAATGGGGAAAACCAACAGCATTGTAATGGATGGCAGAGATATTGGAACTGTCGTTTTTCCGGAAGCCGATTTAAAGATTTTCATGACTGCCTCACCTGAAATTAGGGCAGAAAGAAGATTAAAAGAATATCAACAAAAAAACCAGAAGATTACTTTTGAAGAAGTTCTTGAGAATGTGGTAAGCCGCGATCACCTTGATGAAACGCGAGACGAAAGTCCTCTTAAAAAGGCTGATGATGCCATCGTTCTTGATAATGGTCACCTAGACAAAGAGCAACAACTTAATTTTATTGTAAACGAATTAAAAAACAGAAAACTAATTTAATCATCGCAACAATAGTTACGAATAAATTACAGTTAGATCAATAAAATGCCATCTATAAAAATTGAAATTGATCCACATTCAGGATTTTGCTTTGGAGTTGTAAAGGCCGTTGAAGCAGCAGAAATAGAGCTCAAAAACAATGGAGCGCTATACTGCCTGGGAGATATTGTTCATAACAATATGGAAATGAAACGTCTGCAAAATCAAGGATTGGTTTCCATTAACAAACAAGATTTAAAAACACTAAAAAGTAAAAAAATTCTTATTCGTGCTCATGGCGAGCCTCCATCAACTTACCTAAAGGCAAAAGAAAACAACCACACTGTAATTGATGCCACCTGTCCTGTGGTTCTTAAGCTTCAAAACCGAATTAAAAAATCTTATTTGAGCTTAAAAGAAAAAAACGGACAAGTTATTATTTACGGGAAAAGTGGTCATGCCGAAGTGGTAGGATTATTGGGGCAAACCAATAACGAAGCTATTATTATTGAATCGATAAATGAGGTTTCAAAAATTGACTTAAACAAACCAACCCATTTGTACGCTCAAACAACAAAGAGTATTGATGAATTCAGAGAAATTGCCACCTATTTAACTGAAAACATCAACAAAGAAGTTGAGTTTAAATCATTTGACACCATTTGCAGACAAGTAGCCAACAGGCTGCCCAGAATTATGCTTTTTGCCCAGAAGCATGATATAATTGTTTTTGTTGGAGGAAAAAAAAGCAGCAATGCACAAATGCTTTTTAATAAGTGTTTAGAATATAACAAAAGCTCTTATTTTGTAAGTGATGTGAGTCAACTAGATGAAAACTGGTTTACACCCAGACCTCAATCGATAGGAATAAGCGGAGCAACTTCTACACCTCCATGGTTGATGCAACAGGTAGCTGCACAAATAGAAATAATAACGAAAAGTAAATAATTTTATGGGACAAGTTACAAAAATTGGGGTATTAACCTCAGGTGGAGACTCTCCGGGTATGAATGCTGCATTAAGAGCAGTTGTAAGGGCAGCAATTTATAACAAACTTGAAGTTGTCGGCATCAGCCAAGGGTATCATGGTATGATATTAGATCGCATTGAGCCAATGACATCCAAGTCAGTAAGTAACATTATTCACCAGGGAGGAACCATTTTAAAATCTGCACGAAGCGAAGGTTTTAGAACCCCCGAAGGAAGAAAAAAAGCCTTTGAAAACCTTCAAAAGCATGGTGTTGATGGTTTGGTAGTGATTGGTGGAGACGGAACTTTTACCGGTGCACGTATTTTCGCACAAGAATACAATATTCCAATCGTGGGTGTTCCGGGAACCATTGACAATGACCTTTATGGAACAGATTATACCATTGGTTATGATACTGCATTAAACACGGTTGTTGAAGCTGTAGATAAAGTGCGTGACACTGCCAGTGCACATAGCCGCTTATTTTTTATTGAGGTAATGGGTAGAGATGCAGGTTTTCTTGCACTTCGCAGTGGAATTGCCTCTGGTGCTGAAGCCATCCTGGTACCTGAAATTGATACCGATTTTAAACAGCTGTACACTTTCCTTGAAAAAGGAATGAATAAAGACAAGAGCAGTAGTATAGTTTTAGTAGCTGAAGGCGAGAAAATTAGCGGTGGAGCCATTCAGGTAGCAGAAAAAGTATCTAAAGAGTATCCTGATTATGACACTCGCGTAACTATCCTGGGTCATATACAGCGTGGAGGTTCTCCTTCTGCCTTTGACAGGGTAACTGCCAGTCGTCTTGGGGTATCTGCTGTGGAAGCACTTATCGACGACCAAAAAAGCATTATGGTTGGACTTGTGAACAAAGAAGTTGTTCATGTTCCGTTTAACCAGGCTTTAAAGAACAAAAAGAAATTAAATCCGGCATTGGTTGAATTGACAGAAATTCTTTCTATTTAAGAATACCAACAGGTTAAAGCATGTAATATTAAGGTTGTTCACATAAATTGAACAACCTTTTTTATGTCTTATTTAACCCGCTTTATGCATTAGAAAATCTATTACACATTGAAATCACTTCAAAACAAAACACTTTGTAGCTTCACTTCAACTCACCAGAACGATGCTATGCCTCGTTTCAGTAAAGCCTTGTTTTATCGTGCTTTCAATGTTCATGACGAAGTTCTAATACATAAAACGGGTTTAATTGTTTATAGCCACTACAGGATCCATTTTACTTGCACTGTTTGAAGGGATAAAGCCACTAATGATACCCAGGGCCAAAGAAATTAATACACCTCTCATTATATTCCATAAGGTAAGAGGTATGGCCAAATCCATTGCATTATTAGCCACTACAACACAAATAAATATGAGTATTAAACCGGTAGCCCCACCCATAAAACTTAAAAACATACTCTCAAATAAAAACTGCCATAAAATGAACTTCCGCTTGGCTCCCAAAGCCTTTTGAATTCCAATAATACGCGTACGTTCTTTTACCGATACAAACATGATATTGGCAATACCAAAGCCTGCCACTAAAATTGAAAATCCGCCAATCAGTATACCTGCCAAATCAACAACAGCAAATAAGCCGTCAAACTGCTTTTGTACTATACTGATTCTATTTAATGCAAATGAATTATCGGCCTTTGGTTTTAACTTACGACTTGCCCTTAAAATACCCTCAAGCTCACTAATTAAATCTTCCACAGCCACTCCGTCTTTGGCTTTAACAATTATAAATGGATCAACACGCTCACTCCTAATATCAAATAATCCTTTGGCATAATTAATCGGAATAACTACATTCTTATCTAAGCTATTGCCAAACATATCTTCCCCCTGCCTTAAAAATACACCTATAACGGTAAGTTTTCTTCCCATTAACTTCACGCGCTTACCAATAGGATCTGCACCCTGAAATAACTCTTTGGCAATCTCAGCTCCAATTAAAACAACATTTGAACCTTTGTATGATTCAAACGGTGAAAAATAGCGCCCCTGACTAATCTCAAAATTCCAGTTCAAATCAAAATTCTGAGACACTCCTAAAATCTGAACATTATCAAATGAATTATCCTGATACAGAATATTTTTACGTGCCCCTATTGCAAAAGTAGAAGATGAAGCCAACTGCGACCTTCGTTCAATAACCTTTTGTTCATTAAGCGATGGAACCGGACGATTTAAATAACGCCACCATGGATATTCGGTTTCTCCCTCGGGTGGAGTCCATGGCCATTTTTGCACATACACCACATTATCGCCCAACGATTGAATGCTATCCCTAATTCTTTTTTCGAGATAATCAATTAATGTAAAAACCGAAATAATGGAAAAAATACCAATGGTCACCCCGCTTAAAGTCAATATTGTTCTGAGTTTATTGGATCTAAGCGCATTAACAGCAAAGAGCAAACTTTCTTTTAAAAACTTAAAAACAATTATCATAAACTTAATATTTAGGAGAGATCAAGGACATTACCACATCAATTTAATGCAAAAAATACATCATAAAACTATGAATAAAATTAAATACCACCTTGATAAATGTGCTTATTTTCTTAATTTTGCGCCAAGCCAGCCAATTTCGTATACATAATTGTAGTACAAAGTTTAAAACACGTGTTTTTTTATCCTTCCTGCTAAAATTTCGAATTGGAAAATGGCCCAACCTAAAATTTTCAATATTGCATAATAAGGATAAGATGAGTAGCTCAAAAAAAATTAAATCGGCTCTTGTTTCGGTGTTCCACAAAGATGGATTAGATGAAATTATTAACACCCTGCACCAACAAGGCGTAACTATTTATTCAACCGGGGGAACACAAGCTTTTATCGAGAGCTTAGATGTACCATGCGAACGCGTTGAAGATTTAACAAGTTATCCATCCATTTTAGGAGGAAGAGTAAAAACGCTTCACCCAAAGATTTTTGGTGGTATCTTGGCGCGTAGAGATAATGAAGGCGATTTAAAGCAGTTAGAAGAATATGAGATTCCGGAGATAGACCTGATTATTGTTGATTTATATCCTTTTGAAGCAACTGTTGCATCCGGTGCTCCTTTACAGGATATTATCGAAAAAATTGACATCGGTGGTATTTCTTTAATTCGTGGAGCTGCCAAAAACTACAAGGACGTTATTATTGTTCCTTCAAAAGATCAATATGCTGACCTGCATACAATTTTAAAAGATCAAAACGGGGAATCTACTTTAGAAGACAGGTTTAAATTTGCTGCAGCGGCTTTCGGTGTTTCTTCTCATTACGATTCTGCCATCTCTAACTTCTTTAACAAGGATAAAGAAGACATGGAGCGTATCAGCTTAAACGATGGTGAAGTTTTACGTTACGGTGAAAATCCACATCAAAAAGCAACCGTTTACAAATACAACAACATAAAAGAAGGTGCTTCTTTGGCTAATGCAAAAGTATTACAAGGAAAAGCATTATCATACAACAACATGTTAGATGCTGATGCTGCATGGAAAGCTGCCAGCGATGCTTATCATTCAGTTACTCACATTGAAGGCAAGCAGGCTGTAGCTGTTGTTAAACACCTTAACCCATGTGGACTAGCTGTTACTAACGACATTACAAAATCACTTGAATTAGCCTGGGCAGGAGATCCTATCAGTGCTTTCGGCGGAATCATCTGCTTTACCGGTACAGTAACAGGAGCTATAGCTGAATGGTTTGCAAAACGATTTGTAGAAATCATCATCGCACCAGAATTTACTCCTGAAGCTCTTGAAGTTTTTGCTAAGAAAAAGAATCTTCGTTTATTAGAAACACCTATTAAAAATGAAATTACAGGCGAAAAACTAATTCGCTCAGTAAGTGGAGGTATCCTGGTACAGGATGAAGACGAAGGTGTTGATAACGAATTTAAAAATGTAACCAAACTTGAGTTTGATGCCACAAAAATGGAATTGGCTAAATTTGGTATTACAGCATGTAAACATCTAAAAAGTAATGCTATTGCTATTGTTACTGAAAATGAAGATGGTTCATTTTGGTTAACAGGTGCAGGTATGGGACAACCAAACCGCTTAGATAGCTTACGTCACCTGACTATGCCACGTTTCAATTTGAAAGAAGGTGTTAATATTGAAAGCTCAGTTGTTATTTCTGATGCCTTTTTCCCATTCCGAGACAGCATTGAAGCTGCCAACGAATACAATGTGAAGTACATTGTTGAGCCGGGAGGAAGTATTCGCGATGAAGAAGTAATTGAAGCTTGTAATGAATTTGGAATAGCTATGCTATTTACCGGTAAACGTCACTTTAAACACTAAAATCCAAACCGAATGGGATTCTTTTCATTTTTATCTCAAGATATTGCAATCGACCTTGGAACGGCCAATACAATCATCATTCATAATGATAAGATTGTTGTGGACGAGCCATCCATTGTAGCGCTTGATCGCAGAACCGATAAGCTAATGGCCATCGGTGAAAAAGCACGACAGATGCATGGTAAAACCCATGACAATATCTATACGATCAGACCTTTAAGAGACGGTGTAATTGCCGACTTTAACGCTGCTGAGCAGATGATTAGAGGTATGATTAAGATGATAAACACCAACTCAAGGCTTTTTACCCCTTCCTTAACCATGGTAATTTGTATACCATCAGGAAGTACCGAGGTAGAGATAAGGGCTGTACGTGACTCTGCAGAACATGCCGGAGGTAGAGAGGTGTATATGATTTACGAACCAATGGCAGCTGCATTAGGTATTGGTTTAGATGTTGAGGCTCCGCAAGGAAACATGGTGGTTGATATAGGTGGTGGTACTACTGAAATTGCAGTTATTTCGTTAGGTGGTATTGTAACCAATAAGTCCATTCGTATTGCAGGAGATGACTTAACTGCAGACATCATGGAATATATGCGCCGTCAGCACAATATTAAAGTTGGTGAGCGTACTGCTGAAGAAATTAAGATTCATGTTGGATCAGCTCTTCCGGAGCTGGAAACTCCTCCTTCTGATTATATTGTTCAGGGTCCTAACCAGATGACAGCACTACCAATTGAGGTTCCTGTTTCATACCAGGAAATTTCGCACTGTTTAGAGAAATCTATCTCTAAAATTGAAACAGCGATTTTAAGTGCACTGGAACAAACACCACCTGAACTTTATGCAGATATCGTAAATAATGGTATTTATTTAGCTGGTGGAGGTGCTTTACTTAGAGGACTTGATAAAAGGTTAACCGATAAGATAAATATTCCATTCCATATTGCTGAGAACCCGTTACATGCTGTTGCTCGCGGAACAGGAATTGCCTTAAAAAACAGACATCGATTCTCATTCTTAATGAGATAATCAAATATGGTAACACCATTAAAGCCCGATTCTATCAGAATGATTGAATCGGGCTTTTCTTTTTTTACTTTATTTCTAACTAAATTTTGAATTAAAACATCAATTTAACCATCTTTGTTAATTATACATTTTAGGAAAGTTTTTACCAATAGATCGTATTTTTACGCAGCTTATCTCGTAAGAAATTGAAACAACACAACTGAATGAGAAATTTTTTACATTTTTTACTACGACACAACTTTACTTTTCTGTTTATTCTCTTCGAAATAATAGCCTTTCTTCTTATTGTTACCTATAACCAGGATCAGCGGGACAAATACCTGGGTTCATCATCTAAAGTAACAGGAAGCTTATATAAAACCATCAATAATATCGATGAGTATTTATCACTTAAAAAGGTAAATGAAGATTTGGCCAACGAGAATGCATTCCTTCGCAGCCAAATGCCTACATCATTTAGTCAATCAAAGGATTATTTTACTCTGGTTGGCGACAGTACTACTACGAACCAATATAAATATCGCTCATGTAAGGTGGTTAACAATACAGTTCGTAAGCACTTTAATTACATTACACTCAGCAAAGGAAGCAAAGATGGTATAAAATCAGATATGGGAGTACTGTCTAATAAAGGAATCGTGGGCATAGTCATTCAATGTTCTGATAATTACAGCACAGCTCTATCCTTATTAAACCCCAGACTTAAAATATCTGCAAAACTTAAAGAATCAGATTTCTTTGGCTCAGTTAGCTGGGATAATAAATCAACCCAACATGTAATTCTGGATGAAATTCCAGAACATGCCAATGTTAATATTGGCGATCAGGTTATAACAAGCGGATATTCATCCACATTCCCTGAAGGAATACTGATTGGCACTGTGGATCAGGTCAACCATCCCGAAGGAGAAAGTTTTTTCAGGATTAAAGTAAAACTTAGCGTAGATTTTTCTCAACTAAAATATGTTGAGGTCGTTGAAAACATATATCAAAAACAGCAAAAACAACTTGAGGAGGAAAGTAAGCAATGATTAGTTTAGTACCAAGATATATCTTCAACTTTATCTTTTTCGTATTACTACAGACGTTAATCCTGAATAAAATTGAATTTTCGGGTTATATCAATCCATACCTGTATGTATTGTTTATTTTAACACTTCCGTTTGAAACTCCAGGATGGTTATTATTAGTGCTCGCTTCAATATTGGGTTTAAGCATTGATATTTTTTCAAATACCATTGGGATGCATATGGCAGCTAGTTTGCTACTTGCTTTTTTAAGACCATTTATTTTAATGCGTATTGCTCCACGGGATAATTACGAATTAGGAACTCTTCCTTTACCAAGTTTCTATGGCTTTCCTTGGTTTTTTAAATATTCAGCCATATTGGTATTTATTCATCACCTTTTTTATTTTATTATTGAATCATTTTCGCTTCAAAATATTATAGAAATACTGTTAAAAACTACACTCAGCACAATCTTCACAATGGTAATAATGGGTGTTACTTTGTTATTTAGCTATCAAAAAAAGAGAAGAATTTAAAGATTTTATCTTGTGGGAAATATAAACAGAAGAACCATAGTAATAGCTTTAATTTTTATTTCAATAGGAATATCCTTTGTAATAAAATTATTTATTCTTCAGGTATACGATCCATCCTATAAGTTTTCAGCAGAAAGTAACACACGACGTGAAATTATAAATTATCCTGCCCGAGGACTAGTATATGATCGAAATGGAAAATTAATTGTTTCCAATCAGGCAGATTACGATTTAATGGTTATCCCCAGAGAATTAAAAACCATGGATTCCATTACTTTTTGCAATGCCCTGGAAATTACCATGCCGGAACTACGAAGCCTGTTTAGTGACATGAAAAACAAACTCAGGCGTCGAAAAATATCAGCCATCAAGCCTTCAATATTTTACAAACAACTATCTGCTAAGCAATATGGATACCTTCAGGAAAAGCTGTATAAGTTCGATGGTTTTTTTGTTCAGCGAAGAACCTTGCGAAAGTATGAATATCCGCACGCTGCTCACATCTTAGGTTACGTAGGAGAAGTAGGCACGCAAGATATTAAAAGGGATGACTATTACATTACCGGTGATTATCATGGTATCAATGGCATTGAATCCACTTACGAAAAGTTTCTTCGAGGAGAAAAGGGATATAAATATGTTCTGGTTGATGTACATGGAAGGGAAAAAGGAGCTTTTCAGGATGGTAAATTCGACATACCTGCTATAGCCGGTAAGGATATTACACTAACCATAGACATTGATCTTCAAAAATATGGGGAACAACTCATGGGCAATAAAATAGGAGCAATTGTCGCCATTGAACCAAGTTCCGGTGAAATATTAACCATGGTTTCCAGCCCAAACTACAACCCGTCTTTATTGGTTGGTAAGAAACGAGCAGGTAACTTTTCTACACTTAGTACCGACTCCTTAAAACCATTGTTTAACAGACCGATTATGGCATGGTATCCACCAGGATCAACATTTAAACCTCTTAACGGACTGATTGGGCTACAAGAAAATATCATTAAACCTCATAGCAAAGTCGAATGCCATATGGGTTATACCGTAGGAAGATTTCACCAGGGGTGTCACTACCATTATTCACCTCTCGACTTAAGACGCTCTATCGCTAATTCTTGTAATGCTTACTATAGCCACACGTTTAGAGGAATTATTGACAATAGAAAATATGGCAGTGTACAAGAAGGATTTGAGGTATGGAAAAATTACCTGGTTAATTTTGGTTTTGGCTACAAATTAGGCGTTGATTTTGCCAATGAAAACAGAGGTTTTGTACCCAATGCCAAATACTACGACAAGTATTACAAAAAAAGCTGGTCATCACTAACTGTAGTTTCTTTAGCCATTGGTCAGGGAGAGCTTTTAACCACGCCTCTACAAATGGCAAATATGACGGCAGCCATAGGTAACAATGGGTTTTTCTATACGCCGCATATTATTAGAGGGATTGAAAACGATACCATTCCATCAAATTTTACCACTATTCATAAAACAGGAATAGATGAGCAACATTTTGCCCCAATTAAAGATGGAATGGAGATGGCCGTTTGGAGCGACGAAGGAACTGCTGCTATTGCACGAATTCCTGATCTAAATATCTCAGGAAAAACAGGGACTGCTGAAAATCCTCACGGAGAAGATCATTCTGTATTTATTGCATTTGCACCCAAAGAAAATCCTAAGATTGCCATTTCTGTATATGTTGAAAATGGTGGTTTTGGGTCGAGATGGGCAGCTCCAATTGCAAGTTTAATGGTAGAAAAATATTTGAATAAGGATATTCATCCAACCAGAAAATGGACTGAAAAAAGAATGTTAGAAGGAGACTTAATTCATGGCAAAGAATAGTTTAATAAAAAGCATCGATTGGATTACAGTTGCCACATATTTAATATTGGTGATATTTGGTTGGTTTAATATTTATGCGGCCAACTACAATCCGGAAAATCCTGTATTTTTTGATACTTCCAAAGAGTATTCGAAGCAATTAATCTGGATTGGATTATCCATAGTCATTATCTGGGTTATTTTTATGACCGACAGCAAGTTTTACGTTACCTTTTCTTATTTTCTTTACGGACTTTCTGTATTTCTTCTTTTCACTGTAATATTTATAGGTAAAGAAATCAACGGAGCTAAATCATGGTTTGAGATTGGCCCTGTCCGTTTTCAACCCGTTGAACTTGCAAAGGTAGCCACTGCGCTAACCTTGGCCCGACTCATGAGCAGGTACGGTTTCACCTTTAACAAACGAAAAAATTTGCTTACCATTATGGTTGTATGGTTAACTCCGGTGCTATGCATCCTTTTGCAAAACGATACAGGTTCGGCCCTCGTTTTTTTCATCTTAATACTACCTTTTTACCGCGAAGGATTATCCGGGAAAATATTGGTTTTTGGACTTATAGCAGCATTAGTATCTGTACTTACTTTAATCTACCCCAATGCAATTATTCTGGCTTTAATAATAACAGGTACATTTATCTTTTTAGCCTTTAATGTCAACCTAAAAATTATTGGAACTGGCATTACTGCAGGAGCTTTAGGATTTGCCTTATCATTGGCTGTCTTTTATATTTTGGGGAAAGAATTCAGGTGGGACATTTTTACCATAACAGGCGCAATATTCCTCACCACACATCTGGCTATAAAAGGATTTTCTAAGCGACTGAAAGTAATACTCCCGGCTATGATTTTCATGTGGGGAGCCTTCTCTTTCACAATCTCCTCAGACTATTTTGTAGAAAAAGTATTATCTGACTATCAGCGCAACAGGGTTAATGTATTACTAGGTTTTAAAGATGATCCACTTGGTGCAGGATACAATGTAAACCAGTCAAAAATCGCAATTGGTTCGGGAGGGTTAACAGGAAAAGGTTATTTACAGGGCACCCAAACCAAATTTAATTTTGTGCCTGAACAAAGTACAGATTTTATTTTTTGTACCGTTGGTGAAGAATGGGGTTATTTTGGAACTTTCGGAGTTGTAGTCTTATTTGTTTTCCTAATGATTAGGATAATTCTACTGGCCGAAAAACAGCACTCCGTCTTCAGCAGAATTTATGGCTATTGCGTGGCCTCCATATTTTTCTTTCACTTCACCATTAACATTGGAATGACAATTGGACTTGCTCCGGTCATTGGAATTCCCTTGCCTTTTTTTAGTTATGGAGGTTCTTCTTTATGGGGATTTACCACATTACTTTTTATTTTTCTTAAATTAGATACAAATAGAAGTGAATTAATCAGGTAATTTGTTACAAATTTTCACTAGTTTTGTGATCGATTTACCTAATACACCCACAAGGTGCTCAACAAGTGACACTTAGCATTAAAGTGGATTATAAGTCAGTTGATTGTCTGTATGACAAGAAATTTGTAAATTTAAAAATATCTGTCAATTTCTGGTGTAGGGGCACCTCCATTTTATTCAGAAAAAACTTATACACTTTCAATTAGGAAGTATATAGACAGGTGCCATTTCAGGTAGGTCGAAATGATTGTGTAGAGAGATTAAAAACTATAAAAGCGAAGATGACAATGAGGTATCAAACTTACACATTGCATAATTTTAAGAATATACCACAAATTAAAAAATTATCAGAGGATGATATTCTTAGTATAGAGGTAGTTGGAAATGTTTTACCTTTTAAAACCAACAACTATGTTGTTGATGAATTAATTGATTGGGATAATTTCCGCACTGACCCAATGTTTATATTAAATTTTCCTCAAAAAAATATGCTTCAGGAGGAAGATTTTAACCACATGGCAAGTTTAATTAAGTCTGATGCCGATAAAGAAACTTTGCGCACTGAAGCAAACATTATAAGAGAAAAACTAAACCCGCACCCTGCTGGTCAGCTTGAATATAATGTACCAGAATTAGATGGCGTTAAACTTTCAGGCGTACAACACAAGTATAACGAAACCATGTTGTTTTTCCCTACGCAGGGCCAAACATGCCATGCATATTGTACTTTCTGTTTTAGATGGCCACAATTTACCAACATGAACGATCTTAAATTCTCGATGAAAGAAGCTGATCTTATTGTTGAGTATTTAAAAAGAAACACACAAATCACTGACATTCTAATTACCGGCGGAGACCCTATGGTAATGAAATCAAAAGTTTTTGAGGCATATATTACAAAAATTCTTGATGCCAATATCGAGCATTTGCAAACCATACGTGTAGGTTCAAAATCATTAAGTTTTTGGCCATATAGATTCTTAACGGATTCAGATGCGGATGATATGCTTTCAATTTTTGAGAGAGTAACTAAAGCAGGTAAAACATTATCATTTATGGCACACTTTAACCACCCTCGAGAATTATCCACAGAGGCGGTTAAACAAGCTGTTCAGAAGATAAGAAACACAGGTGCTACTATACGCACACAATCTCCTGTACTAAATCATATAAATGCCAGCAGTGCAGTTTGGGCCGACATGTGGCGCAAGCAAGTTAAATTAGGCATGGTACCATACTATATGTTTATTGCACGTGATACTGGCGCTCAAGGTTACTTTGGAATACCTATTGTTAGGGCCTGGAAAATTTTTCAAAAAGCCTATTCTCAAGTTAGTGGCATAGCCAGAACCGTTAGAGGACCTAGCATGTCTTGTACTCCTGGAAAAGTTAGAATCATTGGAGTATCTGAAATTAAAGGAGAAAAAATAATGGCACTTGAATTTATTCAAGGACGCAATAGTGACTGGACAGCCAGACCATTTTTTGCTAAGTATGATTGCAAAGCTCAATGGATTGACGATCTAAAACCAGCCTTTGGTATGGAAAGCTTCTTTTACGAAGAAGAACTGGCTGAAATGTTATTAAATTAAAAAGATAAACACTACAATATAAAATCATTTTCATTCTTGCCTAATACTTATAAAAGGTATAGAATGAAAATGATTATTCAAGTCCCTCTCTCCGGCCAACATAGGTAACTGCATTAAGTTAGCAGAAAGCTTACACAGCTAAATACTTCCTTAAGCACAGCTTTTCTACTTCTAAATTATTATTAAGACTCCACTATCACTTAATAATAATTATAGCCTTTTACACACCTATTTATTCGAATAAAAAATTACATTTGCTACAATATTTTCACCAATAAAAATAATTCTATTGTCTTTTTACAAGCAACACGCAAAAAAAATCAAACTGATAGCTAAGATAATTCTTTCAGTTGCAGCTCTTTATTACGTATTTTCTAAAATAGATTTAGACGAAACCATGAATGCCATCATGGGAATTAACATATGGTTTCTAATTCTATCTGTTCTTGTATATAGTATATCACAAGTAGTCAGTGCTTTCCGCCTAAATACTTTTTACAAGTATGTTCCGGTTAAAATAAGCTCCATTAGCAACATTAAGCTATATTGGCTGGGAATGTTCTACAACTTGTTTTTACCGGGTGGTGTTGGCGGAGATGGATACAAAGTGTTTTTAATTAACAAATACCATAAATCATCAATAAAAAGACTTATTGGAACTGTATTTGCCGACAGACTAAGCGGATTGGCCGTTATATTGGTTTATTTATGTGCATTGGTTTATTTTATAGATTACGACCTTACATCTGCAGACACACCTCCTAACGGAATAAAGCTAATAAACGATATATTACATTGGATATCTCCTTTCTTAAAATACTTTATCTTTTTAATTCCCTTAATTGCAACAGGATATTATTTGTACTTGCGTCTTTTTAGTAAACACTTAACAAAGGCTGCGGTGCGCGTATTTACCCTATCTATAATAATCCAGGGCTTACAAATGATTTCTGCTATTATTATATTAAAATCAATGGGAACTGAATTGGCAGGAAGACAGGATGATTATCTCTTCTTATTTCTACTTTCAAGCATCATGTCAGCCATCCCTATTTCGCTGGGAGGATTAGGTTTAAGAGAAGTAACTTTTATGTTTGGATCCCAATATCTGGGCCTTAATCAGGATCATGCAGTGGCTTTAAGTATTATATTCTATATGATGTCTTTATTTGTCTCTATTTTTGGTGGGTACTACGCTTATAAACCGAGTTTAATTTTTAAGAAAGAGACCAATTAAAAAATATTATCCAACAAAAAAGCCAGGCATTAAACCTGGCTTTTCTATATAATTGATTTAATTCTTTTAAATTGTGGCAATTGTTGTTTGCGTACCTTGTACTTTATCACCTATTTTCACTTTTACATCTGAATCTAATGGCAAATAAAGATCTAAACGAGATCCAAACTTAATGAAACCCATTTGCTGCCCCTGTTCAACATTGGTATTTTCTTTAGCGTAGCACACAATTCTACGAGCCACAGCTCCTGCAACCTGTCGTACAAGAATCTGTTGCCCTTTATCATTCTCAATAACCACTGTGGTTCTTTCATTTTCGGTAGATGATTTTGGTAAATAAGCCCCCATAAACCTCCCTTTATGATGGCGAACATACTTCACTAAACCAGCCATTGGAAACCAGTTTACATGTACATTTAATGGCGACATAAATATTGACACCTGCATACATCTCTGTTTCAGAAATTCAGGTTCATCTACCTCCTCTATAACAACTACCTCTCCATCTGCCGGAGTAATGATTGCCTTCTCATCCTTAGGGCAAATACGACTGGGGCTTCGGAAAAAGTTAACCACCAGAAATAACAATACAGCAGATACTCCAAAAATAATTTGAGTTAACAGTCCGTTTCCTGTTAAGAAATAACTTACTCCATTAACAGCTGCAAAAATTAAAGTTGCAACTAAAATAATTTTATATCCTTCTTTATGAATGGTCATAACACCTATTTAAACTTTTATCGTACAAACAATTCCAAATACACAACAGCCATTGGCAATGCAAAAATAACCGCATCAAAACGATCTAAAACACCACCATGCCCGGGAAATATTGTTCCTGAATCCTTAACTCCAATACTTCTCTTAAACATGGACTCTATTAAATCACCCAACACAGCAGTTACAGAAATGATTCCTCCAAAAATTATCCATTGAATGATGCTTAATTCATGCCAATACATTGACATTACAGAAGCAGCAATTAAAGTAAAAACAAATCCTCCAATGGTTCCTTCCCAAGTTTTCTTTGGAGAAATACGCTCAAAAAACTTATGCTTACCAAGTGTAACCCCTGCCAAATATGCTCCCGTATCATTTATCCATACTAAAACAAAAACAGAAAGTGGCAATACATAATTATAAATTCCATTATCAAAAGCCAACACATTTAACAATGCAAACGGGGCTCCTATATAACAAGCAATTAGTAAACTTGATGCAATATTCTCAAACGGTTTATCTTCATTTTTAAATAACTCCCTTATAAAGATATATGAGACAATTGGTATGATAAGGTATAATATTGAAACGTCAGAAATCTTTGATTGTATCAGAAATACTGATACATATAGTCCAACAGCCAATAAAAGAGACGAGAAGAACTGAACATTAACTTTAGAGTGGGATATTAATCCATACAGTTCATAAACCCCGGCTATAACCACCACAAAGAAAACGGTGAAGAAAGAAAATGCGTGAAACCAAATTCCGCCTGCTATAATTAATACGAAAAAAAAACCTGTTAAGGCGCGTTGCCAAAAATTATTCATTTGAAAATTATTATTGCAGCTGCAAAATTAAGTAGTTTAAACAAAAATCATCCATTTTTATCAATAAAAACAAATAATTCTTTTGGACCATGCGCTCCCATCACTAAAGTTTTTTCAATATCAGCTGTCCTACTTGCTCCGGTAATAAAAGATACTAGCGATGGAAAATCATCTCCAAAACGTTCTCCCAACTGAACTAACGCATCATCAGGAAAAGCTAACAGTTGTGAAGCCTTGGCAAAAACAACATGAATAGGTGGAAATACATTTAATCTTCTGCCGGATGCCTGATCCGAACTTACAACCACGGTCCCTGTTCGCGAAACCAGATATTCACATTGTGTAACTGCAAGTTCCATATCCTTAAATAAACTTTCATCATCATTAACCTCAATGGATATCTGCGAAAGCTTGTTTTGCAATTCAGAATCTATGCAAAAAACAGCATCTAAACTTTTAGAGTCGCACACTTTTTTAAACTCTGTGAGCAACTCTGCATGGCTATCTCGAACAATTACATTGCCTCCAATGGCTGTCAGTTCTTCGATAAAAGTTTTTAATAAATCTTCCGGTTTGGGAAATACAGAAGTATCGGTATCATGAGGAGGGATAGAAAAGCTTCTTCCCTCCTCCATTGATTTTTTAATTTTTGATAAGATAATCTCTCTGGAACGATTACTATCCATATATTATTCTTGAGTTTCTTTACTTGACGGGCCAGCACCTGCTTCTTCTTCATCTTTGGACTCTTCAACCTTTGCATCAGCTGCCTCCGAGCCATTATCGTCAAGTTGAACGATATGCTTATTTACATTTCTTTTACCAAAGATATTCTCTAAATCTTCACTAAAGATTACTTCTCTTTCTAAAAGTAAATTGGCCAACTCGGCGTGTTTATCCTTATGCTGTATTAATATCTCTTTTGCTCTGGCGTATTGCTTCTCGATAATTTTTGCCACTTCTTGATCAATGGCCTGGGCTGTTTCTTCACTATAAGGCTTAGTGAATCCATATTCATTCTGACCACTTGAATCGAAGTAACTTAGATTACCAATAGTTTTGCTCATACCATAATAGGTTACCATGGCATAAGCCTGCTTGGTTACTTTTTCAAGATCATTTAAAGCTCCTGTTGATATTTTTCCAAATTCCAATTCCTCAGCAGCTCTACCTGCTAACGTAGAACACATCTCATCTAATATTTGCTCCGTAGTTGTTAACTGACGTTCTTCAGGCAAATACCATGCAGCACCTAAAGCCTTACCTCTTGGCACTATAGTTACTTTAACCAACGGATGTGCATATTCAAGCAACCAACTCGTAGCAGCATGACCTGCTTCATGATATGCGATAGCTCTTTTCTCTTCTTTAGAAATGATTTTATTTTTCTTCTCCAATCCGCCAACAATCCGATCAACGGCATTCATAAAATCCTCTTTCTCTACAATCTTCTTATCGCCTCTGGCAGCAATAAGCGCAGCTTCGTTACAAACATTAGCAATATCTGCACCGGAAAAACCTGGTGTTTGCTTAGCTAAGAATTCAGATTTTACTTCTTCGCTTAGCTTTAAAGGACGTAGATGAACATCAAAAATTTGCTGACGCTCTGTTATATCCGGAAGTTCAACATGAATCTGACGATCGAAACGTCCGGCTCTCATCAATGCTCTGTCTAAAATATCCGCACGGTTTGTTGCAGCTAAAATAATTACTCCTGAATTAGTGCCAAAACCGTCCATCTCAGTTAACAATTGGTTAAGCGTGTTTTCACGCTCATCATTTGCACCCATGCTAGGGCTCTTACCCCTGGCACGACCTATGGCATCAATTTCATCAATAAAAACAATACATGGAGCTTTTTCCTTGGCCTTTTTAAATAAATCTCTAACCCTTGAAGCACCTACACCTACAAACATTTCAACAAAATCAGAACCCGACATGCTGAAAAACGGAACGTTAGCTTCTCCTGCTACAGCTTTCGCCAATAATGTTTTACCTGTTCCCGGAGGGCCTATAAGTAAAGCTCCTTTCGGTATTTTACCTCCCAGATTGGTATATTTCTCCGGTCTTTTTAGGAACTCCACAATTTCTTCAAGTTCCTGTTTAGCTTCAACCAGTCCGGCTACATCAAGGAAATTAACTTTAATATTTGATTCTTTATCAAACATTTTAGCTTTTGACTTTCCCACATTAAAAATATTACCGGCGCCTCCACTGCCTCCTTGAGCGCCCATTCTGCGGAATATAAACACCCACACAATTAGCAACAACAACAAAGGCCAAATAAATCCTAACAATTCATTTAGGTAATTTGACCGCTCTTCGTAGTTATTAGGAATGATAATGTTTTTTGCTTCCTCTACTTTGCGTAAATCTTCTACGAAACTATCAACTGAAGGAACTTTAATTCGAAAATGAGGGCCTTTTTCCAATAACGAAGAAAAACTATCACCAAACTCTTCTTTATATTTCTCTAATTGATCTTGCTTTATCGTTATCTCAACCACATTTTGATTGGTAATAACTGTAGCCATATCTATATCACCGGAAGGGAGTATTTTTTCCTTGAATTCGCTGTATGACAAACTCTGAACTCCCTCATTCTGATTCATTAAGAAGAATGATATAAAAAGAAGTAGCACAATGCCATATATCCAGTAACCGTTAAATTTTGGGAATTTAGCATTACTGTTGTTTCCGCCTTTATTAGGGGAATCATTTTGTTGTTTCTGTTCTTCGCTCATTAGATAAATGAAATAAATTACTTACTAAAATAGGTCTTCGATGTCGGTTCGCTTGGCATCGGCCCACAACTCTTCTAAGTTGTAAAAAGTTCTAATCGGCTTTTGAAATACATGAACCACAACATCCACATAGTCAACCAGAACCCATTCTGCATTTTGTTTTCCCTCGATATGATAAGGTTTTTCATTTAACTTTTCCCTTACATATTCTTCTATGGAATCCCCGATGGCACCGACCTGGGTATTGCTATCCCCATCGCATAAAACAAAAAACTGACAGATACTTCCGTCAATTTCTCTCATATCCAAAATAGCAATATTTGTGCCTTTCTTCTCCTGAATTCCTTCAACAATAGCATCTACCAATTGTTCAGTTGAACTATCTTCTTGATTTATCATTAAGCTTATCGTGTTTTAATTTTTATTTTCGTTATTTAAACCGCTAATTTACTAGAAAAACACAAAGATACTACTTTTTTATATTCAGTTTTAGTCAGTACTTTTGCTTTGTAATTTTTTGACTTTTAATACCATGACAAAATGTCGCAATTAAATAGATTTTATGTCAGCACCTCATCCTTTTAACATATTTTGGCACAGCGAACTGCCATCTACCAATATTAAACTTAAAGAACTAACCAGGGAAAAGGATATAAACGAATACACTGTTATTTGCACACACAATCAGGTGGCCGGAAAAGGGCAAGCCGGTAACTTTTGGGAAAGCGAATCTCACAAGAACCTCACCTTTAGCCTTTTGCTCAAACCCTCTCACATTCAAATACAAGACCAATTTATTATTTCAAAGGCTGTTGCACTGGGCATTTTAAAAGTACTCGAAAAATTTGATAAAGGATTCTGTATAAAGTGGCCAAATGATATATACCATCAGAACCATAAAATTGGTGGTATACTAATTGAGAACTCTATTTGCCAAAATGGAATTAGTGAATCAATAATAGGTATTGGGCTCAACATTAATCAAACAAAATTTATAAGTGATGCCCCTAATCCAATCTCCTTAAAATCAATCACAAATCAAAACCATAATTTAAAAGATATCCTATCCCAAATTCTGGAATCCATTTTATACTACATGAAGGAGATAACAATGGGCAACACACAAACAATTGATACCCTATACCTGCAAAGGCTTTATAAAAGAAATGGTGAGCACCTTTTTAAAGATGCTCATGGTTTATTTCGCGCTTCCGTACTCAATATTAATGAGTACGGTCATCTTCAGTTAAAAAGAAGCAATGGAGACATAAGTTCCTATGCTTTTAAAGAAGTTGAATTTATCCTTAATGATTCGGATAATGATAATTAGCAATGGCATCACCAAGCATATTCAAAAACTTTTTCACTTGCTTTGCTACCATCATTTTCATCATTGCATTAAGTTCGGCTTTAATTGTCAGTTTAATACGAGTATCCCCTTCTGCCACCTGCTTTAATTGCACCCACAAATAAAAATTAAAAGGCACTTTACCGTCTGTTGAATACTTAACCGTTTTAAAAGGCTCTTTATCTACAATTCGCAAACCAGCTTCACCAATGCCTTCAACACTAAAACGACACGAGTCCTCATCGCTTTGCCAATTTTTAATTTTATCCTGAGGAATCAGGTGTTCAAAATTATTAAAGTTACTAATGAAACTAAATATCTTGTCAGGATTATGGTAGGCCTGCTTTATATCACTTTCAAACTTTGTCATATCTTATCAAAAAAAAAGCTCAACAGAATTCACATCCTTATTGAGCCTTATATTTATTTACAATTATTATCTTACTTTCCCCAATTAGCCGGATCTTTTCTCCAGTTAGATAAAGTATTTACATCATCCGCTGAAACATATCCTGATTCCGCAGCTACTTCAATAAGTGTTTGATAATTACTTAGCGTATTTAACTTTACATTATTAGCTTCAAAGTTATCAGTGGCTACCTGGAAACCATAACTAAAAATAGCAATCATACCTACCACTTCGCAACCGCCTTTACGTAAAGCTTCAACTGCTTTTAAACTACTTCCTCCGGTAGAAATTAAATCTTCGATAACCACTACTTTTTTACCAGGAGCAACGTCACCTTCAATAAGGTTTTCCATTCCATGCCCTTTTGGAGAAGAACGAACATATACAAAAGGCTTACCCATTGCATCTGCCACTAACGCACCTTGCGCTATAGCACCAGTAGCTACACCCGCAATCACATCTGCATCTGGATATAATTCATTAACAAGTGCCACAAACTGTTCTTTTACATAGTTTCTTACCTCAGGGTATGATAATGTTTTTCTGTTATCACAATATATTGGAGAATTCCATCCTGATGCCCATGTAAATGGGTTTGCTGGTTGCAATTTTATTGCCTTAATTTGCAACAATTGTTTTGCTATTGTTTCTGATACTTTTTCCATAGTGCAAATGTATAAAGTTTTTTTTAAGGATAGAATTGTTTTTTTAACCAACAATATAGAAAGAGATTTATGCCCGGATTTCGGCGCAATCTTTAAATATTCAAATAAAAAGGAGCTTCAGGATTTTATAAAAAATTTTGAAAATAAAGAAGATATAAAAAAGGCCTTCATTTATCATCATGATCTGGATGAGTTACTGACCCTGTTTTCGAAAAATTTTAAACAGATAAATGCTGCTGGCGGAGTGGTTATGAACTCAAAAAACGAAGTTCTTTTTATTCATCGCCTTGGCGTATGGGATCTCCCCAAGGGTAAAGCAGAAAAAGGAGAGTCCATTGAGGAAACTGCCATTAGGGAAGTTGAAGAAGAATGTTCCATCTCACCATTGGAAATTACAAAAGAATTAAGTCCTACATTTCATACCTATCCATTGAAAGGAAAAATGGTATTAAAGAAAACTTATTGGTTTCAGATGAGCTATAAGGGAGATGCTCATCCAAAACCCCAGCTTGAAGAAGATATAATCTCTGCCGAATGGCTTGCCCAGGACAAAGTCAAATCTGCAACACAAAACACATACGCCAGCATAAAAGAGGTATTATCGGAATTAAATCTTTAGTTTTTCACATAAATGTGGTCTTTTGTTAGGTTCCTCAATGCCAAAAGCTATATTTTTTTATACTTTTAAGGGATTTTTCAAAAAAATAGAATATTCCGTCAAATGACCCCTCAGGAAATAGAACACCAAAACTGGAAAGAAAAGATGCGTCAGGAAGCTGCTGACAAGGAAATTCAACGGCTTAGAAAAGTGAGTAAAAAGCAGTCGCTAAAAAACATGAATCTGCGCAAGGCTCTTTACTTTCAGGCCTTCTTTTTCATCAGTCTTTTTTCTATTCTTCTGTTAAAAGGAATGATTAGTTTTTCGGAATCAGCTTCTAATGAAGAATTTAACGACATCAACAATAAATACAGCGAGCTACTGGTTAAGCAAAATGTATTAAGTGACTCCTTACACATCATCCAAACTAAATTAAATCAAATCACCAACAAAAATCTTGACGACAGAGATGAGCGTGGTATTCGTTTCAGAGTTCAGATTGGTGCTTATAAAGAAATTGATTTAAGTGAATTTGATGTTAACCTGGTATCCATTAATCAAGAGTCATACGACAGCATTAATCAATACACCCTTGGTAATTTTAAAAATTACGAAAAAGCCTCTGATTTTTTAGAAGATGTTAAAAAAATGGGATTCGATGATTCTTTTATTATCACTACAAAAAATGGGAAAAGGTTTTCCCTTGAAAAAGCAAACTAAAGTTAGATACTATTCCGACTCTCTAGGCATAAGCTCTTCTCTTATATAATTCACTATTTTCCATCGATCATTCTGAACAATTTGCCCTTGATGTGCTCCCATTACACCATAACCGATGGATATAACATGAAATATTTCGCCATCCGGATTATTCACAACCTTTTCTGAAATTAAACTAGCTGGAGGATAAGGGTATTTCCCACTTGTATACAAAAAACCTTTCCCATCTCCTCTATCTCCATGGCAATGCCAACAATAGATATTATACAAACGCTTACCCTCGGAAATCAATTCTTTATCCTTACTATTATTAGCAAAAGGATTTAATAATTCACCTCCCGCTAACTTTCTATTTTCTTCTGTTTTCTCAAAATGATATGGTATCACTCCCCTAGGAATAGTGTTTTCCACAGGCATAAGATCCTTACTCCCTTCCTTAAATAACGGATTTTCAGAATACGTTTCATAACTCCTTGATTGTTCCATATCAGGAAAATAACTATAACCCGGCTTGTTTCTATCCTTGTCACAAGAAACTAACATAAAGGCTAACAGTATTAAAAAACAAAGTTTATTTAATATTCTCATAATCGAAGCTTTCTTTAAAAAATGGATGATTTTGAGGAACCAAATTTGCTTTTGCAAGAGCTTTAAATACAAAAAAGGCAAAAACCGTAACGTATATCAATGAAAGTCCTATCTCAAACAAACCTATAGCAGAGAGCTCGTCACCAACAGCACCCGGCATTATTGCCAAATATAAATCAACCCAATGCCCAATAAACACAACAATAGCCGTATAGAACAACCAATTGGCTTTTCTTTTTGTTCCTCGCGACATCAAAGCAAAAAATGGAGCAACAAAGCAAACCACTACATTAACATAAAACAACGTTTCAAATCCTTGTACTCTATCTACATAATAAGCTGTTTCTTCAGGAATATTACTGTACCAGATTAAAAGGTATTGGGAAATCCACAAGTATGCCCAAAAAATACTAAAGCCAAACAAATATTTACCCAAATCATGCAAATGCTCATCATTTACATGGCTCATATACCCTAACTTCTGTAAAATCACCAAGAAAATAATGATCACCGCAATGGCATTAACAAACATACCAATAAAGGTGTACCAACCATACAAGGTACTAAACCAATGCGCGTCGATGCTCATTAACCAATCCCATGCCGATGTTGAACTTGTGATAGCAAAAAACACAATAAAGATACCGGAGAATAACCTTAATCTATTAAACAGTGCAATATCCGGATTTTGGTCACTCATTAAGGAAACCTGTCTTATTTTGTAGAAAAGAAAGGTCCATCCTCCCAGATATATTAACATTCTGGCAGCAAAAAACGAAAGGTTTAAATAAGGCTGTTTTAACTGCAGAACATGATCTAAATGCTCGGTATGTGACCAATGGTATAAATGATGGGCTCCAAATAAAATGGGGATAATCATTATGGCCCCTAACCAAATTTTACTTCCCATAGCTTCAGGAATCCTCTGTATGGAAGTTTGCCAACCCGACTCGGCAATTATATGAACAGCTACAAAAAAAGCAGCTCCCAGCGACAAGCCAACAATTAAAAATCCATTTAATAAAATATTGGCCCACAATCGGTTTGCTTCAACATGGGAAACAAACAAGCCTGTAATCGTCAATAAAACTCCAACAATGATGAACAACAGGATAACCATCATCATTTTCTTTGAAAAAACAAATTGCTTATCCATATTATGATTTTTTTAACATTGGTATTACTAGTTTGATATCTTCTGCCCCCACCTCTCTTAAAACTTCCTCTGCGCGCTTAACCTCTATATTTTCATCTTCCTTAATCACAACTAAAAATGCATCATCAGTGGTTCTTTCATCAAAAATGATGGTTTCTGCTCCGGGACCGATGCCTGACTTAATTAGAAATCCAAAAACCAAGGATATCGCTGCAAACAAAACTGCCATTTCAAAAGTTACCGGTATAAATGAAGGAACAGAAAGCAACGGTTTTCCTCCAAAATTTATCGGCCACGCTTCTGTAAAAACCCAGGCCTGAAACAAAAATGCACAAATGGCCCCCAGTACTCCTGCAACAAAACCCAACCTGGGTAACCGAGATCGTTTATATTTTAAAATATCATCGAGTCCGTGCACCGGAAAGGGAGTTCTGACATCAAAAATAAAAACACCTTTTTCCTGAATTTTTTCGATAGCCTCAATCAAGTCCTTATCATCGAAAAACATACCTGTGATAAACTTATTATTTTTCATGCTGAGCTCCTTTCTTAATAAATTTCTCACCTGAACTTTTTAATACACTTTTAACTTCGGCAATGGCTACAACAGGAAAAAAGCGAATAAAGAGAAAGAACATAGTAAAGAACAATCCAAACGTTCCTATATAAACACCAACCTCAACCCATGTAGGAGAATACATAGACCAGCTTGATGGTAAAAAATCGCGGTGTAAAGAAGTAACAATAATAACAAAACGCTCAAACCACATTCCAATATTTACAAATATGGAAATGATGAAAGTAGCCACCAGACTTCTACGTATTTTCTTAAACCAAAATAATTGTGGAGTAATAACATTACATGTCATCATTATCCAATAGGCCCACCAATAAGGTCCAAATGCCCTATTTACAAATGCATAACGCTCATAAACCACACCGGAATACCAAGCCATAAACAACTCTGTTAAATAAGCTATTCCAACAATAGAGCCAGTAGCAATAATAACCTTGTTCATCGATTCCACATGCCCAACAGTGATATAATTTTCAAGATGAAGAGCCTTTCGGGTGATAATCATCAAAGTAAGCACCATAGCAAACCCTGAGAACACCGCTCCTGCCACAAAATATGGCGGAAAGATTGTAGTATGCCAACCCGGAATAACAGAGGTAGCAAAGTCCATACTTACTATAGAGTGCACCGATAAAACCAAAGGTGCTGCCAATCCTGCCAATATTAAACTCATCGATTCATGACGTGCCCAATGCCTGGCCGAGCCTGTCCACCCAAAACTTAGCGCTGCATAAATTTTCTTCTTTATTCCATCTTTCAATCTGTCTCTAATGGATCCAATATCCGGTATTAAACCCATGTACCAAAACAATAACGACACAGTAAAATAGGTTGATATGGCAAAAACATCCCACAATAATGGAGAATTAAAATTAACCCATAAATCGCGGGTATTGGGATATGGAAATACAAAAAATCCTAATGGCAAACGTCCCATATGCAGCAACGGAAATAAACCTGCACACATTACGGCAAAAATGGTCATGGCTTCAGCACTACGGTTAATACTTGTTCTCCATTTTTGTCTAAAAAGCAATAGAATAGCGGAAATAAAAGTCCCGGCATGCCCTATTCCAACCCACCAAACAAAGTTGGTAATACCCCAACCCCATCCTATGGTTCTGTTTAATCCCCATGATCCAATACCATCCCATACTGTCACAAAAATGGCATAACCACCAAATGCCAATGCCAAAAGTGCGGTTGCTAAACCTGCGTACCACAACTTACCAGGCTTTCCCTCCATAGGTTTTGTAATATCATCGGTAACCTGTTTATAACTCTTTGCCCCGGTAACCAAAGGCTCCCTTATTGGTGATACATACATTAGCTATGAGTTTTATGTTGAGTGTTCTTATTATTGCTTTGCTCAGTATTCCTTACCTTGGTCAAATATCCAACGCTTGGTAAAGTATGTAGTTCTTCTAAAAGATGATACCTGCGTGGATCTTTCATCATCTTACTCACCTCACTATTTTCATCGTTCATATCTCCAAACGTGATAGCTTTAGCCGGACAACCCTGCTGACATGCAGTTAAAATTGTTCCGTCAACTAATGGTTTCCCATCCTTTTTAGCTTCGAGCTTTTTCTCCTGGATTCTTTGAATACAAAAAGAACATTTCTCAATAACCCCCTTGGCTCTGACGGTAACATCAGGGTTTAAAACCAATCGTTTAAGATCAGAAGTCATTCCTGTAGCATCGACTCGATTAAAAGGAATAGCATCAGCTCCTGTATAATCATACCAGTTAAACCTTCGTACTTTATAAGGACAGTTATTATTACAATACCTTGTACCGATGCACCTGTTATATGCCATTTGATTAATCCCCTCGGAACTATGGTTAGTTGCAGCAACAGGACAAACATTTTCACAAGGTGCATTGTCACAATGCTGACACATTACCGGCTGACGAACCACTCTTAAACTTGAAGGATCATCAGGAAGCTGAGTATAATACCTGTCGATTCTTAACCAATGCATTTCATGCGACCTTCTAACCTCATCTCTACCAACAACAGGAACATTATTTTCTACCGAACAAGCCACAACACAGGCATTACAACCGGTACATGAGTTTAAGTCGATGAACATAGCCCAATGGTGACCTTTATAATCATGCTCTTTATATAGAGTAGTATGTAACTTTTCTATCTCAGCATGCATCTCATTGCCTGAAGCCGGATTTTTCAAGTATTCACTCAAGGTTGTTTCACGAACAAGGGCCCTTCCTTCCATAGAATGGTGGGTTTGAGTTGTTGCCAATTCATATGTTGCAGCAACAGATTTCACCTCTTTAACATCTGTAAAATATTGTATTGAAACTAAATCCCTCTCTAATAATGGCTGGATATTCTTACCAATAATTTCAGGATTCGGACCATCCATCATTCTTCCATATCCCAGGGCCACTGAAATTACCTGATGGTGATTTCCCGGCTGAATAAATACGGGTAACTCAATCCCGTCAATATTAATTATATCTCCCTGTTTCCATTTTTTTTCTTTTGCCAGACTTGGCGATATTGCATAATAATTATCCCAACATATTCTGGATACAGGATCCGGCAACTCCTGCAACCAAGGGTTATTACACATCTTACCATCTCCCACGGATATGGACTGATAAGCCACCACTTCTAATCCATCAACAGGCTCTTGTTTTACGATTCTTGATGAAACCTCATCCAGGTTTAATTTAGATACTTTTCGCTTTGTTGACTGATCACTATGAAAAACGCCATCACTCAAGGTCTGTTTCCATGCAGACCTAAATGCATTGGTTTCGGCTGTTTTGTTTAAAATATGTTTATTCCAAAAACTTTTAATAAAATCATAAGATTTTGATCTCTCTCCAAGCCAATCTAATACAATCTGGTGCTTATCCCGGGTATTATAAATGGCCCTTATAACAGGTTGTGCAAGACTATATTCCCCGGCAATAAATTCAGCATCACTCCACGATTCCAGAAAATGGCTGGATGGTAAAACATACTGAAAAAACTGACTTGTTTCCTCTTTCTGTGAAGATACATTTACAGTAAGCTCCACATCATTAATGGCTTTAATAAACTTTTCCGAAGAAGGAAAATGATAAGCAGGATTAGACTCAATACTTATAACAGCGCCAACTTTTCCTTCAATACAATCATCCAAAAACTTATGCACTAATGCATCTTTTCCTTTGTACAACAGAGTCTCCTTATCAACCATTACCGTGTTACCATATGCTCCCAATAATTGATTGATAGAAGCCACCACCAGCTGAACATCAACATTATTTGAACCAGATACAACCAAGGCCTTATTTTTGGCTTTAACCAGATTATGTGCAACGGTTTTTAACTCAGATTCAAATCCACTCTTAACTGTAATTGGGTGCCCAAATTGTTGGGCAAGTTCATTATAAAGCGACAATAAATACTTTGCTTCTTCAGATGGTTTAATGATATATCGTTCATCAGCGTTTGAACCTGTTAATGACATATAACTCTCGAAGTGTATATGCTTGGCTATTTTTTTAGTTTCATTACTTATCTTTCTTGCCTTGGCATATTGATGTGTAAAAATTGTAGGCATTAACCAGGTTCCCAAAAAATCAGCTCCAAAAGATACAATAACCTCTGCCTTATCGAAGCGATAGAATGGTATAATACTTTTGCCAACAACTTTCCCATAAGCCTCTCTTATACCAGAATATGAATAAGAATCTAAAGTAACCTGCTTAAAGTTTGGATACTTTTGCTTAAAATTATCAAGTAAGGATTGAAAAGACGGACTAACGATGGTGGGTGTTAAAAAAACAATTTGTTTATCATCATCAAGTTTTGATAGCTTTTGAATGATATCAGAATTGGCCTGCTCCCAGGATAATTCCTGACCTTGATAAACAGGTTCTTTTGGACGCGACTCATCATAAAGATTCAATAACGATGCCTGTACCTGAGCTGATGTTCCGCCCTTGGTTAACCGGGATAAATCATTACCCTCAATTTTTATTGGCCGACCATCTCTAACTTTAACCAAAATAGGCACAGCTTCACAACCATTGTAGAACGTAGAAGCATAATAACTTGCTATTCCCGGCCGAACTTCCTCAGGTTGAATTAATAAAGGAATTGCTTTTTTTACAGGACGCTCGCAACTAGCCAATACTGCTGCCGAAGCCACGCTAAAACCAAAATATTTTAGAAAATCTCTACGCGAAGCTTTAAGCGCTTCTTTTGCTTGAATTTTATCAGGAATATGAGCATCATTAATTTGTTTAATGCCGGTTTCATATTCTTCTATACTTTTCCAATATTTCTTCATCAGAAACGGTTTGTATGATAATTAATTGAGGTACACATTTCAAGTCTCATTAATTAGTAATGACACTTCATGCAATCATTGGCACCAATATCAACTGCCTTTATTGAGTCCCTAACCCCCATTGACAGTTCACTATGGTACTTTTCATATATTGAATAATAGCTGTTCCCTGTGAAATTAACGTTTGTGGATTTATGGCAATCTAAACACCAGCCCATCGACAAATCATTTTCCTGCTTTAGAATGTGCATTTCCTCAACCTTTCCATGACACTGAGCACAATCTAACTGACCTGCATTTACATGTTGAGCATGACTAAAGAATACGTGGTCTGGTAAATTATGAACCCGAACCCATGCTATATCTTTACCTTCCTCAAAATTTTTAACCAGTTTTGCAATTTCCGATTTACCCGAACGACTTCCTTCCCTTACAATCATATGACAATTCATACAAAGGTCGGGTCCCGGTATGCCGGCAGACTTGCCTTGCTCCACATTGAAGTGACAGTATTTACAATCTATTTTATTATCTCCGGCATGAACCTGATGCGAAAACTTAATGGGCTGATCCGGCATATACCCTTCGCTTCTTCCTAAATCGGCACTTTCTTCATACGCCATTTTTAAATGCACGCTTAAACCAACAATGATTACCAATAAATGAATAACCTTATAACGGACCTTCTTAGTAAACAACAGATCTACAAGTGCCAGAAACATAAGGAATCCCCATAGTAAAAATAAACCTAACCGAGGCTTAGTAGCTGACTTTTCTCCAACCCCTTCTTTTCCCAGATTACTTAAATACAATTTCAACTGAGTTAAATGCTCATCTGAAAGATTATAACCTTTATGCACCTTTGCTAAAAAACCATCTTCAGGACTATTTACCACAGCCTTAAATTGTTTAACAGTTAAAGAGTCTGATACCTGAACAATTTCCATAGCTGACGGATTCCAGTTTATGCTATCGCCAGTAAATTTAGCGTGGCATGATATACATGAAGGAAGTTCCGGGTTATCAGAAATTAACCCGTAGTAAAGCCTCTCACCAATTTTTAAGTCATATTCAATTGTTTGATCATACGGAACCTTATGATTTTGAAGATATGCGTGAGACGAAAATAAACACAGCAATAAAACAACAATGGAAAACCTGGCATTAAACAACTTTAAAGAGGATTCTATTTTCATGGGTTTATATTTTCTTTAACAATCAGCTTAAACAAAATTCACTTGACTAAGGCCTTATCAAATTTACCCATAATAATGTAGGGCTAATGATGCGATTAATAAGCCATAACCTAATAAAAATCTTCCCTACTTCCAATCACTCATTAATTTACAAAAACATCATGGAAAGATCCCTGATAATTTTTTCTAAACTAAATAAGGATCGAACGGATATAATGTTCAATAATTTTTAACATTTTTTGTATTTTATCAGACAAATCGCTAAAAAACGTTATTAATCGAGCTTACCCGTTAGCTTACGAACAAGGTTATATTTAGAGAAAAACTCTTTGGCAACCACACGAATAATCGTATAAACAGGAATAGCCAAAAACATTCCAACCATACCTGCCATATACCCGGCCATTATAATCACCAGAAATATCTCGAGAGGATGAGCTTTAACACTTGAGGAAAAAATTAATGGTTGAAACACAATATTATCCAAAAGCTGAACTATAATATACAAAAGCAAAATAGCACCTAAATATATCATTAAGCCAGGAGGATTTAGCATTTGCAAGTAAACTACCATAGAAACCATAAAACCAAAAGATGCACCCATTATAGGCCCCAGATATGGTATAATATTGATTATACCGGAAAACAGGCCAATAATTAATGCATGCCTGAATTCTAAACCAATGATGAGAAATCCAAAAATTACTATGAGAGATATTAGAGTCACTTGCAACAGGATACCTATGAAATACCTTCGTAATAGTCTGTTTATCGACCACAACATATGATCTACCCCCACATAGTAACTTTCAGGAACCAACAGCTTAATGCTCTCCAGTAGCAGCCATTCATCTTTTAATAAAAAAAATGTAATAAAAGAAATCGAAAACAGAGCAATAAAAGTACTTCCAACAAAATCAACCAGGGAAGACAACACACTTTGTATTTTTGTCAAATCAAATACCGAAACCAGGAAATCCTCTATTTGCACTTTAAGCATAGGAAAACCAATTTCTCCAATTATAGAATCCTTAACGGGTGCAATAAAAGAATTTGCTAATGACTCTAAACGATTTAATACAAGATTATAATCAACCTTAGATAGAAACTGAACCTCCTCTATTATAAAAGGAACAACGTAACTCAAAAAGCCCAGAATAAACATCCACATAAGCAACACTGTAGCCAATGCACTCCAACCTTTTGTTAAGGTATGTTGTTTAAAATGTAAACTCCTAAAGAAAATATATACAGGCCTGGTTATCAAGGATAGTATAGCAGAAATAAGCACAAAAAATACGATAGCCTTAAAATACCAAAGCAGCAGTACACATACCAATACGGCAAGTACACCCAGGATATATTTAAAGTTTTCTTTCACAAATTCATTAATTAAAATAAGGTGAGCTAACGGTCTATACCAAATGTATTAAAAATGAATATCAAGATCAATAAAAGTTTATGAACGGTTATTATTTGCGCATATACCTCCAATAACATAATGTAATAAGATATACTATTTGAATATTGCAACTGGTTTGTCAAATGAGTTATTTTCATGAGGTGATTTAATATTTTTTAACATTTCGCTTGATTATTAGTTTAAAGTCATATTTTTATAGCCTGAAAAACAATTACACCGTACAAAAACCTAAAAACTGAAAAAAATGAAAGGAGCAATAATTGGAGACATTATAGGGTCGGCCTTTATTAATGATAATAGATCGTCGACCGACTTTCAACTATTTAAACCAATATCATCTTTCACAGACGACACCGTTTTAACATTTGCTACAGCAGAAGCCGTATCCTCCGACATTAGTTTTGAAGAAAGCCTTAAATCCTGGGTAAAGAAATATCCTTATGCCGGCTATAAACATGCATTTAAAGACTGGGCTGTTTCAGAAACTAAAGAGGCATATTACAGCAGTGGAGATGGCGCAGCACGAAGGGTTTGCCCTATTGGGTTTGCTGCCGAATCATTAGACATTGCTTTACAACAAGCTGAAGAAACAACCAAACTTACACACAACCAACCTGAGAAAATAAAGGCATCAAAAGCGGTTACAGCAGCAATTTTCTTAGCCAAAAACGGAGAAAATAAAACAGCCATTAAAGAGTATATTTCCAGTACTTTTGCTTACGACCTGAACAAATCATTAGCCACACTGCACGAGGACGTTATTAACCACGACTTACCTTCACCTGTCCCTGCAGCAATTACCATTTTTTTGCTATCCGATAATTTTGAAGATGCCATTAGAAAAGCAATATCAGTTGGCGGACCAAGCAACACCATAGCTTGTATTACAGGAGCCATTGCTCAGGCTTATTTTAAACATATACCAAGAAGTATTATCAGACGGGCATTGAACAGACTTACACCGGAAATGGAAAAGATGATGAACAGCTTTGAAAGTAAATACATTCAGCAATCAGGGCAAAACAAAGAAATGCATATAAGTTTACATTAAAAACTTCATGTAAAACAAAAGGGAACAGACAAATCTGTTCCCTTTTATTTTCCTTTATCGCTCCACTAGTTTTCCAATGCAATATCAAGCACTTCTTTTATGCTTGATACATGATGAAACTGCAGACCATCGATATATATATCTTTAATTTCAGCTACATCTTTACGGTTTTCTGTAGAAAGGATAATCTCTTTTACTCCCGCTCTTTTAGCTGCTAATATTTTTTCTTTAATACCGCCAACCGGTAATACTTTACCTCGTAAAGTAATTTCACCTGTCATGGCAATACGCTTCTTCACCTTACGTCCCGTAAAGGAAGATGTTAATGCGGTAGCCATGGTAATACCAGCTGAAGGACCATCTTTTGGAATAGCACCCTCCGGCACATGAACATGAATATTGTTTTCTTCGAATAGCTTAGGATCTATTTTTAAATCCGAACTATTCGACTTAATATACTCCAATGCCAACACCGCCGACTCTTTCATTACATCACCCAGATTTCCTGTTAACGTTAATTTTCCGTTACCTTTTGAAACACTAGATTCAACATAAAGAATTTCACCACCAACAGCAGTCCATGCCAAGCCGGTTACCACTCCGGGAACATGTGTATCTTGCCATTTTTCCTTCGAAAAACGCTCTACACCCAGGTTCTCTTTTATATCATCAATGGAAATAGCTTTTTTAAATTCCTTTTCCGTTGCAATTTTTAGTGCATACTTACGCGCCAGCTTGGCCAATACTTTATTCAGCTCCCTAACACCTGATTCTCTGGTATAGTTTTCGATAATATAGCTCATTACCTTTTTAGAGATGGACACTTTACTCTTGGCAACACCATGGTTCTCGAGCTGTTTTGGCCATAGGTGACGCTTGGCAATCTCATTCTTTTCATCCAACACATAACCACTAACTTCAATAAGTTCCATTCTATCAAGCAATGGTTGAGAAATTGTGCTTAATGTATTGGCTGTTGCAATAAATATAACTTTAGAAAGATCGAAATCTACTTCTAAGAAATTATCGTGAAAATTTTCATTTTGTTCCGGATCTAAAACTTCCAGTAAGGCAGCGGCCGGATCTCCGTGTAAGCTACTACTTATCTTATCCACCTCATCCAATATAAAAACAGGATTTGAACTACCCGCTTTCTTTATATTTTGGATAATGCGACCAGGCATTGCTCCAATATATGTTTTTCTATGTCCTCTAATTTCTGATTCGTCATGCAAACCTCCCAATGACATTCTGGCATATTTACGCTCTAAGGCATCGGCAACCGATTTACCCAATGAAGTTTTACCTACCCCGGGAGGTCCATATAAACAGATGATCGGTGATTTTAAATCCCCTTTAAGCTTAAGAACTGCTAAGTGCTCTAGAATACGTTCCTTAACACCATCTAAACCAAAATGATCACGATTCAAAACCTTTTCGGCTGAATCCATGTCGAACTTATCCTTGGTATATTCGTTCCAAGGTATATCCAGTAGTGTTTGAAGATAATTATATTGTACAGAATACTCTCCGGTAGCAGGATTTAGTCGCTCTAACTTATCAACTTCCTTAAAAAATACCTCTGCAACTTCTTTACCCCATTTCTTTTTTTCTGCCTTTTCCTTAAGATCTCTAACCTCTTGCTCAATAGGACTTGATCCCAACTCATCCTGAATTGTTTTCATCTGCTGATGCAACATATACTCACGCTGCTGCTGATCAATATCAAGCTTTACTTTGCTTTGTATATCGTTTTTAAGTTCGAGCAGCTGAACCTCACGCGTAAGATGCTCCAAAAGCTTCATCCCTCTTTCCTTCAACTCATCGATACGAAGCAATACTTGCTTTTCTTTAACCGAAATCTCAGAATTAGAGCAGATAAAGTTGATTAAGAAATTAGAGTTTTCAATATTTTTTACAGCAAAAGATGCTTCTGCAGGAATATTGTTTGAATACTTTATGATTCGAAGAGATAAGTCTTTTAAAGAACTTACCAAAGCCTCATAATCTCTTGTCTTATCATCCTCCGGGGAAATATCTTTCAAATGAGATACTCTTACCTTAAAATAAGGCTCCGCTTCTACCAGCTCCTCAACTTTAAACCTGGCCTTACCCTGAATGATAGCAGAAGTAGTACCATCAGGCATCTCCAAAACCTTAATTACCTTTGCAACGGTACCCGTTTGGTACAGGTCATCCAATCCCGGCTCCTCCACTTCAGCTTCTTTCTGTGCAACAGCACCAAAAAATCCACCTTCACGCTGCACTTCACGCACTAACTTTAAAGATTTTTCGCGCCCCAGAGAAATAGGTACAATTACACCAGGAAATAAAACTGTGTTTCGTAATGGTAATAAAGGAAGGACATCAGGCATTTCAAAATCCAATGCATCCGATTCATCCTCATCTGAAGCGATAGGAATAAACTCTGCATCTGAATCAAAAGATTCATTCAGTCCCATATTATCTAAAGAGATCTTAATATCATTCATAATTTATTCAATGTAGAAACAACGTGCCATATTGTCATTTATTCATACTTTGCAGCACTGCCATGGTATATGGCAATAGGTATGCCAAAAAAACACGTTATATATGAACTTCAACACTACAACCTAAAGCTCAGGGCAATATAAAAAAAAAGCTCCGGTAGTACCGAAGCTTTACTTAAGACAAACTGTCTAAGCTTATTTCTTTTTGTTATCCATGTGCTTTTGATATCTATTTCTAAACTTATCAACACGTCCTGCTGTATCAACAAGTTTCATCTTACCTGTGTAAAAAGGGTGAGATGTATTTGAGATCTCAAGTTTCACCAATGGATACTCTACTCCGTCAATCTCTATTGTATCTTTTGCGTTAGCTGTTGAACGAGTGATGAATGTCTCCTCGTTTGACATATCTTTAAAAGCAACTAAGCGATAATTATCCGGATGAATTTCCTTTTTCATTTTCTTACCTCTTTAATATTGTAATTTCTTAACGGACTGCAAAGGTAAATATTAAAATATAACTTACAAAACAATTGGAGTTTATTTGCTTAATATTTAATCCTTTTATTCAATTAATTAAGCTACAAAACAGCTCTTTACTTGCAAAGTTAAAGAACATCTAATGACTTATTTATTATCTGACATTTCATGAACTCGTTCGCGTGAATCGCGAGGAATACTGGTTGCTCTTACTTTTTTTCTTTTATTGACATCAAAAATTAAACGATAGGTGATGTGCTTTTTTGCAAATTCTGCTCCCATAGAATCCTGCAATGCTCTCATTTTTGGATTAAAATCTCCTACCCAAGACAATTCCATCTCATTAATCCATTCTCTACTGTAAACGGCATCTCTCAAGTGATAAAATATTCCGGACTCTACGCCTGATTTTTGATACTTTGGCTTAACTCCTAAAATAATCACCCTGGTACGCGTCATGGCTTTTTTGTGTTTCAACCACAAAAATCGAATCTTGTTCAACAGATTCATTTTACCATTAAAATTTTTTAGAATTTGATTCACATCAGGATACATTATTATGAATCCAATTGGCTCACCCTTATAATAAGCAAACCATATTAAATCTTGAATAACAATAGGCTTAGCTTTTTTAAAGGAGACCCGTACTTTCTTAACATCCAAAGGCGTAAAGTTCTCATGAAATCTCCAGGCATCATTGTATACTTCAATAAAATCATCTATAAACTGCCCTTCCTTTTTCCAGGAAAACGGACGAAACTCATATTCCGGCTTTTTACCTATCCACTCGGCTATCTTCCAAAACCTTTCAGGGAAAGGCTTTTTCACATCTAAACGATTTGTTACCTGCTCAAAGTAAGTTTCAAATCCATAGGCTTCATAAAACTGCTTGTAATAAGGAGGATTATACTGCATACCATAGGTAGGATCTGTAAATCCTTCAACCAATAAACCCCAAAAATTATCGTTCTCTCCAAAATTTATTGGTCCGTCGGCAGCTTCCATCCCTTTTCCTTTAAGCCATTCAACCCCTGCATCAAATAACATAAAGGCCGCCTTTTTATCATCAATACATTCAAAAAATCCTAATCCACCGGTAGGCTGATCAAATCCGTAGGCTTTTTTTTCATTGATAAATGCTGCAATTCTTCCTAATACAACATTGCTTTCATCCAATAAAATAAAACGTACCGCATCGCCATTATTGTAAAAAACATTATAATTAGGATTAAATACATTGTTAATATCCTTATCTAATGGTCTAACATAGCAAGGATCGTTAGCATAAATTTTATCAACAACATTTAAAAAATCCCGTCTTGTAGCTTTATCTTTTACAACAAGTATTTTCATACGCTTAAACCTTAGTGATTATAACATTACATGGATAAAATAAACACAAAAGATTGACCAATAAACAAGTCAATCTTTTACCAAAAAGTACAAAGGAGGATGGTCTTTTTCATCTTTAAAATTCTCCAAACTCTTTTCTAAAGTCTAAATCTATAAAAATAGAATTCGAATTAAAAGTTTATCTACACAAAAACTTAAAGTTTAAACCATGAATTATAATCAGAAGGTTGCTTAATCTTTGAACCTTTAAAGTAGTACTCATTATTAGCGGCATGATACTCATATTGCTCTTCCCACCTATGCGCATTTTCGGCAACCTGACGTATGGCATCCAAAATATAATCGATTTCCTCACTACTTGTTGTCGGGTGAATTGACAATCGAACCCAGCCAGGTTTTTCGGATAAATCGCCTTTGTTTATTTTACTGGTAATTTTATTTGATGTGTAATAATCAACATGAAGCAAATAATGACCATAAGTTCCGGCACAAGAACATCCTCCACGCACCTGAACGCCAAAGTAATCGTTTAACAACCTCACAACCAAGTTAAAGTGTATGTTATCCAGATAAAAAGAGATAGCCCCAATTCGATCACTTACATTATCGGCTAAAATATTCATGCCGGGAATACGACGCAGTTCGGTAAGGATTTTATGCACCTGTTCCTTTTCACGCTCCATCATCTTATCACACCCCATTTGTTCCTTTAACCTTATGGATAAAGCTGCTTTTATTGACTGAATAAATCCGGGTGTACCTCCATCTTCACGGGCTTCGATATCATCAATATATCGATACTTACCCCAGCGGTTAGTCCAGTCTACTGTTCCTCCTCCTGAACAATCAGGTGCATGGTTATGATAAATCGAATTATTAAATACCAAAACCCCTGAACTTCCTGGTCCCCCAAGAAATTTATGGGGTGAAAAATAAATAGCATCTAGACTTTCCCGGGGATCCTCCGGGTGCATGTTAATATTTACATATGGTGCTGAAGCTGCAAAATCAACAAAGCAAAATCCTCCATTTTCATGCATTATCTTAGCCAACTCATAGTAAGGCACTTCAACGCCGGTTACGTTAGAACAAGCAGAAAAAGATCCTATTTTTAGCGTCCTGTTCTGATATTTTACAATCTCCTTCCTTAGAGAATCCGGATTCACCAATAATTCGTCTGAAGGCTCCAGTACAACCACATCAGCATTTGACTCCAACCATGAGGTATGATTAGAATGATGCTCCATATGCGTGATAAAAACCACAGGTCGATGATCGGGAGGAATATTGTAATAACGCTGCGCCTGTTCAGGAACACGCATCCCAAGAATACGCTGTAACTTATTGATTACAGAGGTCATACCATGCCCGTCTGTAATAATTATATCATCACTATTGGCATTTACATGGTCCTTTATTATCTGATGAGACTCCTTATAAACATTGGTCATGATCAACCCTGTATCACTAGATTCGGAGTGTGTATTGGCAACCATTGGCCCTACCCTATCTCTAAGCACATCTTCAATAGGTCCATACAATCTTCCACTTGCAATCCAATCAGCGTAAACCAAAGGTTTTAAACCAAAGGGTGTTTCAATTTTTGCATCAAAACCAATTGTATTTTCTCTAAACGCATTAAAGTGAGACTCAAACTTAATCATTCTTGATAATTACATGTAAAAATTAATTTGACTGTAAAATTAGAGATACTAAACAATAAAAACATTGACTTTTATTATCATCTATAAATCTTCTTAAACTTTCATCCACATACACTTTCTTCTCCTTGCTCTCGAACCACTTAGGCAATAATTAAAATAAAAGTTTTCAGCATACATAATTCGAATTAAGCTTTTAAATAATCAATTTCAGTTTGTACATCTTCAACCAGCCATGCACATACTGCCTTTTGTCGATATTGTGTTAAAAGTTCCTCCACTAATTTTAATTTTTCATTTGACTTACGACACAACTGCCTTAAAAACCGACCGCGTACCCTCATCATGAACATACCTTCCAACTGACCACTTTCGGCTAATAATTTCAGATAAAATTCTACCTGCTCTTTATCCGCATCTCCTCCCTTTTGCAGAAAGGCTGCAAGAGCCGCCCAGATAGCCGCCTGTTTCCATTCAGAATCAGAAATCAACCAATCTTTAGCCCAACCATGTAAATCAGAAAATCTGCTCAACAGGTTAACTCCTAAATGTTCAGCCACCTCGTTTACTTCATCCATCTTAGACCAATCTTCGATCTTGTGCTTAATTTCCCCAGCAGGTTCGGCAATCATAGTAGCCAATATCATAGTTTCACGAATTTGACGATGCCATAAACGATCAGCTAATTTATTATCGTATTTATACTTTGCAGCCACTTTTCTTAACCACAAGATACTTGCTCCATAATTTTTTTGATACGCCACACCTTTTTGCTTCATCTGAAATGAAACATCTCCATCCATCAGCTTTTTTAGTTCCCCTAAAATATGCTCTACTTTTTCAGAAGTATCATCCTGCAAAAAAAACTTCATACCTTACTTTTATTATAATCCATTACTAATCAACAACAAAACGAATAGCCGCAGAAAAATCTAATATTTTTTTCGACTAAACACTTGCAAATGTAATTCTTTTAATATTATCTTTGCATCGCTTTTAGCAGAAATGGTGATTGTAGCTCAGCTGGTTAGAGCGCTGGATTGTGGTTCCAGAGGTCGCCGGTTCGAAACCGGTCTTTCACCCTACAAAAATGCAACTATCTAATTATTGGATAGTTGCATTTTTTGTTTTAACATCCTGACAAGGTTTCTTAAAAAAAACAATTCTTTCGCTTCTTATAAGATCAATTGCGCAAAAAGAACCCTAACTTTACCTGACAAAACAAATACCCCTCATTTTTGCAGTATGAATAATAAAATAACCAATCTATCTGATCTGATTAAGGAACACATTACTTCCATTGATCCTTATGCCGAAGTTATTCTTTTATTGCCCCTGGAGATTACTATGGAAGAACAAGCTCAAATATATGTTATTACACCACATAAGGTAGACTTTGTACTGGAAAATCAATATAGAGATGCACGTTATAAAGTAGACCAATTATCGGGGCAATCAACTACACTATTTTTATACAGCAAAGATGAATGGCATCACCAATACAATGGCACAGCATTATATTCAAAAGTAAATACTGAAGGTATTCACTTATAAATTCGATTCTTCATATACGATATTCTCATACCTGTTACTTCTGTTGCAGCCTTCATTAAAATAACATGATCACTTTTATTTTAGGAATTCTCTATTTCTCCCTATGTATTTTAAGTTGATAGTCAACAATCAGCTGCACCATATCACCATAATCATCTATGCCACTTTCAACACCATTGGTTTTTAAATACACATCATTCATTTTCCTGGCTACCCTGTCCATTTTCTCATTTCGCCAATTATGCCAATACTGATATCTATATTTTAAATCTTCAATTACTTCCGGCCTGATTTTTTCAATTAATTCTTTCCTATTCGGAAGATCTCTCGACTCAAATAAAAAATAATCCAACGCATACATCCAGCCGGAATATCGCACAAAATTCTGATTACTCTTTACACATACCAGCCATCCGTAAAAACTTGCCTCAGCTTCTCCAGTTATACCAAACTGATGTGCTTTTTCATGCGCCATCACAACAGGAACATCCAATCCTGTTAAATATGAATTTATATGCACTTCATTAAAGAAGGGACCATAATATCCAAGTATAGTTGCCTTTGCAAACCAACTGCTCAGAGTAATTTCTTTTACCCTTCGATACCCCTGGGAATATTTTAATTTTAATTCATCCGAAATCTGACTAAAGGAAGCTTCTATACAGGAGTCAAGCTCATCATGATTTAAAATACAATAGTCTACATAACTATTGTTTGCCTGTTCTATAATATCCTCAAACACTTCAATAAAAACTTCTGTATCCGGCAGGTTTTTATGCAGTTCCATCCTGGTATGAACATCAGCCCGATAATAATTAAAACCCCAGCTCCAATAAAAAAGCACAAAGACCATGGCCAACAACTGCGCAATCCTAAACAAAAACGAGCCTAAGGAAATCCTTCTTAAAACCAAGAGTACAATCCCCAGGCAAAACAATAAAATCAGTCCTAAGTAAAAGAAATCATCTAACGAAAATGGAAACAACCTTGATACTGAAGACAAAAACGCTGCTACAACAGGATAAATACCGTTAGAATAAATCCGTTCTGCCAGCAACGGATATGACTTAAACAGAAACAGTACCAGAAGTGTTATGAGTGCAAGTATAAATAGAAAATACTTTTTAAAGTGCTTTTTTACTATCTGCATTTTATGAATTTAGAGCGGGATAACCTTTAATATTTATTACATTCGCTGTTACAACAAATATAGTTGTTAAAGACTACATTTATTCAATCCGAGAAACATTAACATCATGCATATACATTTTATTGCCATTGGAGGTGCAGCCATGCACAATTTAGCCATTGCCTTACATAACAAGGGTTACAAAGTAACCGGTTCGGACGATGAAATTTTTGATCCTTCGAAAAGCAGGCTGAACAAATACGGACTTTTACCTAAAGAGTTTGGCTGGTTTCCTGATAAAATAAATGAAGATATTGATGTGATCGTCCTGGGTATGCACGCCCGAAAAGATAATCCTGAATTATTGAAAGCCCAGGAACTAAAACTTAAAGTGTATTCATACCCTGAATATTTATATGAGCAGTGCAAAGATAAAAAGAGAGTGGCCATAGGCGGGAGTCACGGAAAAACAACCATTACCTCCATGGTGATGCATGTTTTAAAGAAATTTGATTACAAATTTGATTACATGGTTGGTGCACAGATAGAAGGATTCGAAACCATGGTTCAACTTTCTCATGATGCCCCCATTGCAATTTTCGAAGGTGACGAATACTTATCATCCCCCATTGATTTACGCCCGAAATTTCATTGGTACAAACCACACATTGCGCTGTTAACCGGTATTGCATGGGATCACATTAATGTTTTCCCAACCTGGGATAACTACGTGAGTCAGTTTAAAATATTTGCTGACTCTTTAGAAAAAGATGCTTCTTTAATCTGGTTTTTGCATGATGAAGAACTTCAGAACATAGGAAGCAACTTAAGAGAGGATATCAAATCTATTGTATACGAAGAACTTCCCTCCAAAATTAGCAACAATGGAACCACAACTACCTTTAACGGGATAGATTATAACTTATCGGTTTTCGGAGAGCACAACCTTCAAAACATTAATGGAGCCCGACTGGTTTGTAATGAACTTGGGATATCAGACAAAGATTTTTTAACTGCCATCACAAGCTTTAAAGGAGCAGCCAAAAGATTACAAACGCTAAAAGAAACTGAAAACACATCTGTTTTTCTGGATTTCGCTCATTCTCCATCAAAACTAAAAGCAACCACAAAAGCAGTAAAAGAACAATACCCTAATCGCCAGCTGATAGCCTGCATGGAACTTCATACATTTAGCAGTTTGAACAAAGAATTTTTACCTGAGTATTACAATACCATGCAGAATGCAGACAAAGCATATATTTACTTTAATCCGGAAGTGGTAAAGCACAAAAAACTACCTGAAATTACAAAAGAAGAAGTATACAAAGCCTTTGGTAGTGATAACATTGAAGTTTTTTCAGACACCAATGAACTGCAGGCTCAACTCAAAAAAACAGAATGGAAAGACAAAAACCTGCTATTTATGAGCTCTGGTAACTTTTCGGGCATAGATTTCCCAGAGTTTACCCAAATGCTAATAACCTGAGTTCCACGTAAAATTATTGGCTCAGACCGCTTATAAATATTGAGTTTAAAGGAATATTTATGAAGGCATAGCGGGCTATGTCGAACAAATACGAAGCAGGAAATTGATGTTTATAAGTGGTTTCGCTTGAGCTTTTCATTAAATCACTCATCTACTTCATTAAATTCTTTTAACATAGCTCGCTATGCCAATAGAATTTAATTAGTATATCAGTATCTTCAATGAAATCTGAGCATTATAATATTAATCGAACTCAAGTTAATAAAATAAGACTTAAGGATTTAAATACTTAATATTTAAGCCCAAAAGAGTTGAGAAGAAAAAATAATTATTACCTTTGCACCCGCAAAACAGAGTTTTTGCATCATTTGTTGAACAAATAAAAATTATTCTCATGCCTGTAAAAATTAGATTGGCAAGACACGGACGTAAAAGAAATGCTTTCTATCACATTGTGGTAGCAGACAGCAGAGCGCCACGTGACGGTAAGTACATTGAGCGTATTGGATCATACAATCCAAATACCAATCCTGCAACTATCGACTTAAACTTCGATAAAGCTTTAAATTGGTTAACAAACGGAGCACAACCTACTGATACTGCAAGAGCAATTTTGTCGTACAAAGGTGTAATGATGAAAAAACACTTATTAGAAGGTGTTAAAAAAGGTGCTTTTGATGAGGCTGAAGCTGAAAAGCGTTTTGAAGCTTGGTCATCTCAAAAAGAACAAAAAATTCAAGCTAAAGTAGATGGTCTTCAAGGTGATGCTGATGCTGCCGCTAAAGAAAATCTTGAGCGCGAAGCAAAAATCAACAGCGAAAGAGCAGAAGCTATTGCTAAAAGAAATTCAGAATTAGCTGCTGAAGCTGAGGCTGCTAAAGCAGAGGCTGAGGCCACTGAAGAAGCTCCTGCTGAAGAAGGTGCTGACGAAGCTCCTGCTGCAGAGTAATTCTGTAATTTAATTATCGCACGATAATTAAATGATAAAAAACAACCTCCATTTTTTAATGGGGGTTTTTTTGTGCCTTTGTTTTACGTATTTTTAAACCGAAATAAACAAGCTATTCAAATGATAGATAAAGATCAATGTATTAAGATAGGATATATCCAAAAACCACATGGTGTAAAAGGAGAACTACAACTTTCTTTAAACAGTGGTATATACGCAGATAATTTTGAAACCAATTTTTTATTACTGGATATCGACAACGGATTAGTACCTTTCTTTATCGAATCAAAAAGAGAGAAGAGCAACAAAAGCATCCTGGTTGTGCTGGAAAGTGTAGACTCCGAATCAAAAGCCAAAAATTTATGTGGCTGCGAAGTTTATGTTGAATCTTCTGTATTTAAAAGCACCGACACGCTTCCTTCCAACTCATTTGTTGGCTATCAGGTATACGACAAACAAAAAGGCGACATCGGTACAATTACCGAGATCCAGGAAATTTCAAACAATCCTTTATTTGTATTAGATTTTGAAGGAAATGAAATACTTTTCCCGGTAAATCCGGATTTTATTTTAGGTGTAGATGAAAAAGAAAAAGTGATGGATGTAGATCTTCCGGAAGGATTAATAGATCTATATCTTGAAGAGGATGAATTTGAAGAAGATGAATGGGAACAAGACGAATAAGCCCTTCATCCTGATTTAAAAATTACAATCTTCTTCAATCTTATTGATGAGTAATCTCCATTCGTTAGGAATGGCAATGGAGATTTGTTTTTTCTGATCGAACCCAACCATCACCGAAGCACAAATGGCTTTTAAATTGTCCTTATCATCCACTAAATACTGGGCTAATTTCATGCTTTTGGTTCCAATGCCTGTAATTTTGGTTTTCACCCATAATTGATCTTTCAAAAAAACAGGTAATACAAAATCTGTTTTTATGGATGCAATAATGGCAGCAAACTCGTTCCAGTTTACATCGTAATTAAACACTGCATTAAAATACTCCAATCTCCCCAGATCAAAATACTCCTGAACGGTAGTATTATTCACATGACCTAATCCATCAATATCATTAAATCGGATTTGAATCTTAGTCTTATGGAAAAACTGAATATTTTCGCTCATGGCTATTACTCCCTAATGATTTTAATTTGACCATCAACCTCCAGTTTAATAATGCTTGAAGGTGCCGGATTAGAGGTTTCGCCCTGACGAAATTTAACCACGTAATCAACATGGCTCCTTATGTCATCTGAAATATCTTCGAAAGACGCTGGCGAAGGTTGCCCGCTAATATTAGCAGAAGTAGAAACTATAGGCTTTTTAAATCGCTGACAAAGTTGTTGAGAGAAGGTTTCTTTACTAATCCTAATACCCACACTATTATCCTCAGCCAGTAGATTCCCGGCCAAATTTTTAGCATTCGGATATATAATGGTTGTAGGCTTTGTACTTAACTCAATGATATCCCAGGCCATTTCAGGCACTTCTTCAACATAGGAATTTAACTTAGCCTCGTTATCCAGCAAAACCAACATACTTTTACTGTCTTCACGTTGTTTAAGCTTGTAAATACGTTTTACCGCTTCTTCATTGGTGGCATCACAACCTATCCCCCAAATGGTATCAGTCGGATATAAAATAATTCCTCCCTGCTGTAAAACTTCAACCGCTTTTTTTAAATCGTCGTGCATATTTTTTCCAATATAAAGTATAAAGTATAAAGACAAAAGTATAAAGATTTATCTCTTGATAATGAGCTAATCTTTATACCTTATACTTAATACTTTTGTCTAATAAAATAATTAAACAGCTACATTATTTTCACGCAAAGCATTGTTTAATGATGTCTTTTTATCTGTTGACTCCTTACGCTTTCCGATAATCAAAGCAGCAGGAACCTGAAAATCACCAGCTGGGAATTTCTTAGTATAGCTTCCCGGAATAACCACAGAACGAGGAGGCACATATCCTTTGTACTCAACAGGCTCATCACCAGTTACATCAATAATTTTTGTAGAACCAGTCAATACTACATTAGCACCAAGAACAGCTTCTTTACCTACTCTGCAACCTTCAACAACAATACATCTTGATCCAATAAAAGCATCGTCCTCAATAATAACCGGAGCAGCTTGAATTGGCTCTAGTACTCCACCAATACCAACACCTCCACTTAAGTGAACGTTTTTACCAATTTGTGCACAACTACCAACAGTTGCCCATGTATCAACCATAGTACCTGCATCAACATAAGCCCCAATATTTGTATAAGATGGCATTAATACAACACCACTCGAAATATAAGCACCATAGCGAGCAACAGCATGAGGAACAACGCGAATACCTAACTCAGCATAGTTCTTTTTAAGTGCCATTTTATCATGAAACTCTAATGGGCCAGCCTCAATAGTTTCCATTTTTTGAATAGGGAAATAAAGAATAACGGCTTTTTTCACCCACTCATTCACTTTCCAATCATCACCATCAGGCTCAGCTACTCTAATTTTACCTTTGTCAAGCATTTCCATTAACTCACGAATAACATCCTGAGTTTCTGCTTTCTCTAAAAGGGATCTGTCTTCCCACGCTTTTTCTACAAGTTCTTTGTATTGCTCTAACATGATAGTTCTAAATTTATAATTTGATGCGAAAATACAATGAAACGATACTAATTGCAAATCATTAAGCTAATTATGTAAGGATCTGTAATTGATTATGACTAAACCATAAACCACAAAAAGGTTAAAGTTAGGTTAAGAGCTCATTAACAGAAGTGTAAATTGTATTATTCATGGTTATTTTATACTTGAAATACCAAAATTGATGATTAAAAACGCACATACAGTTACCTCTGGTAAAACTATAGTCTGGTTAATTATATTCTACCCTTTTACTATGGTTTATTCTCAAAACTCTAAATCCGATTCTCTAATATGGATAAAGGGTATTGTAATTGATGAGCAAAGTCAACTACCCATTGGCAATGTACAAATGGTCAGCTACAAAACACAAATGCTTTTTGTTGCCAATGAAGAAGGAGTATTCCGAAACAGCTTTCATATTTCTGACTCCGTCAAAATTTTCGGTTTAGGTTTTGAGGCCAAAACATTTAAGGTAAAAGATTACATCAATTGCGATACGCTTATTACAGTTGTGCTTTCACGCAGGTCGTACCTTATACGTGCTGTTGATGTAGCTCCCAAACGAAAGCTGGCATTACATCTACCCCCCGACATTAAACTAGCCGAAAAAAACGAAACCCCGCCAGCTTTAAGAAACGACAATTTTTCGGGTAAACCCCCGGTATTAGCAGCCGTTGTTAGCCCTTTAAGCTTTATACACTATTACACCAGCAAAAGCGAAAAAAGAAAAAGAGCTTTTAGAGAGGAACTGGTAAAACATGAAAAACAAAGCCAAATAAATCAGTTTTATAACCGTTCTGTAATTGAAAAGATATCTGGTTACTCAGGAGCAAGTTTGGATAGCTTTGTGGTGTACTGTAACATTAACCTTAAAATAACAGAACGACACAATCCTGTAATTGTAAAACAAATGATTAGCGATTTATACGACATATACAAAACCAAGGATAATTAAACTGGTTACACCAATAAGCAATCAGTAAATGGATTTTCCCAAACAAATTATCTAGTAACGAATTAATAAATTAAAAGATGAAAAAGCTACTGACTATATATACTATGCTAACCTTATGCATAGTGCTGCAGGCACAAGATTTTGAAAGCAAACTATTCAGTGGACAAATACAGGAACAAAAATCGGGCAAGTCCATTGAATATGGAGCCATAAAAAATATTAACACTGGCGAAACAGTATTAACAGACGAAGATGGATATTTTGAAATCTCGGGAACCGCAGGAGATTCACTACGTTTTCATAGCCTGGGTTTTGAAGACAACAATTGGATTATTCCGGGCATCTGGTATACCATGCAACAAGAGATATTATTAAATGTAAACAAACGATTTTATGCTTTAGATGAAGTTGAAGTTATACGATATTACTCATATGCTCATTTTAAACAAGCCTTTAAAGACTTAAAACTTCCTGAAGATGAAAAACAAAAAGTAAAAGAAAAAATTAATTCATGGACCTTTGAAGACGCCATTGCCTGGGGAAAATCAGACAGGAAAGCAGCTGAAGGAACATTTGGCTTATCCTTTTCAACCGGAAGAAAAGACAAAGTTGTACAACAACGCGAAGCCGTGCACAAACTTGAAGAAATTCAGGAAAAAAGTACACGGTTTAATTATTTCACTTCCAGAGATAACCTCGCATACCTTACCGGATACAAAGGTGTTTGCCTTGATTCCTTTATGGTATTTTTAAACACACAATACAGCATCAATTACAAAATGCCGGAATTAGAATTGCTTACAGCTATCATGATGGCTTCTGACGATTTTAAAATTTTAAAAGGAGCACAGGAATGGTTTAACGACAGTACCTGCACGCAATAAAAAAGCCGCACTCTAATTCGAATGCGGCATTATAAAAGCTTTAATCCGGACTTATTTCGTAGCTACCTGAAATTGAATTTCTTTACTGTTTTTATTACCTAAATTATCTGTAGCATCAACAACTACCGAATATATTTTCTCTTCTTTAAACATCTCTACATCCGCCGGCGAACCTGTACTTGAATATATTTTTTGCGGTTTACCATCAATAGAATACCAGATAGATTTTGCTCCACATTTTTGATCGGTAGCCCCTATATACATCTTTACAAATGGAGGATAAACATTAATTTCTTTACCATCTTTTACTATTTTCCTGATTGGCTTAATAGAGAAATTAACAAATAGTTCAGGACCTACATTATCAACAACAACTTCACTTTCTTTTTGAGTTTCCTTATTATTTACCTTGTCGATTGACGAAAACTTAATAGAATGAAATCCATCCTTTTCAATATTAAAACTATTTCCATTCAATAAATTTCCATTCAATAAATTTCCATTGTCAATTACATAACCGGTTTTTAAAACTCCGGAAGCATTATCCATTGAATTTAATACTATTTGAGTTTTAGCATTAATAAACATTGTGTCTCTATTAAAAAACTGCGGTCCTTTATAATCTATTCCTGTCACCGGCGCTTCGTTGTCCAAATAAACCACAATATTTTCGATATTTGATTTATTGGCAACCATATCATATGACTGATAATAAATAGATTGCAATCCTTGTGCTTCATGAAACGCCAGAGGCTCCGCATAAATATTATCAAGCTTTTGGTTACCAAAACTATAGGTTATTTTATTAATCCCTAACAAATCATCTTTACCATCCAATTTACATCTACTCCTGGACGATACAAACAAATATTTACCAGCAAACTGATCTCCCTCAATTAAGGCTGAAGCTGTTGGTGCTACATCATCAACAATAAAAGCATATACTTTTATATCCCCCCCCAGTCCATCAACCTCATTTGACACATTACCAACATTATCTTCGACCCAATATTTAAAGTCATGCTCACCATTACCTACCAAATTCAATGGAATAGGCGACTTATAAATACGTGCAGGATTATCATCAATTTGATATTTAATATTTTTAACTCCAGATAAAGCATCTGCAGCCATAAGTTCAATATATGACCTGCCGGAAGCTGTATTACCAGAAACATCTCCATTTAATTTCCAATTAGAAGTAGGCGCTGTACGATCAATGGAAAACTCTTTAACGATTGACTTTTCAACATTGCCAACATTATCAACACTATAATAAGATAGTCTATACGCTTTTTCTTCTTTAAAACTTAAACTATCCTTATATATTTGATAAGGATTATCATCAACACTAAAATAAATATTTTCAGTACCTGATGTTTTATCAGCAGAGGATAATGCCACCTTTAACGAAGAGCTATAGTATGTTATATTACCTTCAATGCTGTTTTTTGATAAGTTAAATGTACTTTTTGTGCCAGGTGCAACTCCATCTGCATATACTTCAAAAACTACATCAGCTATTGGATATATCAGCTCTTTGGTAACCGGATCAATCTGAGACGGGGTTCTAACTGTATTTAATCCTTCTGTATCGAAGTAGAAGGGATTGGCATACTTAGCACTTGATTCACTATCGAGCTTTTGCGCCTCACCGGCGCTATCAGGATCTGTTCCTAAGAACAAATACATGGGTTGATTTTTATTCACATACAGCTTCCCATCTTCACTTTTATACATTTTTTTTGTATGTGTTGGATGTACCTGAGATAAAATTACTGTTAGAGGCAGACTAAAAAGCAGAAGAGCTAGCAATCTTTTTTTCATATGATTTAGTGTTTATAAATTAGTTTTTTATAATGATTATAGGTTTATCAGGTATATAATAATGATAATGCGGCATTAAACACATTTCTCAAGCAGCTATTAAAGAGAAGGTTTTGGGGCTGATATTAAATACGCCATTAATGCATTGAGGTTACCTTTTTAAGATAAAATACCAGAAATATTTTCAGACATATTTTTTATGTATGTGAAGCTATATTATTCTGGTGTTTACAAGCTGTAAAAAATGATCTATCTTCGGCAAAATTTTGCACCATACAATAAACATGACTAATTTAATTATCAATTTACCTAAACAATGAATAATTAAGTTTGGATGAATTTCATTGTACAATGATGAAAAATATTAACAAATGAAACGAGCATAAAAATTCAATTATCTAATTTATACAAAGTAGGATGATTGAATTTTCTTGGGAGTTCCATGCAGCAATTGAAAATTATAAACGCATGAAAAATCAATTAACCTTACCTCAAATAGTATCACGTTTTATCAACAACACCAACCAAAATGTTTTTCTCACCGGAAAAGCAGGAACCGGTAAAACTACATTCCTAAGAAACATTACCAAACATACACATAAAAGTGTTATAGTGGCAGCTCCCACCGGAATTGCAGCCATCAATGCAGGCGGAGTTACCCTACACTCACTCTTTCAACTTCCTTTTGGATCCTTTATCCCTGATAACAACGGGTTGCAAAATCAGCGTGTAAATGCCCTGGTAAATACTCCACGTACTTTACTTAGCTCATTTCAAATGCATAAGACCAAGCGTAATATGCTTAAAAAAATGGAGTTGCTGATTATTGATGAGGTAAGTATGCTGAGAGCAGATTTACTAGATGCCATCGACCTGATTTTACGTAGTGTTAGGCGAGAAAGAAACCTGCCTTTTGGAGGAGTTCAGGTATTATTTATTGGCGACATGCTGCAGTTACCTCCTGTAATTAAGGATGAAGAATGGAATTTATTGGCCCCCTATTACCCCGGCGTTTATTTTTTTCATGCACAGGTACTAAGGCAAACTCCTTCTTTATATGTGGAACTGGAAAAAATCTATCGCCAATCAGATTCAAGCTTTATCCATTTACTCAACAACCTGCGCAACAATAAAATGACACAGGCAGATGCCGATCTGCTAAATCAATACTATCAGCCCGGCTTTGAGCAAAAAAGCGATGACGGTATTATATTATTAACCACTCATAACCGTATTGCCAACGACAAAAACCTAAATGCTTTGCGCGATATCAAAGAGAAATCGGTATTTTTTAATGCAGAGATCAGTGGTGATTTTAGCGAATACAGCTACCCTGCCGATCAACGCCTTGAACTTAAAAAAGGTGCCCAGGTGATGTTTACCAAAAATGATTACTCGGGCGAACAAAGATATTTTAACGGCAAAATAGGTATCGTCAGCAAACTGAACAAAGATGAAATTGAAGTAAGCTTTAACGATGGTTCGGAACCAGCCATAGCAGAACCTTACCTCTGGGAAAACAAAAAATATACGGTAAACAAAGAAACCAACGAAATTGAAGAAAATATAGTCGGCAAATTCGAACAGTACCCCTTAAAACTAGCCTGGGCTATTACCGTGCATAAGAGTCAGGGCTTAACATTTGATAAAGCCATTATAGATGTGGCCAATGCCTTTGCGCCCGGACAAATATATGTGGCTCTTTCCAGACTGAGTTCACTTAACGGACTCATCTTAACTTCTCCAATACCCCAGGAAGGCATTAAAATAGATCAGTCCTTATCTGAATTTGCAGTTCATAAAAAAACAGCTGAAGATCTGATGCCTATCCTTCAGCAAGAATCAAAAAAGTACTTTAACTATTTTATATTGACTTCTTTTGATTTTGGCAAATTATTACAAGAGCTCAACATTCATTTAGCGAGCTATACTAAGGATGCTAAAAGGTCAGTAAAACAGCAGCACAAAGATTGGGCTTACACCTTACTAAAGGCAACTGAGCCCCTTAAGGGCATTGGCGATTCTTTTAGAGCGCAAGTGAATCACATTATACAAACTGGCGATTCAACTTACTTATCTCATCTAAAAGAAAGAGTAGATAAAGCTGTTGCCTACTTTGAGCCATTGATAAAAAACCTTCACGATCAGGTTCGAACGCAATGTGGCGAACTCAAAGGTGTTAAGGGCACAAAAGCATATCACACAGAATTAATAGAGCTTTCGAACTTATATTACGGACAGCTACAAACCATTTACAAAGCACAATCTTTGGTTGATTCTTCCATAAACGGAACCGATTTTGATAAAGAATCCATTAAAAAACCAAACCTGTCTGATAGCAGAGCGGAAGAAGTAAAATCAAAAAAGAAAAAGAAAACCAAAACAGTTAAAGAAAAGAAGTCTGATACAAAACTCATTACATTTCAGTTGTATAAGGAAGGAAAATCTGTTAGGGAAATTGCCAAAGAACGTTCATTAACCTCTGGAACTATTGAAGGACATCTTGCACATTATATTCAAAGTGGTGAGCTGGACATCAATGATTTTGTGGGGAAAAGCAAACAAATCGCCATTGAAAAGGCCATTCATAAAACAGATACTTTTGCACTAACCCCAATTAAAGAAGGACTTGGCTCAGACTATACGTACGGAGAAATTAAAATGATGGTGGCTCACATGCAGTCTGAAGCAAAGAAAAAGGACAGCTAGCGAAACCCGTATTTAAGGTGGCGAAATGGTCATCCAAGTGAGCGAAACGTATAAAAAATGAGCGAACTACTCAAAAAGTTTTCAATGTACATTTCGCCCACTCAAATTACCTTTTCGCTCTGTCATCAATTAATTTCGCTTACTGTTTATGAAGTTCATTTGGTTTTGAAGCACTTCGCTTGCTTTAATATTTATTTCTCCAACTAATTTACCTGATGGGCTTACTTCTATAGCTTTTCGCTGAATGATTTAAGAGTTCGCCGACTCGTGAAGAAGAATAGCCCTAATCTCTTCCAAAGTTTCGAACTTTGGTTAAGGTCTCTCAACCCTTCCATGATTTTACTATCTTTAAACGCTCATTACAAAACAGAAAGTGGCCAAAGCAAAACAAAACATACCAACTTATAGTCTGCAATCATTTAGTCACCCACAATATGCCGGGCGACAGTTTCATGTGGAACCTTTTGATGCACATCGCCATTTTCAGGTAAGTTACCCGCACCGCCACGATTTTTTTGAAGTTTTGTTTTTAACCAAAGGTTCAGGCTATCATGTTATTGACAGCTCAAAATACAAGATTGAACCACCTTGTATCTTCTTTATGTCTCCAGGACAGGCCCATAAACTTGAACTTTCTTCCGACATAGAAGGCTATATTTTTATTTTTACGGCAGAGTTTTACCTCATCAATAAAAACAACCAAAACCGCTTACTCGAGTTCCCTTTCTTTTTTACCATCAACCAGGATAACCCTCCTTTATTGCTATCGCAAGAATCGGAGTTTTCCTTTTTAGAGCAACTGTTTTTAAAAGGTATTGATGAACTGGAAAAAGGCGAAGATTTTAGCACCGAACTATTACGCTCATTACTGGATACCATCCTAAATTACTCATCATCATTATACCAATCAGATGATAAAAGTGTGAGTTCGGGGAAAGGACATCTGTTGGTAAAAAGATTTTTTCAGCTGGTTGAGGAAAACTACCAAAACAACTTAAGCGTTAATCAATATGCCGAAGCGCTGGCCATTACACCCAACCACCTGACACAAACCCTGAAACAATTAACCGGGCGCACTTCCAACGACATACTGCAATCGAAACAAATACTCGAAATAAAACGATTACTGGTTCATACTAATCTGTCTGTGACTCAGATAGCCGACCAGCTTCATTTCACAGATCAATCATATTTCACAAAGTTCTTTAAAAAGGCAACAGGTGTTACTCCCCTGAAATTCAGATCTGAATTCATACGATAAACCAAATTACAGCCTGAGTAAAATTTACAAATCCATGAAAAGTACCTAAAACAAGTGCTTTTTTACGATTACAATTCCATTTTTTATCTGTTGATTTGTATCGTGATGTTACGTACCTTGCAGCTCGTAAAACACAAGCTTGTATCAATCGTAAAATCAATACTTTAAACAATAATATAATATTAAATATTTTACAAGATGGCTAATTATTTTAATACATTACCGTTACGTGAGCAATTAAACCAATTGGGTGTTTGCGAATTTATGGATAGCTCAGAATTTTCTAAAGGCGTTGAAGCGCTTAAAGGAAAGAAAGTTGTAATTGTTGGTTGTGGAGCTCAAGGGCTTAACCAGGGATTAAACATGAGAGATTCTGGTTTAGATGTATCTTATACTTTACGTCCTGCTGCTATTAAAGAGCAACGTCAGTCGTACAAAAATGCAACTGAAAACAACTTTGCTGTTGGAACTTACGAAGAGATGATTCCTACTGCTGACCTGGTAATTAACCTTACTCCGGATAAGCAACACACTAACGTTGTATCTGAAGTAATGCCATTAATGAAAGAAGGTGCTACTTTATCTTATTCTCACGGTTTTAACATCGTAGAAGAAGGAATGCAAATTCGTAAAGACCTTACAGTAATTATGGTTGCGCCTAAGTCTCCGGGTTCTGAGGTTCGCGAAGAGTACAAAAGAGGATTTGGTGTTCCAACGCTTATTGCTGTTCACCCTGAGAATGATCCTAAAGGAGAAGGTTTAGAGCAAGCTAAAGCTTATGCTGTTGCAACTGGTGGTCACAGAGCTGGTGTTCTTCATTCATCTTTTGTTGCTGAGGTTAAGTCTGACTTAATGGGTGAGCAAACTATTCTTTGTGGTTTATTACAAACCGGATCTATTCTTTCATTCAACAAAATGGTTGAAAAAGGAATTGATAAAGGATATGCTTCTAAATTAATTCAGTACGGATGGGAAGTAATCACCGAAGCTTTAAAAATTGGTGGTATCACTAACATGATGGATCGTTTATCTAACCCTGCAAAAATTGAAGCTTTCAAAATTGCTGAAGAGTTAAAAACAATCATGCGTCCTTTATTCGAAAAGCATATGGATGATATCATGAGCGGAGAGTTTTCTTCAACAATGATGGCTGACTGGGCTAACGATGATAAAAACCTTTTAGGTTGGAGAGCTGCTACAGGCGAAACTGAATTCGAAAAAACGCCTGCCGGAGATGTTGAAATCAGTGAGCAAGAGTATTTCGATAACGGTACTTTAATGGTTGCTTTTGTAAAGTCTGGTGTTGAGCTAGCTTTTGAAGCAATGACTGATGCCGGTATCAAAGAAGAGAGTGCTTACTACGAGTCTCTTCACGAAACTCCATTGATTGCAAACACAATTGCACGTAGAAAATTATATGAAATGAATAGCGTAATTTCCGATACTGCTGAATACGGATGTTACTTATTCGATCATGCTTGTAAGCCTTTATTAGCTGACTTCATGAAAAAAGTTGAAACCAACATTATTGGTAAAAACTTTAACGAAGGTGTTGAAGCTGGCGTAAGCAACAAAGAATTGGTAGATGTAAACGAAGCTATTCGTTTACACGATATTGAAATTGTTGGAGCTGAGTTGCGTGATGCAATGACTGCTATGAAAGCAATTATCTAATCTGACTGATCAGATCAAAAAACAAAACCCTGATTGCAAATTGCAGTCAGGGTTTTTTAATACCTATATTTTTGAGATAAACCTTTTCCAAAGTTCGAAACTTTGGAAAAGATGATTGGCTTCTACTTTATCTCCTCCAGCTTAAAACTCTCTGTGTTTTTTATGCCTTTATCGGTAAGTTCTACCCTGCAGCATTCGTTATATAAGTCGTGCTCAAAAAACAGGATATAATTCTTATCTAAGGCTTCCTTCACAAAATCCCTTTTTTCCTGCATGGCAGTCACCGGATCAGTATCGTAGGCCGCTACCCAGGCCTCAGGTATACTGGCCATCAGAGGAATCAGATCAGCCATAAAAACTATGGTTTCATTCTTATATTTCACCATAGGTATCAATTGCCCCTTAGTGTGACCATGAAAACATCTCACTTCAATTTCAGGAATAAGGTGCATATGATCTTCAATAAAATTAAGCTTACCTGCTTCTAAAACCGGAATTATATTTTCTTTAAAATAAACAGAACCTTCACGAATATTAGGTTTCTGGAAGTTTTGCCATTGCACACCCGAAACCCAGTAGGTTGCATTTGGAAATGTAAGCTCCAGCTCTCCGTCTGTATTTTTTGATACTGCTCCTCCACAATGATCGAAATGCAGGTGTGTTAACACTACATCAGTAACCTCCTCAAATGTAGTATTTACATTCTTAAAGGATTTAGCCATGGAATCATCACCATTTAAATGCTGATACGAAAAAAACTTTTCGCTCTGTTTATCCCCAACACCACAATCAATTAAAACAACCCTGTCTTCTGTTTTAACCAACAAACATCGCATGGATAAGTTACAATAGTTGTTCTCATCGCATGGATATTTTTTTCCCCACATCACTTTAGGAACTACACCAAAAATGGCTCCGCCATCAGCCATAAAGTTCCCTGTTTCAATCTTATGAATCTCCATTGCTAATATTAATCGAAAAGTATTTATGCTTTCTCTATTGCTGAAATATAATCTTCCACCTGCCAGTTTTCAGCATCGGCACTTAAAATAGCCTGTTTGTAAAAACCTTCACGCTCCGAAAGTTTAGCCGCAATAAAATCCAGTAGTTCATCACCGGCTTTTCCGGCAATCAACGGACGTTTGGATTTTGATGTTTGTAAGCGATCGTAAATCACCTGAGGTGTCAGCTGCAAGTATATCGAAAGACCCGTATCATTCATGATATCCATATTATTAAAAAAACATGGCGTACCACCACCGGCTCCCACAATCACCTTTTCAAAGGCACTTACCTCTTTCAGGCAACTGGCTTCCATTTCTCTAAAACCATCCTCCCCATACTCTTCAAATATTTGAGGAATGGTTTTATGGTATTTGTTTTCAATAAAGTGGTCCAGGTCAATAAAACTCCACTCCATAGCCTCAGCAAGCCAACGACCAAGCGTTGATTTACCGCTACCCATAAAGCCTATCAGATATACTCTTTCCGTTTTCATACTTGTTAAAACAACGACATTTGGTCCTTTTCATCAAGATTTTCAGCATCCTGATCCTTTTTACTTTCTTCCTCTTCTACCGGTTCTTCCTTTTTAATGATAGGTTCCAATTCATTAATTTTAGATACCTGGTAAGTAGTTAGTCGCTTTCCTCTGGCTTTAAAGCTCTTCACTCCAATAAACTCATCCACCTCTACTATCATTTTATCACGCTCTTTGTCTTCTCCTCCAAATTTAACTTCGAGACGCGGATAATCCACCGTTGTTACACGAACCAGATACGACTTATCATTATCTCCGATAAAACTTTGTTGTTTTGTGGAAGCTTCCATCTGGAATCTTTTCAGATAATAATATTTCTGATCGGCATCATAATAAGCCACAGACCAAACCTTATCCGGATTAAATTTCTCTATCAATAAAATGTTGTCTTCATAATGATTTGAGAGGTCGAAGTTTGTGTGATGGAATTTACCATCTTTTGTAATCACAAGAATTAAATCATCCGCATGAAACTCGCCCAGGTAATCACCTCTGCTATCCGAATTCAAACGCAAAACATCTTTATCAAACCAAATTTTTCGCCCGCCTAAAGTAGATACTCCCTTTCGGCGCATAGTGATCTTCTGAACCTCGTACTTGCTTAAAATATTACCCATAGCACCGCGCCCTTTAATGGCCAAATCAGCCATATCGTACTCAAAAATTAAGTTCCTGATACGTGCCTTGGGCTTAAGCACCACTCTTAATACTTCAGCCTCTCCATTCGGGTTGGCACTAAAATAAAGTATATCCGATCCTTTGGTTCCTTTGGTTACATTATATTCTTTATCGCGCGTAATACCCGTAACAGCAAAACGCTTCACGTACGTGCTACCTGCTTTCCCATCGCGGTATATCAGGTTATAGATGGTACGCGTATCTGCCTTTTTAAATACCGCCAGATGTATAATTCCTTTCCCAATAAAAGCTTTATCCGACACCTTGGTAATCATATATCGACCATCCTTATAAAAGATAATGATGTCGTCAATATCTGAACAATCGCACACAAACTCATCACGACGAAGAGAGGTTCCCATAAAACCTTCCTTACGGTTTATATACAGCTTTTCGTTCTTCACCACCACCTTGCTGGCTTCAATATTTTCGAAGCTTCGGATTTCAGTTTGACGCGGATAATTCTTTCCGTATGTTTTTTTAATGTGCTTATAATAGTTGATTGAATAAGGAATAATATTCTCCAGATTATAAGCTATTTGTTCCATCTCTTCTTCAAGAGATGCGATATATTCATCCGCTTTTTTGGCATCAAATTTAGAGATACGCTTAATCTTAATCTCAGTTAGTTTTAAGATATCATCACGCGTCACCTCTCTTCTTAAATTCTTTTTAAAAGGCTCCAAACCGTGATCGATAGTCTGAATAATCGCCTCCATCGTTTCACACTCTTCAATCTTTTGATAGATTTTATTTTCGATAAAGATGCGCTCCAACGAAGCAAAGTGCCACGATTCTTCCAGCTCACCCCTGCGAATTTCCAGCTCTCGTGTTAACAGATGAACCGTATTATCGGTATTTCGACGAAGTATCTCTGACACGCCGACAAACTTAGGCGTATTATCCTCAATCAAACAGCTGTTTGGGGATATGGACACCTCACAATCGGAAAATGCATACAATGCATCAATAGTTTTATCAGTAGAAACTCCATTTGGAAGATGTATCAAAATCTCAACCTTATCGGCAGTGTTGTCATCAATCTTCTTAATCTTTATTTTTCCTTTTTCATTGGCTTTTAAGATGGATTCAATGAGTGTAGATGTATTCTTACCAAAAGGAATATCTGTGATATTTAAGGTACGATTATCCTCTTTGGTAATTTTTGCTCTTACTTTAATAGCACCACCTCTTAATCCATCGTTATAACGAGACACATCCACCATTCCACCAGTATGGAAGTCTGGAAAAATTTCAAAACTTTTCCCTTCCAAATGATTGATAGATGCATCAATAAGTTCATTAAAGTTATGTGGTAATATTTTTGAAGCCAGACCAACCGCAATCCCTTCTACTCCCTGAGCCAATAACAATGGAAACTTAACAGGAAGCGTAATTGGTTCCTTATTTCTTCCATCATAACTCATTTTCCAATGTGTAGTTTTTGGATTAAAAACTACTTCCTGGGCAAACTTTGTGAGTCGGGCTTCGATGTAACGAGGTGCAGCAGCTCTATCTCCAGTAGCCACATTACCCCAGTTACCCTGTGTATCAATAAGTAAGTTTTTTTGTCCGAGTTGCACCAAGGCATCTCCAATTGAAGCATCTCCGTGCGGATGAAACTGCATGGTAAAACCAATAATATTGGCCACCTTATTATATCTTCCATCATCCATGCGGCGCATGGCATGTAATATTCTTCGCTGTACAGGCTTTAACCCATCATTAAGGTGCGGTACTGCACGTTCTAAAATTACATATGATGCATAATCCAGAAACCAGCTCTTATACATGCCGCCCAGATGAGCAACTTTTGTTTCTCCTACTGAATTATTTTCTTCGTGACTTGACTCTAGTTCTTCTTCGTTTGGTGTTAAATTGTCGCTCATGCTTACAAGTGCATTATGGTTTTTATAATTAAGCTGGATCTTCTTCTACTACAAGATTCTCGATAATAAAATTCTGACGGTTAGGCGTATTCTTGCCCATATAAAAAGTGAGTAATTCCTGAACAGCATCTTCTTTTTTCATCCTTACCGGCTCAAGGCGAATATCCTTTCCTATAAAATGCTTAAACTCATCGGGACTAATTTCACCAAGTCCTTTAAATCGAGTAATCTCGGGATTGGCCCCACATTTTTTAATGGCTTTTACTTTCTCTTCATCGGAATAACAGTAAAAGGTTTTCTTTTTGTTTCGCACCCTAAAAAGTGGTGTCTGCAATATATATAGATGTCCATTTTTTACCAATTCAGGAAAAAACTGCAAAAAGAAAGTAATCAATAATAGTCTGATGTGCATGCCATCCACATCTGCATCCGTACTGATAATAACGTGATTGTATCGAAGTGTTTCTAATCCGTCTTCAATATTTAAGGCCGCCTGCAAGAGATTAAACTCCTCATTCTCATATACCACCTTTCGCGTTAAACCATATGTATTTAAAGGCTTACCCTTTAAACTAAATACAGCTTGTGTATTTACATCACGCGCTTTAGTGATGGAACCACTAGCAGAATCCCCTTCAGTAATAAATATGGCAGAATCAATTCCTCCTTCTTTCTGTGTATTATAATGAGCACGACAATCGCGTAGTTTTTTATTATGAAGACTTACCTTCTTGGCTCTTTCTTTAGCCAGCTTTTGAATACCAGATATAGCCTTACGCTCTTTTTCCGATTCCAAAATCTTTTTCATTAAAAGCTCAGCAGTTTCTGTGTTTCTATGCAGATAATTATCGAGTTCTTTTTTTACAAAATCAACGATATAATTCCTTACTGAAGGTCCATTGGGCCCCATATCCTTTGAACCTAATTTTGTTTTGGTTTGAGATTCAAAAACAGGCTCCTCAATTTTAATACTGATAGCTGCAATAACGCCGGTTCTGATATCTGACACATCAAAGTTCTTGTTATAAAACTCGCGAACGGTTTTTACCAAAGCTTCTCTAAATGCTATTTGATGCGTACCGCCTTGTGTCGTATGCTGTCCGTTTACAAAAGTATAATACTCCTCTCCATATTGATTCCCGTGTGTAATAGCTACCTCGAAGTCATCCGTTTTCAGCTGAATTAAGGGATAAATTCCGGGAGAAGTCATGTTATCGTTTAATAGATCTAAAAGACCATTTTTCGATTTATAAACTGTTCCGTTATAATGAATACCCAATCCTGCATTTAGATAGGTATAATTTTTTAATAGCGGCTCAATATATTCATCACGGTAATTATATTTTTCAAATATCTCCTTATCCGGCTTAAAGCTCACAAAGGTTCCGTTGCTTTCGGTGGTAGGCTCAACATCATGTTCTTTAATAATGTTACCCTTTGAAAACTCCACCTTCTTGCATTCTCCTTCTCGGTAGGCTGTAACAGAAAACTCAGTTGATAAGGCATTTACTGCTTTAATACCTACCCCATTTAACCCTACTGACTTTTTAAACACTTTAGAATCGTACTTGGCTCCTGTATTCATTTTAGAAGCCACGTCAATTACTTTCCCCAGCGGAATACCACGACCATAGTCACGTATGGTTACTTCTCCTTCCTGAACGGTTACGTCAATTTTTTTACCAAAACCCATCATATATTCATCGATGGAGTTATCCATAACCTCCTTAAGTAATACATAAATTCCATCATCAGGATATGAACCATCTCCAAGCTTACCAATATACATACCTGGACGTTTTCGGATATGCTCTTTCCAGTCTAAGGTTCTAATAGCATCTTCTGAATACTGCTGCGACATATGATAATAATTATAAGATTACGTCAAATTAATATGAGGTACGAGAATGACCTGCCTTGAAAAAATTCCCTCAAATATAGTTAAAACCCATTTTGTATGGTAATTCTTTTTTCAACATATGAAGGAAAATTGAAAGGAAGTTAAGCGAACAAAGAATTTCTGCTGTTGGCAACTTTCCTAAAGAAAAAAAAGCGAACCCAGATCAATGAGTTCGCTTATTGCAAATTTCGTGAACCGAAAAACAAATTGACGGTATACATACTCTCCTTTTGAATTTGTTTATTTCCATAAATTAGATTCAATTGGATTCTGAGTAAAGTGTTGTAAAAAAAACCAAAAAAATCCTGAAAACATAGCGTTTAGGAGATTTTTTTGATCTGAAACATAAATTTCTTAATTCTTGATTATGCCCATCTGCTTCATTAAAAATGTTGCATTATGATTTTGGGTTACCCCGGCATGTAATTTATAATCGAAATACAGCTTATTTTTCCGGTTCTCAACCTCAAAACACTGATTCACAATTTTTCCTTTTGTTTCTTCCTGTAGCACACCCAGCTCCAAATCGTGCGTTGCAATCATTCCAAATGCATTTAATGAAAGCAGATGTGTTATAAGCTCCATTGAGCCATATGTTTTATCCTTTGAATTAGTTCCTTTTAAAATCTCATCAAGAATAATAAACACGTCATTTCCTTTATTTAATTCTTTAATGATATATTTCAACTTTTTTAGTTCTGCAAAAAAATAAGATTCATGTTTCATTAATGAATCCGTAGTACGCATGTTGGTAATCAACGACATTGCCTTAAATTTCATATCCTTTGCACATATGGTCATTCCACACCGCGCAATTACAAGATTAAGTCCCACAGTACGCAAAAATGTACTTTTACCCGACATATTTGCTCCGGTAATCAACGCAAAAATCGACTTCTTAAAATCATAATCATTACAAACCCTTTCGTCTCTGCCAAGCAGCGGATGACCAATTTCTGAAACACTAAAAGTTTTTTCATTACAAGGTTCCGGATATATAAAGTCCGGATGATTATATACATAACCTGCCATGCTATTTAAGGCATCAAACTCATGCACTATATCAATCCAGTTAAAAATATGACTGTTATATTTTACTATCCACTTCTCAATTTTTAGAACATATTTAAAATCCCATAACAGCATACCATTTAACAGCACTCCGGCAATCATACCATTTCGCTGATCGAACTGATTCATATAGCCGCTTAACTGCTTAATAAGCCTGGATGCATTTAAGGAATCACTAGTAACCAGCTTACCTGATAATTCCCTGACCTCATCAGCACCGAACTCCTCACTACAAATAGCATCAGTTAAAATGGCATATTTTTGCAAAATTCCTGTTAATGAAGAAAATTTCTGATTAACCTGGTTTACCGTTTTTAGATGCGATGCCACAAAAATTAAATTCACCACAAATAACACACCGGACACTCCGGCAGGCAATCCTGCAAAAGCGAGAAGAAAACTTGCCAGAAACAGCCAAGGCATTGCTATTACAGCCAGCCTAAACAACCTGCTCTTCTTTAAAAATATATACTGATACTCCTTAAATGATTCTATTTTTCGTAAATCTTCCAAAGATTCATTTATGGATTTACCTTTGGCATAGAAATACTGTCTGAAATCTAACTTATTAGACAGTTCCCGTAAAATATTCTGCTGCTTCAGGATATGTTCAGTGCCAACAGTTGGCGAAGTGAGTTTCTCTGCCAATAACTCTTTCCCTGCTAAAGTCGATGTTCTATTGATATATTGATAAAATGAACCCTGCCCAAACAAATCTAAATCGTAAGAAAAATCGTGCTGGGGATTAATAAATTCATCGCCGGTTTCAAAATCATTCCAATTTCCATCCAAAGCCTGAACCTCACTCAGATTCAATTCTTTCAGAAATTGTAACTCCTGCCTTATCTTCTTTAATACTATAGATCGTTTTATAAGAATGCCAAAGCAAATGGCAAATGCCAGCAAAAAAACCAAAGCCACTGTAGGCATTAGAGCATACAAATAACTTGGGGTGGCTATCATACCTATAAATACAAAAAGCCTTAACCAGCCAAGCTGAACAATTTTATTGGAAAGTAATTTAAGCTGATCATTATATTGACCAGCTCTTATTGAGTATTTTTTTTTGAGCTCTATATATCTTTGTTCGACTCCTCCAGAGACTTCCATATCATATCTTTTAGTTCGGTAATACCAAAATTGGCCACCGAAGATATAAAAGTATATGGAATATCAGGTAGATCGGTTTTTATTTCCGCCATTAATTCTTCATCAAGCAAATCACTCTTTGAAATAGCTAACAAGCGCTGTTTATCAAGCAATTCAGGATTATAAACCTTAAGCTCATTTAATAAAATATGGTATTGCTCTTTAATATCATCAGCATCGGAAGGAACTACGAATAACAATATTGAATTGCGCTCAATATGTCTTAAAAAGCGAATTCCAAGACCTTTCCCTTCACTTGCTCCTTCAATAATACCAGGAATATCGGCCATTACAAATGACTTGTAATCGCGATAATTAACAATACCTAAATTTGGCACGAGTGTTGTAAACGGATAATCTGCAATCTCAGGTTTAGCCGCAGAAACAGCTGACAATAAAGTTGATTTACCTGCATTTGGAAAACCAACCAAACCTACATCGGCCAATACTTTAAGCTCAAGTATAACTGCTCTTTCAATTAAATCCTGACCAGGCTGTGCATACCTTGGTGTTTGATTGGTTGAGGTTTTAAAATGCATATTACCTCTTCCTCCTTTACCCCCGGTTACAATGATAAACTCTTGCCCTTCTTCAGTAATTTCACAAATCACCTCACCTGTTTCGGCATCTTTAGCTATTGTACCCAAAGGAACCAATATGGTTTTATCCTCTCCTTGAGCACCAGAACTACCTTGTCCACCACCTGACATACCATGGCCCGCAAACACGTGGCGCTTAAACTTAAGGTGCAACAAAGTCCAGTGATTACGGCTTCCTTTAACAATTACATGACCTCCTCTTCCGCCATCTCCACCGTCAGGACCTCCTTTAGGAATAAATTTTTCGCGACGCATATGAGCAGAACCAGCTCCACCTTTACCCGATCGACAAAAAATCTTCACATAATCAACAAAATTACTACCAGCCATAATCTAATAATTAAAAAATAAGCCACGAAAAGATTTACATTCCGTGGCTTACACAATTGTATAATATTTTATTGTACTGATTCGATAGCCTCTGAGATAGAACCAAAGATATCTTCTATTGATCCTACTCCTTCAATAGACTTGTACACTTCCTTCTCTTTATAAAAGTCGATAACAGGCTTTGTTTGCGACTCATACACAGAAATTCTTTTTTCAATTGTCTCCATGTTATCATCTGAACGACCTGAAGTTTCGCCTCGCTTCAACAAACGAGTTACAAGCTCTTCTTTAGGTACTTCAAGATTTACCATTACAGAAACTTTTGATTTGTAATCAGCCAACAACTCATCAAGCGCTTTAGCCTGTGCTACTGTCCTTGGAAATCCATCAAAGATCACCCCTTTGTTTCCAACCAAAGCTTCAATTTTATTATCGATCATACCAATGATTGTTTCATCCGGTACAAGTTCTCCTTTATCAATAAAACTTTTTGCAATGGTTCCCAATTGAGTATGGCCACTAATTTCTGCTCTCAAAAGGTCTCCAGTAGAGATGTGAGCTAAATTAAATTTTTCAATAATTCCCTCACTTTGAGTTCCCTTACCTGACCCTGGAGGGCCAAAAATTACTACATTCAACATTTTAGCTATAATTTATTATTATTCTACAACGGTATATATATCGGCTAAATTTCTACCGTATCCATCATAATCTAAACCGTAACCAACAATAAAATCATTAGGAATATCCAAACCTGAATAATCCACATCAACATCTACCTTACAAGCTTCCGGTTTAAACAATAAGGATGCAATTTTTAAATCTGCAGGCTGATAGGCAAGCAATTGATTTTTAATTTTATCAATGGTTACCCCGGTATCAATAATATCTTCAAGCAACACTATTGTTCTGCCCTCAATATTCTCTGTAAGTCCAATTAACTCCTTTACCTTACCTGTGGTTTTTGTTCCTTCGTATGACGAAAGTTTAACAAAACTAATCTCACAAGGAAAATCTAGTTTTTTCATTAAATCGGCAGCAAACATAAACGATCCATTAAGTATACATATCATTAATGGATTTTTATCAGCCAATTCCTCATTCATTTTTTTTGCAATTTCACCTATTGCCTGATCAATTTTGCTAAATGGGATAGACAGCTCAAACTCTCTGTCTAATAACTTAATGCGTTTCATCTAGTGGGGGATTATTTTTAATTCTGTGGCGCAAAAGTACAAAAAAATACCATGTTAGAATCATTTTCTCTTTATAACTTATTAATTTTGCGCTACTTTAAATATTTATTACAAATAAATTCACTATGCAAGCAGTAGTTAGTATTATTATGGGAAGCACATCTGATTTGCCAGTTATGGAAAAGGCAGCCCAAGTGCTTAATGATTTAAAAATTCCTTTTGAGATTAATGCGTTATCTGCACACAGAACACCCGGAGCAGTTGAAAAATTCGCTAAAGAAGCTGAAAGCAAAGGCATAAAGGTAATTATTGCTGCTGCTGGAATGGCCGCTCATTTACCTGGTGTAATTGCATCAATGACCAAACTACCTATTATTGGTGTACCTATCAAGGCTTCTCTTGACGGTTTAGATGCTTTATTATCAATTGTACAAATGCCTCCGGGAATTCCTGTTGCCACAGTTGGTATCAATGGTGCTCAAAATGCAGGTATCCTTGCTGCACAAATGATTTCATTAGGTGATAGAGAATTGGCTCAGCGAGTTGCAGATTTTAAAGACAACCTGGCGGTTAAAATCGAAAACGCTAACAAGGAACTAAGTAAAGTTAAATACGACTTTAAAACAAATTAAGATTAGATTTAAATATGTTGAATTCTTATACTAACATTTCAACATAGAATCTAAAACAAGGCAATTATTAAGATCATATAACAAACTACATTCCAAAGTTATTGATCAACATAATCTTGTTATTTTATAAAAAATTAGGTAGCTTTTGGAAATAACCAAAGCTACCTTTTTTTATGTCTACCAAAACAAAGCTGCATTTATGCATACTGTTATTGACATGCAGCACTTCTCATGCTCAATCATTATATTACCGCTCACCAAGCTCAATAGGCATGGGCGGCACAGGCATAACACAAACTGACGTTTGGTCTGCCATTTTAAATCCGGCAGGAACAACCCACATTAAAAACTCATCGTTTGCTACCGGCTATCTTTTACCTTACTTCACACAAGAACTTAGCCACAAAAGCATCATTGCGACACTCCCAACAAAACTTGGTGTAATTTCATCATCACTCAATCATTTTGGATACCGCTTATATCACGAAACGCAAATTAACTTTAATTACGCCCGTTCAATCACCCCCAACTTTAGCTTCTCTTTCTCGCTCCACATTCAAAATAATCACATAGCAAATACGGGATCAGGACAGCAGGTATACTCCGGAATTGGAATATTATATAACATCAGTGAAAATCTGTCATTTGGCACCACGATTACAAACCCTGAGAAAACTAGAATTAAAATAGGAGAAGAAAAGATAGAAATACCTACATTTTTTATCACTGGATTGAGCTGGAAACCTAACAGCACCTTCACCATCAATACCGAATTAGAAAAGCAATCCGGATTAAAGTCACTGGTAAAATTAGGACTGAACTACAACATCCACAAACAAATATGGATTAAGACAGGCATTTTAGGAAAACCCGTTAATTACACCATGGGAATGGGAGTAAAATTTAACGACCTGAAAATTGATACCGGCATAAGCCATGATCAAACACTAGGCATATCATCAGGAATTGGATTATCATTTGTTATACCAGAGAACAAATGAGAAAATTAGTATTGATATTAACCTTCGCTATTGCAAATTCAATTATGTATGCCCAGATTGCCCAAACACCTGAACAAATCATAGGCAATATCATGGAATCCGTTAGCGAAAAAAATCTGGAGCTAAATGATCACTCGCAGGTGTTTGATGATCTGGTTGAACTTTACGAAAATCCAGTTAACCTAAACAACGCTAAAGCCGTTGATTTTGAAAAACTTATTTTTTTAACTGATATACAAATACAGAACACATTACAATACTTAAAAGACAATTATCCGATTTACTCCAAATATCAACTTCAGGGAATTTGGGGGATGACCATTTCCGATATTGAAAACCTACTTGTGTTTTTTTACATTGGTGACGAACCAACCACAAAATACAACCAAAAGTATTTTAAAGGCCAGACTATTGTTCGTGATCAGTTTTATATTGAAAAACAAGATGGATACCTGCAAAATGAGAACAATCACTACATTGGAAACAAACATCACATTTATTCCAAAACATTCTTACAATATGGAAATAACCTGTCGGCAGGAATTACATTTGACAAAGATCCCGGAGAGATACTTTTAACTAAAGGACACCCTCCAATCGATTTTATATCTGCCCACATAGCCTACGAAGGGAAGAAACTTTTGAAAACATTAATTATCGGTGACTTTCATGCAAATTTTGGTCAAGGATTAGCTTTATGGTCGGGTACCAATATGGGAAAATCCACCGAACCTATTCAGACAAGAAAACGCGGACAGGGTTTTAAAAAATATACTTCTGCGAACGAATATGCCTTCTTCAGAGGAGTTGCCACTACACTGCAACTAAAAAAAATGGAGTTATCTATGTTTGCCTCTCTTAAAAAATTAGATGCCAGCATAAATTTTGACAGTCTAAACCACAAAACCTTCATTACATCCATTACAAAAACAGGCTATCACCGTACGCCTTCCGAATTAAACAAACGAAATAACCTAACCTACAACACATTTGGATCTAACCTGAAATTTTATCACAATAACCTGAATTTATCCATAGGGGCATTTTACAACCATTTTTTAGCTCACAGTTTTGAGACCAAACAATTATATCAACAATTCGCCAAACCAAATATCGAAAGCAGTCATTATTGGATAAGCTACAACTACGGTTATAAAAACATCATTGCTTTTGGTGAATCTTCACTTACAAACAAAGGCTATTGGGCCACATTAAACGGTGTAGTATTAAATCCTGCAAACAATGTTTCACTAACATTACTTCATCGATATTATCATTTGAAGTACTTTTCACTATGGACAAATTCCTTTTCTGAATACTCAAATCCCTCAGGTGAATCAGGATTCTACCTCGGTCTCTCTTCATACCCTTTGGCAAAACTAAAGTTTTCGGGATACATGGATGTTTTTAAAACAGAATGGCTGAAATACAGCCTCAACAAACCATCAAATGGCTATGAAATTTCTCTCCAGGGAGATTACATCATTAACGACCAGATCTCTGCTTACCTAAGATATAGAGAAAAAGAAAAAGCCATAAACACTCGTGGAACGTTAGATCCTGCCTTTAATACTACCAAATATAATAGCAAGAAAATACGCTTACACACTTCCTTTATAGTCGATAACAATTGGAGTCTACAATTCAGAATAGAAAAATCTCTCTATAAAGAACTAAACAACAATACTTCAGAAGGCCTACTCGCTTTTACAGGAATTAAATACATTAGCAACACTACTAAACTAACTTGCTGGGCCAGATATACAATATTTGAGACTGATGATTATAACAGTAGGATTTATGCCTATGAAAATGATTTACTGTACAATTTCTACACTCCATCATTCCAAAGAGATGGTAGCAGGGTATATTTCCTGTTTAGATATGAATTACTTAAAAACCTGAGATTTTGGTTTAAAGCCGGACAAACCCACTATAACAACGTAGAAGAAATAGGCTCCGGCTTACAAAAAATCCACGGAAACACCCGCACACAAATTAAAATGCAGGTGCAGCTAAAATTTTAGTTTCCAACCTCAGATAAAAACTTAACCCTCACTAATCTGATATTTTCTTCAGGATACTCATCTTCTCCAAGCTCCTCCAGGGCACTGGCAATATCATCAGTTTCAGCATCTTCCTTGTAGTAATAAAAAATATCGTCCCTATGGTCTTCATCCATCACCTGATCAATATAATAATCGATATTTACGCGTGTACCCGAATAAACAATGGACTCTATTTCATCCAGCAATTCATTCATGTCCATACCTCGTGATTCGGCTATATCATCAAGCGGAACTTTACGATCAATACTTTGTATGACAGCAATTTTATTTTTCGACTTATTGGCTACAGACTTAACCACCATATCAACAGGACGCTCAATCTCATTCTCCTCAACATGGCTTTTAATCAGTTTTACAAAGTCTTTACCAAAACGATTTGCCTTACCCGAACCTACCCCGGGAATATTTTGCAATTCTTCCAAAGAAATTGGATAATGAATGGCCATAGCCTCAAGTGATGGATCCTGAAAAATCACAAAAGGAGGTAGATTTTTAGCTTTTGAAATCTTTTTCCTTAAGTCTTTTAGCATACCAAACAACTGTGGATCAACAGCTGCAGTTCCTCCCACTGCCTTTTCTTCAACATCGTCCATATCAAAATCATGCTCCTGAGTTATCATGAACGACTTAGGATTTTCAAGATAAGCTTTACCTGCATCACTTACCTTTAATATACCATAGTTCTCAATTTCCTTAATCAGAAAACCTGCCACCAATAATTGACGAACAACCGCATTCCAATATTTTTCCTCCTTCTCTTTTCCTGCACCAAACAAATCATGCTCATTATGCTTATATGATTTGATGGCCGAATTGGCATTTCCTGACAGGAATGGAACAATATGGTCTGCTTTAAAGCGCTCTTTTAACTCTAAAATCGTTTTGATCATCAAAGTTACAAAAGGCTTACCTTCACTCTGTTCTTTAGGATTAACACAGTTATCACAGGTATCACAATTGTCTTCATGAAACTTCTCACCGAAATAATGCAACAGAATCTTTCTTCGACAGATAGAAGACTCTGCATATGAGACAGTTTCCAACAAGAGCTGTTTACCAATTTCCTGCTCGGCTATCGGCTTGCCCTGCATAAACTTCTCTAATTTTTGTATATCCTTATAACTGTAAAAAGTAATACACTTACCCTCTCCTCCATCACGTCCGGCACGACCAGTTTCCTGATAATACCCCTCTAAACTCTTAGGAATATCGTAATGAATTACCAACCGAACATCGGGCTTATCAATACCCATTCCAAAAGCAATGGTGGCCACAATTACATCCGTATCCTCCATCAAAAAGGCATCCTGATTACCAGCCCGCGTTGCAGCATCCATGCCTGCATGATATGGTCGTGCATTTATCCCGTTAACAACCAGATTCTCAGCCAGCTCTTCTACTTTTTTTCGACTTAAACAATATATAATTGCCGACTTACCAACATTTTCCTTTAAGATTTTAATAATTTGTTTGGTTGCCTGATTCTTAGCGCGTACTTCATAATACAAATTAGGCCTGTTAAACGACGATTTAAATACCATCGCCCCAGTCATTCCTAAACTCTTCTGAATATCATTTTGAACCTTAGGGGTTGCTGTAGCAGTTAATGCCATCAAAGGCTTATTTCCAATTTCTTCAATTATGGGTCTTATACGTCGGTATTCAGGTCTAAAATCATGCCCCCATTCTGAAATACAATGAGCTTCATCAACGGCATAAAAAGAAATTTCTACCTGCTTAAGAAATTCTATATTTTCTTCTTTTGTAAGTGATTCCGGAGCTACGTATAAAAGTTTGGTTTTACCACCAAGCATATCTTCCTTTACCTTTGCAATAGCCGCTTTGGTTAACGAAGAGTTTAAAAAATGAGCAACACTATCATTTTCACTAAAGTTCCTCATTGCATCTACCTGATTCTTCATCAACGCTATTAATGGCGAAATAATGATAGCTGTTCCCGGAAGCATTAGGGAAGGTAATTGATAACACAACGATTTACCACCACCTGTAGGCATTAGCACAAAGGTATCTTCACCTTTTAGTACATTTTCTATGACTTCCTCTTGATTTCCCTTAAATGTATCAAATCCAAAATGCTTTTTAAGATGCGCATTAAGATCAACCTTTTTTCCCATAACTATTTTATTATCCTCTTGCTATTCGAACGAAATCAGAGGCTAAAAGTTTCTATTTTCCCAACAATTGTATAATAACAAAAATAGTTTTTCTTATATAAAAACCATGTTTTTGTCTTAAAAAATTATTTATTCATCAACAGAAATTGCTGATTCAACCGACCAATTCTATAATCTATCCATCATTAACCCATGTTGAATTTATGAAAAATAGCGATCATATTCAATAATTGGCATTGTGAAATTACTATACTATCTTCGCAAAGATCATTTTTAAAGAATTTCAGTTAATAACAACCAATAATTTAATGGCAAACAAAAAACAGGAAGAGATGACTTTTTTAGAACATCTTGAAGAATTAAGATGGCATCTAGTTAGATCTTTCATATCTGTATTTGTAGTGGCAGTGCTTGCCTTTTTATACAAGGAAATACTTTTTGACGTTATTATATTTGGACCGAGCAATCCTGACTTCCTTACTAACGCATTATTAACAAAACTTGCTGTTAAATTTGACATGCCTGCACTTAGTATCAATCAGGAAGTCATACAATTTCAAAATATTTTAATGGCAGGACAATTTACCACTCACCTCAAAGTAGCTTTTATTGCAGGCCTGGTAGTTGCCTTTCCCTATATATTTTGGGAATTCTGGCGCTTTGTAAAGCCAGCACTATACCAACAGGAGGTGAAGCATTCAAGAGGTGCTATATTCTTTGCTTCAATTTTATTTTCGGTAGGCATTCTTTTTGCATACTATGTTATTTGTCCACTATCGGTACATTTTTTGGCTAATTACTATGTCAGTAGCAAAGTAGAAAACATCCTTAATTTAGGATCTTACATATCTACCATAAGCTCCATTGTACTAGCCGGAGGAATCATCTTTGAATTACCCATTCTGATATTTTTCCTGGCAAAAGTAGGGCTGGTATCTTCACAATCGCTAAAAAAATATAGGAAACATGCCATTGTGGCAAGCTTGTTACTTGCTGCAATCATCACGCCACCTGATGTTATAAGTCAGATACTTGTATGTTTCCCTTTAATATTTTTATATGAAGGAGGTATAATTATTGCTCGTAATATTGAGCGTAAGAGGTTGAGAGAAGAATTGTAATTCATTAAAAGATTAACACTTTATATATCATGTCTGAGTCTAATCTAGTACTACACACCAGCAATTTGGTGAAAAAATATAAGAATCGAACAGTTGTTAAAGGAGTTTCGGTTAAAGTTGAGCAAGGAGAAATTGTTGGTTTACTAGGTCCCAACGGAGCAGGAAAAACAACAACATTTTACATGACCGTAGGATTGGTCACTCCAAATTCTGGTGAAATATATTTAAATGACCAGGTTATTACCAAAGAGCCTGTATACAGAAGAGCACAAAGAGGAATTGGCTATTTGGCACAAGAAGCATCCGTATTTCGGAAATTAAGCATAGAAGATAACCTAAAGGCAGTTTTAGAAATGACTGACTTTACCAAAGAATACCAAAAGCATCGCCTGGAAGAATTGCTGGATGAATTTAGCTTAAATCATATACGCAAAAGTTTGGGCATACAGCTTTCCGGGGGAGAACGAAGAAGATGCGAAATAGCCAGAGCCTTGGCGATTAACCCGAAGTTTATATTACTCGATGAGCCTTTTGCCGGTGTAGACCCAATAGCCGTACAGGACATTCAGGAAATTGTGGCTAAGCTTAAATACAAAAACATCGGAATTTTAATTACCGACCATAATGTTCACGAGACACTTTCCATTACAGATAGAGCTTATTTGTTGTTTGAAGGAAACATTTTAAAGGCAGGAACAGCGGAAGAATTAGCAGAAGATCCGGAGGTAAGAAGACTATATCTTGGAAACGATTTTGAATTAAAGCGAAGAACCTTCGATGTATAAACCTGATAATGTGGGAAATAAAAATAAGTTTGATTTTTTTTGAAATAAAATTTGGAAAAACAATTAAAAAGAACTTATCTTTGCATCGCAAAAAAAATAACGCGGATGTGGCGTAATTGGTAGCCGCGCTAGACTTAGGATCTAGTGCCGAGAGGCGTGGGGGTTCGAGTCCCTTCATCCGCACAAAATTTAAAAAATATGAAAAACCGTCTCACGAACGATATAACAATCGGCAGTAAGACGGTTTTTTTAAGTTTAGGTTGTTAATGATTCGTATTTATACATTCTGCAACAATCAATTATTATCAGAACTTCAGGCATTTAAAGACTAATGGTGGGATTAAAAAGGTAAAGTTCGATCATTTTTGATTAAGCTTTCAGCCGCAAATATGATTAAATGGAAGTTCAATTATAAAAAAAGCAAGTTCACTAACAATTTTTAGCTGATGAACATCTCAAAAGAAAACATCGATGATTTAAATGCAGTATTAAAACTTACTGTAGAGAAAGAAGATTACGAAAATCGTGTAAATGATGTACTAAAGGATTATCGTAAGAAAGCCAACATACCTGGATTCCGTCCTGGAAAAGTTCCTTTTGGTATGATTAAAAAAATGTACGGTAAACATGTTATCGCCGAACAAGTGAACAAAATTGTTTCAGAAGAAATTTCGAAATATTTATACGAGAGCAAACTTAATGTTTTAGGAGAGCCTCTTCCAAGTGAATCTCAGGAAACAATTGACTTTGATAATCAGGAAAGCTTCAACTTTAATTTTGATGTAGCTGTTGCTCCGGAATTTGAAGTTAAACTTTCAAAAAGAGAAAAACTTCCTTTCTATTCAATCGAAGTAAACGACGAAATGTTAGAGCAGCAAATTAAGCAAGCTACTGGTCGTTTCGCTACTTCTGAAACTGCTGAGGAAGCAACAGAAGAATCTATGATCAAAGGTGACTTTGTTCAATTAGATCAAGACGGAAACTTCCTTGAAGGAGGTATTTCTTCTGAAGATGCTGTTGTATCTCCAATAAACGTTAAAGATGCTGATGCTAAATCTAAATTTGTAGGTGCTAAAGCAAGTGATATTATTGTTGTAAATCCAAAAGAGGCTTTTGCAAACGAATCAGAGATTTCTTACAACCTAAAAATTTCTCAAGAAGAGGCTGCTCAGGTTGATGGAGATTTTCAATTTGTAGTGAAAGAAATCACTAACTATATACCTGCTGAATTAAACCAAGAGTTATTTGATCAGGTTTTAGGTAAAGACATTGCTTCAACAGAAGAAGAGTTTAAAGCTAAAATGAAGGAAGATTTAGAGAAGACTTTAGCTTTTGAAAGCGAGTACAAATTCTCTTTAGATGCTAAAGAAAAGCTTATGAAGAAAGTTGACATTTCTTTACCGGAAGCTTTCTTAAAGCGTTGGATTTTAACAATCAACCACGACAAAGAAGATATTACAGCTGAGTCAGTAGAGAAAGATATGCCAAAATATCTTGAGGACTTAAAGTGGCAGTTGATCAAAAATGAGATTATTAAAGCTAATGAACTTAAAATTGAAGAAGCTGATGTTCTTGAAGTAGCGAAGAAGTCTGCTAAAATGCAATTTATGCAGTATGGTTTAACTAACATTCCTGATGAGCACGTAGAAAACTACGCTAAGGATATGTTAAAGCAGGAAGAACAGCAAAGAAATATTACTGAAACTGCAGCTCAGGATAAAGTATTGAATTTCATTAAAGAAGCTGTTAAAGTTGACGAAAAAAGTTTAAGTCGCGAAGATTTCAACAAGCTGTTTGAAAAAAACTAAGTCAAAATCACTAGTTCAAGGTTATTATTTTTTAATTTAGCTTTTCAAATCATTAGAATTAGAAAAGGATAATATAAAAATCATGATAGATCCAAAAGATTTTCAAAAATACGCCACAAAACATGTGGGAATTAATAGCCTTGCACTAGATAAGTATACTTCTGTTACCAGCGGTTATATATCTCCAACTATTATTGAAGAACGTCAGTTAAATGTTGCTTCAATGGATGTATTTTCTCGTTTGATGATGGACCGTATTATATTTTTGGGCTTACCTATTGATGATACTGTAGCCAACATTATACAAGCTCAGCTTTTATATCTTGAGTCTGCAGATCCTCAAAAAGATATCTCAATTTATTTTAACTCGCCGGGAGGGTCAGTGTATGCAGGTTTAGGTATTTACGATACCATGCAATATATTTCCTCTGACGTAGCTACCATTTGTACTGGAATGGCTGCTTCAATGGGTGCTGTATTGTTAACAGCAGGAACCAAAGGCAAGCGATCCGCTTTACAACACTCAAGAGTGATGATTCATCAGCCTATGGGTGGAGCGCAAGGACAGGCATCTGATATTGAAATTACAGCACGCGAAATTCAGAAACTGAAGAAGGAGTTGTATACCATTATTGCAAACCACACCGGAAACACCTTTAAAAAGGTTGAAAAGGATTCTGATCGTGATTACTGGATGACAGCTAACGAAGCGAAGGAGTATGGAATGATTGATGAAGTATTGGTTAGAGAGCCTAAATAACAGAAAAATTTAAGTCATTATATACCCATGCAGAATACCATAAATTATGGTATTCTGCATTGTTGTTTATATATTTTCAACAAATTAATTATGGATAAGTGTTCATTTTGTGGTAGGGAAAGAAAGGATACAAACCTTTTAATCGCTGGAGTTTCAGGGCATATTTGCGATAGCTGTATTGAGCAGGCAAATGGCATTTTAGAAGAGGAGTTTAAAAAGAAGGGCGGATTTAACGTTGAAGACATTACCCTGCTTAAGCCAAAAGAAATTAAACTTTTCCTCGATCAATATATCATTGGTCAGGATGAAGCAAAGAAATATCTTTCGGTGGCTGTTTACAATCACTATAAAAGATTACAACAGCGTAGCAATACAGATGACATTGAGATTGAAAAGTCCAATATTATTCTTGTTGGAGAAACTGGTACCGGTAAAACATTACTGGCTCGTACCATTGCCCGCATGCTTCATGTTCCTTTTACCATTGTTGATGCAACTGTACTTACAGAAGCTGGTTATGTAGGTGAAGATATTGAGAGCATTTTAACCCGTTTATTACAGGCTGCTGATTACAATGTTGAAGCGGCCGAAAAAGGAATTGTATTTATTGATGAAATAGATAAAATTGCCCGTAAAGGAGATAATCCAAGCATCACTCGCGATGTTTCAGGAGAAGGTGTTCAGCAGGGATTACTTAAGCTATTAGAAGGATCAATTGTTAATGTTCCACCACAAGGAGGACGTAAACATCCTGAGCAAAAAATGATTCCGGTAGATACCAAAAATATTTTATTTGTATGCGGAGGAGCATTTGACGGTATCGAAAGAAAAATTGGTCAGCGATTAAACACCAAAGTGGTGGGTTATGCAGCCAGTAAAGCTAAAGATAAAGTGGATCACTCCAATTTATTACAGTATGTGGCACCACAGGATTTAAAATCATTCGGCTTAATACCAGAAATCATTGGTCGTTTACCTGTACTAACATACTTGAATCCGTTGGATAGAGATATTTTACGCAGGATTTTACACGAGCCTAAAAACTCTATTATTAAGCAGTACGAAAAGCTTTTTGGTATTGATGATATTACTTTAACCTTTACGGATGAAGTATTGGATTATATTGTTGATAAAGCTGTAGAATTTAAACTTGGTGCTCGTGGATTACGCTCTATATGTGAAACCATTATGATGGATATGATGTTTGAAGCTCCATCTAAAGACGAAAAAGAATTGGTAATTACCATTGAGTATGCCAAAGAAAAAATTGATAAGGAAAGCTTAGCGCGTTTAAAAGCAAGTTAATCTTTACATACGATATAAATTAAAATCCCTCATCAAAATTCTGGTGAGGGATTTTTTTTGCTCTTACTTCTGTTCTCTTAAATTTATATCAAATAACTGCACCCTGTAAATGCATATTCTATTTGCGCATCTAAGGCCTCATTAAAAAGCGGAATATTCTGCATACCTGAACAATGGTTGAAAGCTGCTCTTTTTAAGTTGAAGCCTTTAAGACTCTGGATGGTATTTTGCACCTGATCAGCAGAAGCTCTGTTTAAATGAGTTCCTCCAACAATCAGTTCAATGTCATTAATTTTAAAATGATCAATGGCAGTGTCAATCATATTCTCAATGCCATTATGGGCACATCCGGTAAATACAACTAATTTATCATGATGCTTTGCAACAAGAAACAACTCGTCCTCAAATGTGTCTGGTACTAATTGCCCATCTTTTTGAACAAATAAATTGGAGTCTGTATAAGATTGTCGAATAGGTCGATTTATCTTTGTAATTACACAAAAGTCATTAAACAACTCTTGGTTTTCTTCAACAAAAAGGAATCTATTATTTAATTGCTTAAACCTCTTGGCTAATGGGAATCCAATTTTTCTGTTGTATCCTGCGGATATGCTCCATCTTTCCTGTAAAACTTCTTTTTTAAGAATTACTTTGGCTGTTTTATTAAGCATCAAAAATTCCTCTAAACCTCCTGTATGATCATAATGAGAATGACTTAACACCACATAATCAACCCTGGTTAAATCTTTACCCAGCGTTTTAGCATTTTGAATAAAGGCATCCGTCTTCCCTGTATCAAACAATACTGTTTCACCCTTAAACTCTATGAGGATTGACAATCCATGCTCAGTAAGATAAGTGGAATTATTTTTTTTATTATCGATTAGGACTGTAATTTCCATGATAAGTTATATCTGAGCATAAGAATACTATTACTATTGAATTCTGGTCCATTCCACTTTTCTTCCCATTAACGAAAAACCAATGTAACCTTTTACATTCAGGGTATGTTCATCACCATCAAACCACATATAGCACTTATATGTATTGCCAGACTTTGGATCATAAATACTGCCACCAGTCCACTCTTCATCTCCATCATTATATTTAAAACCTTCCAACAGTTTTAATCCCATAATTTTTCTGCTTTGTAAATCCTCATCAGGATTGTTTTTATCAATACGCGGTTTACCATTTTCCAAAGGCTCTTTCAGCCATATTATTGTCCCGTAAAACAAACCATCTTTACCTTGAGTAATTTCTACTTTTGAATCAGCATCCTGCGTAAGCCAAACTCCAACTACTTTATCATTGGCACTCAGAGAAAGTGCGGACAGCAAAATTATAAGACTTAAAATAAGGTTTTTGATAGTCATCTTTATTAAATTTATATGGTTGAATAAAATGTAAATATATCTCCTTAAAACCAATAAGTATGAAAAATAACAGAAATTTGATGTTACTGGTAAGTGTTATATTCATCACTCTACTCTTTACAGCCTGTATTCCGGGAGGAGGGTCCTACAACCCTGTTAAACCTGCAGGTTTCTTCTCGGGAATCTGGCATGGATGGATAGCCCCTTTTACTTTAATAATTAGTCTCTTCAATAAGTCCATATCTATTTACGAGCCCTTTAACACAGGTTGGTGGTACGATTTTGGGTTTTACATTTCAATCATTGCCGGTTTTGGTGGTATTCAATTTTTCAGAAAAAAGAAAAGCTAATGACACTATCTCATTCATCTTCTTAACATTATTAACACATTAAATAATTGAAAATAAATTGGTTTAGATGGTAATTATGTGATTTATTACATTACCTTTGATGCCATAATATTATTTAAGAAGAAAATGAATAAAGGAACAGTAAAATTTTTCAATGAGTCTAAAGGTTTTGGATTCATTAAAGAAGACGAATCAAGCAACGAGTACTTCGTACACGTATCAGGATTAATTGACGAAATCCGTGAAAACGACGAAGTTGAATTCGACCTTAAAGAAGGAAGAAAAGGAATGAACGCAGTAAACGTTAGAGTAATATAATATATTATTCAAAGAATTAGAAAAAGCCGGTTTGTATTACAAACCGGCTTTTTTATGCCCCTATCATTTCATCCTATCATAACCTACATCCCTTTTAATTAGCTATATTTCTTTTGTAAGTTGAACTTCAACTCAAAAGAAATAAATTCCTTATTTATCGCAACCCTACTAACTACCATTGCGTACATGCTCTTTTACCAATAAAAAATATGTATATGAAGAAATTTTTACTCTTAAATTTCATGGGATTGATATGCCTTGGCATTAGTGCACAACCATTTACACAAAACATTGTAGTAAGCAACATTGCTTCGCCTGATAATATTATCAGGGTCGACCTTAATCAGGATGGCCATCTGGATATTTTATCATTTGAAGGAGATAATGATATTGAATACTTTAAGAACCTTGGCGACGGTACTTATAGCCAAACAAATATTTATTCTTTTTTGGATAGTCCTCGAGAATTTGAAGTGGCTGATATGGATAACGATAATGACCTTGATATTGTAGCCTGTTCTATTGGTGACGACCAAACGGTTTTACTTACCAATGATGGTAACGAGAATTTTACACAATCATTTATTACGAATGGAAATGCAGAATTAACAAACCCTGGATTCTTTGTTATAGGTAACTTTGATGACGATAACCTAAAAGATATTGTGATTTCCGGATCTTCAGTAGCAGGTGATATGGTAGGTTTATACTACATTAAAAATCAAGGTTCAGGGAGCTTTGCTTCTCCATCAGAAATTGTAGGAGAAGATGAAATGATATGGCAGGTAGTTTCCGGCGATTTTGATAAAGATAACGACCTGGATATTATTGCTACCCGTAATTCTCCGTATGGTGATGGAGGTTTATATAAAGCCGTAAATAATGGCAGTGGTAGCTTTACCTATACAGCTATAGATGAATCTTTTGAATGCGATGAGTTAAAAGAAGCCGACATCGATGGTGATAACGATTTGGATTTTGTAATTAGAAAGAGTGACAATACCGTGTATTGGTACGAAAACAACGGTAACTTTTCTTTTACTGCTCATCAAATACCTCACACTTTCACCGATTTAATCAGATTTCAGCCGGTTAATGCCGATGGTGATGCTGATATGGACTTGTTTTTTTATACGTATATAAATGCATCCATAACTGAATCACGTTTTAAGGTAGGCTATTTTGAAAATGATGGCAACGAAGCTTTCACTGAAACCGTTCTGTTAGATGGCCATCATGAAATTGAATCTGCAGTTGCACTTGATTTAAGTGAAGATGGAGATTTAGACTTCATTTTAGGTTCAAAACAAGATAATAACATTGTATTTTATACCAACACAGCCATTGATACACCTACTTCTATTGTTGGTGCTAAACATAATACCGTTCAAGTTTTTCCTAATCCCGTAAATGATAGAATAAATGTGGTTGCAGAAGAGCCAATCACAGAGCTTACTATATTTGATGTTACAGGAGCTATTATAAAGAAGCACACAGTTGTTGGCGAAACAGCAGCACTAAACGTACAAGATTTAAAACAAGGCGTTTATATATTAACTATTGTTACCGAAAACCAGACGATTTCACAACGATTTGTAAAAAAATAAGTGCATTATTCCTTAGTATGAAGTACCAGGAATATTCTTTTCTGTCTTTATATTAAGCCTGGATACAAAATAAAAGCCATCCCGTTTTCACGAGATGGCTTTATTATATCTAAAACTCTTAGTTGCTTAACTTACTCAGCAGCTTGAAGTAATAAGTTTAAGATGTCGGTAGCAGCTTTTGATACTGAAGTACCAGGACCAAAGATGGCTACTGCACCAGCTTCGTATAGGTAATCGTAATCTTGCGCCGGAATTACACCACCACAAATTACCATAATATCCTCACGACCAAGTTTCTTAAGTTCTTCAATAATTTGAGGAACTAAAGTTTTGTGACCAGCAGCTAATGAAGATACACCTACTACGTGTACGTCATTTTCAACAGCTTGTTTAGCCGACTCAGCAGGCGTTTGGAACAATGGTCCCATATCTACATCGAAACCTATATCTGCATATCCTGTCGCAACTACTTTGGCACCACGGTCGTGACCGTCTTGTCCCATTTTTGCAATCATAATACGAGGTTGACGACCTTCTTTCTCAGCAAATTCTTTAGCTAAAGCACAAGCCTTTTCAAACTCTTCGTCTTTACCAGCTTCGCTAGAGTATACACCACTAATTGAACGGATCACAGCTTTATATCTTCCTACAATTTTTTCACAAGCATCAGAAATCTCACCTAAAGAAGCTCCTTTTTGAGCAGCATCTACAGCTAACTCAAGTAAATTTCCTTCTTCTGTTTCAACAGCTTTGGTGATAGCAGCAAGAGCAGCCTGACATTCGTCTTCGTTACGCTCCTCTTTTAATTGCTTTAAGCGATCAATCTGAGATAAACGTACAGCTGAGTTATCAATATCTAAGATGTCGATTGGATCTTCTTTCTCCAAACGATATTTGTTAGTACCAACGATAGTTTGAGTACCAGCATCAATTTTAGCTTGTGTGCGAGCAGCAGCTTCTTCGATACGCATTTTAGGTACACCGCTTTCTATCGCTTTGGCCATTCCACCTAATTCTTCAACCTCTTCGATTAAAGCCCAGGCTTTTTCAACTAATTCCTGCGTTAATGACTCAACGTAGTAAGAACCAGCCCACGGGTCAACAGCCTTACAAATTTGAGTTTCGTCCTGAATATAAATCTGCGTGTTACGAGCAATACGAGCAGAGAAATCTGTTGGTAATGCAATCGCCTCATCTAATGCGTTAGTGTGTAACGACTGAGTGTGACCTAAAGCAGCACCCATTGCCTCAACACAAGTACGACCTACGTTATTAAATGGATCTTGCTCAGTTAACGACCAACCTGAAGTTTGTGAGTGGGTACGTAATGCTAAAGACTTAGGGTTTTTAGGGTTAAATTTCTTAACGATTTTAGCCCAAAGTAAACGACCAGCACGCATTTTAGCAATCTCCATAAAGTGGTTCATTCCGATAGCCCAGAAGAACGACAAACGTGGAGCAAATGCATCAATATCCATACCTGCATTAACACCTGCACGTAAGTACTCTAATCCATCAGCTAAAGTATAAGCTAATTCAATATCTGCAGTTGCACCAGCCTCTTGCATGTGGTAACCTGAGATAGAAATTGAATTAAACTTAGGCATGTTTTTAGAAGTGTACTCAAAGATATCAGCGATAACTTTCATAGAGAATTTTGGTGGGTAGATGTATGTGTTACGCACCATAAACTCTTTTAAGATATCGTTTTGGATAGTACCAGAAAGCTCCTCTAATTTAGCTCCCTGCTCTAAACCAGCAACAATGTAAAATGCTAATACTGGAAGTACAGCCCCATTCATTGTCATCGATACCGACATCTTGTTCAATGGAATACCGTCGAAAAGAATACGCATATCTTTTATAGAATCGATAGCCACACCTGCTTTACCTACATCACCCTCTACACGCTCATGATCTGAATCGTAACCACGGTGAGTAGCCAGGTCAAAAGCAACAGAAAGACCTTTCTGTCCTGAAGCTAAGTTTCTTTTATAAAATGCATTTGATTCCTCAGCAGTAGAGAAACCTGCATACTGACGAACGGTCCAAGGACGCATAGCGTACATACCTGAGTATGGTCCGCGTAGGTATGGAGGAAGACCTGCAGCATAATTTAAATGCTCCATTCCTTCTAGGTCAGTTGCTGAATATGTACTTTTTACAGGGATACGCTCTGGAGTAACCCAGTCTTTTTTAATCCCATGTTTTTTCTCCCACTCTTTGGCGTTAACACCACCACAAGGAGAACTTTTTTTGAAATCTATATTTTTAAAATCTGGTCGCATGAGTATAAAGTATAAAGTATAAAGTATAAAGATTTAATCAATTACTTTTACACTTTGATTTTAATGCAAATATCATTTTTTGTATTTCCTGAATTTTTATCTGAACAGGTTCAAACTCTAATTCAGAAATATATTTTAGATCAACACAAAGAATTAATTGTGTTTCTAGTTCAAAACAAGAACCATAAGCTATATCCAAAAAGCGATTAAAGTCTTTGTCAGATCCTCTTCCTGCTCCTTCTGCAATGTTAGAAGGAATTGAAACTGAAGCTCTTCTAATTTGACTCGTTAAGCCGAAAGTTTCTTCATTTGGCAATTGCTTAGTTAAATCGTAAACCTCTTTAACTAGTAATCTACCTTTTTGCCAAATTTTTAATTCTCTAAAATTATGCATTTTAAAGTCTTTATTCTTTCGTCTTTATACTTTTGTCTAACTGCTAAATATATGAGTCTTGATACTTGTGTCTAATTATAGTCCTAACTCTTTGCTGAAACCTTGTAGTGTTTCAAGAACGTTAGAACGTACATTGATAAAGTTTGTGATGCCTTGCGCTTTTAAATCATCAGCGCATTTTGGTGCACCGGCAACAACAAATAAAGCTTCTCCATTGATAGCTTTAAATGCAGCAGGAGCAGCATCTACATACTCATCATCAGAAGAACAAAGAACGATAATGTCAGCACCAGCAGCTTTGGCAGCTTCAACACCAGCTTCAACAGTTTCAAAACCGTTGTTATCGATTACTTCGTATCCTGCACAAGCAAAGAAGTTACATGAGAACTGAGAACGTGCTAAACGCATATTTAAATTACCATAAGTAAGCATAAATACTTTAGGCGTTTTTCCTGATTTCTCAGTAGCTAAACGTAATGCTTCAAACTCTTCAGCTCCACGGAATTTAACGATAGGCTCAATTACTGTATCTCCTGAACAACACTTAGTTGAACAAGTGCTGCCTTCGCCTACAGTTTCAGCAACTTTTTCAGTGAAATTAGGGAACTGGTTAGTTCCTAATAAGTTTTCGCGGCGAGTAGCGATAGCTTTTTTACGTTTATCAGCGCTTTCTTTTACTTTAGCCTGAACAAAACCTTCTTGTAAAGCAGCTAAATAACCACCTTTTTCTTCAACCTCAACAAATAATGCCCAAGCTTCTTGTGCAATACTGTTAGTAAGGTTTTCGATATAATATGAACCAGCAGAAGGGTCAGTTACTTTATCAAAGTGCGACTCCTCTTTTAATAATAACTGTTGGTTACGTGCAATTCTTTCTGAGAATACATCTGACTCTTTATAAATAGCGTCAAATGGTTGAACAGTTAACGAGTCAGCTCCACCTAAAGTAGCAGACATAGCTTCTGTTTGAGTACGTAGCATGTTTACATAAGGATCGTAAACAGTTTTATTCCACTGGGAAGTTTCACAGTGAATAGCCATTTTAGTTGGTTCTAAACCTGCTGGTTTATACGACTTAACGATGGTAGCCCAAAGCATACGTGCAGCTCGTAGTTTAGCAATCTCCATAAAGTAATTACCACCTACACCAAAGTTAAACTTCAATGCCGATGCAGCGTCATTTACAGAAACACCTCTTTCAGTTAATTGAGTTAAATACTCAGTACCCATAGAAAGTGCAAAAGCTAACTCTTGTACAATTGAAGAACCTGCGTTGTTGAAAAGACGACCGTTTACACAAACTGTTTTGAAGTTTGGAAGATTAGCTCCTGCTTCAACAATTTCTTTGGCGTGATCGAACATTGCTTCAAAACCATGACAAGTTTTACCAGATTTAGTTAAACATCCTAAAGCATCAAAGTTGATAGAACCTTTAACTTTAGTTAAATCACGGTTGGTCTTTTTTAGGTTAGCAACAACGGCGTTTAATAATTTTTTACTTCCGTGCTTGGTAGAAAAATTAAGTTCTACTCCTTCTGAAATAATATTTTTCAATACTGTTTCAACTTCAGCATCAAAATCCTCTACTTCATTGCAAAAACAAAAACCTAAAGAAGTAATACCTTTGGTTAGAACATCTAAAGCCTTTTTGTTTGAGGCAACAGCATTAACTACTTTTATGTCCTGACGAACATCCCAGTCGTTGTCTTTTTTTGTTCCTCTGATATAAGGGAACTCACCAGGAAGGCTATCCAGGTATTTAACCCCTTCAAGGTCTTCTGATCGATAAAAAGGATTAACGTTAAAGCCTTCGTTTGTTCTCCAAACAAGCTTTTTTTCAAAGTCAGCTCCTTTTAAATCCGCTGTGATTTTTTCCATCCACTGTTCAGTGGTAATGGCTGGAAAATCACTTAATAACGGTTTTTTAGTTTTATCTGCCATAATATAACTGTATAACTGTTTGTTTTTTTCAGACCGCAAAATTAAGGCTTTTAAGCCATTAATCGAATATATTTTTTGTGTTTATAACCTGTTATGTAGCATGATTATCAGAATAGTACCATTGATTGAAGATTTTTTTCTTTAATATGCTATTGTAATAAGGTGATTGATAGAGTGATAAATAACTACTAAAAGCTAATTATGACTTTAAAACTTGAGAATATTTAAAGGTATAATCATAAAAAAAGCTGTTAATATCATCATTTAACAGCCTTTATCTCTTACTATATTTTCAACAATATTATAATATCCACCTTCTTATTTTTACTTTCATGGCATTTTTAACGGGCTCTTCAGAAATAAGAACCAAATATCCTCCACCACCTGCACCTGAAAGTTTCCAACCTAATGCAGTATCTTTATATTTATCAATTACTTTCTCTATTTTATCATTCACCATATTTGGGAACAATTTAACCTGAGCATCAAACGACTCTTTTACTGCTGCTCCAAAAGATTTAACATCTTTATTTAAAATAGCATTCCAACATTGATCAGCAGCCCTGGTTAATGGAATAATATTATCTTTAGAAATATTACTATTTATAAGTAAATCAGTATTTTCAGGTCTTGGCCATAAATTAATTAAATATATATGGTCTTCAAGCCAAGCCAGAGTTTCTTCATCTATAATCTTTTCAATATGAGATGGCCAATATTCGCCCTCATAATAATGACGAACCAAACCAGGCACACAAATACCAATCGCATCTTGGGCTCCCGATACAATCTTATTTCCCGGCTTATTTTCATACCTAAATAAAATCTCTGCAAGTTTTTCAGATTTTTCGAGAGGTAATTGATGTGGCCAAAGACCTTTAGCTGCATTTCTCGTTGAAGTAGACATTCCACTTCGTTCATTATACTCTATAACTGGCTCTAAAGAAATTGTAAGCGCCCAGCCAGAATAAATTTTGGATAATTCCGGCTGATCAATCCATGTCCCTGCCAAATCGAGTCTGTATGGCAAAAGACATGTTCCATTATTTCGAATTGACGTAGTAGACCGAGTTGGTAATCCTGCATCCGGAATTCGTTTAAGAACATGATACTCTATACCTAGTTCTGCGCACAATTCTTCTTTAGCAGGAGAATGACCATCTTCATTTACAACATATCTTTCAGGATTTAATTTCTTTAAATCTTCAACAAAATCAAGAATACCTGAACCCGAATTAATCCATGCATCAGTTACATATCGAACAGACTTTACCATGTATAATCTCTCTTGTTCATTATTCATGGTATCCCTACCCTTAAGCTCTGATATTGTACTGTCAGAACCTATGCCAACATACAAATTACCATATTGAGAAGCCTCTTTAAAAAATGCTACATGACCACTATGAAGCATATCATAGCAACCGGAAACAAAAACTTTCATTGAACTATTGTATTTATTAAAGAACGCTAAATATAGTAGAAAATTATTGATAAACATTTTGTTTATCCCATAACATCCATGTTGTGCAGAATGTAATCTTAATATTTCTGAATAAGAAAAATACCACTCAACAATAACAGTATCCCGGCTATTTTACCAACACTTATTTGATGTACAGACAGTCCGAAAAATCCATAATGATCAATAATTGAAGAGGCTATCAACTGCCCGGCAATAGAAGCTGCCAGTACAGTAGTAACACCAATTTTAGGAATAAAGAATATCACTGACGAAACAAAAACTGCTCCCAACATTCCTCCAAGGAACAAATACCACGGTGCAGCCTTTACTGCATTCATATCCGGCACCTGCGTTTTAAATATAAAGTTAAGTCCAACTAAACAGATGGCTCCCACTACAAAATTTACCAATGCACCCTGTAGCGGATGTTTAAGATAAGACGTTAACTGGGTATTTATACTTCCCTGAATGGCCAAAAAGCAACCAATAAAAATAACAATGAGTGTGTAAATATATTTTACCATAACCATGTGTTTGTTTATTCAATGCACGAAGTTAGATAATAACTGGTGCTTTGAACCCGCAATATGCAATAGAAATTCTATTACGCATTGAAATTGCTTCAAAACAAGGTGTTTCACTAACTTGATTCAACTCACCGTAGCGGTGCTACGTTTCGTCTCAACAAGTCCTTGTTTTATGGCACTTTCAATGCTCATAACAAACCTCTATTGCATAATCCGGGTTGAACGAACTTTTATAAATATACCTGCATAAAAACTTTATTCCACTATGCTAAGACCCCCGTTTTTATATAATTCATAAGCCGACTGATAATAAGCAACAGCTTCCTGTATAAACAAGGTATCTCCTTTTACGTTACTCATTTTGCAATTTGTACTATCCCACTTGTAACAGATATGCTTTTGAGGTGTTTCCAGAATCATTAACTGATTGTTTTTTAACAAACCAAGTTTTCTGTGATTGGCAATAAAAGTGCGTTCTTCATCTTTGGTCATTTTTGAAATATCTTTTCCGAAAAGATTGGTAGTATAACTCCAGTTTAAATAACCAAATAAAGTAGGAAAGATATCAATTTGCGAAGCCAGCTTATCTACTTCTACGGGCTCCTGCTCATTTAAATTATAAATACATGCAGGAATATGATGCTTTTTAATATCCAGCTCTTTCCGGCCGGCACTATAAGCACAATGATCTGCCGCGATAACAAATACTGTATTTTTAAACCATGGTTTATCCTTCGCCGTTGCAAAAAAATCTTTAAATGTTTTATCTGCATACGCAATAGCACGCTTTCTGGCATTTCCTGATGTTGCATTTATTACACCATCAGGATAAGTATAAGGCGGATGATTAGAGTTGGTCATCATTAAATAGAAAAAAGGCTGATCCTTCTTATAATCCTCATCGGCTTTTGCCAACATCACGTTATATATATCTCCATCACAAGCTCCCCAGGCATTTTCAAAGGTCACCTGATCATCTGTTATTTGCGTTCTTTGGGTTGGAATTGAATCCTGGTCCCTGAACGATTTCATACGATCAACCACATCAAAACCATTATGACCAAAATAATTGGCCATATTATCAAAAAGACCGTCACCACCACAAATAAAAGTCCGCGAGTATCCTTTTTGCTTAAATACCTCTCCAATGGTAAAAAGATTTTTATTGTAGTCGCGCTTTACAATACTTCGTCCGGGAGTTGGCGGTATACAAAGCGTTAAGGCCTCTAATCCTCGAATAGTACGTGTACCGGTTGCATACATGTTGGTAAACGACACTGACTGTTTTAAAATACTATCCAATGTAGGGGTTAACTGATTCTTATTGCCATATCTCTTTAAAAAAGATGCACTCATACTTTCCAATCCTATAAAAATAACATTTGGTGTTTGCTCCATACCGGGATTATGCACATAACGCGTAATGCAATTGTCTGTATGATACAGGCTATCATTTGAAGCTGAAACAATATTTTTAATTTTAGGAAACAATTGAGCATTAGGAATGGTATCGTAAAATTCACTGTAGTTTAACTCATTGCTTTTGTAAGCTGCAAAAAAAGAATACAAACCCGACTTGGCCAATTCGTTTTCATTGACATTAGTAAATACCTCAGCCTGAACATTTTTAATATTGAAATGATAAATGGCAAAAATTGAAATACAAATAAACGTAGGTATAAGTCTCGATTTAAGTTTGGTATGCTTTGAATAACACTCTCCAAAAACGTTCCTTCTTTTTGCGATAACTATAATGGCAATGGTAATAATCAACATGATTCCAACCAACAAAGGAATAGGGAACGACTCATTAATATTTTGAACTACCTCATAGGTGTACAGCAAATAATCAATGGCAATAAAGTTAAAGCGGCGCTGGTATTCATTCCAAAAAGGAATTTCAGCTAAAAATGCAAACACCATTACAAACACTATTAATCCAAAGGCCACATTAGTAATTGTTTTATCAAATTTACTACCATGAAGACGGGATGGAATGATCAGAAGATATATCGCATAAAATGCAATGATATACGACAAACTTCCGATATCAAACAGAAATCCAATGCCTATGATTTCAAGAGTATTTAACATGGAAAAATCCATATACGAAAAGGACATCACATAAAGTGTAACTCGTATAATGGTTGATAACAACAAATAGGTTAAGCTAAAACTTTTTAATAAGGCAAAGCGTTTAGGGAAGAAAATTGATTTCATTACAAGGTGATGCTCTTTATTTAAGATATAGAAATTATACTGTGTGTGCGTGTTTTACCAATAAATTTGGTCTGCAAAAATACTCATCTTTACAAAATAATAACGAAAATCTATTACGCTAAATCTGTAAGATGGTTTCATATGGTTATGTTTTCTTCCATTTGCCATATGGAACTCGCCAGAAAAAACAATCATTCTCCTTTGTATAAATTAGATAATTGAATTTTTATGCTCGTTTCATATGAAGTAAATATTTGCAATGACTATGCTTCAAAAAAAAAGAATTCCCTTCTGCAGCACTGCATAAGGGAAATTCTAATTATTATAGAATATATTTAACTGTAATGGATTATCTGCTACAAAATTTCATCCACCTTTTCGGCAGGACGGGCAACAACTGCTTTGGAACCATTAATCACAATCGGACGCTCAATTAATTTTGGATTTTCAGCCATGGCATAAATAAGCTCCACATCAGAAAAATCCTTGCCTTTAATTTCCTTTTTATAGTAGTCTTCGTTTTTTCTGATTAAGTCGGTAGGTTTCATATCGAGCTTTGTCAATATTTGTTTTATCTCATCAGAGTTTAAAGGCGTATCTAAATACTTTACAATCATTGGCGTTATACCTTTCTTTTCTAAATACTCTAATCCCAAGCGACTTTTTGAACATCTTGGGTTATGTAAATACATGATCATAATATTGCGTTTTAATTTGTTTCTTTTTATTCAAACAGCACACGTTAGTATGTACCTAACATCTATTTTAACATCTTGTTCTTCACTTTACACCGAAAAATAATCTCAATGTACAACCAAAATCTTCTTCATTTTTGGCATCGCTCCAAAAACGAAGCAAAAAAATCTAGATCAATAGAATCCTTCATCGCTCATCAGCCTTCAATTCCAGCCTGCCCACAAACCACCTCAAGTGCGCCCTTGAAGTCCTCTCACCAACGCGCCGGCACGGTCTATTGGTCTGGCCAACGCTACAATTTACAGCTGAACATTTTCTTCATCAAGGTTTAATTATCCTTGCCTCCAAACTCCATCAGGTAAGCTTTGGTAAACAGATCAATATTTCCATCCATTACCGCCTGTACATTTGAAGTTTCGGTATTGGTTCTTAAATCCTTTACCATTTTATACGGCTGAAAAACGTAGGATCTGATTTGCGAGCCCCATTCTATTTTCTTTTTATTGCTCTCAATTTTATTTTGTTCTTCCATACGCTTACGAATTTCCATCTCGTATAACTGAGATTTTAACAGACGCATGGCATTTTCTTTATTACCCAGCTGCGAACGAGATTCGGTATTTTCAATAATAATACCTGTTGGTGCATGGCGCAACCTTACTCCGGTTTCTACCTTATTCACATTTTGACCTCCGGCACCCCCTGACCTGAATGTTTCCCAGGTAATTTCGGAAGGCGATACTTCAATCTCTATACTATCATCAATTAAAGGGGCCACAAAAACTGAGGTAAAAGAGGTCATTCGTTTATTGGCGGCATTAAATGGCGACAAGCGAACAAGGCGATGCACACCATTTTCACTTTTCAGATATCCATAGGCAAAATCACCTTCAAATTGAAGCGTAACGGTTTTGATACCTGCATCATCACCAGGCTGATAGTTCATCTCCTTTACCTTGTAATTATGCTTCTCGCCCCAGCGAATATACATGCGCATAAGCATTTCTGCCCAATCCTGACTCTCTGTCCCTCCGGCTCCGGCATTAATTTTTAAAACAGCACCAAGCTTGTCTTCTTCTCTTCGAAGCATGTTTTTAAGCTCCAGCGCTTCTGTTTTGGCAAGTGTATCGGCAAATAACTCATCTACATCCTCCTGACTGGCTTCACCTTCTTTCATAAAGTCAAACAGAACATTGATGTCTTCTATCTGAGTCTCTATTTCTTTATAATCATTCACCCAGGATTTGAGCTCCCTGAGTTTTTTCATATGAATTTCTGCGGCCTTGGCATCCTTCCAAAAATCAGGTGCCTGTGAACGCATTTCTTCTTCTTCTATCTCAATCGTTTTTTTATCGATGTCAAAGATACCTCCTTAACGCCAGCTGACGTCCCGCTAAATCTTTTAGCTGTTCAATTGTTGTCATGACTTAAAATTTGAAGCAAAATTAGTTTTTTTTCGCTTGAATGTTTTTTAGTGCAGGTATTATTTTATGGTATTCATCCGAATCAAGAATTAAAACTTCGGTAATAAAAACTACCATTTCAGGGACTTCATCCCTAAAACCCTGACTTCATTTTTTGTCTTAATACAAAAAACAGAAGCAAAAAAAATCAAGACTGCGCCCGCTTTGCTATAAAAACTTACGATTGATTCGTCTAAATCGCTAAAACTCCCTTCTTCCTTCGTCAGAAGCTCAAACATATCGCAATTTAACGACAAACAACCTTGTTTTTATGCTCACCGGACGAGGTCAAAGCGAAGACAAGCTGGCTTTGATAAAAAAAATTTTTTTCAGCTATTGCAACAAAAGGCTCCCTCTTTTTCGACACACAAAGAAATATTTACTCTCGTATTATTTTGAAGTAATATTGTTGCAGTAGCGCGAAATGTATTTAATGGACTTATAATGACCCCGCTGCCCTGCTGCCTCCCAATCAAGGCATGAATTTTCTTTCATCCCCAGGTTATAGTAGGCTATGCCACGGTTGAAAAGAGCATGTATATCATTGGGATCAATATTAATGGCTTTATCGAAATCACTAATGGCCTCCAGGTAGTTTTCTGATCGCATTTTTAAGGTGCCTCTGATGGAAAAAACACCTGGCAAGAAACTGTCCAGGTTACAAGCCCGGGTAATATCTTCCATAGCAGTTCCTTCATCCTCAAAATACTGTTGCAGCAATCGGCTTCGTTCATAGTAAGCATTTGCATATAAAGGGGTAGAAATTATGGCTTTGTTAAAGCATTTCATAGCCGTTTCAGTATCATTTCGTAAATCTACCACCAGCAAACCAAACTCAATCAATGCCGGTGAGAAACTTTGGTGCGCTTCAATGCAACTGATAAAACTTAAAAAAGCGTTATTGAGCTGACGTTCTTCCATATGTTTTTGGGCCTCGAAGTAATGAATTAAAAAATGATTTGGAGCTTTTCCCTTCGCATATGCATAGTCAGCGCGCATACCTATAAAATTCTCATATCTTCTTCTGGCCTCGGCTCTAAATATAAAAGCCTCTATATTGGTTGAATCATTTTTAATCACCCGGGTAAAGTTTTTTGCCGACTCCACCCAATTCTCCATCATAAAAAACAAAATTCCTTTATTCATATCAGGAGCCAGCGTTTTCTGATGCTGATGATACAACGACTTTTTCCAGCTGTTATAAGGATGATTTATCCATAAAGAGTCATTTAAGATATAGGTACTTAAAAAAAAAGTTTCCCTTTCCTTTTTTAAATAACCGGCAATTCCCACCAGCTTTCCTTCTGAATTAATGACAGGTGATCCAACAGACTTAGGTCCGAAATTGGCATTAACAGATACAAAACGATCAATATATGGTGCCTGATAAACCTTTTTTATGGTTCCTAAAGTCACTCCTTCTTCCGACTCTTCAGGATGACCAAATATCAACACTTCGCCCAACGACCTGTCGGTATTTTGAGTTGGAATAATATAATCAAAGCCTTTTTCGCGATGATCGTGTGTTTTAAACATAGCCAGGTTGGCCATTTTGTGAGTAGAAAGTACCCTTGAAATGGCATACTCACGCCCATTACGTAAGGTAATACTTAATGAATCTCCACGAGCAAAAATACTTGCAGGTGCTATACCTATACCATCCGGACTAATAAAAAAACCTGTTGAAGTAACAATTTCTGAATCCACACTCCCATATGAAGTAATAGAGAATACTGCTTTTTCGATATTCGAAATTTTATCCATCACATTCTGTGCCTTTAAATATCCTCCGCAAAGGATTACTAAAAAACTTAATGCATAAATAATTTTCGATAGCATAGTGTGGTTTTTCTTCTTAATAATTTAACCAATTGGGCTTTCCGCCCAAACCCGACTTCATTTTTTGCCTTGAAGCAAAAAACTGAAGCTAAAAAAATTCAAGGCTGATTTATTAATGATCTTTTTTATTTAGCTTAAGCTATTAATAAATAGGCCAATTAAGATAGCACAGAGGCATAATCCTCAAAAAGCAGTAATACAACAAACTTAAGAAAATTGATTTTCAGATTAAAATCACTTATTTATTTGTGTGCTATAGTTTGATTAGTAGATGGATTGACAAGAGCAATGAGTCAAGAATGATATATACTCCTGCTGACAGAAAGAAGAAACACAATAAAAATAAAGAGCAAAAAACAAGGTAGCCCTAGGATGGAGCTACCTTATGTTTTTGTTGGTGGGTACATTGTGCGATCAATACCGGCACTTTTTTAATCTAAACTGCAATTAATATAAGGCCTTTTTATTTGTTTGTCAATACATACCGCTGGAAAAAAATTTATGTAGTGGCATTGCTAGCGATTTTAGTATTCTATCATTGCACGAAATAATTATGCGATAGCGGGATATATTTAACCCGAATTATGCAATAGAGGTACGTAATGAGCATATAAAATGTGATAAAACAAGAGTTTGCTGAAATGATCCATAGCACCGCTACGGTGAATTGAAGCAAAGTAGCATAGTGACTTGTTTTGAAGCAGTTTGGATGCGTAATAGTATTTCTAATGCATATTTCGGGTTTAACACCCTAAAACACAAAAAAGCCGATCCTCAAAGAGAACCGGCTTCTTATAAATATGGTGTATTATTATTTTATATCGTTGATTTAAACTGCTCAAGGAATCGAACGTCGTTTTCGAAGAATAACCTGATGTCTTTAATTTGATATTTAAGCATAGTGATACGTTCAATACCCATACCAAAGGCAAATCCTGTATATTTTTCACTATCGATGTCGGAGTATTCTAACACATGTGGGTCAACCATTCCACAACCTAAAATCTCAACCCATCCGGTATACTTACACACATTACATCCTTTTCCGCCACAAAGCGTACATGAAATATCCATTTCTGCCGATGGCTCGGTGAAAGGGAAATACGAAGGACGCAACCTGATTTGTGTTTTCTCTCCAAACATTTCCTTTGCAAAATAAAGCAGTGTTTGCTTTAAGTCGGCAAAAGAAACATTCTCATCAATATATAAACCTTCAACCTGATGGAAGATACAATGCGCTCTGGCCGAAATAGCCTCATTACGGAAAACACGACCCGGGAAAATAGAACGAATAGGCGGTTGCTTTTTCTCCATCACTCTCACCTGTACAGATGAAGTATGCGTACGCAACAATACATCAGGATCTTTTTCGATAAAGAACGTATCCTGCATATCACGCGCCGGGTGCTCCTCAGGGAAGTTTAATGCTGTAAATACATGAAAATCATCTTCAATCTCCGGACCTTCAGCCACATTAAAACCTAAGCGGGCAAAAATGTCAACTATCTCATTTCGAACGATCGATAAAGGATGGCGGCTACCTAGTTTCATGGTAGTTCCCGGAAGCGTTAAATCAACTCCGGCACCTTTAACCTGTGTATTCGCAAACTGCTCTTTAAGATTGTTAATAAACTCCTGAGCCTCGTTTTTTAATACATTAATCACCTGTCCTACCTCGCGCTTTTGCTCATTAGGAATGGTTTTAAAGTCGTTAAACAACTCAGAAATTTTACCTTTTTTACTCAGGTACTTAATTCTTAAATGTTCCGCTTCGTCCGCCGATTTAGCAGTTAACTGCTTAATCTCTTCTTGTAAGGCCTTTATCTTGTCAAGCATTGCTTTTGATTTTTCGTTATTCTGAAGCTGCAAATTTAATAAAAGCTTACAATAGATCAATTTAAAAATGTTATAAGTATAGTATTTAGATAATAGTGTCGAAATTATTTTTTCACTCAAGCCGTGAAGGCTCTTACTTTTTTCTACAGTCAAAAAAGTAAGCAAAAAGACCGTCGACTACACCCATTTCGCTCAAAAAACTAGGTTTCATGACTGAAATTGTTTTAAACTCACACTTTATCGTTCCTCAAAGTGCTCAAACAAAAAACAATTTTTAATCGTCATCTCAATCCTGTTTTTTGGCTCTCTGGCTGAGGTCGAGACTAAACAAGGCGACCAGCACATTTCATTAAAACATTTAGGACGTTATTGGTATAAAGGCAAAAGTATAAGGAATAAAGACCATATAACCTTACTTCAATATCTCTATGGAATAAACCCTGATATCCTTAACCGGACGATCTACAGCATAAGTTTTTACGCCGGCAATTTTATCCACCACATCCATTCCTCGTGTCACCTCACCAAACACGGTATAATCACCATCTAAATGAGGAGCTCCGCCAACGCTGCCATAGGTAGCTATCTGTTTTTGCGTGAATTTTATTCCTTTTTCTTTTTCAATATCTTTTAATTCCTCGGCATTAAACACCCGACCTGCTACAATATAAAACTGCGAGCCGTCCGATCTGTCTTTTGGGTTTCGTTCGGGCGGTAATTTAGAGGCAGCCACGGCACCCCTTTTATGAAATAAACCAGGCACAACATTAGTTTCGAGCATATAGCCGGGCCCCTGCCATCCTACCACATCATCCTTAGCCGCATACTTACTATCAGCTGCACCGGTTTGAATCAGAAAGTTTTTTAACACACGATGTACCAACAAACTATCGTAAAACTGATCGCTTACCAGCTTAATAAAATTATCTCTAAACTTAGGGGTTTGATTGTAAAGCTTTATATCAATGTTACCCATGCTGGTCTTTATACGAAATCCTTTGATGGATTTATACGAGGGGTACACTTTATTTGTCTTGGTACGCAATTCATACACCGAAACCGGTTCTTTCATCTGCTTTTTACTCAAAGCCATAATTTCTGAAGAAGGTACCAGGTAAGATACCTTTTCTTTACCTTCTTTTTGGGTTTGAATAATGCCCAGCAAATGATGCAGGTAAGTAAAAGCCGGTTGTCCCCCATAAGATCCTTTGCTAAGTCGGTATTTTTTTATGGAATCTTGCTTTTCGCTCTTATCCACCGCAAACTTTGGGGCATAAATTTTCCTTGATTTTCGATACAAACCTGCTATTGAATCAGGTATGCTTTTTATGGACCTGTCAAGATGCAGATAATTGAGGTTCTCGGTCCAGGTTTTTAGGATAACCAGATTTTTGTCAATATCGTAAGCGGTATACCCGGCTGCTTCATTATAATCATCGGTACCCACAATGGCCACCTTTACTTTATAGCTTCCTTTAATTAAATCGAGATTGGTAACCAATGTTTTAGGGGAGATGTAAAAACCATAGCCTCGTTTTAAAGATCGTGAGTAATGATCAAAGGTTTCAATGGAAACAACACCCTTTATATTTCGTTGATACGATCCTTTGGGTATAGAATACTCTTCTTTTGAAATATTCTGTTTAGATGAGTTTTGCTGACATCCATTGAAAACAAGAACAGCAATTGCAAACACAACTATTTTTATCCAATTCATTTATCTATAATATTTTTATGTACTAATCAAGGGTTACAATTTACGACCAGGGATTTCGCTTTTAAACCAAAAAAATTATTAAAACCAAAAATCTCACGGATTAACACGAATTATTTTTCTTCGGAAAATAAAAATCTGTCCAAATTTCGTATCAATCTGTGGTTGAATATTTTCAAACAACCCATTACTGGCTTAAAGGCGATTTCCCTAAATTTACGACAACAAAGGCATTTTTCATCAGGGATTTTTTGACATAAATATTAAATCATTTTTTGAATGTCATAGATTTTCAATTCATCCCTCTTACCCTGACTTCCCTTCCTTTTCTTGATAAAAGAAAGGAAACCAGATTACCGGCAGGCAGGCAAAAAAACTTTTTTAATATTCAACCACGTTGTGGTTGTGAAAATATGAATTATCGTATACCCTGCACTTCATACAGGGCTATTCATATTTTAATCCTTTCAAGATTACATTTATCCAAAACCAACACCTAATAACTAACAACCAACAGCTAAAAGCCAAAGGCCAAACATCACAGCACCCTCACCACTAATTTTACATCGGTATAAGGCCGACTGTTTTTATCGGTTTCTAAAGCCGCAATTTTATTTAATACACTTAAACCGCTTACCACTTCACCGAATACTGTATAATCACCATCCAACTCCGGCAATCCTCCTTTGGTGGTGTATATTTCGCGCTGCTCGGGTGTAAACTCCAATTTGTCAGACAAAGAATATTCAAAAGCTATCTTTTCCTTAATTTCCCTTAACCTGCGATTAAACTCTTTTGGATTCTCCGTTTTTAGTTTTTGCAACTCCTCCTTATAAGGCAAATAAAATTCCTTCTTAAGCTTAATTTTAATGGGATTATTGGTGGCTTTCTCTAATATATCAAGCTCTTCGTTACTGTACACCTTACCATGCACAATGTAAAACTGACTAATGTCGGACATTTTAAAATGGTTGATATCTTCGGGCTGCCGAGGTGCACAAATGGCGCCTTTTTTATGAATACGATTTTTCCTAAATTCTGAGTCAATCGTAAGTTTTGAACTGCCATAACCTATATGCTTACCTGCCGGAGCATTTTTAGAGTCGGAAGAACCTCCCTGTACCACAAAGTTTTTAACCACACGGTAAAACAGCGTACCATCGTAATGCCCCTGGTTAGCCAATTTAATAAAGCTATCGCGATGTTTTGGCGTATCATCATAGATCATAATCTTAATATCGCCCAGGTTTGTAGATATAATCACTGTTTTGCTTTGCGCAGATATCATTCCACAAACAAATACCAAACAAAAGATTACCCAATTTCTAACGCTGCTCATCACTTATTTCTTTATTACTTTCACCTCTATTTCAATGTCTTTTAAAGGACGATCTCTACCATCCGTTTTTACAAATGCAATAGCCTCAACTACATCTAATCCATACTTAGCACCAAACCAAGACTTTACTGTTTCTATCCAGTTCTTTTCATTTATCACCTCTCCAAAAACGGTATAGCTTCCGTCTAACTGAGGAGTACCCCCTATGCTGGCATATACTTCCTTAATATCGTCAGGAATAAGATCCTCATCATTTTGTTCAGCTTCTTGATTTACCCGGGCCATAATTTTTTGCTGCAGTTGCATTAATCCGGCCTGATCGCCTTTTGACTGTAGTAAATTCAAACTGTCATTGTACTCATCCAACAGTTGATTAAAAATAGCTCTTCGTTTGGCATCTTTAGCTCTGTTTTCTATCTGTGCTATCTTTTTTTCATCAATCATTTCACCTTGAACAATATAAAATTGAGAACCCGACGAACGTCTTTCCGGGTTTACATTATCTCCTTGTCGGGCTGCGGCCAAAGCTCCCTTTTTATGAAAATATTTAGGATAATTGATTTCTGCCGGAAGGGTATAACCCGGACCACCACTTCCTAAAGGTTGTCCGGCTTCGGCATGCTTTGAATCAGGATCTCCCCCCTGAATCATAAAACCCTTGATTACACGATGAAACAAGGTAGAATCCAGAAAGCCTTCTTCCGCCAACTTAATGAAGTTATCTCTGTGCGCAGGCGTTTCATTATATAATTTAAGCCTGATATTGCCCATGTCGGTTTTAATTAAAACCACTGGTTCTGTCGATTTCTGTGCGCAACCAACCATTACCATCATTAAGGCAATTGCCCATAAAACACTTCGTTTGTTCATACCTTTTCTTTTAAGCTCGTGTAGATCTTTTTATTATAACTTATCACTTAAATACTCCATCATAGCCTCCTTTAAGATCTTTTCTCTTTCGGAAGGAAGCAGGTCATCCACTTTTTTAATCACCTCAAATGTTGGCCATCCATCATCATCAGTTCCATTTTGTTTGTAATAACCTTTGGTTTCAAACAGAATGCACCGGGCCAGATTTATCATATCCATTTTTTCTTCTTTTGAATACTTGATAAAACCTTGTCCGCGCTCTTGAATTCCTATGATAAACAAAAGAAAATCAAAATCTGCCAACACATTAAACTTCTTACTTACCTTTAAAAGTAACTCTTCCCAGCTATTATCTTTATTACTTTCCATTACGTTTATTTCGTTCAAAAATACCATAAATCAACTTTATCACAAATTGTAACAAGTTTACTTGTTTATAGTCAGTTAACTCTTTATTCGAATCAAGGGTTAAAACTTCGATAATAAAAGCATTATTTTCAGGGATTTCATTCCTAAAACCCTGACTTCCTTTTCTTTTCTTGATAAAAGAAAGGAAGCAAAGAAAATCAAGACTGCGCCCGCTTTGCTATAAAAACATACGGTTGACACGTCTAAATTGCTAAAACTTGCTTCTTCCTTTGTCAGAAGCTCAAACAATTCGCAATTTTACGACAATCAACCTTGTTTTTATGCTCACCGGACGAGGTCAGGGTGAAGACAAACTGGCTTTGCTAATGAAAAACCTTTTTCAACTCTTGATTCGCATTCTTTATTATAATTTCTCTTAACTACCAGCCTGCTGGTTTACTTCAAAAAACCTTTTTGCTTTGAATCTTCAATGATATCTAACACCTTTTGCCATAAAAACTCTGATCCCTGTTGAATCGGCTTATTTCTTTCTTCTACCATTTTCGTTGTAACCTGATGCTTTTTCCACTGCATCCCCTGTGTTTTGTAATTATGCAAAATAGGCATAAAGCGATCAACGGCACCTACAAATTGAGCTTCAGGTGAATTTCCCTCCTCAAACTCCTGCCAAAGACTCATAAATTCATTCTGTAAATCTTCAGGCAACAAACCAAAAATTCTTTTGGCCGCTTTTAGCTCTCTTTCATACTTGTCATGGTTAGCTTGTATATCGTATGCATAAGTATCGCCGGCATCTATTTCAACAATATCATGTATCAATACCATTTTTACCGCCTTTACCAAATCCAGTTCTTCATAGCTGGCATAATCCTTTAATAAAAAAAGCGCCAGAGCCATATGCCACGAATGCTCTGCATCATTTTCATGTCGCGATTGGTCCATTAACAGCGTTTGCCTTACTATTTGCTTCACCTTATCTATTTCAATAATGAAACGAATTATATTTTCGAAATCGCGTTCTTTTTGTTCAATCATAATTTTGGCATCAAAATTGATTATCAACCGATTATATTTTTAACCTTTAAACAAAACAACAGATGGAAAGAATAAAGAAAAATAATGAGCCATCCTTCAACCCTAATTATATCTGGTTCCCGATATTTACGCCCTCTGAGTTACACCATATATTGGAAAGAATACGTCAGACTAACCCGGGACATCCTTTATTGGCCGATCCCATGTTAATAGGTAAAAACTAAATTCTACAATGGTTTTAAAGCTTCAAACTCAATTAATGATGCAGGTCCTTCATGACCTTCACCCTCTTCTAATGAAGTTTCAATTCTAATGTTTTTAATCACCTGAAGTTCTTTAAAATCCTCTGCCAGCTTACTTTCTGAATACAGCATATTCTTATCCTTTGGACCCCCGCTCGAATAATTAAGCTGCTCCGTAGAAAACCCAAGTACATATAACTTACCTCCCGGCTTTAGTAGCGAAACGAAAAACTGATGTAACTGAATTCTTATTTCAGGATTCAAATGAAAAAATATCGGGGCAATTACATCAAAACTCTCCAAGGCATAGTCCTGCTCCATTAAATCACCCAACGCATAATTAAAATTCACACCATATTTTTCGGACAACATTTTAGCTTTACGCATAGCTACCATGCTTTTATCAGCTGCATAAACGTCCCAACCCTGCTGTGCTGCAAAAACAGCATTGCGTCCTTCGCCTTCGCCAGGCAACAATATTTTACCAGGTTTATTGGAACTAATAAATGATTTAAAACCCGGATTGGGCAGCTCTCCGTACAAATACGACTCCGATGAAAATTTTTGATCCCAGATGTTTTCCATACTCTAAAGTTTTTTTCAAAAGTAAATATAAACGATTATAAACAGAGTCATACGCTGATTAGTTCATCCTTTATTTGTAAGTATTGCAACTATTAATATTATGTAATATAAGAGCGGGAAGGCCAAAAAAAAAGACCTGAGGGCAGCAGGTCTTTTTTTCTTCTGGATTTTTTTTATCTGATTTAAGGGAAAAGGGTTTAAATTTTCCGAACGCTAATATAGAGTATATTTTTTGTTTTTTAACAAACTTTTAACAATTATTTCAATACCTAATTCCAAAAACACCAACACCAATACCCTTTTAATAAAGACATAAGGCCCAATACATAACCAATACACTCAAAAAAGGTATTTAGTAAATTCCTGAATTTTTATTAAAATTTTAACAAAACCAGTAAGTAATACGACAGAAAATTACATCGGTATTTAAACCTTTTTATACTTTTACCATCTAACTACCAAAAGCATTATATTAATGGGTATATAAAACAGAGGATCATGAAACGAGCCATGAGAATAGCTTCTCATAAATGCATGGCCCTGAAACTTTAGCGTAAGTACGGGGAATGACAAAATTGGCAAATTCCCAGCTTGTCGGCTGACAGGCATATCGTTCATTAAAAAAACAGACATATGAAACTATATTTATTATCTATAATATTACTGATTAGTTCAGTAACATTAGCACAGGAAACGGATAAAAAACCCGACACAGTAAAGCGGAAAAAGGTAGAATTACGCGACAACAGCAGAGAACAAGCCATTGTTAAAAGAGATAACTTCCATCAGAGAAGGGATACCAGAAATGTTCAAATGAACAGGGCAATGCGTATTTCGAAACAAAAAAGAAATATGCAGAACAAGTCATTGCAGATGCAGAATAAGAATCGCAAGAAAATACAGACTAAACAACAAAAGCAAAGAATGCAGAAGCAAAAACAACGTGCCATCAAAAACAGAGCTAAACGCTAATTTCTTAAATAAGGAACAACCATGACCACAATCAAATATATTTTTATCTTGTTGTTAAGCTTTGCCATTCACACCTCTGCACAAAACAACATTGAAGAACTAATAAAAAAAGGAAATAAACACCTTGATAAGGAACAATACTCTAAAGCCTACGATACCTTTAAAGAGGCCATTGCAATGGACAAAGATAATGCTGACCTGTATTTTTATTTAGGCAATACCTGTTTCGATACCCAAAGCTATGAAGAAGCCATTGAACATTACTCCACATCAGTAAAAATTGACTCAAAATACAAAGATGCCTTATACAATATGGGCAATGCTTATTACGAACTTACAAACTACAAAAAAGCCATAGAAACCTTTACACAATTAATAACAATAGACTCAGAATATTACGATGCGTATTTTGACAGAGCAAATGCCTATTATAACCTAAAAAGTTACGATTTGGCCATTAAGGATTTTAATGCAGGTATAAAGATAAAACCTGATTATTCCTTTGCCTATTACGATAGAGCCAACACCTGGTTTCAGCTGGGAAATTTTGAAGATGCTGTTCTTGACTATTCAAAGGCTATTGATCTGAACGAAAATATAGCTGACTTTTTCTTTAACAGAGCCATTGCTCATTTTAACCTTGAAAATGATGAAGCAGGATGTCAGGACTTAAATAAAGCCTCTACACTGGGAGATGAGAGTGCTGATTTTTACATCATGGAATTCTGTAATTAATCTACCAGGAAATAAAATAAGCTAATCCAACATTGGAATACATTACCCAGGAATTTTGATTATAAGATGGCTGGTTAAGGGGCTTGTATGCTGACAAGCCCAAATTCACCATAAAATCGCCCCAACTATAAAATACAGGAAGGATAAAACCTATATTACTAAGATTAAAGCTGTTCTGCTCTTCAAACATACTGGCTATTACAAGGTCAGAAGGCAAACTATCAACTCTCTTTTTTAACCGCGGCCTTGTCTCCAACTTATTCCTTAAAGATCGTTCAATCTGATTATCCGGCTCTTGTATTTGAATCAACATATCATTTACCGTGACATTAGGGTATTCCTGAGCAAAAATGTACAGAAAATAATAATTACGATAGGCCTCCTCGTTATAGAAATTTATATTTCCGGCATAAGCAGATATCATGGGCTGAATTGACAATAAGTTTCCCTCTTTAAAAACATCTTCAAATGTAAAATCAACTCCTGTTTCAACATTAACAAAAAACTCATTGGCCCTACCCGAATAATACCCTGCCATAATATTCGAAACCCACCAGTCTACCTCTGTATACACACAGGAACTCAGTAAATCTGTATAATCAGATTGTATTGAATTTGAATTTTTACTATACCAGTAATGGTTATATGAAACAGAAGCATTTAACCATTCGGTGATGTCATAATCATAACCAAGAGATAAAGTTGTTTCCTGCGATGCTTTGGTATTTGTTTGATCCGAATTCCAAACATTAGAAAACACAAGCGTTGCATCAAAACCCAATTTATGGTAGTAGCTGACCATAGAAGAAAGTACAGGTTGTTTATTTAAGGTACTTACTCTTCCATTTAAATTATTATTACTGGTAAAGTCCTCACCAAAAGAAAAAGACGAAAATTTTTCAGATCCGGAAACAGCACTACTTTGAGACCAACCAAACTTACCACTCAAAAACAGTACACTAGTGAGTACCAATATAATTTTAGTATACTTGTTTAAGAAGGGTATCATATAATAGATGGTATGTTTTTTACAAGATTAAGATTATTAATCTCCGGTTTATTATTACGTACAACTAACGCAAGGGTTATAATATTTATTGTATTATCATTACGACCTCCGTCAACCAAAAAACAAATAACCAATAACAATAGATGCAACAATACCCACTATATCCGCAAAAAGGCCACAGCCAATAGCATGTCTTGTTTTTTTAATACCTACCGATCCAAAGTAAACTGCAATAATATAAAAAGTAGTATCTGTAGCTCCCTGAACTGTTGAAGCTATTTTACCGGCAAAAGAATCTGCACCGAAAGTCTGCATTGCTTCTATCATCATTCCTCGTGCTCCACTACCACTTAAAGGTTTCATCAGGGCAGTAGGTAAGGCATCAACAAATCGTGTATCTAACCCCAATATCACACACACCTCTTTAATACCATCTATTAAAAAGTCCATGGCCCCTGAAGTTCGAAACAAGCCAATAGCTACCAATATGGCCACCAGGTATGGGATAATTTTAATGGCTATTTGAAAACCTTCTTTTGCTCCATCTATAAAAGCCTCGTACACATTTACCCGTTTCCGGATAGCCGCCAGCAAAAAAACGATAATAATAGAAAACAATATGACATTGGCACTTACCAGTGAGATATCTTTAATCTGGTCTTTTGGCAAGGTAGATAACCAATAAATAAGTCCGGATATTAATGCCGTTAGCCCTCCCAAGTAAGAAAGAATGACTTTATCCCAGAGTTTTATTTTTTGTACAAAGGATACAGACAATATACCTGCCAGGGTAGAGAAAAAAGTGGCCAGCAAAATAGGTATAAAAATATCTGCCGGATTAACCGCCCCTTCAATGGAGCGATAAACCATAATGCTAATAGGAATAATAGTTAATCCTGATGTATTGAGTACCAGAAACATGATTTGCGCATTACTGGCACTCTCTTTGGCTTTATTTTCTTCCTGCAATTGTTTCATGGCTTTAAGACCCATGGGGGTAGCTGCATTATCTAACCCCAGCATATTTGCCGACAGGTTCATCATGATGGTACCAAAAACCGGATGATTTTTAGGTAAGGTTGGAAAGAGACGGTTAAACAACGGACCAATAACACGAGATAAGGCATTGACCATTCCCCCTTGCTCCCCTATTTTCATAAATCCCAACCACAAGCTTAGTACACCGGTTAATCCCAATGAAATCTCAAAACCTGCTTTGGCATTGGCAAAAGTTGAGTTCATCAATTCCGGAAATATTTCCATATCTCCAAAAACAATCAAGCGAACCAAGGCAACCAGAAAGGCAACCAGAAAGAAAGCAATCCAAATATAATTCAGAACCATTAGATCATGTTTTATGCCCGAAACTTATGATAGTCTTTACCAAAGTTCAAAAAAAACGAACAATATCCTACACAAAATCAGGAATTGAACTTAAAAAGTTCTTTTTACACTATCATCACCCTGATATTTTTCGTGCGGTGCACCAAACTCCTTGCAGGTAATTTTATCAACCGGAATCTCCCAGATTTTCACATTACGTATGGCAGGTCCGGAATATTTAAATTCCTTATCTGAATATTGCTGCATGATAATATTTAAGGCTTCTTCTTTCCTTTCAAAGTCTTCCTGAAATTGAACTTTACCCCAGGCCACCACACTTTTTGATTTCATTCTGTAACTACACGCTACTTCTGGATGCTGAAATACCAACTCATTATCTGTACTAAAACTCACACAGATATTTCTATTCTTATTTAAAATATCTATTATTCTTCCTTCCGGAGCCGAATGCAGATAAATTACATTGTCCTTATATCCAAAATTCATGGGTAACACATAAGGCATATCTCCATCTACAACGCCTACAAAACAAATATCACATTTTCTAATAATGCCTTCTATTCTATCTTTATCAAAATGCTGAACGGTTTTCATGATATATTATTCTTTGTTTTTTTAAACAATTGTTCTATTTCCCAGCTCTTTAGCCAATAAACTCTTGATCTCATTCAGCCGGGTTAGCTGACCAAAAAGACTATTTACTTTTTCTACATCTTTAGGATCTACCTGCATCATTTCTTTTGAGCATTTCTCATAAAGCCATTTGACTTTCTTCATTTTAAGCTCATACACAATTTTAGGTACATTCCTTTCTAAATACAATTCTTCGTCTAACTTCTTTGGGCTGTTTTCCTGATACTTACGCGTAACAATATATTCCCTGCTTAATAAATCTGATGCCAACTGACTCACTTCAGCATCCATATTACTCACAAAAAACTTAACCGCCTCAAATCCCTCTTTATGATTATTTTCTTCGTAAAGCTTAAATATTTTCCCATATAAGGGATTTAAACTTTCCAGCTCATCCTCTTTCATCTGGCCAATAATATAATCACCAACGGATACTTGCGGATGCTCCTCACTCACCTCTTCTTCTTTAACCAAATTTTTATCCCCAAACTTGATAATCAGTTTTATTAACTCTCTTTCCTCAATTTCAAAAGGATTTTGAGATGCAAAAGATGGAGTTGACACTGCACCAGAAGGAGGTGTAACAGGTACATACTGATTTTTTGAAACATTTGAACCAGCATAATTATCACCCCTGCTTTTTCCTATAATCTTAGCAATCTCATTATAAAGAACCTGCTCTTTAACCTGCATAAGAGCACTACACTCCTTTACATACTCTCCCCTAACAATTTGTTCCGGAATAACAGAAATTGATTTAACAATATCTTGTAACAACTGTGCACGTTTCACAGGATCGCCCTGAGCATCTTTTAAAAGCAGTCCGGTTTTAAACTTAATAAAATCACCCTCGTTGGCTGCAATATACTCCTGAAGCTGATCTGCATTTCTGTTTTTTGAAAAAGAATCAGGATCTTCACCTTCCGGTAAAAGAAGAACTTTTACATTCATGCCTTGCTCCAACACCAAATCAATTCCGCGCAATGAGGCTTTGATACCTGCCGGGTCACCATCATAAATAATGGTAATATTTGGTGTAAACCGAGCAATCAATCGAATCTGATCTACTGTTAAAGCAGTACCTGAAGAAGCAACAACATTGGTAATTCCGGACTGGTGAAAGGAAATCACATCGGTATACCCCTCCACCAAATAGCATCGATCCTTCCTGGTTATCTCTTGTTTGGCCTGAAAAATACCATATAATATCTTACTCTTATGGTAAATTTCAGACTCCGGAGAGTTTAGGTATTTAGCGGTTTTAACATCAGTCTTTAAAATCCGACCTCCAAAGGCTGTTGGCTTTCCGGAAATACTATGAATCGGAAAAATCACACGCCCCCTGAATCTATCTGCTTTATAATTATCCCGAACTATGGATAAACCGGTCTTTTCAAGGAATTCAATTTTAAAACTATTTTTAAGCGCTTCCTCGGTTAAAGCCGCCTTGGCTTCGGGCGAATATCCTAAATCAAATTTTTGAATAATATCATCTCTAAAACCTCGGCTGCGCAAATACGACAAACCTACTGAACGACCTTCATCAGATTTATGCAATATATTAGTAAAGTACTTTTGTGCAAAACCCGATACCGCCATCATACTCTCCCTGTCATTCTTAACCTGTTGCTGCTCCGGACTTAATTCAACCTCATCAATATGTATATTGAATTTTTTTCCCAGCTGTTTAATGGCATCAATAAAAGAAACCTGCTCAACATCCATTAAAAAGTTAACAGCATTTCCTCCTTTACCACAACCAAAACATTTATAAATTCCTTTATGCGGAGATACAGTAAACGATGGCGTTTTCTCGTTATGAAAAGGACAATTACCTATATAATTTATTCCTCGCTTTCGCAAAGAAACAAATTCCGACACCACATCAATTATCTGCGCCTGCGAAGTCTCAACCACCCTGTCTACGGTACCCTGATCTATCATCTGATATAAATGCTTTTTATTAAGATGCACAAAGATACAATATAGAAAGCTATATAAAAATCAGTTCCTACTATTGAATAATTAAGAAATTAATATATTGCTTATCGTTTAATTTAAATAAAAAATACTGATGCAAAAGCTTGTGGTATTATCGGGTGCAGGTATGAGCGCCGAAAGTGGAATAATAACCTTCAGAGATATGGGTGGTATCTGGGAACAATACGATGTAACCAAAGTGGCTAGCCCCCAGGCCTGGGAAGAAACTCCACAACTGGTCATGGATTTTTACAACCAGCGCAGGAAACAACTTTTTGAATGCAAGCCCAATAAAGGTCATGAACTATTAAGTCAATTAGAAGATACTTACGACATTTCTATCATCACACAAAACGTGGATGACCTGCACGAGAGAGCCGGATCATCAAAAGTACTTCACCTGCACGGAGAGCTTAAAAAAGCACGTAGCACCAGCGACCCTTCTTTAATTTATACTTTAGATAATTGGGAATTAAAGCTTGGCGATCTTTGTGAAAAAGGCAGTCAACTACGACCGCATATTGTTTGGTTTGGTGAATCTGTTCCGGCCATGTACGATGCTGAAAACATCATGCAAGAAGCTGATATAGTACTCATCATAGGTACTTCGCTAAGTGTTTATCCGGCAGCAGGCTTAATACATTCTGCCCCGGGCTCAGCACATATTTATGTGATTGATCCGGGAACTCCTGCTTTTACTCCGTCAAAAAACATTACTTTTATCCAAAAGATAGCCTCCGAAGGCCTTGAAGAGCTAATCAACAAACTTAAAAACTAATCATATGATCATCCCTAACAACCTGAAGAAGATATTAATCATCGTTTTAATCATATGTCCGCTAAGCATAAAAGCTCAGGATTTTAAGGCCGGAATGCTGGCAGGAGGAGTATTTAGTCAGGTAGACGGCGACAGCTATGCAGGCTTTAACAAACTTGGATTGGTCACAGGACTATACGTTTCCCGGGAATTTTCAGACATTTGGAGCGGGCAATTTGAAATAGTTTACAAACAAAAAGGAAGTCGTCATAATCCGAATGAATCAATAGAAGATTACACCAAGTACAAACTTAATCTGAACTATATTGAGGTTCCGGTAATGGCAAAAATAAAAGTCAATAAGTTTTCTTTTGAAGGTGGAGTGACCATGGGTATGCTTATTAATTCTTTAGAAGAAGATGAATATGGTGATGTGGGAGCAACTGTAGAATTTGAAGATTTTGAATGGGGTTCGCTGGTTGGCGTTAATTACCAGTTTCATGAAAAAATGTATGCAAATATTCGTTGGGCCTATTCTTTAAGTAGAGTTCGCAAGGCGTACGGCGGGGACTTCGACGACCAAAAGCCTCCACACTGGAGAGACGGAAAGTTTGGTCAGTATAACCACTCTGTTTCCTTATCAGTTTATTACGAGTTCGATAAGCTCTTTAACAGATAAGTTTAAATTATATCGATGCATAAGCCAAAGTAGCAACATTAATCTTTATATCCTTTATGGACTTTAATTTTTTGGCACAAGCTTCCAAAGTGGCGCCTGTGGTTAAAACATCATCAACCAACAAAATATTACAGCCTTCGAACTTTTCTCCTGATACAATATTAAATACATCCTCAACATTCTCCCATCTTTGATATCTCCCTTTTCTGGTTTGCGTTGAAGTATGGTAGCTTTTAAATAATAAATCTGTTTTCAACGGGACAGATAAAACCTCACTTAATCCTTTTGCTATCCACTCACTCTGATTATAACCTCTTTCTTTAAACTTACGTGGATGGAGAGGCACAGGGACTATAAAATCCAAATTCTTAAAATAATTAACTTCAGATAAGTCTCTGGCATATATTTTACCCAACTCATAACCAAGCTCCTTTTGTTGACGATATTTTAGACTGTGCAAGATATTTTTAACCTTACTCTCTTTAGTATACAATAAATATGAAGATGCCTTTTCAATATTTACCCTCCCCCAAAAAAGTTTTTCTACTGGATTATGATTCGCCATATGAAAATAAGATCGGGGCAACGCTCGTTCACACAATTTACATATATGCTTCTCGTGCATATGCAAGGCTCTTGAGCAGATAAGGCATATCTTTGGAAAGAACAAATTAAAAAAGTCTGATAAATAGGGTATCATAGATTTAGTTTGGTTTATCCAAAAATAGCAATATTAATAAACTATATACGCCTTTAGCACATAGGCTTCATGACTTTAATTCAAAAAGAATCTAAAATCATTGAATTAACTTTTATATAAACCGCTATTAATATTTAGCTAATACTAAGCCTGTATGTTTGCATTGTAAAATTAAAACAGGAAAAAATGAAAACCACATTACAGATTATAGGCTTACTTACTATTGTATTATTCAGCAGCTTTAAAGGAGAAAAAGATGCAGGAACAACTGCTACTACTGCTAACATTGAAGGAATAGTAATTGACGAAACAAGTGGAGAAACTTTAGTGGGCGTTGAAGTATTTATTGAAGGAACTGATCTAAAAACGTATACTGATTTTGACGGAAACTTTGTTTTTAACAACATGAACGTTGGGGAGTATTCAATTTCAGCCAAACTAATTTCATACAAAAGCAAGAAAATAAATATCAATACAAGTAACAATACTAATTTAAAACTGAAGATGAATCTTCAGAATTAACATTAGTTTAACATACACAAAATAGGCGATTGATTTTTTCAGTCGCCTATTTTTCTTTATATCAACCACATACTCCACCACCCCAAGAAACACGGTAAAACTTAACATTGAATATTTGCTTTACATGTAAATTCTATCTTAATTTGATGTTAGGATAAAACAAACACACACAGGGTTTTATCTTAATAGCGCCAGCTATTGTATTATAAGGGAGGCTTTTAATATTAATAATAAAATTTGAAAGCCATGAGAATATTAATGACACTATTGGCATTGGTTTGTTTAGTAACAACCAGCCAAGCGCAATTAACCTTGAAAGAAGACGGTTTATATTACAACCCGCAAGGCGAACTTTTTACCGGAACACATACCGAATATTTTTCTAATGGAAATAAAAGAATTGAAATGACCGTTGTTGACGGAATGAAACATGGTATTTCAACCTATTATTTCGAAAATAAACAAAAACAGGAAACGCGTTCTTTTAAGAACAATCAAATGGATGGCCTCTGGGAAACATGGAATGAAAAGGGAATTAAAATTGCTGTTGCTAACTACAAAAAGGGAGTGAAGCATGGTAAATGGATTATTTACGATGAAGACGGAACACTAAGGTATGACATGCAATATGAAGACGGAAAGAAAGTAGGTACTTGGAAAATCTACAATGAAGACGGTAAATTAAAAGCAGAAAAACAATATTAACTAAAACGACAGAGTAAAAAATTATAATAGGAAATGGAGTAATTCATTTCCTATTTTTTTTATTTGAACTTGGTATAAATAGCTCCCCAAGCTCCTTATAATGCCGTAAAAATCATAACTTAACACTTCAAAAAATACAACTATAACATATTACAATATGGAACGTAGAGATTTTTTAAGAACAGGTGTGGGACTAAGCCTGCTAAGCGGGATGGGGCCATTATTCGGAGGACTTGATTCATTAATGGCTAATACAAAATCTCAAACTCAACTGGCTGCTGTCAGAGGAGGAGAACCTGAAGAGATGTTTGACAAAGCTATTGAAGCTCTTGGCGGCATGAGTAAATTCGTAAAAAAAGGACAAACTGTAGTTGTAAAACCTAACATAGGCTGGGATGCTCCTCCTGAAAGAGCAGCAAATACCAATCCTAAATTAGTGGGAAGAATTATTAAACACTGTTTTAATGCAGGCGCTTCAGAAGTTAATGTTTTTGATAATACATGCAATAAATGGGATCGGTGCTACCAAAACAGCCAAATTGAAAAATATGCCAAAGAGGCAGGTGCTAAAATGGTTCCGGGCAACACAGAGAACTACTACAAGCCAGTCTCTATAGAGAAAGGCATCAGTCTTAAAAACACCAAAGTACATAACCTTATACAAAATTCGGATGTTTTTATAAATGTTCCGGTACTTAAGCACCATGCATCAACCAAACTATCCTTAGGAATGAAAAACCTGATGGGCGTTGTATGGGACAGAAAATTTTACCATAAAAACGACCTTAACCAGTGCATTGCAGATTTCACCACCTTCCGCAAACCCGACTTAACCATTATTGATGGTTATAATATGATGACCAAAAACGGGCCACGAGGTGTTTCTACAGCTGATGTTGTTAACCTAAAGGCACTCATAGCCTCAACAGACATTGTTGCTACTGATGCCGCTGCAGCTAAAATGTTTGGATTAGAACCGGAAGAAGTTGGACATATTAAGATTGCACATGAAATGGGCATTGGTAATATGAACCTTAATGAATTAAACATCACTAGAATTAAAATCTAATAAGATGAACTATTCGACATTAAAGAGAACAAGAGTGCTACTTGCGCTCTTGTTCTTTTTTGCAATATTTACTTCATTTACTGACATCTACGAACTTTTACCGGAGAAAACCATCTCCAATATTATATTCTTACAATTTATACCTTCCTTACTAAAATTTATACAAATTACCAGTTTGGCAGGTATTGGCTATATCATAATCATTGCCTTAACCGTTCTCTTCGGAAGGATATATTGCTCAACGATTTGCCCATTAGGTATACTTCAGGATATTTTCTCTTTTGTCGCTAAAAAAAGAAGTAAAAACAAAATATTCTATAAATACAAAAAGCCACACTTCATTATACGATATACTCTTCTTTCCCTAACTGTCATAAGCTTAATAGCCGGCATATCTCTTGCTATTAATCTATTAGATCCCTATAGTAATACAGGTAGAATTTTTACATATAGCGTAAAACCAGTTCTCGTTTGGCTAAATAATTTCATATCAGGATTTTTACAAAATCAAAAAATATACACTCTGCATATCATTGAACTTGGCAAAACACCTCTTGCCATTACATTATATACCTTAACTTTCTTTCTTTTTATTGCATATTTATCATACAAAAGAGGGCGTCTGTTTTGTAACACTATTTGTCCGGTTGGCACATTACTGGGATTTTTATCTAAACAATCAATCTTTAAAATAAAAATCGATAATCAAAGCTGCAGCAAATGTGGGAAATGCTCAAGTGTTTGTAAAAGTGAATGCATCGATTTAAAACATCAAAAAATTGACTATTCAAGATGTGTATCCTGCTTTAATTGCTTACCCGTATGTGAGGATAATGCTATTGACTTTCACTTCATAAAAAAACAGACTAGCAGCATTAACCCCTCGGAATCAGAAAAAAAAGTTGACAGAAGAAGTGCTATTAGTACCATGCTTGCATTAACAGCAAGCTCAACAATACTTGCGCAAGGAAAAAATCAACACAGGCAAGGAAGACATAAAGAATACAAATTAACTATTCGCGAGAATGCTATCTCTCCTCCTGGTTCGAAAAATATCGATCGATTTAACTCATTATGCACAGCCTGTGGTTTATGTATATCAGCATGCCCTACCAATGTTTTACAACCATCCCTTATGGAGTACGGTTTAATAGGATTTATGCAACCTCACATGGATTATGCACATACTGGCTTTTGCAATTTCGATTGTAACAGGTGTGGAGAAATTTGTCCAACCGGTGCAATTTTACCTTTACCTCTTCCGCAAAAACAATTAACACAATTAGGAAAGGCTGTTTTTATTAAGCGAAATTGTGTGGTACACCGCGACGGAACAGATTGTGGAGCATGCTCAGAACATTGCCCAACAAAAGCTGTTGACATGGTTCCTTACAGAGACGGACTGGTTATTCCTCAAGTAAATCAGGAAATTTGTATTGGTTGTGGCGCTTGTGAACACCCTTGCCCTGTAGAATATCCTCACAAAGCTATTTTCGTTGAGTCGAACATCGTACATGCATTGGCAGAGAAACCAAAAGAAGAAGAAAGTCAGCACAAACCTATTGAAGACGATTTTCCTTTTTAAAAAAAATTCATTTATCATGAGCTTATTGGTTCATGATAAATAAATCCTAATCATCATCTGTTTAGTACCAAATGTATAAATTACCATTTCTAACTTCGGTATTGTACCCTTGTAACGGCCATTTACTCGGTCCTTCAATCACTCCCCCATACTCAGTATTCACAGAAAACTCACTTTTGCAAGTTGGACAAATACAATATCCCATATTATCCCCATCAATCTCCACCAGGCTATTCACATGCTTTTCATGGGGACACATTATATCAAATGCATAAAACTCCTCGCTATGCAACTTAAAAATCACAACACCATGAAGCCCTAAACGCCTTCCATAGGTATCTCTTTCTACAATAAAACTTTGATTTTGTAAATAAAGTGGATTCTGATTAATAAGGTCCAACTGCCCTGTAAAACGAACTTTAGGAATTATTTCTTCACTATCCTTTTTACAAGCTCCTATAAATGGGATAATACATAAAACTGCAATTACTAAAACTAACCGGTTCATTCATTAAAATATTAATAGATAATCAAGGTCAAACTTATTAAAAACAAGCAAATTTATCCTCAATCCGCATAACAAATTGTGTATCTACCATAAAAAACTCAGGTCTCACATGTTATATTCAACAGATATTTTCTAACTTTATTGTTTCAAAACAAACAAAATGGACGATTTCGGGACTATCATATATATCATTTTTACGATTATTGCGGTTGTTTTTAGCATAATCAAAAAAAGCAATCAAAAAACAAATCCTACTACGCCACCTGCAAGTACAGATAGTTTTGATCCTTTTGAAGAAGACATCCCTTCTTTTGAAAGTATATTTGGAGAAAAGCAAACACCTCCAACTCCTGAACCCGTCGCTTCTTCAAAACCAACTAAACCTACAAAAGTTTTAGATGAACTTGAAAAGAAGAAAAAAGAAATAGACGACCGTTTTGCCAGAATAAAAAAAACAGACGTATCACACAAACAGGAAGTTGAAGATATTTCAAAGCAGGATGAAAGGTGGTTTAACCTTAGAGAAGCCGTTATCTATTCTGAAATACTAAAACGCCCCAACCTGTAAAGAAGCGAATCAATCGCAATTTTTTTTTAGCACATAATTTATATCTTTGCAACAAAGAGTTTCGGTTACCGGGATTCTTTATTTTTTTATATAGAACTTATTAGGAGGAAGAAAAGATGTCAAACGTAAGTTATCTTACCGAAGAGGGTTTGAAAAAACTTAAAGAAGAATTACACCAGTTAGAATCTGTTGAGCGCCCAAGCATATCAGCACAAATTGCAGAAGCCCGAGATAAAGGTGATTTATCGGAAAATGCAGAATATGATGCTGCTAAAGAAGCGCAGGGATTATTAGAAATGAAAATAGCTCAAATCAAAGGTGTAATAGCTAATTCAAGAATTATTGACGAATCAAAAATTGATACTTCAAGTGTTCAGTTATTAAACAAGGTTAAGATTAAGAACCTTAAAAACAACGCTACAATGACCTACACTTTGGTTCCTGAAAGTGAAGCCAACCTTAAAGAAGGTAAAATTTCTATTTCCACACCTATTGCAAAAGGACTACTTGGCAAAGAAGTTGGCGATAAGGCTGAGATCAAGGTACCATCGGGCCTTATGACTTTTGAAATTATTGAAATCTCAATTTAAACTCTTATTTCATGTCAACCATTTTTTCAAAAATTGTAAAAGGTGAGATCCCATGTTATAAAATAGCAGAGGATGATCACTACTTCGCATTCTTAGATATTAACCCTCTTCAGGAAGGACACACCTTAGTTATTCCGAAACAGGAAGTAGATTATATCTTTGATTTAGACAATGAAATTTTGGCTGGCTTATCTGTTTTTGCTAAAAAGATTGCAAAAGCTCTCGATAAGGCAATTCCTTCACAAAGGGTTGGAGTAGCAGTTTTAGGCTTGGAAGTACCACATGCGCACATTCACTTAATACCTCTTCAAAGCGAAGGTGACATCAACTTCTCAAATCCTAAACTTAAATTTACACCTGAAGAATTTACTGCAATTGCCGACAAGATTAAAAGCTATTTATAACAGTATTGATTTAAAATCGAGAAATAATATATAGAAAAAGGAGCTCAAAAGGCTCCTTTATTTTTTTACCCTACCGGGATTTTTGCTCATAAACTCTTTCCAGCTCCTGACAGTCTTCTCTTTTTTAACATGCTGATTTTGGAAGAAATGACACAAAGCTGCAGCAACACCATCTGTTGCATCTAAATACTTTGGTTGCGTCTCTATCTTTAAATACCTGGTTAAAAAATTGGCCACCTGTTCTTTACTGGAACTACCATTACCCGTTATGGCCATCTTAATTTTTAATGGTGCATACTCAAACACCGGTAACTCTCGTGATAACGCTGCTGCCATGGCAACCCCCTGAGCCCGTCCCAATTTTAACATCGACTGTACATTCTTGCCAAAAAAAGGAGCTTCAATAGCCAACTCATCAGGATGATAATTATCACAAAGTCTAACAACGGTTTCAAATATTTTTTTAAGCTTTAAATAATGATCAGAATATTTTTGCAGTTCAAGTACACCCATGGAAATTAAAACAGGCTTATTGTTGGTAACTTTTAAAATACCATAACCCATTACTGTAGTCCCGGGATCAATCCCTAATATAATTCTGTCTTTCACCACTCTATAACTATAAAGCTTTTAGGATAGTACTAAAAAACAATACATCCTGCCCAAACTCTGAGCTCATATGATTTAAAATAAGAGGTGACTGCTTATTTATAATATCCAATTCATTAGGAGTAGCCACTTTCCATTGCACAGATATCGTTCTCTCTTCTCCCTCCTCAGCACTCATAACCTCATAATTTCCAACTTCAGCTCCGGCCACCTGAGATTTTAGCATTGGCAGATACGTTTGCTTTAACCAAAACTCCCAATCGGAGTATTTAGTTTTTGAAACAACAAAAGTGGTATTAAAAATAAACATATAATATATATAAAAGGGCCCGCCTGTATAACAGGCAGACTAAAAATTAATTAATGATATCGAACCTGGTGTAAGGAACCAAAACTTCAGGAATTCGGATACCTTCCGGTGTTTGGTTATTCTCCAATAAAGCTGCTACAATTCGAGGCAAAGCCAATGCACTTCCGTTTAAAGTATGCACCAACTCGGGCTTCTTCATGTCTTTACCTTTATATCTACACTTTAATCGGTTGGCCTGGTAATTTTCGAAGTTTGATACTGAACTTACCTCTAACCATCTTTCCTGAGCAGCAGAGTATACTTCAAAATCGAAAGTCAATGCTGAAGTAAAACTAATATCGCCACCACAAAGACGAAGAATTCGATATGGAAGACCTAACTTATTCACGATATTTTCAACATGAGCTACCATACCCTCCAACGCTTCATACGATTTTTCAGGATGAGCTATTTGCACAATCTCTACCTTATCGAACTGATGTAAACGATTTAATCCACGAACATGAGACCCCCATGATCCGGCTTCACGACGAAAACATGGCGTATAAGCCATATTCTTTAAAGGAAGCTCCTCCTCTTTTACCACCTCATCTCTATAAATATTTGTAACCGGCACCTCTGCTGTTGGAATTAAATACAAATTATCTGCAGTTGCATGATACATCATGCCTTCCTTATCTGGCAACTGTCCTGTTCCGAAACCAGAATCCTCATTCACTACAATTGGAGGCAACACTTCGTTGTAACCCGCTTTTTCACCCTCATCTAAAAAGAAATTAATTAATGCACGTTGCAAACGGGCACCTTTTCCTTTATAAACCGGAAAACCTGCTCCGGTAATCTTAGTTCCTAATTCAAAATCGATGATATCGTATTTCTTAATCAGCTCCCAATGCGGTAATTTTTCGCCTTCAATCTCTTTTATCTCACCACCTTCTTTCACGCACTCGTTATCATCCTCACTATTTCCTTCAGGCACGGATAAGTGTGGAATATTAGGAAGTTTTACTACCTCCACATCCAACTCCTTACTTATTTCGTTAAGCTGATTATTTAGCTCCTTAATGTTTTCTTTTAGATCAGCAGTTTTAGACTTGGCCTCGTTAGCCTCGCTCACTTTCCCTTGCTTAAAAAGCATACCTATCTCTTTAGAAAGCGAATTCATTTCTGCCTGCTTTTGATCAACCTCGCTTTGCGTGGATTTACGATTATTATCAAGCTCTATGATTTTTTCAACGATCTGTTCTGCATCAAAGCGCTTAACCTTAAGGCGCTTAACCAACTCTTCTTTGTTTTCCTGAATAAATTTTAGCGTAAGCATTATTGACGATATTCTAATTTGTTGCTATATGGATAAAAAAAATCTCCTGAATTCATTACGAAAGTAACAAAATCAGGAGACTCATAAAATCTTTCCAAATCTTTTTTATTCAGCAGCAAAAGGCTCTACTGATACATAAGACTTGTCGTTTCTTTTTTTACGGAAAGTTACAGTTCCTTCAACAAGTGCAAATAAAGTATGGTCTTTACCCATTCCTACATTTTCACCCGGATGATGCTGAGTACCTCTCTGACGAACAATGATGTTACCAGCCTTTGCAGCCTGACCACCAAAAATCTTAACGCCTAATCGTTTACTTTCGGACTCTCTACCGTTTTTCGAACTACCGACTCCTTTTTTATGTGCCATCTTATTCTAATTTTTTTAATTATCCAACTAAAATGTCTTCAATCTGAATTTGAGAAAATTGTTGACGGTGACCATTTTTCTTCTTGTAACCTTTTCTTCTTTTCTTTTTGAAAACGATTACTTTATCACCTTTAACATGAGAAAGTACCTTAGCGGTTACTTTAGCTCCTTCAACAACAGGTGCTCCTACCTGAACAGCTCCCTCGTTGTCAATTAACATTACTTTATCAAATTCAACAGCAGCTCCTTCTTCCTGAGCTAGACGGTGTACATAAATTTTACTGTCTTTTTCAACTTTAAACTGTTGTCCTGCAATATCTACAATCGCGTACATCACAATTATTTTAAAAATTATATCCAGGAGGCGGGCTTCTTCACTCATAATCAGCCACTTTACACAGCCCCTCGAGAACTATTGGAGTGCAAAAGTAAACATTATTTCTTTTTCTGCAAAAAATCTTTCTTTAAAAGCATGAATTTCAGTAGTATTAATTACCAAAAGCAGATTGTAAATATCTTCTTTCACACAAAAAAATAGATCCCATAATGGATTTCATTAATCCAACTTTGTTAAAAACATTTTGTTATATTTGCTTATAAGTAATACGATAAATCATTGACTTCGCAACTTTCGAAGATAACGTATGAGTAAAAAGAAAATCAAATTAAATATACTTGGGTTATCCTACAGTCAAACCCAATCTGGTGCTTATGCCCTTGTTCTGGCCGAAGAAGAGGGAGAGAGACGAATTCCAATAATCATTGGAGGCGTTGAAGCTCAATCTATAGCCATAAAACTTGAAGGACTTGAGCCACCTCGACCTTTAACACACGATTTGTTTTTAAATTTTTCTAAAACATTTGGCATAAACATAACAGAAGTGGTTATTTACAAACTGGAGGAAGGCATTTTTTATTCTGAGTTGGTTTGTCAGAAAGACGGAGAAGAACTTCGTATTGATTCAAGAACCTCTGATGCAGTAGCTTTATCATTACGTTTCAATTGCCCTATATACACCTATGAATCCATTATTGAGTCTGCAGGTATTGTATTAGATGTAAACAAAGATCAGGAGATCGAGCTGGAAGTTGACGACGCTCCTCAATCAAGCAGCGACTCATTTTACTCAGACAAAACTATTGATGAATTAAATAACCTGCTCCAGGAAGCTGTAAAAAATGAAGATTACGAAAAAGCGTCTGAAATAAGAGATGAAATTCAAAAACGAAGTGCTTCATAAAACCACTTTTGCTATTCCCTTATAATCACATCGATCAATCACTATGAAAATAAAACTACTTTTTATCGTCATTTTGATCTTATCGATAAGCACATCACCTGTTTTAGCCAACTCCATTGTAAACATAAATGAAGGAGCTGCCTTTTCCTATTTAAGTATTTTACGGGGCGCAATTGGCATGGGTATACTTATTGGCATTGCCTGGCTTTTTAGTTCCAATAAAAAAGCCATTAACTGGAAAACTGTAGGCATTGGAATTCTGGCTCAATTAGTTTTGGCACTGGGCATTCTTAAACTTAAGTGGGTACAATTTATCTTTGAGCTTATTAGCAAACTGTTTGTTCAGGTAATTAATTTTACCGAAGCAGGAACATCCTTCTTATTTAAGAGTTTTGGTGCAGGAGTAATTGAATCACCCCTCATTAACTTTGCCATTACCATTCTTCCTACCATTATATTTTTTTCGGCCTTAACCAGCGTACTTTTTTATTTTGGAATTATACAGAAGCTGGTATATGTATTGGCATTGTTACTCACAAAACTTATGCAGATTTCGGGTGCTGAAAGCCTTTCTGTTGCTGGAAATATATTCTTAGGACAAACAGAATCGCCATTAATGATTAAGGCCTACCTCGAAAAAATGAATCGTTCCGAAATGCTTCTGGTGATGTCTGGAGGAATGGCTACTCTTGCAGGAGGCGTTTTGGCAGTCTACATTAAAATATTAGGGGCCGGCAACGCTGCACAAGAACTTCTTTATGCCAAACACCTTTTAGCAGCTTCGGTTATGGCAGCACCTGGGGTTATTGTTATATCTAAAATTCTTTTACCTCAAACCGAGCCAATAAATACGGAAGTAAAGATTAGCAAAGACAAAATAGGCAAAAATATTCTTGATGCTATCTCTAAAGGAACCAATGAAGGATTAAGGCTAGCCGTAAATGTAGGGGCAATGCTTTTGGTTTTTATAGCCTTTATTGCGATGGCCAATTACATCTTCTTTAAAATTGGTCATTACAGTGGACTAAACGAAATCATAACCTCCACCACCAATGGGCAATACTCTGAATTTAGCCTTCAATTTATACTGGGGTACATCTTTGCTCCCCTTATGTGGATCATTGGTGTTTGCGCGGAAGACATTGATTTGGTAGGACGTGTCTTAGGCGAAAAAATAATTATGACCGAATTTATTGGTTATGTAAGTCTGGGCGAGCTCAAAGAATCTGCTGCTTTTGCACAGCAAAAATCTATACTTATAGCCACCTATGTTTTATGTGGTTTCGCTAATTTTGCCTCCATTGGCATTCAGATTGGCGGCATTGGGGCATTGGCACCGAACCAGCAACTCACCTTAACCCAATTAGGAATGCGCGCTTTACTTGCCGGGACTTTGGCCTCTCTTTTATCAGCCACCATCGTGGGAATTATCCTAGGCTAATAAACATCTCATCCTGTTAGGAATATTTTTTTTATTTGGATTGTAACTTCTTGCTATGCACAGGCGTCTCACATTACACACTTTAAACATCTAATTCATGCGAAAGTTATATCAAATTATTTTAGTTGCATTCACTATTACCCTTTGTAATGGTTGTTTGCTTAACGATTTAAACGGACAACTAACCGTTATAGATCAAGTTGAAAAAAGCTTTGACAATGTGGCAAGTATAACTATTAAAGGATCATTTTGCTTTGTTAACATTGACTCTCACTCATCTAATTCCATTGAACTTAAAGGCGAAATAAAAAGTCGTAAGGAAAGAGATGATATTAAAATAAAATATAAACAAAACAGTTCTGACCTTGAGGTTTGGATTGAAAGACCGAAATCGTTAAAAGGTAGTATTAATGGCACACTTACATTGAAAGTACCAAGCAATACCAATATTACAGTTAAAAACTCTTCCGGAAGTATAGCAGTTAAAAATATTGGTCAGAGCATTGTTGATTTAACCTCCGTTTCAGGCAGTGTTAACTGCGAAAATATTGATAGCGATTTAAAAGCCCACACAACCTCTGGCAGCATAAAAGCAGCAAACATTTCGGGGAGTTTAAACAGTAAATCAATCTCCGGAAGCCAATACATTAGAAAGGTCGGTCGCAATGCAACTCTTTCATCTACTTCAGGAAAAAGTGAAATTGAAAACGTAAACGGCACCCTTAAAATTAGTGGTACATCAGGCTCTCAGGTTATTCGAAAAGTAAATGGAGATGTTATCTCAACTTCAGTATCTGGAAGCATTCAGCTTGAAGATATTACGGGTAACATAAAGGCTAAAAATGTATCCGGCAGCATAAAAATAAATGGAGCAAAAGGAAACTTAGCTCTTGAATCAGTGAGTGGATCACTTCATGGTAATCAGATTACACTTACAGGAGATTCTAATTTTAAAAGCACCTCAGGAAGTATTAAGATGGAACTCACCAATAAAGGCGATGAACTTTCATTTGATTTAAAAGCTTTATCAGGAAGCCTAAAAGCAAAAGGAAATAGCGGCTATAAAAAGCTTAACATTTCAAGAGGTCCTATTACCATTAAAGGCGTTAGCTCTTCTGGAAGTCAAAACTACTATTAATATCATATATGCTCTATATATGAAAAAGGCTGGTTCGTTGGAACCAGCCTTTTTGTTTTTTAAACATCATATGTTGTGGAGGCCGTATCGCCACCTCTTCCTGTCCAATTGGTATGAAAATACTCGCCCCTTGGCTTATCAACTCTTTCATAAGTATGCGCACCAAAATAATCTCTTTGTGCCTGCAACAAGTTAGCCGGCAAGGTTTCCGTTCTGTATCCATCAAAATAACTTAAGGCACTAGAAAAAGATGGCACAGGAATACCACTCATAACAGCTTGTCCAACTACCTGGCGCCAACCGTTAAGCGCATCTGAAATCTTACCTTTAAAATATGGATCTAAAAGCAAGTTTGGTAACTCCGGATTATTATCAAAGGCTTCTTTAATTTTTCCTAAAAACGCAGAACGGATAATACATCCACCTCTCCACATTAAGGCAATACCACCATAATTTAAATCCCAGTTGTTTTCTTTAGCTGCCTCACGCATTAATACATAACCTTGCGCATAAGAAACAATTTTAGAAGCAAATAATGCATCTTTTATATAACCAATAAACTGCTTTTTATCTCCTTCAAACTTTTTAATTGGAGATCCCAATACCTTAGCTGCCTGAACACGTTCCTCCTTTTGAGCAGATAAACAACGAGCAAATACTGACTCGCCGATAAGTGTTAAAGGAACACCTAAATCAAGCGCTGTGATACCAGTCCACTTACCAGTACCCTTTTGACCTGCTGCATCCAATATCTTTTCAACCAACGGTTCTCCATTTTCTCTGTATCCCATGATATCACGGGTAATTTCATTGAGGTAACTATCTAAATCACCTTTATTCCATTCATCAAAAATATCATGCATCTCATCGTGCGATAAACCAACATATTCTTTCATAATATGGTATGCCTCACTTATCAATTGCATATCTCCATACTCAATACCATTATGAACCATTTTCACAAAATGGCCTGCACCATCCTGTCCAACCCAATCGCAACAAGGGACGTTGTTATCAACCTTTGCAGATATATTTTGGAATATATCTTTAATAAAAGGCCATGCTTTTTCAGAGCCTCCCGGCATTAATGAAGGACCGGTTAAAGCACCTTCTTCACCTCCCGAAACTCCTGAACCTACATACAAAAGCCCTTTCTCCTCCACATACTTTGTTCTTCTGATTGAATCCGGATAATGAGAATTTCCCCCATCAATAATGATATCACCTTCCTCTAAATGCGGAATAATTTGATCGATCAATGCATCAACCGGAGCCCCTGCTTTTACAAGCATCATTACTTTACGAGGCTTTTCAAGAGAATCAACCAGGTCTTTAATAGAATGAGTAGCAATAAAGTTTTTACCGGCTCCTCTTCCATTTACAAACTTATCAACTTTATCTGTGGTTCTATTATATACGGCTACGGTATAGCCTTTACTTTCCATGTTTAATACCAGGTTTTCGCCCATTACAGCCAAACCTATCAATCCTATATCAGCTTTCTTTGTCATTTTGTCTAAGTATTATATTTAAGCTAATTTATTATCTAATTATGAAAATTGCATTTTGCATTGAAAACTTTGCACTAATTCTTATCAAGCAAAAGTCGCTTTATTAATTCCCTATTTACAATTCTAAGTTATTTGAACATGATGAAAACCAATTTTGTTCAGACTATTTACAAAATTGTTGTTCCCATTTTTCAACCGAATGGAAAATGCAGCAAACTCTCTTCGCATTGGATACGATCCTCGCTGTTGTTCAAATAATTCAGGCTGCTTACGTATACGCTTATCGTCATCCAAAATATTATAGGTATGAAATATTGCCTGTACACAGACCTCTTGCTCACTTAACTTTTGTGCATCAATTTCAATCACAGGAAACTTTGGCTCCGGAAGATCATTGGGATACCAGTCATTCAGAGGCAGCTCAAAAAAACTACTGATAGCCTGTACGCAACTTGCTGTACCATTAGCCTTTCCATCAACAGAATAACCCGCTATATGCGGCGTTGCGATAAAAACCTTTTGCATAAGTTCAAGATTAATATCCGGTTCACTTTCCCAAACATCAAGCACTGCATCACCAATTACTTCGTCATTCATTGCATTCAACAAATCCTTATTACACACAACCTCTCCCCGAGAACTATTGATAATTAACACCTCGTTCTTACATTGTTCAAAAAATGCTTTATCAGCCATGTGCTCAGTTTTATGATCGCCTTGTCGCTGCAAAGGAACATGAAAAGTAATGATATCTGACTGTGCTTTTATTTGATCCAGCGATACAAAACCCTCCTGCCCTTCAATCTCCGCTCTCGGAGGATCATTTAGCAAAACATTCATACCCAAACCTTCTGCCAAATCCTTAATTTCTTTACCCACATTACCTACGCCAACAATACCAATTGTTTTAGTGGTTAAATCCAATTGCTTATCTGAGGCCCAAACCGCCAATGCAGAAGCCACATATTGTTTTACGGAACCCGCATTACATCCTGGTGCATTTTTCCATTCAATGTTATTCTCTGCACAAAACACCGTGTCAATATGATCGAAACCAATGGTTGCCGTAGCAATCATCTTTACCGAACTCCCTTCTAAAACACCAGATGTACACTTCGTTCTGGTTCTTGTAATTAAAGCATCAGCATCCTTAACAACTGAAGCATTGGTTTGTGCTCCGGGTATATATGAAATTTGTACATGAGGCTCCAAAACTCCTCTAAGAAACGGAATTTTGTCGTCTGCGATAATTGTAATCATGAAGAAAAAATTTGAACAAAAGTAGTCAAATTAAAATGATTACGATTCGCTAACAAATGGGAATTAAGTGAATAAACCATAAAATATACCCACCAAATAGTAGGTTTTATTTTATGTTACGAACAACACTATTCGTTGAAAATATTATCTTCTCTCCTTGAAAACACTTAATAAATTAACCTTAAGGCCTCTCGTTTACTTAAATTGTTTAGCTCAGTACTTTCAACAAAATCAAGAACCCACGCCGGGTTGGTTCTGCTATACTGTCGCAGCATCCACCCTATAGCCTTATTTATAAAAAACTCTTTTGAACCTAACAAAGATTTAATCACTATACTTAAATATTCAGTATCCAGATCTTCCTTAAAGGAAAGCTGCCAAATAACACAAGAACGTTGCAACCATATATTGCCAGATTCGAGCCATTTTTGAGTGTATACATCGCGTTGCTCAGGAAACTTTAAAAAGTAATCGCTTACTAACTTTGGAGCAACACCATCTACAGTATCCCACCATGATTTATTTAAGATCATAAACTCAAATAATTTGATATCATCAAATTCCAATTGCTTACGGTATTTATAAGCCAGATCTAAAGCAAAATATTGAAATTCTCTTTGTGGCTTTAACCAAAGCTCTTTGATTAATGATGTAAGTTGATCCTTGGGTGGTAAAAATTCTTTTTGAAGAAAAGGTTTTTGAACCTCTCTCCGCTTAGGCGTTTTCATGCCAAAAAACTCAAACTTATCTTTTAAATACTTCTTTTGATCAACAGCATATTCTGCATTGGCATTAAACAGAAATTCCTTTTCAAGCGTGATGATATAGTCCTGATTCATAAACTGCAATATTTTTTCATAAAGATAACAGGTCAATCATTATTTAAGGTACAAATACAATACCTGGCACATATTTTCCACATTCTCTAATTTTTATTCAATCTATTTTAATAATGAGAATAGCACCACAAGGCACACTTAATTTTTACTATATTGGGATACCTTAAAAAAAATAGCAATTAACTCAATAAATCAGAAACAAATTAATCTATTATTATGGTTACACAATTATTCTGGGTAATCCCAGTCGCCTCAATTATTGCCTTAATCTTCGCGTGGCTTTTCTTTAAAAGCATGATGAAAAGTTCTGAAGGTACTGACAAAATGAAAGAAATTGCCCAGCACGTGCGAGAAGGTGCTATGGCCTATTTATCTCGTCAGTATAAAGTAGTGGGAATTGTTTTTGCAGTACTACTGGTTATCCTAACAATTTTAGCATATATGGGCGTTCAAAACCCATTTGTACCCATCGCATTCTTAACAGGAGGTTTCTTCTCAGGTTTATGCGGTTTCTTAGGTATGAAAACAGCTACTTTTGCTTCAGCACGTACAGCTCACGGTGCCTCTGAATCACTTAATAAAGGACTAAAAGTTGCCTTTAGAAGTGGTGCTGTAATGGGACTTGTTGTTGTAGGTTTTGGATTATTAGATATTTCATTATGGTATATGCTATTAACAAAAGCAGTATACACAGCCGAAAATATGGCCAATGGTCTTACTTTTTTGGGCTTAGACCTTGTTCATGCCGGAATGGATGAATCACAAAAGCTTATGGAAGTTACAGCTACCATGTTAACATTTGGTATGGGTGCCTCTACACAAGCTTTATTTGCACGTGTAGGTGGAGGTATTTACACCAAGGCTGCCGATGTTGGTGCTGACCTTGTTGGAAAAGTAGAAGCCGGAATTCCGGAAGATGACCCAAGAAACCCTGCCACCATTGCCGATAACGTAGGTGATAATGTAGGTGATGTTGCCGGTATGGGAGCCGACCTTTATGAGTCGTATTGTGGATCCATTTTAGCTACCGCCGCTCTGGGTGCAGCCTTAACCGTACATAACGGCGACGATCTCTCGGGTAAAGTTATAGCGCCTATGCTTGTTGCTGCCATCGGAATCGTACTTTCGATCATTGGTATATTCATGGTACAAACTAAAGAAGATGCTACCGCCAAAAGCCTATTAAACTCACTTTTGATTGGTACCGGTGGAAGTTCTGTATTAATACTTGTAGCCATTGCAGGTATGGCCGCTATGGATTGGATATCATGGGGTATTTTTGGCTCAGTTGTTTCAGGTTTGATTGCTGGTGTAATCATTGGGCAAGGAACAGAATACTATACTTCGGATGGATACAAGCCAACACAAGGCATTGCCAAACAGGCACAACAAGGACCAGCTACTACCATTATTGATGGTGTTGCTGTAGGTATGTACTCTACATGGATTCCCGTAATTACCATTGTGGCTGGTATCATTGGCGCATTTGGTTTTGCCGGTGGATTCGAAAACTTTGCTGAAGGTGTATATGGCATTGGCTTTGCTGCTGTTGGTATGCTATCTACGTTAGGTATTACACTTGCTACGGATGCCTTTGGTCCTATTGCTGATAACGCAGGAGGTAATGCAGAGATGTCTAATTTACCTGAAGAAGTTCGTGAAAGAACAGATGCTCTTGATATGCTAGGTAACACAACTGCTGCCACAGGAAAAGGTTTTGCCATTGGGTCAGCTGCCTTAACAGCAATGGCCCTTATGGCTGCATATATGGAAGAGATTAAAATATGGCTTAAGCGTTCACTTGTAGAAGGTGAAACAGTGATCCAAAACTCTGTTCAGTTTGTACTGGACTCCTCTGTTCAGGTTAGTGAAGGTGTTAAGGCAGTAGTTATCTCAGAAGCAACGCTTAAAGATTTCTCTACTTTCTACGACTTATCTTTATTTAACCCAATGTTATTGGCCGGTTTATTCATTGGTGCCATGATGGCGTTTGTATTTTGTGCCATGACTATGAAAGCTGTAGGTAGAGCTGCAGGTTCTATGGTAGATGAAGTGCGTCGACAGTTTAAGGAAATTCCTGGCATCTTAGAAGGTACAGGCACTCCGGAATACGCTAAATGTGTAGCAATCTCAACCAAAGGTGCACAACGAGAAATGCTATTGCCATCATTATTGGCAATTATTGTTCCTATTGTAGTTGGTATAGTATTAGGTGTATCCGGTGTTATCGGTCTACTCATGGGTGGATTAACCACAGGATTTACATTAGCTATCTTCCTAAATAATGCAGGTGGAGCATGGGATAATGCTAAAAAATATATTGAAAAAGGAAATTTTGGTGGTAAAGGAAGCGAAGCTCATAAGGCTGGTGTTGTTGGTGATACTGTTGGCGATCCTTTTAAAGACACTTCTGGTCCTTCATTAAATATTTTAATTAAATTAATGACCATGGTAAGTGTTGTAATGTCTGGATTAACTGTAGCATTTGCTATATTTTAAGATATCACCTATCGTACGATAGGCCAATAAACCCTACCAATTAATATTTTTTTTAATAACCCTGATTGAGTATCTTAAGCAGAACTTAATCAGGGTTATTTTTTGCAACCTAACCTTACAGACAGTACAATTATGAGAATACCACAATTTTCTGATGTTGAAGAAGCGTACTCACGAATACAGCCTTATATTCATTTTACACCAATACTTAGCTCACAGGCTATTAACAAAATAGCAGGATGTAAGATATTTTTCAAATGCGAAAATTTTCAAAAGGTAGGTGCATTTAAATTTAGAGGTGCTTGTAATGCTGTTTTTTCATTAAGCGAAGAAGAGGCCTCAGGAGGAGTAGCCACACATTCATCAGGAAACCATGCTGCAGCTCTTGCCCTGGCGGCAAAACTCCGGCATCTACACGCTTATATCGTGATGCCGAGAAACGCCCCTGATATTAAAAAGAAAGCCGTGGGTAGCTACGGTGGTGTTATTACTTTTTGCGAACCAACTTTACAAGATAGAGAAGATACTCTGGAAAAGATCATTAAGGAATCAGGTGCAATACCCATTCACCCATACAATCAAAAAGAAATTATTGCCGGACAGGGAACCTGCGCTTTAGAGTTTCTGCAACAACAAAGTAACCTGGATACTATCATCACACCAGTGGGAGGAGGCGGACTTTTAAGCGGAACTGCCATCACATGTAAATATCTTAAACCTGAAATTGAAGTTATTGGTGCAGAACCATCAGGTGCCGATGATGCTTATAGGTCATTCAAAAGTAGGGAAAGACTACCTGTTGGAACAACCAATACCATTGCCGATGGACTTCTCACTTCTCTTGGAGATCTTAATTTTGAAATCATCACACAAAAAGTAAACAATATTTATACCTCCCCAGACTCAACCATCATTAAAGCGATGCGTCTCATATGGGAACGTATGAAGATAATTATTGAACCATCGGCCGCGGTTTCATTGGCCATTGTGCTTGAAAATAAGAATTTCTTTAGAAACAAAAACGTTGGCATAATCCTTAGCGGTGGAAACGTTGATCTTAAGAAACTGCCATTTTAAAATAACTATAACCTTACAACAATGGACTAAACAACCTGGCAATAGACTCCTTAACCTTTTGCTTTACAGGTCGTTTACGCCACTCCGAAAGAATTACTCTGTCACTATCAGCAAAATCTTCAACAAAGGTTTCTTTTACTTTTAATGTAAAATCTTTATCATAGATAAAGGCAGTGACTTCAAAGTTTTGCTCAAAACTTCTAAAATCCATATTTGCCGAACCTATTGACGCAACAACATCATCACTTACAATAACCTTACTATGGATAAAGCCCTTTTGATAAAAATAGAATTTAACACCTGAAAGCATCATTTCTTTGATGTAGGACATGGATGACAGCTTTGTAATAAAGGCATCTGATTTTTCGGGAATAATGATACGTACATCAACACCACCCATAGATGCAGTTTTTAAAGCCATTGATACACTTTCGTTAGGCATAAAATAAGGGGTTGAGATATACACATAATCACGCGCTGTGGAAATCATCTTAAAAAATCCCATCATTATACCCGGCCAATCCGTATCCGGACCGCTGGTGCTAATTTGCACCATTTTATTACCCACAGGTTCCTTCACAGGAAAATACTTTTTATCTGCCAGTTCCACCTGACTCACAAAGTACCAGTCGATGGAGAATATATTCTGCAAACTGTTAACCGCATCCCCTTCTACCTTAATATGCGTATCGCGCCAGATACCATAACTGGGATCTCCTTTTATATATCGATCGGCAACATTAATACCACCCACAAAACCCACAAGTCCATCAATAACTACAATTTTACGGTGATTTCTGTAATTTACCTTACTGGTAAATATTGGAAATTGAACCTGCAGGAAAGAGTATATTTCAATACCTGCTTTACGCAACTCCTTAAAATACTTACTCTTAAGCTCCCACGAACCTACATCATCAACAATAATTCTGACTTCTACTCCTTCTTCTGCTTTTTTTAATAAGATTGATTTTATTTTACTTCCAATTTCATCATTAGAGAATATATAATACTGCAGATGTATAAATCTTTGTGCTTTCTCTAATTCTTTAAGCAGCTCAGCAAATTTTGCATCTCCATTATTTAATAAGGTTACTTTATTTCCTACTGTTACCACAGAATTACTATTGCTTAGCTGTAACTTTACAATATTCTCCTTCTCCTTTAAAGCTAGATTGCTAAGCCAACCTGACTTCGATAAACTTTTACTTTGCGTATGTGCAATATTTGAAATAAACTCATGATTTTTAAGTCCCTTTCGCCTGATTATTTTTTGCTTTCTAAAATTTTGACCAAAAAAAACATACAGCACTATCCCTAGTCCGGGCATTAAGAACAACACCAATATCCACGAAAGTGATTTTAACGGACTGCGATTTTCCAGTATCATAACCCCTATAACCATAAATATAGTTATGGCGTAGACTGCAATGAGAATTGAATATATAATTGAAGACAGGTTTTCGATAAACCACATATGACAAACAACTTAGATTAGAATTGATTATTAAAATTAAAAGATATTTGACTTTTTTGAACTATTAAGCCTTTAAATTTCTGTAAAAATAAAGTTGACTATTCCCAACTCTTTCCTGAGCACAAGGCTCTGCGTTAAAACAAGGTGCTTTTACCCCACTTTTAAACCACTTATCACCCACAAACATTCGAACTTCATCCCACAAATTGGCATCTATAAAACTTTGCAAAACCTCTCGCCCTCCTTCAATAATAACCGACTGCAAACTTTGTTCATATAAATGTGATAATACCTGAGGAATCAAATCTTTATTATAATCGGGAGCAATAAAACGGGTTTTATCCATGCCCAGTTTATTCTTTCCGGTAAAAACTATTGTTTCAACTTTATCATCTAATAAATGATGAGTTTCCGGAACTTTTCCTTCCCGGTCGAGCAATATACGAACCGGATTTTTACCTGTCCATTCACGCACTGTTAAAGAAGGATTATCTTTTATGGCTGTATTTGTTCCCACCAGAATAGCCTGCTCCTCACTCCGCCATTTATGAACCAGCTTTTTAGCTACCTCATTGGTAATCCAGGTTGGTTGACCAAAACCGGAAGAACTCCGGTCAATATCAATAAAGCCATCCATGGTTTGCGCCCATTTTAAAATAATGTAAGGGCGTTTTTTTTCATGATAAGTAAAAAACCGTTTATTCAACTCTCTACTCTCTTGCTCCAAAACACCAACTGTAACTTCCGCTCCAGCTTCCCTAAGAATTTCAATTCCCTTACCGGCCACCTTTGAAAAAGTGTCGGTACAACCAATTACTACTCTCGGAATTTTCATCTCTTTAATCAACAATGAACATGGAGGTGTTTTACCAAAATGCGCACAGGGCTCCAGATTAACATATATGGTGGATTCTTTAAGCAAATCCTTATCCATTACCGAATGAACAGCATTTACCTCTGCGTGAGGTTCGCCTGCTTTATGATGGAATCCTTCACCAATAATTTTATTGTTGTGCACAATTACAGAGCCCACCATTGGATTTGAATAAGTATTTCCTAGTCCATTTTTGGCAAGCTCAAGGCATCGGAGCATATATTTTTGGTCAGTAGTCATGAATCATGATTTATTGATATTTGTATTAGAATCTAATTCTAATGGGAGTGCTTTTGCAAAAATGGTTAATTTTGTTGCAGAACAAAAATATTATGGTCTTTAATACAGCAAATCAGGTTCTGGAAACCTTTAAAACAGCACTTAAATCAATATATCCACAGGAGGAAATCCGAAATTTTGTATTAATGCTTCTTGAATATAAAATTGGATTTTCAAAAATTGATTTCCTGATGAAAGGCTCTGAAGAATTAAGCAGCCAAACCATTCAATTCTGTCAGGAAGCACTTGAACAACTTATGCAACACATTCCTATCCAATACATTATTGGCGAAACAGAATTTTACGGTCTGCCATTTAAGGTGAGTCCGGCTGTTCTTATCCCACGGCCGGAAACAGAAGAATTGGTGCAGTGGATTATACATGACAATAAACTGGCTTGTCCGAATATTTTAGATATTGGAAGTGGCAGTGGCTGTATCCCCATATCACTTAAAAAACATATACCGGATGCTATGGTAAGTAGTTGGGATATATCAGAGGAAGCCTTAAGAATTGCCAAAGCCAATGCTTTACTAAATAAAACGGAGGTCAACTTTATAAAAAATGATGCACTAAATCCGGTGTATAACCCAGAACAGTTTGACATTATCGTAAGCAACCCTCCTTATGTAATGGATCAGGAAAAAAAGCTTATGCAAGACAATGTAATAAAACACGAACCGCATTTAGCTTTATTTGTTTCAGATAATGATCCCTTGATTTTTTACAGAAACATTTGTAAGCTGGCAGCCAAAGCTTTAAAGCCAGGTGGAACTCTATACTTTGAAATTAATGAAGCGCTGGGTAAAGAAACTGAACTTCTCATGAAAGAATACGGCTTTGAACAAACAGAAGTAAGAAAAGATCTTTTCGGCAAAGACAGAATGGCTAAAGGAGTGAAACATTAAAGTTAACCCTTATCAAGGTTTAACTCAGTATTAACCATGTTTTGCAAATCATCAAAAAACAGCTTAAATTCCTGCTTAAGCTCCTCATACTGATCCTTTAATACCAGCATGGCACATTCTGATTTGGGCGGTAAACTTGTATGGTTAGACATAATGGCCAATGACTTTTCAATTCCTGACAAATGCCGATAATTCTCCAGCCTCCTACTTTTAATCAGGAAAGGCAAAAAACCTTTTACTCTATTGGGCAAACTAAAATAATGCTTTAACAAATACGTATGTACCTCATCTACATAATCAGATAATGAAACAGCTGAATAATCATCCCATAGACTTGCCAGGTAATGATCGTAAATTACATCAACCACCACCGAAGCATACCTTTGATAACAAGGTTTAAAACGCTCCGTACTTTCTCTTACAATCATGTGGCTATCAGTAAAAGCATCAATTTTTCGATGTAGTTTTATGCCCTCTTGAATTTCAGGAGCAAATCTCTCCAACTGCCTCCCTTTCACATAATCTCCAATAAAATTACCTATCATTAAAGGACTAATCGTGCCCGAAAGAAATAAGTGTGCTAAGAAATTCATAGCCTAAAGTTATGAATAAACCGGACGAAACAAGCAGGTGGTGGAATTTTAAAGTTATTAGTAGGCTTTAAAAGCTAAAATTCGTTTACTTTATATACTAAAATAATCAACGAGACAATCCCCCTACGCATGAAAAACGTTATCATTATCGGAGCAGCCGGACGTGATTTTCATAATTTCAACGTCTACTTTAAAAATAACCACGATTATAAAGTGGTGGCTTTTACCGCTTCTCAAATTCCAAATATTGAAGGAAGAAATTACCCCATTCAACTCACAGGCAAGCATTATCCATATGGTATTCCCATATATGAAGAATCGGAACTGCCTTACCTCATCAGAAAACACAATATTGACGAATGCATTTTTGCCTATAGCGATATCAATTACGAACGTATGATGAGCCTGGCTTCCATTGTTCAAGCCTCCGGAGCAGATTTTAGAATACTAGGTCCTAATCATACCATGCTCAAAAGTCTTAAACCCGTTATAGCCGTTTGTGCAACGCGTACAGGCTGTGGAAAAAGCCAAACATCCCGTAAGGTAATTGAATATTTAATGAGCAGAGGTAAAAAAGTAATCGCCATCAGGCACCCTATGCCATACGGCGATTTAAAGAACCAGATTGTTCAACGCTATTCTAAGATTGATGATTTAGCTTTACACAATTGTACCATTGAGGAGATGGAAGAATACGAACCTCATATTATTAGAGGAAACGTTATTTATTCAGGTGTTGATTACCATGATATTTTAAGAGAAGCAGAAGAGGACCTTGAAGGTTGCGATATTATTGTTTGGGATGGCGGAAACAACGATATGCCATTCTACAAACCAGATTTAATGATTACTGTAGCTGATCCCCACAGGGCAGGTCATGAAAAAAGTTACTACCCCAGCGAAGTGAATGTTAGATTGTCGGATGTTGTTATCATCAATAAGATTGATAGTGCCAACATTGAAGGTATAAATGAGCTTCGAAAAAATATAAAAGAACTAAATCCCAATGTTAAAATTATTGATGCCGCTTCGCCACTAGAAGTTGACAACATAGAAAACATTAGCGGCAAGAGGGTCTTGGTGATAGAAGATGGCCCAACAATAACGCATGGAGAAATGAAAATTGGCGCCGGCATTGTAGCGGCACAAAAATTTGGAGCTGCTGAGATAGTTGATCCCCGTGAGTATGCTGTTGGAGAAATAGAAAACACTTATAAAAAATATCCGCATATAGGTTTGGCATTACCGGCTATGGGCTATAGCAAACAACAAATAAAAGATCTGGAAACTACTATTAATAATACGCCTTGCGATACCGTAATTATTGCTACTCCTATTGACTTAACGAGGATTTTAAAGATCAGTAAACCAACAACCCGCGTTCATTATTATTTGCAGGAAATTGGTAAACCTGATCTACCGGAAATACTTGATAACTTTCTGGAGAATATTTAATATTTCTTATAAATAAACAAAAGCAGAGTATTTCGAGTAATGCTCTGCTTTAATTTTTATACCATCCATATTTTTACGACATAGCGTTTTTAATGGCTGTATTTAAAAACTCATTATATGGTTTCATTAATTTAAAAGTCTTTAAAATTTTATCTTCAACCTTAGGCGATTCTATTTGCTCATCGCTTAAATTCACAAGCAATGTATACGATTTTGGACGTATCAAATCAATATTCGGATCATCCTTAGAAAATCCTTTTGGAGCAGTTTTTAAGCGCTCTCCCCAAATTTCCGGAAACACCTTTTTAAACTCTCTGCCTTCAATAATCTTTTTATAATCATACGGACGTTCCATAATTGTTTCCCGCACCGCCTTCAGTACGTTAGGCTGAGGACAATAAACGCCACCTCCAATAAAACTATTATCGGGTTCTACATGCAAATAATATCCGCCATATGGACTTTTACGACCACCATGGGCAATATAGGCTCCAAAGTTGTTTTTATACGGCGTTTTATCCTTTGCAAACCTTACATCCCTAAAAATTCTGAAAATACAATCTTTGGCATGCGGATGTCCCACTGTAGGATCAATGGAATGAACCACACCAATCAAGCCATTTATATATTCTTCAAAAGCCTGTTTGGCATCCTGATATTTAGGCTTATTATCCTGAAACCATTCTTTATTATTATTTACGGAAAGCTCTTTTAAAAACTTAAAAATTACGGTAGGTATCATGCTATATTTTTTAATGTTTTTAGCAATTTAAGAGGATTAGGTATTTTTTACAAATCATAAGCCATATCTTTTATTAAAGCAACAAGTAAATTACATACATTTTTCATTTTTGTGTAGTCCAGTTTATCCGGCCTATCCGACACCTTATGGTAATGAGGACTTAATCCATTAAATAAAAACAAAGCCGGTATATCGTTTTTAATAAAATTTGCCTGATCGGAAAGTCTTAAAAATTTATTGCCCACCTGCATATTATTCTCAAAAAAATCTAAAGTTAAAAAATTAGACTCCTGATTAATACTATCTATTTTATGCATTAAAAATTCACTCTTTCCCTTTGGCCCATAAGCATAAATAAAATTGGGATTACTTTTATGCTGTTCATCCTCGTTCCCAATCATATCCAAATTAATATTTGCAATAGTACTATTTAGGGGAGAAGCAGGATTCTCCACATAAAACTGCGAACCTTTCAGCCCCACCTCTTCACAACTAAAGAAGGCAAAGAGTATATTGTATTTGGGCAAACCATTTTTATTGGCATACTTCTGCAACTCCTTTGCCACTGCCAAAACACCAGCTGTACCCGATGCATTATCGTTAGCCCCCAAATACACTTGATTGTTTATAACGCCTATATGATCATAATGTGCAGAGATCACGATGGTACTATCTGCATTTTCTCCGGGAATTAAGGCCAACAGATTGGACGGATTTGCATTAATCTCCTTTTTCTTCACCGGAAGTTCAATATTCCCGACTTTTTGAAAAGCCTTTTTCTGTTTTATTTTCAGCTGATGTTTAAGCTCGGTATAAACTTTAGGATGTAAGTAATACATATCATATTCCCTGGAGGGGATAAGAAAAAGATTTGCATCAGAAATATCCTGAATTATGCCGGATTCATTAATTTCTTTAAGCCTTAAAAACTCTTCATCACTCGAAACCGGCGTAATGATATAATTAAACCCTTTCATCACTAAAGTATTCAGGATTTGTTCATCTACATCATCAATTAATATGGCTTTTCTCTCCTCTTCATCCTTCTTAGTTTTAATTTTATCCGCATCAACAGCGGCATACAAAACTATTTCTTTAGACTTTGCTGAGTTAGTTCTGACGGAGACATAATCCAAAAAATTAATTAGCGTATCTCCCTGAATGACTATGTGATGATTAAAAGGCGGTGTTACCAATACATTTTTAAAACTAAATTCCTGCCTAAATGATTCCTGATTACCAGGTTTTAGCCGGGCGTAATTTAATTGACGAAGAATATAAAGCTCAGCTTTTTTATGACCAGCATTCCTAATACCGCGACCCTCAAACTCAGGGCTTGCCAAAATCTCCACATGCTTTTTAAGATCCGATTCAGTAACCTGTCCGTTAAGAAGCCTGAAGCAAAATAAAAATACTAATATCCATATTCGTTTATAAAATTCCATGTAAATCAATTTCAACCCAGTAAGACGTACCTGCTAAAATTATACTTTTTTTGGGCTTAAGAAACAATTCTCTAATTATTTAAATAATAAAACCTACACATGTATATAAGCGATACAAACATTCTTTTGTTTAATTTTGCACCTACATACAAAATAGCAATATTTAACGATTGCCGTTCTCTGCAAAGAAAATGATTAATTCTTCATGAGGATCTTCTGTCTGCTGGCAGGCATTCGATAAACAATAATACAAAGATGAATAAAGCCGTTGTTATAGTGGCCGGAGGTAGTGGCTCACGCATGAAAAGTGAAATTCCAAAACAGTTTATTGAATGGTGCAGCAAACCCATACTGATGCATACTATAGAGAAGTTCTACGCTTTTGATAAAAATATGAACATCGTATTGGTTCTCCCTTCGGAACAATTTGAACCCTGGCACGAGCTCTGTCAAAAGCACCAATTTTCCATACCTCTTTCCTTAACGGATGGAGGAAACACGCGTTTTGAAAGTGTAAAAAACGGTCTCAGCCTAATAAAAGAAGAATGCTTAATTGGCATACACGATGGTGTTCGACCTTTGGTTAGCATACAAACGCTTAATAACTGCTTTAGCATGGCCCAGGAAAAAGAAAGCGCTGTTCCGGTAACTGATTCTTTTGAATCAATAAGGCAAATTGAGGATAGCAAAAGTAAAGCAGTAAACCGAGACAATTATAAGATGGTTCAGACCCCGCAGGTATTTCTTTTTTCGAAACTAAAAAAAGCTTATAACCAACCTTTTGATCCTCTGTTTACCGATGACGCCAGTGTGTATGAAAAAGCTGGTTACACAATTAACCTTTGTCAGGGTAACAGAGAAAATATTAAGATTACAACGCCTATTGATTTAGCTATAGGCGCCGCCCTTAAACAACTTGATGACGAAAATTCTTAAGCCATACAACCGACTTTAAAATAGCCCACATACTAATAAGCGTAAAAATAATGATGGCTCCGGAAGGTAAGTTAAAATAATAGGATCCTATCAGTCCGATCATGATCCCCATAAAAGCAAACAAGACTGAAATATAAATCATTCGTTTAAAATCGTGGGTGAAGATTCCGGCAATAGCCTGCGGTATGGTAAACAATGAGAGCACCAGAATAATTCCGGCAATTCGTATGCTCATTACAATAGTTAAGGCTATAAAAACAGAAGTGATATACTTTAAAATTTTCACATTAAGACCTGATGTTTTAGCATATTCTTCATCAAAAGCCATATACAGTACTGGTCGGTAAAAAACAACAATACCGGCAACTACAAACAAAGCCAATACAGCCATTATAAGTATATCCTGTACTGACACCGTTAAAATATTTCCAAACAAAAAGCTCATTAAATTAGGTGCATATCCAGGTGTGAGAAAAACAAAAATAATTCCAATCGCCATGCCCAAAGACCATAGCATGGCAATAGCACTATCTTCTCTGACATTGGCCTTACTGGTCGTCCACTCAATACCCAGTGCAGCCATAATAGCAAAAACAGCAGCCCCTAAAAAGGGATTAATACCCAAAAAATACCCTAAGCCAATCCCTCCAAAAGAAGCATGCGTAATACCTCCGCTAATAAAAACAATCTTACGTGCGACAATATATGTTCCGGCAATACCAGCCACAATACTTGTAAGAACACCAGCTAACAAAGCATTGGTAAAAAAGGAATATTGAAAAAGATCTAACAAATTTTGCATCTTGGAAATATATTAATGATTGTGCAACACCCTGTGCGGGACATGACCATGTGTTATAAGCTCAATCGGGCAATTATAAGTTTTAAGTAATTCAGGAGAAATTTTATTTGTCTTGTGATAATGTAGATTTTCATTAACACAGGCAATTGTTTTTACAATGGAAGATATCGTACCTATATCATGAGAAACCAGAAGAATAGCCATTTCTTCATTAAGTTTATTTAAAAGTTCGTACAGCTCTGCTTCAAAATGCTTATCCACATAGGTATTTGGCTCATCTAAAATAAGTAGTGCGGGATTATTAATAATTGCACGACAAAGAAAAACTCTTTGCATCTGCCCGCCCGATAATTGACCAATAGGTTTTGTGGCAAAGTTCTGTAAGCCTACAAAATCCAACAACTCAATGGCTCTATTTTTATCCTTATGTGTGTAACGAGAAAGAAACTGTTTTTTACCCATTAATCCGGATAGCACAACATCCAGTACTTTTATAGGAAACACCTTATCAATTGTATTCACCTGCGGAAGGTATCCAATATGATGTAGGTTATTATCGCCCCATTTATAATGAAGCGATCCTTTTTGAGGTTGAAGCAAACCTAAAATCACCTTTAAAAGAGTGGATTTACCGCCTCCATTGGGACCAATAATCCCTATAAAATCATTTGGCACTACCTCAAAATCAATATTACGCAACACCGACTTCTGAGGTGAATACCCGGCAAAAACTCCTTTTAAACTAACTAACGATTCCATTATTTTAGCTTAAAGCTTTAACTAACAAATCCAATGTTTTACGCATCTCAACATCCCAATTCTCTGCTAAAGGATTTACCTGAATAACAGGAATTCCAGCCTCCGTTGCAATCATCTCTGCATTGCGCTTATCAAACTCTCTTTGTATAAAAATGGCTTTTATATTTTCTTCCTTTACCATATCAGCGATCTCTTTTAGCCATTTAGCACTTGGTTCTTTACCCATATGTTCAATCGACACCTGTACTAAACTATAATCTCTGGCTAAATAAGTATATGCAGGATGAAATATAATGAATTTGTGGCTAATCATTTCTTCCCTTGCCTTTGAATAAGATTCATCAAGTTCTATAATTTTACTTTCCAACAGTTTGCCTCTTTCCAAAATTCTGTCTTTTTGCTCGGGATATTTATCTATTAAAGCAACCTGCGTATTCTTCATTACCTTTAACATTGTTTTTGGCGAAGTCCAAATGTGCGGATCAATTCCTCCTTCATGATAATGATCTCCATGCTGATGTCCTTCCCCTCTAATTAACTGAATGCCTGCTGAGGTATCTACAACTTTCAAATCACCATTGATCGATTGAAATTTTTCAATCCAGGCCTGTTCAAATCCAATATGCCCAATTTTAAGATATAAAGACGAGCTACTAACGGCTTTCATTTGTTCAGGAGTTGGGGAGTAGGTAGCCGGACTATTCCCATCAGGTATCATTACATTTATCTCAACTCCATCTCCTAAAAGCTGTTCTACTATAAACTTCTGTGGTAAGATACTAACTGTAACACTATTTAAACTCTTCTTCTTTTGCCCACAACTTGCGACAAGCACCACTACCATTAGCGCTAATAATATTTTATTCATGTTTCTTAATTTGATTTTAATTGTCACATGGAACTCGCCAAATTTAATCATCCTCCTGTGTGTTAATTTGGATAATCAAATTTACATGCTCGTTTCATGTCTATATATTTATCCGTTTGTATTGCACCATTTACAAGTGCCATCAATAATTAATTTCTTATTTGCAGGCATAAAACCTTCAGGTAATTTATACTCATCAATGGTATGCTGAGGCATACAAATCACCTTATCACAATCAACGCAATGAAAGTGAAGATGTTCAGAACTCTCTTCGGCATCATCCAAATTATTTACATTATATGATGTAATAAATTCACTCACTTCAATTTTATGAATAATACCAATGGAGGTTAAAAATTTTAAGTTTCTGTATAGTGTCACCCTGTCAATATGCTCATCCCACCTTTCCTCAATTTCTTTTTGCTGAAGAGGATATTCCGAATTCATCAACACCTGAATAAGTTTTAACCTTATTCCTGTTGATCTCACTCCTTTTAACTTTAGTAATTCTTCTATACTCATTAAAATCCTACTATTTAGATTTACAAATATACATCTTTTATAATAAATGCAACAATGTTGCATTTTGTTTCCATATTATTTCTATATGATTTAAACGTATGTTTTGCGAACAATTTTCATAACAAGACAGTTACAATACATATAATAGATATATATTTACATTAACAAAAAAACACAGAAGCCATGAAAAACATAGTATGCCCCATATCTACAGAACGTATATCTGAACACATACCCAGAATAACAGCTCTCTTTGTGATTATCCTACTTTTATTGTATGTCATAACACAATCATGGATTATTCCGGCCTTCCTGGTGATAGATTTTTACACCCGTGGATTTGGCAAAGCTAAATTCAGCGCACTTGGAATATTATCGTCAAAAGTTGGGGATATTTTGCCAAACAAAGGGAAAGCCATACCTAAGGCTCCAAAAGTTTTCGCAGCAAGATTAGGGTTTATTTTTACCAGCACAATAGTAGCGCTTCACATTGCACAATTCGCAAGTGCAAGTGCACTTATTTCATTTGCTTTGATACTTTTTGCCGGATTAGAATGTATAGCAAACTTTTGTGTAGGATGTTGGGTATATACCTTGTTTGTTCAGCCTTTTTATCGCAATTAAACATTGCCAAACAACTGAAAAACCTCATCCATATAAGTTTTTGAAACAGGAACCTCTATTGGGGGATCGGTATCCATCTCCAGAATATGTCCTCCTCGTTCGCGGCGAATTATTTTTATCTTGTCGAAATTAACCATATATGAACGATGACAGCGTGTAATGGGCTTATCCTCCATAACTTTTTCAATATTTTTAATGGTGTTTCGCAATAAAAATTTGGAGATTGACTTCTTATTTAAATAAAAAATAGTGACATAATTGTCGGCACCCTTTAAATATAAAATATCATCAAGTTTGATGGTAATGCGCATGGTTCCTTTTTCATCCAGAAAAGGAATCATCATTTTACCGTCAAGTACACTATTCTCTTCCGACTCTGTCAGCATCTTAATTTTATAGATCTTATCCTGCCAAGAAAAATACAACCACAATACGGCATATGGTAAAAGAAGCACCAAGGCTGTGTTTTGCAAAGAAACTTTAAATACTTCTGTATAAGGTCGATTATCTGATTTTATAAAGACTGCTTCGTAAATGGTATAAAAAAGAGACATACAAATGACCTCCAATGCAATAATTAAAAGAAAGGCCCAAAGTGTAGTTCTAATCTTCTTTTTATTGTAATGATACAAAAGCACACGAGAAATAACAGCTACCAGCACGCCGGTAAGAATGACCAGGCTTGAATAAAGAAACAGCTCCTGTGATTTAAGATTTAACCCAAACCAGTTTCTCACATCAAAAGGTGAGTACAGGTTAATAAACAACAAAGCAAATCCTGCTGTAAAAAGAATAAGACGAACAATATTCTTTTTTACGATTAAGTATGCCGGTATTTTTTGATTTAAATCCATTTCACACGAAAGTAATCATAAAAACATACAATTAAACATCATTCAAGGGAAAATTTACAGAAAACACCCTAATTATCTATCTGAAAAATTCATACCGTATATGATTATTTCACCCCTAAATCCCCATTTTAAGCCCAGTTTCGAGTGAATAATACCATTTAATTGGTAATCTTCATTTCGTTTTGTTTGTTTGTATCGCAAACGGGAACAATGCCCATTTGTATTTTTCATTAAAGCTTAATTATTCGTAATTGAGCGTTTTTAATGAGAATGATATTTAAAAAATAACTACTATTTTTTTACCCTTTTCGATTTTGCTAGTGCAAAAGAGCTGTTACCAAAACGTTGGAACAGCTTTTTTGATTTATAACCTTTAGCACTACAAAAAAATCTAATCTCATTCCAGCTCATGTATTTTTCTGGATCCAGGCAGAAACTTTTGATAATCTATACAGAAATCCCCAAATTTTCTTCCACTAACTCCTACCCACTTATCTCTATCCATAAACTATCACTCATCAACTGCTCATCCTTAGTTCTGAATGCCATCCATACGTCAGGCCTCGGTGAACTATCTGTCCAGGGAGCCTTCCATAAAAAGGAACCCTCGCAACGTTTAACTCCGGTAAAACT